>CAWAEL010000010.1:0-192498 GCA_963781185.1 uncultured Alphaproteobacteria bacterium
TAACAAGAAGGACGCTGTTTCGGCTGCAATGATGTCCATCACCGCTTGCTGTTCCTGCGTCCGAACTTGATTTGCACGATTTTCCGCTCCTACCTTCAGCGTCACCCAGTCCTAGTTTGCAGGTTTAAGCGTGCGCATGAGCTCGAGGAGTTTCTCCATGCTCATTTTGCCAAGTGGACACCCGCGACTTAGTGACCCCGGCGTGACCCCGCCTTTGGGTATTCCAAGATTTCGCATCGAAGTGCGATCTTTGCGTCTCTAAATTCGTCAATGTTATCAGGGGGTTGTAAGTGGTGCCCAGAGCCGGAATCGAACCAGCGACACGCGGATTTTCAATCCGCTGCTCTACCAACTGAGCTATCTGGGCACCGTTCTGAAAGCCGAGGCTTTCGGATGGCGGGGTGATACGTCAGGGCGTCGGGGCTGTCCAGAGGGTTGGTGAAGAAAAACGCATCCTATTGTGGGCGTTGTGGCGGTATGTCGTCGGAGGAGCGGTCGTCTTCCTCATCCGGGGGGGCGGGCACCCGGTAGCTTTCGTTCAGCCAGCGGCCAAGGTCGACATCCGCGCAGCGGCGCGAGCAGAACGGTTTGTATTTCGGATCGGTGTCTTTGGCGCAAACGGGGCAGGTCACGGCGCGCCCTCATCCGGCAGCAGCACCGACAGCGGCAGGCGGTCGCGTTTGCGGGTCATCTCAAACAGACCCAGCGTCGTCCAGCCTGCGAGGTTGGTTTCGGCGGCCTCTGCCTTGAACGCGGCGCGGATCACCTGATCGAGGATTGCGCGCTCTTTCTTGGGCATCGGCGCGAAGTCGACGATGATCTGACCGCCAAGGCCGCGCAGCCGGAACTGGCGCGGCAGGTCGCGGGCGGCGGCGATGTTCACCTTCAGCGCTGCCGCTGGTGAGGTGTCCGGTCCGGTGTTCACATCGACGGCGACCAGCGCACGGGTGGTCTCAATCAGCATGTTGCCGCCACCGGCCAAAGGCACGCGGATGTCGCGCAGGGCGTCCAGCATCTCATGCACGCCCTGGGCGGCGAAACCGCCCTCGATCACCTCATCCGGCTCAGGATCGGCCCAGTCGCGCCATGCGGTTTCATGGGCACCAGCGCCCTCGACCAGCAATTCCGGCCCGCCGTTCAGATCGGCCAGCACGGCGGTCGGCCAGATCGCGCATGGCGACGATGTCGTCCACAATCTCACCGGCCTCGGCATAGGTGGCGGCTGATCGCAGGATCAGGCCCAGATCCTCATCCGCGCCGGCCATGCCTTCGGCGGCCATAACCTCCAGCTCGGCCCGCAGCGATTCGTCCTTGATGCGGCGAGAGATGTTCAGGCCCGGCGCACCCGGCGTCACAATCGCCAGCCGCGATTTGAACAGCAGGCGAGAGGTGACGGGCAGCGCCTTGCCGGGTTCGGCAGGGCCCGGTGACCTGCACGATGACGCGTTGACCGGGGGCCACGCCGTTGGTCTGGCGCAGAAAACCGGAGCCGTCGGGCAGTTTGACGAACATGCCACCCTGGCCCTTCATGGGCCGGTCGGCGACGGCGCGATAAATCGCGCCGGGCAGGGGGGTGTCATCGGCAGGATCGACCAGCAATTCCTGCAGCTCACCATCCACGATCAGGGCGGCGGCGGCTTGGCCGTTCACCTCATCCAGCACTACGACGCGGCCAATCATGTCTGTCTCCAAATCGGGTATCCGGCGGCTGTCAGCAGCGCCGCTGTTTCTGCAAGGGGCAGGCCGACGATGCCGGTGAAAGAGCCGGAAATCCACGGGATGAACGCGCCGGCAGCGCCCTGAATGCCGTAAGCCCCGGCCTTGCCCTGCCAGTCGCCGCCCGCGAGATAAGCGTTCAGCTCATCATCCGACAGCCGCTTCATCTTGACCGCTGACACAGCAGTCGCGCGTCCAGACCCGGTCACCGCGCCGCACCGCTACAGAGGTGATGACCTGATGCCGCCGCCCGCCCAGATCGGTCAGGAATTCGGCCGCTTGTCCCGCATCGCGCGGCTTGCCAAGGATGCGGCGGCCCAGGGCCACCGTGGTATCGGCGCACAGCACAATGTCATCGGGGTCCGCCACCACCGCCATGACCTTTTCCCGCGCCACACGGACGCAGTAGGGGCGCGGCAATTCGGCCTTGCGGGGATCTTCGTCAATGTCCGGCGGCAGGACCGCATCGGGCACAATGCCAAGCTGCGCCAACAGTTCCCTGCGGCGCGGGCTGGCCGATCCGAGTATGAGCTTCACTTGAAGCGGTAGTTGATGCGACCCTTCGACAGATCGTAGGGGGTCATTTCGACCTGCACCTTGTCGCCAGCCAGAACACGGATGCGGTTCTTGCGCATCTTGCCTGCCATCACCGCAATCAATTCATGGCCGTTGTCGAGTTCAACCTTGAATGTCGCGTTGGGCAGGAGTTCCTTCACGACACCGGGGAATTCGAGGATATCTTCCTTGGCCATGGTCTCTCCAATAGGGGTATGGCCCGCGTAAAGACGCAGGCTTGGCGGGCCATATGCGCCTGACTGCAAGACTTTTCAAGGGAAAAGTGGCGGTTGCGCGGGCGACGAGGCTTTGTTAGGCCAGACTCTTCCTTTCTGGTAGGGCTGCCGCATGTCAAAGGTCTTCAAACTCGGGATCGGCAGCATCCTTTTGGGGCTGGTCGTGTTGGGCCTGAAGACGCTGGCGTGGTGGATGACCGGGTCTATTGCGCTGCTGTCCGATGCGCTGGAAAGCATCGTCAATGTGGCGACGGCGGTGGCGGCACTGGTCGCGATCAAGGTGGCGGCGCGGCCTGCGGACCACAACCACCCCTATGGCCACCACAAGGCGGAATTGTTCAGCGCGATACTTGAGGGGGTGATGATCATCCTCGCCGCGGTGCTGATCCTGCGCGAGGCGTGGCACGGCCTGCAAACCGCCCATCCGCTGATCGCCCCGTTGCAGGGCCTGCTGGTCAACGGCGTGGCCTCGGTGCTGAACGGGGTCTGGTGCTGGGTGCTGATCCATCAGGGCCGCAGGCACCGCTCTCCGGCGTTGGTGGCGGATGGTCGGCATTTGCTGCTGGATGTGGTGTCCTCGGTCGGGGTGACGTTCGGGGTGCTGGTGGCGATCCAGACGGGCTGGTGGTGGCTCGACCCCGCGATGGCGGCGCTGGTGGCGGTCAACATCCTGTGGGGCGGCTGGAAGGTGATGCAGGAATCGATGAGCGGGCTATTGGACGAAAGCCTGTCCGATGACGTGCTGGGTCAGGTCCGCCGGGTCATCGCGCTGGAGGCGGTCGGCGCGGTAGAGGCGCATGATCTGCGCACCCGCGCTGCTGGTGCCGCGACCTTCATCGAGTTCCATCTGGTCGTCCCCGGCGCCCTGTCGGTGTCTGAGGCGCATGAGATGTGCGACCGGGTCGAGGCCGCGCTCAAGGCGCTGGTGCCGGGCTGCGTCGTGACGATCCATGTCGAGCCGGAAGAGAAGGCCAAACACGCCGGGATCATTGTGCTCTAGCGCGCTTGGTTCATGGCGCATCCTACCTCAGCGCAAGGCATAGCCCCAACTACCGGCGCCCACCTATGGCCGGTAGTCATACACCCCGGTCACCGTCAGCTTGCCCGGTCCGTCGCCCATGTCCCGCACCGGATACTCCGCCACCAGTCGCAGCCGGTCCAGCGGCAGATCCACCCGCCCCGGATCGCCGACCAGCACCCGCAGCCCCGTTCGCGCCAGCCCGTCCAGCACCGGCATCACCCGCGCCGCCACCTCACCGCTGTAAAACACGTCGCCGCACAGGACCAGATCCGCCGGCCCCTCGACCAAATCCACCGCACCCCATTCGCCGCCGCGTTCAGCCCAATCGCCACCTGCGCCCAGCGGTCCGGCTCCACTGCCATCACCTGCACAGCCCCGGCCTTGGCCGCCGCGATCCCGACAATCCCTGACCCCGCGCCGAAATCCAGCACCCGCAGCCCCCGGGCCACACCGGTCTGCATCACGTGCTGCGCCAAGGCGGCCCCACCGGCCCAGACATAGGCCCAATAGGGCGGCATCGTCGCCCAGACGCGACAGGCGGCTGCGGGCATGGGCGAGGTAAAGCCGAACCTCCGGCACCCCGTCCACCGTCTTGCAGGCTCAGGTTATCCCGGATGAACGCAGCCTGGTCAGGCATCCTGATCGGCGGTCGGGCTGCCAAACCGTTCCAGCATCCGGTCGCGGATCTGGTCGCGCGCCTGCCGATAGGCGGCCAGCTTGGCCTCGCGCCCCTCGCCAATCGCGGTCGGGTCCAGGATCGGCCAGTATTCCACCGCCAGATGATAGAACTTGGTCAGGTCCAGCGCCAGCCGCTGGCTGGCGGGCGACAGGGCGATGACCAGGTCGAACTGCGACAGATCATCGCCCAAACGTCTGCATCTCATCGAAAGAGCGCGAGCGGTGGCGTTCCAACTCTATCCCCAGCTCACGGCAGACTGCGATGGAAAACCCGTCAATCTCCATGTCGTTGCGAACCCCGGCCGACTGAACATAGGCCCGCTGGCCGTAGAACTTCTTCATCAACGCCTCGGCCATGGGCGACCGGACGGCGTTATGGTCGCAGCAAAACAGGACGGAGCTGGGGAAATCCGCCATCGTCAGGCCCACTGAACCACACAGATCAGCGAGAACAATCGCCGCGCTGTGGCCGCATCAACCTCGGCCTTGCCCTCTAGCCGTTCTTGCAACACCCGGGCACCCTCGTTGTGAATGCCGCGCCGCGCCATGTCGATCGCCTCGATCTGGCTGGGCGGCATCATCTTGACCGCCTCGAAATAGCTTTCGCAGATCTGGGTGTAATCCTTCACCACCTGCCGGAACGGCCCCAGCGACAGATGAAACTCGGCCACTTTGGCACCCTTTTCATCGGTGACGCCAAAGACCAGCCGCCCCTCGCGCAGGGCCAGCAACAGACGGTACGGCCCCGGAAATTCAGCAGCGCGCGGGATGGCAAAGGAATTCTCTTCCAGCAGATCAAAGATCGCCACCTTGCGCTCCTGGTCCATCTCGGGTGTTGGCGGCGCAAGGCCCTTGTCGTCAATATCAATGGCAATCAGACGGTTGGTCATTGCGGTCCCCGGTTCAAGGCATCCAGACGGCGCGCGGACCGACAGGCCATGCGCCTGCAGGCTTTCCGATATCGCCAGCCGCTCGGCCGCCGGGCCAATCGCGGCCAAGGCCTCCGGCGTCATGCGCGCCATGGTGGTGCGTTTTACAAAATCCATCACACTCAACCCGCTTGAAAACCGCGCCGACCGTGCGGTGGGCAGCACATGGTTCGGCCCACCCACGTAATCGCCAATCGCCTCGGGTGTCCACGCCCCCATGAAGATCGCCCCGGCATGTTTGATCTGCAGGCCAACGCCTCGGGGTCGGCCACGCACAGTTCCAGATGCTCTGGCGCCACGCGGTTCGACAGAGCCGCCGCCTCGTCCAGCGAGCGCACCACGATCACCGCGCCGTTCTGCGCCCAAGAGGCCCCGGCAATCGCCCGCCGCTCCAGCGTTTCCAGCCGCTTGTCCACGGCCTCGGCCACGGCATGCGCCAAAATCCGCGTCATCCGTCATCAGAATGGCCTGCGCGCTTTCGTCATGCTCGGCCTGGCTCAGCAGGTCCAGCGCGATCCAGTCCGGGGTCGTTGTCGCGGTCGGCAATGACCAGAATCTCCGACGGCCCGGCAATCATGTCAATGCCAACCCGGCCAAAGACCCGGCGCTTGGCGGCGGCAACATAGGCATTGCCCGGCCCGGTGATCTTGTCCACCGCCGCAATGCTTTCGGTGCCATAGGCCAAAGCCGCAATCGCCTGCGCCCCACCGATCCGGTAGACCACATCGACGCCCGCAATCTGCGCGGCCAACAAAACCAAGCGGGTTGACCACGCCGCCCGGTGTCGGACAGGCAATCACCAACCGCTCCACCCCCGCGACCTTGGCCGGAATGGCATTCATCAAAACGGATGAGGGGTAAGAGGCAAGCCCCCCCGGCACATACAACCCCGCCGCCGAAACCGGCGTCCAGCGCCAACCCAGCGTCGCCCCGGCATCATCGGTCCAAGAGGCATCCTCAGGCAGCTGCTTCTCATGATATGCCCGGATACGCGCCGCCGCCAATTCCAGCGCCGCCCGATCCGCAGCCGAGACTTTGGCACATTCGGCGGCAATCTCTTCGGGCGAAAACGCCATGGCACCCAGATCAAACCGGTCAAACTTGCGGGTCAACTCAACCAAGGCCGCATCACCGCGCGCCCTGACATCCGCAATGATCGCCGCCACCGCCGTATCAACATCCTCAGCCTCTTCCCGCTTCATGCCCAGCATGGCGGCAAAACGGGCTTCAAAATCGGCGTCTTGGGTGGACAGAAACAGGGGCATGACAGTTCTCCGCAGGTGCAGCACCCTTATCCAAGCCAGCCGCTCGCTGCAACAGAAACGGGGTCCGGTTGGTTTGGGGCAGGGGCCGGGCAGTTGCGAGTGATTCGCAATGGCCTTAAAATGTGGTAAATATGGAATCGTAACCGGTTGATTTAACACAATAACAGCAGGTGTCGTTCAAACGGACACGCCTTTCATTTTGGCCCAAATATCCCCGCCGGAGGCCCAGAAAATCCTCCCCAAACAACCCGGGGCACCTTGGCAATTTTGCCGACTTCACGCGCTTTCCGATCGCTTTGGCCGGGGGTGGGGCATTAATCTCTACTAAAGCCACCGACATTAACAGATTGGCGTTGACATCGCAGTGCCTGTCGGGATTCTCGGCCACGGAGCAGAAGGGCCCGCAGATATGACTTTTGGTGACATGAACTTTCTCTTTTCGTTGTCTGGCATGGCCGTCGGGATCGTGGTCGGGTTGACCGGGGTCGGGGGCGGCTCGCTGATGACGCCCCTGTTGGTGCTGCTGTTCGGCATTCATCCAGCCACTGCGGTGGGTACGGATCTGCTTTACGCCGCAGCCACCAAGGCGGTTGGAACCGGGGTGCATGGCCGGGCGAAGTCGGTGGATTGGCAAGTTGTCCGCCGTCTGGCCGCAGGATCGGTGCCGGCCACCATGATAACCTTTCTGGTGATGAACAACGCAGGTCTGCACAGCAGCAAGGGCGGTGTGTTGGCGGTGCTGCTGGGTGTCGTGTTGATGATGACGGCGATGACGCTGCTGTTTCGGGCCAACATCGTCGCCTATCTCAGCTCCAAGATCTCGGTAAGCAATGACCGTGCTGTCTTGGGGCTGACAGTGCTGACGGGGGCCATCATCGGCGCGCTGGTCATGCTGACCTCTGTCGGGGCCGGTGCTGTGGGGGTTACGGCGCTGCTGGTGCTGTATCCACGGCTGCCAACGTTGCACATCGTGGCGTCGGACATTGCCCATGCCGTGCCCTTGACGCTGACGGCTGGGCTTGCCCATTGGTATCTTGGGGATGTGGACTGGGTGTTGCTTGTCACGCTGTTGATCGGGTCCGTCCCCGGCATCATCGTGGGCAGCATGTTGGCGCCGAAACTGCCCGAGGGCCTGCTGCGGACCCTTTTGGCGATTGTGCTGGTGCTGGTCAGCCTAAAGCTGATCGGGCTGTTCTGACCCGGATCACCAAGGCACGGCGGCAGAGTGGCCTGCCGCCGTTGCCCGGCTCAGGCGCGAATGCCTGAGAATTTCTCCTGCCAATCCACCCGCTCTTCATCCGTGATCTTGCGGAACAGGTTTTCCGGCACGGCAAACTCTTGCCCGGCGGGCAGGGTCCGCAGGGCGGCGCTGATGTCCTCGGGCCAGGTCCAGTCGTCGGACCCCATGGCCGTCATCATGGTGGCGGCGGCATCGGGGATGAAGGGGCGCGACAGGATCGCATAGACCCGGATCAGGTTCAGCGCCAGCCGCACCATGGCCTGCGCGCGCTCTGGATCAGTCTTGACGACGGTCCACGGCGCTGCCGATTGCAGATATTCGTTGCCAACGACCCAGATGGCGCGCAGTTCGGCGGCGGCCTTGCGGACCTCCATCTGTTCCATCAGGGCGGCGTAGTCCTTGATCCGTGCGCCAAGATCGGCAATCACCGCCGCCTCTTGCGGCCCGAACTGCCCGCCTGCCGGGATGTTGGTGCCAAACTTGGCGGTGGCGAATTTGGTGACGCGGCTGACGAGGTTGCCCAGAACGTCCGCCAGATCCTTGTTGACCGAGGACTGGAAGTTTTCCCACGTAAACTCAGCATCGCTGCTTTCGGGGGCATGGGACAGCAACCACCAGCGCCAGTAATCCGACGGCAGGATCGACAGCGCCTGATCCATGAACACCCCGCGCCCGCGTGAGGTGGAGAACTGCCCGCCGTCATAGTTCAGGTAGTTGAACGACTTCAGGAAATCGACCAGCTTCCACGGCTCGCCTGACCCCAGAATAGTCGCCGGGAAGGACAGGGTGTGGAAGGGGACGTTATCCTTGCCCATGAACTGGTAATAGGTCACGTCATCGGCCCCCTTGTCGGTGCGCCACCAGCGTTCCCATGCCGCATCGTCCAGCCCGTTGGCATCGGCCCATTCGGCGGTGCAGGCGATGTATTCGATGGGGGCGTCGAACCAGACGTAGAACACCTTGCCCTCCATCCCCGGCCAAGGCTTGTCACCGCTTTTGCACCGGGATGCCCCAGTTCAGGTCGCGGGTGATGCCACGGTCCTGCAAACCATCGCCGTCGTTCAGCCATTTCTTGGCGATCGAAGTGGTCAGGATCGGCCAATCTGTCTTGCTGTCGATCCACGCGTCGATCTTGTCGCGCAGGCTGCGCTGCATCAGATACAGGTGCTTGGTCTCGCGCACCTCAAGGTTGGTAGAGCCTGAGATGGTGGAATGGGGGTTGATCAGGTCGGTCGGGTCCAACTGCTTGGTGCAGTTGTCGCATTGGTCGCCGCGTGCCGAGGTATAGCCGCAGTTCGGGCAGGTGCCCTCGATATACCGGTCCGGCAGGAAGCGCTTGTCGTCGATGGAATAGACCTGCTTTTCAGAGACTTCGCGGATCAACCCGTTGTCATTCAGAACCCCGGCAAAGTGCTGAGTCAGGCGGTGGTTGCGCTGGCTGGAGGACCGGCCGAAATGGTCAAACGACAGGCGGAAGCCACGGGCAATCTCGGCCTGCACGTCATGCATTTCGGCGCAATATTCCTCGACCGGTTTGCCCGCTTTGGCGGCGGCCAGTTCGGCCGGGGTGCCGTGTTCGTCGGTGGCGCAGATGAACATCACCTCATGGCCCCGGCCGCGCATGTAGCGGGCGAACAGGTCGGCGGGCAGCTGGCTGCCCACCAGATTGCCCAAATGCTTGATCCCATTGATATAGGGGATGGCGGAAGTAATCAGAATCCGTGCCATGATGCGTGCCCTCATTCGTGTCGCGCCGGGTTTAGCGCATGGCGCGGGCAAGAGCCAGATGCTTGGTCTGTCAGACTATTGCGACGTGGCGGGTCCGGATGTTACGCTGTCCCCATAGTCGGAATGCCTTTATTCAGCAGTTGTGGAGTTTGCCCTATGGCCACCGGGACCCTTGACGCCCCCATTTTGAAAGAAGTTGGCGAAGCTGTTCGCGCCCTCGATGCCCTGCATAAGGAAATCGGCAAGATTGCTGCCCGGTTGCCGGATTCGGTGCCGCCAGCGAAAGCGCAAGCCGCCGCCAAGAAGGTGCACTTGTATCTGAAGCGCTATGCGCCGGTGACCAAAGTGATGGGCACCAAGGTTTACGATGCCCTGTCGCCCAACGCGCAGGACGGGGTGCGTTGGGTCGCCGACACGATCGCCGAACTGCTGGCGACCGAAGCGGCGCTGACCAAGGCCTCCAAGGTCGTGAAGATGGATTTCGCCAAGGATCCGGAAGGCGTCATCAAGGCGATCAAAGTGGCTGCCAAAGAGGCGAACAACCCGTCCTGGGTGCCCACAACGCTGGCGCGGATCGAGAAAGAGATCCAGATCGACGACGACAAGAAGAAGCGGACTGAGGCGTTGGTCAAAGTCATGCAGAAGGGGCAAGAGTTTGGCGGCATCGTCGGCACAAGCGTCTCTTCTCTGGCGCTGTTGCTGCTGTTGCACATGATCTGGAAGCTGATGGGGACCAAACTGAAGTCAAAACCCAAGACCTAGTGGCGATCCCTGAGCCGCCCCATCAAACGCCCGATCTGGAACGTCGTGCGCGGCTCATACGTGTATGGCGTGCGGTCGTCGGGTGTCGGGCGTGCGGTCATCCGGACAAGACCAAAGACGACCAGCAGCACATGCGCCACGGCAATCATCAGGAACATCGCGCCCGATCCGAAACCCTCTATCAGAACCGAGGCGAGGTAGGGGCTGGCGATTGCGCCCACGGCATAAAGAAACATCATCGCGGCCGACAGCTCTACCCGCTCCATCGGCGTGGCGTAGTCATGGGCATGGGCGGTAGAGACGGAATAGATTGGCATGGTGGCAAAGCCAAAGCCGGCAATGGTCAAATAATTTGCCATGGGCCCCTGATCGGCCAACAGAATTGCCGCACCGCAGGCGATGATCCCCAATATCGACAAGACGATCAGGACGGACCGGCGGTCATATTTGTCCGCCGCCCAGCCCACCGGATACTGGGCCAGCACCCCGCCCACGACATAGGCGGCCAGATACAGCGCGATCTGGTTCGAGGCCAGCCCGACCTCTTGGCCATACACCGGCCCGACCATGCGGAAGGCCGCCCCGGTGACGCCGGCAACCACCACACCGACCGAGGCGAGCGGTGAACGTGCCCAAGCCAGACCGGGCCGCAGACGCGGGGCGTCGGGGGTTTCGGGTGGTTCGGCCTTGGTCAGGGTCAGTGGGAACAGCGCCGCGCAGAGCAGCAGGGCCAGCAGGTTGTAGGAGACATATGACCCCGGCTCCAGCACGCCGATGATCAGTTGCGCGCCAAGCGAGCCGGTGATGTCGACGGCGCGGTAAACCCCCATGGCGCGGCCACGCGTCTCATTGGTGACCTTGGATTGCATCCAAGCCTCGATGATCGTGTAGCACCCGGCGGTGCACAGCCCGGTTGCCATCCGCATCAGGCTCCACGCCAGTGGGGTGATCACCAGCATATGCGCCAGAATGCCGATGGTGCCCGCCGCGACAAAGGCGGCAAAGGCGCGGGAGTGGCCGACCTCGCCCATCAACCTTGGCGCCCACCAGCAGCCGATGAAGAAGCCGAAGAAATGGGCCGATCCCATCAGGCCTATCTCGCTTCGGCTGAAGCCGAGTGCGGCACCTGAGATTGCGTCCAATGGGGCCACACCACCTGCGCCCAGTTGCAGCAGGACGACGGACAGGAACAGGGCTGCAAAGGTGATTAGCAATCGCATGGTCACCCATGCTGGCATGTTGGAATGGAAAGGCCAAGCGGAACAATCGGTTTTGGGTGATCTGCTGCCGCATTGGGGGGCGTCACGATCCGGCGGCGGGCGGTGCTGCGCGGATCGGTCCGGCTGGATCGCTGATCAAAAGCCATTCGGCAGGCGGGGCCATCCGTGCGCGCAGGCGGCGTAGGGTCCAGGCGCTGCGGTTTTCCAGAAGGGTCGATCCGCTGGGCGCGGCCTGCATCTGCCAGCGGCTTTCAACCCCCTGCGCGCCGCCATCTTCCGGTGTCAGCAACAGGCCCAGCGGCGGCGTGCCTCCACGGTTGCGCGTAATCTCGGCCCCCGCCTGACAGGCCAGATGCAGCCGCCGCACCGGCGTCAGGGCAGGCGGGGCGGGCATATCGGCCAGCACGATGGACGCGGAGCCTGAGCGCAACGCCTCTTCCACCGCCCACAGGACATCTTCGGGCCGCCGGGCGGTGGCAAAGATGATCCGCCCCGGATCGAGATGTTCGCACAGGCCCGGCGGATAGACCCGCTCGGTCTGCCAGCCGGGGCTTATCCAGACCACCGGCCCCGCACTGGCGCCGAGGATCAGCGCCGCCAGCGTCATCCGGGCCGGGCCGCACACCTCATGCACACGCCCACGCAGCAGCGTCAGCCCCAACCCCCCCGGTAGCGGCTGTTCTGGAAAGGGCCTGCGCCCGGATGAGTCGTGTTGGATGGGCAGCGCCATGTCTGCAATCTACGATGTTCGCATATTGTTCTCAAGCCATCAGGCCTTCCCATCCCGCCCTCATCGCCTTACGGTCAAACAAAACGGAGGGCGCGATGCGACAGGTCAATTTGGGACATACGGGGCTATCTGTCTCGGCACTGTGCCTCGGCACGATGACATGGGGTACACAGAACACCGAGGCCGAGGGACACGCCCAGGCGGACATGGCGCTCGACGCTGGGGTGAATTTCTGGGACACGGCAGAGATGTATCCGGTCAACCCGGTCAGCGCCGAAACGGTCGGACGCACGGAAGAGATCATCGGATCGTGGCTCGCCGCAAGGGGCGGACGCAGTCGGTTGGTTCTGGCCACCAAGGTCAGCGGCCAAGGTCAGCCCGCCGTGCGTGGCGGGGTTCCCTTGACCGGAGAGATCATGCGGCAGGCCGTGGATGCCTCGCTCAAACGGCTGCGGACCGACTATATCGACCTCTACCAACTGCATTGGCCCAACCGTGGCACCTATCACTTTCGCAACATCTGGGGTTATGATCCCCGCGGTGCCGACAAGATGCAGGTCGAAGCGCATATGCTTGAAATCTTGCAGGTTTCAGCTGATCTGATCGCACAGGGCAAGATCCGACACATTGCAGTTTCCAATGAAACGGTGTGGGGCGCCTCTCGTTGGCTGGCTTTGGCCGACAAGCACGGCTTGCCGCGCATGGCGACGGTGCAGAATGAATACTCGCTGCTCTGCCGCCAGTTCGATACGGACTGGGCCGAGTTGTCGGTGCGAGAGGACATGCCGCTGCTGGGCTTTTCGCCGCTGGCCTGTGGGTTGTTGTCCGGGAAATATGCGGGCGATGTCACGCCTGAGGGGACGCGGCGCGCCCTCAATGAAACGCTCAGCAACCGCATTACCCCGCAGGTCTTTCCCGCCGTTGCCGCCTATCTCGGCATCGCGGCCCGCCACGGGTTGGATCCGTGCCAGATGGCGCTTGCCTTCAGTCAACAGCGCCCGTTCCAGTGCATCCCGATCATCGGCGCGACCAATGTTGACCAACTGTCGAGAAACCTTGGGCGCCGCCGAAGTGACCTTGTCGGCAGAGGTTTTGCGTGACATTGACGCCGCCCACCGCGCCCATCCGCAACCCTATTAAGCCAGTCCCCTTGCAAGCGATGGCCGCTTGGGGCCTTGTTGAGCCAACCTGATGTGAGTTTTGCAATGCGCCGTAGCCTGTTCGCCCTGTTCCTGTTGGCGGCGTGCCAAATGACCGCCCCCGCCGACGGGCCGACGGCCAGCACGGCGGGGATGGCTGGCGGCGACATCGCTGTGAGCACGTTAGACGCCGCACCCACCTCTGCAAGCGGGGCTACTGCGGCGACGGCGCAAATGCCGGGGGCAGAGGCACCGCCAACTGTGACCAAAGCCACCCCGGCCACCCCACATCCAAAGCCACGCCCAACGAACCTTGCCGCGACCCCCGTGTCGTCGGTCGCGCCCCAAGCCTCAAGTGAACCCGCGGCGGAACCTGAGGCGCCTAAGACTGCCGAGCAGGTTCTTTGCGAAAAGACGGGTGGGCAATGGGGGGCGGCGGGGGATACCGGGACGTTCATCTGCCAGAAAAAGACCCGCGATGCCGGAAAACTCTGCCGCAAGAAGGGCGATTGCCAAGGGGTCTGTCTGGCTCGATCTGGGAACCTGCTCGCCTTTCACGCCGCTCTATGGCTGCAATGAAATCTTTGAAGCCGATGGGCGAAGGGTGACACTTTGTTTAAATTGATCAGGGGTTTGGCAATCGTCTTGGCGTTTGCAAGCTGCGCCCCCAAGGCTGTGCCTCCTCCGCCCGCGCATTCGTATCGCACCGAAGGCGCGCTGATGTATTCCTCAGCTGTGCTGGAGACTGGGCGGTTGAACGGGCATTGGGTCCAAGTGGCAGCCTATTCGCAAAACGGTGCCAATTGCGCGCCCGGAGCGGTGGATTTCTCGGACAAGGCCCGTCAGGTGGATTGGACGCTATGCCTGTCCGGACGCGAAACCCGGGGCAAAAGCGCATTTGTTCCGGGCAAGTCTGGTCGGTATTCGGTCGACGGAATGGCCGATTGGTGGGTGCTGTGGGCTGATGCAGATTACCGGACAATGGTGATCGGTACGCCCTCGGGCAAGTTCGGATTTGTCCTGAACCGTGAAGGCGCGCTGCCGTCGGACCGGTTGAAAGCGGTGCGCGATATCCTGAAGTTCAACAGCTACGACCCTGCCGCATTGGTGGTCTTTTAACGCACCAGTTCGCGCAATTCCCGGAAATGACTGGCGGCGTCGCGCGCGCTAAGGGCGGCGTGGCGGACCAGCCAGTCGAAGTGGTGCGACACCTCGGCGACCTTGGCCTTGTCGCGAAACGCCACATAGCAGCGTCCGAGATAGACCACCGCCACATGCGGGCCGAACACGGTGACGGGTGCCGAGAACACCCGGTGCGCGTCAAACAGATAGAGCCGCAGTGCCGGGTACAGCTCGTCGCACAGGGAAATCAGACGATCCAACTGGCCCAGCCGGATCGCCACCGGGATGTCTGTCCAATAGCCGGTGGCTGTCGCAAAGCTGAGGATTTCGTCCAGCGGCATGGCGATTTCAAAGTCGGACCGGACATCGCGCAACAGCGCCAACTGCGCCTCAAAACTCTGAAACGCCTGCGTGGCTTGGGTGCCGAGGGCGTCGCGATATTCCCACAGGACGACGGCCTGCGTCTTCAGGATGTCGGGCAGCGAGGCGGGCACATGGCGGATCTTGTGGCCCGCAGCTTCAGCATGCCAACCAAAGATCGTGTCGTCGAACAGCGCCCGGCTGGCCGGAATCGTCTGCACGGCTGAGGCGATAAGATCATCGGGTGGGGCGGGGCGGTTCGTCAGGCCCAGCAACCAGTCGGTCGACACATTCAAAGCCTGCGCGCAATCGGCGGCAATCTGGGCCCCGGGCAGGCGCGTCCCGGGGGCGAGTAGGGCTGATATGGTCGATCGGTCAACCCCGACCGCCCGCGCGAGGCCGCTTTGGCTCTGCCCTTGCCAAGCCAAGGCCTCTGCCAAACGGGTGCGAAAGAACTCAGCCCGATCGCGTTTGTCGACAAAATCACTCATTCGTTGACTTTCCAAAACAATGGTGACGATTTGGTGCGTAGTCTCTGAATTCTGCGGCAGTCCCGCAAGTGCTAATCTTCAGGAAAGCAAGGAGGCGCTATGAATACTGGGACTGCGCGGGCGACCGAATGGCCAACTCTGATCTTGCTGGCTGGAACTTATCTGGTTTGGGCAGCGGGAACCATCCTTTGGCCCAGTTCGGTTTTGCTTTCCCTAGCCATGACCACCTTGGCCATCGCACAATTCTCCTCGCTGCAACACGAAGTCCTGCACGACCACCCGTTTCAAAACTCAACGCTGAATGAGGCCTTGGTCTATCCGGCGCTTGGTCTGTTCTTTCCCTATCGTCGGTTTCGCGACACCCATTTGCAGCACCACTACGATCCGGCGCTGACCGACCCCTATGACGACCCGGAATCCTATTATTGCGATCCGGAGGTCTGGGCGCGGCTGCCAGCGTTCCTGCGCAAATTGCTGGAGTGGAACAACACGCTCGCCGGGCGGATGATCTTTGGTCCGGCCTTGGGCACGGTGCAGTTCATCGCTTGGGATATGGCGCTGATCCGTCAGGGGGACAATACGGTCAGGGCGGCTTGGCTGCTGCATTTGGGCAGTCTGGCCTTGGTGGTGGCTTGGCTGACCTGGGTCGCGATGATGCCGCTTTGGGCCTATTTCGTGACCGTCTATCTGGCGTTGTCCATCCTGCGGATCCGCACGTTTCTGGAGCATCGCGCCCATGATCTGTGCCGGGCGCGGACAGTGGTTGTTGAGGACCGCGGGCCGTTGGCGTTGCTGTTCCTGAACAACAATTATCACGTCGTGCACCACATGCACCCGGCTGTGCCATGGTACAAACTTCCCGGCCTCTATGCGTCGCGCAAGGCGCATTTCCTGCGGCGGAATGAGGGCTATGTTTACAAGAATTATGCCGAAGTTTTCCGCCGCTACTGGATGACGGCCAAAGAGCCGGTGGTCCATCCGGTCTGGCCCGTCAAGAAATCTCCGATGAGTGAGGACTGCTGACCGGCTGGACATTCCGTCAGCTTCCACGGCATTTGGGCGCATGGAACTCTGGGTCATCGTCACCATCGCCGCCGCTGCCATGCAGACCGTGCGGTTTTCGCTGCAAAAGCAGTTGCGCGGGCTCGGCTTATCGACGGCTGCAGCTACGGCGTCACGCTTTGTCTTTGCCGCCCCGCTAGCCGTGGCCGGGGCGATCCTTCTGATGGGGGTGCGCGGCTACAGCCTGCCGCCGTTATCCGGGACGTTCTGGCTCGCAGTCGGCGCAGGCGGCGTGGCGCAGATCGTGGCGACGTTCTGCACCATCGCGCTGTTTTCCCAACGCTCCTTTGCCGTGGGCATTGCCTTCACCAAGACTGAGGTTTTGCAGGTGGCGGTGTTTTCATCCGTGATCCTTGGTGAAAAGGTCAGTCACACTGGCATGGCCGCCATCCTGATCGGCCTGATTGGTGTGCTGATCCTGTCGCGGCCGGAGGGGGGCTGGATCAAGGGCGGTTTCTTCAACCGCGCCAGTATGTTGGGGCTGGTGGCAGGCGGTTTGTTTGGCGTGTCCGCCATAGGATACCGTGCGGCGACCGTACAAATCGCCAGCGACGACGCCTTCTTCCGTGCTATCCTCGCCTTGGCGGCAGTGACGACGGTGCAAACCCTGATGCTGTTGCCCTATTTGCTCTGGCGTGAACCCGGCGAAATCACCCGCGTTGTTGCCGCACGACGCCCGGCCTTCTGGGTGGGGGTGACGGGAATGCTGGGGTCGCTGGGCTGGTTCGTGGCCTTTGCCCTGCAAAATGCAGCCTATGTGCGGTCCGTCGGGCAAATCGAACTGGTGTTCACGGTGTTGGTTTCGACCTATGTTTTTGGTGAACGCCCCTCGGTCAAAGAGATGCTGGGCATCGGCCTCCTGGCCCTGTCGATCATCGGCATCGTAGCCGCGACTTAGATCAGGCGCCGAAAGGTCGGAACGGGACCGGAATTGTCAAAGAACGGCACGCCGTGCTGCGGCAGGCCGGTCAGACGGGCGGTTATTTCGGCCAGAACGACCTCGGTTATAAAGGGCAGGTCTAGGGCCCGCGCCTCGGCCAGACCGATCCAGTGCAGATGCGACAATTCATCCGTTGCGGCGGAAAAGTCATCCGGGTCGCCGATCACATCCGCTGCCTGGGCCAAGAAGAACCGGGCATCAAAACGGCGGGGTGCCCCTGACGGCGTGATGGCGCGGAAAACAAAATCCAGCGGTGCGGCGGGGGCCAGAACCAGCCCGGTTTCCTCCAACAACTCCCGCAGGGCGCAGCCGGCCAAGGCATCCGGCCCGGGCGCAAATTTCGGGCAATGCAGCGCCAGACGCGCCGTCACATTCCGCCGACAGATGCCCGGTGGAGTGGTCGCCCGGATCGACAGCACCACCCGGAAAGACGTATTTCGACGGCATGAAGACCGCCGCTGCCCCACGCTGGCCCATCAGAACCTGCGGCCCCGGCCGCCCGCGCGCCACAGGATCACCGAGGCCGCCGGCGCGGACGGGACGTGTCAGTCATGGTTCGGGCAATTCCGGGCTGTCACCAAAGCCGTGCATCCGCTTGGCCCATTGCAGCGCCACCAGCATCCCTTTCAAGCGCGGCAGCAGGAACAGGGCCAGAGCGCCACGGTCAGCGTGGTGAACATCGAGGCCAGAACCATCGGTTCGGGTCGGTATTCGACAAAGACATAATAGATCACCGGTGCCAGCAGATGACCGACGATCAGGATGGTCAGATAGGCCGGGCCGTCGTCAGCGCGCTGATGGGACAGAGCTTCGCCGCAGACCGGGCAGGTGTCGCGCACCTTGAGGTAGCTTCGCAACATCGGGCCCGCGCCGCAATTCGGGCAACGGCACTGCCAGCCGCGCCGCAGGGCCAGGCCCAGCGGGCGCTCACCGGTTCGTCAAGCTCTGGGTCCATGGCGAATGCCAATTGCTGTGTCATGGCGTATCCTTGTGTGCAGGTGATGCTGTTTAGCGCCATCGGCCGCGCAAAGTGGAGGGGGAAATCCCAGACGTGCCGCTTTGTCGCAATTGTGCGACGGAACGCGCGGCTGGGCCGTTTCACTTGCATCGGGACCAAGGAAGCGTCCCGAGTGAGATGGAGCACAGAGATGAAACTGACAAACAAGACGGCGGCTTTGGGCATCGTGGCTGTGGCCGTTCTGATGCTGGGCAGCGCGGCGATCGCCGACAAGCATGGGCGATATGTCATGGGCGAGATGGGCGGTACGGCATGGGCATGATGCAGGGCGGCCGCAGGTGTGGACTTGCCGACGATGGACGCCGACAAGGATGGCAAGGTCAGCAAGGATGAGCTGACTGCCTTCCGTGCCGCCCAGGTCGCCGGGTCGATGCCAATGCCGATGGCAAGCTGTCGGTCGAGGAAATTGGCCGCGATGCATCTGAAGGCGATGACCGACGCCGCGACCAACATGGCGCAGAACGATGGTTGAGCGCTGGACACGGATGGCGACAAGATGCTGTCGGTGGCCGAGATGATGGCCCGTCCGATGCCGCGGGCAATGTTTGACCGGCTGGACACCAACAAGGACGGCTTTGTCGATCAGGCCGAGATGGATGCCACCAAGCAGCGCATGCCGGGCCGTGATGGTGGCAGGGATGGCCGACATGGTGACCATGAGGGCATGGTCGGACAGCGGCAAGGGCGACGGTGGGCAGCGGATGGCAAATGGGACTGGACGGCAACTGACGCCGCCGACAGACCTGGCGCGCCGGGCGAACTCTGGCCGGCGCGGTTTCAAACGTTGCGAGCACTGCCTCCAGACCGGTAATCCCCGTCTCAGGATGGACATGCCCCGCGACACCTTGGCCGAGGTTTCAGACGACACGCTGCTGGTTCTCTATGCCAATGGGGACCGCGAGGCGTCACGTCTTCTGACGGCACGGCTGAGCGCCGCGGCATGCTGGGCTATGCCATGCGGCTTGCTGGCCGACCGGGCCGAGGCCGAGGATGTGACGCAAGAGGCGATGCTGCGGCTGTGGAAGGTGGCACCCGAATTGGCGGCCGGGCGAGGCGCAGGTGTCGACCTGGGCTTACCGGGTGGTGACCAATCTGTGCACCGACCTGCGCCGCGCCCGGACGCGCCGCCCGGCGGTAACGCTGGACGATGCGCCCGAGGTGGCGGACGGGGCACAGCCGGCGCGTGGCAGGCATGATCGAGGCGGACCGCATGGCCGCGTTGCACAACGCGTTGGCCCAGTTGCCTGACGGCAGCGACAGGCGGTGGTGTTGCGTCATATCGAAGGTCTGGCCAATCCCGAGATTGGCGAGATCATGGAGATCGGGGTCGAGGCGGTGGAAAGCCTGACCGCGCGGGGAAAACGAAGCTTGACCGCAATTCTGGCCGGCCGCAAACAGGAACTGGGCTATGAGGATGAAGAGGAGGCAGAGGTATGATGACGAAAGATGACGATCTGGACACGCTGTTCGCCACGGCTGCGGATCATCGCGAAGTGCCCTCGGCCCCATTGGTCGCCCGAATTCTGGCCGATGCGGCTGCGCTGCAACCCCGACCGGCCCTTGCCGTGCCGTCACCGGCAGCACCTCGGGGCTGGTTGGCCTCTTTGGCCGACATTTTCGGCGGCGGCGCTTCCTGGCGGGTATGTCCTTTGCGGCCATGACCGGTCTCTATCTCGGCGTCGCGCAACCCACACAATTCGTGGACTTGGCCAGTTTTGTGACCGGGTCCGCCACTCAATCTGACAGTCTTGAATTGCTGCCCTCTACCACCGTGATGTGGGCACAGGAGTGATATGATGACCGAGCCCGTTCCGACCCCGATCGTGCCACCACAACCCACTGCAAAGCCACCGTGCAGCCGGGCTTTCAAGATCGCCCTCGCCGTTTCGGTCGCCTTGAATCTGGCGGTGGGCGGTGCCGTGGTCGGGCTGGCTTTGCATGGCGGCCCGGGTGGTCGCGATGTCATGGTGCGTGACCTCGGCTTTGGCCCGTATGATGATGCGCTGTTGCCGCAAGACCGCGACAGCCTGCGCAAGGCTGTTCAGGCGCGGATCGGTGATTTGCGGGCCGCCAGACAACAGATGCAGACAGATAGCGCGGCAATCCTGACGGCGCTGCGGACCGATCCGTTCGACAGCGTCAAACTGACCGACGCGTTGGATGCACAGGCCCAGCACCTGAATGACCGCATGAATATCGGCAAAGGCATGATCCGCGATTTCCTGATTGGCTTGCCGCAAGAGGCCCGCCTTGCCTTCGCGGACCGGTTGGAGGCGAAGATGCGGCATGGGCGCGGGGACAATGGCAAGCCGGGTGACGGCAAACAGGGTGCCGGGGACTAATCCCGCTCCTTCGGGCAACTTAAGTCAGGCGGCCTGACCCAGAATCGTGACCATGTTCCTGCCGCTGGACTTGGACTTCATAAGTGCCCGGTCTGCCTGATCGACAATCTCTGCAACTGTGCCTGAGGGGTCGTCGTGACCTTTGCTGCTGACAATTGTCATACCGATTGAGATTGTGACCCTGATCTCTGTTCCAGTGGCCAATACGACCGGGCTGGCCTTGACGGCCTGACACAACCGTTCGGCCACGATGCCGGCCTCTGCCTGTGTGGTATTGGGTAGGGCGATCAGAAACTCTTCACCGCCGATCCGGGCCAACAGGTCATTGCTGCGCAGATTGGCCGTCAGCCGGTTTGCCACATCTATCAGGACAGCATCGCCTGCGGCATGGCCCCAGCGGTCGTTCACCGATTTGAACCGGTCCAGATCAATCACCATCACGGCAAAGCGGCCGCCAGTTTGCTGGGCGTGATTGGCGATGGCGTTCAGTTGGCCCAGCCCATAGCGACGATTGTGCAGCCCGGTCAGCGGGTCAATCATGGCAAGACGCAACCCGTCCTGCACCGAGGCGCGCATCTGATCCGCCTCTCGTTTGCGACGGACCAGGGCGTGCAGCCGTACCGCCAGTTCGGGGCCGCTGATCCGGCTGATCGACCAGATCATTCGCGCCAAGATCAAAGGCCATCGCCGGAACCAGATTTGGGCTGCCGTGGTTGTAGATGCAAAACGCCGAATGACGCGATGCGCTGCGGCTGAGCAGTTCCGACATCATCCGCAGCCCGCCACCCGACGACCCGATGTCGGCATCAATCAGATAGACGTCGGGTGCGACTTGGGGGCTGCTATCCAGAAAGACATCTTCGGGGGCAAGAATGGAGAACCGGTCCTTGACCAGAGGTGGCCAGCTGTTTGCGCAGGGCAATGGCCGTTTCCGGTCGGTTCAGCACCAGAGCGACATGTCCCGGCGTCACAAAGGGCGTCGCCTGATCCGCCATACCGAACATCCCGAATTCGTTTTCGCGTGAGGCCAGACCGCCGAACACCTCACGCGCGCGCAGCAGACCGCGCAGACGTGCCAGCAGGGTTTGGTCGTCAATCGGGCGGCACAGAAAATCCTCAGCCCCGGCCTGCAAAGCCGCGACGCGCAGCGCAGATTCCTGTTCGCCAGAGAACATCACGACCGGAATGCGGCGGGTCACCGGATTTGCCTTCAGCCGTTTCAGAACCTCTACACCGGACATGTCAGGCAACATCAGGTCGAGCAGGATCAGGTCCGGCACTTCAGCCGCAGCAAGCTGCAGACAGGAGGCGCCGTCATTGGCCATGACTGAGTTATAGCCAGCGGCTGTCAATTTGACCTTGAAGACGATGCGGTTTGTGGACACATCATCTACTATCAGGATCTTGCCGATCATCCGAAACTCGCCCACCTTAAACACACTCGGTAGATGCCATGATTGTAGGTAAGAGGTTAAGAATTCCTTTCTGACTGCATAATCAATTCGATCAAATTCACCGGAAGAGCGTGAGGGAATCAGTGGAAAAGCCAGATACTGGGCGGAAATCGGCCGAAGCGTTGGCGGCGCAGGCGTTTTCCTGGGTCGCGGATGATGTCGATCGTCTTAACGCTTTCATGGGGATGACGGGGGCTGCCCCGGCTGATTTGGTGCGCTCCGTCACCTCTGCGGCCTTTCTCGGCACGGTCCTCGACTATATCCTGACCGAAGATACGCTCGTGAAGGAGTTCTGCGACGCCCGTGGCTTTGCCTATACCGCGCCGATGCAGGCCCGTGCAGCACTGCCGGGCGGCGAAATATGGAATTGGACCTGAGGTTTGAACATGCTGGATGCGGTGATTTTCGACAAGGACGGCACGCTGTTCGACTTCCGGGCGAGCTGGGGGGCCTGGACCCGCAGTCTGCTGGCAGAACTTGCCCCGGATGTGTCGGGCATGCACCATCTGGGGGAGGTTCTGGGCTATGATCCGGACACGCAGGACTTCGCGCAGACCAGCCCAGTCATCAGCATGACCACGCCAGAGATTGCCGACCTGCTGCATCCCCATCTGCCGTCGATGACGCTACGCCAGTTGAATGAGCGCATGTTTGCCCTGTCCGCCGCGGCACCGATGGTGCCTGCGGTTGATCTGCGGCCGGTGTTGTCGGGGCTCAAGGCGCGGGGGCTGCGTTCTGGGGCTTGCGACCAATGACACCGAAATGCCCGCACGCATCCATCTGGAGCGGGCCGGGGTGCTGGACCTGTTCGATTATGTCGTGGGTTGCGACTCTGGCTGGGGCGGCAAACCGGCGCCGGGGCAGTTGAAGGAGTTCATTCGCCGCTTTGACCTGACCCCGTCCCGCGTGGCGATGGTGGGCGACAGCCGGCATGATCTGGATGCCGGCCGCGCTGCCGGAATGCACGCCGTGGCCGTGCTGACCGGCATCGCCACGCGGGCTGAGCTTGCCCCGCCAGCCGATGTCGTTCTGCCCGATATTGCCGCCCTCGGTGGCTGGATCGACGCTCTGACCCCGGCCTGAACCGCGCCGCGCGCAAAAAACGACGCTTCTTCGTCGGGAACAGAGTGCGCGTCGCCCGCATAGATTCGGTCATGTTCTGCCAAAGGCGGCAAACCCCGTGCTGCAGGAATGGAGCAATCAATGAGCGATGAGACAACCAAGCGTCGCCGCGCCGGTGGCCGGGCGGGCAACAAGGAACGCGCTGGCTCTTCGGTTATTGACCAGATGCCGTGGCGCATTCCCGTCAACCCCGACCGCCCGATCGAGCCGCTGGATGCCGACGGCGTTCAGGCGATCCACCGTGCGGCCATGCGGATCCTGCGCGACATCGGGATCGAGTTTCTGAACCCCGATGCGGTGAAGATCCTGAAAGAGGCCGGCTGCAAGGTCAACGGCACCAACGTCCGCATGGACGAAGATTTCGTGATGGAAATGCTGAGCCACGCGCCCGAGACCTTCACCATCACCCCGCGCAACGTCGAGCGCGAGGTGATCATGGGCGGCAAGCACATGCTGTTCGTGAACGTGTCCTCACCGCCGAACTCCTGGGATCTGGAGCGCGGCAAACGGTCGGGCGACTTTGCAGACGTTCAAGGACTTCATGCAGTCTGACGCAGTATTTCAACTGCATCCATATCGCGGGCGGCTATCCGGTCGAACCGATCGACATCCACCCCTCCGTCCGCCATCTCGATTGCCTGTATGAAAAGCTGACGCTGACGGACAAGGTCGTCCACGCCTATTCGCTGGGGGCCGAACGGGTCGAGGATGTGATGGAGATGGCCCGCATCGCCGGCGGTCTGTCCGAGGATGAGTTTCAGGCCAAGCCGCGGATGTATACCAACATCAACTCGGTCAGCCCGTTGAAGCATGACTATCCGATGCTGGACGGCGCGATGCGTCTGGCCCGGCGCGGGCAGCCCGTGGTGGTGACGCCGTTCACGCTGGCCGGGGCGATGGCGCCGGTCACCATGTCCGGTGCTGTGGCGCTGTCGCTTGGCCGAGGCTTTGGCGGCGGTGGCCTTGCTGCAATACATCAACCCCGGCTGTCCGGTGGCCATCGGCACCTTCACCTCGAACGTCGACATGAAATCCGGCGCGCCCGCCTTTGGCACGCCGGAATACATGCGCGCCACCCAGATGACCGGGCAGTTGGTGCGCCATTACAAGCTGCCGCTGCGGTCGTCGGGGGTTTGTGCGGCCAACGTGCCGGACGGGCAGGCGATGTGGGAGACGTCGAACTCTCTGTGGGCTGCCGTGCAGAGCCGGACCAATATGGTCTATCACGCGGCGGGCTGGCTGGAGGGCGGGCTGATCGCCAGCCCTGAGAAGTTCATCATGGACTGCGAAGTCCTGCAGATGATCCAGCGCTACTTCGAAGAGGCGACCTTTGCCACCACCGAGGATGACCTCGCCTTTGATGCGATCAAAGAGGTTGGCGCGGGTGGGCACTACTTTGGCTGCCAGCACACCCAGGACCGCTATCAGACCGCCTTCTACGCCCCCATCGTCAGCGACTGGCGGAACTATGAGGCGTGGCAGCTGGATGGCGCGCAGTGGACGGCAGAGCGGGCGCATGGGGTCTACAAGCAGATCCTCGAATGAATTCGAGCCGCCGGAGATGAATGGCGACCACCAGGAAGAGCTGCGGCAATTCGTGGCCCGTCGCAAGCAAGAAGGTGGCGCGCCGACCGACTTCTGAGGGTGTCCAGATCTGGACACTTTCGAAAACCGTTTGATTTCAATTGGTTGATCTTAGTAAATTAACCAATTGTTAATCTATGACCCGCACCCTTGGCATAGTCTGTCTGTCCTCGGCGGAATTCTGCGGCCCGTTGCCGGGAGGTTGGGCGCATTTGCCAAACCTTAACCTCGCTCGGCTAGCGTTTTGGTCGAACAGAAGGAAATGGTCATGCACGGTTTGATAAACCGCTCACTTCAATGCTTCCTGCAAGACACCTATGGTCAGGGGTCGTGGGATGCGGTTGTCCGAGAGGCCGGCCTGCCGTTGAACAATTTTGAGTCGATGCTGACCTATGAGGATGGCTTGACCAATCAGGTGCTGAATGCCGCCGTTGCGGTGCTCGGTCGACCGCGCGACACCTTGTTGGAAGATCTGGGCAATTATCTGGTCAGCCGGGAAAGCCAGACCGTCCTGCGCCGTCTGTTGCGGTTCAGCGGGGTCAACTTCGTCGATTTTCTGAATTCGCTGGAAGAGTTGCCAGAACGCGGGCGGCTCGTCTTGCCCAATCTTGAGATGCCGGATCTCGACCTGCGCGATCATGGTCATGGCCTGTTCTCGCTGCATTGTGCGGCACCCCTGCAGGGGGCGGGCCATGTGGTTGTCGGCCTGCTGCGGGCGATGGCGGATGATTATGGCGCCCTCGTGCTGCTGGAGCATCACGGCGAAATCAACGGGGTAGAGGAGATTTCGATCCAGATCGCGGATCAGACCTTCAATGCAGCCCGGCCCTTCAACCTTGGCATGGCGGTGGCGTAGGTGGCGCATCGCGGGGAACTGACCTCGACCGTGACATTGCCCGGACCTGCGTTCAGCGCGCTGATGCCGATGTATATCCTGCTGTCGGCAGAGGGGGTGATAACGGGTCACGGGCCGACCATTGGCAAGCTGCTGGCTGGCAAGGGATTAGGCTATTCGCTGTTTGATATCTTTGAGGTGCGGCGTCCGGCTGGCATTGCGACGACCGCCGACCTCTTGGGGCATGAGGGCGAAAAGCTGCGGCTGTGTCTGCGCAATGTGACGCGGCCAATCACCTTCCGGGGGATCGCGGTGGCACTGGCAGACAATGCCGGGATTCTGTTGAACCTGTCCTTTGGCATCAATGTGGTCGAGGCGGCCAGCCAATACGCCCTGACGGAGGGCGACTTCGCCCCGACCGATCTGGCGGTAGAGATGATGTATCTGGTGGAATCCAAGGCGACGGCGATGGCGGCGCTGGCCAGCCTTGCCGCCCGGATGGAGGATGACAAGGTCACCGCAGAGGCACAGGCCCTGACAGACACGCTGACCGGCCTTGGCAACCGCCGCGCGCTGTCGCTGGCCCTCGGGGGGATCATGCGGTCCCAAGCGCCCTTCGCGATCATGCATATCGACCTCGATTTTTTCAAAGCGGTGAATGACACGCTGGGCCATGCAGCGGGCGACCATGTGCTGCGGACCGTCGCGCGGATTCTGGAAACGGAAACCCGGCAAGAGGATACCGTGGCCCGGATCGGCGGCGATGAATTTGTCGTGGTCCTGCCGGGTGTGATCGATGCGTTGCGGCTGAAGTCCACTTCGGCCCGGCTGATAGAGCAATTGTCGCAGCCGATTGAGTTCGCGGGGGAGTTCTGCCGAATCTCTGCCTCGATCGGGATTTCGATTTCCACGCAGTACGACCTGCCTACGCCAGAAAAGATGCATGCCGATGCGGATGTGGCGCTCTATGCCTCTAAACACGCGGGGCGGGGGCAGGCGCAGATCTATCTGCCAAAAGACGAAGACCGTCGGCGGGCCTAGTGTGGCCCGCGTCATGTATTTGACGGTTTCGTGGGAAAGTGGCAGCCCGTAGGGGAGTTGAACCCCTCTTCCCAGGTTGAAAACCTGGTGTCCTAACCGATAGACGAACGGGCCGTAGGTCAGTGCGGCGGTGTCTAATCAAGGTGCCACCGGTCCGCAAGGGGAAAGTTGCGATTGTTTGAAAAGTTCTGCATTTCGTCGCGGGTAAATTGAAATAAGGGCTGTAGAACAACGGGCTAGAGGTCGTCTGCGACAGCCGCATCCTCTAGCCGCAACTGGACGCGGGACTTTCCGCCCCATGTGTTCAGCTCTAACCGGCCCGCAAGATGGAACCGGCGGTGGCCCATAGATTCGAAGGCGGCGCCCAGTGGGGTGTCAAAGGCGTTGAACAGGACGGCCTCCAGCTTGGCGCCCGATGTCGCCGAAATGCAGGCGCAGATGGCCCTGACCCATCGGGCGGGCGGTGACGTGCTGGGCGGCAAAGGCAAAGCGCGGCGCGGGAGAGGCGGCACCGAAGGGGCCGGCGGCGTCAATCTCTTCGATCAGGGCCGGGGTGACGGCGGTGGGCATCAGGAGGGCGTCGAGCCGCAGGTCACGCACGGCAGGCCGCTGACCGCTCTGACGGGCGAGCAGGGCGTCGAGCCGCTGCATCGCGGGTTCCAACTGGTCGCGCGACAGGCTGAGGCCAGCGGCCATGCGGTGGCCGCCGCCCTTTTCGATCAGCCCCTCGGCCGCCAGCAGATGGATGGCAGCGCCCAGATCGACCCCCTCGACCGACCGGCCCGAGCCTTTGCCGACGGTGCCGTCAAAGCCGATCACGACAGAGGGGCGGTCAGTCGCCTCTTTCATCCGGGCCGCGACGATGCCGACGACGCCGGGGTGCCAGCCGTCACCGGCGGCCCAGGCCAGGGCGCCACCCTCGCCGCGCGCGTCGACCTGGGCGAGCGCCTCGGCGCGGACGGCGGCCTCGATCTCGCGCCGTTCGGTGTTCAGGTGGTTCAGGCTTTTCGGCAAGCGGCCGTCGCCTCGAGCGGGTTGTCGGTGGACAGAAGGCGCGCGCCAAGATCGGCCTGCCCGATGCGGCCCCCGGCGTTGATGCGGGGGCCAAGGACGAAGCCCAGGGCATAGGCGGTGGGGGCGTGGTCCAGCTTGGCGATGTCGGCAAGGGCGCGCAGACCGGGACGTTCGCGCCGCGCCATCACCTTCAGCCCCTGCCGCACAAAGGCGCGGTTGACGCCGATCAGCGGGGCGACATCGGCGACGGTGGCCAGGGCGACAAGATCCAGCATCGCCATCAGGTCGGGCCCGGTCTGCCCGGTGCCGCGCAACTGACGGTTCGCCTCGACCAGCATCAGAAACACCACGGCGGCGGCGCACAGATGGCCCAGCGCGCCATCTTCGTCCTGCCGGTTGGGGTTCACCACGGCGAGGGCGGGGGGCAGCGTCTCGCCGCCAAGATGGTGGTCCAGCACCACGACATCGCAGCCCGCCGCCGCGATCGGGTCAAAGCTGAGCGTGCCGCAATCGACGCAGATGATCAGGTCATGGGCCGCGCCAAGGGCCGCCATGGCGGGGACGTTCGGGCCGTAGCCTTCGTCGATCCGGTCGGGGATGTAGAGGGTGGGGGTCACGCCGAAGGGGCGCAGCCAGGTGATCAGCAGCGCCGCCGAGGCCCCGCCATCCACATCATAATCGGCAAAGATCGCGATCCGCTGCCGCGCTGCGACCGCCGCCAGAACCCGCGCGGCGGCTGGCCCCATGTCGCGCAGGCGCAGGGGGTCGGGCATCAGGTCGCGCAGGGCGGGGGCGAGGTACAGCGACGCGTCCGTCGGGGCCACGTTGCGGGTGACCAGGGTGTGGCACAGCGCCAAGGGCAGCCGGGTCGCCTGCATCATCGCCTCGGCCAGACGGTCCGCCTCGACCGAGGGGCCGACCCAGCGGCGGCCGGTCAGCGAGGTTTCGACATTCAGAAAGGCGCGTTGGGTCATGCAGCGATCAATGCCTGACCTTATCCCGTCATGCAAGGCAGGCCACATCCGCCATAGGTAGGATGGGCCATGGGTTGCATTTTCGGAGTCCCGAAAATGGCAACTGGCCCGATCGCCCATCGCTCAATGCGTCCGGTTGCGGTACAGCATCCGCCGCACTGACCCGGTTTTCGACCGCATCAGCATCGTTTCGGCGGTGATATAGCCGCGCATCGCGCTTGATCCCCGCCACCAGCGAGCCATCGGTCACCCCGGTCGCGGCAAAGATCACGTCCGCCGTCACCAGATCGTCCCGCGTATAGACCCGGTCGAAATTGGTGATGCCGGCCTTGCGGGCGCGGGCGCGTTCGTCGTCGTTGCGGAACAGCAGCTTGCCAAACATCTGCCCGCCCATGCATTTCAACGCCGCCGCCGCCAGCACGCCCTCGGGTGCGCCGCCAGAGCCCATATACATGTCGATGCCGGTGATGGACGGTTCGGCGCAATGCATGACGCCCGCCACATCGCCATCGGTGATCAGCCGGATCGCCGCCCCGGTGGAGCGGATTTCCTCGATCATCTGTCTCATGCCGGGGCCGTTCCAGCACGCAGACGGTGATTTCGCGTGGTCGAACAGCCCTTGGCCGCTGCCAGTGCCGAGACCCGCTCGGACGGTGACATGTCCAGCGTCACCACGCCGCGCCGGAAGCCGGGGCCGATGGCCAGCTTTTCCATATAGACGTCGGGCGCATGCAGCAGCGTGCCGCGCGGGGCCATGGCGATCACGGTCAGGGCGTTGGGCATGTCCTTGGCGGTCAGCGTCGTGCCTTCCAGCGGGTCAAGCGCGATGTCCACCGCCGGGCCCTTGCCGGTGCCGACCTCTTCGCCGATGAACAGCATCGGCGCCTCGTCCCGCTCGCCCTCGCCGATCACCACGACGCCGGCGATGTCGAGCATGTTCAACTGGTCGCGCATGGCGTTGACGGCGGCCTGATCGGCGGCCTTTTCATCGCCGCGCCCGATCAGATTGGCCGAGGCGAGGGCTGCGGCTTCTGACACGCGGGCGAGGCCCAGTGAAAGCAGGCGGTCCTGAAATTCTGACTTATCGGCCATGATGCGTCCTTTGATGGCGGGTTTCTCCACCCTTAGACCGCGCTATCAAGCGGCGACAAGGCTGGTTGCGCTAACGGAATTACTTCACGACCGGGAAGGGCGCAACCGCGCGTTGAACACCGGCTGCAAAGCAAGAGTCGATCTGCGAAGCCGCCGCAAACGCCGGGTTTTCCGGCAAATGGCCGATGATATTGGGCGACAGGTCAAGGCCCAGCCGATGCCTGACCGCGGCGGCCAACAGAACCTGCTCGCCACGCGGGGTGGCGAAAAAGCTGGCCTCGCCGATCACGTCTGTCAGCGGGGCCAGTTGGGTGGTCGAGTCATGCGGCTGACCCAGCAGGCTGACGAAAGCTGCCTCACAGGCGGGTGTGGTGTCGGGGCAGGCAGCCGCGCAATAGGCGCGGACGGGGGCAAATTGCGGGCGCGGCAGCAGATCACGCAGCGCCATTGCCACGATGGGGTCGGGCAGGGGGGCAGGGGGAATTTCGCGCCACATCAGGTCGATGGCCCGCCTGCCATCCGGCAGCCGCTCACGGATATTCTCTCCGACCTTGAGGCTGGTCACCATCGGCTGACCCGCCCCGCCGGAATAGTGATCCGACAATTCGGCCAACACCATCCAGCCTTCGATCCGGTCCTGATCCAGCCAGCCCTGCAACACCGGCAGCACCTTGCGATCACCGCGCGTCAGATGCTGCAACAAGATCATCGCCTTCAGCGACGGGGCGGCGGGCAGATCGGCAAAGCCTTCGGGCAGGGGGGCGGTGTCGGGCATGTGGTTGAACCACGACCCCAGCAGCATATCGCCCTTACGATCCTCATCCAACGCGTACAGCCACAGCGCCCGGGTCAGCTGCTCTGGCATGGTCGCAGAGATCGCGCCATCCTGCCACAACTCAGCCGTTGTGTAAGCGGCTTGGGCGAGAATGCTGATCCAGAGACCATTGATCTTGCGGCGGGCCCGGCGCTCTGACATCGGCCCGTTGTCTGGCCACCACGCTTGCGTCACCGGCAGGGCGACCAAGGCAGCCGTGTTGCCCGCTTTGGCAAGGTCGCGCAGGACGTCGACTGCGCCGCTGTCATTGGCCTGCAGGACGCGCTGAAAAGCTGCGCGAAACGCCGGATCATCGGCACCCGCCAAAGGCCCGGCCACGGCAGGCGCCGCCAGGCAGAGCGATAGAACCAAGGGTTTAAGCCACGCCATCACGACCTCCTCTGCTGATGGTCAAGGGGAAGGCAGGCGTTGTCAACACTCAGCATGTTTGCGGCGGAACGGGCTTGGGCCGACGTGTCAGACCTCTTCGATCCGCAGCGCGACTGGGGCGCCAACCAGAACGCCGGTGGCGGCAAAGCGTTCGACGGCGTGGTCGATGTCGTCGCGGGTCGCCTTGTGCGTCACGATCAGCACCGGGGCGTTGACGCCCTCATGGCCGTATTGGCGCATCTGGTCGATGGAGACGCCCGCCTCACCCAGACAGGTGGCGATCTTGGCCAGCGCGCCGGGTTTGTCGAGCAGCGTCATGCGCAGGTAATAGGACGCGGGGGCGGCTGCTCTTGGCGGCGATGGGCGTGGCAAGCTGGCTGGCGGGCTGGCCAAAGGTCGGCAGGCGCAGGCCGCGGGCAAGGTCGATCACATCGCCCATCACGGCGCTGGCCGTCGGGCCTTCGCCTGCACCAGGCGCCGCGCAGCACGATCTGGCCGACGGAATCGCCCTCCAGCACCACCATGTTGGTGCCGCCCTGCAATTGGCCCAGCGGGCTGTCGGCGGGGACAAGGCAGGGGGTCATCCGCTGTTCCAGCCCGCGCCCGGTCATCTGGGCCACGCCCAGCAGTTTGATCCGGTAGCCCATGTCGGCGGCCAGATTGATGTCGTCGATGGAGATGGCGCCGATGCCCTCCAGCTCCACCGCGTCAAAGCTGACCTGGGTGCCAAAGGCGATGGCGGCCAGCAGGCGACAGCTTGTGGCCCGCGTCGATGCCGCCGACGTCGAGGTTGGGGTCGGCCTCCAGATAGCCCAGCTGGCGGGCCTCTTCGAACACCGTCTCATAGGGCAGGCCCGCCGTTTGCATCCGGGTCAGGATGTAGTTGCAGGTGCCGTTCATCACGCCCATCACGCGGCGCATCTGGTTGCCGGCCAGCCCCTCGGTCAGCGCCTTGATCACCGGAATGCCACCTGCGACGGCGGCCTCGAACCGGATCACACGGCCCGCAGCCTCGGCCGCCAGGGCCAGGCCGTGGCCGTGATGCGCCAGCAGCGCCTTGTTGGCGGTCACCACATCCTTGCCCGCGGCAATCGCGGCCTCGGTCGCCAGACGTGCCGGGCCTTCATGGCCGCCCATCACCTCGACAAACACATCGACATCGTCGCGCCGGGCGAGGGCGACCGGGTCGGTTTCCCAGGCATAGCCCGACAGGTCGGCGTCGCGGTTCTTGCTGCGGTCGCGGGCAGAGACGGCGGTGATCACCACGCGGCGACCGGCGCGGGCGGCGATCAGGTCGGCGTGGCGCTGGATGATCTTGACGACGCCGATGCCCACGGTGCCAAGGCCGGCGAGGCCGATGCGAAGGTCAGGCTTGGCGGTGTTGGGCATGGGTGCATCCTCTCAGTGCGTGTTGCCGCGTGTTAGCCGTTTCAGGCCGCGCGTGCAATCAGGGCCGAGGCGCTGAAATCGCCGCTGCTCGCGCTTTCAACGCCGCCGCCTCTGCCGCCAGTGCAGCACCCCTGTGCGTCGGCGGTGCCCGGTGCCTTGGCCAGCAATTCGTCCTTGGGCAACAGGGCGGGGGCCGGCCCAGCCGGACCCGCAGGCCAATCGACCGTCGGCGAGGCGCTGCAACCGGCAAGGCAAACACAAAGGAGGATCACGCGGATACGTCATGGCCCCTGATAACCGAACGGCACGGGCGCAGGAAGCCTGCGACGCCGATAGCCGCTGCGACAACCAGCGGCGTCAATGCGCGGGCTTGATGAAGGTGCCGTTGCGCAGGTCGGCCATGGCCTGTTGCAATCTCGGCCTGCGTGTTCATCACGATGGGGCCGTGCCAGGCCACCGGTTCCTGCAACGGCGCGCCGGAGATCAGCAGAAAGCGCACGCCGTCGTCGCCGGCCTGCACCGTCACCTCATCGCCGGTGCCAAACTCGATCAGGGTGCGGTTGCCCGACATGTCGCGGATGTTGACCTCTTCGCCGCGCACCTCTTTTTCCAGCAGCACGCCGCGCGGGCGGCTGGCATCGCGGAAATTGCCGCTGCCGTCAAAGACATAGGCAAAGGCGTGGCGATAGGTGTCGACCTTGAACGACCTTGCGCTTGCCCGGCGGCACATAGATGTCGAGGTATTGCGGGTCGGCGGCGATGCCGTCCACCGGGCCGGTCTTGCCCCAGAAGACTGCCGACGATCGACCGTACGGTGGTGCCGTCGTCGTCCATGATCTCGGGGATATCGCTGCGATTTCACGTCCTGATAGCGCGGCGCGGTCATCTTCAGATGGCCGGGCAGGTTGGCCCACAGCTGAAAGCCGTGCATCTGGCCCTTGGCGTTGCCCTTGGGCATTTCCTGATGCAGGATGCCCGACCCCGCGGTCATCCACTGCACATCGCCGCCCTTCAGCGTGCCGCGGTTGCCCAGACTGTCGCCATGATCGACCGATCCGGCCAGAACATAGGTGATCGTCTCGATCCCGCGATGGGGATGCCAGGGAAAGCCGCGCAGATAGTCGGCGGGCCGGTCGCCGCGGAAATCGTCGAACAGCAGGAACGGGTCCATCCGCTCGGGATCGCCAAAGCCGAAGGCGCGGTGCAGATGGACGCCAGCCCCCTCCATGGCGGGCATGGCGAGGTTGGTCTGGGCGACGGGGCGGATCGACATGGGGCATCTCCTGACTGGATGCAGCAGATTTAGGCGCGATGGGCCAGCTCTGACCAGTGCCCGACCTTCTGCAAACCAGACCTGGCAGGGTGCGCAAATGCACGATGCGCTGAACGGCATTGCCGATCAGCGCATCTGATCAGGGATCGTCGATCAGAAGGTCAGGACACCGGGCAGCCGGCGTTCGCGTCATCCATCGGGATGCAGGGGATAAAGCGCGGCCGGGTCACGATGAACTGATTGAAGGTCTGATCCGGCATACCGATGTCGAAGGCCGGGCACATAATCAACCTGAACCTCGACGATGATCACATAGTCGCCCGCCGCCATCGTCGGGATTTGATAGGCGTAGTTCTGCAGCGTGGCCGTGGTCAAAGCGGCGTCATCGTGTTGTCTTGGCGACCGTGACCAGTGCACCTCGAACCGGTTGTTGGCAGGCGCTCCAGGTCACCTGAGGTCACGCGCAGGCGGGCGTCCTGATCTTCGTCGATCAGATATTCCAGCACCTTGGACATGCCGTTGACATAGGCCGTGGTCTTGCCGGTCTTTTCGCGCGAGATCATGTCCGAGATCGTGTAGGCCGCCTTTTGCACGGTGTTCATCGACCGGAACGCATCCCAATAGACGAACAGCGCGATATAGGCCCACAGGAACAGCGGCAGCACGATGACCGCTTCGGCCACGACAGAGCCGCCTTCTTCGCGCCCGAAAGCGACGCAGGGCAGGCAGGCGCAGCAAGGGTGAGGAGGTTTTTCATGATCATATCCTCAAGTCGGTTCGGCCACAAAGGCGGTGCGCGCGACCAGGCCGTAGCCGCCATCAGAGTCCAGCGGCAGGTTCAAGGCGATGCCGGTCGACGGGAACATGGCTTCCAGCACGATGCAGACCCGCACCATCATCAGGTCATTGTCGCCGATCTGCTCATGGAGGTGACGGGTTCGGCGGCCTCGGCCGCGGTTGATGCAATGCGGCGGGCGTGACCGGCATGTCCCAGGTTGTCGTGCTGACACGGTCCATCTCGATCTTCATGCTGGCGACGCAATCGGGGAAGATCACGGTCCGCGAGCAGATTTCCTTCTTCAGCAGGTGGTTGGTGACCTGCGTGTAATGGCCCAGCCGCAATTCGCGCATGGTCATGTCAACCGACTGTTCCAGCATGATCGACCGCGTCATCAGCAGCCCGCTTTCGAAGGAGGCCATGAAAATCATCATGATCATCGGGATGACCAGCACGAATTCCATCGTCGCGGTGCCGTCCTCGCGCCGCACGGCCTCGGCAATTCCTGCCTTGAGCCGCGCGACAATTCTGGCGAGTAGATGGGTCATTGGGTCAACCTCAACTGACTGATGTTGTTGGCAATGGCGCTGAAGGCGGTTGAGATTTCCAGGCCCGACGCGTTGAAGTAATGCGAGCCGTTTTCGCCATCGGTCGAACAGTTGCGGATCTGGGTCTGGCCGTTGGTCGGGGCCTCGAACGCGATGCCGTAGACGATCACGTTCTGGGCCTTGGCCAGGGTGCAGACCGACTGCAACTGACTGTCCATGTCGGATGTTTGCGACAGGGATTTGAATTCATCCATCATGTTGTTGTAGATGGTGTTCTTGGTGGAACTGGAACTGCCGCCCAGCGGGGTCGCATAGTAGTAGTAGGCGACATAGGACAGCTTCATGGCGTTCCACACCTGCGGCCAGGTTTGCTGAACCGCTGCCGAGCCGGAGTTGGTGGAGTTTTTCCAGGCAGTCGACTGATAGGTGCCCTTGTGCGGCACATAGTATTTGTTCGAGCCGGAAAACGAGGCGTTGTAGATCGAGTAGTTGCCGTCGTTGCCCTTCCAGATCGGCGAGGGGCCGGATTTGTAGGGGATGTTCACCCGCTCTTCGTCGAAATGCTCGCCGTCGGTCATCAGCACGATCACCTTCATGGCCTCTTTGTCGTCATAGTCAAAGGGCCGCCCGGCAAGGTTGCTGTCGATGGCACCGGCTGAGATCAGGCTGGTGTAGATCGGGCGCGATTCCGGGTCCAACAGACCCAAGCCCCATTTCATGCCAGCGTTGATCGAGGTGGCGCCAACCGCGGTCAGGCCGTTGATATAGCCTTGCAATGTCGAGATGCTTTGATTGGGCAACCGGACGATGTTGCCGGGCTGCGGCGGGCACCACTTGTTCGCAGCATTCGGCGTAGACCCGCCGCTGTACGAAGAATAGGTGTCGGCATCCGCGGTCAGCGGCATGCTGATCGGGTAAAGCGTGGTTGCAAAGGCATATTGCGACAAGGTGGTAGAGTTGTAGGCCGAGTTGGGCAGGTCAATGCAGTTCACGTCCGTCGCACCCGAGGGATAGAGCGCGTTGAACTGCGACACCAGCGTCGCGCCAAGGTTCACCTGGCCGTTGAACGGCACCAGTGCCGATCGAGATCTTGTGTTCCGCGTCATTGCCCAGCACGGTCGCCACAAACTGCTTTGCCGCCGTCTTAAGGTTGGTCAGCTTGCTGTTGCTGTTCATCGAGCCGGACACGTCCAGCACCAGCATGACCTCGACATTGTTCACCCGCTGTTCGGCCGTCGATTGGCCGGGCGCCTCAAATTTGTCGATCCCCATCATATGCAGGAACAGGGGTTCGGTATCGGCCAGGGCGGTCGCCTTCACTTCGCGGAAGTTCAGACCCTGCGTCACGGTGACCGAGGTCAGAAAGTCGGACAGTCCGGCCTTCAGGAAGTAGTCGTCCACCACAGAGCGCGGGTCCAGCGTCTGGTCCAGCGCGGCCGCTGCCAGGGTCGAACGGTCCAGCGTGTTCTGCAGACGAGGTGCGTCGCGATTCATACCGCATGACGTCCACCGCGATACCGCCCATCATAAGCATCAGGACCGCAAGCATGAGGGCAAAGATCACCAGAGCCCCAGTGTCGTCTATCAGGAATCGTTTCCGCCCAGAGGACAGCCGCTTGCTGAAATCCGTGGTTTTCCGAATGAACGTAATTGTCCCGTACCGCATGTCCAGTGCCCCTTGATCGATAGCTCACCCTCCCAAATGGAGGGCGGCACCACAGATTCTTGCCAAACTGGGATACAGTAACGGCTGGGGCGAAATTATGTTGAATTTGTGGGCGCATTTGGGTTAACACCGTTGTTTTCAGGGTATTTGCCACAAAGTCGGCACGATTTTCACCGTGCCGACGACCGTGCCGTCAGATGGTCACTGGGTCAGCTTCAGCATCGTCATGTTGCTGGCGATGGCGCGGAAGGCAGTCTGGATTTGCAGGCCGTTGGCCGCGAAGTAATGCGAGCCGCCCGTAGGATCGGTGCTGCAGTTGCGAATCGCGGTCTGACCGATGGTCGGGGCCTCAAACGCGATGCCGTAGACGATGACGCCCTGATCCTTGGCCAATGTGCAGGTTTGGTTCAAAGAGGCATCCATGTCGCTCGGCGAGGCATAGTTCTGCACCATCGCGTTGAAGGTGTTGGAGTAGACGGCGCTCCGGCTGGCGTTGTCGGTGCCAAGGGCGCGGGCATAGAACTGCCAGGCGACATAGCTGGTCTTCAGATTTGCCCAGATCTGCGTCCAGCTCTGTTGGACGCCACCGCTCCACGGGGTCGCCTGCCAGGTGCCCAGATGCGGAACGAAGAACTGGTTGGATCCGGCGACGGCCGGGCGGCCAGCGGTGAACTGCACGGAATAGTTGCCATCGGCTGCGCTTTGTAGATCGGCGACGGACCGGCCTTGTAGGTGTCCACGATGCGCGGGTGCTGCACATGCTCGCCATCCGTCATCAGGATCACGAACTTCATGTTCTCTTTGTCATCATAGGCAAAGGGGCGGTTCAGGGCGGAGGCGGGCATCTTGCCCTGTCCGATAAAGCCCGCATAGGCCGACCGCATCGACGGGTCGAGCATCGTGGCGCCCCATTTCATGCCCAGCGTGATCGAGGTGTTGCCCTCAGCCCGCAGCCCGTTGATTTGCTGCTTCAGCAGCGTGGCGTTGTTGCTGGGCAGACGGACGACGTTGACCGTGCTCGGCTTGCAATAGACGTTGCTGTAGTTCGGGACGGCATAGGTAGACAGGGGCGACACGGCGCTGTTGGTCTGGTTGGTGCCATGGGCGATGTCGGCATAGGCCATCATCGGCAGCGGATCGGTCCGCGACAGGGCCAGCGTGTTGAAGGTCGAACGCGCCGGCTCGGTGCAGTTCACATCGGTCACGCCATTCGGCCCGGTGATGTTGAACGCGGTGACCATGTCCGGCCCGATGTTGACCTGCGCATTATAGGGCACGATCGCAATCGAGATGCGGTGGTTGGGGTCGTTCGCCAACATCGTGTCGACGAATTCAGAGGCGGCGATCTTCAGGTTGTCGATCTTGCTGTTGCGCCCCATCGACCCCGACACGTCCAGCACCAGACACGATTTCCACATTGGTGATCGCCTGTTCAGCCTGGCTGCGGCCCAGCGCGTCAAACTTCTCGATGCCCAGCATGTGCAGGAACAGCGGATGGGTGTCAGCGCGGCCAATCGCATTGACGACTGCCGAGTTCTGCCCCTCGGTGACCGTCACGCTTTCCAATTGGTCTGAGATGCCCGCCTTGGCCATATAGTCGCGCACAACCGAAGCGCGGTCGAGCTTCTGGGTCAGCGAGGCTGCGGCAAGGGTGGAACGGTCGAGCGTGTTCCACAAGTTGGTGCGCGTGGTCTCATAGCGCATCAGATCGACGACAAAGCCGCCCATCATGGTCATCAGTACAAATAGCAACAGCGCGAAAATGATCAGCGCGCCATCCTCATCGCGGCGAAAACGGCGGATATAATATGACGTGACGTTAAGCATGGCAGTGCTTCCCAAACCAGACGGGCAACGTCTTATTTGCCCGCAATATGTCGCCCCACCGCCTTCGATAAGCCCAGAAGTTGTGGCGAAAATAAGGCAGTCAGGGCAAAGTTGGGGTGTTACCCGGTGCCAGCGAAACAGTGCGCGAGGCCCCGCAATCATTGTGCGCGAGCTGGCAGACAATGAAATCTGGCGAAGTTGAGAATCGCCGCCTTATCATCGTCAAAATTGAGCAGCATCGAATCACTTTTCATCAAATCCCGTGCGAAAGTGGTCGAATTGACAGGCGTAAAATTAACCAAAGTCCTATAGATAGGGCGCGGGCAGCAGCCGAAGTTGTCCCTCTGGGAGGAGATAAGGCATGATTGTGGCAGGAGAGCCGAGCTTTCGGGACTCGGTCGATTTGATGTTCAAGCGGGCCGTCGGCCTGATGGATCTGGGCCCCGGGCTGGTAGGAGAAAATCCGGGTCTGCAACTCGACCTACACCGTCCGTTTCGGCGTGCGACTTCGTGGCGAAATCAAGACATTCACCGGCTACCGTTCCGTCCATTCCGAACATATGGAGCCGGTCAAGGGCGGCATGCGCTATGCCCTGTCGGTCAATCAGGATGAGGTCGAGGCGCTGGCCGCCCTGATGACCTATAAATGCGCGCTGGTCGAAACGCCGTTCGGCGGGTCCAAGGGCGGGCTGTGCATCGACCCCCGCGCCTGGGATGAGCATGAGCTGGAACAGATCACCCGCCGCTTTGCCTATGAACTGATCAAGCGCGACCTGATCAACCCCAGCCCAGAACGTCCCCGCCCCCGACATGGGCACGGGGGAGCGTGAGATGGCCTGGATCGCCGACCAGTACAAGCGCATGAACACCACCGACATCAACGGCAACGCCTGCGTCACCGGCAAACCCATCGCCTCGGGCGGTATTCAGGGCCGGACAGAGGCGACGGGCCGTGGCGTGCAATTCGCCCTGCGCGAATTCTTCCGCCACCGCGAAGACACCACCATGGCGGGTTTGACCGGCGATCTGGACGGCAAGCGCATCATCGTGCAGGGCCTCGGCAATGTGGGCTATCACGCGGCCAAATTCCTGTCCGAAGATGATGGCGCCAAGATCATCGCCGTGATCGAACGCGACGGCGTTGTCACCGACGAACGCGGTCTCGACATCGAAGACCTGCGGCAATGGATGAACAAGAGCGGCGGGCTTCTGGAAAACTACCCCCGCGCGACGTTCAGCGCCGATGGGGCGGCTGGTCTGGAACTGCCCTGCGACATCCTGATCCCCGCCGCGCTGGAGGGCGTCATCCACAAGGGCAATGCCGAACGCATTCAGGCCACTCTGATCATCGAGGCGGCGAATGGTCCCGATCACCTTTGGCGCCGACGAAATCCTGCGCCGCAAGGGGGCGGTCATCATCCCCGACATGTATGCCAATGCGGGCGGTGTGACGGTCAGCTATTTCGAATGGGTCAAGAACCTGTCCCACATCCGCTTTGGCCGGATGCAGCGCCGCCAAGAGGAGTCGCGCCACGAACTGCTGGTGCATGAGTTGGAGCGCCTGTCTGCCGACAAGAACCTCGGCTGGACGCTGTCGCCCGATTTCAAGACCAAATACCTGCGCGGGGCAGGGGAGTTGGAACTGGTCCGCTCTGGCCTCGATGACACCATGCGCTCTGCCTATCAGGCGATGCGCGAGGTCTGGCATGGGCGGTCAGGATGTCGAGGATCTGCGCGTGGCGGCCTATATCGTGTCCATCGGCCGGATCGCACAATCCTATCGGTCCAAGGGTCTGTAGGCACCTGCCACAACAGGCTTGAATGCCACCATCGGCTGACCGGAACCTGCACGTCCGGTCAGCCGAAACTTACCCTGGCTTGCAGTCAACCAAAAGCCCCGGTCGTCTTGGCGGCCGGGCCTTGCGTTGTGCAGCGCGCGCCCAGCACCTCTGAAGTTACACCTGCAGGCGACGCGCCTCGTCGGGCCATTTGGTTTGACCGAGCGCGCCCCGAACTGACGGCCTCAAGCTGCCGCGCCTTGGTATTGTCAAAAGGTTGCCTCAATTCTGATGGTTCCCCCAGATAGTTGTGATCGCAACCACTTGCGCGGACCTCTGTATGATCTCGCAATGATGAAATGCACGGAACTAAGGGGCTGCGATAAAAATGAACAAATGGTTTCACAGGTTCATTCGCGCCGAGGACGGCACTGCATCGCTGGAAGCCGTCCTGTGGATGCCGATCTTCCTTTTGCTCTTCGGGATGGTGACCGACACCTCGATCGTATTTGGGCGGCAGGCCGAGATATTGCGGATCATTCAGGATTCGAACCGTTCTCTGGCTGTGGGGCGCTTTCAAACGGTGCAGCAAGCTGAGGATTATATCACCGATAGGGTCGACGTTTACTCGCCAGACCCGGTCGTCAACGTCTCAATCGCGCAGGGTATCATCTCTACCTCAGTCTCGGTGCCCGCCGCCGATCTGACCGTCGACGGGGCTGTTTGATGCCATCAACACGCTGACCATCACGGTCGGCGCATCCCAAATGTCGGAGCTGTGAACATGGCAAAGAACCTCCTCACCAGATATCTGCACGATACAGCCGGCGGCATGACGGCGTTCGGCCTCTTCGCGTTTGCGACCGGATTGCTGATGGCCAGCTATGCGATTGATGTGAACAGCCTCGAACAGCAACGCACAATGCTGCAGGTCGCCGCCGATTCCGCAGCCCATGATGCCTTGGTGACCAGAGAGCTGGGAACTGAAGGCGAGGCGGTGACTGCGGCCGTGACCCGTGCGGCGAGCATCATGGAGACCGGAGCCTTCGGTGACGTTCTGGATCCGCAGGATGTGGTTTTCGGCACCTGGGACCGTGACACCGGGAATTTCACCGCACAATCTGGCTCGCGCAGCGCCGTGCAGGTCATCCTGCGCCGTACCGACGCCAATCGTAATGCCATTGCAACGCATCTGCTGAAACTCGTGGGGATCAACACTTGGGATGTGGTGATCGGGTCAACCTATGCGACCTATCAGCCAATGTGCCTGCGGGAAGGCTTCGTGGCCGAAGGTGTCGTCGATATCCAGTCCAACAACACCTATCTCAGAAAGTTCTGCATCCATTCGAACAGCTATGTGAAGCTAAGCTCAAACAACTATTTTGAACCCGGCACGATCGTCTCCATGCCCAATCTGGACGATCTGCAACTTCCCAGATCCGGCTATAACACCAACGTTGGTCTGGCAGAGGCGCTCAAGGCGGGCTCACAGAACATCCGGGTGTTGCGGCGCATTCAGACGATCATCGATGAGATTTCAAACCCGTCCTCGGCCTACTATCCCGACTTCTTGACCAATTCGGTACCGCTTTCGCTGAAGGTCAGTCGGATTGATGCGAGTGACCTGCAAAGTGGCCGCATCTACCAATGGAATTGCAGTTCGGGGTCCGGTGGCACGATCAAGTCAGGGACGCTGGTCAAGAATGTGGTTATCATCGCAAACTGCGCCGTGACCCTTGGCAATGGCACTGCGTTGGAGAACGCCGTCCTGTTGACGACCTCGACTTCCAGCACCTCAATCAAGGGTTCAAACGGATTTCGCATGGGTATCAACGATGGCTGCGCCGATGGTGGTGGTGGCCGGATTGTCTCGCTGGGTGGGATGAAGTTTGCCTCCGGTCTGGAAATGTACGGCAGCCAGCTCTTGGCGATGGGCGATGTGTCCTTCGCGGCCCAAGCCGATGGAATCGAAGGCGCGTCGATCATCTCGAATGGCGAGATTTCGGGAACCTCCAACATGTCGATGTCCTATTGTGGCGGCGGGATGAGCGAATTCACAGCCGACTATTTCCAGCTGGTGGATTAGGCGCCGAAACGCCAGTCCCCGACACTGACTGTCGCGAACAGGTAGGAAACCCCTGTCATCCCTCTCATCATGACTGTAGAACTGGGCCGATGGCTTTGGTCATGGATGAGGTAAGTTTTGCGCTATTCCGCACTGAAAGTTTTCACACAGGGCCTGTTCGGCAACAAGGGCTGGACGCCAGCTTGGCGCGACGCCAGAGCCGAAGGCCGAATATGACGCCATCATCATCGGCGGCGGCGGTCACGGGCTGGCTACGGCCTATTATCTGGCCAAGAACCACGGGCTGACCAAGGTGGCCGTGCTGGAAAAGGGCTATCTCGGCGGCGGCAACGTTGGCCGCAACACGACCATCGTCCGCGCCAACTATTTCATCCCCGGCAACACCGAGTTCTACAGCCATTCCCTGAAACTGTGGGAAGGTCTTGAGGCAGAGCTGAACTACAACGTCATGCACTCGCAGCGCGGTCAGGTCGTGCTGTTCCATTCCGACGGCCAACGCGATCAGCAGATCCGCCGCGCCAATGCCATCGTCAACCAGGGCGACGATGCCGAGATCATGAGCGTGGACCAACTGCGCGCCGAATTCCCCTATCTCGATTACGAACAGACCCGCTTCCCGATCTACGGCGGCATGATGCAGCGCCGCGCCGGGACCGCCCGGCACGACGCCGTGGCCTGGGGCTATGCGCGCGGGGCCGATCATGCGCGGCGTCGACCTGATCCAGAACTGCGAAGTCACCGGCATCGACATCGAAAACGGCGTCGTGCGCGGCGTGCAAACCACACGCGGCCCGATCCGCGCCAAGAAGGTCGGCATGCTGTGCTGCGGGCCGCTCTGGTCAGGTCGCCGCCATGGCCGGGATGCGCCTGCCCATCGAAAGCCACGTCCTGCAAGCCTTCGTGACCGAGGGGCTGAAGCCCGTCATCGACTCGGTCATCACCTTCGGCATGGGCCACTTCTATATCAGCCAGTCCGACAAGGGCGGGCTGGTGTTCGGCGGCGACATCGACATGTATGCCAGCTACGCCGCGCGCGGCAACCTGCCGATGGTCGAGCATGTGATGGAGGCGGGCATGACCCTGATGCCGATGATCGGCCGCGCCAAGGTGCTGCGGTCGTGGGGCGGCATCATGGACATGACGCCCGACGGCAGCCCGATCATCGACAAGACCCATATCGAGGGCCTGTTCGTCGACGCCGGCTGGAACTACGGCGGCTTCAAGGCCACCCCGGCCTCTGGCTGGTGCATGGCCCATCTGATGGCGACCGGCGAAAGCCACGAAGTCGCCCGCCGCTTCCGCCTCGACCGCTTTCGCACCGGCCATCTTCTCGACGAAGAAGGCACCGGCAGCCAGCACAACCTGCATTAGGATGGGCCAGATGCTGAACCTTTCACCCATGACCCGCGTTGCAGCCTCCGGCGGGGATATTTATACCAAAATGAAAGCCGGTGCGGCTTACAAATTGGCCCAAATATCCCGGGGTGAGGCCCTTGGCCGAGGGGCAGCGCCCCTGTCTTGCACCGCGTCACCTTGCACAAAGGCAACATTATGCGCCTGAATTGCCCCCTTTGTGGCCCCCGCGACCGGCGAGAATTCTACTATTCCGGGTCCGACGACTACCTGAACCGCCCCGCCCCGGATGCCCCGGCCGAGGCTTGGGATGACATGCTGCATCTGCGCGACAACCCCGCCGGGGTGACCAAAGACCTCTGGTATCACGAAACCGGCTGCTGCTCGCTGGCTGGTCGTCACCCGCAACACCGTCACCCATGAAATCCTGTCCACTGAACGTGTGGCCGACCGCAAAGGCGGTGCCACATGAGGGTTCCGGACAAAGGTCTGATCGACCGCTCCAAGCCCGTGGCCTTCACCTTTGACGGCAAGACCTATCACGGCTTTGCGGGCGACACGCTCGCCTCGGCCCTGCTGGCCAATGGCGTCACGCTGATGGGCCGCAGCTTCAAATACCACCGCCCGCGCGGTGTGCTGACCGCCGGGCTCCGAAGAACCGAACGCCCTGGTCGAGGTGCTCGACGGCGGCCAGCAGACCCCCAACACCCGCGCCACCGTGCAGGAGATCTACGACGGTCTGGCCGCCACGCAGCCAGAACCGCTGGCCCTCGCCTGCGCTGGGATCTGCTGTCGGTCAACGACCTCGCGGCACCCTTCCTCGGCGCCGGGTTCTACTACAAGACCTTCATGTGGCCGCGTGCCTTCTGGGAAAAGCTCTATGAACCCGCTGATCCGCCGCGCGGCGGGTCTTGGCAAACTGCTGCCCAAACATGACGAGGCGGATTACGAAAAGGCCTTTGCCTTCTGCGACCTGCTGGTGATCGGCTCTGGCCCGACGGGCCTGATGGCGGCGCTGACGGCGGCCGGGCGGGCACGGACGTGATCCTGGCCGAGGAAGAGCAGCCTGATGGGCGGGCGGCTGCTGTCCGGACGATGGCCAGATCGACGGCGCACCCGCGGTGGATTGGGTCAATGCCACGCTGGCCGACCCTGAAGTCGCCTGCCCAACGTCCGCCTGATGCCGCGCACCACCGTGGTCGGCGCCTATGACCAGGGCACCTATGGCGCGCTGGAGCGGGTCGGCCTGCATGTCGCCCACAAGCCCAACCTGCCGCGCGAATGTTTCTGGCGCATCGTGGCCGGGCAGGCGGTGCTGGCCACCGGCGCGCTGGAACGCCCCATTGCCTTCAAGAACAACGACCGCCCCGGCATCATGCTGGCCTCGGCGGTGCAGACCTATCTCAACCGCTACGGCGTGGCGCCCGGTGCGCGGGTGACGCTGTTTGCCAACAATGACGACGCCCGCGTGGTGGCGCGGCAGTTGATGGCCGCCGGCGTCAAGGTGGTCGCCATCCTCGACAGCCGCCCGATCGCCTCCGACGGATCGAGGATTGCCCGGTCTATGTCGGCGCCAAGGTCACCGACACGCGCGGGCCGCCACGGCCTGACCGGCATCACGGTCACCCATGCCGGCGGCACCTCAGCAGTTCGAGACCGACCTGCTGATGATGTCGGGCGGCTGGAACCCGCTGCTGCACCTGACCTGCCACAGAACGGCCGCCCGGACTGGCGCGAGGATATCGCGGCCTTCGTGCCCAAGCCCGGCATGATGCCCGGCCTGACCGCCGCCGGGTCGGCCAATGGCACCTTCTCGACCGCGGCCTGTCTGGCCGAAGGGCAGGCCACCGCGCTGCAGCCTGCTGAACCTTGACCCATGCCGAACCCGCTGCCGCAGGCCGAGGATGCGCCCTATGCCGGTCGAGCCCCTGTGGGCCGTGCCGGGCGAAGGGCCGCGCCTGGCTCGACTTTGCCAATGACGTGACGGTCAAGGATGTGAAGCTGTCGGCGCAGGAAGGCTTCACCTCGGTCGAGCATATGAAGCGCTACACGACCCAAGGCATGGCCCCCGATCAGGGCAAGAACTCCAACGTCGGCGCCTTGGCCGTGCTGGCCGATGCCACCGGGCGCGGCATCCCCGAAACCGGCACCACCACCTTCCGCCCGCCCTATGTGCCGGTGTCCATCTGCCGCTCTGGGGGCAGGGGGCCGGGCAGAGGGCTTTGCCCCGCAACGCTTCCTGACCTCGGATCAGGCCAGCCGCGACCGTGGCGCGCCGATGATCGAGGCGGGCCTGTGGTATCGCCCCAGCTATTTCCCCAAACCCGGCGAAAGCCACCTGGCGCGAGGCGTGCGACCGCGAGGTGCATGATGGTCCGCACCAAGGTCGGCGTGGCCGATGTGTCCACCCTGGGCAAGATCGACATTCAGGGCCGCGACGCCGCCCGCTTCCTCGACCTCGTCTATACCGGCACCTTCTCGACCCTGCCGGTGGGCCGCGTCCGCTACGGCCTGATGCTGCGCGAAGACGGCCTTGTGATGGATGACGGCACCACGGCGCGTCTGGGCGAAAACCACTACCTGATGACCACCACCACCGCCGCCGCAGGCCAGGTGATGCGGCATCTCGATTTCGTGCATCAGGCCTATTGCCCGGACTTACGACCTGCGCTTCATCTCGGTCACCGAAGCTGGGCGCAGTTCGCCGTCGCCGGCCCCAAGGCGCGGCAATTGCTGAACTCGCTGCTGGATCAGCCGCTTGACCGATTTCCCCTTCATGTCCTGCGGCGACGTCACGGTCGAAGGCGTCAAGGCCCGCCTGTTCCGCATCTCGTTCTCGGGCGAGGAGGGCTATGAGATCGCCGTCCCCACCGCCTATGGCGAAAGCCTGTTCCGCGATCTGGTGGCCCGCGCCGAAACCCTGGGCGGCGGGCCCTACGGGATGGAGGCGCTGAACGTCCTGCGCATCGAAAAGGGCTTGATCACCCATGCCGAAATCCACGGCCGCATCACCGCCTTCGACATCGGCGCGCAAAAGATGGTCGGCAAAAAGGACTGCATCGGCAAGGCCAGCAGCCCGCGCCCCGGCCTGAACGGCCCGGAACGCGAGCAACTGGTCGGCCTGCGCCCGTCACCGACACAGCCCATCGGCGCCGGGGCGCATCTGTTCACCCCCGGCGACACGGTCCACCGCGCGAACGATCAGGGCTATGTCACCTCGGTCTGCTATTCGCCCACGCTGGAAGGCTGGCTTGGCCTCGCCTTCCTGAAGGATGGCCGCGCCCGGCACGGCCAGACAGATCCGCCTCGTCGATCACATGCGCGGACATCGATGTGCTGTGTACGGTCTGCGACCCCGTGTTCCACGATCCGGAAGGAGGCAAACTGCGTGCCTGAACTCATCGCCAAATCCGCCCTGTCGGGCCAAGGCTCCGCCGTCCACGCCGGCACCACTCTGGCCGAGGTCGATCGCTCGGCCCGATCACCTCCATCGCCGCCTTTCCCGGGCAGCAAACGGCCGTCGCCAAGGCGCTTGGGCCAGCCCTTCCCGGCCCCCAACACCTGCGACAACGGCCTGTGCTGGACCGGCCCCGACCAGGCCTTTCTGATCGGCCGCGCCGCCCCTGACCTGACCGGCATCGCCGCCACGACCGACCAGTCCGGCGGCTGGGCCGCGCTGCGCCTGACCGGCCCCTTGGCGGCAGATGCGCTGATGCGCCTCGTCCCGCTCGACCTGCGCGCACTTTGGCCCCGGGCCAATGCCGCACGCGCGCCCTTGGGCCACATGCAGATGGTCCTGATCGCGCGAGGCGGACGGCTTCCTGATCCTCGTCTTCCGCTCCATGGCCCGCACCGCGTGGCATGAGATTGAGGCGGCGATGAAGATGCTCGCCGCCCGAAAGGCGCTGTAGATGCTGACCAATGCCGATATCGCCGAACTGACCGACTGGCGGCGCGACCTGCACCGCTTCCCCGAAGTGTCGGGCGAGGAAGCGAAACCGCCGCCCGCGTCACCGCCGCCCTTGCCGGCACCAAACCCGATCAGGTGCGTGACCGGTCTTGGCGGCCACGGCGTCGCCGCCATCTGGAACGGTGCGGCCCCCGGCGAAACCGTCCTGTTCCGCGCCGAACTGGATGCCCTGCCGATTGACGAGGTGGGCCAACCCGACTGGCGCTCCACCATCCCCGGTCAAGGGCCATATGTGCGGCCATGACGGCCACATGACCATCCTGATGGCACTCGCCCGGCTGATTTCGCGCAACCGCCCTGCCACGGGCCGCGTGATCCTGATGTTCCAACCGGCCGAGGAAAACGGCTCGGTGCCGCCGCCGTGCTGGCCGATCCGCGCTATGCGCACATGAAACCCGACTGGGCCTTTGCGCTGCACAACATGCCGGGCCTGCCGCTTGGCCATGCCACCCTGCGCCCCGGCACCATGATGTGCGCCAGCCAGGGCATGCAGGTCATGCTTCACCGGCAAGACCTCGCACGCCTCGATGCCCGAAACCGGCACCTCGCCGGTCCATGCCGTCGCCCGCCTGATCCCGCGCCTGCTGGCGCTTGGCCCCGGCGGCCCGCTGACCGCCGATTTCCGCATGGTCACCATCACCCATGCCCGCATCGGCGAACCCGCCTTTGGCATTTCGCCCGGCGACGGCGAGTTGTGGGTCAAACTGCGCACCCGCGAAGACGGCCCCATGGCCGCCATGCGCGCCGAGGCCGAGGCGATCACCGGACCGAGGAACCGCCAAAGACGGCCTGACCGTCACCTTCGAAACCCATGACGATTTCGCCGCCACCGTCAACGACGCCGACGCCATCACCCGCCTGACCGCCGCCCTCGACGCCCTGCACATCCCCCATGACGACCGCAACCTGCCCCTGCGCGGGTCCGAGGATTTCGGCCGCTTCGGCGATGCCGGCACCAAGATGGCGATGATGTTTCTCGGCTCGGGCGAAAAACACCCCCAGCTTCACAACCCCGACTACGACTTCCCCGACAGCCTGATCCCGCTCGGCGCCCGCCTGTTCCAACGGGTGATGACCGACATCCTCGGCTGACCCCTTACAAATTGGTCCAAATATCCCGGCGGTGCGGGGCTGGCACCCGCCGCAATCTGCCGTCCCGGCGCAGGCTGGACATATCAGCGCGCCCAAAGCTGCCGATATTGCGCCCATGAACCTGCCACCCGGATTCCTTGACGACCTTCGCACCCGCACCTCGCTGTCACAGGTCGTGGGCCGCAAGGTCACGTGGGACGCCCGCAAGTCCAACCAGGGCAAGGGCGACATGTGGGCGCCGTGCCCGTTCCATCAGGAAAAATCCGCCTCTTTCCACGTCGATGACCGCAAGGGCTTCTACTACTGCTTTGGCTGCCACGCCAAGGGCGACGCCGTCACCTTCGTCAAGGAAACCGAAAACGTCGGCTTCATGGAGGCGGTCGAGATTCTGGCGCGCGAGGCCGGAATGCCGATGCCCGCCCGCGATCCGGTCGCCGCCGAAAAGGCCGACCACCGCACCGAACTGTCAAGGTGATGGAAGAGGCGTTCAAATGGTTCCGCCTGCAACTGAAAACCACCGCCGCCGCCGATGCCCGCGCCTATCTCGCCAAGCGCGGCCTGAGCGAGGCCGCGCAGGACCGCTGGGAGATCGGCTTTGCCCCCGACCAGCGGCAGGGCCTGTTTCACGCGCTGACCGCAAAAGGGCATCGCGCCTGACCTGATCGTCGAGTGCCGGCCTCTGCGCCAAGCCCGACGACGGCGGCGCGCCCTATGACCGCTTTCGCGGCCGCATCATCTTTCCGATCCGCGACGGGCGGGGCAGGGCGATCAGCCTCGGTGGCCGCGCGATGGACCCGAACGCCCGCGCCAAATACCTGAACGGCCCCGAAACCGTCCTGTTCGACAAGGGCCGCAACCTCTACAACCACGGCCCCGCGCGCGAGGCGGCGGGCAAGGGCCAGCCCCTGATCGTCGCCGAAGGCTATATGGACGTGATCGCCCTGGTCGAGGCCGGCTTCAAATCCGCCGTCGCCCCCCTCGGCACCGCCGTCACCGAAGACCAGCTGCGCCTGATGTGGCGCATCCATGACGAGCCGATCATCGCGCTGGACGGCGACAAGGCCGGCATCGCCGCCGCCCTGCGGGTGATCGACCTCGCCCTGCCGCTGCTGGAGGCGGGCAAAGGCCTGCGCTTTGCCATCCTGCCCACGGGCCTCGACCCCGACGACCTGATCAAGGCCCAAGGCGCCCCCGCCATGCAAAAGGTGCTGGATGAGGCGCAGCCGATGGTCACCCTGCTCTGGCAGCGCGAGACCGAGGGCCGCAGTTTTGACAGCCCCGAACGCAAGGCCGCGCTGGACAAGACCCTGCGCGCCGCCATCGCCCGCATCACCGACCCCTCGATCCGCAGCCATTACGGCGAGGAGATCAAGCGCCTGCGCCTGGACCTGTTCGGCACCCGCGCCCGCCCCAACTGGCACACCCGCCGAACCCCGGCACCCGCACCGGGCCAGCAAATGCCGTCCCCGGCCCGCCGCTAAACGCCCTGGCCGTCGACCAAGGGCTCGCTCCTCGCCACCGCGCCCGGACCGGATCGAGGAAGCTGCTGCGCGAGGCGGTGATCCTGGCCATCTGCATCACCCATCCCACGCTGATCCCGCGTTTCGAATCCGCGCTCGAACGTATGGACCTGACCGGCGAGGGCCATGAGACCATCCGCGCCCTCCTCCTGTCCCACATGGACCCCACGACGTTGGAGGATCGTCTGCGCCGCGCAGCGCCCGCAGCCCTTGACGCCCTGATGTCGCGACCCCATGTCCTGATCGCGCCCCCCGTCCGCAACCGAACCGACAGCGACCTTGCCACCCTGTGCCTTGCCGAGGAACTCGCCAAACTCGACGCCGGCGCGGCACACGCCGCGAGATCGAAGATGCGGTAGAGGATCTGTCCGGCCTGGCCGACGAAGGGCTGACCTGGCGCCTTGGCACAGGCCGCCGCCGCCCGCCACCGCGCCGACCAACCACCCCGTGCCGACACCGCCGACATGGGCGAAGACCGCACCGCGCTTGTCGAACCATTTACAGAACCTTATCAACTCAAAGGTATGGGAAAAGAAAAAGTCCTGATCGCCCCTGCAACTCCCCCCTGATTCGGGGTAATGGTTCAGGTTAACGCCCGATTCGCCCTGATTCGCCCCAACCGATTCGCACTGGAGTCCCAATGGCCGCCAAAGACACCGACGATGCAAAGCCGGAAGGCGAAGAGGCCGATGTCTCGCTGGACATGAGCCAGTCCGCGGTCAAGAAGATGATCGCCGACGCGCGTGAGCGTGGCTACATCACCTATGACCAGCTGAACACCGTCATGCCGCCCGAGCAGGTGTCGTCCGAGCAGATCGAAGACGTGATGTCGATGCTGTCCGAAATGGGCATCAACATCATCGAGAATGACGAGGCCGAAGAGGGCGACGCCTCGGTCGGTGAACTGGTCGAAACCTCGTCCACCTCCCGCGATGTGGCCGTGGTCACCACCACGACCGAGGCGCTGGACCGCACCGATGACCCGGTGCGGATGTATCTGCGCGAAATGGGCTCGGTCGAACTTCTGTCGCGCGAAGGCGAAATTGCCATCGCCAAGCGGATCGAGGCCGGCCGCAACACGATGATCGCCGGGCTTTGCGAAAGCCCGCTGACCTTTCAGGCCATCATCATCTGGCGCGACGAACTTCTGTCCGAAGACATTCTGCTGCGCGATGTGATCGACCTTGAAGCGACCTTTGGCCGTTCCATGGACGGCGAAGATGGGCTGGTCGGCGCTGATCTCGAAGGCGTCGACGTGACCTCCGGCCACCGCCGGACCACCCCGCGCCGCGCCGGCACCGAAGAGCCGGAGCTTGACGCCGACGGCAACCCGCTGATGGGCGCGCAAGACGACGACGACGATGACGAAGACGGCGCCGCCATGTCGCTGGCCGCGATGGAAGCCGCGCTGAAGCCCAAGGTTCTGGAAACCCTGGACCTGATCGCCCGCGACTATAGCAAGCTGTCCGAAATGCAGGACCTGCGGATGACCGCGACCCTGTCCGAGAAGAAGCGCTTTTCGGATGGCGATGAGGCGGCCTATCAAAAGCTGCGCTCCGAAATCGTCGTGCTGGTCAACGAATTGCACCTGCACAACAACCGGATCGACGCGCTGATCGACCAGCTTTACGGCATCAACCGCCGTATCATGATGATCAACTCTGGCATGGTGAAACTGGCCGACGCCGCCCGGATCAACCGTCGCGAGTTCATCGACGAATATCAGGGTTATGAGCTGGACCCGACCTGGCTGGACCGCATGGCCGACAAGGCCGGTCGTGGCTGGCAGGCGCTGTTGGAGCGTTCGCGCGAAAAGGTCGAGGAACTGCGCGCCGAAATGGCCCAGGTCGGCACCTATATCGGCGTGGACATCTCTGAATTCCGCCGCATCGTGAACCAGGTCCAAAAGGGTGAGAAAGAGGCGCGTCAGGCCAAGAAGGAAATGGTCGAGGCGAACCTGCGTCTCGTCATCTCCATCGCCAAGAAATACACCAACCGCGGTCTGCAATTCCTTGATCTGATTCAGGAAGGCAACATCGGCCTGATGAAGGCCGTCGATAAATTCGAATACCGCCGTGGCTATAAGTTCTCCACCTACGCGACATGGTGGATCCGTCAGGCCATCACCCGCTCGATCGCCGATCAGGCCCGCACCATCCGTATCCCGGTCCATATGATCGAAACGATCAACAAACTGGTCCGCACCGGTCGCCAGATGCTGCACGAAATCGGCCGCGAACCGACGCCTGAGGAATTGGCCGAAAAGCTGCAAATGCCTTTGGAAAAGGTCCGCAAGGTGATGAAGATCGCCAAGGAACCGATCTCCTTGGAAACCCCGATTGGCGACGAAGAAGACAGCCAACTCGGCGACTTCATCGAAGACAAGAACGCGATCCTGCCGCTGGATTCCGCCATTCAGGAAAACCTGAAGGAAACCACGACCCGCGTTCTGGCCAGCCTCACCCCGCGCGAAGAGCGGGTTCTGCGGATGCGTTTTGGCATCGGCATGAACACCGACCACACGCTGGAAGAGGTCGGCCAACAGTTCAGCGTTACCCGCGAACGTATCCGCCAGATCGAAGCCAAGGCGCTGCGTAAACTGAAACATCCGAGCAGAAGCCGGAAACTGCGGAGCTTTTTGGATCAGTGACCACAGTTCATCGCGACGTCACACCGCTGACAAGACAACGCGCAGTCGCAACGATCAACGTCGTTGCGGATGCCATCTTGGCTGGGGAACCCGGGCTGACCTATTCCGATTTGGCGCGGCGTCTGGGCATGTCCAAGGTCAACGGTCAGGGGCTTAGCAGCTACCTCAATGAAGCCGCCGCAATTTGTGCCGAACATAATCTGCCGAATGTCGGCGTCATGATCGTCTCTCAGGAAAGCCTGAAACTTGGCACGCTCATGCTGTCAGAAGGCTCATTTACGGATGAGTTTTTTGCCAAGTCGGGGCTGACAGTCGAGGATGTGCCGGCGGAACAGGCGCGGGTGCGGGCGTTTGACTGGCACTCAGTCAAGACTTTGGGGCTGGAATAGCCTCGGTCTATAGGCTTGATCCTCTGCAATTGGTCTTGGCAAACATCCGTGAATGCAGGGGTGCGTGAAATCACGCACCCTACCCAACACTTGCCCCCTCGTCCAAAACGCGCCATCCTGCCCCGACAAACGGAGCCTGCCCATGAACTTTCTCTCCCGCCTTTTCGGCAAATCCGCCCCGGCCTCAGCTCCTACCGCTGAACCCATCCTGCATAAAGATTTCCGGATCATCCCGCAGCCGATCAAAGAGGGCGGCGCCTTTCGCATTGCCGCCCGGATCGAGAAGGACTTCGGCACCGAAACCAAGACGCACCAGTTGATCCGCGCCGACACCCGCAATTCACTGGATGAGGCGGTGGAGTCGACGACGATCAAGGCCAAACAGGCCATCGATCAGCTGGGCGACGCGCTGTTCGACTAGGATGCTGCCCAACCTGATCCTGTTCGACGGTGTCTGTGTCCTCTGCAACGGCTGGGCGCGGTTTGTCGCCAAACATGACCACAACCGCATCTTCCGCCTCGCCACCGCGCAATCCGACACTGGCCAGAAGATCTACCAAGACCTCGGCCTAAGCCCTGTCACCTTTGACACGCTGGTGGTTCATCTGAACGGCCAGTACCACACCGACAGCGACGCCATCCTGACGGTTCTGACCCAATTCGGCGGGTTTTGGCGGGCAACGGCCATCCTGCGACTGATCCCCGCACCGCTGCGCGACTGGGCCTACCGCCACATCGCCCGCCGCCGTTACAGGCTGTTCGGGCGGCATGAGGTCTGCCCGATCCCGACGCCAGACCTGCAAGCGCGCATGTTGTAGGCAGCCTAACCAGCCCTATTGCGCCGCCACAACCACCGCGCCACCAGCCCGCCCGCCAAAGTCGCGACCCCAATTGCCGCGGCAATTATCAGGTGGGGCGTATGCTCCAGCCGACCGAGCAGCACCTCAGCCCCCTTCAGCGCACCTTGGCCGAGGCTGACATAAAACGTGCCCCAAATGCTCGCCGAAACCAGCGCCAATGCCGCAAACCGCCCGGTCTCGATGCCCGATTGCGCCAGAGCCACCGGCCCCAGAATCCGCAGCCCCGGAACATACCGAAAGCTCAATGCAAAACGGTGCGGGTTGTTGTTGAGCCTCACCAGCGCCTTGGCAAAGGCCGGGCGCGCCATCAGACGTTGCAGCCGTGGATGGTCGCGAAAGCGGCGGCTCACTATAAAATAGGTCAGATCGGCGCTATAGGCCCCGGCCACCGCGACGGCCATGGTCGGCCAGAACGGCAGCAGACCGTTATGGGTCAGCGCCCCGCCCGTCAGTGCCGCGCCCTCACCCTCCAGCCCGGTGCCCAGAAACACGGCAATCAGGCCGAAATGCGATATCAGGCTTTCAATCTGAATGGCCGCTCTCCTGCCGATGGGCCGTGCCACGGTGGCCAGCCCCCGGCGATCCTGCGCGCTGGGGACTGGCGAGGCAATGTGCGGCGCGTGTCAGACGAGGTATTTCTTGAACCAATCGATGGTCCGGCCCCACGCCAGTTCCGCCGCCGCCTCGTCATAGCGCGGGGTGCTGTCATTGTGGAAACCGTGGTTTACGCCCTCATAAATATACGCCTCATAGGTGGTGCCAGCGGCCTTCAGCGCCGCCTCATAGTCCGGCCAGCCCGCATTCACCCGCTTGTCCAGCTCACCGTAATGCATCAGCATCGCGGCCTTGATCTTGGCCACATCCTCAGTCTTGGGCTGCATCCCATAGTACGGCACGGCGGCTTTCAGTTCGGGATAGGCGACCGCCGCCGCATTGGCGACCCCGCCGCCATAGCAGAACCCGGTGATGCCGACCGCCCCGGTTGAGGCTTCATGGGACATCATCAGTTCGACCGCCGCAAAGAAATCATTCATCAGTTTGGTCGGATCGACCTTCGATTGCAGCTCTTTGCCCGCATCGTCATTGCCCGGATAGCCGCCGACAGAAGTCAACCCATCGGGTGCAAGCGCCACGAACCCCGCCTTGGCCACCCGCCGCGCCACATCCTCGATATAGGGGTTCAACCCGCGGTTCTCATGCACCACCACCACGGCGGGACGCTTGACCGGATCACCGGCAGGCCGCACCAGATAGCCGCGCACCTCGCCGTTGCCGTTGGGCGAGGCATAGGTGATATATTCCGGCACGATATCGGGATCGGTGAACGGCACCTGCTCTGCCATCGCATAATTCGGGCTCATCATGCCCAAAATGGTCATCGCGGTCAGCCGCCCACCGCAAACTTGCGCCGCCCGGTCGAGAAATTGGCGCTTGGTGATAAGCCCGTGGGCGTAGAAATCATACAGTTCCAGCAATTCAGGATGGAAATCCTTGGCCGTCATGCGTGTCATGGCAGTCTCCTGTTTTCTTGATTGGAAAACCAAAGCCTAGCGTGGGTGACCCTCAAGGCCACTCACCCTTGCGTGATCGGCGGGATGCCACCTGAGTCCGCGCCGCCACACCCCGCCCCCTATATCTAGCGTCTGACTATTCTCTCTATCCGAACCCTGTGGATAACCCCTATGATTGGACAAACAACTGGGGGTTAACCCCGGGACTAGAGGCAGGAACAACAATAAGAGGTGCAAGCCAATGCGCTGCCCATTTTGCGGGAATATCGACACGCAGGTGAAAGACTCGCGTCCGGCGGAGGATCACGTCTCGATCCGCCGCCGGCGGTTTTGTCCAGCCTGTGGCGGACGCTTTACGACCTATGAACGGGTGCAGTTGCGCGATCTGGTGGTGGTCAAGTCCAGTCGGCAAGCGTGAGGATTTCGACCGCTCCAAGCTGGAACGCTCTATCCGTATCGCCATGCAGAAACGCCCGATAGAGCCGGAGCGGATTGATCAGATGATCTCTGGCATCGTGCGGCGGCTGGAAATCCTTGGGCGACACCGACATCCCGTCCAAGACGATTGGTGAGATTGTGATGGAAAGCCTCGCCCGGATCGACACCGTGGGCTATGTGCGCTTTGCCAGCGTTTACAAGAACTTCCAGGCGGCGGATGACTTTGACCGCTTTGTCAGCGAATTGCGGCCGGGGGCTGTGGAAGAGTAATCCTTGCAACGATGGATGGGCCGGATGGCCCATCCTACCAATGGACAGGGCGGTTGCTGTGGCAAGCTCAGTCGCCGGGTGGTGGCGTCCAACCGGTCGCCCCGGCCCAATCTTCGGCCCCCACCATGATGAGGTCGAACACCGGATCCTTGATGTCATAATAGGCTTCGGCATCGCTCGGGAAGCGACTGGCGAGCTGTTGCTTGATCGCGCCATAGGCCGCAGCGGCCAAGGGATGCGCCCGCAAATAATCACGGCACAGCAGCGGATAACGTTGGTTGAAGCGGCCCTGTTCGCGGATGTGGATGTTGGCGGCTGGCCGGGTATTGCGGAACATGAGTTTTGCCAGATCCTCTGCCGCAAGGGTCATTCCCGGCGGTTGATGGTCGCAGGTCGGGCCAGCCTTGTTGAATCCGGCCCCGGTCATCGCCGCTGGGTCAAGGTCCGACAACCGCGCCAGCGTCACCTGCACATCAATGATATCCTTGGCAGCAAGGCCCGGCACGGCGGTTGAGCCAATATGGTGAATCACCGCCCCAACAGGCACGACCTGCAGCAGTGCCGCCTTGATGCGGCCAAAATCAGCAGGCCAGCTGGGGCGGGGCGGTCGTATCTGGATCAGCATCTGCGCTTCCTGTGCCGCTGCGGGCGCGGGCACGATGCCGTGAAGTCGCATCTGGTACAAGGGGTCGGAATCGCGGTTGGGATAGGCCGCATGGTCTGCTATCAGCGCCCCAAAGACGGGAGACATGACATGGTGCATCTTTGGGTTCGGGCTGAGCAACGGCAACATGAAGAGCGGGTGGGCCTCACGCCCGAGGGGGCTGCGGCGCTGATCGCGGCAGGCATCCGGGTGACGGTCGAGGAATCCTCTGTCCGTGCCATTCCGATTGACGGCTACCGTGCGGCGGGCTGTGAGATCGGGGTCGAAAACTCTGGCCCGACGCACCGGCAGACGCGATCATCTTCGGGCTGAAGGAATTGCCAGAGGACGGCACGCCGCTAAAGCACCGCCACATCCTGTTCGGCCATGCCTACAAGGGCCAACCGGCGGGGCGGGTCTTGTTGCAGCGCTTCAAGGCGGGCGGCGGGACGCTCTATGACCTCGAATATCTGGTGGATGCCAACGGGCGGCGTGTGGCGGCGTTCGGTTATTGGGCGGGCTATGCTGGCGCTGCGGTGGCGTTGAAATGCTGGTCGGCGCAGCAGCGCGGCGGCCTGTGTGGCCCTGTCACGCGCTATGATGGCAAGGCGGAATTGCTGGCCGATCTGGAGGCTGAATTCGCAGGCCTTGGCCGCCCCCGCGCCATCATCATCGGCGCTTTGGGCCGGGTCGGGACCGGGGCTGCGGACTGTCTGACGGCGCTGGGTGTTGCCGTCACCAAATGGGACATGGCCGAAACTGCCTCAGGTGGGCCGTTCCCCGAGGTGTTGCAGCACGAAATTTTCCTGAACTGCATCCTCGCCCGCCCCGGCTGCCCGGTCTTTGTGCCCGCCAGTGCCAAGACCGACGCCCGCGCGCTGACGGTGATCGGCGATATCGCCTGCGACCCGACCTCTGACTTTTCACCGATCAAGGTGTATGATCGGGCGACGGACTGGGACGCCCCGGCGCTGCGGGTGGCCTCGCAGCCGCCGCTGGACGTGACGGCGATTGACAACCTGCCCTCCATGCTGCCGGTGGAGAGCAGTCAGGATTATGCGGGGCAACTCTTGCCCTCGCTTTTGACCCTCGGCGCCTTGGATCAAGGCGTCTGGGGCCGCGCGAAAACGGAATTTGACCGCCATGTGGCGACGGTCTGAGGAGGAAACATGACGATACATTGGTGTGGTACGGGCCTGTCATCGGCCCCGGGTCTTAGGGCGCTGATCGAGGCGGGGCATGATGTGGTGGTCTGGAACCGCACGGTGTCCAAGGCCCAAGAGGCGGTGGGTGACATCGCCAAGGACATCCGGCCCTATTCGCTGGACGCGCTGACGGCCGCTTTGAAGCCCGGCGATGTGGCGATTTCGATGCTGACCGCCGACCATCATGTGCCGATCGCCAAGGCCTGTCTGGCCAAGGGCGCGAACTTTGTCTCCTCCTCCTACATCGCGCCGGAAATGCGCGCGCTGGATGCAGAGTTCCGCGACAAGGGTCTGGTCTCGGTCAATGAGGTCGGTCTTGACCCCGGTATCGACCACCTGATGGCCCATGATCTGGTCGCCCGCTACCGGGCCTCCAAGGCCTACAACGTTGAAAACGCGCTGTCCTTCCTGTCCTATTGCGGCGGCATCCCCAAGATCCCCAACGCGTTCCGGTACAAGTTCAGCTGGGCCCCCTTGGGCGTGCTGAAGGCACTGCGCTCACCCTCGCGTAGCTTGAAGAACTGGTCCGAACTGCGGGTCAATCGCCCGTGGGATGCGATCTCTACCTATGACGCGCCGCTGCCGACCCCGGAAAGCTTTGAGGTTTATCCCAACCGCGACAGCTATCCCTTCATGCAGGACTACCGCTTTGACCCCGCCTGGAAGGTCCGCGATTTCGTCCGGGGCACCATCCGCCTGAACGGCTGGACCACGGCCTGGACCCCGGTCTTCCGTGAGATTGAGACGCTGACCGGCCCTGAGGGTGAGGCGCGGCTGGCTGACATGGCGGCGGATTTCGTGCGCGACAACTCTTACGCGCCGGGCGAACCCGACCGCGTCGTGCTGTTCGTCAGCCTGCAAGCCGAACATGCGGGCCGGATCGTGTTCCATCAGACCTGGGCGATGGATGCCTGGGGCGATGCGCGCGGCACGGCCATGGCGCGGCTGGTGTCACGCCCCGTCGCGATGGCGGTGGAATCGGTGTTGAAGCGTGAGATTGCGGTCGGTGTCCACGCCGCCCCGCATGACCCCAAGCTGATCGAAGGCTGGCTGGGCCAGATCCGTGGTCTGGCGCAGTATATGGAGCGTATCGACCACCTCGCCTAAGACAAAGGGCCGGGGCATCAACTGCCCCGGCCCTCTAACTTACCAGTGACCGGTGTTGCCCATGCTGGCCCAAGGCTCAGCCGGCGGCAGCGCGTCGCCGGCCTGCAACAGCTCAATCGACACATTGTCCGGGCTGCGGACAAAGGCCATATGCCCATCGCGCGGCGGCCGGTTGATCAGCACGCCAGCCTTCTGCATCGCCGCACAGGTGTCATAGATATTGTCCACCGCATAGGCCAGATGGCCGAAATGGCGGCTGTCGCTGGGCAGCCCGTCATCGCCGTCCCAGTTATAGGTCAGCTCAACTGGCGTTTCCGGCTGGCCCGGTGCGGCCATGAAGACCAGCGTGAACCGGCCCTTTTCGCTTTCGGTGCGACGGGTCTCTTCCAGACCCAACAGCTTGTAAAACGCGATGGATTTCTCAAGGTCCAACACGCGAACCATGGTGTGCAGATAACGAACGGTCATGACAACGCCTCCTTTGATTGGCGCAGACCCTACCATCCGGGGCAGGAAAGACCAGTGTCAGAAGTTGGATTTCAGGCTAAGGCCGATCCCGGTCGCCTTGGTGGCGAACTGCCGGAAGGTCGAGGCGTTGCTGCTGAAATCCAGCGACACGACCGGCGAAAACCCCAGATAGCTGATCTTGGCCACATTGGCCGACACCCCAAACGCCGTCCGCTCATCATAGCGCCCGCTGTCATAGCGCGTCGTGCCAAAGCTGCCATAGGCGCCCAGACCCAGCCCCAGAACAGGCTGCCCCGCCGACCATGCGACCGTCAACGACCGCGCCACACTCTGCACCCCCGGATCGGCAGAGGTGCTGTGCGACAGTTGCGCCGCCACCTGCCACTGATCGCCGCCCGGTCCGGTCAGGTCCAGACCGGCGGTCAGCGCGGCTTGGGTAGAGGTTGATTGCGGGCGGTCAATCCGGATTTGCCGGGTCAACAGCCCCTCAAGACTGCCCTGCAACTTGTGCGAAAAATCGTGATCCAGCGTCAGGCCCGCCGACAGCCGGTCGGACAGATCCGTCATGCCATACCAATTGTGCCCGACCTTGACCTCAGTGGTCGCAAGGCCAAAGGACAGCGTCGATTTGCGCTGCCAGCCAATCTCTACCTGCGAAAAGGCATAGTTGGCGGGGTCAGCCGCCGGGGCCTTGGTCTTCGCCGCCTCTGACAGCACAATGCCTTGGGTGTTCAGCGCAAAGATCAACGCGTCTTCGCTGGTCTGCCTCTCAGCCAGTTTGTAGCTGCCCGACAGACCCAGCGCCCAGCTATAGCCCGACAGCGGCGTGAATTCGGGTGGCAGATACAGCGGCACAGCGCCACCCGAGGTGCCGATATAGCCAAGGATGAATTCCGGCGTGCCGTTGTTCACGTTGTCCGACGGCTTGATCGCGGCATCAAATTGCAGGCGCAGCGGGTTCTGGCTGCGGACATAGCGGTAATCCTGTTCCGCTTGCGCCCGCGTGCCTGCATTGGGGGCGTTCTGCGCGGCCTGCCGCAGCCAGTATTGCGCGACCATCCGGCGGCCCTGCAACGACAGCGCCTGTGCCAGACTGGTCGCCGCCGTGTAGCGATTGGCTTGGCTGTCAGAGGTGGCCCAAGCGGTGCGCGCCGCAGCCTCACTGCCCGCCAGATCGCCCTTTTCGCGCAGGGCCTGCGCCTTCAGCGACCAAGCGGTGCTGTCCTTGGCATTGCGGTGCAGCAGCGCCTCAGAAATCTCCAGCGCTTGATCGGCATAGCCGCGCGCGACCGCCTCAGCGCCATAGACCCGCATCTGTTCAACCGTCAGCGTCACCGGACCGGCAACCGCCGCACCTGCAAACATCGCCGTCGCCCACAGGGCAACGACGACGCCCGCCAGAGCCCTCATGGGCGATACAGGATAAAGCCACCCGTCTCCCGGGCAGTCACCGAGCCAATCGTTGAGGTGATCACGATCACACCAGCCACTTCGTCAGCATTCTTGCCCGAAACGACGGCGTAATACTTGCCCGCCTCAAACTCCTTCGCCGAACCACCGGACAGGATATAGTCGCTCAACTGGCCTTCCGCTTCGCCATTGTCGTCCAGATGGCCCGGCCCGACCTTGAACAGCAGCGTCGGCAACGCGCTCAGCGGCGTATCGGGGTTCTTGTCAGCGTTGATCCCCGCCACGACCGAGGCCGTGATGTCATTGCCGCTCAGGTCATAGATATGGCGGTTGGAAATCTGGCCCTGAATGCCCGCGCCGTTGCCGGTAAAGGATTCATCCGGATTGAAGTCGTTGAAATCAATCGCCATTTCCATGTCGCCGCTGGTCAGCTGCAACCCACCGTTCCCGTTGAAATCCCGCAGACCCGCATAGGACCCGGTGTATTTCGCCTGACCCGAGGTCGGCAGCGTCACCCCGCCCGTGCGGCTATAGATGAACCCGCCAAAGCCGTAAGGCACATAAGAGCCGGTCCGCACGATGGCAAACTGGCTCCGCCCGGTCTTGGACACGCCATACAGCGCGCGATAGGAAAACTGGTCAATCTGCGCGCCGGTCTGCGCATCCGCATAGGTCGAAGCGGCCTGATAGACATGGGCTGGGCCGAGTGTCGGGACCGCACCGCTGCGCGTGTAGACATTGCCACCGTCAAAGGCGAGGTTGTCGACCGTGAACCGGTCTTTCCCGGCGTCATAATTGATCTTGCCGTCCTTGAAGGCAAAGCCGTTGCCCACCACATCCGGCGCGGTGCCGCCACCGGTCAGGTCTGGCCCCTTGCCATGATCCTCGTGCCGCACAATCGCGCCACCCGCAGTGGCCGTCGTCGTGCCCGGCAATGTCGACACCGAGGTGCCGCTCGTCCCACCGGTCCCGCCAGATCCTGCGGCACTGGAATCAAATGGATTGCCGTCACAGGCCGCCAGGACCAGACAGGCAAATACTGCGGTTCTAACCTTCACCATACCCTCGCCTCGCATTTTTCTTTTGCTTTTGCCAGAAACCTGACGGAATTGTGGCAAAAGGTCAAATCCAAGCCACCGCTGGGCAAAAACAACCCGGGCCTGATGCAGCCTTACACCACCGAACATATGGCGGTTCCCCGGCGGACCTCCCCAATATATAGTTCCGCCCGACTCATCCCCTGCCAAAGGTGCCGCCCATGCCGTTGTCCCCCGACCAACTCGCCGAAATCGAAGCCGCCCGCACCACCCCGCGCCCGACCCTGCGCGCCGTGTCAGAGGGGATGGAGGCGCATCTCTACCGCGCCTATCCCGTGCTGGATCACGGCTTCATCCGCGTCGTGGACTACATGGGCGACGACAGCGCCATCGTGCAGGCCGCCCGCGTTTCCTACGGCGCCGGCACCAAACACGTTCAGAATGATGAGGGGCTGATCCGCTACCTGATGCGGCACTGGCACTCCACCCCGTTTGAGATGTGTGAGATCAAGCTCCACGTCAAACTGCCGGTCTTTGTCGCCCGCCAGTGGATCCGCCACCGCACCGCCAACGTCAACGAATACTCCGCCCGCTATTCGATCCTGGATCGTGAGTTCTACATTCCAGACCCCTCCCAACTCGCCGCGCAATCGGTCGTCAACAATCAGGGTAGGGGCGAAACCTTAACCGGCGCTGAATCCGCCCGGGTGCTGGAGATGCTGAAATCCGACGCCAACACCGCCTATGATCATTATGAGGCGATGCTGGCCACGACCGATCAGAATGGCGAGGCCCAAAAAGGGCTGGCCCGCGAACTCGCCCGCATGAACCTGCCCGCCAATATCTATACCCAATGGTATTGGAAGGTCGATCTGCACAACCTCTTCCACTTCCTCCGCCTCCGCGCCGACCCCCACGCGCAATATGAGATCCGCGTCTACGCCGAAGCCATCGCCGCCTGCGTCAAAGATTGGCTCCCCTTGGCCTACGCCGCCTTTGAGGATTACCGGATGGGCGGCGTCACGATGAGCGCCAAAGCGATTGCAGTATTGAAACGCCGCTTGGCCGGTGAAGTGGTCGAGCAGGCCGAGAGCGGCATGAGCAAGGGCGAGTGGCGGGAGTTTTTGGAGGTTTGGGGGTGAGATCAAGAATTTTCAAATCTTATTAGTTCAACTTGAAGATTTAAAGGAGAGAGAGAGAAGCAGTTGTATGGAAACGAGTCATGCAGATCGAATCCTGTTGAACCGACGGAGACTTTGTTCTCCGTAGGCAGTCTACATATCGAGTTCATAAATACAATATAGATGGCTGTGAATTCTATATGCAAACGTATCTGTGACCGATATGGGACTTGGGTGAAGCAGGGTTATGAGTTAGCACGGAAATGCGAGTATGACTTACGCGACGTGCAAAGTCGGAGATTCCAGTTTTAGTGTGTTCGCGGAATGGATGGAACACCTCCGAGCGAATGCGTTTGAGTCGAATCGAAGTTGGACGGAGATCGTTTAGAGCAATTCGTAGACAGATGCAAGCAGAAGGTCGATTGAGATAAGTCTGGTAATACCACGGACGGCTAAAATTGTCGCGTTCAGACGGTCAATCGACTTCGCAAAGGCATGAATCCGCGACCTGGTTGGGTTCGAGGCGATACGATCGCTTCGCGTAGAAATCATTGAAGCAATGGAAAAGGATGCGCAAGGTGGAAATGCCGTCTTTCCGACGAAGCTGCAACGATTACATCGATATTCGAACACGTTAAGGCCATCGCCCAATGATGCGAATGCCCTACATTGCCAACTCAGGTGAAGATAGTTCAAGTCACGGGGCGTGGATGATTCCGACTCGGCATTGTCGGTATCTGCGGATGAGACAAGGGCTTAGCTACCAATTTGTGAACGATTAGTGGCATCGTGTTAGACCTTGAAGGTTCACTATGTAAGGGCATCTCGACGCTCAGTATACCGCTAACGATTTCGGGAACGGTAGGGCGAATAATCTGTCTTGCAGATAGCTTGAGTGCACAACCAGTGAATGGATGCGGCGCCAGTTGATTGGTCGTGAAGGCCAGGACTCGTTGCTTTACTGCAAATGAGGTTAATTGATGCAGACTCGATCTTTGCGGACGATTAGCCAATCGATTTATGAAGTTGTTTGGGCGAAAAGGAATCACGCGAGTAAATAGCCGTAGGGTGCGTGATTTCACGCACCGCCGCGCAACGGTGCGTGAAATCACGCACCCTACCGACGGAATCCGGCCCCTGTGATCCAACCACCCGGCCCCCGCGTATCCTTGGCAACACTGACCGGAGCGCCTCATGCAACTCATCACCCTCTACCTCACCACCGCCGCCGTTTTCCTGATCCTTGACGGGCTGATGCTCAGCTTTGTGATGAAGCCGCTGTTCACCCGGCACATCGGCGCGTTGTTGGTGGAGCCGATCCGTTTTGGCCCGGCGGCGGTGTTTTACGCGGCCTATGTGGTGGGGCTGCTCTACCTCGTGTCGTGGCCCGCGCTGAAGAGTGACGCGCCGGTGTTTGTGCCGGCGGCGATCATCGGGGCGATGGCCTATGGCACCTATGAATTCACCTCTTATGCGGTGATGCGGGACTGGCATCCGTCGATGGTGGCGACCGATGTTCTGTGGGGCACGGTGCTGACCGGGTTTTCCGCATGGGCTGGCGTGACGCTGACGCGGATGATCGCTGCCTAGCCAGTTGCGACCCATTCGCAACGTGCTTAAGATGGGGTTAACAGAAAATCGTAACATACTGATATATATACATAAAGACACGTGTCGCGCAGACGGACGCTTGCCGGCTATGGGGGGTTGTCTCGCGGTTTCGGAGGGCTTAAACCGGGGGAAATGATGGGGGCCAGCATGATCGTCTACGGAATCTCGACCTGCGACACGACCAAGACGGCGCTGAAAATCCTGCAACGCGCCGATAAAGAGCCCACGTTTCGCGACGTCCGCGCCACCCCGCTGAGCGAGGCCGAGATAGAGGCGATCGTGCGGGAATTCGGTGACAGGGCGGTCAACAAGCAGTCAACCACCTATCGCAGTTTCAGCCCCTTCCTGCGTGAAGCGGAGCCAGAGGCGCAGATCGCCGCCCAGCCCACCGTGATGAAGCGCCCGATCATTCAGGATGGCGACCGCTGGTTCATCGGTTGGGACGATCAGATCGAAGCAGAGCTGACCAAGTAACCAACCCCCGCCTGACCCAAAGGCCGCCGGGGGTGGCCGTCATGGGTCAGAGGAGGCGCAGATCGCCAGCAGATTCCTTGCCGTCCCGACCGGACTGCAATTCATAGCCGATCTTCTGGTTGTCATTCAAACCCTTCAGCCCGGCGCGCTCCACCGCCGAGATGTGAACGAAAACGTCCTTGCCCCCATTGTCGGGCGCAATGAACCCGTAGCCCTTGGTCGCGTTAAACCACTTTACGGTGCCGGTCGGCATGCCGTCTCTCCTTACCCAATCCTCCCACGGCGAAATTACCGCGGGCCGTGCGCCCATCACTTCCAAGGCCTTCACTGAGAGAGGCGGAAAGTAGTCGTCACAGGGCAAATCATGCCAAAGGCCCACTGAAAATCAAGCAGGAACAGTGGCAGGTTTCGCAATGGGTGGTCGATTTCCTGCGAAAAAGCCTTGTTTGGCGCGGTTGGGTGACAGATTTCAGGCAACAAGCCAGCGGCGCAGCAAGCGGTCGAGCGACAGAGGCCCGGCACCCTTGGTGATGAGAATCCCCAGAAGCAGCACCCAGAACGCCCGTTGATCGAGGATCAGCCCGTCGGATGCCCGGTCAAACCACGCCCCGATGGTGGCCGCATCGACCATATGGCCGTAGATGTCGGTCAGGCTCTGCATCACGATGAAACCGACCATGCCGAGGGCCGCAAGCCGGGTCAGCAGGCCGAGGGTCAGCAGCAGCGGCAGCACAAACTCAGCCCAGCCGCCGAACAGCACCACCAGATGCGGGATCAGGCCCATTTGGCTGGCATCGTAGCCAGCCGCCTCAAAAGCGCGGGGGTAGATCTGGACGTAGGCGCCGAGGGCGGGTGAAAACGGCCCGTCGAACTTGGTCAGGGCAGAGGCCCAGAAATAGCCCAACAGCACGGCGGCAAAGACCAGCCGGGCGAGGGTGGGCAGGATCCAGTCGCCGGATCGGTTCAACTGGGTGGTGGCGGCAGAGAGGGTCGTCGCGATGGCGTTCATGGCTGCACTCCTATAATGGCATGGCCGCCCAGCAGCAGGGCCAAAACGGCGGGCAGGTCGAGGTTGGGGCTGGCGGTGATCGCCTCAGCAAGGCTGTCGTGGGCCAGAAGGCGGGCGACAAAGGCACCGCCGCCTTTCGGTAGCAGATGGGGGCGCGGGTCAAACTCGGGGCGCAGGATCACCACGTCCTCTGCCTCGGCTACCGGGGGCGGGCCGTTGTCCATATTGGCGCGCCAGATCGCATGGATCGGCCAAGGCGACCGGATCAACCGCAGGGCCGGCGCGAGGGCGAGACGTGAGGCAAGCAGGGTCGCCTCCGGGATCGCAGACAGGGCTTCGGCGGTCAGCGGCGCGGCATCCGCAGCGTGGTAGCTTTCGCGCATCGCCTGTTCCAGCCGGGCCACGTCGGGCAGGTAGGGGTAGGCCGCGACCGCCGGGAAACTGGCAAGGAAGGCCGGGAAGGCCTCGCCGTAGAACATCATGATCCGGCTTTGCGGCGGATGTTGACGGACGAACTCCCCCGCCATGGCCTGAAAGAACGCGGGTCCGACCAGCTTGCGGATGGTGGGAAAGCTGGTCTGCATCGCCTCAACCAGACCGACAATCGACGTTGTTGCGGTAGACCGAGAACCGCTTGGTGGCAGGCGTGCCATCGGGTTGCAACAGGCCCGCAGGCGGCGGATCGTCGGGGTTCAGCAGCGCGGCGGTGAATTCAGCCTCATCCATCAGACCGGCTCCAGAATGGCGGCCGCGCGGGTCAGTTCGGCGGCCAGAACCGGCCAGTCGGGCACGTCATTGTCCCATTCGATCAGCGTCGGTTTTGGCCCGCCCTTGGCAATCGTGGCGGCATAGAGGGCCCAGACCGGGTCCGTCACCGGTTTGGCGTGGCTGTCGATCAGCAACAGGGCACCGGCCTCATCGCTGTCCTCATCATGGCCGCCAAGGTGGATTTCCCCGACCAGATCCATCGGGAACGCCTCGATGAAGGCCTGCGGCGTGAAGCCCAGATTGGTGCCCGAAATGAACACGTTGTTGACGTCGAGCAGCAGGCCGCAGCCGGTGCGGCGGGCAACTTCGGTCAGGAAATCGATCTCTGACATCTCTGATTTCAGCAAACCGCAGATAGCTGGAGGGGTTTTCGAGCAGCATCCGGCGGCCCAAGCACCTCTTGCACCTGGTCGATATGGTCGGCGACGTGGCCGACGCGTGCGGGCAGTGTAGGGCAGGGGCAGCAGGTCGTTGAAATAGGCGCCGTCATGGGTGGACCAGGCGAGATGCTCGGAAAAGCTCGCCGGGTTCAGCCAGTCGCACAGCGTCTTCAGCCGGGCCAGATGGTCGGCGTCCAGCGGGGCTCGATCCACCGATCGACAGGCCAACGCCATGCACCGAAATCGGAAAACGTTCGGCCAGGTGGCGCAGTTGCGCCAAGGGGCGACCGCCGTCGCCCATGTAGTTTTCGGCGTGAATCTCCAGCCAGTCGACCGGGGTGTCGCCACCGATGATATCGGTGAAGTGTTGGGGCTTGTAGCCCACGCCCGGCCCGTTGGGCAGGGTGGGTTGGGTAAGGTCACGCATCACGGCCTCGCAGGCTGGGCCCTTCCCGGTTGCCGGGAAGGGCGTCTGGGGTCAGCTGGCCGGCATGTCGCGGGTCAGCGCTTCAAGCGAGCCCATCCGGGCGGTGCCGTCCATCATCTTGGGCAGCTCCATCGTAACGCAGGTGCCTTGCGGAACCAGCTTGAATTCGTTGCCCTGATAGTCGACCTTGGAAGTCCCCGCGCAGGTCGTGCCTGCACCCGCGGCGCAGTCGTTCTGACCCGCAAGGGCGACGCCAAAGCATTTCTCCATAGGTGTTTCAGCCGCCGCCGTTGTGGCATGGGCTGCAAGAGCCGACGCCAAAGCGCCCGCAATGGCAAATGTTTTCATCTGTGACATGGTTTGATCCCTGAGTTAGTGCCGTCCATCGACATCGTACCGACATCGACTGGTACAGGTGTAGCGGGTCTGGACGCTCTCACGCCACTCACGCTCGCGTGGCTCGCGGTTCCGTGAGGGGATGTGAGGCTGCGGCGGGCTGTCGCAGCGGGTTGCCCAAGGTAAAAAGGGGAAATCGGGGTGGTGGGCGCGCCATGTTACAGCCGAAAACGTTGCGTGTAACACGAACCGGGCCTCTCACGGCCCGTTTTGGCCGCGATCACGTGAAGTGTTACAGTCTGGTCGGGGCCTCAACGCAGCCACTTCAGCAGCAAAGAGGCCGATCAGTTGATCGGCCTCTTTCTTGTAGAATAAGTCGCCAGCCGGAACTCAGTGCCCCCCGGGCGGCAGTGCTGCAAACCCAAACTCAGCCACAGCTTGGTCGAGGGTCATCGTTTCGGTCTTGGTATCACCCAGACGGCGGACGGAAACCGTGCGGTCCTCAACCTCTTTCATCCCGATGGCGAGGATCACGGGAACCTTGCCAAGGGAATGCTCGCGGACCTTGTAGTTGATCTTCTCGTTCCGCGTGTCCGCCTCGGCCCGAACCCCGGCCTTGATCAGCGCGTTGGTCACTTCATGCACGAAGGGATCGGCGTCTGAGACGATGGAGGCCACCACAACCTGACGCGGGGCGAGCCAGAACGGCAGCTTGCCCGCGTAGTTTTCGATCAGGATGCCGATGAAGCGTTCAAACGAGCCCAGAATGGCACGGTGCAGCATATAGGGGCGGTGCTTGGCACCGTCCTCGCCGACATATTCCGCTTCGAGGCGGGTCGGCGGTGTTGCCGTCAACCTGGAACGTGCCGCACTGCCATTCGCGGCCGATGGCGTCGGTCAGCTTGAAATCCAGCTTCGGGCCGTAGAACGCACCGTCTCCGGGGTTGATCTCATAGGGCAGGCCAAGATGCTCGATGGCACCTTTCAGCGCGCCTTCGAGCTTGTCCCACGTCTCATCCGAACCGATCCGCACATCGGGACGCGTCGACAGTTTGATGTCGAACTTGTCGAAGCCCAGATCCTTGTAGACGCTCGACAGCAGCGCGATGAAGCCCGCGCATTCGCTTTCGATCTGATCCTCGGTGCAGAAGATATGGGCGTCGTCTTGCGTGAAGCCGCGCACCCGCATCAGCCCGTGCATGGAGCCAGAGCTTTCATAGCGGTGACAGGACCCGAACTCCGCCAGACGCAGCGGCAGGTCGCGGTAGCTTTTCAGACCTTGGTTGAACACCTGCACGTGGCAGGGGCAGTTCATCGGCTTCAGCGCGTTGATCCGCTTTTCCTTGGCACCCTCTTCGTCCACCTCGACGATGAACATGTTCTCGCGGTAGGCTTCCCAATGGCCCGACCGTTCCCACAGCACCCGGTCCACGACCTGCGGCGTGCGGATTTCGTTGTAGCCGGCGGCCTTTTGACGGCCGCGCATGTAGTCTTCCAGCCCGCGCCAGATCTGCCAGCCGTTGGGGTGCCAGAACACCATGCCCGGCGCTTCGTCTTGCAGGTGGAACAGCTCCATCTCGCGGCCAAGCTTGCGGTGGTCGCGCTTGGCGGCCTCTTCCAGCATGGTCATGTGGGCCTTCAGGTCGTCGCGGTTCTTGAAGGCGAGGCCGTAGATCCGCTGCAACATCGGCCGCGTGCTGTCGCCCAGCCAGTAGGCACCGGCCACATGGGTCAGCTTGAAGGCATCCGCCGGAACTTGGCCGGTGTGTTGCAGGTGCGGGCCGCGGCAGAGGTCTTGCCAAGGCCCATGCCAATACATCCGCAGGTCTTCGCCCTCGGGGATCCGGTTGATGAGTTCGACTTTGAACGGCTCGCCGCGCTCTTCATAATAGGCGATGGCGCGGGCGCGGTCCCAGGTTTCGGTGCGGACTGGCTCGCGGGCGTTGATGATCTGCTTCATCTTCGCCTCGATCTGGCCGAGGTCTTCGGGGGTGAACGGCTCTGCCCGATCAAAATCGTAGAACCAGCCATAGTCGCGGACCGGGCCAATCGTGACCTTCACGTCGGGCCAGATTTCCTGCACCGCGCGGGCCATGATATGGGCCGCGTCATGGCGGATCAGTTCGAGCGCCTGTTTGTCATCCTGCATCGTGTGGATGGCGATGGTGGCGTCGGCGGCGATTGGCCATTGCAGGTCAAAATGCTGGCCGTCCACCGTGGCCGAGATCGCCTTCTTGGCGAGACTGGTCGAGATGGAGGCTGCAACTTCGGCAGGGGTCACGCCTGCGGAATAGTCGCGCTTGTTGCCGTCGGGAAAGGTGAGGGAGATCTGGGCCATGCTGGCATCCTCGTCGGTTTGGCGTCTACAAAACGCCCGGTTGCGGGTTATGTGGGCGGGGTTGTGAACCGGGATTTGGGCATTGTCAACGGGGGTTTTGCGGGGTGTCCGCATGTGGACACTTTTTGAAACCCATGCAAAACAATGAGTTGGGTTTTTTCGTTAGGGCCATCTTAACCTTTGCGGGACATTGCCGAGCCGGGCGAAAGGGGCTGTTGGCGATGGGAGGGGGTTGGTAAGGTGGCCTGAATTGGGGGGTATATGGCTGATTTAAACCATTTGACGACGGCGCAGGGGCGCAAGATTGCTTATCACCATACGCCGGGCTCTGCGCCGGGCGTTGTGTTTCTGGGCGGGTTTCGGTCGGATATGACGGGAACCAAGGCGCAGTATTTGCAAGACTGGGCAGAGCGGACCGGGCGGGGATTCCTGCGGTTTGATTATTCCGGTCACGGGCAATCGAGCGGCGATTTTCTGGACGGCGCAATTGGTGACTGGTTTGAGGATGCCTTGGCGGCTGTCTTCACTTTGACCACGGGCAAGCAGGTTTTGGTGGGGTCGTCGATGGGCGGCTGGATTTCTCTGCTGGTGGCGCGGGCCGTGCCAGAGCGGGTGGCGGGCCTCGTCGGCATCGCGGCGGCACCGGATTTTACTGAAGACAGCATGTGGGCCGGGTTCACGGAAAGCCAGCGGGCGGACCTGTTGGCCAAGGGCCAGCTTGCCTTGCCCTCCGACTATTCGGACGAGCCCTATGTGATCACACGGCGGTTGATTGAAGAGGGGCGGACGCGGTTGGTGTTGCGGTCTGATCTGACCCTGCCGTTCCCGGTGCGGTTGTTGCAGGGGTCTGCCGATGTCGATGTGCCGCCTGCGGTGGCGCAGCGGCTGTTTGACCATGTGACCTGCCCGGACCTGCGGCTGACGCTGGTCAAAGGGGCGGACCATCGGTTTTCGAGCCCGGATTGTCTGGAGATGATTGTGGCAGCGGTCGAAGAGGTTCTCGGGCGCGCTGCTTGAATTGCCCCTCTGTGGGATATTTGTGCCGATTTGTAAGGGAGCGTTAAGGTATGTCGCGGGAGCCGTTGGTCTTTGTGCCGGGTCTGATGGCGGATGCGCGGATGTTTCTGCCGCAGATCGTGGCTTTGGGGGCCCAGTGGTCATCGCAGGTCTGCTTGCCGACCCATGGTGAGACGGTGGAAGAGAACAGCCAATATGTGCTGGATCAGGCGCCGGAGAAATTCGCGCTGATCGGGCATGGCTTGGGCGGGGCGGTTGCGCTGGATGTGTTGCGACGGGCGGCAGAGCGGGTGACGCGGGTTGTGCTGATCTCTACCCCGCCCTTGTCGGAATCGCCGCAGGTGGCGGTGGCGCGTGAGGCGCGGATCGTGGCGGCGCGGTCCGGGCGGTTGGTGCAGGCGATGGAGGAAGAGATCCCCCGCGCGGCACTGGCCGACACCGAATGGCGCGGAGAGGTTCTGGCCGTGGTGCATAGCATGGCGCTGGCTCTGGGTGAGGGCGTGTTTCTGCGGCAAAGCCGGGCGATGCAGCGGCGGCCTGACCAACAAAAGACCATGCGCCGCATCAAGATCCCGGCCCTTATCATGGGCGGTGAGGCTGATACGGTGATCCCGGTGGCGCGGCATGAGTTTACCGCCGGGCTGATGCCCTATGGCAAGCTGTGCATCATCCCCGACGCAGGCCACCTGCCATCGCTGGAGCAGCCCGATCTGGTATCCGACGCCTTGGAGACATTTTTGAACGGCCCAATCCTGCTGCGATAGCCTTTGCGGTCTCTGTGCGACCGAAAGGGTGGTGCCGTAGCAAAAGCGGCCTCCCGAGAGGGGAGGCCGCGATTTTCGATGGAGTGTAAGCCGAAGCCTATTTGGTTGAGGCCAGACGGATCGGCGTGACCGTCGCCTCTGGCTTGGGCGCGGGTTCAACTTTGGCTTCAGGCGCGATTGCAGCCTTGGGCGCGGTCGCAGGCGTTGGCGCGAGTTTCGGCGTGGTCTCGACGACAGGCTCAGGCGCGACTGCGGCTTTGGGCGCGGGTGCCGGCGCGAGTTTGGCCTCAACGATGGGAGCCGCGACAGGTGCTGGCGCTTGGGCGGGTTTCGGGGCGGCCTCAACGATAGCGCAGGCGCGGCCTTGGGTGCAGGTACAGGCGCGGGTTTGATCTCAACAATCGGTGCGACTGCGGCTTTGAGAGCAGCTACCGGCGCAGGCGCTTGGGCGGTTTTGGGTGTCGGCGCGACGATGGGTGCGGGCGCAACTGCGGCTTTCGGCGCAGGTGTAGGGGCGATCGTCGGCGCGGGGGCGACTGTCAGCGTTGGCGCGATTTTGGCTTTGGCCGTTGCTTTGGGTTTGGCAGCGGCCTTGGCCTTCGGAGCAGCAACGGGTTTGGCGACGACTGCGGGCGCCACGACAGCGGCAGCTTTCGGGGCGACCGGGGGTGCGACGTTGGCCGTGGAATTGCTGGCGCCGGAATGCGAGTCGATGAAGCTAAGCACCAGCGGGCGGATGTTGAGACGCCAGCTTTTGCCAGCGAAAATGCCAAAGTGGCCTGCACCGGGTTCAAGGTGTTGGGTCTTCTTGGCCTCATCCAGCCCGGTCAGCATCGCGAGGGCGGCGACACATTGGCCGGGGGCGGAGATGTCGTCATTCTCCCCCTCAACCGTCATGACGGCGACTTGGTTGATGGCACCGATGTCGACCAGTTTGCCCGCAACCATGAATTCATTCTTGGCAATCTCACCGTTCTTGAAGACGCGCTCGACGGTGGACAGGTAGAATTCGGCCGTCATGTCCATCACGGCAAGGTATTCATCATAGAAGCGGTTGTGGGCGTCATGGTCAGAGGCATCACCGTTGGCGACACGCATGATCTGCTCGGTGAAGGCCTTGGTGTGACGCTCGGCGTTCATCGACACGAAGCTTTGCAGCTGCAGCATGCCCGGATAAACCAGACGGCCCGCGCCTTTGTATTTGAAGCCGACGCGCTGAATGGCGATCTGCTCCAACTGGCCCATGGTGATCCGGCGGCCAAAGTCGGTGACATCGGTGGCGGCGGCATCGGGATCGACCGGGCCACCGATCAGGGTCAGGGTTTTGGGTTGGGCCTTGGGATCCTCAGCCGCGAGATAGGCGGTCGCGGCGAGTGCCAGCGGGGCCGGTTGGCAGACGGCGATGACATGGATATCAGAGCCGAGCGCCTTCATGAAATCGACAAGGTAGAGGGTGTAGTCTTCGATATCGAACTTGCCCTCTGACACCGGGATGTCGCGGGCGTTGTGCCAGTCGGTGATATAAACCTCGGCCTCAGGCAACAGGCTGCTGACGGTGGACCGCAGGAGTGTTGCGTAGTGGCCGGACATCGGGGCGACCAGCAGGATCTTGCGGGCCATTGGCGCGCGGCGGCGGACGGAGAAGTGGATCAGATTGCCGAACGGCTTTTCAACGACGGTTTCGACATCGACCAAATGGTCCTGCCCCTTGGGGCCGACGATGGAGCGGATGCCCCAATCGGGTTTCGTCACCATGCGGCCAAAACTGCGTTCGGCCACCTCACCCCAGGCAGCGGTGATCTGCAACATCGGATTCATCGTCATGGAGAAGGCCGGGTAAGAGGCCATTGCGCGGGCGGTCGCGCCCATCCACTCATTCGTGTTACGAATGCTTTCCATCAGGTCGTATGTGGCCATATACTTCATCTGGGATTCCTAGACGGTTAAGTGGCGCCGATTGAGTGGCGGTTTGCGCCGAACCTAATCGTCGCAGAGACGTTTCGTCGATGTGACCTTATGCTGCACAGCAGCGAGAATGGAAGCGAAAGTTCAACATGACAACCGAAGACAGTGAAACAAGTGTAAAACTGGCACGATTGACCGAGAATCTGACGAAGGTTGAACTGCTGACGGCGCGTTTGATGAAGGCTTTGGCCGAGCGGCGGGCGCATGATGCGGCGCTGGATGGGCCGGGGCAGGACGTTTATATGAAGGCGGCGGCCTCTTATGTCGCCGAAATGATGCAGAATCCCGGCCAAGGTGCTGGAGCATCAGATCGGCTACTGGGGCAAGACGCTGAAGCACTATGTTGAGGCGCAGCAGGCCCTCGCCAAGGGTGAGTTCAAGGCCCCGGCGGATACTGGCCCCAAGGACCGGCGATTTTCCAACCCGCTGTGGGACAGCAACCCGGCGTTCAACTTTCTCAAGCAGCAATATCTGCTGAACGCCTCGGCGGTGAAGAATGCTGTGGCCGATATGGAAAGCCTGGACGAGACGGACCGCAAGCGGGTGGAGTTCTTCACCCGGCAGATCGTCGACATGTTCGCGCCGACCAATTTTCTGGGCACCAACCCCGATGCGCTGGAAAAGGCCGTGGCGACGGATGGCGAGATCTCTGGTGCAGGGGTTGGAAAACCTTGTGCGCGACATCGAGGCGGCGGGCGGCAATGCTGCAGGTCACGCTGGCCGACCAGGAGGCGTTTACCGTGGGCGAGAATATCGCGACGACGCCCGGCGACGGTGGTGTTCCGCAACCGGATGTTCGAGCTGATCCAGTACACGCCCACGACCGAGACGGTCTACAAGACGCCGCTGCTGATCTTTCCGCCATGGATCAACAAGTTCTATGTGCTGGACATGAAGCCCGCCAACAGCCTGATCAAATGGGTGGTGGAGCAGGGCTTTACCGTCTTTGTCGTGTCCTGGGTCAACCCGGATGCCAGCTATGCCGATGTCACCATGGATGACTACATCCGCGAAGGCTTCCTGACCGCGATGGCGCAGGTCCGGCACGATCACCGGGCGAGAAGCAGATCAACGCGGTCGGCTATTGCATCGCGGGCACGACGCTGGGCCTGACCTTGGCGCATCTGCAGAAGGCTGGCGACAAGTCGGTGAAATCGGCCACGTTCTTTACGACGCTGACCGATTTTTCCGATCCGGGCGAGGTGGGGGTGTTCCTTGGCAATGACTTTGTCGATGGGATCGAGCGGCAGAGCCGCGAGGACGGCATGCTGTCCAAGGCCTTCATGAGCCGGACCTTCAGCTTTCTGCGGTCGAACGACCTGATCTATCAGCCAGCCATCAAAAGCTACATGCTGGGCGAGGCGCCGCCGGCGTTTGACCTGCTGTACTGGAACGGCGACGGCACCAATCTGCCGTGCAACATGGCGTTGGAATATCTGCGCGGGCTGTGCCAGCAGGACGGGTTTGCCAAAGGCACGTTCAAGGTGTTCGGCCATCAGGTCAGTCTGGCCGATGTCAAACTGCCGCTCTGCGCCATTGCCTGCGAGACCGACCACATCGCGCCGTGGAAGGCCAGTTTCAATGGAATCCGGCAGATGGGGTCCAAGGACAAGACCTTTATCCTGTCGCAGTCGGGCCATATCGCAGGCATCGTCAACCCGCCGTCCAAGGGCAAATACGGCCATTACACCAATGACGGGCCGATGGCGGCAGCCGGAGGACTGGCTGAAAGACGCGACATTCACGCAGGCCAGTTGGTGGCCGCGCTGGAAGGACTGGCTGGCGGAACGGTCGGGCGGCCAGATCGCGGCGCGCGAACCGGGCAGAGCCTTGGGCCGCACCCGGCACCTATGTGGTGGCGCGGTCGGAAATCTGACGGTGATGGCCAGTTGCATTTCGGCAATCCGGAAATGCAACCTTGGCCCATCCTACCTATCCCCAGCGGCTTCCGTTTTGGCCGGGCGAGTCGGGGTGATTGGGACCGCAGCGCAATCGGCCAATCCCTGCCGGAATACCGGCTATGCACGATTGACATTGCTGCGTCGCAGAAATTTCACTTGAAATGCTGCACTGCAGCATGTATATATCTCTCATCGGAATCGGGCAGACGCCCGGATCAACAGGAGACTTGAAATGACCAAGACCAACGATTTCACCAAAACGATGCAGGACATGATGGCTTCTTTCCCGGTCGACACCTCGGCCTTCCAGAACGCTTTCAAAACCCAGGCCGCTTTCGGCGAGAAGCTGACCAAGGTGGCACTGGAAGCCGCTGAAAAGTCGACCGAGATGACCGCCAAGTGGGCCAAAGAATCGCTGTCCAAGCTGTCGGTTGCCGCCAAAGCCAAGGCCGAACCGGCTGATTACACCAAGTCGGCCACCGACTTCGCTTCGGCCTCGGCTGAGCTGGCTGCTGAGAACCTGGCTGCCTTCGCTGAAGATCGCGAAAAAAGTTCAGACTGGACACCGTCGAGCTGATGATGGCTGCCGGCAAGGACGCTTCGACCGAAGCATCCGCCGCTGTCAAAAAAGCGACCGAAGAAGTGACCGCGAACGTGAAAAAAGCGACCACCGCTGCAACTGCAGCAAAGTGATCTGACCCAAATGGGTTGAAGAGAGGGCGGGGGCAACCCCGCCCTTTCTTTTTTGCTGCACCTCGCCTAGACTATCTCTGCACTGCAATAGGAGAGTGCCAGATGGCCGATACTGCCAAGCCGTTGCTGATCAAGCGCTATGCCAGCCGCCGTCTCTATAACACCGAAACCTCTGACTATGTGACGCTGGAGGATATCGGCACTTTCATCCGCGCCGGGCGCGAAGTGCAGATCATTGATCTGAAATCCGGGGACGATCTGACGCGGCAATATCTGTTGCAGATCGTGGCCGAACACGAGTCCAAGGGCGACACCGTTCTGCCCACCAATGTGCTGACCGACCTCGTGCGGTCCTACACCACCAACATCCAATCGGTCGTGCCGCAGTTTCTGGCCGCCAGTTTCGAGATGTTGCGCGACGGGCAATCCAAGGTCATCGAGAATCTGGGAACCATCCCGACCCCGCTGACCGCGATGCCGGGGTTTGAGGTGATGCGCAAACAGCAGGAAGCCTTCATGAAAACCATGATGGGCGGAATTCCGGGCTGGTCATCCACGACCGGGACGGACGCAAAGGGTGAGGCAGAGCCGGGAACGGCGGAAGAGCTGGCCGAGATCAAGCGCCAGTTTGCCGAATTGCAGAAGAAACTGTCCAAATTGTGAGCGACCGCGGCCAGGCGCAGCCCGGTGCCCAGGGCCGCGTAACCCTGTGGGGCATCGAGATTTTTCTGGCCGTGGCGGAAGAGGGCGCAATCTCGGCGGCGGCCCGGCGGCTGGGGGTTAGCCCCTCGGCGATTTCGCAGCAGTTGACCGGGTTGGAGGCGGCTCTGGGGGCGGTGCTGCTGGACCGGTCGGCGCGACCGATGGGCCTGACCCCGGCGGGCGCGATGTTTCGCCGCCATGCCCAGACCATCCTGAACGCCGAGGCCGAGGCGCGGGCCGATCTGGCGGTGGCCGATCTGTCCGGGCTGACGACGCTGCGGCTGGGGATGATCGAGGATTTCGACGACGGGGTGACGCCGCGGCTGCTGTCAGGGCTGGCTGGGGAGTTGAAGGGCTGTCGGTTCCTGCTGGAAACCGGGGCCAGCCACCGGCTGCTGGATCAGTTGGAAGCGCGGGCGTTGGATATTGCGGTGGCGGCGGACCTTGGGTCCGAGGCGGCGGATGATGGCTGGCGTGAGGTGCATCCCTTGCTGGCCGAACCGTTTGTCGCCGTCACGCCGCGTGGGGTGGATCGTGAGGGGTTGCCGCTGATCCAATACACCGCGCGGCATCTGATGGGGCGGCAGATCGCCAGCCATCTGGCGCGGCTGAACCTGCGGCTGGCGCATCGGTATGAGTTGGACAGCTACCGCGCCATCCTCGCGATGGTCGCGGCGGGGGAGGGGTGGACGATTCTGACGCCGCTGGCCCTGCACCATGCGGCAAGCCTGAAGGCCGCCGTGGATGTGTCGCCCCTGCCGTTTGCGCCGCTGGAGCGGACGCTTAGCCTGTCGGCCCGCGCCGGGGTGCTGCGCGACATGCCGGGGCAGATCGCCGAGCGGTTGCGCGGGTTGATGGAAGAACAGGTCGTCGACCCGGCTGTGGCGGAATGGCCGTGGTTGAAGGGCGCGCTGCGGGTGCTTTAAGCCCGGCGCGTCAGATCTTCACATCCTCGGCGGCGCTGACGATGGCCTCGGCGATGAAATCCAGCTCATCCATGGTCAGACGGGTCGGCAGGCGCACGTCGCAGGCGCGCATCAGCATGGCGCGGGTTTGCGGCAGGTCGGCCTGTGAGCTTGATTCGGGGCCCAGAAACTCCCAGTTCCAGAAGGCGCGGGCGTTGCCTTCGGACAGGCCGAACACCTGCACCGACACACCGCGAGACTTGGCGCGGGACTGGAATTTCAGCGCCTCGGCATCCGTCCAGTCGCCTTTCAGGTTGAACTGGATCGAATCAGGCGCGCGCTGTTCGGGGGCCAGCGGCGGCGGCACGACAGGAAGGGGCTTTCGTTCAGCCGGTCGGCCACGCGGTCATGGCCGGCGCGGCCCTTGGCGACGCGGATGGCGATTTCCGGCAATTGCGGGCGGATCACGGCGGCGGACAGGTTCTGCATCCGCATGTTGTAGAGCGGCAGCTTGTTTTGCCACAGCATGAAGCTGTTCTGCATGCCGGGATGCTTCTTCCAGTTCGTCTCATAGGCACCCGACATGATGACGCAGCGCGCCGCAATCTCGGGATCGTCGGTGACCAGGATGCCGCCTTCGCCCGCGTTCACCAGTTTGTAGGATTGAAAGCTGAAGCAGCCGACCTTGCCGATGGTGCCGATCTTGCGGCCATGCCATTCGGTGCCGAGGCTGTGGGCGGCGTCCTCGACCACCGGGATCTGCGCCGCATCGCACAGCGCCATGATGGCGTCCATGTCAGAGGTGTGGCCGCGCATGTGGCTGATCAGCACGGCATCCGCGCCCGGCAGTTTGGCAGCAAAGTCAGCCATATCGACGCGGTAATTGTCGCCCACCTCTACCAGCACCGGCACCAGATCGGCATGCACCACGGCAGAGGGTACGGCGGCGAAGGTGAAGGCGGGGATCAGAACCTTGGCCCCGCGCGGCAGGTCAAGCGCCTTGAGCGACAGGAACAGCGCGGCTGAGCAGGAGGAGACGGCGAGGGCATAGCGGCTGCCCATCAACTCGGCAAACTCTGCCTCCAACAGCGCGACTGGCGAGCCTTCGGAGGTGTAGCGGAACAGATCGCCTGATGTCAGCAGGCGTTCGATTTCGCTACGGGCCGCCTCGGGGATGGGTTCAGCGTCGTAGACATTGGGCGCGAGGAGTTGACCGTCTGGTGCCATGATCGCAGCTTTCCTGAAACTCTTCTTTAGGAAAGCTTTAAACATTGCCGGCGTAACGCGCCAGTGACATTTGCAGGCTGTCGGCGAATTCCGCCGAGGTTGCGGCGGAATCTTGCCCTAAAACCCCAACCGGTCGCGCATCGAGTACCATGTCATCGCAAGCACTAGCATCGGCCAGCGTAGCGCCGCCCCACCGGGAAAGGCGTGTTGCGGGACTGAGGCCATCAGGTCAAAGCGTTCGGTCTGGGTCGCGACAGCCTCGGCCAATATCTTGCCAGCCAGAGTCGCCATCGCCACCCCGTGCCCGGAATAGCCCGAGGCCGACAGCACATTGGGCGCGGGTCGGGTAAAGCAGGGCATCCGGTTCATGGTGATCGCCAGCGTGCCGCCCCAAGCATAGTCGATCTTGGCGTCCCGAAGTTGCGGATAGACCGCAAGCATCGGTTTCATCACGGTTTTCACGATATCGGCCGGAAAGCGGTAGCCATAGGTTTCACCACCGCCAAACAGCAGGCGGTTATCCTCAGACAGGCGCCAGTAGTTCACGACGAATTTGCTGTCAGCCACGGCGACGGGTTCGGCCAGAATCCCGGCTGCCCGGCTGCCAAGGGGCTCGGTTGCGACGATGAAGTTGTTGATCGGCATGACACGGGCGGCGACCTTTTGGTCCAGCCCGCCAAGATAGCCGTTGCAGGCCAGAATCACCTGACCCGCCGTCACCTTGCCGCCAGCGGTGTGCAGCACCGGTTTGTCGCCGTGGTCTATCCGCAGCACCTCAGACGATTCGCAGATCCGCACCCCGGCTTTGGCGGCGGCCATGGCCAGACCGATGGAAAAGTTCAGCGGGTGAACGTGGCCCGCGCCGCGATCCACCTCACCCCCCTTATAGGCTTTGGACCCGATCAGGCGGCGAATGCCGGTTTGGTCGAGCGGTTCGATCTGGGTGTAATGATAGTCGCGGCGCAGCTTGTCGGCATAGGCGTGGGTGTGGCGGACCTCTGCCTCGGAATAGCAGGCATGGGCCACGCCGGGATAGAAGGTCACGGGCATGGCGTGGTTGTGGATCAGGGATTTGACCAGCGCCTTCGCCTCTTCGGCCAGATTCCACAGCCGGTGCGCCTGTTCTTTGCCGACCGCAGATTCAAGCCAGTCCTGATCCTGCCGCTGACCTGAGCCGACCTGCCCGCCATTGCGACCAGAGGCACCAAAGCCGACGCGGTGCGCCTCTAGCAGGATGACGCTGAACCCGCGCTCGGCCAGATGGAGCGCGGCGGACAGGCCGGTATAGCCGCCGCCGACCACGCAGACATCCGCCGTCACAGCACCTTGCAGGGCGGCAAACGGGGCCAAGGGGGCGGCAGTGGCGGCGTAGAAAGAGGCAGGATACTGCCCCTTTCGGTCGTTGATGTGGAGCAGGTTCATACGTTCAACAACAGATGCTGACGCTCCCACGGGCTGATGACCTGCAGGAACTCTTTGTATTCGTTGCGTTTGACGCTGTCGTAGACCTTGCAGAAGTCGACGCCCAACACCTCTTTCAACGCCTGATCCTCATCCAGCAGGTCGAGCGCATCGCCCATGTTGGTCGGGATGTCGTCGCTGTCGATATAGGCGTTGGCCTTGAATTCGGGCCGGGGCTGACGCTGTTCCATCAGGCCGAGATAGCCGCAGGCCAGCGTCGCCGCGATGCCGAGATAGGGGTTGCAATCCATCCCCGGCAGGCGGTTTTCGACCCGGCGACCAGCAGGGGAGGACAGCGGAATCCGCAGGCCCGGTGGTCCGGTTGTCGCGGCCCCATTCGAGGTTGATGGGGGCTGCGAAATCAGGGACGTAGCGGCGGTAGCTGTTCACATAGGGGGCAAGAACGGCGATGGCGCCGGTCAGGTGGTTCTGCATGCCCGCGATGAAGTGGAAGAAGGCCGGCGTTTCCTCACCCTTCTTTTCCGCGAAGATGTTCTTGCCGGTTTTGCTGTCCACGATAGAGGTGTGGATATGCATCGCGCTGCCGGGTTCGCCCGCGATCGGTTTGGCCATGAAGGTGGCGAAGCAGTCGTGCCGCAGCGCCGCCTCTCGGATCAGGCGCTTGAAGAAGAACACGTCATCGGCCAAGCGGACCGGGTCACCGTGGGCGAGGTTCAGCTCAATCTGACCCGCGCCGCCTTCTTGCAGGATGCCGTCAATCTCTAGCCCCTGCGCCTCGGCATAGTCGTAGATGTCGTCGATGACCTTGCCGTATTCGTCGATGGCGGACAGGGAGTAGGCCTGTTTGCCCGCAGCGCGGCGGCCAGAGCGGCCCATCGGTGCCTCAACCGGCATGTTGGGGTCGATGTTGCGGGCGGTCAGGAAGAACTCCATCTCGGGGGCCACAACCGGGGTCCAGCCTTGGGCCTTGTACAGGCCGACGATGTTTTTGAGGACATTGCGCGGGCTGAACGGGACCAGATTGCCCTGCCCGTCGGTCGCATCATGGATCACCTGCAACGTCACATCCGCCGTCCACGGTGCGGCCGTGGCGGTGGTGAAATCGGGGACCATATACATGTCCGGTTCGGTGAAGGCGTCAAACGGGTTGTCGGCCCATTCACCGGTGATGGTTTGCAGGAAGATCGAATTCGGCAGGAAATAATTGGTCTGCTGGCCGAATTTGTTCGCGGGCATCGCTTTGCCACGCGCAACGCCGGCAATGTCGCCGACGACGCATTCCACCTCATCTACGCGGCGGTCGCCGATATATTCGCGGGCTGCCTCTGGCAGTTGGTCGGTCCATTTGGACATAGGTCACACTGGTTTGTTGTCCCCGGCATTATGCACGGGGTTCCTTGAAAAATGCGGCAATGCGGGCTGCCATGGTCTTGTCTTGCAAAGGTTCGCCAAAGCGGGCGGCGGCGGCGGCCATCACCGGGTCGGGCACCACACCCTTGCCGCGGGTCCGCATCAACCCGTCGATGAAATCAGAGCGGTATTCGGGATGGGCCTGCACCGTAAAGGCATTGTGGTCATAAAGCAGGGCGGCATTGGCGCAGAAATCATTGCTGCCGACGACCTTGGCCCCCGGCGGCAATTTGGTCACCTGATCCTGATGCCAGGCGTTCAGGGCCGGACTTTTTCGCCCTCAAAATCATAGTCCTGCGCGCCGACGGCCCAGCCACCGGCAAATTTCTCGACCTTGCCGCCCATCGCTTGCGCGATGATCTGATGGCCAAAACAGACGCCAACCATCGGCACATGGGCGGCAAAGCTGTCGCGGATGAACTGTTCCAGCACGGGTATCCACGGCAGATCTTCATAGGCACCGTGGCGTGAGCCGGTGATCAGCCAGCCGTCGCATTCGGTGACGGAGGCGGGAAACTCTCCTTCTACCACGCGGTAGGTGCGGAAGGTAAAGCCGTTGCCATCCAGAATGCGCATGAACATGTCGGGATAGTCGCCCATTTCCGAATGCAGGACGTCTGGGACGAGGCCGGTTTGCAGGATGCCGATCAACATGGTCTTTTCCGAATATGGTGTCAGGGTAGTGTAACCCTTCAGTTGCCAAAAGGGTTACGATTTTTCTGCGAAAAATCAGACAGTGTCGAGATAGAGTTCGATCTTTTCGCTGTCGGACAGTTCGTCAAGATATTGCAGTTCCTGACGCTTGGTCGAAATCAGGTTCTTGATCAGTTCTGGGTGCAGGAAGCGCGGCACGATCTCGCTTTGCTCCAGCGCGTCGATGGCGGCTTCCCATGTTTCGGCGATCTGGGGCAGATCCTCGACCGCATAGGCGTTGCCGACGACCGGGCTTGGCGGCTCCATCTCATTCTCGATGCCATCCAGTGCCGCGCCAAGGATGGCGGCCAGCATCAGATAGGGGTTCACGTCGCCGCCTGCGACCCGGTGTTCGATGCGGCGTGCCGCAGGGTTGCCAGCCGGAATCCGCAGGGCGGAGGTGCGGTTTTCATAGCCCCAGGACACGGCGGTGGGCGCATGTTTGCCGGGGACCAGACGTTCATAGCTGTTCTGGTGCGGCGCAAAGATCAGCGTCGAATCATGCATCGCATTCAGACAGCCAGCGACCGCCTGTTTCAGCGTCGCCGTGCCCTTGGGGCCGCCGGAATCGAACACGTTGCGCCCAGCATCGTCAACGAGGCTGAAATGGGTGTGCAGACCCGAGCCGGAATATTCCGGGTAGGGTTTGGCCATGAAGCTGGCGGCAAAGCCGTGGCGACGCGCCAGACCCTTGACCAGCATCTTGAACAGCCACGCATCATCGGCGGCGCGCAGGGCGTCGTCGCAATGCATCAGGTTGACCTCGAACTGACCCAGACCGGATTCCGAGGTGGAGGTGTCGGCCGGAATGTCCATCGCCTCACAGGCGTCATAGAGGTCGGTAAAGAAGGTGTCGAACACGTCAAGCGCGCGGATCGACAGGGTTTCGGCGGCCTTGCGGCGCTTGCCGGACCGGGGCGAGGGCGGCACTTGCAGCGTCTTGCCGCTGTCGTCGATCAGGAAGAACTCCAGCTCGATCGCGCAAACCGGGGTCAGGCCACGGGCCTTGAAGCGGTTGACGATGGTGGCAAGCGCATGGCGCGGGTCGCCCTCATAGGGGGTGCCGTTTTCGCGGAACATCCAGATCGGCAGCAGGGCGGTCGGCGCCTCCAGCCAGGGCATCGGCATGAAGCCGCGTTCGGTGGGCTTCAGAACGCCGTCCTGATCGCCCTGTTCAAAGACCAGCGGGCTGTCGTCGATATCCTCGCCCCAGATGTCGAGATTGAGGACCGAGAACGGGAAGCGGGTGCCGTCCTTGACGATCTTGTCGGCAAATCGTGCCGGAACCCGTTTGCCGCGCGCCTGTCCGTTAAGGTCGGCTGCTGCCACCCGAATTGTCCGGACATCCGGGTGTTTTCTAAGCCAGTCTTTCATCATTTCACATCGGAAGAGCACGCACCCGCCCACACCTGACCCACGTTACGGGGCCCAGCAGGCAGGTCGGATCATGCCCTTGATCCATCCTTTGTTGTCGACCCCGGCAGCCGCCGGAATGGCAGCCGCGCAATTTGATCAAAAGTGAGGATAGCGGAGGAAGGGGTGTTGAGGCAAGCTGAATCTCGCTTACCGTCTGGCTGTCAGGGCGTGGTGCCTGTTTGGCAGGCAGGTGCTGTTGCGGCCGAAAGCGGGCGAGTGTTAACCGGGTCTGAAGATCCCGGCAGAAAAGCGTTTGATTTCAAGGGGGATCTGAAGCGTCCAGATCTGGACGCTAATCTGCCATGCCCAGTTCAGCCGGGGTGGGCGGGGTCGGAACGGCCAGATATTCAGCAGGTTCGATCCGCACCAACCCACGCAGCCGCAGGATGTTCCGGTCGGTCTGGGGCAGGGCGGCGATGGCCTGTTGGATCACCCCGAACAGAGTTGCAGTGTCTGATCCAAGGGCGGCGATATAGGGCAGGCCGGGGGTGGGCGCGGTGTGGCCCACAACCTTCAGGTCGGCAGCAAAAGGTTCCCATTCGGCGACCATCGACCAGGTGACCGCATCAATCGCCGCAATCTCGGCGCGCCGTTCAGCCACGGCGCGGGCGGACAGCAGGTGCCCGCCAGTCCGCAGCGTTGGCCGCAGAGTGATGCCTGAGGCCCGCGCCTGATTCTGTGGCGCGGCCCAACCCGACTGTGACAGATCCTCATTGAAGGCGAGTGCTGCGCCGTCGAAATCGGTCAGGCTGCTGCGTGGGTCTGACCTCTGGGCGACAAGGACGGAGCGGTAGTGGCCGGGCGGACACCCCTCAACCCCAAAGTCGGGTGTCCCGATCAGCGCCACTTTATCATGCAGCCGGGCACGGTAGGGAAAGCCGCAGGTCTGCGACAGGATCAGATCGGGGGATTGCCAAGCATCCCAATAGGCGCCGGCCCCGCGTGTCAACGCCTCGGGCGCCGCCACCCCAGCCGCCCGCAACCCGTCGCGGATCAAGGCCCAGAGGCGATCATTGGAAGGCTGCGCCTCGACCCGGTCATACATGCCCAGTGAGGCGATCATGGCTTTTGCACCCTTTGTCTGGCCTGTGCGGATTCCACATCGGTCAGCCCCAGCAGGCTGGCCACCAGCCGCAACACGCGGTCTTCATCATCATCGCGCTCACCGTCCGCCAAGGCCACGATCCACAACGCCTCGACCAAAGCGGTGCGATCCTCTAGCGGAACGGCGGCTTTCAGGGCGCGGGTGAAGCGGACGGTGTCGGGCGCCTCTGCCTCCAACGCCTCAGCCTCGGTGCGCAGATAGGCGGCGGCGGTGGGGGTCAGGCTGTGGCGCTGCATCAGAATGCGGTCGATATGGGCGACCTCTGCCGCGTCATAATAGCCATCGCTGCGGGCCACCCGGACCAGCAGCGCGGCAAGCGCCAGACGGGCATCAGGTTCCGCGAGGCGGGGCGGGGTCGGGGCGAAAAGGGCGCGCAGCAGGCTCATGGGTGCAACATAGGGCGTGGCTCAGGCGGTGCCAATGGCCTGCGCGATGCGCGCGGCCTCTTCGGCCATGCCATACGGAGGATTGATCGTGAACAGGCCCGAGCCCGCCATCCGGTGACCTTCGCGGGCCGGGGGAAAGCCGACCTCTGCCCGCAAGGCATCGGGGAAAGCGGCGGTCAGGTCGGCCAGCATCTGGCGGTGCGGCGCGTCAGTCAGGATCGGATACCACAGGCTGATGATGCCGACATTCCACTTGCGGGCGATCTGGGTGATGATCTTGGGGATGCGGTCATAATCGGCCTTCACCTCATAGGACGGGTCGATCAGCATCAGCCCACGGCGCGGCGTCGGCGGGCAAACGGCCAAAGCAAGCTCAAACCCGTCACGCTGATGGATATGGGCGCCCCAAGGGCCGAGGTTCCGCGTCAGAGCGGCATGTTCCTGCGGGTGCAGTTCGGCCAGATGCATCGGGTCGCCATCCCTGAGCGACAGCGCGGCAATCAGGGGAGAGCCGGGATAGGCCTGCGGCCCGAACCGCGCGCGGATTTCGGCGAGGCGGCGGCGGTAGGGGTGGTCTGCCGCAATCCGTGCCTCAATCCGGGCGATGCCGGCGGCAGCCTCGCCCGTCTTCACAGCCTCTGCCGAGCCGAGGTCATAGAGGCCCCGCCCGGCATGGGTTTCGATATAGGTCAGCGGTTTGTCCTTCTGCGTCAGATAGTCCAGCATCCACGCCAGCAGCGCGTGTTTCTGAACGTCCGCAAGGTTTCCCGCGTGATAGATGTGTTGATAGGACAGCATTACGGCGGGGTAGCGAAGAAACTGGCGTCGCGCAAGTTTTCCGCCACCGATTGGGCGTTGAATCCACGGGGCCTTACCCTTACCTAGCCAAGGACAGGGATCAATGACCGGAGCGGCGGAATGATGGATTGGGTGTCGGCTGAGGCCGTGACGGCGCTGTTTCAGGTGATCGCCATAGATCTCGTGCTTGCCGGGGACAATGCCATCGTGATCGGCATGGCTGCGGCGGGCTTGCCCAAAGAGATGCGGGCCAAGGCCATTCTGGTCGGCATCGCGGCGGCCACGGTGCTGCGGATCGTCTTCGCTTTGGGCACGACCTGGTTGCTGGGGCTGACCGGGCTGTTGCTGGCTGGGGGGATGTTGCTGCTCTGGGTTTGCTGGAAGATGTGGTCGGAGCTGCGGGCCGGGCATGCGCGCCGATGAGGACCGCGCTGAAGAGGCGTTGACCGGTGAGGATTTGAACCGCGACGGCGTCGTGGCGGGTGGTCCGGCCAAGACCTTCAAACAGGCGGCGTTGCAGATCGTGATCGCTGACGTGTCGATGTCGCTGGATAACGTGCTGGCCGTGGCAGGTGCCGCGATGGAGCATCCTGAGGTGCTGATCTTTGGCCTGATCCTGTCGATTGCCCTGATGGGCCTTGCCGCCAGCTATGTCGCCCGCCTTTTGAACAGCTACCGCTGGATCGCCTATATCGGCCTTGCGATCATCCTCTATGTGGCGCTGGAGATGATCTGGCGCGGCTGGCATGAGGTTCAGCCGCTGGTCATCTGAGGGCGTCCAGATCTGGACGCTTTTGAAAACCGTTTGGTTTCAATAGGTTGGGATTGAGAAATTAACCCGTTGGTAAGGTTTGCCTGCGGGGTCACTTACGCCCGCAGGACGCCCCGTCGGTTTGCAAGATCCCCGTGGGCCGGTAATTCGCCAAAGCCGTGCGGGCGGCGAGGGTTATCAGGCAGTCCATCTCATCCTGCCGGTCCGGGTTCTCTGTCTCCAGCACCGCCTTGACGCCAAACGCTGGCGTCCCCTCATAGGGGATATCATAGGCCTCGGGTGAGATGCCGACGGTGGCGGAAATCGTATAGATCCAGACCTTGGCCGCGCCTGTGCCGACCCACCGGCCAACATCGGACTCCGTCTCCACATTCACCACCACATCCGCCCCCGGCCCAGCCTTGGCCGCCATGCCGGACTGCTGCAGCACCTTGATAAGCGGCGGCATCAGATACTCCCCATAGCCCGATGAGTATTGGGTGGAGGACATCTGGATGATGTAACTCTTGCCCGCCAGCGGATCAGCGGCGGCAGGCGTGGCGAGCAGGAGGGCGAGGATGAGAGGGCGCATGGGCTGAGATTGCAGGGGATTGGGGTTTGGGGCAAGGGGAAGTTGGGGCATGCCCCGACTATGAGCTCCCAGCGACTTGCTTGGTCATCCTTCATTAATCCAACGAAACTGGAATTGATGATGATCAAGAAAGTCTGCGGCACTCATTGGTGATGCGAAAAAGGGAAGCTCGTTCAATTCTGGGCGTGTTGGTTTACCCGGCGAATGCGATTCCATAAAGATTTCTTGATTGATTGCACTGAATTTTCAGACATTCCATAAACTGTAGCAAAAATTTCCGGGTCGCTGAAATTCGTCACATCTCTAAAGAGAATGTCAACATTGAGAGGCAGGAAGCCAAATCCTAGAAATACAATCTGCCGAGATGTCACAAGAACTCTGAAATTCGTGAGCGCTGTCCATCATCTTCCAAGCCCTCGGTGAAATACCCTTATCTTGCTTGCGGCTTCGGCTGCTTTTGCGATGCCAAAGCCCTCGACGATATCCCCTCGAAATATTAGAGGGCCCAATGATCCGTAGGGGTGAACAATTCTAATAGACTTAAGGACTGTGCTGGCTCTAGATTGATCAAGGCGGAAATAGGTTATCGCGGCATTTGTAATATAGTGTTCAACCGCACGATCGTAATTAAAGCATACAAAATTTACTTCATTCAGTCTTGCAATGAATTCATCAAAATTTGATCCTTCTGCTAGATACCAAAACAGCCTCCCCAACCACGAGCCGCGGTCCTGACCTTTTTTGACCATCTATTTGGATGCACCGTGATAGGAATGAAAAATCACCTGAAACGTCTTTAGCGGGCACCAAAGGTGAAAGTTTTTCAGCCTCTGAAATGGCAAGTTGCAATCATCAGTTTCCCGGCTTCCACCAAACGTGTAGTCTCAGAGTGCGTATGAAGTAAATTGTCTATCGACGGGGCGAAGGAGCAATTTTCGGCAATCCAAACCGCCGCGTCTTGCAAATCATAGAGCATATCCTGATTGCCGGAATGCCTTGAGGTGTTGGTACTGCTGAAGATGACTTTTTAGGCTATTCTCGATGAAGACTGGATCGTTTTCTGGTGTATCAAAGTGATTGCGATCATATCGGGCAAGACTTGAAATTTTCTCAAGCAGTTCCCTTCCAGTGGGAAATCCCAGTTCAACACTGGCACCAGCTCCAATAACAAACGTCAATGACTTTCGGGCCATCCTTCTCCCCTTACACCAACCGCTCCACCCCCATCGCCGCCCGCACGAAATCGGCGAACAACGGGTGCGGGGCGAAGGGTTTTGACTTCAGTTCCGGGTGGAACTGCACGCCGATGAACCAGGGGTGGTCTTTGACCTCGACGATTTCGGGGAGTTTGCCGTCGGGGCTCATGCCGCTAAAGATCAGGCCGCGTTGCTTCGAGTTGGGCTTGCGGTATTGCAGGTCGACTTCGTAGCGGTGGCGGTGGCGTTCTTCGATGCTCAGCGCGTTGTGGTAGACTTGCGACACGCGGGAGCCGGGTTTCAGGTTGGCGGTGTAGGCGCCGAGGCGCATGGTGCCGCCTTTGGCGTCAGAGGTCTTGCGGGTGACCATGTGGTTGCCCTGCACCCACTCTTTGAGGTGATAGACGACGGGGGTGAAGCGTTTGGCGCCCTTTTCGTGGTCGAATTCTTCGGAGCCGGCATCGTTCACGCCGACCAGATTGCGGCTGGCCTCAATCACGGCCATCTGCATGCCGAGGCAGATGCCGAGGTAGGGGATCTTCTTCTCACGCGCGAACTGGGCGGCTTTGATCATGCCTTCAGTCCCGCGTTCGCCGAAACCGCCGGGGACGAGGATGGCGTGGAAGTCTTCGAGATAGGCGGCGGGGTCTTCGCGTTCGAAGATCTCACTGTCCACCCAATCGGCGCGGACGCGGGTGCGGTTGGCCATGCCGCCGTGGGTCAGCGCCTCGGCGATGGATTTATAGGCGTCTTCCAGCTGGGTGTATTTGCCGACGACGGCGATGCGGACCTCTCCCTCGGCGTGGGTCAGGCGGTCCATCACGTCTTCCCATTGCGTCAGGTTGGGCTTGGGCGCGGGAGAGATGCCGAACGCGTCGAGCACGGCTTGGTCGAGACCGGCGCGGTGGTAGGCGAGGGGGGCCTCATAGATCGTTTTCAGGTCATAGGCGGGGATGACGTGCTCTTTGCGGACGTTGCAGAACAGGGCGATCTTTTCGAGCTCACGGTCCGGGATCGGGTGTTCGGAGCGGCAGACGAGGACGTCGGGGGCGAGGCCGATGGATTGGAGTTCCTTGACCGAGTGCTGGGTCGGTTTGGTTTTCAGTTCGCCTGAGGCGGCGAGGTAGGGCAGCAGGGTCAGGTGCATCAGGATCGACTGGCCGCGCGGGCGTTCGTGGATGAACTGGCGGATGGATTCGAAGAACGGCAGGCCCTCGATATCGCCGACGGTGCCGCCGATTTCGCACAGCATGAAGTCGACCTCATCCTGACCGACGCGGAGGAAGTCTTTGATTTCGTTGGTGACGTGGGGGATGACCTGAATGGTCTTGCCGAGGTAGTCGCCGCGGCGTTCTTTCTCCAGCACGTTGGAATAGATCCGGCCGGAGGAGATGCTGTCGGTCTGGCGGGCGGAGACGCCGGTGAAGCGTTCGTAGTGGCCGAGGTCGAGATCGGTTTCGGCGCCGTCGTCGGTGACGAACACCTCACCATGTTCAAACGGGCTCATCGTGCCGGGGTCGACGTTCAGGTAGGGGTCGAGTTTGCGGAGGCGGACGGTGTAGCCGCGGGCCTGTAGCAATGCCCCAAGGGCCGCCGAGGCGAGGCCCTTGCCAAGCGAGGAAACCACGCCGCCGGTGATGAAAATATAGCGTGCCATTGGGGGCTCCCGTGTCTGGTTTAAGGGCGGCGATTCGGGTCGAGAGAATCGCTGCATCACGGGATTTGAGATATAGCTTAGGTCGTGGCATTGCACAACCCGACCGCTACATGCTGTCAGGGTACCCGATGTGTTAACAAGCGTTAGTGGTCAGTTGTTGGTCGCAGGGGCCGCCGGTTCAGCGGGCGCATCCGTTGCCGGTGCAGCAGGTGCCGGAGTTTCGGCGGTGGGCGCTGTTGCCGGGGCGTCGATTGGCGGCGGGGCGGCGGGCGCGTCTGCCGGCGGCAGGGCGGTCAGCGGTGAGGTGGCTGGTGCCGGGGCTTCCACTGGGGCCGGGATCGTGCCGCCGATTTGGTCGATCACCGAGGTTGAGGCGCTGTCACGGGCCGCCAGGATCGTCAGGGTGATGGAAGTGGCGATAAACATCCCGGCAAAGATCCAGGTGATTTTGCCAAGCGCTGTGGCTGCCGAGCGTCCGGAAACGACGCCGCCTGTGGAACCCATTCCAAGACCGCCGCCTTCTGACCGCTGCAACAGCACAACCCCGATGAGGAGCAGTGCCAGAATGAGGTGGATGGCGAGGATTACGTTTTCCATGACAGGCAGCCTTTCGGGGTGACGCGCCTATCTAGGCGGAAGGTGGGCGGTCTGCAAGGGCTTGGGGGCATAGCAGATTGTGTTTGTCTTGAATCGGGATTTGACCGTTGATCTGGCCAAATCCCGTGGTTGTGGTCGCAGAGGGCGTTAGTCTTCGACGTCGTCGACCGTGGCTTGGCCGGACAGGCGCTGTTTCAGAATGCTCCACGACAGGCCGATGCCGAGGATCAGGGACAGGGCGATCAGGCCGAGCCAGGTGTTCAAGTCGGAGTTGGTCAGCGACAACACCCCCCAGTCGAGCAAGACCCAGAGGCCCGAACCGAACACGGCGGCGATCAGCAGCATCCCCCAAGCCCCGATGGAGCGTAGGGTGGCCAGCAGATAGACGAGGAAGCCGACCAGCAGCAGCAGGCCGAGGAACAGGGTCAGCGGCAACTGGCTGTTGCCGTTCGCCTCTGCCCATTTCACATAGTTCCATTGGGTCGGGTTGAAGGTTGCGGCCAACAGAATGAACGCGCCCAGCCACCGCAGCAGAATTCCCATGATATCCCCCTATCCGTTTGTAACAGCCGTGCCAAAGGACGGAGCCGCTGTAAAGGCTGCTGTTGTCTTAACCTATGCAGGTTTCGCGTTTTCCGGCCGGTCGCTGACGGCGGACAGTTTGTTGCCGTCAGGATCGCGGACATAGCAGGAGTAGAACGTCGGGCTATAGCGCAGGCCGGGTGCCCCTTCATCCTTGCCGCCATGGGCGAGGGCTGCGGCGTAAAATGCGTCCACTTCGGCGGGGGTGGCGGCGGTCAGGGCAATCATGGTGCCATTGCCGGTGCTGGCGGCTTTTTCGTCATAGGGGGTGACGACATAGAGGCCGGGGTCTGTCGTGCCCGGGCAGGCCATAGCCGGATTCCACCGCTTTTTCGACGATCGGCATCAGGCCCAGCGTGGCCAGTGTCGGGTTATAGAAGCTGCGCGCGCGGGGCAGGTCATTGGTGCCGAGGGTAACGTAGTGGATCATCGGGGTCTCCTGAAATGAGGGTTCGACTGTGCGCTTCGGGGAGTAGAGACTTCAAGCCGTTTCGCCTAGGATGATGGGAAATGGTGAGGTGGCGCTATGCAGAAACTGACCCAGAGCCTTGTCGCGCGGTTGCCGTGCAATGTGCCCGATCCGGGGCCGATGACGCGGGGCGAGGTGCCGGACAGCTTTTATCACGAGACCGGGGCCGACATTCTGGCGCGGTTGCCTGCTGACGGGCAGCTGTGGGTGTTCGCCTTCGGCTCTATCCTGTGGAAGCGGCGGTTTGAGGTGGTCGAGGAACGTCCGGCGATGATCCGCGGTTGGCACCGCAAGTTTTGTCTGGGACCGGATACGCGTTATCGCGGCAACCCCGATGCGCCGGGGGTGATGCTGTCGCTGGACCGGGGTGGGCAATGTCGGGGCATGGTGCTGCGGATGAACCCGGAGGGGCTTGCCGCGGCTGTGGACGATCTGATCCGCCATGAGCCGCCTGTGCCGCCTGCCTGGGTTCGCGCCCGCACGCCTGAGGGTGAGGTGCGGGCGATTGCCTTTGTCAACCGGCGCGACTTTGTCGGCTATTGCGGGGATATGTGCGACGCGGAGGTGGCGGATTATTTGGCCTCATCCGTGGGTATGTTGGGGTCTATGGCGGAGTATCTGTGCAACACCGTCAGCCATCTGGAAGAAATGGGCATCCGGGACGCCTATCTGTGGCGGATGCAGGCCATGGTGGCCGAGCGGTTGGAGCGGTTGCCCGCCCGGAGTTGAGCGGGGCGCAGACTCTGGCGTTGCGTTTTGCCGCAGACGGCCTATGTCCACGTTACTGACTTGGAGGGTCTTATGGCGCAATCATCCCCTGGCCGCGTGCGCGTTGCCGGGCTTATCATGGCCCTGCTGACGGGCATCGTTCTGGCGATTGGTCTATACCTGACCTATCTGGCGCTGCATTGGCCGATGCCGAACTGGATCCCGGCGGCGTTCCGGGTAGAGCCTGAGGACCCGGCACTGGGCTGGCATGCGCTGTCGTTCAACGAATTGGGCAAGGCGGCGGCGTTTCTGCTGGTGTTTTCGGTGATCGCCGGGGCCAATGCGCTGTGGATGCTGGTGGTTGGGCAGCGGAATTCGGTGCTGACCGGGCTCATCACGGTGATGTTCCTGTTGTTCGTCGCCTTTGGGGTCTGGGTCAGCCTGACGCTCAATTGAGGTGCGGCAGTTTGCGTTCGGTGCAATTGAGTGGTTTCGCATCGCGCGCCTTGCGTCTATACGGGCGCGGGTTTGAACGCGGAAAGGTCCGGTCATGGCGAATGTGGTTGTCGTTGGCGCGCAATGGGGCGACGAAGGCAAGGGCAAGATTGTCGACTGGCTGAGCGAGCGCGCCGATATCGTCGCGCGGTTTCAGGGCGGCCATAACGCCGGTCATACGCTGGTCATTGATGGCAAGGTTTACAAGCTGTCGCTGCTGCCCTCGGGCATCGTGCGCGGCGGCAAGTTGTCGGTGATCGGCAATGGCGTGGTGCTGGACCCGTGGCATCTGGTCGTGGAGATCGCCAAGCTGCGCGAGCAGGGGGTTGAGATCAGCCCGGACAACCTGATGATTGCCGAGAATGCGCCGCTGATCCTGCCCATGCATGGCGAGTTGGACCGGGCGCGCGAAGGGGCAGAATTCGGCATTGCCAAGATCGGCACCACCGGGCGCGGCATTGGCCCGGCCTATGAGGACAAGGTCGGCCGCCGGGCGATCCGGGTGGCGGACCTCGCCGATGAGACGACGCTGGAGGCGCGGGTGGACCGGTTGATGGGCCACCACAATGCGCTGCGCCGGGGTCTGGGGATTGAACCGATGGACCGTGAGGCGCTGCTGGACCAGTTGCGCGCGATTGCGCCGCAGGTGCTGCCCTATGCCAAGCCGGTGTGGAAAGTGCTGAACGAGGCGCGGCGGGCGGGCAAGCGGATCTTGTTCGAGGGGGCGCAGGGTGCGCTGCTGGACATCGACTTCGGGACCTATCCGTTTGTGACCAGTTCCAACGTCATCGCCGGGCAGGCGGCGACGGGCACCGGCCTTGGGCCGAGGGCGATTGATTTCGTGCTGGGCATCGTGAAGGCCTATACGACGCGGGTCGGCGAAGGCCCGTTCCCGGCGGAATTGCACGACGCCGGATGGCGAGCGTCTGGGCGCGCGGGGCCATGAGTTTGGCACCGTCACCGGGCGCAAGCGCCGCTGTGGCTGGTTTGATGCGGTGCTGGTGCGGCAGACCTGTGCGACCTCTGGCGTGTCGGGCATCGCGCTGACCAAGCTGGATGTGCTGGACGGGTTCAAGACGCTGAAGATCTGCGTGGCCTATGAGCTGGACGGCAAGCGGCTGGATTATCTGCCGACCGCCGCCGACCAGCAGGCCCGCTGCACGCCGATCTATGAAGAGCTGGAAGGCTGGGACGACAACACCGCGGGTGCGCGGTCCTGGGCGCAACTGCCGGGGGCGGCGATCAAATATGTGCGGCGGATCGAAGAGTTGATCCAATGCCCGGTCGCGCTGCTGTCCACCAGCCCGGAGCGGGACGACACGATTCTGGTCACCGATCCCTTCGCGGATTGACGGAAACGAAGTGGCGTGAGCTCTCGCTCCCTTTCGGCGTTCATCGCGTGAGCGGTGGCCGTCCGTCAGGCAGAGAAGAGCGATTTTCAGGAGGTACTATGGCACTGTCCTACAAAACCCGCCGCCGCTTGGCGCTGCTGATCCTTGTGGTGGGGTTGCCGGCCTATATCGTTCTGGCGGTCACGCTGGTTGATCTGTTCGACCGGCCGTCGCTTTGGGTGGAGCTGGCGATTTATGTCGGGCTTGGCGTGGTGTGGATCGTGCCGCTGCGGCCGATTTTCCTTGGCATCGGCCAGCCTGATCCTGACCAATCTGGTCCCGATCAATCTGATCGCTGAAACGCATCAGGCGGAGGGTTTGATCCCTCCGCCTGAATGGCGCGTCTTGTGGCAGACTTGGCGCGCGCTAGCTCGCGATCTTCTTTGCCTCGGTCAGCATGGGCGAGGCGTCGGACATCACGAACTGACCGCGCACCGATTTCTGGATACGCCCGTCGCGCAGCAGCTTGCCGAAACCGCGCAGGCTGTCTTCGCGGCTCATCTCGGCCAGATGCGGCATCGTGGTCATCTGCTTGAACAGTTGCGGGCGGGTAAAGCTCGGCTGGTCGAGGACGAGGGTGTGATAGGCCCCGGCAGCTTCGATCAGTTCGGCCATGTTTTCCGCGCCAAGACGTTCGGCAAATTCCGCAAAGCTTTGCTTGCTGCCATCCGAGAAGATGTTGTCGAGGGCATCGGCGGACAGAGCATTGTCTTCATCCATCGATTCGTCTTGCTGCATGGCGTGGGCAAGGCTGCCTGACGAAACCCGGCGCGGCCGGACCGGTTGAACGCTGGTCGGCTGCATCGCCGGAGCCGATTGCATCGAGGACGCTGACTGCATCACGATCTGTGGCACCGGGCGATGGGCATCCGCCAAAGCGTCACGCTTCTGGTCGATGCGCTGGGCAGAGACCAGAACCAGTGGCGCCGGGCGGTCGCCCTGTTGCCCGCCGGTTGTCGGGCGGACAGCGGCGCTGAGGTCGTTGCGGTAGGGGTCCATGCGGACCGTCGCCTCTTGCTTGCTGGCGTTCGGGTTGTTCTTACGCTCAGCCACCGTGGCCAGAACCGCTGCCTTCAGATGGGCGATGGCAGAGCGGCGGCGTTTGGTTTCCGGCACTTCGAGTTCCGAATTGGTCTGGGCCAGCAGACGATCCACCGACGCATCAGCGGCGGCAACCGAAGGCAGTTTGGTGTCGGCCTGCTTGTCCGGGGTGTAGGCCGCAATCGGTGGCAGAGGTTCAGCGGCCTCTGTCGTTTCGACCTCAGCCACGGTTTCCGGTTCCGACGCGTCGGGTGCCGCAAGAGCGGCTTCGAGCGTGGTGTCGAAGGACGTATCCTGCTCAACCGTCACCGGATCGGCGGCGGTCGGGACGGTTTCAACGTCAAGCGACGCCAGTTCGTTCATCAGGTCGGCTTCAGCCTCTGCCGACAGGGTCGGTGCCTTGGGTTCCACGGCCGGATAGGGCGGCAGGTCACCCAGAGGCGAGGCCACAACTTGGGCCGGGACGTCGGGCTTTTTGTCGAGACGGCGGATCTTGATGACCCGTGCCCGTGCCCGCTGCAGTTTCTCGGCCACGACGGGGGCATCTTCTGCCACGTCGATCTTGGCCGCGTCACTTTCCTCCGGGGCGGCTTCGGGTTCAGGAGCGGGCAGATCGGCAGACACTGGTTCAATGTCAGCGACCGGTTCCGCTTCTGGCGCTGCCGCCTCTTCTTCTACTTCTGCTTCTGCTTCTGCTTCGGCGGTCGGTTCGGTGGTGTCTTGATCCAGCATCGAGAGGAAGGCCATATCCGTATGATCGGCCTCTTCGATTTCCTCAGGCTCGGCGTTGGTCAGAGCGATGTCTTCCGGCAGATCATCCTCAGTGGCGACCAGAGCGGCTTCGCCATCGCTGGCTGCCGACATGTCAGCGGCAAGCTGATCGTCCTGACCGATCAGGCCAGCCAGAGTTTCGCGGAGCGAGTTGAGAATGTCGTCAGACGCAGGTGCGGCCTCTGCTTCGGGCTGATCGACGGTTTCGGTCAGGTCCGCAGTTTCGGCGAGATCTTCGTCCTGATCCGGCGCTTCGGTGACGGTGGCCAGGCTTTCGGCGACCTCAGTCACTTCGGCGACGGGTTCCACCTCAACCGTGGCGACAGGTTCGGGTTCGGCCACTGTTTCCGGTTCGGCAACAGGTTCCGGCTGGGGTTCAGGAATCGGTTCGGGCGGCGCGGCTTTTGCGACCGGCTCTGGTTGCGGGGCGGGTGCAACTTCGGCGACCGGAGGGGCAACTGGGGCAGGAGGGGCGACCTCTTGATCCTCAACATAGGCTTCGACATCGGCAAAGCGGCTGCTGATGTCGGACCGGATCGGGGCTGGCGGGGCGACCGGGGCCAGAATTTGGCTTTGGGCGGCACGCAAGCGGGACAGGCGGGCGGCGGCAGATTCGACCGCGTGTTCCGCGGCAACCACAGCGGCGGCCATCGGGGCCACAGTTGGTGCCACAGTTTGGGGCGGAGCGGGGGCCAGTACCGGGGCCGGAGGTGGTGCTGCTTGGGCGGCGGGGATCGACACCTTGGGCGGCGCCTGTTCCTCGGCCCGCAGGATCACGCCGTTGCCATCAATCTTGGATTCAACCCGTCGCTGAATTTCGCGTTCTGCAATCTTGTGCAGCATCGCAGCATCAGGGGTTGCAGGTTCTGCACCGAAATAACGGTCGTCTGCTGCCAGGTCTCGAAAATATTCTGCAATAGCTTTCATGGTATTGAAAGGCTCTTCAAAGCCCTCCAACGTGCATGAGAAGGTTCCGTAAGAAACCGTTAGAATTTTACTTGCACCGATCATCGGATGGTCGCCTTCTGCCAATTCGATGCGTTCACCATGCGTCAGCGAATGTTCGTTTCCGTGGACAAAACGGGGTGATTTAAAGGATTGATTGTGTCCGCAGAAGCGAGGCATTGCCTCAATTGAGAGAACAGTATCGGGATGAATGTGGCCATTGTCCAATCAACAGAGGGGGTAACGCTAGCCGGAGGGGGCGGTTTTTCGGTAAAATTGCTGGAATTCGCGCGGTTACGGGCGCCGAGGCTGGTGGCGGCAGATGGTGGCGCGGACCGTTTGCTGCGTTTGGGGGTCGAGCCAGAGGCGGTGATCGGGGATTTTGACTCGATTTCCGCCACAGCGCAGGCGCGATTGGCCGGGCGGTTGTTTCCGATTCGCGAACAAGCGACGACGGACTTTGACAAGGCGCTGCGGTCGATTGTTGCGCCTTTCGTGCTGGGTATCGGGTTTGCCGGGGCGCGGCTGGATCACGGGCTGGCGGTGCTGAACGGGTTGGTCAGTCATCCGGGCAAGCGCTGTCTGATCCTTGGCGGTCGGGATGTGACGTTTCTGGCGCCGCGTGACCTGACCCTGCGGCTGCCCGTCGGTTCACGTCTGTCGCTGTTCCCGATGGGCGCGGTGGAGGGGCAGAGTGAGGGGCTGAAATGGCCGTTGCAGGGGGTGAAGTTTTCCCCGGCGGGGATGATCGGCACGTCGAATGAGGTCGCGGCACCGGTGGTGCGGATGCAGTTCAACGCCGATCTGATGCTGGTTATATTGCCTCGGTCGGCAACGGCGGCGGCATTGGATGGACTTGGGATGTCTGGCGTTCCCGGGCGATGATGTAGAGGCCTGAGCCCACGATCAGCGAGATGCCGACCCAGGTCAGGGCATTGGGGAAGTCGCCGAAGATCGCAAAGCCCAGGAACACCGCCATCGGCAGTTCGAGGTAGTGCAGCGGAGCCAGCGTCGAGGCCGGGGCGTATTTCATCGCGATGGTCATGCACAGATGGCTGAGCGCGGCCCAGAAACCGACGCCAAAGAGATAGAGCCAGTTCACCATGTCGGGCGTCACCGGGTCCAGTTCCGACAGGCCCGAGCCGTTGAACAGCCACAGCAGCGGCAGGCAGATCACCGTCCCGACGATCGAGGTGTGCAGTTGCATCGTCACCGGATGAACGCGGTTGGACATGGCCTGCGTCGCAATCTCATAGAATGAAAACGACAGGGCGCAGTCCCCAGCGGAAACAGTGCCACCAGCGCCATAATTGCTGAGCGATGGCTGGATGACGAACAGCGCGCCGCCAAAGCCTACGCAAGACGCCAGAATCCGCCGCGGGCCGATGGAGTTGCCAAAGATCGCCCAGCCCAGAAACATCAGGATGAAGGGCATGACAAAGACGATGGCGATGCTGTCGGCGATGGGCATGTATTGGACAGAGGCCACAAAGCAGTAGGTCGACAGGATCAGGCACACCGCGCGGATCAACAGCAGCCACAGATCCCGCCGCGGGGCCCGCCAGTCCAGCCGCATCAGCAGGAACACCGGCACCATGCACAGGCCCTGAAACACAAAGCGCAGCGGCGGTGATCTGGCCGACCGGAATAGCGGTGGTGGCCAGCTTGGAACAGGCGTCCAGCAGCGGGGCGAGGATGCAGAAAGCGACCATCAGCAGGACGCCGCGCAGGGTGTTATTCTCTATCATGGCCGTTCCCTAGCCGGGGTTTTGCGGGACGTCTGTTCTGAACGCGACGGGGATCGCGGGACACACCGCAATCCCTTGGCGCGGTCCGGTTCAGCAGTTCGGCACGTTGACCGCAAGGCCGCCCAGCGAGGTCTCTTTATACTTCTCATGCATGTCGCGGCCGGTCTGGCGCATCGTCTCGATGCAGACATCGAGGCTGACGAGATGCTGGCCGTCGCCGCGCAGGGCGAGAGAGGCGGCGGAGACCGCCTTGATGGCGCCAAGGCCGTTGCGTTCGATGCAGGGCACCTGAACGAGGCCTTTGACCGGATCGCAGGTCATGCCCAGATGATGCTCCAGCGCGATTTCGGCGGCGTTTTCCACCTGTTCGACCGAACCGCCCAGCACAGCGGCCAAAGCGGCGGCGCCCATCGCGGCGGCCGACCCGACCTCGGCCTGACAGCCGCATTCCGCGCCCGAGATAGAGGCGTTGTGTTTCACAAGCCGCCGATGGCCGCCGCTGTCAGCAGGAAATCTGCGATCTTGGTGGTTGAGGCACCCGGCACATGGTCGAGGTAATAGCGCAGGACCGCTGGCACGACGCCCGCCGCACCATTGGTCGGCGCGGTGACGACCTGTCCGCCCGCCGGCGTTTTCCTCATTCACCGCCATCGCATAGAGGATCATCCAGTCGTTGATGGTGTGCGGGGCGTCTGTTCAGCCCGCGTTCGGCCATCAGCGCGTCATGGATGCCCTTGGCGCGGCGGCGTACTTTCAGGCCGCCCGGCAGGATGCCCGTCCCCTCCATCCCGCGTGAGATGCAGTCGTTCATCACCTCCCAGATCCGGGCGATGCCTTGATCCATCTCGGCGGCGGAGCGGAATTTCAGCTCATTGGCGCGTTTCATCTGGGCGATGGTCAGGCCGGATGCCTTGGCCATTGCCAGCATCTCGTCGGCGGTTTCAAAGGCATAGGGCACGTCGGCGCGGGCCTTGGATTTCTTGTCGCCGGTCGCTGCCAGCTCGGCCGCGGTCAGCACAAAGCCGCCGCCGATGGAGTAGTAGGTTTCTTGCCAGTATCACGTCGCCCTGCGCGTCGGTCGCCTTCAGGATCATGCCATTGGCGTGGCCGGGCAGGGCGGGGCCGTAGTCGAAGGTCAGGTCGCGCTTGGGGTCGAAGGTCAGGTCGGCAGGCCGGGCGGGCTGATGAGGTGGGTTTCGGCGATGGCGGCCAAGGTCGCCTCGGCTTTGGCGGCGTCATAGGTCGCAGGTTCAAACCCGGCGAGGCCAAGGATCGTCGCGCGGTCGGTGGCATGGCCGACGCCGGTAAAGGCGAGCGAGCCGTGCAGCGAGGCTTTCACCCCGTGGAACCGGAATGGCGAGGCGCGCATCAGGTCGAGAAACCGCGCGGCGGCGACCATCGGCCCCATCGTATGCGACGACGACGGGCCGACCCCGATCTTGAACATATCAAAGACAGACAGGAACATGGGGGCTCAATTCGGTTGGGTGAAGATGGTGGGGCCAAGGGATTCCATCCCGGCGCAGGTCAGCGCGGCGGGTCGGTTCTCAAGATGGGTCAGGACAGAGTGCAGGGCAGGATAGTTGGCGCTGGGGAAGTCTTTGGCGATCCAGCGCATCAGGATGCCGAGATAGTAGCCCAGCATCGACGGCTGACTGGCCGACAGGAAGGCGGGGGAGTCGGTTTCCACCATTGTGTCGAGGATGGTCAGATACTCGGCCATCTTCACCGCAGCATGGCTGACCACGGCGGCAGTGCAGTCGGGGCCAGCGGTGCGTTCAGGGTAGAACAGTTGCATCAGCGTCGGGTGGATGTTGGAAGAGATGAAGAACAGCCATTTCAGAAACTGCGCGCGGTCGGCGCTGCCGGGGGCAGGGGCGAGACCGTGACGCTCACTCAGGTACAGCAGGATCGCCGCCGTCTCAAACATCGGGCCGTCGGGCGTCTCAAACGCCGGGATCTGGCCGAGCGGGTTCAGCGCACGGTAGGCTGGACTGTTCAGCGCGCCACTTTCGCGGTCGATCAGGCGGGCCTCATAGGGCAGACCCATCTCTTCCAGCACCAGCCGGACGATGGTCGAGGCGGTGTCGGGCCAGTAGTGCAGCACATACATCGGGAAGCTCCTTTTGCGGCCACTATGACGTGGCGGGGGCGGGACAGGCGATGAAAACCGACAATCGTTGGATCAAAACGGCAGGCCTTTCCGATTTCGGTTCACGTTTCGGCAGGAAGGCAAATGCTCGGGTTTCGTTTACCCCGCGTTAACCCTGTTCTGCAAGGCTGAGCGCAGGATGGAGGCGGATGATGCGGTGGATATTGGCGGTTCTGATGGTCTGGCTCGGGGCGGCGGCGATGGCGGCTGTGACCCTGCCAGAGGCCTTGTCGAAACGGATCAAGGGTGATCCGCCGGCCTATATGGAAGAGGTGGCGGCGCTGATTGCGGGCTATGGCGCGGACGGTGCGATTGATGCGGCGGGGCTGGATCACGTGGTGATGATGGCCCGGGCCTCTGGGCGGGCGCGGGCTGTGGCGCGGATAGGTTCGGCCGATCTGGACGGCGATGGCGCGGTGACGGCGGCAGAGATGGCGGTGCTGTCGGCGGCAGCGGCGGCAGAGGACCGTGGCAAACTGGCGGTGCTGTTCGCGCGGGCCGATGCCTCTGGGGACGGGGTTATCAGCGCGGTTGAGGTTGCGGCCTATGCCGGGGCTGCGGGACTTTCGGCCTATTCTGAGGCCAAGGCCAGCCAGCTGCGCGCCGTGATGGCGTTTGATCTGAATGGCGATGGCAAGGTCACGCTGGACGAGGTGAAGGCTGGGTTGGTCGAGTTGGGCCTAAGCTAACATGAAATCATAGATCAACTTCAGGTTCAGCGCGATGATCACCACCGCGATCAGGATCGCCAGGGCCACCAGCCAGCGCGGGGCGACCAGGGCGCCCATCTTGGCGCGGTCGGCGGTGAACATCACCAGGGGCACCACGGCGAAGGACAGTTGCAGGCTAAGGACGACTTGCGTCAGGATCAGCAGCTGCACCGGTGCCTGCGCGCCGTAGATAGATGGTGACGGCGGCGGCGGGCATGATGGCGATGGCGCGGGTGATCAGGCGGCGCAGCCATGGCGGCAGGCGGATTTGCAGGAAGCCTTCCATCACCGCCTGGCCCGCGAGGGTGGCGGTGACGGTGGAGTTCAGGCCGCAGGCCAGCAGCGCGATGGCGAACAGGCTGGGGGCGATGCCCGAGCCGAGCAGCGGGCCGAGCAGTTGATGGGCCTCGCCGAGTTCGGCCACCTCGGTCTGGCCGGTGGCATGGAAGGAGGCCGCGGCAAGGATCAGGATCGAGGCGTTGATCAGCAGCGCAAAGCTCAGCGCCACGGTGCTGTCGATGGTGGCAAATTTCAACGCCTCGCGCTTTTCCGGCAGGCTGTCGCCATAGGCGCGGGTCTGCACGATGGCGGAGTGCAGGTAGAGGTTGTGCGGCATCACCGTGGCCCCAAGGATGCCAAGCGCCAGATAGAGCATGTCGGGGTTGCGCAGGATCTCGGTCGTGGGGGCAAAGCCGCGGATCACGCCGCCCCAATCGGGATCGGCCAGCGCGATCTGGATGGCGAAAGCAGGCGGCGATGACGCCCAGCAGGGTGATGATGAACGCCTCTAGCCAGCGGAAGCCCTTGTTTTGCAGCCACAGGATCAGGAACACGTCCAGCGCGGTGATCAGGACGCCCAGTTCCAGCGGGATGCCGAACAGCAGGTTCAGGCCGATGGCGGTGCCGATCACCTCGGCAATGTCGGTGGCGATGATGGCCAGTTCGGCGGCGAGCCACAGAGGGATGGAGATATAGCGCGGATAGGCGTCGCGGCAGGCCTGCGCCAGATCGCGGCCCGAGGCGATGGCAAGGCGGGCGCAGAGCGATTGCAGCACGATGGCCATCAGGTTCGACATCAGCGCCACCGACCAGCAGCGTGTAGCCGAACTTCGACCCGCCGGCGAGCGAGGTCGCCCAGTTGCCGGGGTCCATATAGCCGACCGCGACCATATAGCCCGGGCCAAGAAAGGCGGCGAACCGCCGCCATGTGCCGGTCGGCAAGGCGACGGAGCGGTGGACATCGGACAAGGACGCCTCGCCCCGCTCTGCCGCCAGTTTGTGCCGCCTTTTTTGCCGAGGTCGAAGGGGCTGTGTGTCATGGTTACCTGCAAATGAGAATTATTCGCATTATGAAACGCCAAGGCAGGAAGTCAAGGCCCGGGCCGTGAGGGTGGTGGAACTTTCAGATGATCGAGGCAATGGCGTTTGGGTTTCAAGTGGGTAGCTAGGTCCGGATGCGGGGAGTACGCCCTAATACATGGCGTCAATCAGGATGGCATTGCACCGGGTGCTTTGCAGCCGCAGCGGCAGAATCGCCTGATACTCAGGTGAAGCGTACCAGTCTTCGGCAGCCTGCCGCGACGGAAATTCGACCACCACGGTGCGCTCGCAGGGCCATTCGCCCTCTACCACGGTGGTAAGCCCGCCCCGGGCGAGGAACTTTCCGCCATGGGCCAGCAGGGTGGGCATGACCTGACTGCGGTATTCCTCAAATTTCTGCGGGTCCGTCAGGATTTCCTGCAAGATGAAGAGTGCGCGCATTGGGCTGATATCCTTGCTGTGTGGGGCGGATCCGAGTTTAGCCGAAGCGCCACGATCCGGCTACTGCCCAAAACCCGGGGCATTTCCTGCGTTTCCCCCTCGCCCCGCAGCAACGTCTTGCCTATAAGTGGCGGCGTTATCCAAGGAGATCGCCATGCCCGCCGATCTTTCCCCCATCGACAAAGCCAAATTCGTCGCCGCCAAGCGGGCGGTGGATTTCGTCCAGACCGGCATGAAGGTGGGACTTGGCACCGGATCGACCGCGGCCTGGATGGTGCGCTGTCTGGGTGAGCGGGTGCGCGAAGAGGGGCTGCAAGATCGTCGGCGTGCCGACCATCGACCCGCACGGCGGAACTGGCGCGGCAGGTCGGCATTCATGTCACCTCGCTGGACGAGGCCAAATGGCTGGACCTGACCATCGACGGCGCGGATGAGTTTGACCAGCAAGCTGGCGCTGATCAAGGGCGGCGGGGCGGCGCTGTTGCAGGAAAAGATCGTGGCGACGGCCAGCGATCAGATGATCGTGATCGCCGATGCCGCCAAGGAGGTGGAGCAGTTGGGCGCCTTCCCGCTGCCGATCGAGGTGATCCCGTTCGGCTGGCAGACCACCAAGGCGCTGATCGAGGAAATGCTGGTCTCGATGGACGTGCTGACCCGCGATGTGACGCTGCGGATGAACGGCGACCGGCCGCTGATCACGGATGAAAGCAATTACATCCTCGACCTGCATCTGAAGCGCATCGGCAACCCGCGCCAGCTGGCGCTGGTGCTGAACCAGATCCCGGGCGTGGTTGAAAACGGGCTGTTCATCGACATCTGCGACATCGTGGTGATCGGCCATGGCGACGGGCGGGTGACGGTGCGCGACATCAACGCCGGGTCCGAACCGACGACAGGATCGAATTCGCCCCTGCCGACAACATCTTTGCCGATCTGGGGGACTGAGCGACTTGGCAAGGCGGCGATCGTGAAATACGCGCTGCGATGGCTGGAGAGCGCGATGACAGCCTTCGACTACGATCTTTTCGTCATCGGCGGCGGCTCGGGCGGGGTGCGGGCGGCGCGGATCGCCGCGGCCGAGGGCGGCGCGCGGGTCGGGCTGGCCGAGGAAAGCCGCATGGGCGGCACCTGCGTCATCCGGGGCTGCGTGCCGAAAAAGCTGATGGTCTATGCCTCGGAATTCGCCGAGCTGATCGAGGAGGCGCGGGCCTATGGCTGGGACGTCGGCGCGGCCAGTTCGACTGGCCGCGGTTTCGCGGCCAGCTGGAGGCCGAGCTGGACCGGCTGGAGGCGGCCTATCGCAACACGCTGAACAACGCGGGCGTGACGATTCACGACGCCGCGCCGTGCTGGAGGATGCCCATACGGTGCGGCTGGCGACGGGGAGCGGTTCACCACCAAGCATATTCTGATCGCCACCGGCGGGCGGCCCTTTGTGCCGCCGGTGCCGGGGGCGGAACTGGCGGTCACCTCGAACGAGATGTTCCATCTGGACGCCCTGCCGAAGCGGGCGCTGGTGGTGGGCGGCGGCTATATCGCCTGCGAATTTGCCTGCATTCTGAACGGGTTGGGCGTCAAGGTCACGCAATATTATCGCGGTGCGCAGATCCTGCGCGGCTTTGACGACGAGGCGCGCGCCCATGTGGCGGCGGGGATGGTGGCGCATGGCATCGACATCCGGCTGCAACACCGATGTGGCGCGGCTGGAGAAGGCGCCGGGCGGCATCGCGCGGTTGGGCCGGACGGCACGGCTGCGGAGTTTGATCTGGTGCTGTATGCCACGGGCCGCAAGCCCAATGTCGACGGGTCTGGGGCTGGAGGCGCTGGGCGTGCAGATCGGTCGCAACGGGCAGATCGTGGTGGATGACTGGAGCCAGACCGCGGTGCCGTCGATCTATGCGGTGGGCGATGTGACCGACCGGATCAACCTGACGCCGGTCGCGATCCGCGAGGGCCATGCCTTTGCCGATACGGTGTTTGGCGGCAAACCGCACCAGGCCGATCATGACCTGGTGCCCTCGGCCGTCTTCACCCAGCCGGAACTGGGCACGGTCGGGTTGACCGAGGAAGCAGGCGCGGCGGTGGGGCCGGTCGAGATCTACACCGCCACCTTCCGCCCGATGCGCAGCGCCGTTTGCCGGGCGGCCGGACAAGGTGCTGATGAAGCTGGTGGTTTCAGCCGAAACCCGCAAGGTTCTGGGCTGTCATATCGTCGGCCCCGAGGCGGGCGAGATGATCCAGCTGGCGGCGATTGCCGTCAAGATGGGGGCCACGAAAGAGGATTTCGACCGCACCGTGGCGGTACATCCGACGATGGCGGAAGAATTGGTGACGATGCGCAAACCGGTGCGCCGCGCTTGAAATTCGGCGCAAAATGCACAGGTTAGGGCAGTCCAAACTGGAAGGAATAGATTGATGGCAGGCAGCGGTGGTCCTTGGGGCGGTGGCGACGGGCCGGATGACGACGAAGACGTGGCTCAGGAGGATCGGCGCAACGGCGGGGACCGGCGCGGGCAACGGCCACAGATGCCCGATGTCGACCGGCTGATGAAGAAGGGCCAGGAACAGCTGCGCGTCCTGATGGGCGGCGGCGGGTCCGGTGGCAGGAACAATGGCGGCGGTGGCGGTGGCCCGGGCAGCTTCATCAACCGGCAGACCATGTTCTTTTCGATCATCGGCTTGCTGCTGGTCTGGTCCTGGATGTCGTTCTATCAGCTGAAGCCGGAAGAACGGTCGGTCGAACTGCTGTTCGGCAAGTTCACCGCATCGGCGAAGAGGGTCTGAACTTTGCCCCCTGGCCGTTCGTGACCGCCGAGGTCCTGAACACCACGCGGCAGAACACCACGCTCGATCGGCACGGGCGCGGCGGGCGATCTGGACAACGGGCTGATGCTGACCAGCGACCAGAACATCGTGGATATCGAGTTCGAGGTGGTCTGGATCATCAATGACCCGACGAAATACCTGTTCAACCTGAAGGACCCCGAGGGCACGATCCGCGCCGTGGCCGAAAGCGCGGTGCGCGACATCGCGGCGCGGTCGCAGCTGATGCCGATCCTGAACACCGAACGCGGCGCGATTGGCAGATGCTGGACGCAGGAAGTGCAGACCACCCTGGACAGCTATGACAGCGGCATCACGGTCGTCCGGGTCAACCTGCTGAAATCGGACGCGCCGGAAGAGGTCAACGACGCCTTCCGCGCCGTGCAGGCCGCCCAGCAGGAACGCGACCGGTTGCAGAAGGACGCCGACGCCTATGCCAACAAGGTCACCGCCGCGGCGCGCGGTCATGCGGCGCAGACCGCGCAAGAGGCGCAAGGCCTATGCGGCGCAGGTCGTGAACGTGGCCGAGGGTGACGCGTCGCGCTTCCTGTCGATCTATGCGGAATATGTGAAGGCGCCGGAGGTCACGCGCCAGCGGCTGTATCTGGAAACGATGGAGCGGGTTCTGGGTGGCATGAACAAGGTGATCATGGACGGTGTCGGGTGGCGGCCAGGGTGTCGTGCCCTATCTGCCGCTGAACGATCTGGGCAACCTTGCCTCCGGTGCTGTCAAAGGAGGGACCAACTGATGCGTATGCTTTATGTCATTCCGGTCCTCGTGATCTTGCCTGCCACAGCCTTGTCGTCGGTCTTTACGGTGGATGAGCGGGAAAAGGTGCTGGTCCTGCAGTTCGGCGAGATCAAGCAGGTCATCGACCAGCCCGGCCTCTATGTCAAGGTCCCGTTCATTCAGGATATTCTGCGCTATGACGACCGTATCCTGGGTCTGACGACCGAGCCGCAGGAATTCACCTTGGGCGATCAGCGGCCGTCTGGTGGTCGATGCCTTTGCCCGCTGGCGCATCGTCGATCTGCAGAAGTTCCGCCGCGCCGTGGCGTCGGGCGGGATTGATGCGGCCAGCGCAACCTCGACAACATCGTGAACCCGGAGATCCGCGACGTGCTGGGCGAGGCGACGCTGGAAACGGTGCTGTCGAATGATCGTGTCATGCTGATGAACAAGATTCGCGACAATGCCCGGGAAAAGGCGGCTTCGCTGGGAGTCGACATCATCGACGTGCGTCTGACCCGCACCGACCTGCCACAGCAGAACCTCGATGCGACCTTCAAGCGGATGCAGGCCGAACGCCAGCGTGAGGCGACGGACGAGATCGCACGCGGTAACGAAGCGGCGCAGAAGCTGCGGGCCAAGGCGGATCGCTCGGCGGTGGAAATCACCTCTGAGGCCAACAAGGAGGCCGAGATTGTCCGTGGTCAGGCCGACGCCAAACGCATCGCGATCTATGCGGCGGCCTATGGCAAAGACCCGGAATTCTTTGCCTTTACCCGGTCTCTGACGGCCTATGAGAAGGCGCTGCCGGGCGACAACACCTCGATCGTGATGTCGCCGGACAGCGAGTTCTTCAGCTACTTCAACACCGAAGTTCCGGCGCCGTTGTCGACAGTTCCGGCGCAGTGACGGCCTCGCGCCGTGCTCCTCGCGGGTTCACGCGGCTTTGAGCCAAGGTGACCCGGGTTTGCATTGCAAAAGGCGTCGCACGGGCGATTATACGCTCACATACATGTCGGGCCCCGCACCCTGCGGGGCCGCGCACATCGAGAGGAGTTCGAACGTGCAGCTCGCCAACAACATCGTTCCATTTAAACCCAAGGCCCGCCCGCGCCGCGCGCTGATGGCGCTGGGCCTTGGCCTGACGCTGTCCTTGTCACAGGTCGCGCCGGGTTTCGCGCAGAACATGGCCCCGGCCAGCTTTGCCGATCTGGCCGAAAAGTTCAGCCCGGCCGTGGTCGACATCACCACATCTTCGGTTGTCGCGGCCCCGGCTGACGGCCAGCCGCAGGTTCCGCCCGGCTCGCCGTTCGAGAAGTTCTTCCAGGACTTCATGGATCAGAACGGCCAGGGTGGCGCGCCGCAACAGCAGCAGCCCGAACGGTCCGAGGCGCTGGGCTCTGGCTACATCATCTCGGCGGACGGCTATATCGTCACCAACAACCACGTGATCGATGGCGCGGACGAAATCCAGATCGAGATGTTCGGGTCCGATCACAAGACCTTCAAGGCCAAGCTGATCGGCACCGATCAGAAGACCGACGTGGCGTTGTTGAAGATCGAAAGCCCCGATCCGCTGCCCTTCGTCAACTTTGGCGACAGCGACAAGATGCGCGTCGGCGACTGGGTTGTCGCGATGGGCAACCCGCTGGGGCAGGGCTTCTCCGTCTCGGCCGGGATCGTTTCGGCCCGTGGACGCGAGCTGAACGGCACCTATGACGACTTCCTGCAGACCGATGCCGCGATCAACAAGGGCAACTCGGGTGGCCCGCTGTTCAACATGGACGGTCAGGTCATCGGCATGAACACCGCGATCCTGTCGCCGTCGGGCGGGTCGATCGGCATCGGCTTCTCGATGGCGTCGAATGTGGTGTCAGCAAGGTGGTCGATCAGCTGAAGCAATATGGCGAAACCCGCCGCGGCTGGCTGGGTGTGCGCATTCAGGACGTGACGCAGGACGTGGCCGATGCCATGGGGCTGGCCGCGGCCAAGGGTGCGCTGGTGACGGATGTGCCGGACGGTCCGGGCAAGGATGCGCGGCATCCTGTCGGGTGACGTGATCCTGACCTTCAACGGCAAGGACGTGAAGGACAGCCGGGCGCTGGTGAACCTGGTTGCCGACGCGCCGATTGGCGAAACGGTGCCGGTGTCGGTGCTGCGGGCGGGCAAGATGGTCGATCTGTCGATCAAGCTGGGCCGTCGTGAGGATGCCGAGGCCGAGACCACCCCGGTTGCGCAGAACGGCAGCACCTGCCGCCCCTGCAACCGCCGATGTGCTGGGCCTGACGCTGATGCCGATGACCGATGACATGGCCGAAGGTCTGGGCATGGCGGTTGGCGACAAGGGTCTGGTGATCTCCAAGGTCGACGTGGCGTCTGAGGCCTATACCAAGGGCCTGCGCGAAGGCGACGTGATCACCGAGGCTGGTCAGCAGCCCGTCGTGACGTTGCAAGACATCCAGGACCGGTTGAGCGAAGCCAAGGATGCCGGGCGCAAATCGCTGCTGCTGTTGGTACGGCACGGTGGTGACCCGCGTTTCGTGGCGCTGACGATCCAGTAAGATCACGAATTTTCTGCGAAAATTCGGTGAATATTCGCAGAATATTCGGGGCGGCGGGGAAACCTGCCGCCCTTTTGCTATCGCATCTCCGCCAACAACCGCGTGCGGAACGAGGCCATCCACTCCGCAGCAGCCTCTGCCATCGCGCGGCCAGAAGCGGTCTGCATGGTGGCGGGCAGTTTGAACAGCTTGGTTTCCAGATGGTCGAGCGCAAACCGGCGGTCATCCAGCGGGCGGCGCCGGGCGAGGGGGTCTTCGGGGTCAAACAACTGTCCGCCCATGGCCCCAGCGACATAGAACATCCGCGCAAGGCCGATGGCGCCCAAGGCCTCCAGTCGGTCAGCGTCTTGCAGGATGCGGGCTTCCAAGGTTTCCGGCGGGATGGCGGCGGAAAAGCTGTGGGCCGCGATGGCGTGGGCGACGGCGGGGATCTTGTCCGTGGGGAAATCGGTGGAGGTCAGATACTGCGTCGCGGCCTCGGCTGACAGGGTCGAGGCGCGGGCGCGGTCGGGGGCGGATTTGGGCAGGTTGATCAGATCATGGAAGAAGGCAGCGGCTTGCAGCACCTCCAGATCCGCGCCCGGCTCATCCAGCGCAATCAGCCGGCAATTGGCCCAGACCCGGCGCAGGTGGCCCAGATCATGGGCGCCGTCGGTCTGCCCTGCCCAATGGCGGGCGACCTCGGCCTCATATGCGGGTTGGCGGTCGGTCATAGCTGATCGAGCGCGGTGGTTGACAGGCCCAGTTGCTGTGCGGCCGCAAGGGATAGCAGCGGGCTGTCCAGACCATGGTCGGCCTGATAGTTGCGCACAGCCTCGGCCGTGGCGGCGTCCATCTCGCCAGACAGCGGCAGCAGGTAATAGCCCCGCGCCTTCAGCGCCCGTTGCAGCGTGGCGATGAAATCGACGGTCAGCAGGTCCGGGCAGGGGGTTTTGAACCAGATGTTGTCGCGGTCATGCACCATGCGCAGTTTGGCGACCGACTTGTAATAGGCGGGCGACACGATGGTGCCGTCGGCGTCGCGCACCTCGGAAGTGACCAGCGTTTGTTCGGTGACGGTTTCAAACACCGCCGGGATCTCGTCATGGGCCCAGCAGGTGCCTTCGGGGCCGGGGGGTGGGCCTTCGCCTTTGACATGCACCGCTTCCGGCGCAAGGTTGGTCTGGGACGGGGCTGTCACCGGAATGTGCGTGCCGCAGGCCGTCAGGGCAATCCCCATCACAACACCCGTCAGGGATCGTTTCACCATCTGTGCCCGTGCCTCTGCTGGCCGGCTGGACCCGGCGCTGTTCTGCGACTGTTATAGTGTGAAATGGGTCGGCAGGAAAGCCGTCAGGGTTGATCCCCGGCGCGAACCCCATCGGCGCGTGAAATCGGGGCTGCAGCAGGGTGTCGAGCAGCGGCGACAGATCCTCGATCACTCTCGGCCACGACATGCACCACCCCCGCCTCGCGCTGCAACCGTCCGGTGACGCGCAGCAGGCGGCCCGAGATCACCGCGCGGCGAAAGCGTTCATAGACATTGGCCCAGACCACGACATTGGCGGTGCCAGTCTCATCCTCCAGCGTGACAAAGATCACGCCCTTGGCGGTGCCGGGCCGTTGGCGCACCAGACACCAGCCCCGCCACACAGACCCGCGCCCCGCCTGAGGGTTCATTCAGCCGCGCCGCCGGGATGGCCGACGGGCGGGCGCGGCCAGGAATTGGGTCGGGGGGTGGGGGTTAACCAGTCAGCCATGGAACAAATGTAGAACGACAAGGCCCCGGTGGCAAGCCGCATGAGGGGCCGTGTGAGGGGGTGGAAGCCCGCCTCAGCTTGGGCTAAAGACGTGAAGCAGCGAACGAGGATCGACTATGGCAAAGATCACCTACGTGGAACATGGCGGCAAAGAACATGTGGTCGAGGTCGCCAACGGCCTGACCGTGATGGAGGGTGCCCGCGACAACGGCATTCCGGGGATCGAGGCCGATTGCGGCGGGGCCTGCGCCTGTTCGACCTGCCATGTCTATGTCGACCCGGCCTGGGTGGACCGTCTGCCCAAGAAGGACGCGATGGAGGCGGACATGCTCGATTTCGCATGGAATCCGGATCCGGTCCGCTCGCGTCTGACCTGCCAGTTGAAGGTTTCGGCGGCGCTGGACGGCTTGCGCGTGCAGATGCCGGAAAAGCAGATCTGATGCGGCTCTGGGTGGCGGTGATCGCCGCCCTTATCGCGCAAACCGCCCTCGTCGCCCAGACCGCAGGCGCCGCGCAGGTTTGCACGGCGGGCGATGGTCGGTTGATCGACCGCGCCTGCTATAGCGATGCGGCTGGGCCAGTGGGCTATGACCATCCCATTCTGGGGGCGACGCCGGAATGGACGGATGTGTCCGTCTATCCCGGCAAACAGGCGCAGGGGCTGAAGCCTTGGGCGCTGCGCTTTGACCATGGGTTCATTGAGGATATTGCCCCGCGTCTGGCCGATGTCGACGGCGACGGATTGCCCGAGATCATCGTGGTGCAGACCGATCTGACCCTCGGCGCGCGGTTGGTGGTGCTGTCGCGCGACCAGCAAGTCATGGGTGCCACCGCCTATATCGGCCAACGCCATCGCTGGCTCGCCCCGGCTGGGGTGGGGGATTTCGATGGTGATGGGCGGGTAGAGATTGCCTATGTTGACCGTCCACATCTGGCCAAGGAGCTGGTCCTCGTCCGCTATCAGGATGGGCGCTTGGTGGAGGTGGGGCGTTATCCCGACTTTGCCAATCACCGCATCGGCGACGCCCATATCAGCGGCGGTGTCCGCCATTGCGGCGGTAAGGACAGTCTGGTGCTGGCCGATGGCAACTGGCAGCGGGTGATTGAGGTGCAGATCGTGTCGGGCCAACCGCAGACCACGGATCGCGGGGCTATGTCGGCTCAGGCCTTGGCCCGCGCGCTGACCTGCGGTTAGATCAGTTCGCTTTGCGGACCGGCATGAAGGGCAGGGGCATGACTGGCACGCCGTCTTCCAACAGCTTTATCGCCTCTTCCGGACGCGCCTCGCCGTAGATTGACCGTTCGGGCGCGTCGCCGTCATGCATCGCCCGGGCCTCTGTCACGAAGTTCACGCCGACATATTCCGACTTCGCCTCCACCTCTTCGCGCATGGCGGCTAGAGCGGCTTCACGTTCATTCGCCGGGTCGCGCAGCGGCGAGGTGTTGCGCCCCGGCCGCACAGCAGGGGCCATCAGAGACTTGGTGACCTCAGCTGTGCCGCAGGTCGGACATGTCACATGGCCCGCCGAAAGCAGCCCGTCAAAGGCCGTAGCCGACTGGAACCAGCTGTCAAAGCTGTGATCGTCCGAGCAGTTGAGCGTGTAGCGGATCATGTCAAAACATCTGTCAGTTGGCGGCCAAAATCAATTTGGCCCTACCCAATTTAACTGGGGAGTTTGAACGAGAAGTCAAGCGGTCGGTGCAGATTGCGCCTTCAGCATCTGGGGTTGTTGACCGATCAGCTTCAGCATTTCGCGCAGGGTGGGTTCAGCCACCAGATTGGCGGCGTCCTTGGCGCGGTGCCATACCCGGCGCCGCTCTTTGGCCTCGGGGAATTTCGATTTCAGCTCTTTCACCCGCAGCGGGAACACATCAACCGAACAGCGCAGCGCCTTTTTCGGCATGATCTTGTCATAGACAAACTGCCCAAGCGTCAGATCGCTGACCACACCTTGAACGCCGGCCTCTTCCCACGCCTCTTGCGCGGCGGCGGCGGCGGCGGACATCCCATCCATCGGCCAGCCTTTGGGTATGACCCAGCGCCCCGTATCACGCGAGGTTATCAGCAGGACCTCTACCTTGCCCTTGTGCATACGCCAGCACAGTGCCGCGACCTGTTTGATTTCGTCTGTGGTCGCTACTGGCTCCAAATCCGGTGAAACGGACATATTCATTGTGCCTGTCCATAATTCTGCCCGTCTGTTGCGGGCTTTACAAGGCTTTGGATGATGACACACCGGGCCCACAATTCAAGGCACAAGCGACCGTTTAAAGACGCGATTGCGTGAGGATTTGGTCTAAAAGGGCGGATTCGTCGCCTTTCGCCTGCAGAATGGTCATCGCCAACCCGCTGAGGCGATCTTGTTCTGCCGGGGTCAACCCTGCCAGTCCGGTCGCCAAGGTGGCCGGGTTCACCGACATTGCAGCGCCTGCGGCGTCCAGCGCGGCAAAGGCAGCCGTGAAACTAAAGGTAGAGGGGCCGTGCAACAGGGCGCAGGCAAAGCGCGCCGGTTCCCACGGGGTATGGCCGCCCTTTTCGGCAAAGCTGCCGCCGACGATGCAGGCCCCGCAGCGTGCGTACCACAGATCCATCTCGCCCATGGTATCGGCCAGAAACACCGCCGCCCCACCGGGCATGGCACCGGCTGAGCGACGTTCAAAGGTCATTCCCCGGGCCGTCAGCAGCGCAATCACCTCTTGCGCGCGGGCCGGGTGGCGCGGGGCGAGGATCAGGTGGCGAAAGGTGGTTTGCGCGGCAAAGGCGTCCAGCACGATCGCCTCTTCCCCGGCATGGGTTGAGGCCGCCAGCAGCCAGTCCGCCCGGTCACCGCGTGGCGCAAGCTCTGGTGCGGGCCGTCGCGCGACCGCTGCCGCCTTCAGGTCGAAATCCGCAGCCACCGTTGCGGTTGGTAAGCCCAGTGCCATCAGATGCCCGCGCGACACCGCATCCTGCGCCGAGGCAAAGCTGACCCATTGCAGCGCCGCAGCGGGAAAGGCGGGCAGGCGTTGCCAACGCCGGAACGACCGTGGCGACATGCGCGCGCCCAGCAGCAGGATTGGCACGTCCCGCGCGGCACAGGTGGCAAAACGGTTGGGCCACAGCTCTGCCTCCAGCGAGATCAGCGCCGTGGGCCGCCAGCGGTTCAACAGCGCCCGCGTGGCAAAACCCAGATCAATGGGGGCAAGTGCTGCCACCACACCGGGCAGCGCCCAGTCCCGCACCATCTGGCGCGCGGTTCGGGTGTTGCTGGTGATCAGGATCTGCAATCCCGGCCGCGCTGCCAGCAAGTCGGCAATCAGCCAGCGGGCCGACGTCACCTCACCATTCGACGCGCCATGGAGCCACAGGCGCGGCCCCGCCGGGGCCTGCGGCACATGCCCCAGCCGCTCGGCCAGATCGCCAAGGCTCTCGCCGCGCAACAGGCGGACCAGCAGCAAGACGGGCAAGATCAGCCCAAGGATCACGCGGTACAGCAGCATCGTCCCTCCACCGGCTGATCCATAGGGGCTGACGTGGCACCCGGCAAGGGTCCGACCTTCGCCAAGGGTTACAGCCGTGGCGGTGCCTTGCCCGGCCAATCGGTCGCCAGATGGTAGGCCTGCCCCATGGCCAGAATGCGGGCATCCGCACCAACCGGGCCGGCCAGCTGCATCCCCATCGGCAGACCCTGCGGCCCGAAGCCGAGCGGCAATGACAAGGCGGGCAGCCCAATCAGGCTGATGGGAATGACGACCTCCATCCAGCGGTGATAGGTGTCCATCTTGTGGCCGTTGATCTCTTGCGGCCACCGCCATTCGACCGGAAACGGCCAGACCTGCGCCACAGGCAGCACCACGGCGTCATAGCTGCGAAACAGCCGCGCCATCGCCGCATAGTACCGCGACCGGATCAATGAGGCGGCATAGACCGCATCCGCGCTCAACCCCAGACCCTGTTCAATCTCCCAGACCGTCTCAGGCTTCAACTGGGCGCGCTTGGCCGGATCAACGTAGCGGTCGCGCATGGAGTTGGAGTTGAGCATGGCCCGCAGCGTCGTCCAGGATTGCCACAGATCGGCGGCGGGGAAGGGGGGGCAACAGGCTCCACCACGGCGCCCATATCGGCGAACACCTGCAAACCCGCCTCGCACAGGTCCAATATCCCCGGCTCCATCGGATAGGCCCCGCCCCAGTCGCCCAACCATGCAATCCGCTTGCCGCGCATGTCTACGTCGAGCAGATTGGCAAAGGCCTCATTCGGGCGGTCAAACGGCACCTCCGGGTTGGGCCCGGCCTGCACCTGCAACAGCAGAGCGACGTCTTCGATGGTCCGCGCCATCGGCCCTTCGGTCGCAAGGGTGGCCAGATGAGTCTCTCCATCCGCGTCCTGCGGCACCAAACCCCAGGTGGGCCTGAACCCATAGACGTTGCAGAACGCCGCCGGGTTGCGCAACGAGCCCATCATGTCCGACCCGTCAGCCACCGGTACCATCCGGCAGGCCAAAGCCGCCGCTGCGCCGCCGGAAGAGCCGCCCGCCGTGCGGGTCAGGTCATAGGGATTGCGTGTCACGCCATGAACCGGGTTGAACGAATGGCTGCCGTGGCCCCATTCGGGTGTATTGGTTTTGCCAATGATGATCGCCCCAGCCGCCCGCATTCGCGCGACCAGCAGATCATCCTGGTCCGGTATGTGGTCAGCCATCAACGGCGACCCCTTGGTCGACCGCAGGCCCTTGGTCATCATCAGATCTTTGACGGCCAGCGGCAGCCCGTGCATCCAGCCCTTGGGCACGGCGTCATCCGCTGCCTGTGCCTCAGCCATCAGCGCATCGCGGTCGCGCAAAGACACCACCGCATTGACCGCGCCGTTCACCGCCTCAATCCGGTCCAGATGATCCGCCATCACCTCTGAGGGGGACGTCTGCCGCGTCGCAATCAGCCGCGCAAGCGCAGCTGCCGAGTGATCTGACAACCGCATCTCAGCTATCTTTCGTTCATAAATGTCGTGGGGGGTGCGGGGGGCTTGCCCCCCGCTCGGGCGACGCCTCAGAGAGGCGGCGCAACCATTTTTACAGCCGAAACATCACTTCTGCAGTTCGGTCCAGATCGCGGTGATGTAGTCCTGCGCCTTTTGCGAGCAGGTCGACATGAACACGCCCTTGTCCTTGAACTCTGCCGGAATGACGATCTCTGGCGCGTCCTTCATGTCAGCGGGCATGAACTCTTCCGAACCGGTGATGCCATTGGCATAGCGGGCATAGGCCGAGATCAGCGCGGCGTTTTCCGGCAGCGCGATGAAGTCGAGGAACTTGTACGCCTCATCAACGTTCTTGGCGTCCTTCAGCAACGCGACCTGATCCATCCACAGGATGAAGCCCTCTTTGGGATAGCCGTATTTGACCTCCGGATTGTTCAGACGCGCGCGGAAGATCGCGCCGTTCCAGTAGACCGATGCCATGACGTCATTGTTCGACATCTTTTCGGTCATGCCATAGTCCATCGACTGCCACTTCGGCTTGGCCTCCATCAGCTTGTCGCGGACCTGCTTCATCAGGGCTCGGGTCTTCCGAACAGGGCTGGCCGCCCAGATACATCGTGGTCAGGGCCAGCACGTCGTTCATTTCCGGCGTCACGTTGACCTTGCCCACCAGTTCCGGCGGCGGGTCGAGGAAGATGGCAGCTGGTGTTGACGTCGCCCGAATAGGCGGTCTGGTTGACGGCCACGCCGGTCGAGCCCCACTGCCACGGAATGGTGAACTTGCGGCCCGGATCGTAGCCGACATCCATCCATTCCGGCGCGATATTGGCGTGATTGGCCAAGCTTGCGACAGGTCCAGCTCCTGAACCAGACCCTTTTCGATCCAGATCGGCACATAGTTGGCCGAGGGCACCACGAGGTCAAAGCCTGAGCCGCCGGCCTCGACCTTGGCCAAGGCGGTGTCGTTGCTGTCGTAATCGGTGACGGTCACCTTGATGCCGGTCTCTTTCTCGAACTTCGTCAGCAGTTCGGGGTTGGTGTAGTCGCCCCAGTTGTACAGTTGCAGCACGCCCTCGGCATTGGCGAAGCTGACGCTGGCCAATAGCAGGGCTGTTGCGGTCATGATCTTTTTCATCGTTAACTCCCAGTTGGTTGTGGTTTCTTGTTTTCTTAACTTTTCTTGCGCGTCAGCAGGAAAAACGCGGTCAGCAGTACGATCGTCAAGCCCAGCAGCACCGTCGAAATCGCATTGATTTCCGTCGAAACCGACCGACGGATCTGGCCCAGCATATAGGTGGGCAGTGTGTCCTGCCCGGCCGATTTGACGAACAGCGTGATGACCACATCATCCAGCGAGGTGACAAAGGCCAGCATAAGGCCCGCCAGAACGCCCGGCAACAGCAGGGGCAGGGTCACGTAGCGAAAGGTCTGCCACGGCGTCGCGTACAGGTCCGCGGCGGCGGTTTCCAGCGTCAGGTCCATCCCCTCCAGCCGGGCCCGGATCGGCAGATAGGCAAAGGGGATGCAGAAGGCTGAGTGGGCGGCGATCAGATAGCCCAGACCCTGATAGCCGGTCGCCACCTTGATCCAGGCGAAGAAGATCAGCAGCGCCACGGCCGTCACGATCTCGGGCACCATCAGGGGCTGGTTGATCAGGACATAGATCAAGGTCTGGCCCTTGAACTTGCGCCGCCGGGTGGTGCCGAGGGCGGCCATCGTGGCCACGGTGGTCGAAATCACCGCGGCGGAGATGGCGATGGTCAGGCTTCGCAGCGTCGCGTCGATGACCTGGTGTTGCCCCAGGCCTTGACATACCAGTGCAGCGACAACCCCTCCCACAACCCGATGGCGTTGCCAGACGTTGAACGAGTAGACCACCAGCATCAGGATCGGCAGATACAGCGCCACAAACACGAAAATCGCGATGGCGGTAAAGCCGGGCAGGCGTTCGGCGGAAAATGTGCGATCAGCCATGGGCAGCCTCCCGGTTGGCAAAGCGCACATAGATCAGCAGCGCGACAGTCACGATGACCAGCAGCGTCATCGACAGCGCCGCGCCCAGGGGCCAGTTGCGGCCCTGACCGAACTGCAATTCGATGAAGTTGCCGATCATCATGTTCTTGCCGCCGCCCAGAATGCGCGGCGTGACATAGGCCCCCAGCGACGGCACGAACACCAGGATGGACCCCGCGATGATCCCCGGCTTGACGATGGGCAGGATGATCCGGCGCAGCACCTGCAAGCGGGTGGCGTAGAGGTCATAGCCCGCCTCCAGCAGCCTCATGTCGAAGCGGTCGATGGCGGCAAACAGCGGCAGCACCATCAGCGGCAGATAGACATAGGTCATGCCGATGAACACCGCCATGTCGGTATAGATCATCTCCATCGGTTGGGTGATCACGCCCATCCATAGCAGGATCGTGTTCAACAGCCCCTCATTGCGGATCACCTCGTTGATCGCAAAGGTGCGGATCAACAGGTTGGTCCAGAACGGAATGGTGATCAGAAACAACCACATCGCGCGCTGCCGTGGCGGGCGGGTGGCGATGAACCATGCGGTCGGAAAGCCGACCAGAAAGGTAAAGGCGGTGGTCAGCAGCGACAGCTTGACCGACCGCCAGAAGATCGTCAGATGGGCGTCGGCCAGTTTCATCGTCTCATCAAAGATGTCGCGGGTGAACAGGATGCCGACCCAGCCATCGGTCGAAAACGCCCATTCGACATTGCCATAGCGGCCCGCGACCAGAAACGAATAGACCAGCATGATGAACAGCGGCCCGATCGCCGCGACGGCCAGCAGGACCAGCGCCGGGGTCGAAAGCAGCCAGCCGTTGCGGGCCGATTGGGTGATCTGATTCTGTTCGCCGGGGCTCATTTAATCCTCCAGCACTTGGAGGGCGTCGGGCATGAAGCGGATGCCGATGGCCTGACCTTTGGTCAAACCAGCGTCGCCCGAAGCCGGGCTTTGCAGTCGCGCCACCAATTCGGTGCCATCTGACAGCGCCATATGGCAATGGGTGTCGGTGCCGAAATAGACCAGCGAGGTCACCGTCGCCGCGATGGCGTCGGGTTCCGTCGCCTCACCCAGCCGGACCTGTTCGGGCCGCACGGTCAGGGTCACCTCCGCCGCACTCGACGCACGGGGCCTGAACCACCGCGCCGCAATCCAGCCGGTAGCCCGTCCCCTCACGCCGGGCGTGCAGGAAGTTTGTCTCACCGATGAAACTGGCAACAAAGCGGTTGACCGGGTTGGTGTAGATCTGTTTCGGGCTGCCGACCTGCTGCAACTTGCCCGCCGACATGACGCCGATCCGGTCGGACATCGTCAGCGCCTCTTCCTGATCGTGCGTCACAAAGACAAAGGTGATGCCGGTTTCGGTTTGCAACCGCTTCAACTCAATCTGCATTTCCTTACGCAGTTGCAGGTCCAGCGCCGACAACGGCTCATCCAGCAGCAGCACCTTGGGGGCAGGGGCCAGGGCCCGCGCCAGTGCCACCCGCTGCTGCTGCCCGCCCGACAACTGACCGATCTTGCGATCCGCCAGAGCCTCCAGCTTCACCAGAGCCAGCATCCGGGCGACGGTCTCTTTGACCTCAGACTTTGGGCGGCCCTGCATTTGCAGGCCGAAGCCGATGTTTTCCGACACGGTCAGATGCGGGAACAGGGCATAGCTTTGGAATACCGTGTTCACCGGGCGCTTGTTGGGCGGCAGGTAGGTGATGTCCTGCCCGTTCAGCAGGATCACGCCAGACGTCGGCATCTCAAACCCGGCGATCAGGCGCAGCAGTGTGGTCTTGCCGCAGCCCGATGGGCCGAGCAGGGTAAAGAACTCACCCTCCCTGATGCTGATCGAGACATCGTTCAAGGCGCGGACAGCACTTGGGCCGCTGCCAAACTCTTTGATCGCATTGCGCGCTTCGACAGCTATCGCTTCTGGCACTGTGACTCGTCCCTTTCAGTTTTGATCATATTGCGCGGGTGTTTCCCTTTGACGCAACTAAAATCATTTTTGGGTGGCCAATGGCGGTCGACGTGCGGCCCAAGGATGCGGCGAGTTCCAGTTCTGCACACAGGGCGATTAATTCTTCATCGTTTCCGAAAGGCGCGGCCAAATGGATGCCAATCGGCAGCCCATCCGACGACATCGCCAGCGGCACCGTGGCCGCTGGTTGACCCGAGGCGTTGAAGATCGCGCAGAACGGCGAATAGGCAAAGATCCCTTTGGGACCGATGCGGAAATCGACGTAATCTTCGGTGGTATGGGCAAAGCGGCCAACCTGGGCGGCAGGCTCGGCCAAGGTGGCCGACAGCAGGATATCCGGGCCGCCATCGAAGAAGCGCGCCATCTGGCGGCCGAAGGTGTGGATCTGACCCACAGCCTCCAGATAGCGCAGCGGCGACAGGGTTTCGGCATAGGCCGTGGCCCCGCGCCCGACGCCTTCGACCAGATCATCCGTCAGCGGGCGGCCCTTCAGCGATGCACGGATCGACAGGGCGGTGCCGACGGCGACGATATCGGTCCAGGCCCGCATCATCATGCCGACATCGGCCTTGGCTGGCAGACCCGGTGTCGACATGATGTCCCAGACTTTCCAACAGCTTACCCGCATCGCGCACCGCCTGCGCCACCTCTGGATGGATCGGCTCGCCGGTCAGGGTGGTGTCACAGATCGCCACCTTCAAGCGGCGCGGCGGGCGGCTGATGGCGTCGGCATGGCTGCGCGCCAAGGGTGGGGCGACATAGGGCGCGCCAAGGTCAGGGCCGGAACAGGCGTCCAGCATGGTCGCCGTGTCGCGCACCGATTTGGTCAGGAAGCCGTCAATCGCCATGCCCGCCCAGCCCTCACCCGCCGCGGGGCCATCGGGCAACCGGGCGCGGGTGGGTTTGAAGCCGAACAAACCGCAACTTGCCGCCGGGATCCGCACCGAGCCGCCGCCGTCCGAACCATGGGCAAAGGCGACAATCTCAGCTGCCACTGCCGCGCCAGAACCACCCGACGATCCGCCAGAGGTGCGGTCAAGGTTCCACGGGTTGCGCGTCGGTCCGCCATAGACGGCGGATTCGGTCGCCGCGCCAATGCCGCCCTCTGGGCTGGTGGTGCGGCCAAATGTCACCACGCCGGTCGCGCGGATCCGCTCAAAAATTGTGCTGTCATAGCTGTATTGCGTGTTCGCCAGCAGCCGAGAGCCGTTGTGCGACGGAAACGCCTTTGCCTCGCAGCCCAGATCCTTCAGCAGGAATGGCACGCCCCGAAACGGCCCAACTGGCAGCCCCTCGGCAATCGCCGCCCGCGCCGCCGCTTCCTGCACCAGCACCACCGCATTCAGCGCGGGATTGAGCCGCTCTACCGCAGCAAGGGCATGGTCGAGCAGTTCGGTCGGGCTGACCTCGCCACTGGCAATCAGGGCGGCTTGGGCGGTGGCGTCGAGGGTCGACAGGGCGTCCACTTGGCTGGTCATGGTCATTCTCCGGTATGTTTTGCGCGAAGTTGACAGGCCCAGAGGCCCGGTGTCCAGCCCTGCCGCTATGATTCAGCCGGTCTTCTGCTTTAGCGCGGCAAGGATCGCCTGCTCCAACTGCTTCATCGACATCGGTTTGGAGATATAGCCGTCCAGCCCCGCCGCCAGATAAGCTTCGCGGTTCGTGTCGGTCGCTTCGGCTGTCATCGCAAGGACCGTCAGGCCGGTGTCATTGCCAAGAAGCTGACGCATCCGGTGCAGGGTTTCCACCCCGTCCATCACCGGCATCTGGATGTCGAGCAGCACAAGATCAGGCAGTTTTCCGTCCCGCAGGTTGGTTTCGATCACCGCCAAAGCCTCAGCCCCGCTGGCAACCTCGGTAGAGGTGGCGCCCAGCAGTCGCAGAAAGTTCGACGCCACCAGCCGGTTGGACGACACGTCGTCAACGATCAGCACATGCAGTCCCGCGATGCCGCTGTCTGCCGATGGGTCGTGGACGGGGGGCGGCGGCGCGTCGCTGGGTTGGGCGGTCAGGGTCAGCCGGAACCGTGCGCCCTCTTCACCCGGCAACAGCACCAGATCGCCGCCCATCCGCCGCGCCAGCGTCCGGCTGATGCTCAGCCCCAGCCCGGTGCCAACCACACGGGTTTCGCCGCGCTGGAACGGTTGAAAAATAAGGTCATGCAGCCGGGTTGGCACGCCCGGTCCGGTATCGGTCATGTCGAAGACCAACGCATCAGGTGCTTGCATCCAGACCCGGATCCCGATTTGCCCAGCAGGCGTATATTTGATCGCGTTCGACAGTATGTTGTTCAGGCATTGCCGCAGCCGTTGTTTGTCCAGCACGACAAAATCCGGCACGGCGCTGTCAATCTCTACCCCCAGCTCCAGACGCGCGTCGGTGATCTGCTGGCGGAACAGGGCCAGTGTGGTGTGCACAAAGGCCCGCAGGTCCACCACATCGGGCCGGATTGACAGCTGCCCCGCCTCAACCGCGGACAGGTCCAGAATGTCGTCCAGCAGAACCGACAGATCCCGCCCCGATTGTACCAGCGTCGTCAGCCGCTCTCTTGTCTCACTCTGACTGCTCAGGCTCAGTTCGGCAGAGGCGGTGCCGATGATCGCATTGAGCGGGGTGCGCAAATCATGGCTGATCTGCGCCAGAAACCGCGATTTCGACTCATTCGCGCGCTCAGCCTCGCTGCGGGCCTGCGCCATGTCCCGGTGCACGTCATGCACGGTGATCATCGTCAGCAGGACGAAATAGATTGTGGCCGCAAGGCAGATCGTTGAAACCAGCAGGCCCACCATGTTGCCGGATGCAATCCAGAAGTTGCTGTTGCCAATCGCTCCGACAACTGAGGCCACGATCAGTGACAGCGCAGACAGCGGGAAATGGACAGAGCGGACGGTCGACAACTGGATCAGATTGACGAAATACATCCCGACTGCAAAGGGTTTGGCATAGCCGTCAACCTCTTGCCAGATCAGGACCACCACCAGATTGAACAGCACCTGCGCCAAGGCATACATGCTGAGGCTGGTCAAATACCGCTTCGGCTGCACCGCCGGGTCCAACTTGTCGAGCAACCGCAGCCCCTGATTTTCGAGCAGCGTACAGATCAACGCCAAGGTCATGCAGAACCACGGCGACACATAGATTGACGCAATCGCAAAGGGCAGCAACGCCAGCACCAGCCGCTGGGGTTCTATTTTTATGGATACGGCATATTGCTGGGCAATCTCGTCCCGCGATTGCGATTTGGCAAATTGGACCATGCGATCAATCATTCAGTGTCCTTTGCCCGGCGGTCCCGGTGTCACTAGGTGGCGATCCAACTACGGCTCAGTCAACGAAATCCGGGTCGTCACTGGTTTTCCGTTAGGATTGAAACGGTCTGTCGCAGTTTTCCGTCGGTGCCAAAGATCAGGATCTGGTCCTGCGTGGTCACGACGGCGATCCAACCCAGCCCCATTGTCACCGCCGTCGCCGTGGCCCCAGCGGGCAGCGTCAGGTTTTCCGGCAGGGCAGGGGTCATCGTCGCGCTAAAGTCTGGCATTCGGGTGACAAGCAGCCCGACCACAGTTATGACACCCACAATCATCGTTATGGTGAGCGCGGTCACCAACCGTTTCAACAAGCGCAGCGAGGGCGGCAGCTCTGGCTCTTCCATTGAGGTTCCAGTCATGTCCAACCCTTCCGTGCCCGATGAAGAGACGCTGATCCTGACCATTGGGCCCGACGCGCCGCCCCGCCTTGATAAGGCGCTTGCCGCACTTGTGCCAGAGGAGGCTGCACTATCGCGCAGTCGCCTGATGAAGATGATAGCAGAAGGGGCCGTCGAACGCGATGGCCTAGCCGTGACCGACCCCAAAACCAAGGTGATCGAGGGCCAGACCTTTGTCATCCGCCTTGACCCTGCGGTTGAGGTGGAAACGCTGGCTGAGGATATTCCGCTGACCGTGGTGTATGAGGATGGCGACCTGATCGTCATCGACAAACCTGCGGGCATGGTCGTCCATCCGGCCCCCGGTACGCCGACCGGCACCCTCGTCAACGCGCTGCTGGCCCATTGCGGCGATACCCTGTCCGGCATCGGCGGCGAAAAACGCCCCGGCATCGTTCACCGCATCGACAAGGACACCACCGGCCTGCTGGTCGTCGCCAAGTCCGACCGCGCCCATCATGGCCTTGCGACGCAGTTTGAGGAGCACACTGTCAACCGCCGCTACCTCGCCTTCGCCCAAGGTGTGCCTTCTGCCGCCGATCCGCGCATCCGTGGCCTGAAGGGCGTCAGTTTTGAGGCTGGCGGCATCCTGAAGATCGCCACCCACCTCGCGCGCCATAAGACCGACCGTCAGCGGCAGGCTGTGGTCTGGGATCAGGGCCGCCATGCCGTGACGCGCGTCAGGGTGGTTGAGGATTTCACTGGTGCCGCACTGGTCGAATGCTGGCTGGAAACCGGCCGTACCCACCAGATCCGCGTCCACATGGCCTATGTCGGCCACGGTTTGCTGGGCGATCAGACCTATGGCGGCAAGACGCATCCTGTCGCCCAAACACGTGGGCGAGCGGGCGGCTGAGATGGGCAACGCCTTCCCCCGTCAGGCGCTGCATGCCGCCACGCTGGGCTTTGACCACCCGCTGACCGGCGAGCGGCTGGAGTTCAATTCGCCGCTGCCGCCCGACATGGACGCCTTGCTTAGCGCGTTGCAGGGGAAACCGGCTGTTTGACAGCTTGCCAGAGCATATAGACGGCCAGAACCAGTTCCCCGGCGAAGGTATAGATGGCGAGGCCCACCTGCTTGTCCGGCATCAGCACATAGCCGATGCCGTCCACGAGATAGCCGAACCCCGCCAGCCCGACAAAACCTGCGACCCAAGGCGGAACCCCATGCCCATTCCGCAAAGCAGCCGCTAGAAACAGCAGGTGCAGCGCGAAAAAGATCAGGACCATTTGAAATCCGTCGTGAAACTGGTTCAGCGCCGCCCGGATCGCCGGTTCCAGCGCCGCATCCTGCAACCGGCCAAGCTGCGCGGCGTCGAACAGATGCGCGACCATCACGGCAAGCAACCCGGCATAGACCAGCCGAAACCATGCCGCCAAACGCATCATTTCCTCAGCACCAACGCGGTAGGCCACAAACAGGCCCCATGCGACGAGGATGTCGAGCACGGCCGTCCCGATGAACGCCAGCACCGCCCAGCGAAACCCCGGCAGCCCTGCGGCGATTGACGCGGCCAGATCCTCTGCCGCAGCACCGCGCAACGCCTCAACCGGCAACAGCCCCAGCGGCGCCAGAACGGTCATGACCAGAAGGCCAAGACCCGCGACGATCATTCCTGTTCTGGGAGTCGTCATCACACCACCTCAGCGCGCCAAGACCAGCCGAGCCACGCGATGGTCAGCGCCGTGGCAATCTCAACCACGCTGAAGAACAGGTAGTGCAGCGTGACACCGCCGGTCGTCAGGCTCCACACTTGGATCACCGCCAGCAGCAGACCCGTGACCACCGTCAGTGGCCGCGCAACCCGTCTGGGCAGGACCAGCGACAGCGGAATCATGATCATCGGGATTTCCATGATGACCGAAAAGCTGAGCAGAAATCCCTGCGTCAGGGCTATTCCACCGATCACCCCCGTCATGAACGCCTGCAGATCCGGGGCGTGCATCAGCGAAAACACGTCGCAAAAGATGAAGTTTACTGTTAACATCACCCATAGCGAGGACAGGATCTGGCGGCGATTTTTGATGATATCCAAGTGGATTTCCCCTTTTGTCAGCCCAGTTCAACCTGCGACAGGCTAGGGGGGCGACCGTCCGAGGGCAAGCTTTCAAGCGGCTGCAAGGTGGTTGTAATGTGCGCTCACGCACAATAACAGGCGCGTGATACGTGTTACACTGGCCTTTTGCAGCGACGGAAACAGGTTCATCCTGCGTTTACCTCTTGATGATAGTCGAGTCGCCGATCTTTCGATTGGGTAGGTCTCTTGAAAAGACCAAGCACTATCCATAAGTGGCACATTCCCCGGGGGCGCGACTGCACCGGGCTAACAAAGGGGCGTCATAGATGAGCACCTACGCAAACCTTCCGGCACCGAGCCCTGAACAGGGTCTGAACCGGTATATGCAGGAAATCCGCAAGTTCCCTCTGCTGGAACCCGAAGAAGAATACATGCTGGCCAAAAGCTGGGTCGACCATCAGGACAGCAAGGCCGCGCACCGCATGGTCACCTCGCACCTGCGTCTGGCCGCCAAAATCGCCATGGGCTACCGCGGCTACGGCCTGCCGCAGGCCGAGGTGATTTCAGAGGCGAACGTCGGTCTGATGCAGGCCGTCAAGCGGTTTGACCCCGAAAAGGGCTTCCGTCTGGCGACCTATGCCATGTGGTGGATCCGCGCCTCGATTCAGGAATATATCCTGCGGTCGTGGTCGCTGGTGAAACTGGGCACGACCTCGGCGCAGAAGAAGCTGTTCTTCAACCTGCGCAAGGCCAAAGCCAAGGTCGGCGCGTTGGAAGAGGGCGATCTGCGCCCCGAAAACGTCGCCCAAATCGCCAAGGATCTGTCGGTGTCCGAGGCCGAGGTGATCGACATGAACCGCCGTCTGTCGGGCGGCGATGCCTCGCTGAACGTCACGGTCGGCGCGGATGGCGAAGGTTCGACCCAATGGCAGGATTGGCTGGAGGATGAGGACAGCGATCAGGCCGGCGACTATGCCGAAAAGGACGAATTCGACATCCGCCACACCCTGCTGACCCAGGCCATGTCGGCCCTGAATGACCGTGAACGCGACGTGCTGGCCAAGCGCCGGCTGTCCGAAACCCCGGTCACGCTGGAAGAGCTGTCAGAAAACTACGGCGTCAGCCGCGAGCGCATCCGCCAGATCGAGGTGCGCGCCTTTGAAAAGCTGCAAGAGCGGATGCGCGAACTGGCCCGTGGCAAGGGCATGGTTGTGCCCGCCTAAGGAACCCGCCTGACCAAACGGTCAGGCAGGCATAAAGGTTGAACTTCGCACCCTGCGCGGCTATGACCCATGCTTGCCTGACCGACCGGAGTGACCCCATGCGCATGCGCGACACGTTTCTGAAGCCCATGCACCCCGAGGGGTACAGGTTTGTCGGCATCTTCGCCGCGATCACCGTGGTTCTGTTCCTGATCTGGAACGTGCTGGGCTGGATCGGCGTTGGCCTGACAATCTGGTGCTATTACTTCTTCCGCGATCCCAAACGGTCTGTCCCGCTGGATGAGACGCTGGTCCTCAGCCCCGCCGATGGCGTGGTGTCGCTGATCGAACCCGCCGTGCCGCCTGTCGAACTGGGCATGGGGCCGGAGCCGCTGACCCGGGTGTCGGTGTTCATGTCGGTGTTCAACTGCCATGTGAACCGGATGCCGGTGGGTGGCCAGATCACCGCCATTGCCTACCGTCCCGGCAAGTTCTTCAACGCCTCAATGGACAAGGCCAGCTTCGGACAACGAGCGCAACAGCCTCGCCATTCAACTGCCCGATGGCCGCAAGGTCGCGGTGGTGCAGATCGCAGGCCTGGTCGCGCGGCGGATCGTGTGCTTTGCCAAGACCGGGCAATCGCTGCGCTCGGGCGACCGTTTCGGCCTGATCCGCTTTGGCTCGCGGCTGGATGTCTATCTGCCGCAGGGTGTGCGCCGATGGTGGCGCTGGGTCAGACCATGATTGCGCGGCGAAACGGTGATTGCCGACCTGACCTCCAGCCGCGCCCGCCCGTCTGGCGCGAGAGGAATAGCCCATGCCGGATCAGCCGCTAAAGCCCCGTTCAGAACTCTACCTCGCGCAGCTGCTGCCCAATCTGTTGACGATTTCGGCGATGTGCGCGGGGATGACTGGCATCCGCTTTGCCATCATCGGCCAGTTTTCCGCCGCCGTGGCGATGATTCTGGTGGCGGCGGTGCTGGACGGGCTGGACGGTCGCATCGCCCGCCTGCTGCGGAGTGAGAGCGAGATTGGTGCCGAACTGGATTCGCTGGTCGATTTCGTCAACTTTGGCGTGGCACCCGGTCTGATTATCTACATGTGGGGCCTGCACAATCTGCAAAGCGGCGGCTGGATTGCCACGCTGATCTATGCGGCGTGCTGCCTGCTGCGACTGGCCCGGTTCAACATCGGCAACCGACCCAGCGCCGGACAAACCCGCCGCTGCCAGCTTTACCGGCGTGCCGTCGCCTGCCGGGGCGATGCTGGCGCTGCTGCCGACCTATGTCGCCTTCATGTCGCCCGCTTGCGCCGAAGCTGCCCCCGGCGCTGCTGGCGATCTATATGGTGCTGATCGGCGGGTTGATGATCAGCCGCTTTCCCACGCCCTCATTCAAATCGGTCAAAGTTCTATGCCGAGAATGTCCGTTATGTGATCATCGGTTTCGTCGCCCTGATCGCCGCCCTGCTGTCCTTCCCGTGGGAGACGATGGTGATGACATCGCTTGGGCTATGTCGGCATTCTGCTGGTCGCACTGTGGCAAGGCCGCAAAACAGCCCCGCACGATTGACCCTGAGTGACCAATCGCCTCTTGCCGCCCCGACGCAGAGTTTCTAGCCTGCCCTGAACTTGGGGAGAGCTAAGATGAAAGCAGTCAAATGGGGTGTCCTTGGGGCGGCCAAGTTCGCGCGTGAACATATGGCCCCGGCCATTCACGCCGCCAAAGGGGCGGAGTTTTACGCGCTGGCCACCTCTGACCCGGCCAAGGCCGCCGGGTTTCAGGAGTTTCTGCCCCGGCCTGAAGGTCCATGACAGCTATGACGCGCTGCTGGCCGATCCCGAGGTTGATGTCGTCTATATCCCGCTGCCCAACCATCTGCATGTGCAATGGACGCTGAAGGCGCTTGGCGGCGGGCAAACACGTCCTGACCGAAAAGCCGATTGCCCTGCAGGCGCACGAGATTGACCAGATCATCAAGGCCCGCGATGCCTCCGGCAAACTGGCGGCCGAGGCCTATATGATCGTGTTCCACCCGCAATGGCGCCGCGCCAAGGAGCTGGTGGAACAGGGCGCGATCGGCAAGGTTCTGCATGTCGATGCGGCCTTCTCCTATGACAACCGCAACGACACCGACAACATCCGCAACCGCCCCGAAACCGGTGGCGGCGGGGTGCGCGATATCGGCGTTTACACCTATGGGTCGGTCCGCTTCGTGACCGGCGCGGAGCCGGTGGAATTGCAGGCCAAGCTGAAGCGCGAAAACGGCGTGGATACCTGGGCGCATGTCACTGGCGAACTGGCGAGGCCCGGGTGGCCGCTTCACCTATTCCGCGATGACCTCGATGCGGCTGTTCCTGCGGCAAGAGGTGGTGTTTCAGGGCGAGACGGGCATGATCCGCGTCGCCAACGGCCCGTTCAACGCCGGTCTGCATGATCAGGCGCAACTGGAATTGCACCAGCCGGGGCAGAAGGTGACCATCGAACGCTTCCCCGGCGTCAACCAGTACAAGCTGCAGGTCGAGGCGTTCCGCCATTCGGTCCGCACGGGCGAGCCCTATGCTTGCCCGCTGGAGTTTGTGCGCGGCACGCAGGCCATGATCGACATGGTGTTCGCCGCTGCCCGCTAAACCTGTGCCAGAAGTCCGGCTGCACGTCCCAGCCCATATGTTGCGAGGCGACGGCACCCATGTGCCGTCGTTCTACCTGCGCCTGCTGGAAACCCTGCGGGCCTTGGGGGCAACCACCGCCATTCTGCCACGCGATTACGATACGCTGCGGGCCGGACCCGACGGTGCCAGTTTCGACCTTGTCCACAATGGCGGGTTGGACCGGCCACAGGCGCTGAACCTCGCGCCGGCCTATCTGGCGGGGTACTATTATCTTGATCCCAACGGCATATATTTCGAAAGCTCTATCGCCGCCAAACCCTTCGACCCGTCGAAGATTGATCCGCAATGGGCCACGCCCTTCGCCGCCCAGCTACGAAAAACATGGGTGGACGCCCGCCGCAGCCGCTATGCCCAACCGGAAGAGGTGGAAGGTTTCGGTCAGGGCCATATCGCGATCTTCCTGCAAGACTGGTCCGACCCCGTCGAACGTGCCCGCTATATGACGGCTGAGGATATGGTCAAAACCGTCGTGCAAAACGCCGATGGTCGCGATGTCGTCGTCAAACCCCACCCCCGCAATTCCGCCCGTGAGACGCAAAAGATCCGCCAGTGGCTCGCCCGCAATCACCCCCATGTCCGCGTGACCAAGGCCAATATTCACGACATCATGGCCGGGGCTGCGGCCACCGTCTCCATCTCCTCCTCGGTCGCGCTTGAGGGGATGCTGCACCGCACCCCGGCCATCCTGTTCGGCCGCTCTGACCTGCATCACTGCGCCGAAACCGTCCGAACCCCCGCCGACTGGCCGCAAGCCTTGACCCGCGCCACAACCTACGACTGGCCCTATGACGCCTTTCTGCTGTGGTTCCTGCGCCGCCAGAACGTCGACGCCAGCCGCCCGGTGCAGGACAAACTGCTCGACCGGATGGCAGCGCAGGGGGCGGATTTCGCGGCGCTGAATATCAAGCGTCCGACGACTGCCTGTTAAAACCACTTAGGCATCGCGGCAAATCTTGCTAAGGTGCGCCGAAATCCACACCGAAAGCGCCAAAATGTCCTCGATGCCCGACCACACGCCCGACCCGGAAGAGAGCCTGTGGCTCCGCCTGTTGTACATGATCATCATCGGCCTGATGCACAGCATCGCCCAGACCATCCTTTTCGCCGCCGCCGCGATCCAGTTTGTGATGATGCTGACCCGCCAAGGCCGCCCCAACGTCGAAATCGCATGGTTCGGCAAACGGTTGGGCGACTGGCAAGCCAAGGCCACCCGCTATCAGACGGCCGCCGATACCGAGAAACCCTGGCCTTGGACGCCGTTCGAATAGGGGCTGTTCGCGGGCCAGCGGATCAGCAGGATGGCGGGGTTCAGATTTTGCTCGGACTGGCAAAGCCCTGCCAGACCGCTCAACTGGCCGCGCAAGACCCGCTGATCCGGGGTTTGCGCCTTGGAAATCACCTCGATCGGACAGGTTTCGGGCCAGCCTGCCGCAACAAGACCCGTTTGCAGGTCGGCGGCGGTAGAGACGCCCATGTAGCAGGCTAGGGTGGTGCCGGGTGCCGCGGTGGTGGCCCAGTCGGTCGTTTCACCCTCGCGGCGGTGGCCAGTGGCGAAGATCACCCGTTCGGTTTGCCCGCGCTCCGTCAGGAAACTTTGCGCCGAGGCTGCGGCGGCGCAGGCCGCGGTGACGCCGGGAATGATGCTCCACGGGATACCCGCTTGCGTCAAAGCGTCGGCCTCTTCAGCCCCCCGGCCAAAGATACCCGGATCGCCGCACTTCAGGCGCACGACGGTTTGGCCCTTCTGGGCTGATTGCACAAGGCGAGCGTTGATCTGGTCTTGCGGCACCGAATGGCACCCCGGCGCCTTGCCAACAGAGATGCAGCGTGCCCCCGGTTTGGCATGGGCCAACAGGGCGGGGTCGGCGAGGCGGTCATAATAGATCACATCCGCCGCTTGCAGCGCCACAAGGCCGCGCAGCGTGATGAGGTCGGCAGCCCCCGGACCAGCCCCAAGCAGGGTGACGTGGCCCGGTTTGCGATCAGCGCGGCTGCGGGATCTTGTCAGGCTTCTGGATAAAACCTCGGCGCCAAGGCTACGAAAAGCAGTGATCAGGCCAAGCAGCGGGGCAGGGGCTGTCAGGATCATTCGGCGGCTTCCTTATGGGTGCTGCGGGACAACAAGACGTTCAGTTCGGGGCGGCACGATCCGCAAGAGGTTCCCGCACCGAGGGTTTCGCCCAAAGCGGCCAGCGAACAGGACCCGGCCTCTATGGCGCGCAAGATGGTGTTGCGGCCGACATTCAGGCAGGCGCAAATTGTGGGTCCGGGGTCCGGTTGACCAGCGCCGGATCTGCCCGCCAGAACCGCCACGGGCCGGATCACCCCGAGTTGTGCCGCGAGATGGTCGCGCGACAGGGCCACCGGGGTCGGCCCGACGAACAGGGCGGCGATCAGGCGATCATCCTGATGCCAAGCCAGTCGCGACAGGCCCTTGGCGCGGTCGATCACGACGGCAGGTTGGCTGGTCAGGCCGAACAGGTCGGCGGCATAGCTTGGCCAATCCAGCGGCATGGTCTTCCCGGCCAGCTCCAGCCGCCAGCCGCCAGAGACCCGGGCTTTCGCCCAGTAGTCAGACATTGGGGTGATATCGGCGGCGCAGACCGCAAAGCCGTACCATGCGGCCGCAAAACGGCTGAGGTGAACAGCGGCGGCCTTGCTGTCGGGCTGGCCCGAGATCGGGTCCACATTCCCGGGCACCAGCGTGTCGATGCGCGCGCGGGCGGCGGTTTCGCCCGTCCAGTGCATGGGGGCAAAAACCTCACCCGCGGCCACGGTGTCGGTGATGAGGGCGCGCAGGATGGCTTGGCCGTGGTCATTCGTAACATGCACCAGATCAGCCGCCCCAAGGCCAAGGCGGGCGGCATCGGCCGGGTTGATCTGGACAAAGGGTTCCGCCAGATGCTGCGACAGGCGCGGTGACTTGGCGCTGCGGGTCATGGTGTGCCACTGGTCGCGGATGCGCCCGGTGTTCAGTCGGAACTGACCGGGCCGCAGGGCCGCGGCAGCGCTGGGGTGATCGGCCACATCCGCGCCCTGCCGTCGGTTGTGTGGTATTGCCCGGTGCCAAAGAACCGCCCGCCCCGTTGCCGCGCATTCTGCGGCCAGGTGAAAGGGGCAAGGTCGGCATAGGCGTCGTCCGACAGGCCCGATCAGGTCAGAGATGTCGAAAGTCGCTGCCCAGAGCCCCCGCGACGCCCGACAAGCCCCGCATATTCGCGAAAGATGGCGGCGGCATTGGGCCAGTCAAAGCCTGCGGCCCAGCCCATCCGGGCGGCAACTTCCGCGATGATCCGCCAATCGTCCCGCGCCTGACCGGGGGCTGGCAGGACGCGACGCTGGCGGCTGATCGTGCGGTCGGAATTGGTGACGGTGCCCTCTTTCTCACCCCAAGCGGTGGCGGGCAGCAGGACATGGGCCAGACGCGCGGTATCGGTGGCGGCGGTCACATCCTGCACAACGACAAAGGGGCAGGCTTTCAGCGCCGCCGCCACGGCATCGGCGTCGGGCATGGTGACGACCGGGTTGGTATGGATGATCCAGATCGCCTTGATGCGCCCATCGGCCACGGCGCGGAACATATCCACCGCCTTCAGCCCCGGTTTTTGCGCCATAGCTGGGCTGGACCAATAGGCTTGCACGGCGGCGCGGTGGGCGGGATCTTCAATCTCCAGATGGCAAGTCAGGGTGTTGGCCAGCCCGCCAACCTCACGCCCGCCCATGGCGTTGGGCTGGCCGGTGACGGAAAACGGCCCCATGCCCGGGCGACCGATGCGACCGGTGGCGAGGTGGCAGTTGAGGATGGCGTTGACCTTGTCGGTGCCGGTGGCCGATTGGTTGATGCCTTGGGAATAGACGGTGACGACCTTTTCCGTGCTGGCCCAAAGCGTGCAAAACTCTGCCAAAATAGCAGGGTCCAACCCGGTCATAGCGGGGTCAGAGGCGCGGGCGGCGCTGACCGCTTCGGCATAGCCGTTGGCCGGGGATGCCGCGCCCCTGTCAGCAATCGCCACCAAAACGGCGTTGAACAGGGCGGCGTCGGATCCGGGGGCGATGGCCAGATGCAGGTCGGCGAGGTCGCAGGTGGCGGTGCGGCGCGGGTCGATCACCACGACCTTCATCGCGGGCCGGGCGGCCTTGGCGGCGGCGAGGCGCTGGTACAGGACCGGGTGACACCAGGCGAGGTTTGACCCGGTCAGCACCACCAGATCGGCAAGCTCCAGATCCTCGTACAACCCCGGCACCGTATCGCTGCCAAAGGCGCGTCGATGCCCCGCAACCGAAGAGGCCATGCAGAGGCGCGAGTTCGTGTCGATGTTGGCCGCGCCGATAAATCCCTTCATCAGTTTGTTGGCGGCATAGTAATCCTCGGTCAGCATCTGGCCCGAGACATACAGCGCCACCGCCTCTGGCCCATGGTCGGCGATAACCTGTTGAAACCGCTGCGCCACCAGCGTCAGCGCGTCGTCCCAACTCGCCTCTTGCCCATGAACCATCGGCGCCAGAAGCCGCCCCTCCAGCCCCACGGTTTCCCCCAAAGCGCTGCCCTTGGAGCAGAGGCGCCCCTTGTTGGCCGGATGGTCAGGGTCGCCCTTCACGGTCAGGCCCGTGGCGGTGCGGCTGGCCAGAACGCCACAGCCGACACCGCAATAGGGGCAGGTGGTGCGGACGGTCACGCGGCCACCCGGCCCGCCAGACGGCGTATGTCGAGCAACAAGCGCCCGGCCTCTACCCGCATGGCATAGGTGGCGACCGCGCCCTCATCCGCGCCCTGCGCCTGCCCGGTTTCCAGCGAGAAGACCCAGGAATGCAGCGGGCAGGTCACCGAACGCCCGTGAACGATGCCCTCGGACAGCGGGCCGCCTTTGTGGGGGCAGCGGTCGGACATGGCAAAGACCTCATCCTCGGCGGTGCGGAACACGGCCACACAGCCAGCCACGGTTTTCACCACACGCGCGCCTTGGCGGGGGATGTCGTCCAGCGCACCAATATCGAGCCAGGTCATTCTGCGGCCTCCAGCGTCAGGTCGGCCAAATCGGCCCATTTCGCGCGTTCCTGCGGGGCCGCATGTTCGGCCCACGGGTCGACTTGATAGATGCTCTGGCTGACCATGAAACGGTCATACAGCGCGCGGCGGATGCCCAGATCGGCGATCTGGGTCTGACACCAATCCAGCCCCACCTTGTCGACCCATTTGTAGATCCGGTGCAGGTAGCGGGCGTTTTCGCGGTAGAGCTGGACAAAGGCCGCGACGATTTCCATCACCTCGGCCTCTGTCGCGGCTTTGCACAGCGGGATCGTCTCGCGCACATCCATCCCCGCCGCGCCCGCAACGCTGATCTCATAGCCGGAGTCGACGCAGACGATGCCGACGTCCTTGCACGTCGCCTCGGCGCAGTTGCGCGGGCAGCCCGAGACGCCGAGTTTCACCTTGGCGGGCGTCCATGACCCCCACAGCAGCTTTTCCAGCTTGATGCCCAGACCCGTGCTGTCCTGCGTGCCAAAGCGGCAGAACTCTGACCCGACGCAGGTTTTCACGGTCCGCAAGCCCTTGGAATAGGCGTGGCCCGAGACCATGCCCGGCATCATTCAGATCGGCCCAGATCGCGGGCAGATCCTGTTTCCGAACGCCCAGCAGGTCGATCCGCTGGCCGCCGGTCACCTTGACCATCGGCACGTTGTACCGGTCTGCCGCATCGGCAATGGCGCGCAACTCGTTCGGCGTCGTCACGCCACCCCACATGCGCGGCACGACGGAATAGGTGCCGTCCTTCTGGATATTCGCGTGGTTGCGTTCATTGACGAACCGCGACTGGCGATCGTCCGTGTAGTCCAACGGCCAGTCCGACAGCAGGTAGTAGTTCAGCGCCGGGCGGCAGGACGCACAGCCGCCCACCGTCCGCCAACCCAGTTCCTGCATCACCGCCGGGATGGATTTCAGCGCCGAGGCCTTGATCAGCCGCCGCACATCCTCATGCGTGTGATCGGTGCATTTGCACATCGGCGGGTTGGTGTTGGCGGTGAAACTGTCGCCAAGGGTCAGCGCCATGACCTGTTCCACCAACCCGGTGCAGGTGCCGCAACTGGAGCTGGCCTTGGTCTGCGCCCGCACCAGATCCAGCGACACCGCGCCACCCTGAATGGCCGTGATGATCTTGCCTTTGCACACGCCGTTGCAGCCACAAATCTCCGCATCAAGCGGCAAGGCTGCAACGGCTGCCAAAGGGTCCGTTTGGGCCCCCCCTTGGAAGGACGGGCCAAAGATCAGCGTGTCGCGCATGGCCGAGATGTCGGTGCCATCCTTGATGAGGCCAAAGAACCATGCGCCATCCGCCGTGTCGCCATACATGACCGCACCGATCAGCCGGTCACCCTCTATCACCAGCCGTTTGTAGATGCCGCGTCCCGGATCGCGGAACACGATATCCTCGCGCCCCGGCCCCTCGGCAAAATCGCCCGCAGAAAACAGGTCGACGCCGGTGACCTTCAGTTTGGTCGCGGTCTGCACCGGACGAAAGACGGCGGCCTGACCGGCCAGCGTGGCCGCCAGCGTCTTGGCCTGATCGTACAAGGGGGCGACAAGGCCGAACAGTTGTTTGTTATGCTCAACACATTCGCCCACCGCATAGATCGCGGGGTCAGAGGTGCGCATCTGGTCATCCACAGTGATGCCGCGCCCGACCTCAAGATGCGCGTCATTGGCAAGGCGCGTTTCAGGGCGGATGCCGACGGCCATGCAGACCAGATCGGCGGGATAGACCGTGCCATCCTCCAGCAACACAGCCTCAACCTGACCATGGCCAAGGATCGCCTTGGTCGCCCCTTTGCAATGCACCTTGATGCCGCGCCGTTCCAGATCCAGTTGCAGAAGATAGCCCGCCGCCGGATCAAGCTGGCGTTCCATCAGGTGGCCCGCAAGGTGAATGACCACCACCTCCATCCCGCGCAGACGCAGGCCCGCGGCGGCCTCTAGCCCCAGCAACCCGCCCCCGATCACGACGGCCTTGGCTCCGGGAGTGTTAGAGGCGGCGATCATCCGGTGCGTGTCATCCAGATCGCGGTAGGCGGTGACGCCGGGCAGATCCTTACCCGGCACCGGCACGATGAAGGGGGCCGAACCGGTGGCGATCACCAGCCTGTCGTAGGGTGTTTCGCCCGTGGCGGTGTGGACCGTCTTGCGGGCGCGGTCGATGCGCGTCACAGGCTCAGAGAACCGGCATGTCAATGCCCTGCGCCGCATACCACGCCGCGTCATGGGTGACGATTTCCGCATAGGTCTTTTCGCCAGACAGCACCGGCGACAGCATGATGCGGTTGTAATTGCCCCGCGGTTCGGCCCCGAACAGGGTGATGTCATAGCGCCCGCGGGCCTGTTCCAGCAGGTTCTCCAGCGCGCGGCCCGAGGCCATGCCCGCTCCGATAACGACAAGTTTTTCCATGGCGACCTCTCAAAGATACCTGGCAACGACGAATGTCAGTTCGTCGCGGCGATGAATGGGAAGGGTGACGGCGGCCAGATCGCCCGCGCGGGCGGCATCGGCACGGCGGAAATGGGTGCCGCCGAATTCGTTCAGCACGACAGGCCGCGCCTCGATCCAGAGGTTGCCGGGCAGACCCTCACCTTCGGCAAAGCCTGAATGCGGGCCATCTTTCAGGCCCCAGACCTCGGCCCCCGCAATGAAGTCGTGGGTGGGGCTGTCAACCACGGTGTCCATCAGGCCACCTCCTTGGTTGGGGTGCGGCCATGTTCGTAGTCCTCAAGGAATCCCATGATCTCAGCACGGTAGCTGTAATAATCCGGATGGCTCAGCAGGTCGCGGCGGCTGCGCGGCCGGGGCAGATCGACGGTGGTGATCTTGCCGACCGTGGCGCGCGGGCCGTTGGTCATCATCACCACGCGGTCGGCCAGCAGGATCGCCTCATCCACGTCATGCGTCACGCAAACCGTGGTGACCTTGGTGCGCGACCACACCTCCATCAGCACCTCTTGCAACTCCCACCGGGTCAGGCTGTCCAGCATCCCGAACGGCTCATCCAGCAGCAGCAGTTTGGGCGACAGCGCAAAGGCGCGGGCAATGCCGACCCTTTGGCGCATCCCGTTCGACATGTCGGCGGCACCGCGGTCCATCGCATCGCCCAGACCCACACGCTCCAGATAGTACTCCACCACCTCTTGCCGTTCGGCCTGACTGGCCTTGGGGTAGACCTTGTCCACGCCAATCGCGACATTCTGCTTGGCGGTCAGCCAGGGGAACAGGTTGGGCGATTGGAACACCACGGCGCGTTCGGGATCGGCCCCCTCGACGTGGAGGCCGTCCAGCGTGATCGCCCCTTGGCTGATCGTCATTCAGACCCGCCGTCATCGACAGGACCGTGGATTTGCCACAGCCAGAATGGCCGATCAGACTGACAAACTCGCCTCGTTTCAGGGTCAGGTTGAAATCCTCAACCACGGTCAGCGGGCCTTTGGGCGTGGCGTAGGTCTTGTGCAGTTGCGAATAGTTCAGATAGCGCGCCTCAAGCGGCGAGGTGGCGGCGCGTTTATACGCCCCCGGCAGCGCGTGGCGTGGGGTGACGCGGGGCAGATGGCGGGTCTCGGGCAGTTTGGACTTGATGCCCACATCCACCAGATAGGCGGTCACATCGGCCCGCAGCGCCTTGAACCGCCCTTCGTTCAGCGCAGCCCGGTCGCGGGGGCGGGACAGGGCCACGTCAAACGCCTGCCCCAAGGTGCCATCGGGGTTCAGGCACAGAATGCGGTCGGCGAGGATCAGCGCCTCATCCACGTCATTGGTTATCATCACGGCGGTGCGCTTTTCGGCGCGCCAGATCGCCTCAATCTCTGTCGCCACATTGGCGCGGGTCAGGGCATCCAGCGCCGACAGCGGCTCATCCAGCAGCAAGACTTCGGGCCGCATCGCCAAAGCACGGGCCACCGACACCCGTTGGCGCATGCCCCCGGACAGTTCCGCCGGGCGGCGGTCACGGGCATGGGACAGGCCGACCATCTGGATATAGCGGTCCACCTCGGCAACCCGTTCGGCCTTGGTGCCCTTGTGGGTGGCATCAACGGCCAGCTGGATATTGCCCGCCACCGTCAGCCAAGGCATCAGCGCGTAGGATTGAAACACCAACCCCCGCTCTGGTCCCGGCCCGGTCACGGCGGCGCCTTTGAACCGCACCTCACCGTGATCGGGCAGCGCCAGCCCTGCCATCAGGTTCATCAGCGTGGTCTTGCCCGACCCCGAAAAGCCCAGGATCACGACGAATTCGCCATCCTCTACCGCAAAGGTCAGGTCGCGCAGGACAGGCGTTTCGCCGAACCCCTTGGAGACGTGTGATAATTCCAGAATGCTCATCATGTCACCGATTGTTCGAGAAGGTGAACAGCTGCTGCAGCGCGAACATCAGCCGGTCGAGCGCAAAGCCGATCATCCCGATGGTCAGAACCGCCACCATGATCCGGGCAAGGCTGTCTTGTGACCCGTTCTGAAACTCGTCCCAGACGAATTTGCCAAGGCCGGGGTTCTGCGCCAGCATCTCGGCCGCGATCAGCACCATCCAGCCGACCCCCAACGACAGGCGCAGCCCGGTAAAGATCAACGGCAGGGCCGAGGGCAGCACCAGCTTGGTGATCCGCGTCCACAGCGACAGCTTCAGCACCCGCCCCACATTGACCAGATCCTTGTCGATCGAGGCCACGCCTAGCGCGGTGTTGATCAGCGTCGGCCACATCGAACACAGCGTCACCGTGACCGCCGAGACGATAAAGCTTTTGGGCAGACCGCCGTCGCCCACCGAGGCCGAGACGACCATCGTCACGATGGGCAGCCACGCCAGCGGCGAGACGGGTTTGAAGATTTGCACCAAGGGATTGATGGCCGCATTCGCCGTCGGCAGAAAGGCCGCACAGAATGCCCAGGGGCACGGCGATGATTGTGCCAATCAGGAAGCCCAGAAACACGGTCTTGATCGAGGTCAGGATTTGCCGTGGATAGGTCGGCTTGCCGGCATAGCTGCGGTCCTTGACCTCATCCGGCTTGCCAGCGGCGATCAGTTCGGCATTCTTGGCAGCTTGCTTGGCGTAAAAGTCCTCGGCCTTGGCAGCCTCGGCCGCCGCATCGGCGCGCAGGACGCCGACCTGTTCCCAGACCTGCGCCGGGCCGGGAATGGCACCAAGCGAGGTTTGCACCATTGGCGCACAGGCGGCCCACAGGGCCAGAAACGCGGCGATTGCCAGAACGGGCACCACTGCCAGCCGCCAGATCTCTGCGATCTGACCGCGCGGGTTGTCGCCCGCCAGCACCCGCCAGATCGGCGTCAGCCAGCCCAGACCCAGCGCGCGAAACCACGGGTCACAGCGGGAGATCAAACGGTAGAGCCGTTCCAGTCGCACCGCAGATTGCGCGGCGTTTTCTTCAGGCAGGTCGGCGGGGTCAAGGGCGGTCATGCTACATCCCTCAGTTCTGAACCGCGCCATCGGCGACGGTCTGATTGCCCTTCAGCCCGATGGTCAGGCTGTCGATATAGGCGTTGGGTTTGGTGCCGTCGTAGGTGACATGGTCGATGAAATCGGCGGTGGGGTCTTTGTAGCCATCGGCATCAAAGTCGAAATCCGCCGCCGTGGCCTTGCCTTCCGCGATCAGCGCCTTGGCCGCCTCTTCATAAATCGCGGGTTTGTAGACCGACTTTGCGACCTCATCATACCAAGCGTCAGGATGGGCCTCGGCGATCTGCCCCCAGCGGCGCATCTGGGTCAGCGTCCAGACCGCGTCCGAGAAATAGGGGAAGGTCGCGTTATAGCGGAAAAACACGTTGAAATCGGGCTCTGGCCGCTTGTCGCCCTTTTCAAACTCAAAGGTGCCGGTCATGGAATTGGCGATCACGGCGGCATCGGCACCGACATATTCGCTGCGCGACAGGATTTCGACCGCCTCGGCCCGGTTGGCGTTGTTGTCGGCGTCCAGCCACATGCCAGCCCGGATCAACGCTTTGGTCATGGCAATCATGGTGTTGGGGTTGGCCTCGGCAAATTCAGCCGTCACGCCAAACACCTTTTCGGGGTTGTTCTTCCACAGGTCGTTGTCGGTGACGACCGGCACGCCAATGCCCTTGGCCACCGCCGCCTGATTCCACGGCTCCCCCACGGCGTAACCGTCAATCGTGCCCGCCTCCAGCGTGGCGGGCATCTGCGGCGGCGGCGTCACGGAGATCAGCACATCGCCCGCAACTTGCCCCGTCACATCGCCGGGCTGATAGAAACCCGGGGTTCACGCCGCCCGCGGCCAGCCAATAGCGCAGCTCATAGTTATGGGTCGAAACCGGGAAAACCATGCCAAGGTTGAACGGCTTCCCCTCGGCCGCATAATCCTCCAACACGGGCTTCAGGGCCGCAGCCGAGATTGGATGCACGGGCTTGCCATCCGCCATCGGCAGGTCAGGTTTCATCGCCTCCCAGACCGCAGTTGGAGACTGTGATGGCGTTGCCATTCAGGTCCATCGAAAAGGCGGTGATCAGATGGCCCTTGGTGCCATAGCCGATGGTTGAGGCGATGGGCTGCCCGGCCAGCATATGCGCGCCGTCAAGTTCACCGTCCAACACGCGGTCCAGCAGAACCTTCCAGTTCGACTGCGCCTCAAGCGTCACGACAAGACCTTCATCCGCGAAGAAGCCCTTCTCCTTCGCAATCGCCAGCGGGGCCATGTCGGTCAGCTTGATAAAGCCGAGGGTCAGTTCGTCCTTCTCGATCCCGGCAGTTTCGGCAAAAAGCGGGGTGGCAAGGGTTGTGGTCAGCAGCAGTAGACGTGCGATACGCATTGTTTCGGTTCCCTGAAGCCCGCAAAGGGGCGCTGAAATGAAAAAAGCCGCATGGGACCGCTGCCTTTGCAGGCAAGGTTCCAAGCGGCGTTGCTTGAGGCTCCCTCATCATCGGGGGAACGCGGTGGGACATCTTTGCCCCGAGCGTTACGTCAGTGATGTACTTGCTGCAGTGCAGCGTCAAATATCTTGCGGGCGTGGACCATGAGATTTCGATCCGTTGCCCGAAGTTTCATCGCAGCGGATCGTCAGGGTCGAAAATGCGGGCATCATAAAATCGGTCCGGCGACAGAATCAGCCTGCCTTCCGCCGAAGGGGCGGCTGTGGGCACCGACAATGACCCCTCAACTTTGTCCGACGCGCCGGGCAATTCGGCCCCGATACCCTGCATGTGCAACCGGTACAGGTCGCTGCGGAACACCGAACGGGCGGCGGCAATCGCTGCCAGCGGGTCAAGCCCATGGCGCCGCGCCAGACGTGCGCCGATCCACGCGGCCTGACTGCGCCACGGGAAATTGGCCGCCCCGGCGTGGAATTCGATGAAATGCGGCACCCGACGTTCCGCCCCTGTGGCTGAGGTCAAAAGCTGCCCGTCAAGAACCCGCTCAATCACCTCTGCCCCGACAGCCAGCCGACCGGGCGCGGCCAGCAGATCGGCGGCCACGCTGTGATTGTCCGGTTGCCCCAGCCACCGCGCCGCCCGCCAGATCGCGCGGATCAACCGCCCCGCCAGACCGGGTTCAGCCTCTGCCCAACCCGCCCGCGTCGCCAGCACCTTTTCCGGCGCTGCACCCCAGATTGCCGAGCCGGGCAACAGCAACTCACCCACACCCGTTCCGACCGCCACCGATCCCCGCGGTTCACCGACGCAAAACGCGTCAATCTCCCCGGCGGCCAGAGCCTCGGCCATGCGTGGCGGCGGAACGGTGCATATCTCCAGATCCGCTGGCAGCGGTTGGTTGAGGCCGTCGAGCCAATAGTGAACCAATTCGCGGTGCATCGAAAAGGCAAAAGGCACCCCGATGCGCAATCCGCCACCAGCCCCCAACAGCGCCAAACCAGCCGCCCGCGCATCGCAGAAGTCAAAATCATAGCCGCCCGCCCGCATCCGGTCTGCTAGGTCCCGCGATACGCCAATGGTGTTGCCATTCAGGTTCAGCACCATCAGCGCCTCCAGCGGCGTCGCCTCCCCGCCCAGACCGAGGGCCGTCGCAATCGGTACGGGCGACAGCATCTGTGCCGCCACGACCTGTCCCGTGCTCAGCATGTCGCGCAGGGTAGACCAACTGGGTGCGGCGATCAGGGTCAGGTCCAACCCCTCTTCCCGCGCAAAGCCAAGGGTCTGCGCCAATAGCAGGGGGGCCGCGTCAACCAGCGGCACATATCCCAGGTTCAGCGCGATCACGCTCATTTCAACAGATCCGTCGCCATGACCAAAGCCTGCGCCAGATCCACCACTTTCTTGCCCTGATCCATCGCGGCCTTGCGCATAAGGCCATAAGCCTCTTCCTCACCAATCCCGCGCGCCCGCATCAGAATGCCTTTCGCGCGGTCGATGACCTTGCGTTCCTCAAGCACGCGGCGGGTTTCGGCAAGCTCGACGCGCATCTTCTGCACCATGTGAAACCGCGCGATGGCGGCGTCCAGAATGGGCCGCAGCCGTTCAGGGCGAAGCCCGTCGACCACATAGGCCGACATTCCCGCCTCGATCGCCGCCTTGGTCATGGCGGAATCGGACCTGTCCACAAACATCGCCACCGGGCGCTGCATGGGGGCCGTGGCAAGCGTCAAATCCTCCAGCACATCACGAGAGGGATTGCCCGCATCGATCAGCACAAGATCCGGGTTACGCTCGGCAATGCGGCGGGCCAGCCCGGTTTCCTCGCCAATGACGAAAACCTCAAACTCGCCAGCCTCGCGCAGACCGTCAACGATCATCAACGCGCGCGCACGATCCTTTTCAACGACGACGATGGACAGGTTCTTGGTCATGTCCACCTGTGCATCCCTTTGGCGACCAAGGGGCAAGCAAGGGACGCCACGGCTTTTCTACGAAACCCCGCCTGGCGCGACACTGCACATTTCTTAGGCAGCGGCAGGGGCGACAGCCTGCAATATGTCCCCATCGTGTTTCCGGCTGTTTGAGGCAGATCAACGCGCACCGCCGGGCAGGGGGCTAGTCTGGGGCATAACCCAAAGGCGAGGAAGCCCTATGAAACCGATCACCACCCTGTACCTGCTGCTCAGCGACGAAGACTACCGTCTGGTTCACACCCATGGCGACGGCTTGGCCGAGATTGACCATTCCAAGGCCGAACTGACCGCCGCAGGCATCGCCCATGTTGGCGGCAGCAGCCCGAAAGAGGGGGCAGAGCGTATGCATCTGGCCAAACACGCCGCCAAGATGCTGGCTGAGGAATGGGCCAAGGGCAGCTATGACCGCATCGTTCTGGCCGCTGGTCCGAAAATGCTGGGCGAAATCCGCCACGACCTGCCCAAACAGCTGCACGACCACATCGCGGCCGAACTGGCCAAGGATCTGATCAAGACCCCGCTGCACGACCTCGCAAAGCATTTCGACAGCGTCACCGCCGTCTGATGCCACAGGTGGAGGGGCCTACCCCTCCACCCCCACGTGCGTCGTCAGAAACGCTGCGTGACGATCGCACCATTCAGCGGCGTCAAGTCAACCATTCGGCGGGCTTCAGCGCCATTTGCGCGACTTTGAGCGCCCGCAACGCCATGCACACACCGATCTGGATATGGTATGTCGACACATGGTCAGGCCGGTCACTGACCGGCCCGCCTCATCTATGAACTCGCTGACCCAACATGCGACACCGGCCCCTTACCGCGCCGGATAGTGGTGCGTGAACAGGCACCATGTGGTCGGGGACGCTTGGGGTGTCACCCCTCCATCGCCTCCAACTCGTCGATAAAGCCTGCGATCATCGACAGGCCCTTGTCCCAGAACTTGGGGTCCGACGCGTCCAGCCCGAACGGGGCCAGCAGTTCCTTGTGATGCTTGGACCCGCCGGCCTTCAGCATCTCGAAATACTTGTCCTCGAACCCCGGCAGCCCGTCGGCATAGACGGCATACAGCGCGTTCACCAACCCGTCGCCAAAGGCATAGGCATAGACGTAGAACGGCGAATGCACGAAATGCGGGATATAGGACCAGAAGGTTTCGTAGCCGTCCATGAACTCAAACGCATCGCCCAGGCTCTCGGCCTGAATCGACATCCACAGCGCGTTGATGTCATCCGGGGTCAGTTCGCCCTTGGCCCGCGCCGCGTGCAGCTTGCATTCAAAGTCATAGAACGCGATCTGGCGGACGACGGTGTTGATCATATCCTCGACCTTGCCCGCCAGCAGGGTCTTGCGCTCGGCTTGGGTCTTGGCCCCGTCCAGCAGCTTGCGGAAGGTCAGCATTTCGCCAAAGACCGACGCGGTTTCGGCCAGCGTCAGGGGGGTGGAGGACAACAATTCCCCCTGACCCGCCGCCAGAACCTGATGGACGCCGTGGCCCAGTTCATGCGCCAAGCGTCATCACGTCACGCGGTTTGCCGAGGTAGTTCAGCATGACATAGGGGTGAACGGTGGTGACGGTCGGATGGGCAAAGGCGCCCGGCGCCTTGCCCGGCTTCACGCCCGCATCGATCCAGCCCTTGGTGAAGAACGGCTCTGACAGCTCGGCCATGCGCGGGTCAAAGCGCGGCATAGGCGTCCTGCACCGTGGCGCGCGCCTCGTGCCCAGTCGACCAGACGCGGCGCCTCGATCGGCAGGGGGGCGTTGCGGTCCCAGACCTGCAGCTTGTCCAGACCCATCCATTTCGCCTTCAGCCGGTAATAGCGGTGGCGACAGCTTGGGATAGGCGGCGACGACGGCATTGCGCAGCGCCTCGACCACCTCGGGTTCCACATGGTTCGACAGGTGCCGCCCGGTCTGCGGGGTCGGCATCTTGCGCCAGCGGTCGTGGATTTCCTTTTCCTTGGCCAGCGTGTTGTGAACCCGCGCAAACAGCTTGACGTTCTTGTCAAACACCACCGCCAGGGCCCGCGCCGCCGCCTCGCGCTTGGTCCGGTCGCTGTCGGTCAGCAGGTTCAGCGTCGCCTCCAGGTTCAGCTCCTCGTCCTGCCCCTCGACCTTGAACATCAGCCCGGCCATCGTCTCGTCAAACAGCCGGTTCCAGGCGGAGGCGCCCACGACGCTTTCGTCATGCAGGAACTTCTCCAGCTCGTCCGACAGCTGATAGGGCCGCATCGCGCGCATCCGGTCGAACACCGGTTTGTAGCGGGCAAGGTCGGCATTGGCGGCCAGCAGGCCGGCCAGATGCTCATCCGTCCAACCGGTTGAATTCCAGCGTGAAAAACACCAGCGGCGTGGTGAAATCCGTCACCTGGTCCTGCGCATCGGCCATGAACTTGGCGCGGTCGCTGTCCATGGTGTTCTGGTAATAGCGCAGGCCCGCATAGGACATGATCCGCCCGGCCACCGTGTCGATCTGTCTCATAGGCCAGCACGCAGTCCAGCATCGCCTCAGCCGACAGATCCGCCAGCTTGCCCTCATAGGTCGCGGCAAACCCGGCGCAGGTTTGGTTCAGCCAGCGCCATGTCGCGCGAAAACTCGGGCGAGTCCGGGCGCGGGGTACAGGTCGGTCAGGTCCCATTCCGGCAGGTCGCCGAACCCACCAGAGGCGGCGTTGGCATCGAAAAACGGGTGGGGCAGGGGCAATGTCATGGTCAAGACCTCATTTGTGGTTGCCCCTATCTAGGGGTGAACCCGGCCCAAGGACAAGGCCGCGCCCATCACCTTTCGGCGTGTGCCGCGATCAGATCGTCCAAATCCCCCGCCGCACCGCCCTGCACCCAAGCCACAATCCGGGGGGCCTGCAACTCAATCCCACTCTTGCGGCGGCGGTTTTCGGTCAGTCCCTGATACTCCACCTCAAACACCAGATCCGGCGGCACCTGCCGCACCGGGCCGAATTTCCCCAAGGTATTCGCCCGCACCCAAGCCATGATCTCTGGCACCTCGGCCAGCGTCAGGGCCATCCGCCCGATCGGCACCGGCAAGCCATCGCGCCACAGGGCCAGCGTCACCTCTGGCCCCGCAGGCTGAACCAGCACCATCACCGCATGCACACGGCGCACCTCGCCGGTTGGCACAGGCTTCTCCTTCGGCCCGGTGGCGCGGAAACTGCCCGCCGCCAGTCGGTTGACGATGACGTTGGCCGCGGCTGGGCAACTGCGCCCATAGGCCCAGCATCACCTCATGCGCCGTCACGGGCGTGGCCCGCGCCAACCGATCCACCACCTCTGCCAGACCCGGCGGTGTCCCAACGGGCGGCGGCAACAGCAGCGCCGCCACCTCGGCCCGGTCGCCCGACACCTCCATCGAGGCGGCCAGCAACCAGTCTGGCACCCCCGCCACCTCTGCCGCCCAATGCATCAGCGTGTCGAGCGTCACCAACCGCTTGGGCCGCTGACCCGACAGCAAAGCCTCGGCGGCGGCGAGGTCGTCGGCCCCGGCTTCCGCCGTATAGCGGGTCATCGCGTCCGGATCGGGCAGGGCGGCCAGCAAAGCGGCAAACCGGATCATCCCACAATCCCCGCGTCATAGCCCTGCGTCTCCAGCCATTGCCGAAACGGCTTCACATAGCCGTGGGTTGCAAACACCTGGCTAGCCCCGGTCGCCCGCACAGCCGTATTCAACCCCGGCCAGTCGGCATGGTCTGACAACACAAACGCCGCCCCCAAGCCCCGCCGCCGCACCCCCAAAGCCATCCAACCCGATGCGAACCCCACCGACATCGGCCCAAACCCGCTGACCCAATCGCCGTTCAGCACATTGGGCGGTGCGATCACCAGCGCCCCGCGCGGCATCACCGACAGCCCGACCTCATGCGTCGCGGGCAACGGATAGCCCTGCGCCCGCAGAACTGCGGTCACAGCCTCGACCGCCGGATGGGTGTAGATCGGCCCCTGCAACGGCAGACCCGCCATCAGCCGCTGCGCCTTGCCAAACGAATAGGCGGCCAGCACTGAAACCCGCCCCTCCGCCGCGTTCTTCGCCCACCATGCCGCGATTTCAGCCATCACCTCAGCCTCAGGCTGCCACTGGAAGATCGGCAACCCAAACGTACATTCAGAGATGAAGGTATGGCAGGCCACAGGCTCAAACGCCTCACACAGCCGGTCGACCTCTACCTTATAATCGCCTGAGACGACCCAAACCTCACCCCCACGCTCTACCCTGATCTGCGCCGAGCCGGGCACATGGCCTGCCGGATGAAACGACACCGTCACCCCGCCGATCACGCGGGCCTCGCCATAGGCAATCCCCTCAGCAGTTATCTGACCCAGCCGGTGCCGGATGACCGGTAAGGCCCCATCGGTACACAGGTAATTGCGATGGCCCCGGCGCGCGTGGTCGGAATGGCCATGGGTCACCAGGGCACGATCCACCGCATGAGTCGGGTCGATGTAAAAGTCACCAGCCGGGCAATAGATGCCCTTTTTGGTAAATGTCAGGACCGGTTCCGCTGTCATTCCCCCAACATAGCGCAGGACTGCCCCAGCGTCAGGCCGGTTTTCTGCCCATAATTTAGGCTTCCGCCCGGCAAATAGCACTTTTCCCCATGACCCCCCTATCGACGGGCCGCAAGGCGGGGTTAACTGAAGCAAAGCACCAGCGGGATGACTTGATGAGCGCGTCTTTTAACGAAATGTACCAAAACGATGCCGTCCGCACGCCCTACGCCCAGTTGGACGAATGGATGCGCGCCATGTCACCCGAACTGCGCGCGCAGAAACAGGCAGAGGCAGAGACCCTGTTCCGCCGCATCGGCATCACCTTCGCCGTCTATGGTGAGGGCGGCGACCCTGACCGCCTGATCCCCTTCGACATGTTCCCCCGCGTGTTCACCCATAACGAATGGGCAAGGCTGGAACGGGGCATCAAACAACGGGCCCGGGCGCTGAACGCCTTTCTGGTCGATGTTTATGGCCGGGGCGAGATCGTCCGCGCCGGTCGCATCCCCGCCGCACTGGTCTATCAGAATGAGGCGTATGAGAAGTCGGTCGTCGGCTTCACGCCCCCCAAAGGCGTCTATTCCCACATCGTCGGCATCGACATCGTGCGCACCGGCCCCACGGACTTCTTTGTGCTGGAAGACAACTGCCGCACGCCCTCCGGTGTCAGCTACATGCTGGAAAGCCGTGAGATGATGATGCGGATGTTCCCGGACCTGTTCCGCGAAAACCGCATTCAGCCGATCGACCGCTATCACAGCCTGCTGCGCCGCACCCTGAATTCAGTCGCCCCGCAGAAATGCGAGAATGAGCCGACGGTGGTGATCCTGACCCCCGGCCACTACAACTCGGCCTATTACGAACACTCCTTCCTCGCCGATCTGATGGGGGTGGAACTGGTTGAGGGGGCTGATCTGTTCGTGGACGGCGCCTATGTCTACATGCGCACCACCCAAGGCCCGCGCCGGGTTGACGTGATCTACCGCCGTCTGGATGATGCCTTCATTGACCCGCTGTGCTTCCGGCCTGATTCAATGCTCGGCGTGCCCGGCCTGATGGATGTCTACCGCTCGGGCGGTGTCGCGATCTGCTCGGCCCCCGGTGCTGGGGTGGCCGATGACAAAGCGGTCTACACCTTCGTCCCCGAGATGATCCGGTTTTACCTCGGCGAAGAGCCGATCCTGAACAACGTCCCCACCTGGCAATGCCACAAGTCCGACGATCTGAAATATGTGCTGGATAAGCTGCCCGAACTGGTGGTGAAAGAGGTCCACGGCTCTGGCGGTTACGGCATGCTGGTCGGCCCGAAATCCACCAAAGAGGAAATCGCCGACTTCCGCATGAAGATAGAGGCGAACCCCTCCAACTACATCGCCCAGCCCACCCTCGCCCTGTCCGCCACCCCGACCTTTGTGGCCGAAGGCGTCGCCCCCCGCCATGTCGACCTCAGGCCCTATTGTCTGGTCGGCGAGAGCATCGAACTGGTCCCCGGTGGCCTGACCCGCGTGGCCCTGCGCGAAGGCTCATTGGTGGTAAACTCTTCACAAGGTGGTGGCGTCAAAGACACCTGGGTATTGGCGGAGTGACCCATGCTATCTAGAACAGCCGACAACCTCTACTGGCTCGCCCGCTATATGGAACGCGCCGAAACCGCCGCCCGCCTGCTGGAAGTGGGGGCGCGGATATCGCTGTTGCCCACCGAACAGGGCTACCGCAACGAATGGGACAGCCTGCTGCAATCCACCGGCACCGCGCAGGCGTTCGGCGCCAAATACGGCGCACCGGTGCAGCGCAACATCGAAAGCTTTCTGTTCTTCGACCGCGACAATCCTTCGTCGATCTCCAGTCCTGCATCACCGCCGCCCGCGAAAACGGCCGCATCGTCCGCACCGCGCTGACGACCCAAGTCTGGGACGCGCTGAACACCGCGTTTCAGGAGTTGCGCCACATCGAACGCACCCCGCGGTCAGAGCTGGAACTGTCGCAGATGACCGAATGGACCATGCGCCACTGTGCCATGGTGCGCGGCGCGATTGACGCCACCCTGCTCAGGAACGACGGCTACAACTTCCTGAACATCGGCTATTATCTGGAACGCGGCGACGCCACCGCCCGGCTGATGGACGTCAAATACTACGTCCTGCTGCCGCGCGCCGAATATGTCGGCACTGGCGCGGACAATGACCAATGGATGATGCTGCTGCGCGCGCTGTCGTCCAGCCGCGCCTTTCACTGGGCTTATGGCGGCGAAATCACCGCCGCCAAGATCGCCGATTTCCTGATCCTGAACCCGCAATGCCCCCGCTCGCTCATCACCTGCGTCACCGGGGCCAACAACCACCTCGCGCGTCTGGCCAAACTCTATGGCGGCACGAGCAAGGCCCAGACGCAGGCGGCGGAACTGCAGGCCATGGTCGAAAGTGAAACCCCCGATCAGATCTTTGATGAGGGGATGCACGAATTCCTTGGCCGCTTCATCGGCCTGACCGCCGACCTCGCCGTCACGATCAATGAAAACTATCTCAGCGGAGATATGCGCTGATGCTGTTACATGTCGACCACCTGACCACCTATAACTACGACCGCCCGGTCCGCTCTGTGGTGCAAAGCCACCGCTTGACCCCCTCGCGCTGCGATGGGCAAGTCACGACTGACTGGACCGTCACCGTCACCGACGGCACCCAAGGCGCCAGCTTCCGCGATGGGGCGGGCGACTGGGTTCAAGGCTGGACGATCAAAGGCCCGGTGTCTGAGGTAGAGGTCCGGGTTTCCGGGCTGGTAGAGACCAAGGACATGGCAGGCATCCTGCGCGGCCACCGCGAACTGGTGCCGCCACTGGCCTATATGCGCGAAACCTTCGCCACCCGGTTTGACACCCCGTTGACGAAACTCGCCCAAGCGGCCCAAGGCGCCGACAGCCCGCTGTCCGCCGCCCATGCCCTGTCGCGTGCCGTGTCAGAGGCGATTGCCTACCGTCCCGGCACCACCGACGCCCACACCACCGCCGCCGAGGCCCTGGCCCAGGGTGAGGGCGTCTGTCAGGACCACGCCCATGTCCTGTGCACCATCGCCCGCGCCGCCAGCATCCCGGCGCGCTATGTCTCAGGCTATCTGTTTTCCGATGCAGATGGTGACGCGCATGAGGCAGCCCACGCTTGGGCCGAACTCTATTTGCCCGGTCTGGGTTGGATCGGCTTTGATGCCGCCAACGAATGCTGCCCCGATGATCGCTATATAAGGTTGGGTTCCGGCCTCGATTCACAAGAGGCAGCGCCAATTCGCGGTACCGCAAGGTCAGTTGGCAAAGAAAGCCTTACGGTGCAGGTTGCAGTCCAATCGGTTCAGCAATAGGGTCCGATCGAAAATCGGGGCATCAAATGACTTACTGTGTTGGCCTTCTGCTGAGCGAAGGCATTGTTATGCTATCGGACACGCGCACCAATGCAGGGCTCGATAATATTTCGACCTATCGCAAGATGTTCTCGTTTGAGGAACCCGGTGAGCGGGTGATCGTCATTCTGACGGCAGGCAGCCTGTCGGTGACGCAAACCGCCCTGTCCCGCCTGCAAGACGCCATCGACGCGCCTGACGCGACCGAGGATACCTCGATCATGCGGGCCCCCACGATGTTGCAGGTCGCCGATATCGTCGGCAACACCCTCGCCAAGGTCCGGACAGAGATTGATGACAAACTGTCGGCGATGAACCAAGGCGCAAGCGCCTCGATGATCGTGGCCGGGCAGCGCAAGGGCGGCGCGATGCGGCTGTTCCTGATCTATCCCGAAGGCAACTTCATCGAGGCGACCGAAGACACCCCCTTCCTGCAAATCGGTGAGCATAAATACGGCAAACCGCTGCTGGACCGGGTGATGGCACGCTCCACCAGTCTTGAGGATGGCCAAAAGGCCGTGCTGCTGTCGATGGATTCGACCCTGCGGTCCAACCTGTCGGTCGGTATGCCGCTGGACCTGTGTGTGATCGAGAAAGACGCCTGCCGCGTCACGATGAAACGCCGGATTGAGCCGAATGACGAGAACTTCCGCGCGATGAGCGAGGCGTGGAGCCGCGCACTCCGCGACGGGTTTACCCAGATCAAGCTGTAGTCAGCTCGCCAGTTGGACGGGCTTGGCAACGCGATGAATATGACGCGCAAACAAATGCAAATCGTCTAAAAACAACGGCCCCACCCAAACCGGGCGGGGCCGTTGTTCTGAATCGTCAGACAGCTTTCTTCAAAGCCTCAACCAGATCGGTCTTTTCCCACGAAAAGCCGCCGTCAGCCTCAGGCGCACGGCCAAAGTGGCCGTAGGCAGAGGTGCGGGCGTAGATCGGCTTGTCCAGCCCCAGATGATTTCTGATCCCGCGCGGGGTCAGGTCCATGCATTCAGCCACGGCAGCCTCAATCCGGGCCTCTTCAACCTGGCCGGTGCCATGGGTGTCGACATAGATCGACAGCGGCTTGGCCACCCCGATCGCATAGCTGACCTGCAGCGTGCAACGATCCGCCAGACCCGAGGCCACGACGTTCTTCGCCAGATAGCGCGCCGCATAGGCCGCCGAACGGTCAACCTTGGTCGGATCCTTGCCAGAGAAAGCACCGCCGCCATGCGGGGCCGCACCACCATAGGTATCCACGATGATCTTGCGGCCCGTCAGACCCGCATCACCATCCGGCCCGCCGATCACAAACGTCCCGGTCGGGTTGACCCACCATTCGGTTTTCTCGGTGATCCAGCCGTTGGGCAGGATCTCACGGATATAGGGCTCCACAATCGCGCGGATATCGGCCGAGGTCTGGCTTTCCAGCGAATGCTGGTGCGACAGAACGATCGACATCACCTCAACCGGTTTGCCGTCCTCATAGCGCAGCGAAAGCTGCGACTTGGCGTCAGGCCGCAGGGTCGGCTCAGCGCCGGATTTGCGGACCTCTGCCAGACGGCGCAGGATCGCGTGGGAGTACAGGATCGGTGCCGGCATCAGCTCTGCCGTCTCACGGCAGGCATAGCCGAACATGATGCCCTGATCGCCAGCCCCGTCGCGGTCAACGCCTTGGGCGATGTGGGCGGATTGCTTGTGCAGGTAATTCTGGACCTGCAGGGTGTTCCAGTGGAACTCATCCTGCTCATAGCCGATGTCTTTGACGCAGCCGCGGACGATATCCTCGACCCGCTCTACCATGGCCTTCAATGCAGCCGGGTCTGAAAGGCCGACCTCACCACCAACAACAACCCGCCCGGTGGTGGCAAAGGTTTCGCAGGCGACACGGGCGTTGCTTTCTTCGGTCAGAAAGGCGTCCAGAACCGCGTCCGACACGCGGTCACATAGTTTATCGGGATGCCCCTCTGACACGGATTCAGAGGTGAAGACATAGGACTTGCGGGTCATGGGGACGTGCTCCGTTAGGGTTAATCTGCCACGCCAGGAAGCCGTTGTGACAGGTGTCAAGCGGAGTAGAGGTAAAACCGGCTAGGGTCAAGCAAGCGGTCTGCGGCCCTTGGCTGCGATCAACGCAGCGAGGCCAGCCAGCAACAACAAGACCGGGATTTCACCCCAGCGCGCATAGGGTGTGGCGGGCAGGGCGCCGGGCAGCGCCGCGTCCAGAAATCCCTCGGTCCCGAATGGCAGCGCGGCGGTGATCCGCCCCCGCGCGTCAACAACCTGCGTCACCCCGGTGTTCGCCACCCGCACCAAGGGCAACCCCTGCTCTACCGCCCGCAGCCGCGCTTGGGCGGCATGTTGGAACGGCCCGCTGATCGTGCCAAACCACGCATCATTCGTAATCTGCAGCAGCCAGCCCGGTCGCGACGGGCCGCGCAGATCCTGCGGGAACACCGCCTCATAGCAGATCAGCGGCATCACATGGCCCAGCTTCGGGCCGAGGTTCAGCACCGCCGGCCCCGACCCGGCGGTATAGGCATTGCCGGTCTGCGACGAAAATGCCGACACCCCGAACCAGTCGAGCGCGGCATCCCCAAGCGGGGTATACTCACCAAACGGCACCAGATGATGCTTGTCATAGCTGCCCAGCGTCGTGCCGTCCGCCGCATAGACCTGCATGGAGTTCCAGCCCCGGCTCCCCTCAACCCGCTGCATGCCCACCGCGACCGCAGCCCCCCGTGCCGCGCCACCGATCATGGCGGGCAGGTCCGGGTTGTCGATGACCAGATAGGGCAGGGCGGTTTCCGGCCAGATCACCAGATCCACCTTGCCGAGGCCCTTTGTGGCAGGCGCGGCGGTCGCACTCATCAACCGGTCAAAGAACAACTGCGCGTGCTCGGGGTTCCATTTGGCTTCCTCGGGCGCGTTGGGCTGCACCAACCGCACGACTACACCCGGCGGCTTCGGCATCGGTTGCGCCAGTTGAAACCAGCCAAAGGCCCAGATCCCGGCAATCAGCGCCACGGCGATCATCCCCGGCACCGGTCGCCACAGCGCCAGCAGGGCCGCCGTGGCCACCGTCATCAGGGTCAGCCCGCTTGGCCCGACAAAGGCGGCCATCTGCGCCGGGGCGTGGTCAATCCAGATATGGCCGATCATCGCCCACGGGAAACCGGTCAGAACGTAACCCCGGGCGAGTTCTGCCGCCGTCAGCGTCGCCACTATCGCCAACAAAGGCACCCGGCTGAACGAGGCCACGCCAAAGGCGGCGGCCCAGAACAGCGCCAACCCAAAGGCCATCAGCACCACCGCAAACGGGGCCATCCAGCCATATTGCGCGGCGTCCACCAGAAACGGCGACACGATCCAGTTCAGGGCAACGGCAAAATAGCCCGCACCAGCGAACCACCCCATCCAAAGCGAACCGGCCAGCCTCTGCTTGGCAACCCGCCGCAGCAAGATCGCAAGCGCGAACAACGTGATCCACCATTGACCGACCGGGGCCTGCCCAAGCGCCATCAGGGCACCCAGCCCAAAGGCAGTGCCCACGGCGCGCCAGCCGATGAACCGCAGTTTCAGACCCACAGCGCGCCCTGCCGCCAAGTCGCGGTCTCAGCCGCAGTATCAGTTCCGGCCGTCAACCCGTCTCATCCACCGCATTGCCGGGCGACCGCACCCGCAGCCGCTTGATCCGGCGTGGATCGGCGTCAACCACCTCAAACTCCACCCCGCTCTCATGCGGCACGATCTCACCCCGCGCGGGCATCCGCCCGGTGCGCAGAATCACCAGCCCGCCAAGGGTGTCGATATCCTTGTCGTCGTCAGTCACCCGCAGGGTCACGCCGAGGGCAGGCTCAAACTCATCCAAGGGGGCGGTGGCCATTGCCAGAAACACGCCGGGCGATTCCTCTTTCCACAGGATGTCTTCTTCCTCGTCATGCTCATCCTCGATCTCACCGATGACCGTCTCAATCAGGTCTTCGATGGTGACAAGCCCGTCCACCCCGCCATATTCGTCGATGACCAGCGCCATATGGACCCGCTCACGCTGCATCTTCTGCAACAACACGCCCACCGGCATTGACGGCGGCGCATAAAGAACCGGCCGCAACATCTTGCGGATAGAGAATTTGCCGCCTGAGCCGAACCCATAGTTCAACGCAAGGTCTTTCAGCAGGACAAGGCCCTGCGGCGTGTCCAGATTGCCCTTGTAAACCGGCACCCGGCTGAAGCCATGCTCGCGGAACACCTCCACCAGCGCCTCTTTGCCGATGTCCAGCGGCACAGCGACAATCTCTACCTTCGGGATCGCCACGTCATCGACGCGCAAGCGCCGCAGGTTGCTCATGCCATGCGTCGCCACGACCTGAACGACAGGGGGGGCGGCGTCGGAATTATCGGGTTTCGGGTTGGTCTGATCCGCGGGAGAAAACGCGTCAATCAGCCTGCCGAAGAAGCCACGTTGCGCGGGTTCTTCAGGATCGTCTGCCCGGTCTAGCGCGTAGGGCGCTGACGCGGACTCATCGGTGCTACTGCCCATTTGTCCTTTATCCAGAAAACGACCCGTGCGGGCCGCAATGTCAATATGGGTCGGAAATGCCCAAAGTTGCAAGTATCCGAACCTCGGTTCCTTCCATCAACGCGGCGTCGCCGTCACGAATGTGATCGTAACCCACACAATGTAACAGACCGTGGACGATCAAATGCGTCACATGGTCCGCCATTGTCTTGTCAGCCTCCAGTGCCTCACGGGCACAGGTGTCATAGGCGATGGCGATATCGCCCAAGGATTCGGGGTCGTCCGCATCGCCCGGCTCAGGCAGATCCGGCGCGTCGCCCTCTTCCTCAGCCGCCAGCTCCTCGGCTGGCCAGCTCAGCACATTGGTCGGCTGCGGTTTGCCGCGAAAGTCGGCGTTCAGGGTGGCAATGCGGGCGTCGTCGCAGCCCATCACCACCACGGCAAACCCCACCTCAGGCAGGCCCAGCCCGGCCAACGTCGCCTGCACGGCCCGCAGCGCCAGCGGCTCCAGCCCAAGGGCCGCCCACCGCTCATCCTCAATCACGCAATCCAGCACAGGTTCCATGCGCCGCCTGTTACGCCACGCACGCGTCCGGTTCAATCGCCCAGCGGTGCGATTTCGGACTGGCGCCTGCGGAATTCGATGCGCTAGGCTGACGGCAATCCAATTTCAACGAGGTCCGATATGCAGCCATTGACCAAAAGCAACCGCCGTTTCGTCAATATCCATGAGGCTGACTTCAAACCCTTCGTCTATCCCGACGGCGTGGCGCTGGGCGACAGCATCCTGCAACTCGACGACACCCAGCCGCTTGGCGAAGGCTTTCACGTCTACCGGATGCCCCCCGGCATGACGACCCGCGCCCACCGCCACAACGGGGTGGAGCAGTTTCTGGTGCTGGAAGGCACGCTGGTCGACAGTGACGGCAAGGTCTTCACCAAGGGCGATCTGGTCTGCTATTCCGACGGAACAGAGCACAGCTCCTTCTCCCCCGACGGCTGCCTGCTTGCTGTACTGATCACCCGCAGCGAAACGCCACTTTAGCGGGCCAGCGGGAACACCGCACGGACCCGCAGATCACGCAGGATCAACCCGCCCCACATCAGGATGCCAAGGTAGATCGAAAACAGCGTGTGGCTATACAGCGGTGCGTTGCCGTGCAGATTGGTCGCCATCGCCCCGCCCAGAATGGCCATCATCAAGGCAGCCCCCAAAACCCCGGTCGGCGGGAACAGATACAACAGCGTGCAGATCAGCTCCAACGACCCGATCAGCATCAACGGCGCATCCGGCCAGCCCAGCGCCGTCATAGGCTCTTGCGCCGCCGCCAACCCCAACAGCTTGGGCGTGACCGAGGCCCCCAGCATGAACAAACCAAACAGCCCCGACAGCACCCATCCGACCTTTTGCACCACAGTCATTTCCACGCTCCATTAGTTTGATATCATGCTAACTGTTGGCCGCCCCAACCGTCAAGCCACCGCAACAGGCTTGCAAACTCGGCTCCAAAGGGCTAAGGACGCGGGCGAATGCAGGGGTCGGGCAACAGCCACGGCCCTTATGTCATTGAGGCAAAGACCGGCGGAGCCAACCGCATGGCCAGTGAAAATGAATGAAAAGGAAACGACTGCATGTCCGCTAAAGCTACTATGGAAGACTTCGAAGCCCTGTTGAAAGAAAGCTTCGAAATTGACACCCCTGAAGAGGGTACTGTTGTCAAAGGCAAGGTTATCGCAATTGAAGCGGGCCAGGCCATCATCGACGTCGGCTACAAGATGGAAGGCCGCATCGATCTTAAAGAATTCGCGAACCCCGGCGAAACGGCCGACATCAAAGTCGGTGATGAGGTCGAGGTCTATCTCGACCGCGTCGAAAACGCCCGCGGTGAAGCCCAGATTTCGCGTGAGAAAGCTCGCCGCGAAGAAGCATGGGATCGTCTCGAAAAAGCATACGCTTCCGAAGCCCGCGTCGAAGGCGCGATCTTTGGCCGCGTCAAGGGTGGCTTCACCGTGGATCTGGGCGGCGCTGTTGCGTTCCTTCCGGGCTCGCAGGTTGACGTTCGTCCGGTGCGTGATGCTGGCCCGTTGATGGGCATGAAGCAGCCGTTCCAGATCCTGAAGATGGACCGTCGTCGTGGCAACATCGTTGTCTCGCGTCGTGCGATCCTCGAAGAGTCGCGTGCCGAACAGCGTGCCGAAGTTATCGGCAACCTGACCGAAGGCCAGACCGTTGACGGCGTCGTCAAGAACATCACCGAATACGGTGCGTTCGTTGACCTCGGCGGCGTAGACGGCCTGCTGCACGTCACCGACATGGCTTGGCGTCGCGTCAACCACCCGTCGGAAATCCTTGCCATTGGTGAGACTGTCAAAGTGCAGGTCATCAAGATCAACAAGGAAACCCACCGCATCAGCCTCGGCATGAAGCAGCTGCAGTCCGATCCGTGGGATGCTGTTGAAAAAGACTATGCCATTGGCACCGTGCACAAGGGCCGCGTCACCAACATCACCGACTACGGCGCCTTTGTGGAGCTGGAAGCTGGTGTTGAAGGCCTCGTCCACGTGTCCGAAATGTCCTGGACCAAGAAGAACGTACATCCCGGCAAGATCGTCTCGACCAGCCAGGAAGTCGAAGTCATGGTTCTGGAAATCGACTGTGCCAAGCGTCGCGTTTCCTTGGGCCTCAAGCAGACCCAGCGCAACCCGTGGGAAGTCTTTGCTGAAACCCACCCGGTCGGCACCCCGATCGAGGGCGAAGTCAAGAACATCACCGAATTCGGTCTGTTCGTTGGCCTCGACAATGACATCGACGGCATGGTTCACCTGTCCGACCTGTCATGGGATCAGCGCGGCGAAGACGCCATTCAGAACTACCGCAAGGGCGACATGGTCAAGGCCGCTGTCACCGAAGTGGATGTCGAGAAAGAGCGTATCTCGCTGTCCGTCAAGGCCCTTGGCGATGACACCTTCACCGACGCCGTTGATGGCGTGAAGCGTGGCGGCATCATCACCGTAGAAGTCTCGGCCATCGAAGAAGGCGGCGTAGAGGTTGATTACAACGGCACCAAGTCGTTCATCCGCCGCTCCGACCTGTCGCGTGACCGTGCCGACCAGCGCCCAGAGCGTTTCCAGGTTGGCGACAAGATCGACGTCCGCGTCACCAACATCGACCCCAAGACCCGCAAGCTGGGTCTGTCGATCAAGGCACGTGAGATCGCCGAAGAGAAAGAAGCTGTCGAACAGTATGGCTCGTCCGATTCGGGCGCCTCGCTGGGCGATATCCTCGGTGCAGCACTCAAGGGCGGCAAGTAAGCCTTCCTTCTGCTGATCCAATCAGAAAACCCCGTCGCATCGCGGCGGGGTTTTTTGTTGTCGGTTGGACATGGTGCCAAGCGCCGCCCATTGATCCAACAGTCAAAATCCACCCGAAATCCGATTCGCAGCCAGACGCCTCTGACCCGGGTGCAATGGGTCGCAATGGGCCGTGACGGTCCCTCTTTGGCTTTCCGGCACGGCTTAGCGGGCCCAGGAAGCTGTTTGCGGCTGTTTTTGCAGATTAATTTCGTTTGTGCAGGGCGGAATATTCCCTATAGTCCAACAAGAAACACAGTGTGGTGATCGAACGAACCGGTACAGGGTCGGGACGCCGCTAGGGGGAGAAAGATCTGATGATCCGTTCGGAACTTATCCAGAAGATTGCGGATGAAAATCCGCATCTTACACAGCGCCATGTCGAAAAGATCGTCAACACCGTGTTCGAAGAGATTATCGAGGCTCTGGCCAAGGGTGATCGAGTCGAACTGCGCGGGTTTGGTGCCTTTTCGGTCAAGGCCCGCGATGCCCGCGTCGGCCGCAACCCGCGGACGGGTGAGGCGGTTCAGGTCGATGACAAGAAGGTTCCCTTCTTCAAGACCGGCAAATTGTTGCGGGATCGGCTGAACGAAAAGTAGGGCGCTTGCACCTGCGGGCGGCAAAGCCGATAAAGGGTCAGTCCCCTGAACCAAGGCTCGTCTGACATGATCCGACTGCTCCGCTACCTGTTCCTCTTCGTTGTTGCCGTTGCCCTTGTGCTGGTCGCGTCGGCCAATCGTGGTCCGGTGACGGTCCATCTGCTGCCCCCCGATTTCGCCGCATTGGTTCAGTTCGACTGGACCACCGATGTCCCGGTCTTCCTCGTGCTGTTCGGCGGCATCCTGATCGGCCTGCTGGTCGGGTTTATCTGGGAATGGTTGCGCGAATACAAACACCGCCGCGTCGCCAGCACCAAAACCCGTGAAGTCTCCAAGCTGGAGCGGGAGCTGGCCGCGATGAAGGATCAGAACTCGTTGCCCGACGACGACGTGCTGGCCATTCTGGAAAAACCCAAGGCCTGACCATGGACCCCGTGCGCGTCAAGATCTGCGGCCTGCAGGACCGTGGCCGATGTAGAGGCCGTTGCCGCCGCAGGGGCCGCCTATTTCGGGCTGAACTTCTTTCCACCCTCGCCGCGCTATGTGTCATTGGATCTGGCCCGCACCTTGGCCCTCGCCGCACCGCCGGGTCTGGCCAAGGTCGCGCTGACCGTCGATGCCGATGATGCGACCCTTGATGCCATTACCGAGGCGATGCCGCTCGACATGCTGCAACTGCACGGCCACGAAACCCCCGACCGTGTCGCCGCCGTCCGCGCCCGCTATGGCCTGCCGGTGATGAAGGTGATCGGCGTTCGGGATGAGGGCGATCTTGCCCCCCTGATGGAATATTCGCTGGCCGCCGACCAAATCATGATCGACGCCAAGGCCCCCAAGGGTGCGGTTCTTCCGGGCGGCAACGGGCTGCCCTTTGACTGGCGTCTGGTCGCCCAGCGCCGCTGGCTGCGCCCGTGGATGCTGGCTGGCGGCCTGACCGCCGACAACGTCGCCGAGGCCGTGCGCCTGACTGGGGCCCGTCAGGTCGATCTGGCCTCTGGCGTCGAATCCGCGCCCGGCGTCAAAGACCCGGCGAAAATCGCCGCCTTCATGGCAGCGGTCCGGTGATCTTCCGCAACGCCACCCGCGCCGACGTGCCTGCTATCGTAGCCCTGCTGGCCGACGATCCGCTGGGGCAGGGCCGCGAAACCGCCGTGCCTGACGCCTATCTGACCGCCTTCGACGCCATCGCCGCCAACCCCATGCATCAGTTGATCGTGGCTGAGGATCAGGCCCGCATCATCGCCACCGCCCAACTGACCATCCTGCACGGCCTGTCGCGCGGCGGTGCCACCCGCGCGCTGGTAGAGGCGGTGCGTGTCGCCGCTGACCACCGCTCTCACGGGACCGGTGCGGCCCTGATGGCGGAATGTGAGGCCCGCGCCCGCGCCGCCGGGGCCAGCGTGATCCAACTGACCACCGACAAATCCCGCCACCGCGCCCATGCCTTCTACGAACGCCTGGGTTATGACCCCAGCCATCTCGGCATGAAAAAACTGCTGACCTGACCACAGCAGCCCCCCTTTCCTTGTGCCGCAGGTGGCGTTACATCGAAAGAGCAGGATCAGGAGGGCATCATGGCCAAGGACAACCCGAATAGCTTTATGACCGGGCCGGACGAACAGGGCCGTTTCGGCAAGTTCGGCGGGCGCTTTGTCTCCGAAACCCTGATGCCGCTGATCCTCGATCTAGAGGAACGCTACGAATTCGCCAAGACCGACCCGACCTTCTGGGCCGAGATGGACGACCTGTGGAAGCATTACGTCGGCCGCCCAAGCCCGCTGTACTATGCCGACCGGCTGACGAAACATCTCGGCGGCGCGAAGATCTACCTGAAGCGGGACGAGCTGAACCACACCGGCGCGCACAAGATCAACAACGTGCTGGGCCAGATCATCCTCGCCCGCCGCATGGGCAAGACCCGGATCATCGCGGAAACCGGGGCAGGGCAGCACGGCGTCGCCACCGCCACCGTCTGCGCCAAGTTCGGGCTGCAATGCGTGGTCTACATGGGCGCGCATGACGTCGAACGCCAGTCGCCCAACGTGTTCCGTATGCGCCTTCTGGGGGCTGAGGTGATCCCGGTCACCTCGGGCCGTGGCACGCTGAAAGACGCGATGAACGACGCCCTGCGCGACTGGGTCACCAATGTCCGCGACACCTTCTACTGCATCGGCACCGTCGCAGGCCCGCACCCCTACCCGGCGATGGTCCGCGATTTCCAGTCGATCATCGGCAAGGAGGTCCGCTGGCAGCTGGCCGAACAGGAGGGCGAGGGCCGTCTGCCCGATACCGTCATCGCCGCCATCGGTGGTGGCTCCAACGCGATGGGCCTGTTCTACCCCTTCCTCGACGACCCGACTGTGAACATCATCGGGGTCGAGGCTGGCGGCAAAGGCGTTGATGACCGGATGCAGCACTGCGCCTCCCTGACCGGCGGCCGCCCCGGCGTGCTGCACGGCAACCGCACCTATCTGCTGCAAGACCCCGACGGCCAGATCCTCGAAGGCTTCAGCATCTCGGCGGGCCTCGACTACCCCGGCATCGGCCCCGAACATTCCTGGCTGCACGACATGGGCCGCGCGCAATATGTCTCGATCACCGATGCCGAGGCGCTGGAGGCGTTCCAGCTGTCCTGCAAGCTCGAAGGCATCATCCCGGCGCTGGAACCCAGCCACGCCCTTGCCCATGTGATGAAGATCGCGCCGACCCTGCCTGCCGACCATATCATCGTGATGAATATGTGTGGGCGCGGCGACAAGGACATCTTCACGGTGGCCAAGCACCTCGGCTTCGATATGAAGGTCTGACGGCCAAATCGCAGAAACCACAGCGAAAACCGGCGTAAACGAAGGTTTACAGCCGGTTTTTCTATGCGCGGCTACCCGTTCAAACGTTTGACGGATGGCTGCCGCCCCTGACTTCCCTAACCATCCCTCCACGGGTTTCGATTCGGCAAACCCGGTGTCAGCGGCCCAATGCGGCAATGATTGGAGCAGGAAATTGTGATGACTGATCTTTTGAATGGTTCTGTGCGGCGGTTCGGCCTTTCGGCGATCGCCGTGTTGTTGCTAAGCGCGGCTGCCATGGCGCAAGAGGCGGGCGACGCCACGTCTGGCGCCGCAGACCCCAGCGATGGGCAGATCGTGCAGAATTGGCACGACCTCAATCCCGCTGGCGGCGACCAAGGCATTGCGGTGGGTGAGCCTGATCCCACTTCTGGCGGTGACGATCCGTCAACCGGCGGCGACGATCCCGGCATCGCGGTGGGTGAGCCTGATCCCAACTCTGGCGGCGAGGATCCGGGCATTGCGGTGGGCGAACCCGATCCCAACTCTGGCGATCCGACCGATGACGGTGTGGAGGTGCAGAACTGGCACGACCTTAACCCCAACGGCGATGCCTCTACCCCTGAGGTGGCCTACGAAAGCGCCGGTGTGCCGCAACCCAATGAGCGGACGGTCAAAGCGTCAAAACAGCACCGCGCCGCCCCGACATTCGTATTCAACGCCGCGCAATGCCTTGCGCAGCATCCCCAGTTACCGTGGCTTTGTGGGTGGCAGAATGGTGTAGGTCAGTAAACCGGTCGGACAAGGACCAAGTGGCACCAGTCGTCTGCCCGGCTGGTGCCACAGTATTTTGGACCACATCTTGCGCCACACCCGCCCTTGGGCGACAGTGACGTCAGGTTGCCGCAGGTGACCAGGAAAGGAAAACCGATGCGTGGGCTGTTTCTGTCGGCGCTTTTGCTCATTGGGTTGACCCTGACAGCCGGGGCCAAAACGATTGAGGACCGCGTCCTCGCCGAACTGCGCGCGCAGGGCTATGTCATTCTGGAACAGGGCTACACCTTTCTGGGACGGTTGCGGATCGTCGCGGAGAATGGCGAGATTCACCGCGAACTGGTCGTCAATCCCGGCACCGGAGAGGTGCTGCGCGATTATGCGATCCTGATTGCCAACATGGCCCCGAAAACGCCTGCCACCTTGGGCCACGGGTCCGGCTCATCCACCCGCACCTCGTCCACCGGCCAAACCAGCCCCGACGAGCCCAGCACGGCAGGTGCCGTCGCAGGGGGCGGCACCGACCAATCCCGCCGACACTAGCCTCGGCCCGACTGTAAGCACGGGGCAGGGCACCAACCCGACCAAGTCCACGACCGGCGGAACGCTGCAAACTGGCAATGACATCATCCTGAACGATCCCATCGTCGCGTCGCCGGAGGACAAGTGACCAGGGCCGGCGCCTATCTGGCCCTGCTGCTGGCGCAGGCGGTCTGCGCGCTGCTGTTCGCCTCTGACATCCTGCTCTCGGTCGTCGGCATCTACCCCGTTCCGCTGGCCTGGTCGACGCGTGAGATGATGGAGGTCGGCGCGCTGATCGGCCTGTTCCTCGGCCTGATCTTCGGCGGCATGCTGGTCTGGCGCGCCTTTGGCGACCTGCGCCGCGCCGAGGCCCGGCTGGAACGTGCCAATGGGGCCTTCATCGACCTGCTCAACACCCGCTTTGACGAATGGGGCCTGACGGCGGCCGAGCGCGACGTGGCGCTGTTCGCGATCAAGGGGCTGACGGTGCAGGACATCGCCCGCCTGCGCCAGACCAGCGAGGGCACGGTCAAGGCCCAGACCGCCGCGATCTACCGCAAGGCCGAGGTGTCGGGCCGCCCACAACTCCTCAGCCTGTTCATCGAGGATCTGATGGGCGCCGACCGCACCGATTCGGCAAGCCTGACCGGCAAGGTCGCCTGACGGCGCGATCCGCCCCAAATCCCGACAATATCCCTGAAAACACGCCAATTGTTGCCCCAATCCTGCGGCATCCCACACCGGGCAACGGCCCTAAACTGCGGTTTAGAGGGCCTGTAGGGCGGTTTAGGCAGGCCATTCTAAACCACAGGTCAATTTCGCCGCACCGCGCTTTGCCCGATACCGATCCCATCGCAGCAATGCGGCACGATCCAAACGACCCGAGCCAATGACATAACACCGCATCCCGAGCATCCCCCGAATTTCGGTCGGACTGCGGCACTTGCCCCCAAGTGAGACTTGTCCGTTGGCGCTTGCCATCGTCCCCCTGGTCGCGTTGTCCTCCGGACACCGCGATGTTCGGTCGGCGCTGACATGGCTCGGGTCGGGCGGAAATGGTCCTCTGACCCTCGGCTGCCGCACAACAAAGGATGTACTATGAAACGGTTCTTCAGTTTGACTACAGCCATGATCCTGACCGCCGGGGCCGCCTTCGCCTCTATCACGGCCAGCGACCTCGTCACCTCTTATCAGGCCGAGGGCTACACCAAGATCGAGGTCATCACCGGCCTCACCCAGATCAAGGTAGAGGCCGTGCAAGGCACCGCAAAGGTAGAGGTGATCTATGACGCCACGACCGGCGCGATCCTGTCGCAGCACACGCGCCACGCCTCGAAGAAAGATACCGGCGCCGGGGTGATTCTGACCACGCAAAGCCGTGATTTTCTCGGGCAGGGCGTCGGTCGCAACGATGATGACGCTGATGACGACCACGGCGGTTCGAACGGCAATGGTGAGCATGAGAATGAGAATGAGCACGAAAACGAACATGCTCATGATGGCGGCCACGACGGCGGCAAGAAACACGGCAAATCCGGCAGCGACGACTGAAACGCCCCAGCCGATACGGCCTTGATACGGTCCTGCGCGACGGCTTTCGCGCAGGACAGATTGCCACAGACACCCAGTGTCGGGCTTGCCCTGCAACGGCCCGTGACAGATACTCTCCTCAGTTGCACCGGAAGGATCCGGAGTTTGATATGAAACGCAGAATATTCCTTTTGACCGCCGGTGCCGGGCTCGTGACGATGGGCACCGCAGGGGCAGCCTTGGCCGCGAATTTTGCCGACGATGTTATCGCGCAATTGGCGGGTCAGGGCTTTACCAACATCTCTACCCAGACCACTTGGCTTGGCCGCGTGCGTATTGTCGCATTCCGCGATGGTGGTCAGCGTGAGATCATTCTGAACCCGCGCACCGGTGAAATCCTGCGCGATAGCTGGACGGCCACGGCAGGCGGCATCACGAAACCAATCGTCGACGATGTTGCGACCAACACGGGCAACGGCGGTCATAGCAGCGGTTCGAATTCGGGCAGCGGTACGGACGGCGGATCGTCGGCAGCGGATCGCGGCAGCGGATCGTCAGGCAGCGGCTCAGACGACGGTGGCAGCGATGACGGCGGCAGCGATGGCGGCAGCAGCAGCGGTGGCCATGATGACAGTGGCGGCCATGACGACGGCGGACATGAGCGCGAAGACAAGAAGGAAAAGGGCGGCAAGGACAATTAGTCCCGCCCGACGGACTGTCAGGCACAGCGCCTGACAGGGATCTGACAATGATGTGGGGACCGGGTGGGCAAACAGGCTTTTGTCGCGATGTTGTTTCTGGCGCAGTCCTTCTGCGCCATCTTGTTCGTGTCTGACATCTTCGCGTCAATCTTCGGGTTTGAGTCCGCCCCGCTCAGCTGGGAAATGCGCGAATTGCTGGAGATCGGCGCCGCCCTTGGCCTGATCATCGGCGCCGTTCTGGGGGGCTTTGCCATGCGCCGCGTCGTGGCGGACCGCAACCAAGCACAGGAACGGCTGCGCCGCGCGTCTGGCGCCTTCCTCGACCTGCTCGAAGAACGCTTTGCCGAATGGGGCCTGACCCCTGCCGAACGCGACGTGGCGCTGTTCGCCATCAAGGGCATGTCCACTGCCGAAATCTCTGTCCTGCGCTCCACGTCAGAGGGCACGGTCAAGGCCCAGACCAACGCCATCTACCGCAAGGCCGGCGTATCGGGCCGCTCACAACTGCTGTCCCTGTTCATCGATGACCTGATGCGGGATGAGGGCACGGTCCGCGCCGCAGCCCAAGGCCCCGCCAAGTCGCCTAGCCCTCTCGCGCCGTCTCCATAAAGGCGCGCACCAGCTTACCACCGCGCCGTTCGCGCAGGCAAATCAGCGCCTCTTCCATCATGATCGGCGGCGTTCCCGTCAACGGCACCGCCACCAACCGCGCATCCGCCACAAACTCCGCCCCCGACACAAACCCAACCCCGGCACCTGAGGCGACAATTTCCCGCACCGCCTCACGCCCCTCAGCCTCAATCGCCGGGGTCAAAGCCACGCCTGCCGCGTCCTCCAGCTTGGTCCGGGTTTTTGAGCCCTTTTCACGCAGCACCAACGGCAAACCGGGCAGCATCGCCAACGGCAGCGCCGCCATCCCCGCCACCGGATGCCCAACCGCCACAAAGGCCGTGATTGCCGTGGCATTCAGGCGCACGAAGTCAAACACCTCGCCCACCGGAACCTCACCAATCACCCCCAGATCCGCCTCATACGATTGCAGCGCCGCCATCACTTGCGCCGAGTTGCCCGCCCTGACCGACACCAGCACCCCCGGATAGCGCAGCCGAAACGCCGCGAGCACCGACAGCACATGCGCCGGGCTATCGGCCACAATCCGCAAATTGCCCCCCCTCAGCGCCCGCGCCTCAGTCAACAGTTGCAGCGCCTGATCCTCGGCATCGAACAACCGCCGCGTCACCTCCAACAACTCCATCCCCGCCGTCGTCAGGACGACCTGCCGCTTGGCGCGGTTGAACAGCAGAATGTCATACTCCTCCTCCAGCTTGCGGATCTGATCGGAGACGGCGGGCTGCGTCACATGCAACGCCTCAGCAGCGCGCGAAAAGCTGCCGGACAAGGCCACCTGATGAAAGGCGCGCAACTGGACATGACGCATCTGATGTTCCTAGCAAAACTTATGGATACATCGGAAACAACGATTTTACAAATAGTCTGCGCCGTGGGAAACCCCATCAACACAGTGGAGGATGCGATGACCAACGCCCCGTTTCCCGCCCCCAAAATGGGTGAGCCCTATCTGCTGACCCCCGGCCCCCTGACCACCGACATCCGCGTCAAAGAGGCGATGCTGCGCGACTGGGGGTCGTGGGATGCCGACTTCCGCGCCATGACGAAATCCCTGTGTGATCAACTGGTTGCATTGGCGGGTCACGGCGACGACTTTGCCTGCGTGCCGATGCAGGGCTCCGGCAGCTACTGTGTCGAGGCGATGCTGGGCACCTTCGTCCCCCGCGACGGCCAGGTTCTGGTGCTGGCCAATGGCGCCTACGGCCTGCGCGCCGCCGAAACCCTGCGCGTCATGGGCCGCGCCTATACGCTGATCGACAAGGGCGACTACATGCCCCCGCGCGGCGACGAGGTGGCCGCCGCGCTCGACGCCGACCCCGCGATCACCCATGTCATCGCCATCCACTGCGAAACCTCCTCCGGCATCCTGAACCCGGTCGCCGAAATTTCCGAAGCCACCTACGCCAAGGGCCGCAAACTGCTGGTCGATTCAATGTCCGCCTTTGGGGCCGTCGACATGACCGGCATCCGCTATGAGGCGATGGTCTCCTCGGCCAACAAATGCATCGAGGGCGTGCCGGGCTTCGGCTTCGTCATCGCCCGCAAGGCGGAGCTTGAGGCGCGCCAAGGGCAACTGCCCATTCCCTCTCGCTCGATGTCCACTGCGCAATGGGCCAACATGGTGAAAACCGGCCAGTGGCGCTATACGCCCGCCCACCCATGTCGTCGCCGCTTTCCTTGAAGCGCTGCGCATCCACGCCGCCGAAGGTGGCGTCGCCGGCCGGGGTGCCCGCTATACCAACAACCGCGATGTGATGGTCGCCGGCATGCGCGACCTCGGCTTTGAAACCCTGCTCAAAGACCGCTGGCTGTCGCCGATCATCGTGACCTTCTTCTGCCCGGCCGACCCGAATTTCGTCTTCACAAGGTTCTATGACCTGATGAAGGCCAAGGGCTTCATCATCTATCCCGGCAAACTGACCGTGGTTGACAGCTTCCGCATCGGCTGTCATCGGCCGGATGGACGAACATGTCATGCGCCGCGTGGTGCAAGCCGCCAAAGACAGCCTCACCGAACTGGGCGTCACCGATGCCGCCCCGCCCGCCTCGGCGCTCGCCGAACGCGCCAAACTCGCCGCCTGAAGGAACGACCCACATGACCCATGCCGAAATCACCGTCAACGACCGCACCTACCCGTGGCCCAAAGTCCCCGCGATCGCCATCTGCCTTGACGGCTGCGAACCGGAATACCTGACGTCAAGCGATCGCCAAGGGCCTGATGCCCACGCTGAAACGCATCCGCGCGACCGGCACCGACCGTCTGGCCCATTCCGTCATCCCGTCCTTCACCAACCCCAACAACCTGTCCATCGCCACCGGGCGCCCGCCGTCGGTCCACGGCATCTGCGGCAACTACCTCTATGAGCCGGAGACCGGCAAAGAGGTGATGATGAACGACGTGCGCTTTCTGCGCGCGCCGACCGTGTTCTCGGCCTTCTACAACGCCGGGGCCCGGGTCGCGATCGTCACCGCCAAGGACAAGCTGCGCGCCCTGCTGGGGGCGGGCCTGCAGTTCGACGAAGACCGCGCCCGCTGCTTTTCGGCCGAACGCTCCGCCACCACGACCAAGGCCGAGCACGGTCAGGACAACGCCGCCGATTGGCTGGGCTTGCCGCAGCCCGAGGTCTATTCGGCCGAGCTGTCCGAGTTCGTCTTCGCCGCCGGGGTCAAGCTGCTGAACGAATGGCAGCCCGACGTGATGTACCTGACCACCACCGACTACGTGCAGCACAAATACGCGCCCGACCAGCCCGAGGCGCAGGCGTTCTACGCCATGTTCGACCGCTATCTGACCCAACTGGACGCGATGGGGGCGGCCATTGTCGTCACCGCCGACCACGGCATGAAGCCCAAACACCTCGCCGATGGCTCGCCCGCCGTGGTCTATGTCCAGGACCTGCTCGACGACTGGCTGGGCAAGAGGCGCGGCCCGCGTCATCCTGCCGATCACCGACCCCTACGTCGTCCACCACGGCGCGCTCGGCTCCTTCGCCACCGCCTATCTGCCCGACGGCACCGATCAACCCGCCATCGATCGCCCGCCTGCCAGCCGTCCCCGGCATGTTGCTGGTGGTGGACCGGGCCGAGGCCGTGCGCCGCTTCGAACTGCCCGCCGACCGGATCGGCGACATCGTGATGATCTCGACCGAGAACATGACGCTCGGCACCTCGGCCCACCGCCACGACCTCGCCGCCCTGAATGAGCCGCTGCGCAGCCATGGCGGGTTGACCGAACAAGAGGTGCCGTTCATCGTGAACCGCGTGATGGACCTGCCGACGCAGCCCGACCCTGCGCAACTTCGACGCGCTCTTCTACGCAACCACGGCGGCCGCCCAATGACGTGCCCCCATCCCGATGCGGCACGAGTCGATGCGCATCGCAGGCCGCAAGGTCGATACCGAAGAGCGCGTGACCGTCCACTATCCCTACACCGGCGAACAAATCGGCTCCGTCCCCGCAGGCACCGCCGAACACGCCCGCGAGGCCTTTGAAATCGCCGCGACCTACCAGCCGACCCTGACCCGCTACGAACGCCAGAAGATCCTGCTGAACGTCGCCAAGATCATCAGCTGACCGCAAAGCCGAACTGGCCCCGATCATCACCGCCGAACTGGGCATCTCCCTGTCCGACGCGCTCTACGAATGCGGTCGCGCCTATGACGTCTACACGCTCGCCGGCCAGATGTGCATCCACGACGATGGCGAGATCTTCTCCTGCGACCTGACCCCGCACGGCAAGGCCCGCAAGATCTTCACCACCCGCGAACCCCTGCGCTGCCATCTCGGCGATCACCCCGTTCAACCACCCGCTGAACATGATCAGCCACAAGATCGCCCCCGCGATCGCCACCAACAACTGCATCGTCTGCAAACCGACCGAACTGACGCCGCTGACCGCGATCTGGCTGGCCGACGCGCTGTATGAGGCCGGTTTGCCGCCGCAAATGCTGTCCGTCGTCACCGGCTGGCCCGCCGACATCGGCGATGAGATGATCACCAACCCGAATATCGAACTGATCACCTTCACCGGCGGCATTCCGGTCGGCAAGATGATCGCGGCCAAGGCGGTCTACAAACGGCAGGTGCTGGAACTCGGCGGCAATGACCCGCTGATCATCTGCAACGACCTGTCCGACGCCGATCTGGCCAAGGCCGCCGATCTGGCGGTGGCGGGGGCCACCAAGAACTCGGGCCAACGCTGCACCGCCGTCAAACGCATCCTGGTCCAGGAAAGCGTGGCCGACCGCTTCGTGCCGATGGTGCTGGAACGCGCCAAGACGCTGCGCTTCGGCGACCCGATGGACCCGACAACCGACCTCGGCACCGTCGTCCACGCCCGCGCCGCCGAATTGTTCGAACACCGCGTGCATCTGGCCGAAGGCGCAGGGCGCCGAGCATCCTCTACAACCCCGGCCGCCAGGGCGCCCTGCTGCCGCCCATCGTGGTGGATCATGTGCCGCACGAAAGCGAGTTGGTGATGGAGGAAACCTTCGGCCCGATCATCCCGATCGTCCGCGTGCCGCGATGATGACGTCGAGACGATGCGGATCTCGAACTCCACCGCCTACGGCCTGTCGTCCGGCGTCTGCACCAACGACTTCCGCCGGATGCAGGCCTATATCCGCGGCCTGCAGGTCGGCACGGTGAACATCTGGGAAGTCCCCGGCTACCGCATCGAAATGTCCCCCTTCGGCGGCATCAAGGACAGCGGCAACGGCTACAAGGAAGGCGTGATCGAGGCGATGAAAAGCTTCACCAACGTCAAGACCTTCTCGCTGCCGTGGGGCTAACCGAGATCAGGGCCACTGCGCCCCGGCCCGGTTCAGGCTGATCACATAAAGACTGGTGGTCGCGGTGATGAACAACTGCTGCTTGCCGCGCCCACCAAAGCAGATGTTCGACACGATCTCTGGCACCAAAATCTTGCCCAGCAGCGTCCCATCGGGTGCCACGCAATGCACCCCATCCCCCGCCGACGACCACAGATTGCCCTCAGTATCCACCCTGATCCCATCGGCAGCCCCATTGCCGATGACATGAAACACCTCACCACCCCTCGGCCGGCCCGAAGCCATCGACGAACACCCGGATATGACGCGGATCGCTGTGAAACATCCGCCCGGTATCCGCCACATACAGCAGCTTCTCATCCGGGCTGAAGCACAGCCCGTTCGGGCAGTTGAAATCGGTCAGCACCGCCTCCAGCGTGCCATCGGTGTCCAGCCGGTAGACGTTGCACGGCAGTTCCTGCTCGGCCTTGTGCCCCTCATAATTGGTGCCAATCCCATAGTGCGGATCAGAAAACCAGATCGAGCCATCGGACTTCACCACCACATCATTGGGTGAATTCAACGGCTTGCCCATATAGCGATCCGCCAGCACCGTAATCGTCCCATCCCAATTCGTCCGCGTCACCCGCCGCGTGCCATGCTCACAGGACACCAGCCGCCCCTGCCAGTCGCGCGTATGCCCATTGGCGAAATTCGACGGTGCGCGGTAGGTCGACAGCCCGGTGTCAGGCGCCCAGCGCATGATCCGGTTGTTGGGGATGTCCGAGAACAGCAGGCAATTCGCATCCCCCATCCAGACCGGCCCCTCCGCCCAGTCAAACCCGGACGCGAGTTTCTTCAGGGGCGCATTGAACAGCACATAGGTGTCAAACCGCGCATCATAGGTTTCAAAGCTCATGGGTCCTCCGGTCAGCTGAAATCGATCTGTGCCTTGATGGCGCTTCTGCGGTCATTGGCGGCGATGAAGGCGGTTTCGGCCTCGGCCAGGCCAACCGTCTGGGTTATCAGCGGCGCCACCCGGATCAGCCCCTTTTGCATCATCTCAACCGCGACGGCGAATTCGGCATGGAACCGGAACGATCCGCGCAGGTCGATCTCTTTGGCGATCAGCGGCATCATCACCATCGGCACGTCGCCGCCAATCCCCAGTTGCACGATCACCCCACGCGGCCGCACCACCGAAATCCCGGCCAGCAGGGCAGAGGGCGCGCCCGAGCATTCCAGATGAATGTCGAAATACCCCTTGCCCGCCGCAAACTCATCCAACCCGGCTGCAGCGTCGATCACCCGGTCCGCACCACTGCCTTCCGCCCGCGCCAGACAATAGGCCGACAGGTCGGTCGCGACGATCTCGGCAGCCCCGGCGCGGCGGGCGGCGAGGATCACCAACTGCCCGATCGGCCCGCATCCCGTGACCAGCACGCGCCGCCCCAACACCTCACCCGCGCGGGCCAGACCATGCAGCGCCACGGCCAGCGGTTCGGCCATCGCGGCCTCTCCGGCGGTCAACCCCTCAGCCCGAACGCATTGCGAGGCGTCGGCGACCAGCATTTGCCGGAACGCCCCCTGAATATGCGGAAATGGCATGGCCGATCCGTAGAACCGCATGTTCAGGCACTGATTTGGCAGGCCGATATTGCAAAAGTGACAGCCGCCACAGGGTCGTGAGGGCGAAACAGCGACCAGATCACCCACAGCCAAGCCCGTCACACCCGGCCCAACCTCGGCCACATGCCCCGCCACCTCATGCCCCAGGATCATCGGCTCACGCAGTCGTACCGCGCCAAAGCCACCGTGGTTATAGTAGTGCAGGTCCGACCCGCAGACCCCGCCCCGCGCCAGCCGGATCAGAACCTGACCCGCGCCCGGACGCTCAACCGCGCAGTCTTCGATCCGCAGATCGTGGGCCGCGTGAATGACAATCGCTTTCATGCCAAATCCCCCCATCCCGAAACCTGCCCCAAAGCCCGCCGCAACGCAACGGACCTTGACAGGACCGCCCCAAGCCTACGACATCGACAAAAAGGGGAACCATATGTTCAGTCTGACAGGAAAGCGCGCCTTGATAACCGGCTCTTCGCAGGGCATCGGTCTGGCGCTTGCCAAAGGCTTGGCCGGGGCAGGGGCTGAGGTCGTTTTGAACGGGCGCGATAGCGCCAAACTGGCCGCCGCCGTCGCCCAGATCCCCGGCGCCCGCAGCCTGACCTTCGACGTGACCCAGCATGATGAGGTGCGCCGCGCCATCGACGATTTTGAAACCACCACTGGCCCCATCGACATTCTGGTCAACAACGCCGGGATGCAGCACCGCGCCCCGCTCGAAGACTTCCCCGCTGACGCGTTTGAGCGTTTGCTGCAAACCAACGTCGCCTCGGTTTTTCATGTCGGTCAGGCCGTCGCCCGCCACATGATCCAGCGCCGCTATGGCAAGATCATCAACATCGGCTCGGTGCAGACCGCGCTCGCCCGCCCCTCCATCGCGCCCTATACCGCCACCAAAGGCGCCGTCGGCAACCTGACCAAGGGCATGGCGACCGATTGGGCGCAATACGGCCTCAACTGCAACGCCATAGCGCCCGGCTACTTCGACACGCCGCTGAATGCCGCCCTAGTCGCCGACCCGACCTTCACCACATGGCTGGAAAAACGCACCCCCGCCGGTCGCTGGGGCCGGGTGGAAGAGTTGGTGGGCGCCTGCGTCTTCCTCGCCTCTGACGCCGCCTCTTTCGTCAACGGCCATATCCTTTATGTCGATGGCGGGATCACGGCCTCGCTATGATGCGAATGGTTATCATGGGCGTCGCGGGCTGCGGCAAATCCTCGGTCGGGGCGGCACTGTCGGCCCGAAACGGCGTGCCCTACCGCGACGGCGACGACCTGCACCCGCCCGCCAACGTCGCCAAGATGGCGGCGGGCCACCCCCTGACGGATGACGACCGCTGGCCGTGGCTCGACCTCGTGGCGCAGGCCTTGGCCAAGGACGCGCCACTGATGATCGGCTGCTCCGCCCTGAAACGCAGCTACCGCGACCGCATCCGTCTGGGTGCCGAAGGCCCGGTGCTGTTCGTCCACCTGTCCGGTTCCCGCGCGGTGATTGAGGCGCGAATGGCCGCCCGCAAGGGTCATTTCATGCCCGTCTCCCTGCTCGACAGCCAGTTCGCGGCACTGGAGCCGCCCGCGCCGGACGAATGGCACCTGACCGTGGACATCGACCAGAGCCTTGACGCCATCGTCGGGCAGATCATGGCGAACGGTGCGGCCCCAGCCCGCTGACGGCCCCGTCTGATCCACCTCCAGCCAAGCGATTTCGGGGGCGTGCAGGACGGTCCCATGGAAAAAACCAGCGTGCATCAGGTATCGCGTCCGCCGCATTCTTTTTGCGAACCATTCGCAACGTGATTAAGATGGGGTAAATTTTTAAATGTATCTTATTGATATTACATGATAATGTTGCGTGTCGCGCAGTCGGACGCTTTGCCGGCGTGGGTCGATTTCCCCGGCTTGCACATCATCATCCCAGCCTTCATATTCACCCGACAACGCTTGATTGCCGCCCTTTTCGGGTGCATCACCCGCCCCAAATAATCCGAGGAGGTTCCTATGCCCGTCTATCGTTCCCGCACGACCACCCATGGCCGCAACATGGCAGGCGCGCGCGGCCTGTGGCGGGCCACGGGCATGAAAGACGGCGACTTCGGCAAGCCGATCATCGCCATCGTGAACAGCTTCACCCAGTTCGTGCCGGGCCACGTCCACCTCAAAGACCTCGGCCAGCTGGTGGCCCGTGAGGTTGAGGCAGCGGGCGGCGTCGCCAAAGAATTCAACACGATCGCCGTCGATGATGGCATCGCGATGGGCCACGACGGGATGCTGTACTCGCTCCCCTCGCGGGAGCTGATCGCCGAACTCGGTCGAATACATGGTCAACGCCCACTGCGCCGACGCGATGGTCTGCATCTCGAACTGCGACAAGATCACCCCCGGCATGTTGATGGCTGCGATGCGGCTGAACATCCCCTGTGTGTTCGTTTCAGGTGGCCCGATGGAGGCTGGCAAGATCGTGATCCGCGGCAAAGAGGTGGCGCTGGATCTGGTCGACGCGATGGTTTCGGCGGCTGATGACGCCTATACGGATGAGGAAGTGGATGCGATCGAGAAAGCATCCTGCCCGACCTGCGGCTCCTGCTCCGGCATGTTCACCGCCAACTCGATGAACTGCCTGACCGAGGCGCTGGGCCTGTCCCTGCCCGGCAATGGCTCCACCCTCGCCACCCATGCCGACCGCAAGCGTTTGTTTGTGGAGGCCGGGCATCTGATCGTCGACATCACCAAGCGGCACTACGAACAGGACGACATGACGGTCCTGCCGCGCAACATCGCGACCAAGCAGGCGTTTGAGAATGCGATGACCTTGGACGTCGCGATGGGCGGGTCAACCAACACGGTGCTGCATATCCTCGCGATGGCGCATGAGGGCGGGATTGACTTCAAGATGGCCGATATCGACGCCCTGTCGCGGCGGGTGCCGGTGCTGTGCAAGGTCGCCCCGGCCAAGCAGGACGTTCATATGGAAGACGTTCACCGCGCGGGCGGGATCATGGCGATTCTCGGTCAGCTCGACGCTGCGGGTCTGTTGAACCGTGAGGTGCCGACGATCCATGCCCGCTCTATCGGTGCTGCGATTGATCAGTGGGATGTCAGCCGCACCAATCAGGAATCTGTGCGAGAATTCTTCCGGGCCGCTCCGGGTGGGGTGCGGACCACGATGGCTTTCACGGCCACCGGGCGCTACGACACGCTGGATCTGGACCGTGAGAATGGGGTGATCCGGTCGGCTGATGCGCCGTTCTCCAAGGATGGCGGGTTGGCGGTTCTGACCGGCAACCTCGCTATTGATGGCTGCGTCGTGAAAACGGCCGGGGTCGATGAGAGCGTCCATGTCTTCTCTGGTCCGGCGCGGGTCTTTGAATCGCAGAACTCTGCCGTGAACGCGATCCTGGCCAAGCAGATCAAACCGGGCGACGTGCTGGTCATCCGGTATGAGGGGCCCAAGGGCGGGCCGGGGATGCAAGAGATGCTGTATCCGACCTCTTATCTCAAATCGATGGGGCTGGGTCAGGCCTGCGCCTTGATCACGGATGGCCGCTTTTCGGGCGGCACCTCGGGTCTTTCGATCGGCCATGTCAGCCCCGAAGCTGCGGCTGGTGGGACGATCGGGTTGGTTCAAGAGGGGGATATGATCGACATTGATATCCCACAGCGGAGCATTTCGTTGCGCGTTCCGGATGCTGAATTGGCGGCCCGTAGGGCAGCGCTGGATGAGGCCGGGTGGAAGCCCGTTGAGGCCCGGTCGCGTAAAGTCAGTCAGGCTTTGCGGGCCTATGCCTTGTTCGCCTCATCCGCGGACAAGGGTGCTGTCAGGGTCTTGCCGGGGGAATAGGGAAAAGTGTCCGTTTGCGCGACACTACCTTTTATCCTGCAATATCAAGCGGTTGCGTTTTTTTGTTAACCGCATTGTAACCACGTTGCGAATGGTTCGCAACTAGGACAGGCCGTGGGGCAACCCACGGCCTGTCTTGTTTTAACCCCAGTGGGTCGGCCCAATCATGCTGGCAAATAGAGGAGTGGGACCTCATTTTCCGCCTCGGCCTCTTCGAGGTATTGGCGACCTGATGCGCCCCGATCTACCAGAAGTTTTGCGAGGTTCGATTGGTCGTAGAGCAGTCGGGCAGAGGTGCGCACGTTGCCGACCAGCAATTTGGCCGGGATCAGTGCCTTTTGCCGCATCGTGCTCATCTCTTCGACCTTCGAGGCCTTTCCGGCGATCAAACGCGCGATCTTGTCAGCCGAAAGGCTTTCGCCCATTTCGGCGAACCGATGCGCGTGTTGTCTGGAAATCTCTGCGGCGGTGGATAGTTCATTGATCCGAAACAGCGCCTTGATCCCGGCATCCGAACACAGTCGCATTGCCGCGGCCAGCGACCACAGCAGATCAAGGTCTTTTTCAGTCAATGCGCTGTCCAGGGCGACCACACGCTCAAAATGGCCTTGCAGATGGTGTGAGGCCCGGGCGAGGCCGCGCTGGGCGTCCTCGGCCACGCGGCGCGGGTCGTTGCGGCTGGAAAGGGAGTCGACAGTTTCCAGCTCTGCCGAGATGTCAGCGAAAATGACGGCAATCGTATCGTCGCGCCGGTCGCGTGTTACCTGATCGACCCTGTCGGAAAGTGCGTCAATCTGATTTTTGATGCTTTTGAGTTCCTTCAGCATCACCGCAAAGCCAACGACAGAAACACCCAATCCCAGACCCGACACGGCAAGGTTCGCCACCTGCATGTTCTGCAATAGGCTGAGGGAGGACTGTACTTCGGCCAGACGGTTCTTGATTTGTTGGTTCTGGATAACGGTCAGGATGCCCAAAGGGTTGAACCCTTGCGTCAGGGTGGAGGTGACGCCCTGTAGGGCCGATTGGGCCAAAGTCTGGAAGATGCCAGTGGGCTGAACATGTGCGAGTACGCGGCCGGTTGCCACCTCTTTGATGATTGCACCAACGAGTTCTGCCTTGCCACTCGTGGTAGCTGCCAGAAATGCCTCTGGGAATCTTATAGAGAAGATAATTCAAGCGGATGCTCCGAAAGTGATAGCGCCGTCGATGGCGAATTTCTGAATGTCTTCCAAGATTGAGCTTTTGCCCGGCTTTGCGCCGAGGCCGAATACCGCTGCGGCGGCGATGGTCTTTGTCCGTTCTTTGAGAGTGTCACGCAGCCGAACAACCCCGTTGTCGATCAGCCCCCGACTGAAATAGGCCGTGACGGCCAAGCCAGACACGCCGACCGCAAACAGGGGCCAACTGACCGCCGTTGTGGAGAAGATGGCAAACGTCGAGGTCGTGACTGTGGCAAAGGAAATAATGGTCGGAACGGCCGCAAGGGAGAGCGCCGCCAGCCCAAACCCCGCAAACGCTGGCAAGGCAGCCCAGAGTTGGGCCAGACGTTCCGGATCGAGCCCGTCGTCATGGGCCTGAGACAGAAGGAATGCCTCAAGAGACGCTTTGGTTCGGCTTAGGGCGATGCCGGCTTGCTGTTCTGTCCAAATCTTGAGGATGGCCTTTATGTCGTTTTGCAACCCAAGACTGCTCTTGACCAGATCGACATAGCTGGCGTGATCGATGCGGTTGGCGAGGCGGTCCAACAGATCGGGAAACGCTGCCTCAAGCTGTGCGAAAATGGCCTCGTATTGCTCATCGCGCCAATTCAGGGCCTCTAAATTCACGATTTTGTTCTGTGAGCCCATGGTGCAACTTTTTGGAATTATTGTACCGCATCAGGCACAGATATCCTGCCTGTGGCAAGCCTAAAGCTTTGCTATTCGTGCAAGATATGGCCCAGCCAATGCGGCCGGGTCGCTCCCGGTTTTCGCGGGCTTCCAGGCCGTTTGGAATGACATGCTTGACCCAGCGGCAAACTGGCGTAAAGTAGAATAGACCGGTCGGTCTAATTGCATAAAACCAAAGGGAGAGAGTGATGCGAGTTGCCAAGCAAGACGTTGACGTTCAATTGCAGATGCCCGGTGTTGCGGTTCGGCAGCGCAAGGATTTCGGGGATGCGACGGGGTTGGGCAAGATCAGTGGGGAGTATTTCACCCTGTCGGCAGGGGTGGACACGACCCCACTGTTTCAGGGGCTGGAAGGCAATTTGTGCCAAAGCCCGCATTGGGGTTATGTGCTGAAGGGGCGGTTGACCACGACCGATGCGGCGGGGGCTGAGGAAACCGTCAGTGCCGATGATCTGTTCTATTGGCCGCCGGGACATAACGTGAAGGTTGACGCCGACGCAGAGATCATCATGTTTAGCCCGCAGCATGAGCATAGCCATGTGATCAAACACATGATCCACAAAGTCTCTGGCTGCTGAAGCAAGTGCCAAGCTGCGAGTGAACAGATTGAGGCCCGTCGTCGAAACCGCCGTCATCCACCCGACCAAGCAACGCCTGATCGGCGCGGGCCTGCCGATGCTGTTGAAGCATGGCTACAATGATCTGGGCATTCAGGCGTTGTTGGCGGCGACTGGCACGCCGAAGGGGTCGTTCTACCATCACTTCCACGACAAGGAAGATTTCGCGCTGCAGGTGGTCGACGCCTATATGACGCAGGTTCACGCCGGATTGGATGCCTGTCTTGGCGATACGACGCAGTCCCCATTGATGCGGGTTCGGACGTTCTTTGAGATGACCCAGCAATCCTATCGCCAAGAGGGCTATATGGGCTGTCTGCTTGGTGGTCTGGGGCAAGAGTTGTCGGGCATCAGTGAGGTTTTCCGGCAAAAGATCGAGACCTGCTTTTCAGGGATGGCGGATCGTTTTGCCGGTTGTCTGGCAGAGGCGCAGCAAGTCGGCGAAATCGGCCCGGATCTGGACGTGCGACAGTTGGCCGATCTGCTGATTGATTGCTGGGAAGGCGCGGCCCTGCGCAGCCGTCTGCGGCGACACCCGACCTCGCTGGAGGATATGCTGAACTTCTATTTCCGTGCGGTGCTGCGAGAGTAGTGACGGGGAGCCGATCAGGGCTGCGTGGAATTTTGGTCCGCAGAGGCTTTCTCCAATTACTTGATCTAGAGCATGTCGCGGCCTTGCCGGCCGGGGTAACCTGAAACCTTGCGTTCGCTAGCTTTTGCGAAGCGTTGGTTGAAAGGAACACTCATGCAGATCGAAGTCAGTACCGACAGCAGCATCGACGGGAGCGAAACCCTGACCACCGTTATCAAGGATCTGGTTCACCACGAACTGACCCATCTTGAAGACCACATCTCCAGAGTTGAGGTCCATCTGACGGACATCAAGCCCGGCCATACCGGTCAGGGTCAGAAGCACTGCATGCTGGAAGCGCGGCTGAAGGGACGGCAACCGACCGTCGTCAAGGACGCGGCGGACAGTCTGGAGCAGGCAACCCAGCGGGCTGCGGGCAAGATGAAAAGTGCGCTGGAGAGCATTCTGGGCAAACAGGCGGACCGTCACTAGGGACGTTCGCGGTTGGGCGCTTGGAAGATCAATCTTACAAGAAGGGCCATAAATTATGACAGTTGAAGACGAGCTTTGGGCGCTGGAAGAGCGGTTCTGGACGGAGGGGGCCGAAGGCGCCCGCAACATGACTGCAAAGGGTGCGGTTTTTGTGTTCCCTTATCCGGACGGCATTTTGCAGGGCGATACGCTGTGGCAGCAAGGGATTGTCGCACAGCGCTGGCGGACGGTTTCCTTGACCGAGCGCTATTTCCGGCGCGAAAAAGACATTGCCATTCTGGCCTATCGCGTCTCGGCAGAGCGGGGCGACGTGCCGATCTATGAGGCTTTGTGCACGTCAACCTATCTTCACGATGACGGGACATGGCTGCGGATGGCGCATCAGCAGACCCCGCTGGCCTCCTGACCTTTGGCGGCCTGATGGGCTTCGGGCCTAGGCCGCCGATTGCGCGGGTTTCAGGATCAGGCCGCCATCGCGTTCCAGAAAGGCCACGATGTCGTCTAGCCCGTGTCCTTGGCGCAGGCGGGCCATGACGTAGGGGCGTTTGCCTCGGGCTGTTTTGGTGTCGGCTTCCAACTGGGTCAGGTCGACGCCGACATAGGGGGCGAGGTCGGTTTTGTTGACGACCAGCAGGTCGGACCTGGTGACGCCGGGGCCGCGTTTGCGGGGGATGTCCTGGCCTGCGGCGGTGTCGATGACGTAGATCGAGATGTCGGCGAGTTCCGGGGAGAAGGTGGCGGCGAGGTTGTCGCCTCCGCTTTCGATCAGGATCAGGTCGAGGTCGGGGAAGGTGCGGTTCAGGTCGGCGACGGCGGCGAGGTTGATGCTGGCGTCCTCGCGGATGGCGGTATGGGGGCAGCCGCCGGTTTCAACGCCGCGGATGCGGGCGGCGGGCAGGACCTGGGCGCGGACGAGGTAGTCGGCATCCTCACGCGTGTAGATGTCATTGGTGATGACGGCCATCGAACAGCGGTGGGCGAGGGCGCGGCACAGGTGCTCGGTCAGGGTGGTTTTGCCGGCTCCGACGGGACCGCCGATGCCGACGCGGAGGGGGCCATTTGGGTTGGTCATGAGCGGTAGATCCTTACGGGCAGGGTTTCGTGGCGCATCTGGGCGAGGTCGGCGCCGAGCGTGGCCGAGGTGAGGGCTGTGAGCGGTTGGGTGGCGTAGTCGGCGGCGAGTTTGGTGATCAGGGGGGCGAGGGTGGCGAGGACGCGCTGGCCTTGCGCTGCGCCGAGCGGGACAAAGCGGACGGCGACAGAGGTGAGTTGGGCGGCGATGGCGTGGAGGAAGAGGGCCAGGATCTCGGGTGTGGGCAGGGTCAGGCTGCGGGTGGCGTGGCCGATGGCGAGGGCATAGGGCAGCGGGCGGTTGCTCGGTCCCGGTCAGGGCGGCGGCGAGGGGGCCGAAGGCGGCGCCTTGTTCGCGCATCTCGGTGTGACGCTCGGCTGAGGTGGCGTAGGCGTAGGCGAGGTCGGACAGGTCGTCGGTGGTGCGGGCGTGGGCGAGCAGGATGGCGTCGCTGCGGGCAGAGCCGTGGGTCAGGATGGCGGTGATCCAGTCTTGCAGGGTGTCGGGGTCGTGGATGTGGCCGTCGGTGATGGCCTGCTCCAGCCCTTGGGAATAGGCGTAGGCTGCCGACCGGGAAGGCGGGCGACAGCATCTGGGTCAGGAGCAGGCGGTCAGCGCTTTGGGGCATGGAAATGCAACTTGCCATCGCCGTGGTCGTGCCAGCCGAAGGTTTCCTCAGGGGTTTCTGTTTCGGGGCCGTGACTGTGGCCCCCATGATCGTGCCCCATCGTGCGGCCTGTGCCGTAGGCGCCGCCTTCGGGGGTGAAGGGTTCGACGATCAGGGTGATTTCGGCGCCGAGTTGGCGCAGCATGTTTTCAAGGACATGGTCGCGGCGGATCAGCAGGCGGGTGGGTTCGATCTGGCACGGCGTGTGGCGGTTGCCGATGTGCCACGACAGGCGCGGCAGGTCCGGGCCGGTGATTTGCAGCAGCGCCTCTTCGGCGGGCAGGACCTGGATGGTGCGGCCGTCGTCGAGTTGAAAGCCCCAGTGGTCGTCAAGATTGGTGACGGCGGGCAGGTCGACGAGGAAGCCCTCGTCATGCACGGTCGTCAGGCGTTTGCGGCGGATCAGGCGTTCGTCATAGCTGAGCACCACCACGTCGTAGCAGGTGGCGGGGGCTTGGCTCAGCAGTATGTGGGCGGCGGGCAGGTCTGGCATTCTGGGTCCGTTTGAGAGGGCGGAGCGGGGGTTTCACACCCCCAAACCACATTGGCAGGGCCAATGTGGCCTCCCCCGTGGGGTATTTTCGCCAAAATGAAAGGGGGCGAAATTTTAGTCGAATTGTTGGGGTCAGTACATGAAATAGCGTTGCGCCAGAGGGAGTTCGTGGGCGGGTTCGCAGATGAGGAGTTCGCCGTCGGCGCGGACTTCGTAGGTTTCGGGGTTCACGTCGATCTGGGGCAGGGCGTTGTTGTGGATCATGTCGGCTTTGCCGATGTTGCGGGTGTTTTCCACCGCAACGGTTTGCTTGGGCAGGCCGATTTTGGCGCGCAGGCCGTCGGCCTGGGCGGCGGCGGAGATGAAGAGGACGGCGTTGCGTTCGACGGCGCGGCCGTAGGCGCCGAACATCGGGCGGGAGTAGACGGGCTGCGGCGTCGGGATCGAGGCGTTGGTGTCGCCCATCTGGGCGCAGGCGATCATGCCGCCGACCAGCACCATCTCGGGTTTGGCGCCAAAGAAGGCGGGCCACCACAGGACGAGGTCGGCGCGTTTGCCGGGTTCGATGGAGCCGATGTGGCGGCTCATCCCTTGGGCGATGGCGGGGTTGATGGTGTATTTGGCGACATAGCGTTTGGCGCGGACGTTGTCGTTGTGCGCCGGTTTCCTCGGGCAGGCGGCCGCGTTGTTGTTTCATCTTGTGGGCGGTTTGCCAGGTGCGGGTGATGACCTCACCGACCCGGCCCATGGCCTGGCTGTCGGAGGACAGGATCGAGAAGGCGCCGATGTCGTGCAGGATGTCTTCGGCGGCGATGGTTTCGCGGCGGATGCGGCTTTCGGCAAAGGCGACGTCCTCGGGGATCGAGGGGTCGAGGTGGTGGCAGACCATGAGCATGTCGAGATGCTCTTCCAGCGTGTTCACGGTGTAGGGCATCGTGGGGTTGGTGCTGGAGGGGATCACGTTGGGGTGGGAGGCGATCTTGATGATATCGGGGGCGTGGCCGCCGCCTGCGCCTTCGGTGTGGAAGGCGTGGATGGTGCGGCCTTTGATGGCGGCTAGGGTGTTTTCGACGAAGCCGAACTCGTTCAGCGTGTCGGTGTGGATCATCACCTGCACGTCCATGTCATCGGCGACCGACAGGCAGCAGTCGATGGCGGCGGGGGTGGTGCCCCAGTCTTCGTGCAGTTTCAACGCGCAGGCGCCGGCGTTGACCATTTCGACCAGCGCCTCGGGGCGGGAGGCGTTGCCTTTGCCCGACGAGGCCGAAGTTGATCGGGAAGGCGTCCAGCGATTGCAGCATCCGCTCCAGGTGCCAGGGGCCGGGGGTGCAGGTGGTGGCGAGGGTGCCATGGGCGGGGCCGGTGCCGCCGCCGAGCATGGTGGTGATGCCGGAATGCAGGGCGTCCTCGATCTGACCGGGGGCGATGAAGTGGATATGGGCGTCAAAGCCGCCTGCGGTCAGGATCTTGCCTTCGCCGGCGATGACCTCGGTCGAGGGGCCGATGATGATGGTGACGCCGGGTTGGGTGTCGGGGTTGCCTGCCTTGCCGATGGCGTGGATCAACCCGTCGCGCAGGCCCACGTCGGCCTTGTAGATGCCGGAGTGGTCCAGGATCAGGGCGTTGGTGATGACGGTATCGACCGCACCGCCCGAACGGGGGATCTGGGATTGGCCCATGCCGTCGCGGATGACCTTGCCGCCGCCGAATTTGACCTCTTCGCCATAGGTGGTCAGGTCGCGTTCGACCTCGATGATGATGTCGGTGTCGCCAAGGCGCACCCGGTCGCCGGTCGTCGGGCCATACATGGCGGCATAGTCGGGGCGGGAAATGCGGGTCGGCATGGGGCGGCTCCTCAGGGGGCGATTTGGGCCCGGCCTTGGTCAGGCGGGCGACGTTGGGGCGGGTTTTCTGGCGCAGGGGGCGCATGCCCGCCATGGCGATCTGGTCGGGGCGGGCACCGCGGGCCATGGCGGCGTGCGGCGGCGAGGCGATTTGGTGAAGGCTCGGTCTTTTCGTCGACCATGCGCTGGTTTTCGCCGCCGGCGGTGTTCCACAGGCCCATCATGCCGAGGGTGCGCAGGGTGATGACGGTTTGCGCCTCGGCGGCCGAGGGAAAAGAATGCCATATTGGTGCGCCACGAAGATCGGACGCCGTTCACGTTTGCGGGCCATGGTCGGGATGTTCCTTGCTGGGACCTTGGCCTGACGGGATGCCCGGCGCGGCCTTGGTAGCACAACGCAGGTTGGCGGGCGTAACGCAAGTCAGGCACGCGGTGAAGGGGGCACAGGGGATCAGCATCTGCCGCCCATGACTTGGGCGATTGAAGCCATAGACCGCCGAAGGCCGCCGATGAGGAAGCAAGTCGCACCTCGCGCGAATTCGGCACGGCATAAAAGCGGACTGCCCTCCTGCGGCGATGTAAGGCGCATGCGGGGCGATGGTGCGGTCGAAATGCAGGCCGGGGTTGGTTTCGGCGAAATGGTAGTCGGGCCACCTGCGGCTGGGCGGTCGCGCGGGCTGGCGAGCAGGGTCAGGGCGGCAAGGGGCAGAAGGGCGCGGAGTTTCAATTCGAGGTCTCCGCAGTGATGGCGGCGTTGAAACCGTAGACCCTACGGCTGCCCCGCATATGGCACGAGACGGACCTCGCGGCGCTGACCTGGCTGCAAACCGCAGCGGCGGTTCGCGGCGGCGATGTCGGAGCCGCATGCCGCGTGCGGGGCGGCGTGCGAGCCAAAGCTGAGGCCGGGGTGTGGTTTCGGCGCAGTGGGTAGTGGGCGATGCCCACCGTGCGACCGCGGCGGTCGCCGGTAGGGGGGCGACCAGGTGCAGGGTGATGGCGTGGCCCCGGCGGTTGCAGGGTGATGTCGCCGGCTCGCGCCGGGAGGGCAGATCTCGCGGCCGGGGATCATTTGCGCGCCCGGGTGCGGTAAAGGGACGGACCAGCGCCCGCGCCGCGACGCCACGATCATCGCGGCGTGGTCGGGTTCGGACAGGTGTGGGCCAGCACGCCTTGAACCGGCAAAGCCGCCGTGATCGCCGGGTGGGCGAGGGCGGCGGTGGGGGCCAGAAGGGCGAGGGTCAGGATGCGGTTTCATGGGGCCTCAGCGGATGGGGTGATGGACGGTGACGAGCTTGGTGCCGTCGGGAAAGGTCGCCTCGACCTGCACCGAATGGATCATCTCGGGGATGCCGGGCATGCACTGGTCGGCGGTGATGACATGGGCGCCGGCCTGCATCAGGTCGGACACGGTGCGGCCATCGCGGGCGCCTTCGACCACGAAATCGGTGATGAGGGCGATGGCCTCGGGGTGGTTCAGCTTGACGCCGCGGGCCAGGCGGCCCGCGGGCGACCATGGCGGCCAGGCTGATCAGCAGTTTGTCTTTTTCACGCGGGGTCAGGTTCATGAGATGCCTCCGGTCGCCCAGACACGGGGCAGGGGGCGCCCGGTCAGGATGTGCAGGAGTGGGCAAGTTGGGTTTTCAGGGGCCAGCCGTCGGGGGCGGTCAGGCGGACGATGCATTTGCCGTCCCAGCCGGAAACGGCGCCGGTGGCAGCGCGGCGCGCACCGGGGGCCACGGCATCCTCGGCCCCTTGGGCGACCAGGCAGACGACGGCAAAGGCGCGGGCGCCGTTCAGGAGGGCGGGGCGTCGGTGAGCGCAGGATATCGGGCGTCAGGTGCAGGCTTTCGGCCCAGACCGGGCGGCCTGGCGGGTGACCAGGCGGTGGTCGGTCAGGTGGGCGTGGGTCAGGGTTTCGCCCATGGCGAGGCGGCCCAGGATGACGGTTTCGGCCAGCAGGCATTCGGCATCGGCGGCCAGGTCGATCTGGTGCGGCGGGTCAGGTGCGAGGACTGGATACAGGATGGTTTCCTGCGGCATCCAGTCCAGCCGGCTGCCCGCGCCAACGGTGGCGGTGACGGACACCTGGGCCGGACTCGCCCGGCTGGCATAGGCACGTTCGGCGGTCTGGGTGGTGGCCAGCACGCGGGTCTGGCGCCGAGGGTCGAGGGCGTAAGTCCAGCCGGTCGCCGCCGGTCAGCCCGCCGGAGGTGTTCAGGAAAACCACCTCGGGCACCGGGCCGGCGGTGCGGGGCAGCATGAGCTTGGCCGAGCCGGATTGGTGCAGGTCGGCCAGGCGTGTTTCTGCGCCCCGGCGAAAGAGGCAAAACCCCGTCCCCGGCTGCGCTGATGCGGCGGTCAGATGATGTGCGTCCAGCATGGCCCCCCCCTGGGGGCAGTTTTGCTGTGACGGCGCTGGCGTCGCAATGTGCGGCGCGGGCGTAGGGCGGGGGTCCTGCCGGTGTTGTGGCGGGTTTGAGCAGACATTTGGGCGGATTTGGTGAAATTTTGGGCGATAGATGGAGGGCGATGGGCCGATGGCCCATCCTAGGGGTGGTGGGCGAGGTTACCTGGGCGGCCATCTCTCGTGGGGGGTCAGGATGCGGTCGGACAGCACGCCAGGGCAAGGGCCGCCGCGCCCTGGGCCCAGAGCATGTCACCCCAGGCGGGAATCTCGACCGGCGGGCAGGGGCGGCCCGAGTTGATGACCAGATCGGCCATCTCGGCCAGGGTTTCCTCGGCGTAAAGATAGTCATAGCGCATCCGTTCACCCGACAGGATGATCAGCGCCGGGTCGAACAGGTTGACGACATTGGCCAGCCCCAGCGCCAGATAGCGCCCGGCGCGGCGAAAAATGGCGCGGGCGGTCGGATTGCCCTCGCGGGCGCTTTGGAAACAGGGTTTCCAGAAGGACGGGCACCGAAGGCGTCAGGCGGCTGTTCAGGCCAAGCGCCGTCACCGCCTCACGCGCCAGGGCGTAGTCGGCCACGTAAGCCTCGAGACAGCCGCGCTGGCCGCAGCGGCAGAGCGCGCCGTCAAGCTGCACCTTGGTATGGCCCAAGTTCCATCCCCAGACGCTGCGCGCCGCGATAGATGTGGTGGTTCATCACAAAGCCCATGCCCAGCCCGTGTTCGATGGTGACCACGGCAAAATCGGGCAGGCCGCGCCCGGTGCCGAACCACAGTTCGGCCAGGGCGACCAGATTGGCGTCGTTGTCGATGGACACGGGCAGGCCAAGGCGGTCCTGCACGGCGGCGGCGAGGGCAGCGCGGTCGGTCAGGACCGAGGACCACAGCACCATCCCCTCGACATGGTCCACAAAGCCGGGCAGGCCGATGCCCACGCCCGACAGCCTGCGGCGCGGTGACAGCCTTTTGGCAGACCCGGTCCAGCAGTGGGTGACCGCATCCAGCATTTCGGCCAGCGAGGTGGCCTGGGTATCGCGGGTGATCGACTCCTCGCCAGTTTGCGGCCGGCAAAATCGGTGATGACGGCGGTGTGTTCGCGGTCGGACAGTTTCATGCCGGCGACCAGATGGGCAGCGCCGCGCACGCCCAGGGCGACGGCCGGGCGGCCGCGGCCAAGGTCGCCTTCGCGGGGAAGCGCTACCTCGGTGATCAGGCCGTCGTCCAGCAGTTCGGCGGTGACGGCGGTGACTGAGGCCGGGCTGACACCCAGGTCCTTGGCGACCTGCGCGCGTGAGATCAGCCCCGAGGCGCGGACCCGGTCAAACACCTGCTGCCGCATGGGCCGCAGCGAATCAGACAGGGCGCGATCAGCGGGCCGCAGCCTGGGCGGCCCTGGGGTGGGACGGCGGCATGCAGTTGACGGGTTCGTTCACGCTCCAAAGGAAAGCACTCATTTTGCAGGTGGGCGAAGGGGTTTCGTCTCAATGCGGCGAGATTTCGTCGTAATTCGGTAGCGCGCCAAGCATGATCCATCACTTTTATTTTGACAACTGAATTTATTCGCGGCACTTCGACTGGTCTGGCGAATCTGTCGGACTGGTCATACGCTGGCCACATCCATAGGGAGGATATAATGCGTAAGGTACTTTTGGCCGCTGTCATCACGGCAACTGGTCTTTCGACCGCAGCTTGGCTGAAGGCAAGAAGATCGGTGTGTCTTGGGCATCGTTCCAGGAAGAGCGCTGGAAGATCGACGAAGCGGCTATGAAGGCGGCGATCGAGGCGGCTGGCGACAAGTATATTTCGGCTGACGCGCAGTCATCCTCGGCAAAGCAGTTGACCGACATCGAAGCGCTGATCGCACAGGGCGCCAATGCGCTGATCATCAACGCCTGGGACAAGGACGCCATCGGTCCGGCCATCGAAAACGCCGCAGCCGAAGGCATTCCGGTCATCGGCTACGACCGTCTGATCGAAGATGCGCGCACCTTCTATCTGACGTTTGACAACAAGGGCGTCGGCAGGATCATCGCGGAAACAGTTTCGGCCGTCGCACCCGAAGGCAACTATGCCATCATCAAGGGCGATCCCGGTGATCCGAATGCCGCATTTCTTCTTGAAGGCATGAAGGAGGTCATCGGTGACGCTGTCGGCAGGCACGATCAAGATCGTCGGCGAAGCTTTCTCGGACAGCTGGAAGCCGGAAAATGCCCAGAAGAACATGGAGCAGATCCTGACGGCCAACAACAACGACGTTGACGCGGTGCTGTCTGCAAAACGACGGCATGGCGGGCGGTGTGGTTGCGGCATTGGCGGCACAGGGTCTTGTCATTCCGGTCGGTGGCCAGGACGGTGACCTGGCGGCGATCAACCGGGTGGCACGCGGCACAGCCAGACGGTTTCGGTCTGGAAGGCAGCTCGCGCCATCTGGGCAAGGCTGCTGGCGAAATCGCTGCTGCTTTGGCTGGCGGCGCCGCGATGAACGAGGTTCCGGGTGCATCGATGTTCAACGGCGGTGAAAAGGTGTTGAGATGAACGCAATCCTTCTGTCGCCGACACCTGATCACCAAGGACAACCTCGACGTTGCCATCAACGCGGGCCATATCTCGAAAGAGCAGGCCTGCGAAGGTGCAATGGACGGCGTTCCAGCCTGCCAGTAACTAAGCCTGACATGTGGCGGCGCCCGCCAAAGAGACGGGCGCCGCACTCTACCTTTCGTTCTGCAGATCATTCGATTTGCCCAGTGCATATGATTTCAGATGGTTGGCCAATGCGCTTGCGCCATTGCCGCCTGTTTCCACCCACATTCCGCAGCGTTGGACCAGGATATGCCCCAAGATACCTCGACTGTTACAAACGATTCCCCTGCGCCAAACCGTAAATATGGGTCCGATTGGCCGGTTTCTCGCGCGCAACCGAAATTGATACCCGCCTGTTGGGTATGCTTGGCGCGTTGATGTTGATCTGGCTTGGGATTTCATTTCTATGGCGTGTTTTTTAATGATTTTGGCGCGTTTCTAACGCCTCGCAACCTGTGGAACCTGTCGGTGCAGACATCTTTGATCGGGATCATGGCGACGGGCATGGTGCTGGTCATCGTCACCCGCAATATTGATCTGTCGGTCGGGTCCATGGTCGGCGTTACCGCCATGATGATGGGGGTGTTGCAGGTCAATATCCTGCCGCAATACCTCGGCCTTGGGCATCCGATGATCTGGGTTATCACGGTGATTGCCGGCGTTATCGTCGGGGCCATCATCGGTGCGTTTCATGGCTGGCTGATCGCCTACCGGGCCATTCCGTCGTTCATCGTCACGCTGGGTGGCATGTTGATCTGGCGCGGCGCGGCGTTTCTGGTGGCGGATGGCAAGACCATCGCGCCGGTGGATGCCACATTCGCGCTGCTGGGCGGCGGGCCTTATGGTGCTGTCGGGTCGACGGGCAGCTGGATCGTCGGCATTCTGGGCGTCGCGGCCATTCTGTGGATCATGTACCGGGGCCGGATATCGCGCCAGAAGCATGAGTTTGCCCTGCGCCCGATGTGGGCTGAGGTTACCGTGGCGGCCATCACTTGCGGTGTGCTGCTGGGGTCGGTTCTGATCGTCAACGCCTATCCGTGGCCCATCGGCATCGTGAAGGCCTATGCGACGAAGAACAACATCACCGCCGATCCGTCGACGCTGTTCATCAGCCACGGTTTCGCCATTCCGGTTCTGATCCTTGCTGGCGTGGGCATTCTGATGACCATCCTGATGACGCGCACCCGGTTTGGTCGCTATGTGTTTGCCATCGGTGGCAACCCGGAAGCGGCGGCGCTGTCGGGGATTGATACCAAGTGGATGACGGTCAAGATATTCTCGCTGATGGGGTTGTTGGCGGGGTTGGCAGCGGTTGTTGCGTCGGCGCGTCTGACGTCGGCCACCAACGCGCTGGGCGATTTGGAGGAGCTGTACGTGATCGCCTCTGCCGTGATTGGTGGCACATCGCTCGCCGGTGGGGTCGGTACGATCTATGGCGCGATCATCGGCACGCTGGTCATTCAGTCATTGCAGACCGGCGTTGCTGATCGGCTATGGCGACGGGTCGTATCGCAAGATCG
>CAWAEL010000011.1:0-161960 GCA_963781185.1 uncultured Alphaproteobacteria bacterium
CCAACGGTAAAACCCCATGTTGCCAACAGCTTGCACAGCTTTTCCGAGCCATGCTTGGTGCGGCCAAAGACCAGTGCCTGTTCGCCGGGATGCTTTTTCAGGTAGTCTTCCAGCAGTTTGGCCTTGTCGCCATTCGGGATGAAATGCACGCCTTGGACGATCTTTTCCACCGGCTTGCCGGGGGGCGCAACCTGCACGCGGACGGGATCGCGGAGATAGGTTCCGGCGATTTCCTCGATGTCCTTTGGCATGGTGGCCGAGAACAGAAGTGTTTGTCTTTTCACGGGAATATGCTTGGCGATCTTGCGCAGGGCATGGATGAAACCCATGTCGAGCATGTGGTCAGCCTCGTCCAGAACCAGATAACCGGTGGCCTGAAGCGAGACATCGCCGCGTTCCAGAAGATCAATGGACCCGACCGGGGGTGGCGACGAGGACGTCGCAGCCGCGGGCAAGGGCCATCGCCTGCCGGTTGAGCGACGCACCGCCCACCACGGTAAGCACTTTGACGGCGGTGCCTTTAGTGAAAATGGTAAGGTTATCAGATATTTGCGTTACAAGTTCCCGCGTGGGGGCAAGGATCAGGGCGCGCACGTTCTTTGGTCCCGGCGGGTGGCCGATGTCCAAAAGGCGGTGCAGAAGCGGCAGGCCGAAGGCCGCCGTCTTGCCGGTGCCGGTTTGCGCAAGGCCCATCAGATCGCGGCCTTTCATGATCTGCGGGATGGATTCCACCTAAATCGGGGTGGGTGTTTGCAAGTTGGTTTTTTCCAAGGCTTTCAACAGCTTGGGCGACAGGCCGAGATCGGCGAATGTGGTCATGACAGTATCTTTCCGGCCCCGTTCAAATGGGCCAACGCCGCAAGAGCGGGCTTATTCAACGGCCCGCGCAAAGGCCCCGCGATAGCTGGCCGACAGTGCCGACAGCGGCGCTTCGTCGCCGCCAAACCGCACGACCGACCCGCCAAACGTGCCGACCCGCGCCGCCGGAACCCCGGCTTCTGCCGCCCGCGCCAGCAGTTTGGTCGCCTCAGCTGAGGCCGCAAGCCACCAGATACCGCGCCTGATCCTCACCATACAGCGTCGGGATGTCGCCCGCTGTCCAGCACCACACCCAGCCTGGCACCCTCGGCCATCTCGAACGCCGCCAGTGCCAGCCCGCCATCCGACAGGTCGGTGCAGGCGCGGAACGACTCGCCGGTTGGCCCGGATGAAATCGCCATGCTTGCGCTCAGCCGCCAGATCGACCGGCGGCGCATCGCCCGCCTCCATCCCGAACGCCTCGGCCAGCAGGGCCGATTGGCCCAGATGGCCCGCGGTCGCGCCGATCAGCACCGCCACATCGCCCTCACTTGGGCAGACCCGCGATCATCTCGTCCAGCGTGGCCAGAATCCCCACCGCGCCAATCGTCGGCGTCGGCAGGATGCCCTTGCCATCCGTCTCGTTGTACAGCGACACGTTGCCCGACACGATGGGCATGTCCAGCGCGATGCAGGCCGCCCCGATGCCCTTCAGCGCCCCCACCAACTGCCCCATGATCTCGGGCTTTTCGGGGTTGCCGAAATTCAGATTGTCGGTCGTGGCCAAAGGCTTGGCGCCCACACTTACCAGATTGCGATAAGCTTCGGCCACCGCCTGCTTGCCGCCCTCAAACGGGTTCGCCTTCACATAGCGCGGCGTCACGTCGGAGGTGAAGGCCAGCGCCTTGCCCGTGCCATGCACCCGCACCACACCCGCCCCCATGCCCGGCGCACGCACCGTATCGGCGCCAACCTGGCTGTCATACTGCTCCCAGACCCAGGCCTTGTGGGCATAGCTGGGCGAGGTGATCAGCACCGACAACGCCTCAATCGCGCCAATCGCCGGCACCGTCGCCCAAAGGCGCCGCCGCCGGCGTTTCCACCCAAGGCCGGTCATATTCCGGCGCGCTCGAGGACGACAGCTTGGACAGCGGCAGATCGGCCTTCACCTCATTGCCATGCAGGATCAGGAAGCGGTCCTCGGCAATCGTCTCGCCGACAATGGCGAAATCCAGATCCCATTTCACGAAAATCGCCCGCGCCTCGGCCTCCATCTCGGGCTTCAGCACCATCAGCATCCGCTCCTGGGACTCCGACAGCATCATCTCATAGGCCGTCATGTGGGTCTCGCGCTGCGGCACGTCGTCCAGTTGCAGCTTGATCCCCAGACCGCCCTTGTCGCCCATCTCGACCGCCGAACAGGTCAGACCCGCGGCCCCCATGTCCTGAATGGAAATCACGGCACCCGACGCCATCAGCTCCAGACAGGCCTCCAGCAGCCGCTTTTCGGTGAAGGGGTCGCCGACCTGCACCGTCGGGCGCTTTTCCTCGATGGTGTCGTCGAACTCGGCCGAGGCCATCGTGGCCCCGCCAACCCCGTCACGGCCGGTCTTGGCCCCGAGATACACCACCGGCATCCCCACACCCGACGCGACCGAGTAGAAAATCTTGTCGCTATCCGCCAGACCCGCCGCAAAGGCATTGACCAGACAGTTGCCGTTGTACGACTTGTGAAACCGCACCTCGCCGCCGACCGTCGGCACGCCAAAGGCGTTGCCATAGCCGCCGACACCCTCGACCACGCCCTTGACCAGATGGGCGGTCTTGGGATGCGTCGGCACGCCGAAACTACAGCGCATTCATCGCCGCAATCGGCCGCGCGCCCATGGTGAAGACGTCGCGCAGAATGCCGCCAACCCCGGTCGCAGCGCCCTGATAGGGCTCGATATACGACGGGTGGTTGTGGCTCTCCATCTTGAAGATCACCGCCTGACCGTCGCCGATATCGACCACGCCGGCATTCTCGCCCGGCCCGCAAATCACCTGCGGCCCGGTGGTCGGCAGCGTGCGCAGCCATTTCTTCGACGATTTGTAGGAACAATGCTCGTTCCACATCGCCGAAAAGATGCCCAACTCGGTATAACTCGGCTCCCGTCCGACGATCTCCAGCAGCCGCTGGTATTCGTCCGGCTTCAGCCCATGCGAGGCGACCAGTTCCGGGGTGATAACGGGGTCTGCCATGCCTAAGCCCTCACAACAACTGTCCTGCGCGGGGTCATATTAGAAGTCGGGGCCAAGGAAAAGGCCAAAGGCCCCGCCGTTTCCAGCGGGGCCCCAGTTCATCGCAAATCGCTAAGGCGTTCAGCCCTTGGCGGCCACGTCAGCGGCCAAGGCGGTCATCAACTCGGCCTCAGTCCAGCCCAGTTTGACATCGCCGTCCAGCTTGGCATCCGCATCCAGATCGACCGAGAAGCTGCGGATCTCGGAAACCACCTTCTCATCCAGCGCCACGATCAGACGCAGTTTGCCCTCTTCGGTCATCGAGACCGACTTCGACCTTGCCCAGCATCATGCCGTCCTTGTCCCACACACCATGGCCAACAATCGCGGCATGGGCTTCGGCATTGGCGTCCATTTCGGTCATTGCCGTCGCTTCATCCAACGCGTCGATCTTGCCGTCGCCATTGGTGTCCACGGTCGCCGCCACGCCAGCCTCAGTCGTGCCCGAAGAGGTGACTTTCACGCCATTGCCATCGGTCTTGATGGTGGTGCCAGTTGCGGCATCCGCCCCAGCCGTCACATTCGCGCCAGCACCGGTCGTGGCATGCAGCGTCGCCCCCAGACCAGCGTCGCCACCGATCATGGTGTCAGCAAAGGCCGGAACGGCCATCAGGGCGATTACGGAAGAGGCGGCCAGAAACTTGGTTACACGGGTCATATTGGTATCCTTTCGATCAATGCGCCTTGGTGGCGTCATGGGGTAATAACGTCGGGGGGACAGAAAAGTTTCATCGACCCCGGCTATGAAAAGGTTCCCAAGTGTCTGTAAAATAGGCGGATTTTTGCCAGATACCGCATCCGGGCAGGGCCGGAAACCGGCCACCCACCCCCTAACCCCATTTGTTCAAACAAGATAATTCCCAAGCCCCGGCGGCCGCTTTCAGCCCGCGGGCCACGGCAATCCCCGCCAGAAATCGAAAAAATATTTTGCCGCCCTGTCGAATTTCCGTCCTAGCCTGCGTCCTTGATGCAGACCCCAGCCAGAAAGAGGCCAAAATGACCTTCGCCGTGACCGCACCCTATGCCGCCGTGCTGACCATAATCCTGATCGTGCTGACCCAATTGGTCATCCGCGCCCGGGGCAAGACCACCATTGCCCTTGGCGACCGGGGTGATGACCACCTGCTGGAGGCTACCCGCCGCCAGATGAATTTCGTCGAAAACGTGCCGATGGCCCTTATCCTGATGCTAGTGGCAGAGGCTGGCGGGGCAGGGTCGCTGATGCTGAACATCCTCGGCTTGGTGCTGGTCGCAGCCCGGCTGATCCATCCCTTTGGCATCAACGTCACCGCTCCGGCCCATCCACTGCGTATCGCGGGCGCCGTGGCCACCACCGGTGTTCAGCTCGTTCTGGTCGTCGTAATTCTGCTGCAACACTTCGCCTGACCCCCAACCCCGAAAGGACATATCATGCAATATCTCGCCCTGATCTACGCCGCCCCCGCCAATCAACCGCAATACGGCACGCCCGAATTCGGCGCGATGATGGAGGGGTACAACGCCTTCACCGCCGATTTGAAGGCGCAGGGGGCCTTCATCGCAGGCGATGGGCTGAAACCCGTCGAAACCGCCACTTCGGTCCGGGTGCGTGGTGGCAAGACCGAAACCATGGACGGCCCCTTTGCCGAAACCAAGGAACATCTCGGCGGCTACTATCTGATCGAAGCCCCCGATCTGGACGCCGCAATCAAATGGGCCGCCAAGATCCCGACCGCCGCCTATGGCACGATCGAGGTCCGCCCGGTGATGGACTACACCTGATGAGCAAGTCCTGATGGAAGCGGCGCCCGCAGTCTGTCTGGCCCACACCCTGCAGGCCGACCGCGGGCGCATCCTCGCCGCGCTGATCTCGCGTGTGGGTGACTTTCAACTGGCCGAGGATGCGCTGCAAGATGCCGCCGCCTCGGCCCTTATCCATTGGGGGCAGGAGGTGCCGCACCGACCCGAAGCCTGGTTGATCCGCGTGGCGTTTCGCAAGGCCATCGACCGCCTGCGCCGCGCCGCCAGTGATGCCCGCAACACGGCTGCCCTGACCGTTCTGGCCCGCGATGAGGCCGGGGACGACCCCGAGGCGATCCCGGACGAACGTCTGCGCCTGATCTTCACCTGCTGCCATCCCGCGCTTGACGCCAAAAGCCGGGTCGCCCTGACGCTGCGTACCATCGCGGGCCTGTCCACCGCCGAAATCGCCCGCGCCTTTCTGGATCAGGATGCCACGATGGCGCAGCGCCTGACCCGCGCCAAATCCCGCATCGCTGAGGCGGGCATCCCCTTTGTCATCCCCGGTCCCGAAGACTGGGCCGATCGTCTGCAATCGGTGCTGGCGGTGATCTACCTGATCTTCAATGCAGGCTATACCGCCGGGCCCGCCGAACCGCGCGACCTGTGTGCCGAGGCGATCTTCCTCGCCCGCCTGATCCAGACCCTGCGCCCCGGTGAGGCTGAGGTAGAGGGCTGTCTGGCCCTGATGCTGATAACCCACGCCCGCCGCGCGGCCCGCACCGATGGGGCAGGGACCACGGTCGCCCTGTCCGACCAGAACCGCACGCTCTGGGACCACGCGGCGATTGCCGAGGGTCTGGCCCTGATCGACACCGCGATGGCCCGCCATCTGCCCGGCCCCTACCAGATCAAGGCCGCGATTGCCGCCTGCCATGTCCAAGGCAGCGCCCCCGACTGGCCCCAGATCCTGCTGCTCTATGACAGCCTCTACCGGATGGAGCCGACGCCCGTGGTGCAGTTGAACCGCGCCGTCGCACTGGCGGAAACCGGGGCGCTGCAATCGGCCTTGGATATGTTGTCCCGACTGGCCCCGGTCTTGCCAGACTACCAGCCGTTCCACGCCGCCCGCGCCGAGTACCTTGCCCGCGCAGGCGACCCCGCAGCCGCCCGCGACGCCTATGACCGAGCCATCTCCCTCGCGGCTTCTGCTGCCGATGCGACCTTCTTGCGCCTGCGTCGGGATGCGATCTGACCGCGTTCGGCGTCTGTATGAAAAGAAGATGCAATGAAGATCAAAAGAAGATTGGTCATATTTCGTTAACCCCTTCTGTTCAGGGCAAAAAAAAGGCCGAGCTTTCGCTCGGCCAAGTCCAACAGGGAGGTATGAAGCGGCAAGAGCGAACTCAAATTACCGCCTCAAAAGGGCATATAGGGGGGCAATCCGTTAGCGGCAACACAAATAGGGCGTGAATGCAACAATGCCGCTATGCAGATTCTGCATAGCGGTTCGGGTCAGTCGGCGTCCTGCTGACGTTTTCTGTAGGTCATGATTTCGTCGGTGACGAAATCCCTAAATGCCGCAACCCGCTTAGAATGCCTTAATTCCTCAGGATATGCAAGAAATACAGGCACTTCGCCGCTTTCGACGTCAGGCAGAACACGCACAAGGTCCGGGCTGTCCTCGGTGATATAGTCCGGCAGCACCCCGATCCCGAGGTGGTTCAGCACGCCCTGCAACACGCCAAAGTAGTTGTTGACCGTCAGGGTTGAGGGGATGTCATGGCTCATCAACTCCGCCACCAGCAAGGCGCCCGCAGCAACCTGGGCGGTTCCGGCGTGCTGGCTTATCAGGCGGTGGCTGGCAAATTCGTCCATGTTCTTCGGCGTGCCATGCTCTGCCAGATAGGTCGGCGTCGCATAAAGCCGCATCCGGATGTTCATCAACCGCTTGCGGATCAGATCGGCCTGGGTCGGCTCCTTCATGCGAATGGCCACATCCGCCTCACGCATCGGCAGATCCAGAACGCGTTCTTCCAGCATCAGATCGATCTTAAGTGCCGGAAATTTAGCATAAAGTTTCGCCAGACGCGGGGCGAGCCACAGCGTGCCAAAGCCGGTCGTGGTGGTCACGCGCAACTCACCAAACACCTCATCCTCACTGTCGCGGATGCGGGCGGCGGCGGCGTCTAGGCGGCGGGCCATCTGGCTGGTGGCGTCAAACAGCAACTCGCCCTGCTCGGTCAGAATCAGCCCGCGGGCATGGCGGTGAAACAGCGTGACCGACAGGCTTTCCTCCAGCGCGCGGATCTGACGGCTGACGGCAGACTGGCTCAAATGCAGCACTTCACCGGCATGGGTAAGTGAGCCCTTGTCGGCCACCGCATGAAATATCCGCAGCTTGTCCCAGTCGACCATAATGCCCCCCACCGCAATGCATCGCATCTATAACACCGAAACTTGGGCCTCTGTCTACCGCAGCCTTCCCCTTGCCCCGCCTTTTGCCTATTCTGGGTGAAAACCAAGGGGCAAATCATGGCAGTTGGCGTGTTTGACAGCGGAATCGGCGGGTTGACGGTGCTGGACGCGCTGCAAAAGCGCCTGCCAGAGGTGCCCTTTGTCTATTTCGGCGACAATGCCCACGCGCCCTATGGCGTGCAGAACCCATGACGACATCTTCAACCTGACCTGCGCTGCGGTCGAACGGTTGTGGGATGAGGGCTGCGATCTGGTGATCCTCGCCTGCAACACCGCCTCTGCCGCTGCGCTGAAGCGGATGCAGGAAACCTGGGTGCCGCCGAACAAGCGGGTCCTGGGCGTGTTCGTGCCCCTGATCGAGGCGCTGACCGAACGGCAATGGGGCGACAACTCCCCCCCGCGTGAGGTCGCCTTGCAGCATGTCGCCCTGTTTGCGACCCCCGCCACCGTCGCCAGCCGTGCCTTCCAGCGCGAACTGGCCTTCCGCGCGATCGGTGTGGATGTCGAGGCCCAGCCCTGCGGCGGCGTGGTCGATGCCATCGAACAGGGCGACGAAATTCTGGCCGAAGCTCTGGTACGGTCCCATGTTGAGGCGCTGAAACGCCGGATGCCGCATCCCGAGGCCGCCGTGCTGGGCTGCACCCATTACCCCTTGATGGCAAAGGCATTTCAGGAGGCGCTCGGCCCTGAGGTGAAGGTCTATTCGCAGGCCAATCTGGTTGCCGAAAGCCTGGCTGACTATCTGCAACGTCGGCCGGAGTTTTTGGGTACAGGTACGGTGTCCAGATACCTGACCACCGGCGACCCGGTCAACGTATCTAGCAAATCGACCCAGTTCATGCGCCGGGGGATCGCGTTTGAGGCGGTGTGACGCGGCAAGCCTGCAAACCAACTAAAACTAGAAGCTTCGACCATGTTTCCAGTGGTCTTCCATCGCGATCAAAGCTCCAACTAGCTTGCCGGGCCAGACATAGAATGGAGGCAACGGCCTAGCTGGCGCAGCTCTTGGCACAAGCACTGTGCAAAAACGCGAGTAGCCCCCTTGGCCATTTGTCCTATGTTACTGGCAACCAAGGAGGCCGACATGAGCTGGAACCCCGCACTGGACCCGTCTATCCCGATGGGCGACGAAGTGGACGCGATTGAGGCGGTCATCGTGCCGCGCGCCCGCGATCTGGGCGGGTTCGAGGTGCGGCGCGCGTTGCCCTCGCGCGCAGCGGCAGATGGTGGGGCCGTTCATCTTCTTTGACCAGATGGGCCCGGCTGAGTTTCTGACCGGCAAGGGCGTCGATGTGCGGCCGCATCCGCATATCGGCTTGGCCACCGTCACCTACCTGATGAAGGGGCGCATCCATCACCGCGACAGTCTGGGCACCGATGCGTGGATTGCGCCGGGCGAGGTCAACCTGATGACGGCGGGGCAGGGCATCACCCATTCCGAGCGTATGGACGGCCCGCCAGGCCCGCAGAGCCTGCTCGGCCTGCAGACCTGGCTGGCGCTGCCCAAGGACCGAGAAGATGATGCCGCGGGCTTTGTGAACGCAGGGGCAGGGGCGTTGCCGCTGCTGGAGGGCGAGGGCAAGCAAGTGCGGCTGATCCTCGGCCATGGTTGGGGAGAGCGTGCGTCGGTCGAGACGCCGTCCGAGACGCTCTACGCCGATGCGGTTCTGGCGGCGGGCGCGGTGCTGCCATTGCCGGATGACCATGAGGACCGTGGCGTCTATGTGCTGACGGGTGAGGTCTCGGTGGCGGGGCAGGTGTATGAGGCGGGGCGGATGTTGGTGTTCCGTCCCGGCGACAGGATGTCCGTCAAGGCGGGCGGGCAGGGCGCGCGGGTGATGCTGCTGGGCGGTGCCACGATGGACGGGCCACGGCATATCTGGTGGAACTTTGTCGCCAGTTCCAAAGAGCGGATCGATGCGGCCAAAGAGGCGTGGCGCGCGGGCGATTGGCGGCATGGACGGTTCCAATTGCCACCGGGCGACGACCAAGAGTTCATTCCGGCCCCAGAGCATTGATCCAATGGTTGCCGCCCATTTCCACCAAGGCGGCAACCGTTGCTCAGCAGGAGGTCTTGGTTTGGGTCGGCATGGTACACTTTGAGGCCCAGCCGAAATGCCGCGACCCCCTCTCTATTCCGGATTTCGACACGTTGAAACCGACAGTTACCCCGCCTGACCTGTTCCGCTACGACGATCACCGCTGGCAAGACCCGTTACCATACTCTGGCCCAGCAAGACTGTCGGTCGTTTTTCCCTAACCGGGGCGACATTGGAGGGGGCGCAGCGATAGAGGCACGGCCCCTTCGCCGTCGTTGACCAACTCTGTGCCCTGTGAGACCCTGTGCCTGTTGGGAATGAGCTCAGCAACAAAGGGGAAAGAGATGGCCAAGGTCAGGATTAATGCAATTCTGGGTGAATATGGCGCGATCGGTGACATCGTCGACGGCAATGCCCTGCAAGTGGTGGTGGCCGCAAAAACGATGGTGACGCTGGTCGACAATGAAGGCGATGGTTTCACCTTTACCGGCTCCAATCTGCAATATTCGCAGGGCGGGATCATCGGCGGTACGTTTACCGGGTTAAGAATCTTCACCGGGGCCGATGCCACCCTGGAGACGGTGACGAATTTCAACTTCAAAGCCGCCGAATTGTTTCAGATCTACAGTTTTGGGGGGCTTTCTGCAGCCGTGCTGCAATTGCTGAGCAAGGATGACCTCGTGATCGGATCGAAGGTCGGCGACGTTCTGATCGGTGGGTTTGGCAAAGACACGATCAAGGGCGGCGGCGGTGCTGATGTCATCGGTGGGTCAACCGGAAACGACAAGTTGTTCGGCCAGGCCGGGCCAGACCAATTCGTGTTCGTCGCCGGCGACGGGCGCGACCGTATCATGGACTTCACCGATACGGGCGGCAAGGCGGATGACCAGATCGTGCTGACGCAAAAGATGTACGACATCATGACCGTGGAAGAAACGAACAGCGGCGTCACCTTGCATTTCGGCAACAAGGGCACAATCGTCGTCGATAACTGGCACGCGGCCGACGTGGATTTGACTGACTTTCTGATCACCTGACAGCCTTTCTTTCAACCTGTCATCAAACCAGACAAAATCTTCGGTATGGGCGCTTGACGGCGCCTGACCCCTTGCGTAATACCCCCTCACGTTCGGGCGGGCCCGGGCAGCATGGCGGTGGTAGCTCAGTTGGTTAGAGTACCGGCCTGTCACGCCGGGGGTCGCGGGTTCGAGCCCCGTCCACCGCGCCAGCTGCCCGCCCGCCCGAACGTGAAGCACCCCTCGGGGTGTAGTGACATATCGCGCGGTGGTAGCTCAGTTGGTTAGAGTACCGGCCTGTCACGCCGGGGGTCGCGGGTTCGAGCCCCGTCCACCGCGCCATTTCACCACATATACTTAAATTGGAATATGTTATAGCCTACGGCAAATCTGCTGGAGGACTTATGACCTATCTCGACCAACTGCCGCTGAATCTTTTGGTGATCGCGGCGCTGACGCTGGGCCTCGCCCCATTTCTGCCTGAACCACATATCTGGGAAAAGCTGAAAATGCTGGCCGGGGGAACCTTGGTCAAGCCGATCGACATGTTCGATCTGGCCCTGCATGCCGCCCCTTGGCTGCTGTTGATCGCCAAATTGGTGCGGATGGGGGTACTGGCGGGGCGGGCTTGAGAGCGGTTCAGATTTCCGTCGCTCACATCCGCGCGAGTTTTGCGGATTGGCAAGGATTTGCCGTGTAAAATCAACGATTTGGGCGGGTCACTGCCGAGGGTATTTGAGATGTTCCGGGCGGGGTTTAACCCCCGGAAGATGGTCCCTATTTCACTTTCAACGCAGACAATGGCGCGCCGGGCAGTGGGACTGCCAACACGACCAGCCAGGATGTTTGCGTATAGATGGCCCGAATGAATCGGGTCGAAATGGAGACTATCATGCGTACGAAATTTGCTTCCGCCCTCATCATCGTTGCAACGCTTGGCTTGTCGGGTGTCGCTATGGCTTCGCAGAACGACACCTCGACCGACACCGGTTTCATCCGCTCGGTCAACGTGCCCGCCAAGACCGTGACCCTGTGGGATGGGATTACCTATCAGATGCCCGCCGCTGCGGACCTGCACCAGGTAGAGCAGTCGCGGGTTATCAAGGTCGAATGGGCGCAGGCTGGCGGCGCGCGGGTTGTGCAAAGCTTCTCTCTGTCGAACTGAGGCAAACCTTTTGTCGGTGATGAAACAGGGGTCGCAAGGCCCCTGTTTTTTCATGTTTGATGCAGGTCAGGACCGCGCGAAGATGTGATCGGTGGCAGAGGGTATCGGCAGAACATGGCCGAAGGAAATCTGCAACTCGCGCACGGAAAAACACACCAGATCAAACACTTGTGTGGGGGGCTATCGCGATACAAAGTTCAGGTCTATGCCATGCTTACCGGATCGGGACATGCCGGGTGGATCAAACCACCGACGCGACACGCCAAGACGATCAGGTGAAGATGGGCCTACCCACACAATGTTGTGCAGGCTTGAACGGAGACTGAAATGCGCTCGAAATTTGCTTCTGCCCTGCTGATGACCGCAGCTGTCATGCTTGGTTCCTCAGCATTCGCCGCTTCGATGCAAGCGATTGGCACGATCAAGGCGATTGATGCCAAGGCAATGACCGTGACCATGAGCGATGGCAAGGTCTACGAACTGCCGGCCGGCTTCAAGCTTACCGATTTCAAGGTCGGTGAGAAGGTGACGCTGACTTGGGAGAAGAAAGGCACGGCACTGGCCATCGATACGATGGTCGCCGGCTGAACTGCACCGTCAATTGGGTAAAGCGGGGGCCTTCGGGCCCCCGTTTTCATTTCAGGCTCTTGCGGTAGCGGATATGGCCGTCGGGCGGTGTGATGCTGTCATACAGCTTCCGGGCGGTCGTGTTGCCTTCATCCGTGTGCCAGTAGAGGCGGTTCCAGCCCCGGGCGCGCGCGAGCGTCATCAGATCCTCTATCAACGCGCGACCTATGCCTTGGCCCCGCGCGGTGGAATCAACGAAAAGATCCTCCAGATAGCAGTCGTCGCCGATCACCCAGGTGGAGGGGTGGTTCTGGTGGATGGCAAAGCCCAACACGCGGTCGCCGTCCACGGCCAGCCGCATTTTCATCGGGCTGGCCGGGTCCATCAGCCGGGCCCAAGTGTGATCGGTGGTGGCTTGGGTCAGGTCGGTTTTGTAGTAGGCCAGATATGCCTGCCAAAGCACGTCCCAAGCGGCGCGGTCATCGGAAGAGGCGTCGCGGATCATCATGCCAGTTTCGCCAGGATGCGCGCCCAAGACCGGATGCCCTTGTGGAAGCTTTCGAGGTCGTATTTCTCATTCGGAGAGTGGATCTGGTCATCGTCACGGCCAAATCCCATCAGAATCGCATCCATGTCGAGATAGGTCTTGAAATATCCCGCCACCGGGATTGAACCGCCAGCCCCGATATAGGCGGCTGATTTGCCCCATTCCTCGGTCAGGCTGTTGCGGGCGAGTTCAAACATTCCATCGCCGATTTGCATGACAGAGGCAGGGCTGTTGCCGTGGCCTTTGAACTCCACCGTGCAATCGGCGGGCAATTGGGACTGTACCCAAGCGCGGAACGAATCCCGCAGTTTGTGGGGGTCTTGGCTGCCGACGAGGCGGAAGCTGACCTTGGCATGTGCCTCACCCGGCAGGACAGTTTTAAAGCCGTCGCCGGTATAGCCGCCCCAGATGCCGTTGACCTCTGCCGTGGGACGCGCCCAGATCTTCTCCAGCGGGGTACGATCTTGTTCGCCAGCGGGCACCGAAAGACCGACGTCGCCGAGATAGCGGGCGTGGTCAAAGGACAGGTTTTGCCATTGGGCGCGCAGATCGTCGGATAGTTCGGTGACCCCGTCATAGAAGCCGGGCACCTGAACGCGGCCATTGTCATCGTGCAAACCTGCTAGGATGCGGGTCAGGATGTGGATCGGGTTTTGCGCCAACCCGCCATACATGCCGGAATGCAGGTCACGTTTGGCGGCGCGGATGGTCAGTTCCTCACCCAGCAACCCGCGCAGCATGGTGATGATGGCGGGGGTCACGCCCTCAAACAAGCCGGTGTCGCAAATCAGCGCGATGTCGGCCTTCAGGTCGGCGGCGTTCTCTTGCAGGAAGGGGATCATGGAGGGGGAGCCGGATTCCTCTTCCCCCTCAAAGAACACCGTCAGCTTGGCGGGCAGGGTGCCGTTGATGGCCTTCCACGCGCGGCACGCCTCAATAAAGGTCATCAACTGACCCTTGTCATCAGATGCCCCACGGGCGCGGATGACCTTGCCCTTGGGCGTATCCTCAAGCATCGGATCAAAGGGATCGTGGTGCCAAAGCGACAGCGGATCAACGGGTTGCACGTCGTAGTGACCGTAGAACAACAGGTGTTTGTCACCCTCACCGCCATGGGCCACCACCATCGGATGGCCGGGGGTCGGGCGGGCAGAGGCGGTGAAACCGAGGCTTTCCAGATCGGCGACCAGCCAATCGGCGGCGCGTGCGCAATCGGCCTTGTACGCCGGGTCGGTCGAAATCGACGGAATGCGGAGCAGCGCCATCAGGCGGTCCAGCGCCTCTGGCAGGGTGTCGTCGATATGCGAAAGAACGGCGTCGAGTGTCATGGTATACTTCCTTGTGATCGGCGGGGCAGAGCCTATCAGGCGGGTTGGCACTGTCCAGAGCGGCTGGCATCGTTTAAAAGGAGCGAAAATGTTGAAGGAGTGATGCGATGCGTGTCCTGACTGGATTGGGTTTGGCCTGTGTTCTGGCGGGATCTGCCATGGCAAGCGATGTGCCGACGGAAGTGGCCAAGCTTAATGGTCAGGTCATTACGTTGCATGTATATCCCTTTCTGACCGAGTCGGATCTGAAGGTGTTGCGGCTGGTGCAGACCAACAAGCAGGCCTTGGCCCTGTTTGTGACCAGCAAGAGTGGTTACAGCGCGATTGCGATGGCGCCGAAGGAAGGTTTCCAGACACAGAGCGGGCTTGCGGCCTCGGTTGTGGCGCTGGGGGATCTGCCGGATGCCGCAGCCGCAGCTGAGGCGACGTTAAAAGGTTGCGATGCGGCCCGCAAAGGGGGCGAAGCCTGTGTCGTGGTGTTGGAAGTCGCACCGGGGAAATAGGGCTGGCCCCGATCGCCAGATCGGACAGCGTCAAAATGACCAGTGTTGCCGCGACGGAATTTGATGCAGGTCAACGTAAGACAATCTGCCGCGCCTATGGTGGCGGAAATGAGTTGGAGATACCGAACATGACCTATGATGCCGCGATCGATGCCGCGTTGGACCGCCTGCATGTCGAAGGGCGCTATCGCCAGTTCATTGATGTAGAGCGTCAGAACGGGTCTTTCCCCAAAGCAACCTGGCACCATCCCGACGGCAGCGAGCGCGATATCGTGATCTGGTGCGGCAACGATTATCTTGGCATGGGCCAGCATCCTGAAGTGCTTGCTGCGATGCATGAGGCGTTGGACGGGGCCGGCGCAGGCTCAGGCGGCACGCGGAACATCTCGGGCACCACAGTTTACCACAAACGGCTTGAGGCAGAGCTTGCCGATCTGCATCACAAAGAGGCGGCCTTGGTGTTCACCTCGGCCTATGTGGCGAATGACGCCACTTTGTCGACGCTGCCGAAGATATTCCCGGGTCTTATCATCTATTCGGACGCGCTGAACCATGCCTCGATGATCGAAGGCGTGCGGCGGAACGGCGGGGCCAAGCGGATATTCCGCCACAATGATCTGGCCCATTTGCGCGAATTGCTGGCGGCGGATGATCCGGCGGCGCCCAAGCTGATCGCCTTCGAATCGATCTATTCGATGGATGGTGATTTCGGGCCGATTGCTGCGATTTGCGATCTGGCGGACGAGTTTGGTGCGCTGACCTATATCGATGAGGTTCATGCCGTGGGCATGTACGGACCGCGTGGCGCCGGGGTTGCAGAACGCGACGGGCAGATGCATCGGATCGACATTATCAACGGCACTTTGGCCAAGGCTTTCGGTGTGTTCGGCGGCTATATTGCTGCAAGTGCGAAGATGGTGGATGCGGTGCGATCCTATGCGCCGGGCTTCATTTTCACCACCTCTTTGCCACCCACAATCGCGGCCGGTGCGGCCTGTTCCGTGCGCATCCTGAAGGACGCGCAGCACCTGCGCGATCAGCAGCAAACTAACGCCCGAATCCTTAAGATGCGGTTAAAGGGTTTGGGTCTGCCGATTGACGACCACGGCTCACATATTGTGCCCGTGCATGTCGGAAACCCCATCCATTGCAAATTGATGTCGGATATGTTGCTGGAGCAATATGGCATTTACGTTCAGCCGATCAACTTTCCGACCGTGCCGCGTGGCACCGAACGGCTACGTTTTACGCCCTCTCCCGTGCATTCTGCCGCACAAATTGACCACCTTGTACGGGCGATGGATACATTGTGGAAGCAGTGTGCGCTGAATCGCGCTGAACTCTCGGCTTGAACAGTCCTGCATATGCAAAGGGGCTTGCCCTATGTTAGGGTTTGCGGAATACGAACCCTAATGAGTCGTCAATTTAACGCGACCAGACGTGAACGGGACAAGCATGGGGCAGTGCGCATGATCGGGCGGAAATTCCGCACACCTACGCCGGAAGTGGATAAGCCGAAGGGCTTTGACGACTTTGACCTGCGTTTGGGTGACTTGATGCGGGGCGAGCGGGCCACGATGGGCAAATCGTTGCTCGACGTGCAGCGCGACCTGAAGATCAAGGCCAGCTATATCGCCGCCATCGAAAATGCCGATGTCACCGCGTTTGAGACGCAGGGCTTTGTCGCGGGGTATGTACGGTCCTATGCCCGCTATCTGGGCATGGAACCGGACGCGACTTTTGCGCGGTTCTGCAAGGAAGCCAATTTCGAAGTGGCGCATGGTATGTCGGCAGCGGCATCGACCGCGTCGATGGCGGCGGCGCGCAACCGTGCCTTGGCGCAGGAAAACCGTGATCCCTTTGTCCATGCCAGCTTCGTGCCGCGGGCTGAAGGGATATTTGCCCATGTGCAACCGGGCGCCGTCGGCTCGGTGGCGGTGCTGATCGCGCTGATCGGTGCGTTGGGTTATGGCGGCTGGTCGGTGCTGCAAGAGGTGCAGCGCGTGCAACTGGCCCCGGTGAATGAGGCACCCTCTGTGGTGGCTGAGATTGACCCGCTGGGCAATGTCAAAGGCAATGCGCCACTGGTGCGCTCTGCCCCGGCTGTGCCCGAGCAGGTCGCCAGTCTGGATGCCAACGGACTGCCGGTGGACCGGTTGTTCCGGCCTGAGGCGTTGACGGTTCCGGTTTTGACAGCGCGTGACGGCCCGATTGCGGCGATCAATCCCAATCTGAACCCGACTATCCCCAACGATCAGTCTTCGGCGATTGATCAGGCGGTGGCCTCGGTTGTCAGCGATCCTGCGGTGCAGGTTGTGGCGGACAATGCCCCCGGCGTGGAAATTCTGGCAGTGCGCCCATCTTGGGTGCGGGTGTCGGCGGCGGATGGTACGGTTTTGTTTGAGAAAATCCTAGATGCGGGGGAGCGGTACACCGTTCCCGCCCTGCAACAGGCGCCGGTACTGCGGTCGGGCAATTCGGGCTCGGTCTACTTCTCGGTCAACGGGCAGACCTACGGACCTGCCGCTCCCGGTGCGCAGGTGGTGAAGAATGTGTCCCTGTCGGCAGACTCGTTGACCCAAGCCTATACCGTGGCCGACATGACGGGCGACAAAGACCTCGCCCATTTCGTGAATGTGGCGGATGCTTCGGCGGTTCTGCCAGCGGCCCCTGCGGGCAATTGATCTGACCCTGTTGATGATGGACCGGGGCTGGCATATCTAGGGCCTAGCCCTGATGGAGTATGTCCGATGACCCACAACCCGATCCGCCCTTGGCGCAATATCGACCGGCGCGTGTCGCGACAGATCCGTGTGGGCAAGGTGCTGGTGGGCGGCGACGCGCCGATCTCGGTGCAGACCATGACCAACACGCTGACTACGGACGTCAAGGCGACGATTGAACAGATCCAGCGTTGCGCCGTGGCCGGGGCTGATATCGTGCGGGTGTCGACCCCGGATGAGGCATCGACCCGCGCGCTGCGCGAGATTTGCGCCGAAAGCCCGGTGCCGATCGTCGCGGACATCCATTTCCACTACAAACGCGCGATCGAGGCGGCAGAAGCCGGGGCGGCCTGTTTGCGCATCAACCCCGGCAACATCGGCGATGCGAAGCGGGTACGTGAGGTGGTCCAAGCGGCCAAGGATCACGGCTGCTCGATCCGCATTGGGGTGAATGCCGGGTCGTTGGAAAAGCACCTGCTGGAGAAATACGGCGAGCCTTGCCCGGATGCGATGGTCGAAAGCGGCATGGATCACATCCGGCTGTTGGAGGACAACGATTTCCACGAATACAAGATTTCCGTGAAGGCGTCGGACGTGTTCATGGCAGCGGCGGCCTATCAGCAACTCGCTGGCGTCACCGATGCTCCAATCCACCTTGGCATCACCGAGGCGGGGGGGCTGGTGTCTGGCACCGTGAAATCGGCGATTGGGTTGGGGAACCTGCTCTGGATGGGGATTGGCGATACGATCCGCGTCAGCCTGTCCGCGGACCCGGTGGAAGAGGTGAAGGTCGGGTTTGAGATTCTGAAATCGCTCGGCCTGCGGCACCGGGGGGTCACGATCATCTCTTGCCCGTCCTGTGCGCGGCAGGGGTTTGACGTGATCAAGACGGTTTCTGAACTTGAGAATCGGCTGGCGCATATCACCACCTCTCTCAGCCTGTCGATCATCGGCTGTGTGGTGAATGGGCCGGGTGAGGCGCTGATGACCGACATCGGTTTCACCGGTGGTGGGGCGGGCAAGGGGATGGTCTATCTGGCTGGCCGTCAGGATCACACGATGGGCAATGCGGGGATGGTCGACCATATTGTTGAATTGGTTGAGAAAAAGGCCGCAGAGCTGGAGGCAACGGCATTGGCCGAGGCTGCGGAGTGACCGCGCGCCACCCGGCGATTGTGCATTCGGGCTACGATTGAGGTGGTCGATCCCGGCGACTTTCGCGGCACGGATGAGCCGATGAGCATGGGGGCGGCCCTTGGCGCGCATCTCGGGCTGAAGTCGCTGGGCATCCATCATATGCGGCTGGAACCGGGGCGGCGGACCTCATTGCCACATGCCGAAAGCCTTGAGGAAGAGTTTGCCTATGTTCTGAGCGGCCAGCCTGATGTCTGGCTGGACGGGGTGCTCAAATGAAGCCGGGCAAGCAGCGCGGAAATCATGACGCCGCGCTAGCTGGCCCGAGGGCTGGGGCTGGTCAGAAGGCGGCGGGCGGTCAGCGGGCACGGGCTGGCGGGCGCAAGCGGCGGGGGATTGAGGCGGATTGGCAGGCGCTGCGCTATGTCTTTGTCGTGACCTATGGCCGCAGCGGATCGACCTTGCTGCAAAGCCTGCTGAACAGCTGCAAAGGCGTGCAGATCCGGGGGGAGAATGGCAATGTGCTCTATCACCTCTACCGCGCGGCCATGGCGGCCCGATCGACCCGCCAGATCGGCAAGACGCCGCAGACTGTGGTGCCGGATGGCCCGTGGTACGGGGCGGGTGAAGTGCGGCCAGTGTTGTTTGAAAGCGAGCTGATCGGCAATTTCGTGAGAACCGTGCTGGCCCCGGATGACGGCATTCAGGTCACCGGGTTCAAAGAGATCCGCTACAACCGCAACTTTGTGCCGCATGACCAGTTTGTGGGCTATCATGGATTTTCTGCTGAACCGCTTTCCCAATGCCAAGATCGTGTTCAACTCACGTCGGGCTGAGGATGTAGCGAAATCCTCGTTCTTCACCAAGCAGAACCCGCAAGTCGTGATGGGTATGATCCGCGATTGTGATGCGGCCTTTGCCGCCTATGACGCTGCGTCAGACCGCACGATCCACCTGCGGTTTGACGACTATGTGCAGGACCACGGGCTGATTCATGCCATGCTGGAATTCCTCGGGCTCGACTGGACGCCCGACGCGGTTGAGCAGGTTTTCGCCAAGCCGCTGACCCATGCCACCAAGGGCGGCGAAAGCTGAGGGTCAGCCGGCGCGTTGTTGCTCGACGATTTTTTGCATCTCGGCTTCCGGCAGGTAGCCGCGCAACATCGCCTTGTTGACCACAAAAGTCGGCGTGCCGGTGATGTTCAACTGCGCCGCAATATGGTGATTGGCAGCGATGATTGCGGTGACCTTGTCGTCGTTCATCATGTCCAAAAGCGGCTGCGCCTCATAGCCCATCTTCAGGGCCAGACGGCCCAAGGTCTCGGCATCGGGCGTGCCACGCAGCGCGATCAACTCATCATGGACTGTCTCATAGGCGGTATCGCCGTGCAGCAGGCGCATGGCGATGGCAAAGCGGGATGAGGCGACGGAATCATCGCCCAGAATCGGGAACTCTTTGACAACAAAGCGAATATTTCCGTCACTCTTCACCAGATCAGAGACCTCGGAATAGGCTTTGCGGCAATAGCCACAGCGATAGTCCATGAACTCGACCACGGTCACATCGCCGTCAGGATTGCCACCGACCCAGGAGTTGGCGTCGTTATAAATTTCATCATGGTAGGTGGACAGGATCTGCTGGTCCTGGTCAGAGGCGGCCTTTTCCTGACGGTCCTGCAGAACCTGCATCGCCTCCATGATGACCTCGGGATTGTCGAGCAGATATTGGCGGACCTCGGCCCGGAAGGCGGTGCGTTCGTCATCGGTCATGGTGCCGAGGCCACCGGCAAGGGCGGTGCTGGCCAGCAGCGCGAGAGAGGTGGTCAGGGTGATCAGACTGCGGCGCATCAGGAACCTCGGGGCACGGGTGGGCTTGACCTTGCGGTGCTGCAAGGGACTATGGGCTGCAACAATGGGGCAGCTGGGTGGATAGTTCAAGCGATGCATAAGTCGATGCGCGGGCAGGTTGATCCCTTTATCGTGATGGATGTGGTTGAGGCGGCGCGGCGGGCCGAGGAGGCCGGGCGCCATATCGTGCATATGGAGGTGGGGCAGCCCGGCACTGCGGCCCCTGCTGGCGCGCGGGCGGCTTTGGTGCGAAGAGCTCGGCCGGTCGTCGCTGGGCTATACGGTGTCTCTGGGCCTGCCCGCACTCCGGCAGGGCATCGCGGATCTGTACCGCCGTTGGTACGGGGTAGAGCTCAATCCCGAACGGGTGGTGGTCACGGCGGGGTCGTCGGGGGCGTTTCTGCTGGCCTTCACCGCGTTGTTCGATGTGGGCGACCGGGTGGGGATGGGTGAGCCGGGCTATCCGAGCTACCGACAAATCCTGAAGGCCTTGTCGCTGGTGCCGGTTGGCATTCCGGCGGCGTTGGAAAACCGGTTGCAGCCGGTGCCCACCGACCTTGATGGGCTGGATTTGCAGGGTCTGATCGTCGCCTCACCGGGCAATCCGTCGGGCACCATGCTGTCGCGGCAGGCCTTGGGCGATCTGATTGCCTATTCCGATCAGCGCAGTCTGCGCTTTGTCTCGGATGAGATTTACCACGGGCTGCACTATGGCGAGCGGGCGGTGTCGGCGTTGGAGATCAGCGATGATGTCTATGTGGTGAACTCGTTCAGCAAGTATTTCAGCATGACCGGCTGGCGTGTCGGCTGGATGGTGGTGCCCGAGGATCACATCCGCACGGTAGAGCGGTTGATGCAGAACATGTTCATCTGCGCGCCGCACGCCGCCCAAGTCGTGGCGCTTGCTGCGTTGGACTGTGTGGACGAGCTGGAGGCCAACCGGGTGATCTATGCCGAGAACCGGCGGTTGATGCTGGAGGGGCTGCCCAAAGCCGGGTTTGACAAGATCGCGCCGCCAGATGGGGCGTTCTACATCTATGCCGATGTAAGCGATCTGACGGACAATTCCTTGGACTTCGCCGCTGAAATCCTGCGGGAAGCGGGGGTGGCGGTGACGCCGGGATTGGACTTTGACCCACATCGGGGCGCGCGGACCCTGCGGTTTTCCTATGCACGGGCGACCGGGGACATTAAGGAAGGGTTGCGGCGGTTGCAGGACTATATGGCGCAGCGCGCGCGGTGAAAGCGGAGCCTCCGGCAGGGATATTTAGGCCAAAATGAAAGTTGTAGTCTTGCGCGTGTTGTTGGTGATCGTCGGGTTTATGTTCAGCCTTGGTGCTGGGCAGGCGCAGGATCTGTCGGCTTTGGCACATCTGGACCCCAAGGCCTCGCATGTTGTGAAGCAGGGCGGCGGGGTGGATGTGGTGTTGGCGATCAGCCAGCCGGTGCCGTGGCGGGTGCGGGTGCTGGATGAGCCGCCACGTCTGAGTCATGGATTTTCGTGAGGTGGACTGGGCCGGTCTCGATACCATGAAGCTGGACAAGGGCAAGGTCACTGGCTTGCGGGCCGGGGTGTTCCGGCCCGGTTGGTCGCGGCTGGTGATGGATCTGTCGGGGCCGATGCTGGTGCGTCAGGCCGCGATGACGACCGAGGGCGCGACCGTGGTGCATCTTGTGTTGCAGACTGCCTCCAAGGCCGAATTCGCGGCCAAGGCAGCAGAGCCTGAGCCGATCGGCTGGGCGCTGCCGGAGCCTGCCGCATTGAAGCCCGTGCCGCCGCGCGGGGCGGGGCCGTTGATCGTGGTGCTGGACCCGGGGCATGGCGGGATCGATCCGGGGGCCGAGCGGGACAAGCAGACCGAGGCCAAGCTGATGATGGTCTTTGCGCGTGAGTTGAAGGAGGTGCTGCTGCGCGATGGCGGCTTCAAGGTCATTCTGACGCGGGAAGAGGACACCTTTGTGCCCTTGGAAACCCGCATTTCCATCGCACATCAGGCCGGGGCGCAGGTTTTTCTGGCACTGCATGCCGACGCTTTGGCGGAGGGTGAGGCGGTCGGGGCCACGGTCTATTCGCTGGCGGATGAGGCGAGTGACAAGGCGTCGGCCACACTGGCGGAACGGCACAACCGCGACGATCTGCTGGCGGGCGTCGATCTGCAACAGCAGGACGACATGGTGATCGCGGTGTTGATGGACATGGCGCGGACAGAGACTCAACCGCGCACCGTGCGGCTGGCAGACGCTTTGGTCGGTGCGATCAAGGGAGCGGGTCTGAAGATGCACCGCCATCCGCATCAGGAGGCGTCGTTCTCAGTGCTGAAGTCGCCGGACATCCCCTCGCTGCTGATCGAACTGGGGTTCATGTCGTCGGCCAGTGATCTGGCGCGACTGACCGATGTAGACTGGCGCTACAAAATGGCCAAGGCAATTCGCGACGGATTGAAGACATGGGCGGCGGACGATGCGTCGCGGGCTGCGACCAAGCAATAGGGCTTGCGCGGGACGGCGCTGTATCCCATGTCGGATCACGCCATCGTTTTGACCTTTGCGTAAATGGATGTGTATAAGGCGGGCGTTGACCCAGGGGGCGTGCGTGCTGAGATTCATCGGAAAGTTCTTCGGGGCCATCTTCACGATGGTAACGATGGGTCTGCTATTCGCGGCGCTGACCGTGGGTGGCGTTTTTTATATGTATTCCCATGACTTGCCCAGTAGTGACTCCCTTGCCAACTACGCCCCGCCGACGATCAGCCGAATCTATTCGGCCGAAGGTCAGGTGATGGACGAATTTGCCACTGAGCGGCGGATGTTCGTGCCGATCAGCGATATCCCCGATCTGGTGAAGCAGGCCTTCATTTCGGCTGAGGACAAGCATTTCTACACCCATGCGGGCTATGACATCGAAGGCATGATTGCCGCTGGGCGTGATGCAATTCTGTCGGGCGGCAGGAATGCGCGGGGGGCCTCGACCATCACGCAGCAGGTGATGAAGAACTTCCTGCTGTCGGGGGACCGGTCGGCTGAGCGCAAGATCAAGGAAATCATCCTTGCGGCCCGGTTGGAAAAGACCTTGAGCAAGGACAAGATCCTTGAGCTTTATCTGAACGAAATCTTCCTCGGCCAGAATTCCTATGGTGTGGCCGCCGCCGCGCAGACCTATTTCAACAAGCCGCTGTCGGACCTTAGCCCGCATGAGGCCGCCACTTTGGCCTCTATGCCCAAGGCGCCCAGTGACTATCACCCCGTGCGCAACAAGGCCAAGCTGATGGACCGGCGCAACTATGTGCTGCATGAGATGTGGCAGAACGGCTATCTGGACGACGCGACCTATGCCAAGGAAAAGGACGCCCCGCTGCAATCCGTGCAGAACGGCGATTTCCCGGCCTATCGCAACGTCTTGCCGCCGCGCGACTATTTCACCGACGAGATTCGCCGTCAGCTGTCGGGCACCTTCGGCGAGAGTGAGTTCTTCTCTGGCGGCCTGTCGATCCGCGCCACCGAAGACCCTGAATACCAAAAGCTGGCCGCTGGGGCGCTGCAGGACGGGCTGGAAAAATATGACCGCAATCAGGGTGTCTGGCGCGGGACCGGCAAGACGCTGAAACCCGAAGACCTCGCGTCTGACAAATGGCGGGCGGCTTTGGCCAGTGTCACGCATTTGCCGCGCGACGTGGAAGGCTGGCATGCCGCAGTGGTGCTGGACTTGGGGAAAACTGATGCCACGCTGGGCATCGAAGGGGTTGATGACGGTACTGACACGACGGTGCCCGCCAAGGACGTGACCTGGGCGCGCAAACGCAATTCCGATGGCTCGCTGGGCAAAAAAGCCAAGGTGGCAGCTGATCTGGTCGATATCGGTGATGTGGTGATGGTGCGGGCGGTGACGGCGGATGATGGGTCGTTCGTCCGTTGGTCGCTGCGTCAGGTGCCAGAGGTGCAGGGCGGCTTCATGGCGATGGACGTCAACACTGGCCGTGTCATCGCGATGCAGGGCGGGTTCTCTTATCAGGATTCGGTGTTCAACCGCGCCACACAGGCGGCACGTCAGCCCGGCTCCAGCTTCAAACCGTTTGTTTACGCCGCAGCATTGGACTCTGGCTTCACCCCGGCCACCATCATCATCGACGCGCCGATTGAGGTGAATACGCCGCAGGGCCTGTGGACGCCGCAAAACTCAACTGGCAAATTCTACGGCCCGACGCCGATGCGGACCGGGATTGAGCAGAGCCGGAACCTGATGACCATTCGTATCGCGCAAGAGGTGGGGATGGACACGGTCGCAGGCTATGCCGAGCGGTTCGGCGTCTATGACAAATTGCAGCCCTTGCTGGCCAACGCGCTCGGCTCGCAAGAAACCACGCTGTTCAAGATGGTCGCGGCCTATGCCGAGTTCGCCAATGGGGGTGAGCGGGTGGAGCCGACCCTCGTTGACCGGGTACAGGACCGCTATGGCAAGACAATCTACCGTCATGACGCCCGCAAATGTCTGGATTGCAACGCCGATACGCTGCCTGCGGGTGAGGCGGTCAGCATCAATTCTGATCGCGAACGGATGATGAATGCGATCACCGCCTATCAGCTGACCTCGATGATGGAAGGTGTCATCAAGCGCGGTTCGGGCACGGGCGTCCACTTGCCGGTGCCAGTCGCAGGCAAGACCGGGACGACGAACGACGCCAAAGACGTGTGGTTCATCGGCTTCACCTCCAACATCGTGGCGGGCTGCTATATGGGCTTTGACACGCCACGGTCGCTTGGACCGGGGGCGTTTGGTGGGACGCTCTGCGTGCCGATCTTCCAGGCGTTCATGGAGAAGGCGGTCAAACACTTTGGCGGCACGGCCTTCAAGGTGCCGCCGGGCGGCCATTTCATCAACATCGACCGATTTACCGGCGCGCAATTGCCGGACGGGGCCACTGGCGACAACGTTCAGCCGGAATATTTCCGCGATGGCGAAGAGCCGGTGTTCGGTCTGGGTGCCTTGGTTGATGGTGGTTTCGGGATGGGTGAAAACCTGCCGCTGTTTGCAGCGGGCGAGACTGACACGACCGAAACAGTCACGACCTCTGATGGCACGGTGAAAGCGGTGCCCAAGAAAGCCACCTTTGGCTCTCTCAGCTCAGGCGGGCTGTACTAGGTTTTCCTTGACCGGGGTGTATCGCCTCCCTAGCCTTCCACGCACTTTTTTCTGCGCGTGTTCAAAGGGGGATAACATGAACATCATCGGCGGAATTTCAGTACTAGAACTCGATCCAGGATTTTGCAACTTCGCCCGAATTGGATGGCGCAAATGCAATTACCAGCACAGAGATAAACGGCGAAATCTACTTCTTCGTGGCGTCGTTCAGGGATAGCGGCGTTCAGGTCTTACGGCTTGAGAATGATGGGTTTGTTCCGGTCTTCAGCATCACCGACGCAGCCGAGCTTGGGCTGTATGGAGCGATTGATTTGGCCGTCGCCGACGTCGCTGGCGAAAAATATCTGTACGTTGTGGGAAACTATGACAACGCGCTGACATCGTTCCGAATCGACATTGATGGTGTTGGAACGGATGGCAATCTGGTCCTGTTGGAGACCGTACGCGACGGCAATTTGGGCGGGCAGGTTCTCAATCTTGCTGGTGCCAGAAGTATAGAAGTAACGACCATCGGGACAAAAACCTTTGTGGTCGCGACGAGCAATACGGACGATGCTGTCAGCGTCCTAAGGGTCGGAAATGACGGCAAACTGACCTTGGTAGACAGTGTTGTTGACACCGAGGGCCCCAATCTCAATCTCAACGGTGCCGATTCCGTTGAGATTGTTCAAATTGGCAAAAAGACGTTTGCCTATGTCGGCAGCGACACGAGCGACAACGGATTGAGTGCGTTTTCCATGTCGGCCACTGGGAAACTGAGTTCCATTCAAAATATTGATCACACTGGCTATTCCGATATCGGCTCGCTCTCGTCGATGACGTCGAATGGCAAGACTTTCCTGTTTGCAGCTGACAAATACTCACAACGTATTTTCGTCTACCAGATTGCCGCGAACGGACAACTGACCGAGCAGAGCGTTTTTGACTATAACCACCAGACGGTCGGAACGAGTTATAGCAGCCTGCAGAAGATCGATTCATTCGTGGTTGATGGCGTTGGTTTTGTGACGGCGACAGATTATTCCGGCGACGCCATCGCCGTTTATGGGTTGAGCGATGATGGCAGCCTGACGCAGGTTTCGGATTTGCGGGATTCCACCGCCTTGAACGGCATGGCCGGAATTGAGATGTTTCGGATTGGCGACCGGGTTCTGGTCATGGGCACTGCCTATGACGGCGATCGGGCGGTTCTGGCTGAGATCGGTGCCAGTGATGACGCATTGGTCGGGACGAGCGCCAGTGACAAGATCGTCGGACTTGCTGGCGGGGATGATCTGATTGGCCGCGCGGGCAACGATGCGTTGTTCGGCGGATCGGGTGAGGATGTCCTGTCAGGCCGCAGCGGCAATGATGCGTTGTATGGCGGCAAGGATGACGATGTCCTTGTTGGTGACCTCGGCAACGATCTCGCCGAGGGTGGAAAGGGTGCCGACATTCTCAGCGGCGGGGCTGGCAAGGACACCTTGAGCTATGCCAGCTCTTCCAAAGGGGTCACCGTGAATTTGCAGGATGGGACGGCATCCGGCGGCGATGCCGAGGGCGACCGGTTTGTCGGGTTTGAAAACCTCAAAGGCTCGCGGTTTGGTGATGCCTTGACCGGGGATGAACAGGCCAACATTCTGACGGGCGCCAACGGGAATGATGCGGTTTTTGGTGGCAACGGCAATGACCGCGTCTACGGCGGCGCAGGAAACGACGAGCTGGGCGGTGGCAGCAGCAAGGACTTCGTATTTGGCGGCGGTGGTTCGGACGAGATTTCCGGTGACGGCGGCAATGATGTGCTGCGGGGCGGGTCAGGCAACGACCATGTCTTTGGCGGTGACGGGGCTGACAAGATGAAGGGGGACGCGGGCAACGATACGCTTGACGGCGGGGCCGGGGACGATGGTCTTTCAGGCGGCGGCGGCAAGGATACCTTTGTCTTCGGCGACGGCTTTGGCAGCGATCAGATCGACGACTTTGATCTGGCGCAGGATCGGCTGGATTTCCGCACGAACACCGAGATCAATTCGCTGTCTGATTTCAACGCGGCGGCCATCAGCTTTACGGGCAACACGCTGGTCTCCTTGGCGGACGGCTCGACACTGGTCATTGCGGACGTGCTTGAGGCGCAGTTCACCGATCAAAACTTCTTGTTTTAGCCTTCAACAAGGCAAGCGCGACTTCGACTTGCACTATGGCTTGGTCCTGAAGTATGGCAGGCGTCAAAGTGGCGCCGGCCGCAGGTCCCAGCGTCTTGCAAGGGGTTTGACACATGCGCACTGAAACGCAGAACACTGTCGATGCGATCGCCAAGTCGCTGAAACTGCTGGGGCAGCGGATGGGCATTGAAACCTCGGCCCACCGCCTGGAAGAGTTCGACGCGATGATTGAGGCGCCGGACCTGTGGAACGATCCCGCCAAGGCGCAAAAGCTGATGCGCGAACGGCAGGGGCTGCTGGACGCGCTGTCCACCTACAAGCTGGTCGATAGCGGCTTGCGCGACAATGTCGAACTGATCGAACTGGGTGAGATGGAGGGCGATGAGGAGATCGTCGCCGAGGCAGAGGCTTCGCTGAAGTCATTGATGGAGCTTGCGGCGGGCAAAGAGCTTGAGGCTTTGCTGAACGGCGAGGCGGATGCCAACGACACCTTCCTCGAAATCAACGCCGGGGCCGGGGGAACGGAAAGCTGTGACTGGGCGTCGATGCTGGCGCGGATGTATTACCGTTGGGCGGAGTCCAAAGGCTACAAGGTTGAATTGCAGTCGGAGACGGCGGGCGATGAGACGGGCATCAAATCGGCGGCCTACAAGATCTCCGGCCACAATGCCTATGGTTGGCTGAAGTCGGAGTCGGGCGTGCACCGTCTGGTCCGGATCAGCCCGTTTGGCTCAGCCGACAAGCGGCAGACGTCGTTTGCCTCGGTCTGGGTCTATCCGGTGGTTGACGACAATATTGAGATTGAAGTGCAGGACAAGGACATCCGCATCGACACCTATCGGTCGTCGGGCGCGGGCGGTCAGCATGTCAACAAGACCAACTCGGCCGTGCGGATCACCCACTTCCCATCTGGGATCGTCGTCACCTCCTCGGAAAAGTCGCAGCACCAGAACCGCGATATCGCGATGAAGGCGCTGAAGAGCCGCCTGTACCAGATGGAACTCGACAAGCGGAACGCCTCGATCAATGAGGCGCATGAGGCCAAGGGTGATGCGGGCTGGGGCAACCAGATCCGGTCTTATGTCTTGCAGCCCTATCAGATGGTCAAGGATCTGCGGACCAACGTGGAAACCAGCGACACCCAAGGCGTGCTGGACGGCGATCTGGACAAGTTCATGGCTGCGACGCTGGCGATGGACGTGGCGGGCAAAAGCCGGGCTGAGGCCAACGCCGACGAGTGAGGTCTATGCCCGCAGCACAGTTTTTTCGTTTGAGGATGGCGGTGTTATGGGCGTAGTCTGGCCCCATCAGCCCTGACCCTTGCGAAGGGCCAGCCGTGCCTTTGGCGCATCGGGGCAGGGGAAGGGAGGCCCCGGTCATGGTGGACATTTCACGACCCGCACCAATCGAAATCCTTGCCGCTGACAGCAGCGACCTGATGGCCGTCCTGCGGGCTGGCTGGCAGGATCTGCTCCGCGCGCCGGGCTATGGGTTTTTCTTCTCGCTGGTCTATGTGCTGGGCGGTTGGGGAATGCTGGCGGCGCTGACCGTCAGCGGGCAGGTCTGGTGGATCATCCCGGCCTCGGCGGGGTTCCCGATCCTTGGCCCCTTCATCGCCTGCGGGTTCTATGAGGTGAGCCGACGGCTGGAGATGGGCGAGCCCTTGGTGTCCCGCGAGATCCTCGGTGTGATCTGGCGGCAGAGGAACGGTCAAATCCCGTCGATGGCGGCGGTGATCGTGATCTACTTTCTGTTCTGGAACTTCCTCAGCCACGTGACTTTCGCGCTGTTCCTTGGCACCGCGACGCTGACCAATATCACCAGTTCGCTGGACGTGTTCCTGACGCCCTCAGGGCTTTTGATGTTGGGGTTCGGTACGGCGGCGGGGGCGGTTATTGCGGCGCTGTTCTTTGCGCTGACCGTGGTCAGCCTGCCGTTGATGATGGACCGCGAGGTGGATTTCATCACCGCGATGCTGACCTCGCTGCGCTGTGTGCAGGCCAGCCCGGTGGTGATGCTGGGATGGGGCGCGTTGATCGGGGTGGCGCTGACGCTGGGGATGCTGACGGGGTTTCTGGGGCTGTTCATCGTGCTGCCACTGTTCGGCCACGCCAGCTGGCACCTCTACCGGCGTTTGGTCGCCTGACTGTCAGCGTTTGCGTCCGATCAGGACCGCAGTCAGGGCAGAGGCCGCCGCGAGGGCTGCGGCGAGGGCGGCCACATGGGAAAATGCCGTGCCGGTCGCCGTGGCATGGCGGACAGCGGCACCGGGCAGGCCAAAGCCGGGGGTTTCGTCGGTGACGGCGCCATAGGACCAGCGGGCGATCCGGCCCATCAGCGCCACCGCGATCAGGCCTGAAGCGCGGGCGATGGCGTTGTTGATCCCAGAGGCGGCGCCCTGTTCGCTGTCGTCGGCATATTCCATGATCGCGGCGGTCAGCGGGGCCACGACAAGGGCCATGCCGAAGCCCACCAGCAACATGAACGGCACCATGTGGAGGAAGAACCGCCCGTCGGGTGCGAACCAGGCGAGGCCGCTGTAGCCGATGGCCACGAGGGTCGCACCTGTGGCCATCAAAGGGCCGGGTCCGATGCGGTCGGCCAGGCGGCCGGCGGGTGTTGAGAGCAGGGTTATCATCACCGAGGTCGGCAGGAAGGCGGCGGTGACGCCAAAGGGCGTGACCCCCCAGACCGAGATGGCGGTCATCGGCAGGTAGAACATCACCCCGCTGAGCCCGACATAGAGAAACAGCGTGGCGAGGTTGGCGAGGGCGAAGCCACGGTTGCGGAACATGCCGAGCCGGATCATCGGGGCCTTGGCCGTCGCCTCGCGCCACAGGAACAGGATCAGCGCCACGGCGGCCGCGCCGAGCAGGGCGGCGTCGTCGCCATCGCGGGTCAGCGCCCAGGCGAGCAGCCCGAGGCCGAGCGTCGCGAGGCCGGCACCGGGCAGGTCGACGGGCGTGCCGGGGCGGCCGGGGTCGGGGAGGGTGTAGCGGTAAAGCAGGACAAGCGCAGCGGCGCCGAGGGGAAGGTTCAGGGCAAAGATAGCGCGCCAGATCTCGGGGCCGCCCAGGGTCAGCAAGAGCCCGCCCAGCACCGGGCCTGACGGCGGTGGTGGCGGTGGCTGCGGCGGCCCAGAGGCCGAGGGCTGCGCCACGTTCGGCGCGCGGATAGGCGCGGGCGATCAGGGTCATCGACCCCGGCACCATGAAGGCGGCCCCCACGCCTTGGACGGCGCGGGCGATGTTCAGCTGGACCATGTTCTGCGCCAGGGTGCAGATCGCGGAACTGAGCGACGAAGATCAGCGATGCCCGGGCCATAGACCCGCACGGTGCCGAACCGGTCGGACTGGCCGCCCCGCCGACCAGGATCAGCGAGGACAGGGTCAGCAGATAGGCCCCGTGCGACCCACTGGGCCTGCGCCAGCGTGCCGCCCAGACGAGACCCGGATGGCGGGCAGGGCGATCGAGGTGACGGAACTGTCGATGAACCCCATCGACGAGGCCAGCACCGCAGCGGCCATGATCAGGCGGCGGTGTTCGGGGCGGCAGACGAGCGGGCGTTCGGTCGCGGCGGGGGTCACAATTTGGATCTTGCAAGAAGGGGCTAGAGCGAATTGCGTTCAATCGTATTCGCTTTGCCATCCGAACGCGTTTGCCGGGGCAGACGCTGCCTCAAGTGGCAAAGGGAATACTTGAATCCGAAAGACGCAGTTCGCCTCAAGTCGTCGCACTATCGGCGGCTTGGCGCAAGGGGGCGTCCGTTTGAGCGACACGGGTGTTTATTATGCAAAAACAATGGGTTACGTTTTAAAATTAACCAGATCTTAACCGCGTTGCGAATGGTTCGCAAAAAGAAATGGTGCGTGTCGCCACGCACCATTCAGTATCTTGCAGGCCGGAAGCGGCGGATCAGACGCCTTCGGAGCCGGCAGCCGCGGTGGGCGGCGGCAGGGCGGTGCGGCCTGTGGCCAGCGGGTCGTCTTGCCGTTGAACGGAGCCTTCGAAATGGGCGCCGGATTCGATGGCGATGGTCTTGTGGATGATGTCGCCCTCGACCCGCGCCGACGAGGTCAGGCGGACCTTCAGCCCGCGCACCTTGCCGATCACGCGGCCATTGACGACGATGTCGTCGGCCACAATCTCGCCGCGGATGGTGGCGCTTTCGCCGACGGTCAGCAGATGGGCGCGAATGTCGCCTTCGACCGTGCCTTCGACCTGAATGTCGCCAGAGGTGCGCAGATTGCCCACCACGGTCAGGTCAGACGACAGGATCGACACGCCCGCCTTGCCTTTGGCGCGTCGGGGTGAAATCCATCGAGGGTTTGGTCATGGGGCCTCCGGGGCCTTGGGTTTGTCGCCTTCGCCCGCCTTGGGACCCGGTTCGTTGATACGGCTTTTAGAAAACATTGTTCGCTGCCCTTATGAAGGTCATCGGATTGACGGCTGATCCGCTGAGGCGGACCTCGTAGTGAAGATGTGTGCCGGTAGATCGGCCCGAATTGCCCATATCACCGATCCGGTCGCCGCGCGACACCTTTTGACCGACATCGACCCTGATCTGCGACAAGTGGCCGTAGCGGGTTTCGATGCCGAAGGCGTGCTGGATCTTGATCAAGGCGGCCATAGCCGTTTTCCCAGCCCGCATAGGTGACGGTGCCATCGGCGGTGGCATAGATCGGCGAGCCGTAGTCGCCCGCCAGATCCTGCCCCTCATGCTTGCGCCCCGAGCCGTTGATCGGGTCGTTGCGATAGCCAAAGCCCGAGGTCATGCGGAACGAGGTTTGCAGCGGCAGGCCCAGCGGCACCCGGAAGGCGGCCATCCGGTAGAGGTTCAGGTTGTCGAGGCCCGGCCAGAATGGCATTGGCGCGGGTTTCATCGGGGCTGCCCGACAGGCCCATGGTGCGACAGCGAGATGGGCGACAAGCGGGCCACCCTGACCGGAATAGCCCGAGCGCACGGAATCGAGCAACTGGTTGGGATTGAGGCCGGCATCGCGGAACATCTTTTCCAGGGGTTGCAACCGAGATGGTCAGCGCCTCTTCCAGCTTGGCGAAGATGACGGCGTTGCGCGCCTCCATATCGGCCTTGCGCTTGTTCGACGGCGAGCGGTTTCGGCCTCGGCACGGGCGACCTCGGCATCCATCGCGTCGCGTTCTCGTGGCGGTGTCGGTCAGGGCGGCGGTGACCACGTCGAGCGTCGCTTCGGTGTCCGGATGCGGCCCATGTCGGAATGGGTGACGCCGGTCTGCTGGGCAAAGGCAGCGGTCATGCGCGGCGATTCGGCGCGGGCCTGATCGCGTTCCTTGATGGTGCGGCGCAGGGTGTTCTGGATCACGTCGATGCCGGTTTCCAACTCGCGCCGGCTGTCTTCGGAGGCGAGCAGGCGTTCCTGCATGGCCGAGACCTGCGCCAGGGCGAGATTGAAGCGGTCCTGCGCGCCGGCCGCCTCGGCGACCCGCAGGTCGCGGTCGTCGGACAGGGCGTTCAGGCGTTGTTCATAAAGGGCGGTCTGTCGTTGGATCTGCACGCGGGAAGAGCCGGAGCTGATGAAGTCCATCAGCAGAATGGCGGTCGCAAAGATCGGTCCAGCACAGCGACAACGGCGGCGATCGCGGCCCCGATGGCCTGCGTCATCGGGCGCAGGCGGATGAAGCGGGTGGTGGTGTCGGATTTCAGGAACAGGCGCTGTTCGGGGAAATAACGCTCCAGCGTCAGGTTGATCCGATAGGAAAGGCGCGTGAGCACGTGTGGCGGTTCCGGTCTGTTGAGGGAAAGGGCGCAAAACTCAGTCCCGCGGCCCAAACTGGCGGTGGTGGTGTTGATTAACCAGAGGATTTCAGTGCTGCAACAAATTTGGGCCGAGGGGTGGTTTTGACCGCGATAATCCGCTGAACGTCGGCAGGATTTTGCCGATCACGCTGGCGTGAGTGCGCGAAGCGGCACGATTTTTCTGCGAAGAATCTTCGCGAAGATTTGTGGCCGTCAGAGGGCTTCAGTCAGCGGCCAGTAGAAATCGGGCGGGATCCCGGCCTCGGCGCGTTTTTCTTCGTTGAAGGGCGGTTTCAGCGGTGCCGTGGAAATAGCGGCGGACAAGGGTGTGAAACACCTCTTTGGGGTCGTCGCCCTCGCGGCCGCACAGCCAGTTGAACCATTTGGAGCCATAGGCGACATGGGCCACCTCTTCGGCATAGATGGTTTCGAGCGCGGCGAGGGCGGGCGCGTCACCTGCCGTGCGGAACAGTGTCGATCATGCCGGGGGTCACGTCCAGCCCGCGCGCCTCCAGCACCATGGGCACCACGGCGAGGCGGCCGATGCAGGTCTTGGGCGGTGTCAGAGGCGGCCTGCCACATGAAGGCATGGGCGGGCAGGGCGCCGTAGTGGCTGCCGAGGCCTTCAAGGCAATCGCACATCAGGTTGAAATGCTTGGCCTCGTCATCGCCGGCCTGCACCCAGTCGTCGTAAAAGCCGAGCGGCATCGGGGTGGTCGGTGAAGCGGGCGATGATGTCCCAGTGCAGATCGACCGCGTTCAGTTCGATATGGGCGACGGCGTGCAGCAGCGCGATGCGGCCGGTGGGCGAGCCGGGGCGGCGGCGGGGCACGTCGCGGGGGTCAAGCAGGTCGGGTTTCGGCGGGGCGGGCGGGTTGCGTCGGGCGGGGTGGCGTGGCCGATGGCGCAGGGGCGTGCCAGCCGCGCGGGCGGCACGCCATGTGGCGGCATGGGCGCGGCCAAGGGCGGTCTTGGCGCGGCCGTCGGCGGTGGTCAGCACCTGCTACCGCCATTTCGGCCAGCGTGGTCATGTGCGGGCTTTCACTTGGGCCAGCACGTCGGCGGCGTGGCCCTTGACGCGGTCGACCTTCCAGACCTTGGCGATTTGGCCCTTGCCGTCGATCAGGAAGGTGGACCGCAGCACACCCTGCACCAGTTTGCCAAAAAACAATTTTTCCCCGAAGGCCCCCCAGTCTTCCATCATCTGGCCGCCGTGATCGGATAAAAGCGGCAGGGTGATGCCCATTTTGGCGATGAATTTGTCATGCTTGGCGACGGTGTCCTTCGACAGACCCAGAACGGTGACGCCGAGTGCCTGAAATTCGCCGTGCAAGCCATTGAAATCCATCACTTCATTGGTGCAGGTCGGGGTGCCGTCGCCGCCATAGGTGAACAGGACCACCGGGGCCGGGCGGAGGGCGGACAGGGTGACTTTGCCGCCGCCATCGCGTGGCAGGGTGAAATCGGGGGCGATTTGGCCTTCGGTCAGCATGCGCGGCTCCTTGCTTTTTGATAACAGACCCTTGGCGATCTAGTTGCCTTTGTTCAAAGATAAAGGCAACGGATGGCAAAGACCCAAAAACACCGAAAGGGCGGCAATGGCAACGGCAGATAAAGGCGATGGGACGACCCCTGACCCGGATGTCGGCCGTTTGGAGCCCTTGCTGCTGGTCAATGAAGATCAGGCGATTGCCAAGCGGATCGAGGCGGTGGTGCCTCAGGTCAAGCCGCGCCCGCGGCGGCAGCGGGGCACCGGGGTTGGTGGGCGGCTGATGCTGCTGATGCTGGTGTTCGGGGCGGCCTTTGGGATTTATGCGCTGATCGGCACGCCGATCCGACTGCCGATCTGGGCGGTGGCCGAGGTTGAGACAGCGGCTGAATGTGGCGCTTGCGCCCCTCGCTTCAGAAAGGGGCGATGTGCGATTGGCGGTATTGAGGTCACGGTCGGCGACGATTGGGTGCCGCATCTGGTGTTGGAACAGGTCCGCCTGTTGCAGGCCGAGGGCAAGACGCTGCTGACCCTGCCGGAGACTCAGCTGACCTTTGACCCAGACAGTCTCATGCTGGGCAAGTTCCGCGCGCAAAAGCCTGCGGATCATCGGGGCGCGGTTGGCGGTGCGCCGTGACCGGGATGGGCATTTCGATCTGGCCTTTGGCAATGGCGAGGGGCCGCAGATCAAAAGCCTTGGCGCGCTGTTTGACACCGCGGATGAGGTGTTCGCCCAACCCGCCCTGACCCAGTTGACCAATATCGAGGTGGAGGCGTTGTCGCTGACCCTGACCGATCTGCGCGAGGGCCGGACGTGGGAGGTGGGCGACGGGCGCTTGAGCTTTGAGAACCGGCCCGACCAGTTGGCGGCGGAACTGGGCATGTCGCTGGTCGCGGGCGGGTCGGCCCCGGCGCGGGCGGTGTTGACGGTGGTGTCGGCCAAGGGTGCGGGAACGGCGCGGGTGACGGCGCAGGTCGATCAACTGGCGGCAAAGGATCTGGCCGCGCAGACCGCTCTGCTGGGTTTTCTGGGCGTGCTGGACGCGCCGATTTCGGGCCAGATCGCCGCCACCATCGACAAGGATGGCATTCAAGAGATGACCGGGCGGCTGGAGCTTGGGGCGGGCGCGCTGAAACCGTCTGAGAATACCACCGCCATTCCGTTCGATCAGGCCAGCATCGGTCTGGGCTATGAGCCGGCAGACGGACGCATCCTGTTGACCGGATTGTCGGTGCAAAGCCGGTCGCTGCGGGCCAAAGCCTCTGGCCGGGCCTATATGGTGGATGAGGCGGGGCAGCCCATTCGGGGTGCGTTGTCGGGGCGGCGGCCTGCGGCCTTTCTGGGCCAGATCGCGATTTCGGAACTGAAGGTTGATCCAGAGGGGCTGTTCGAAAAGCCGGTCGAGTTTTCGCAAGGGGCGATTGACCTGCGGCTGCGGCTCGACCCGTTTGTGGTGGATGTGGGGCAGGCGAGTTTTGTGTCGGACGATCAGACCCTGCAGGTGTCGGGCCATGTGGCGGCGGATGCGGGCGGCTGGCGGTCGGCGGTGGATGTGGCAATCAACAAGGTGACGCTGGACCGGTTGCTGGCGCTGTGGCCGCCGCGCGTGGTGCCGAACACGCGGTCATGGATTGCGGGCAATATCCGCGACGGCGGAGCTGAACAATGTGCGCGCCGCGCTGCGGATTGCGCCGGGGACAGAGCCGAAGATGGAGCTCGGCTACAGTTTCAAGAACACCGATGTGCGGTTCATGAACCAGATGCCGCTGATAACCGGGGCGGATGGCTATTCCACGATCATTGGCCCGACCTTTACGCAGGTGATGACCAAGGGCATCGTCACGCCACCTGAGGGGGGGACGGTTGATATTGCGGGGTCGGTCTTTGCGGTGCCGGACATTTTCGCCCATCCCGCGCATGGCGATGTGCAGCTGCGGGCCAAGGCCCCGTTGACGGCGGTGTTGTCGCTGCTGGATCAGCCGCCGTTCAACTATATGGAAAAAGCGGGTCAGCCGGTGACGCTTGGCACCGGGATGGCAGAGGTGTCGGCGCATATCGACCTGCCGCTCATCAATTTCATCGGACCGGGGGATGTGGTGTTTCAGGTGGCGGGCAAGGTGCATGACTTTGCCACCGATGTCGTGGTCAAGGGGCGCACGGATTACCGCGCCTTTGCTGACGGTGACAGCGGATGAGAGGGGCATGAAGATTGCCGGGGCGGGGTTGATCGGCAAGGTGCCGTTCGATGTGAGCTTTGCCCAAGACTTCGGGACCGATCCGGGGCCGGCAAAGATCGACGGGACGGTCACGCTGTCGCAAAAGGCGGTTGAGGAGTTTGGTCTGGGACTGCCCAAAAGCATGGTCTCGGGTGAGGGGCCGGGGCAGGTGGCGATCACCCTGCCGCGTGGCGCGCCGCCGCGGTTGGTGCTGACCTCTGACCTGCGCGGGATCACGCTGGCGCTGCCGGAACTGGGGTGGCGCAAGACGGCGGGGGCCACGGGGCGGCTGGAGGCTGAGGTGACGCTGGGATCGGTGCCGGATGTGACCGCGCTGAAGGTCAGCGGTGCGGGGTTGTCGGCGGTGGGCCGGGTCAAGCTGAAGGGCGACGGCGGGCTTGGATGTGGCGCAGTTCTCCAAGGTCACGCTGGGCGGTTGGCTGGATGGCGGGGTAGAGATCAGGGGCCGTGGCGCGTCGCGGCCGGTTGGCTTGGCTGTGACCTCTGGCACCATCGACATCCGCAAATTCCCCAGCAGCCGGGGCAGTTCAGGGTCCGCCGATGGCAGCCCGATCGCGATCAACCTGTCGGCGCTGCGGATCACCGATGGGATCAGGCTGGCCGGGTTTCAGGGGGCGTTCTCGCTGAAAGGCGGGTTCAGCGGCGATTTCAGCGGCAAGATCAACGGCAAGACGGCGGTGACGGGGACGGTGGTGCCAAGCCCCAACGGCACGGCGGTCCGGGTGCGGTCGGATGATGCCGGGGGCGGCGATGAAGTCGGCGGGGATGTTTTCCTCGGCCTTTGGTGGGGCGCTGGATCTGACGCTGATCCCGCGGGCGCAATCGGGCAATTACGATGGCACGGCCAGCATCACCAACCTGCGCGTCAGGTCCGGGTCGGTGATGGCGGATCTGCTGAGTGCGATTTCGATCATCGGGTTGCTGGACCAGTTGAACGGCGATGGCATCGTCTTTGCCACCGCACAGGCGGATTTTCTGATGACGCCGAACGCGATTGATGTCCGCAAAGGCTCTGCCGTTGGGGTGTCGATGGGGGTGTCGTTGCAGGGGTTGTATCATTCGGATACCTCGGTGCTGGACATGACCGGGGTGGTGTCGCCGATCTACCTGCTGAACGGCATCGGCTCTATCCTGACGCGCAAGGGTGAGGGGTTGTTCGGCTTTGCCTACCGTTTGCGCGGCACGGCGGATAACCCGGATGTGCAGGTCAACCCACTGTCAATTCTGACGCCCGGCATGTTCCGCGACCTGTTCCGCGCGGCGCCGGCAACTTTGGGGGATGGCCCATGAAACTGTCTGATTTCGACTTCGATCTGCCCGAAGGGTTGATCGCCACGCGGCCCGCACGGCCCCGCACCTCTGCCCGGCTGCTGCTGGCTGAGGGCGACCGGATCAGCGACCGGCATGTGTCGGATCTGGTGGATATCTTCCAACCCGGCGATCGTTTGGTGTTGAACAATACCAAGGTCATCCCGGCGCGGCTGTTCGGCAAACGGCAGCGCGGTGAAGCCGTCGCGAAGGTGGAGATCACCTTGTTAGAGCCGCAGGCGCAGGGCTGGCGCGCCTTGGCGAAACCGTTGCGCAAGGTGCAGGCGGGAGAGGTGATCCGGTTTTCCGATCAGCTGTCGGCCACGGTGGCGGCCAAGGGTGAGACTGACCTTGTGCTGACGTTCAACCTGACGGGCGATGATTTTGACGCCGCGCTGAATGCGGCGGGGGCGATGCCTTTGCCACCCTATATCGCCGCCAAACGGCCCGCGGACGCGCAGGATCAGGTCGATTATCAGACTGTCTTTGCCCGCTATGCCGGGGCGGTCGCGGCCCCCACGGCGTCGCTGCATTTCGACGCTGACCTGCTTGCGGCCCTCGCTGCGCAAGGGTGTCACCTTCACTGAGGTCACGCTGCATGTCGGCGCGGGCACGTTTTTGCCGGTCAAGGTAGAGGATGTGACGACCCACAAGATGCATGCCGAATGGGGTGAGGTGACGGCTGAGGCGGCGGCAGAGATCAATGCGACCAAGGCGGCGGGCGGGCGGGTCATTCCGGTTGGCACCACGGCCCTGCGGTTGATCGAGACGGCGGCGGCATCTGGCCGGGTAGAGGCGTGGACCGGCACCACCGACATCTTCATCTATCCCGGCTACAAGTTCCGGGTGACGGATGCGCTGATGACCAATTTCCACTTGCCGAAATCGACGCTGCTGATGCTCGTCTCGGCGCTGATCGGGCAAGAGCGTATACAGAAGATTTACCTTCATGCCGTTCAAAGGGGCTATCGCTTCTTCTCGTATGGCGATAGCTCGCTGCTGATCCCGTAGAGGCAAGAAAGCGGCATTAGTCGTCGTAAATGTTGTCTGGCGGGCACTACTCTGCGTTAGAGTGGGGGTGCCAGTTCAGGAAGGTCTGCCATGTTAACTGTTCTTCGCAATTCTTGGGCGCTTCTGTTGGGCATCATGCTGTTGATGCTGGGCAACGGCATGCAGGGCACCTTGCTGGGCATCCGGGGCAGTATCGAGCAGATCAGCACGTTCCATATGTCGGTCGTGATGTCGGCCTATTTCCTCGGCTTCTCTGTTCGGGTCGCGTATGGCGCCCGAGATGATCCGCCGGGTCGGGCATGTGCGGGTGTTTGCGGCGCTGGGGTCGATGATTTCGGCCGTGCTGGTGGCCTATGCGGTGGCGCCGAACTGGGTGGCCTGGGCGGTGATGCGGGTGTTGATCGGGTTTTCGTTTTCGGGCGTTTATATCACGGCGGAAAGCTGGCTGAACTCTGCCTCGACCAACCAGACGCGGGGGCAGGCGTTGTCGCTTTACCTCATCATGCAGATGGTCGGGATCATTGCGGCGCAAGTGCTGCTGAACGTTGGCGATCCGTCGGGCTATATCCTGTTCGTCATCCCGTCCATTCTGGTGTCGATGGCGTTCACGCCGATCCTGCTGACTGCCGCACCAGCCCCGGCCTTTGCCAGCACCAAGGCGTTGAGTTTTAAGCGGCTGTATAAGGCGTCGCCCTTGGGCTGTGTGGGGATGTTCCTGCTGGGCGGGGTGTTTGCCGCGCAGTTCGGCATGGCCTCGGTCTGGGGCACGCAGGCCGGGCTGTCGATCCGAGAGATTTCGATTTTTGTGGCGTTCATCTATGTCGGCGGGCTTGTGCTGCAATACCCGATTGGCTGGATGTCAGACCGGATGGACCGGCGTTTGCTGGTGCTGGCGCTTGCCGGCATTGGGGCGGTGGTCTGCACGGTGCCGGTGGTGTGGAACCTGCTGCCGTTCGGGCATACGCCCTTTGTGGCGCTGGTGGTTGTGGGCGCGCTGACGGGCGGGATTTCCAACCCGGTCTATTCGCTGCTGGTGGCCTATGTGAACGACTATCTCGACAATTCAGAGATGGCCGGGGCTTCGGCCGGGTTGATGTTCATCAACGGGTTGGGCGCAATCTCTGGCCCGCTGATCACGGGTTGGTTGATGGCGCAGATTGGGCCGGATGGGTTTTTCGTGTTCATCGCCGTGCTGTTCCTTGTCCTCGCGGTCTACACCGGGTGGCGGATGACGCAGCGCCATGCACCTTCGGTCCATACCAGCTTTACCGCGATCACCCCGTCCGTATCGGTCATCGGGATTGAGGCCGCGCTGGAGAAAACCGACGAGGGCAACCGCAACGACTGACGCCGCCCAGACCGTGTTGTCTGCGTTGCACCCTGCGGCCAAACCTGTCAGGTTTGGGGTAAGCAGGAGAGTGTCATGGCAGACCCGATAGATATTCTGGACTATTGGATAGGTGAGGTCGGCGAAGATGGCTGGTTCGCCGGCGGCGAGGATCTGGACGCAGTCATCCGCGAACGCTTCGCCGAGGTGTGGGAAGCGGCACTTGCCGGCGGGTTGGAGCATTGGGTCGATGGCCCGGCGCCGACGCTGGCCTATCTGGTGCTGTGCGATCAGATGTCGCGCAATATGCACCGCGGATCGGCCAAGGCCTTTGCCACCGACCCGCAGGCCCGCGCTGCCGCCCGCAAGGCGATTGCCGAGGGCTGGGATATGGAAGCGCCGGAACCGGAGCGGATGTTTTTCTATCTGCCGTTCGAGCATTCCGAAGATCCGGTCGATCAGGCGCTGTCGGTGTCCTTGATGGAAGAGCGGCTGCCGCTCGACCCAGAGATGACGCTGCATGCCCGCGTCCATCAGGAAATCATCGCGCGGTTTGGCCGGTTTCCCTATCGGAATGAGGCGTTTGGCCGCGAAAGCACGCCGGAAGAGGCAGAGTTCATGGCCAAAGGTGGCTATGGCGCGATGGTTGAGGCGATGCGGGCAAGCCATGCAAGGGGTGCATAGCGCTACGTCATGGGGCATGTTGCTGCCACAAAAATAATGGTTTAATGCCAAACTACTTTTTCAGGGGCCCGAAAAGCCCTTCCAAGGGAGGAACACATGGCTGCTGCAAGTTTCGACGTGATCGTGATCGGTGCCGGACCCGGCGGCTATGTGGCGGCCATCCGGGCGTCGCAACTGGGCCTGAAGGTCGCTATTGTCGAGCGGGAAAATCTGGGCGGGATCTGTCTGAACTGGGGCTGCATTCCGACCAAGGCGCTGCTGCGCTCGGCTGAGGTGTTCCACCTGATGCACCGCGCCAAGGAATTCGGTCTGTCGGTCACGGGCGCTGATTTCGACCTGAGCGCCGTTGTGGCGCGGTCGCGCGGCGTGGCCAAGCAATTGTCGGGCGGCATTGGCCATCTGATGAAGAAGAACAAGGTGACGGTGTTCATGGGCGAGGCGACTTTGCCCAAGAAGGGCATTGTCTCGGTCAAGACCGACAAGGGCACCGAAGAGCTGACGGCCAAATCGATCATCCTCGCCACCGGGGCGCGGGCGCGCGAATTGCCGGGGCTGGAGGCGGACGGCGATCTGGTCTGGACCTATCGCCACGCTTTGGTGGCCAAGCGGATGCCGAAGAAGCTGCTGGTCATCGGCTCCGGCGCTATCGGCATCGAGTTCGCGTCGTTCTTCAACACCTTGGGCGCCGATACCACGGTGGTTGAGGTGATGGACCGGGTGTTGCCGGTTGAGGATGCCGAGATTTCCGCTTTTGCCAAGAAGGCGTTCGTCAAGCAGGGGATGAAGATCCTCGAAAAGACGACGGTCAAGAAGCTGGACCGCTCCAAGGGCAAGGTCGTCGCCCATCTTGAGGATGCCAAGGGCACCACGACGATGGAATTTGACACCGTGATCTCTGCCGTCGGCATCATCGGCAATGTCGAGGGGTTGGGGCTGGAAGGCCTTGGCGTCAAGATCGACCGGACCCATGTGGTGACGGACGAATATTGCCGCACTGGGGTTGAGGGGCTCTATGCCATCGGCGACATCGCGGGCGCACCGTGGTTGGCGCATAAGGCCAGCCATGAGGGCGTGATGGTGGCCGAACTGATCGCGGGCGGCCATCCGCATCCGATCAAGCCGGGCTCGATCGCTGGGTTGCACCTATTGCCAGCCGCAGGTTGCCTCGGTCGGCATGACGGAAGCCAAGGCCAAAGAGGCGGGCTTTACCGTGAAGGTCGGGCATTTCCCGTTCATCGGCAACGGCAAGGCGATTGCGCTGGGCGAGGCTGAGGGCATGATCAAGACCGTGTTCGACGCCAAGACCGGCGAGCTGCTGGGCGCCCACATGATCGGTGCGGAAGTGACGGAGCTGATTCAGGGCTATGTGATCGGTCGCCAGTTGGAGACGACGGAGGAAGACCTGATGAACACGGTCTTCCCGCATCCGACGCTGTCAGAGATGATGCACGAATCGGTGCTCGACGCCTATGGTCGCGCGCTGCATATCTAGGCTTAGCCATTGCGTCACAATTCAAAAGGGAGGCCGGTGGCCTCCCTTTTTCAACAAGGCGATGCCCTGCGACTACGGGCTGCTTCCAAGCCGCAAGTAGCCGTCATTCGCAGAAACCCGGGCACCGCCGAGGGGACTGCAAATTGGCCAGTAACGTCGAAGTTTGACCCGGTGTTGAGCGTATTGGGCCCGTCGTTGAACAGAGAGTTTGTCTGAGAGCCCGGCAGATTGCTGCCGGCGGCTTGTGTTCGGACCAAATAGCAGGTGCCGACCCCGGCCACCGACCGCATCTTTTGATCAGATCGTGTCGCCGTAGGTGAACTGCAACTCCCTAGGGCCGGTGCAGGTATCGGATCAGGTGATCCGCAGAAACTGGAATGTGTTGATACAAGCGGCAAAACCCAGCCGAAATTACCCCGGTCGTCACTGGGTGCCGTCCGCATTGTTTCGGATCCCAAGCGGCCGCTGAACAATTGGGCTGATTGTGGCCAGACTGCGGCGGCAATCAAGCGATAATAGGGTAATGCTAGCTATTCTCATTGCCGAGTGCTAGCACCGCATTTGTGAGTTTTGTTCGTTTTGGAGAATCATATGCGCAGTGGAATTTTGCTTGCGGCACTATTGGCTTGCGGATCTGGGTTCGGGGCCAATGCCGCGACCGTTTATTCAAGCGGTTTTGACAACAGCGCCTTTACCGGCACGCAGTATCAAACTGCCAACTCCGGGGCGTCACTTGGGGATGGCTGGACTGTGACGGGCCATAGCGTTGACGTGATCAACGGCTATTGGCCGTCGCAAGGTGGCAGCTCTAGCCTCGATCTGAATGGCAACGGACAGGGTGGGGTCGTCACGACGCTGTCCAATTTGGTGGCCAATGCGGTGTATACGGTCAGCTTCTGGCTTGGGGCAAATGTAGACGGTCCGCCTCCGATCAAGTCGGTAGCGGTTGCTCTGGGCAGCACGTCACAGACTGTGACGATCGACCCGCAGAGCGTGAGCACCTTCTGGAACCATTACGTTTTGCAGTTCACGGCAACGTCGTCTGTCCAGAACTTGTCCTTTGCCAGCAATGATCCGGGCTATTATGGCGCGGCGCTTGATACTGTCGAAGTGACTGGTCCTGCCGCAGTTCCGCTGCCGGCAGGGGCACCGTTGCTTTTGGCGGGGCTTGGCGGTCTGGCCGCCCTGCGTCGGCGTCGTCGGGCAGCCTGAACTTTTTCTGACGTTACGGACTAGGGCGGCTTCGGCCGCCCTTTTGTTTTTGGGTTCTTGACCCTGCTGAATAATCCTCGTCCAGTGCCACCTGTGTTCGTTCCCGAAGAGAGATGACTCGTGCGCGCTGTTCTGACCATTCTGGCGATCTGGTTGGCGGGCCTTGGGGCTGCGGCGCAGTTCGGCAAGATTTCCATACTCTATCAAGATCTTGAGCGGCACTATGCCGGGGCAGGGCCGGTGGGCATCGGGTTGATGGTGTCGGTCGTGGGCATGGTCGGGCTGGTATTTGGCACCTCTGCCGGGGTCGCGGTGGCGCGGATCGGGGCGCGGCGGGCTATTTTGGCGGCACTGGTTTTGGGCGCTGCGGTGTCGGCAGTGCAGGCCTTGTTGCCGCCCTATCCGGTGATGATGCTGAGCCGGGTGCTGGAGGGCGCGGCCCATCTGACGATTGTGGTCGTCGGGCCAACCTCGATAGCAGCGGTGGCGGCAGGGCGGTGGCAGGGCGCGGCGATGACGCTCTGGTCGTCGTTCTTTGGGCTGACCTATGCGGTGCTGGCTTTTGCGGCGCCGGGGTTTGTGGCGGTCCATGGCGATTCGGCGCTGTTTTGGGCGCATTCCGCATGGATGCTGGGGTGTTTTGGTCTGTTGTGGATTTTGATGCCGCAAGACCCGCCGCGCGACCTGACGCAGGGCTCGCAAAGGGGTGCTGGCCCAGCATCTGGAGATTTATGCCTCACCCTGGATTGCAGCACCGGCGATGGGGTTCGTCTGCTACACGATCACCTATGTCGCCGTCCTGACGCTGCTGCCGCCTGAGATGACGCCGGGTTGGGGTGGCTTTGCGGCCGTCGCGATGCCGCTGGTGTCGATATCGGTGTCACTGACGCTGGGGGTCTGGTTGCTGGACCGGGTCAGCGCGGTCCACATGGTGCAGGCAGGTTTTGCGGTGGGGATCGTCGCCTCAATGGCGCTGTGGCTGTTGTGGGGCAGCGGCGCGGGTGAGGCGGCGGCGGCTTTGCTGTTGGCGGCGGCATTGGGGTTGGTGCAGGGGGCGAGTTTCGCCGCCCTGGCGCAGTTGAACCTGAATGCCCGCGACCGGGCGCGTGGGTCAGGGGCGATTGCCCAGTTGGGCAATCTGGGCACCACCACGGGCACGCCGCTGTTGGCGGTGATATTGGCCCGTAGCGGGCCGACGGGGCTTACCGTGTTTCTGATCGTCTTTTGCAGCCTCGGCATCCTGATCCATGCGGTTCAGGCGCGGCGGCGGCAGATCAGCGGCTGACGGCCCCACCGGCAGCGGCCCAATCGCGGATCGTGCCGATGTTATGCGCCTCATACCCCAGCTTCTTCAGCGCGGTTGCCGCAGCACCGGACCGCATACCCGAGGCGCAATAGACCGCGACCGGCTTGGTTAGGCTCAGCTCTTTGGGGCAATCGGGGGCCTTGGGGTCGGCCTTGAGCGGGATCAGCGCCAGCGGAATGTGCAGCGCGCCCTTGGCTTTGCCAGAGGCGGCGATCTCACCAGCCTCACGCACGTCGATCACGGTGATTTCACCGGCCTTCAGTTTGGCGACGGCATCGGCCGCCGAAAGCTTCGGACCAGTGGCAGCAGGCTTGAGGAAGTTGAACATTTGAAGGACCTTTCTGTTGTTGGCTCCTATATATTCCAAAAACAGAATATGTAAAGGTCGTCTGTAAAATATTCCCATAGCTGGTATGAGTTCACCATTCGTTCACATTTTGCAGTTGGAAAGCAGATGATTCCCGCTTATCTGTAGCCCTTGGTGTGAGGTGGGTCATGGCGGAACAGAAGTTCATCGAGGTGCGCGGTGCGCGCGAGCATAATCTGAAGAATGTCGATGTGGATATTCCGCGCGACAAGCTGGTGGTGATCACCGGGCTGTCGGGGTCGGGGAAAAGTCTCGCTGGCCTTCGACACGATCTATGCTGAGGGGCAGCGGCGTTATGTCGAGTCGCTCAGCGCCTATGCGCGGCAGTTTCTGGATATGATGGGCAAGCCGGATGTTGACCACATCTCTGGTCTGAGCCCGGCGATTTCGATTGAGCAGAAGACGACATCGAAAAACCCGCGCTCCACCGTCGGGACGGTGACCGAGATCTACGACTACATGCGCCTGCTGTTCGCCCGGGTGGGGACACCGTTCAGCCCGGCGACCGGCCTGCCGATTACGGCGATGCAGGTGCAGGACATGGTCGACGCCGTGATGGCGATGGAAGAGGGCGCGCGGGCCTATCTGCTGGCGCCGATCGTCCGGGACCGCAAGGGTGAGTATCGCAAAGAGTTTCTCGATCTGCGCAAGCAGGGCTTCCAGCGGGTCAAGGTCGATGGCACGTTCCACGATCTGGATGAGCCGCCGACTTTGGACAAGAAGCTGCGCCACAACATCGATGTGGTGGTTGACCGGATCGTTGTGAAATCCGGGCTGGAGACGCGGCTGGCCGACAGTTTCCGCACGGCGCTGAACCTCGCTGATGGGATTGCGGTGATTGAGACCGCCCCGGCTGAGGGTGAGGGCCAGCGCATCACCTATTCCGAGAAGTTCGCCTGCCCGGTGTCTGGCTTTACCATCGCCGAGATTGAGCCGCGTCTGTTCAGCTTCAACGCGCCGTTCGGGGCCTGTCCGGTTTGTGACGGTCTGGGGATGGAGCTGTTCTTCGATGAGCGGTTGATCGTGCCGGATCAGGGGCTGACCCTGATCCAAGGGGCGATTGCGCCTTGGGCCAAGTCGAAGATCGCCCTATTTCCTGCAAACCATCGATGCGATGGCCAAGCACTACGGCTTTGACAAGAAGACCAAGTGGAAAGACCTGCCCGATGTGGTGAAGGAGGTGTTCCTGCGCGGGTCGGGCGGCGATGAGATCGAGTTCCGCTATGACGAGGGCGGGCGGGTCTATCAGGTCAAACGGGTGTTCGAAGGCGTGATGCCGAACCTGGAGCGCCGCTACCGCGAGACCGATTCAGCCTGGTGGCGCGAGGAGATGGAGCGGTTTCAGAACAACCGGCCCTGCGGCGCCTGTGGCGGCTACCGGCTGCGGCCCGAGGCTCTGGCGGTCAAGATTGCCAGGGTGCATGTCGGCCAGGTCGTGCAGATGTCGATCCGGCAGGCGCATGACTGGATCGGCTCGGTGCCCGAAACGCTGACCGGCCAGCAGAACGAGATTGCCCGGGCGATCCTGAAGGAAATCCGCGAACGTCTTGGATTCCTTGTGAATGTCGGCCTGAACTATCTGACGATGAGCCGGAATGCCGGCACGCTGTCGGGCGGCGAAAGCCAGCGGATCCGGCTGGCCTCGCAGATCGGGTCGGGCCTGACCGGGGTGCTCTATGTGCTGGACGAGCCGTCGATCGGCCTGCACCAGCGCGACAATGACCGGCTGCTGACCACGCTGAAAAACCTGCGCGATGCGGGCAATACGGTGCTGGTGGTGGAACATGACGAGGATGCGATCCGCGAGGCGGACTATGTGTTCGACATGGGGCCGGGGGCGGGGGTGCATGGCGGGCAGGTGGTGTCACGCGGCACACCGGCCGAGATTGCCGCCGATCCGGCCAGCCTGACCGGGCAGTATCTGTCGGGCACGCGCGAGATTGCGGTGCCGAAGGTGCGGCGCGCCGGGTCGGGCAAGAAGCTGACGGTGGTGGGCGCCACGGGCAACAACCTGAAGAACGTCACCGCCGAATTTCCGCTTGGGCAAGTTCGTCTGCGTGACCGGCGTGTCGGGCGGCGGCAAGTCGACGCTGACCATCGAGACGCTGTTCAAGACCGCCGCCGGGCCGCCTGAACGGCGCGCATGAGACGCCGGCACCCTGCGAGACGATCAAGGGGTTTGAACATCTGGACAAGGTGATCGACATCGACCAGCGCGCGATTGGCCGCACGCCGCGGTCAAACCCCGCCACCTATACCGGGGCCTTCACGCCGATCCGCGACTGGTTTGCGGGCCTGCCCGAGTCCAAGGCGCGCGGCTATGGGCCGGGGCGGTTCAGCTTCAACGTCAAGGGCGGGCGGTGCGAGGCCTGTCAGGGCGACGGCGTCATCAAGATCGAGATGCACTTCCTGCCCGATGTCTATGTGACCTGCGAGACCTGCAAGGGCCACCGCTACAACCGCGAGACTTTGGAAATAAAGTTCAAGAACAAGAGCATAGCCGACGTTCTTGATATGACATGTGAAGACGCCAAGGACTTCTTTCAGGCCGTTCCGGCGCATCCGCGAAAAGATGGACGCGCTGTGCGAGGTGGGGCTTGGCTATATCAAGGTCGGCCAGCAGGCGACCACCCTGTCGGGTGGCGAGGCGCAGCGGGTGAAGCTGTCCAAGGAACTGTCAGCGCCGCGCCACCGGGCGGACGCTGTATATTCTGGATGAACCGACCACCGGCCTGCACTTCGAAGACGTGCGCAAACTGCTGGAGGTGCTGCACTCGCTGGTCGATCAGGGCAATACGGTCGTGGTGATCGAGCACAACCTCGATGTCATCAAGACCGCCGACTGGATCATCGACATCGGCCCCGAGGGCGGCGATGGCGGCGGGTTGATCCTCGCCACCGGCACGCCCGAGACGATTGCCAAGGTCGAGGGCAGTCACACCGGGCGCTATCTGAAAGACATGCTGAAACCGCGACGCGGGTGGCGGCGGAGTAACCGCCGCCCACAGGGTCAGGCCCGCTTCATCGGGCAGGTCGAAATCCCGAGGATCGAATAGAGCGGGCAAGAGCCGACCAGTCCGGTCAACAAGGGCACGATGCCGATCAGTTTGGCGTAGTGCCAAGCCCCGGTGCCGCTGTCGAAAAAGAACCAGACCAGCAGGGCGAGGCCGACGACAACACGCAGGACGCGGTCGACGGTGCCTTCGTTGATGGTGAACATGACGATCTCCTCAATTGCCCCGGAAGCGGAGCGATGGGGAGATAATATTCCAATTTTAGCATACTGGACTTGATCCAAGGCAAACCCTCCTGCGACATGACGCCGCAGGGGGCCTGTGGGATCAGCCGACGCGGATCATCGCCTTCATGCTGGGATGCACGGCGCAATGGTAGGGGAAATCGCCTTTGCCCGAAAAGGTGAGCATGGTGCTCTTGCCCTTGCCAAGCCGGCCCGTATCAAAGGCGCCGCTGTCAGAGGTGGCGGTATGTGGCGCGCCGTCCATGTTGGTGAAGGTAACTGAGTCGCCCGCCTTGATGGACAGCGCCGCCGGGGTGAACTTCATACCCTGAATTGTGACGGGATGGTTGGTGGCGGCCTGCGCGGACACGGCGGGCAGAACGGCAAGCGTGGAAAGGCCTAGGACAACTTCGCGACGGGTCAGGTTCGTCATGGGAATTCCTTTCGATGAATGTGTGAAGAAGGATGGTCCGCGACCTGTTCAAAAGCAAGTCTTGATGCTGGCCTTGCCTTGGGGCAAAAACAAAAAAGGCGGCCCATTTGGGCCGCCTTTTGCAAGCGAGTTGAGGCATTGTTCAGGACGTGCGACGACGCCGCAGGGCTGCCAGCCCGCCCAGCGCGCCCATCAGAAGGAAGCCCGCTGCGGGCACCGGAACCTGAGACACTCGAAGTGAGATACCTGGCCCAAGTTACGAAGTGGCTGAGGACCGCCGCCCTGGTTGGGCAATCCATTGCCCAAGACCACGTCAAGGCACTGCCCAGAGGTATTCTTGATGATGGAATACTTCGGATACGTTACCGACCTTGAAGATCACATACATCGCGTTGGTTGTGTAGCTTCCTGTTGCCAGCGCCTGGCAATGCTTACCAGCAGATCACATTCGCTGCCGTGAACGTCGTGCTGAGGACTGAATTGACCCAAGTGGCTTCACAGGCGGCGCGCGAGTTCAGCCGGGCCGTTGAAGCAGTTCACCGATTGCTGCGTTGAAGCTGAACTCGGACGGAATGTAGTTCAGAACCTCGCAAGCCACGTTGCAGGTTAGATTACCGCGTTGTGTTGCCAACAGCATAACTGTCCACCTGCGTGTCGTTCCAAACGCCGATCGTGGCCGCCTGACCTGCTCCTGCCGTCGCAACGAGCAGAGCAACTGCCAGTGCACTAATGTTCTTCATCACCTACCCTCCGTAAAACTGGTGTGGAAACTACTCCCAGAAAGATGGGAGCTGCCGTTAAATTGCCTTAAATATGACAGATTTACGATGTGTTGCGAAGTACAAACTTCCGTGAGGGGTAAAATACAGCCTCTAGTAGAAAGTTGTTGCCGAAATCGAACCAATAGGCTCCTTTTCGTGATTTACACCAATGAATACTGAGTTTTTCTGCCAAGTTTTGAACGTTTGAAGGTCGCGCTGGATGCCCAGATCCGGTCAGAAGTGATTCGAATTGAGGGGTTGCGGGGCATCCGAAGCGACTTATTCGATCAATTTTCCCACATCACTGACCGGGTCCAGCACCTGCCCTGTCGTGGCGTCGGCGCGGTAGATTGTGTCGCCTTCGCGGACATAATAGGCGTTGTCGTGGGCTGTGTAGAGGCTGGGGTCAATCGCCACGATATAGCCGTCGGGCAGGGTATCCCCGATGCCGTAGGGGTCTATATCGCCGTACAGCATCTCTGAACCCATGGTGACGCCCTTGTCGGCCAGACCCGGTGGCACGCAGGGCGGGTCTTTCTTGGCAAGTCCGGGCGGGCAATTGATGGTGTCGCCAACGACCGGATCCTCGTTCACATCATACGCCATCCAGTCCCAAGTCCATTCCGAGGCGAGACCGATGCGGTCCAGCACCTCGGCGGTGGTGCGGTCGATCAGATAGAGGTAGTCGCCATAGCGGACATAGACTGCGTCAAGGTTGGGGTTGTAGATCTGGGGATTGACCAGAATCACGTAATCCTCGGGCAGCATGTCGCCGGTTTGGTATACGGGTAGGGCGGTGGCCAGCTTCTTGGCCTGACCGGGCGGCAGACAGCCGTTGCCCTTTTTGGCAAGACCGGGGGGACAGAACAGGCCGCCAAGGTTGGCGTGTTTGGAGTGGCCCTTGCCCGAATGCCCGTGTTGGCCTTTCGGCCCGGCATCGGCGGCAGTGGCCATCAAGGCGCCCACAAGGGCCAGGCTGACAAGTCCGTAACGCTTCATCGAAACCTCCAATTCACGAGCGGGACGCCGAAATCCGGCGTCCCGCTGCTTGATTGGAAGATGGGGCAACCCAGAGGTTTGTCTAGGTCAGTCCATCGGCCTTGAAGTTCAGGCTGGCGCCTTCCTTCATGCCCGAGGGCCAGCGCGAGGTGATGGTCTTGGTCCGGGTGTAGAAGCGGAAGCTGTCCGGCCCGTGCTGGTTCAGATCGCCAAAGGCCGACTTCTTCCAGCCGCCAAAGGTGTGATAGGCCAGCGGAACCGGGATCGGCACGTTGATGCCGATCATGCCGACGTTGACCCGGTTGGCAAAGTCGCGCGCGGTGTCGCCATCGCGGGTGTAGATCGCGGTGCCGTTGCCGTATTCGTGGTCCATCGCCATTTTCAGCGCCTCTTCATAGGTCTTGGGCGCGGACGATGGACAGGACCGGGCCGAAGATTTCCTTGCGGTAGATCTCCATGTCGGTGGTCACGTGGTCGAACAGATGCGGGCCGACAAAGAAGCCGTCCTCATAGCCCTGCAGTTTGAAGCCGCGGCCATCGACGACCAGTTTGGCACCAGCGGCCACACCCGATTCGACCAGCCGCAGGATGTTGGCCTTGGCGGCGGCGGTCACGACCGGGCCGTAATCGACGTCATTGCCGCCGGTATAGGGGCCGACCTTCAGCTTTTCGATGCGCGGGATCAGCTTGGCGATCAGGCGGTCGGCGGTTTCATCACCCACCGGCACGGCGACCGAAATCGCCATGCAGCGTTCGCCCGCAGCACCGTAACCGGCACCCGACCAGGGCGTCAGCGGCCTGATCCATATCGGCGTCGGGCATGATGATCATGTGGTTCTTGGCACCGCCAAAGCACTGCACCCGCTTGCCGTTCGCCGTGCCGCGCGAATAGATGTATTGCGCAATCGGGGTCGAGCCGACAAAGCCGACGCCCGCGATCTGTTCGTTGTCCAGGATGGCATCGACCGATTCCTTGTCGCCGTTGATGACCTGCAGAACGCCGTCGGGCAGACCAGCCTCTTTCATCAGTTCGGCCAGCATCAGCGGGACCGAGGGGTCACGCTCGGACGGTTTCAGGATGAAGGCGTTGCCGCAGGCCAGGGCCGGGCCCATTTTCCACAGCGGGATCATGGCCGGGAAGTTGAACGGGGTGATGCCAGCGGCCACACCGATGGGCTGGCGCATGGAATACATGTCGATGCCGGGGCCTGCGCTGTCGGTGAATTCGCCCTTCAGCAGATGGGGCGCACCGATGCAGAACTCGATCACCTCAAGCCCGCGCTGAATGTCGCCCTTGGCGTCGGGGACGGTCTTGCCGTGTTCGGACGACAGGGCGAGGGCCAGTTTGTCCATGTCGCGGTTCAGCAGGCGCGACAAATTCCATCATCACCCGGGCGCGGCGTTGCGGGTTGGTGGCGCCCCATTTGACCTGCGCCAGGGCGGCATCGGCGGTGGCGGCGTCAAGCTCGGCCTTGGAGGCGAGGGCCACCTGGGCCTGCACTTCGCCCGTGGCGGGGTTGAAGACGTCTGCCGTGCGGCCCGAGGTGCCCGCGACATGTTTGCCGTTGATCCAGTGACCGATCTGTTTCATGTGGTTCTCCCTTGGTTGGGCGACACAATAGCCTTGCGGAAATGCTGAGGAAAGAGGCAAGATTTCAAAGGGTTTTGCGATTTTGCAGGGGTATGCGTGCACAGGGCAATGGGCCATAGAGAGGCCAGCTGGAGAGGTCGGATGGACTGGGACGATTTGCGGATATTTCTGGCGGTGGCGCGGGGGGAAAGCCTGTCTGCGGCGGGGCGGGTGTTGAAGATTGACCCTGCCACGGTCGGGCGGCGGATTGCGCGGCTGGAGGAGGCGATGGGGGCGCGGCTGTTCGCCAAGGGGCCGCAGGGCTATGCGCTGACCGAGGCGGGGCGAGCGGCTGCTGGCCCATGCCGAGCGGGCCGAGGCGGCGATGGAGGGCGCGGCCGAGGCGCTGACCGGGCCAGAGGGGCTGACCGGGCAGATCCGCATCGGCGCGCCGGATGGCTGTGCGAATTACCTTGCTGCCGCAGGTGTCTGGCGCGGATCTGCGATGCCAATCCGGGGTTGGAGGTGCAGATCGTCGCCCTGCCGCGCGTCTTCAACCTGTCGAAGCGCGAGGCGGACATGGCGATTGCGGTGTCGCGGCCCGAGGCGGGGCGGTTGACGGTGCAGAAGCTGACCGATTACCGGCTGCATCTGGCGGCCATCCGCGATTATCTTGCCGCGCCACCAGCCGATCACCGGGCCGCAGGATTTGGCGCAGCACCGGTTTGTCGGCTATATCCCCGACATGATCTTCGACAAGGAGCTGGACTATCTGGCGGCGATCGGGGTGGGGGCGGTGCCGCTGGCGTCGAACTCGGTCTCGGTGCAGTTGAACTGGCTGCGGCATGGCGCGGGCTGGGCGTGGTGCATGACTTTGCCCTGCCTGCCGCGCCCGAACTGGTGCGGGTGATCCCCGAGCAGATCAGCCTAAGCCGCGCGTTCTGGCTGATCCGCCATGCCGATGATGGCCGGGTGGAGCGGTTGAACCGCTTTGCCGCGCAACTGACCGCTGAGGTTCGGGCCGAGATGGCGCGGCTGGAGGCTTATTGCGTGCAGGACGGGTAGGGCGCGGCCTCACCTGCGACCTTGTCGCAGATCCGGGTCAGGGCGAGGGCATCGGCGCGCGGGCGCCAGTGGGCGGGGTCAGGCTCTACCGGGCTGGGTTTGGCGGGGCCGTGCTCGGCCCATTGTACGGTGTAAATCTCTGACTTGCCTTGCAGGATCAGGAACACCATCGCCTCTGATTGCCCGCCTGCCGTGCCGCAACCGAGGTAGCCAGAGAACACCGCCTTGGCCCCCTGCACCTTGGGCGGCGGCAATTTGTGGACCGTGAAACTGTCGGGGCAGGCGGCCTGATAGCCCTCGGCAAGGTTGGTCGCCATATCCAGCACCGTCATTCGGCTGGCCAGCCCTTTGCCGCCGGTGACCGTTATCAACTGCGTCCAATGGTCCACCGTTTCCGATGAGGGGGTCAGTTCCAGCATATAGGAGCCGTTCTTTTCCCGCTCAAACCCCGCTTTGAAATGCGACGGCACCGGCACCGCGACCAGTTGGGAATAGACCGGGCTGACGATGATGGTTCCATCCGCCAAGGCGGGTGAGGCGAGCAGCAGCAGGCACAGGGCAAGGCGCATGGCGATCTCCAGTTTGGCGCAGATTAGCCTAAGGATCGGCAAAGTGGTGTGAAATTTTCGGAAAGGATTTGAGATAGTTGTTGACATAATCTTGCGCCTCCCCTTTCCTGATAAGGACAGAGCAAGGGAGGCACCCATGATCGTCAGTCAAATCCTCAAATCGAAATCCGATGTCGGCGTGGTCACGCTGCCGCCCGGAACCACCGTCGCCGAGGTGGCAGAGATGCTGTCGGCGCGGCGGATCGGCGCGGTTGTCATCTCGATCGACGGCAAGAAGGTCGCGGGCATCGTGTCGGAACGCGATATCGTGCGCGAGTTGGGGCGGCGCGGCCCGGCCTGTCTGGGCGACAAGGTCGAAACCATCATGACCGCCAAGGTCACCACCTGCGGCCATCACGATAAGGCGGATGATGTGCTGACCCGGATGACCGATGGCCGGTTCCGCCATTTGCCAGTGGTTGAGGACGGTGAAATGGTCGGGCTGATTTCGATTGGCGACGTCGTCAAGGCGCGGCTTTCGGAACTGTCGATGGAGAAGGACGCGCTGGAGGGGATGATAAAGGGCTTCTGACCCGGCACGTTTCGCCCTTGCATCCGGGGGCGCAGTATTGTTGCCTGCCCTTCAGGCAACAAGAGGAAGCCCATGCGCATCGGACTGTACCCCGGCACCTTTGACCCGGTCACCTTGGGCCATGTCGATATCATTCAGCGGGCCATGGCGTTGGTGGACCGTCTGGTGATTGGCGTGGCGATCAACCGCGACAAGGGCCCGCTGTTCACGCTCGAAGAGCGGGTGGCGATGGTCCAGGCGGAATGCGCCGCCATCATTGCCAAAACCGGCGGCGAGATCGTCGTGCATCCGTTCGAGAACCTGCTGATCGACTGTGCCCGCGATGTGGGGGCGGGGATCATCATCCGCGGTCTGCGGGCCGTGGCGGATTTTGAGTATGAATTTCAGATGGTTGGCATGAACCGTGCGCTGGATGCCTCAATCGAGACCGTGTTCCTGATGGCCGATGCCCGGCGGCAGGCGATCGCCTCCAAACTGGTCAAGGAAATCGCGCGGCTGGGCGGCGATGTGTCGAAATTCGTGACGCCACCGGTGGCGGCGGCGCTTGGGGCGCGCTATCGACGTTGATGAATGAAATTTTCTAATATTGGTTGGAATATTTGTTCCATGCTGCTAGCGTGAGGTAGCAGCATGGAAATTGGACTTCATGGACGACACAACCGCACTTGCCCGAACCCCCTTGCCGCCACCAACCTCGGTTGAGGAATTCCGCCAGCGTCTGGCAGAGGTTGGGCAGGATCTGCCGCGCCGTTTGCGGCAATGCGCCGATTATATCGCCGCCAACACCGACCGGATTGCCGTCTCCACCGTGGCAGAGCTGGCCGCGGGGGCCGACGTGCCACCCTCGGCACTGATCCGGTTCTGTCAGATCATCGGGTTTTCCGGCTTTTCCGGCAATGCAGCGGATGTTCCGCGAGGCCTATAGCCCCGGCTGGCCCGACTATGCGACCCGGTTGCAGAACCTGAAGGCGGAAGGCACGGGCAGCCCTTCGGCGCTGCTGGCCGAGTTCATCGAGGCCGGGCGGCTGTCGCTGGAAGCCTTGGCAAAGACCGCGGACGAGGCGGCGCTTGTGCAGGCGGTCGGTCTGCTGTCGGCGGCGGAGACGGTGCATGTCGCGGGCTTGCGCCGGGCGTTTCCGGTGGCGACCTATCTGGCCTATGTCTTTGACAAGATGCAGGTGCCCGCGATGCTGCATGACGGGGTGGGCAAGCTGGATCACCGCTTTGCCCTGCGACCGGGCGACGCGCTGCTCGCCATCACCTTCGCGCCCTATTCCGAAGAAACCCTGGCCTTGGCAGAGGATGCCAAAGCGCGTGGCCTGCCGGTCGTGGCGCTGACCGACCGGATGACCAGCCCGATTGTGCGGTTTTCGGATGCCGTCCTGACGGTGCCAGAGGTTGATTTCGGCGCGTTCCGGTCGCTCTCGGCCACGATTGCGCTGGCGATATCGCTGGCCGTCGCGGTTGGGACGGCGCGCGGATAGGTCGCTGAAGAAAACGCTTTCGTTTTCCGCTGAAATGGAATAAAAATTCTAAAACCATGTTGCCCTTGAGTCTGTGGGCGCCGTTCGGTTCAAGGAGCATCAGGCATATGAAGACGTTGGACGTAATCACCATTGGTCGGTCTTCGGTTGACCTCTACGGCGCACAGGTTGGTGGGCGGCTGGAGGATATGGCCTCTTTCCAGAAGTACATCGGCGGCTCACCCACCAATATGGCGGCGGGCACGGCGCGGCTGGGGCTGAAATCGGCGCTGATCACCCGGGTCGGGAATGAGCATATGGGCCGCTTCATCCGCGAGGAATTGCAGCGTGAGGGCGTCGATGTGCGCGGCGTCAAGACCGACCCGGAGCGCCTGACGGCCTTGGTTTTGCTGGGAATTCGCGACGAAAAGCAGTTTCCGCTGATCTTTTACCGCGAAAACTGCGCGGACATGGCGCTGTGCGAGGATGACATCGACGAGGGGTTCATCGCCGAGGCTCGGTCGGTTGTCGCCACCGGCACGCATCTGTCGCACCCCAATACCGAAGCGGCGGTGCTGAAGGCGCTGACCCTTGCCCGCAAGCATGGCGCGCGGACCGCACTCGACATCGACTACCGCCCGAACCTCTGGGGGCTGGCTGGGCATGGCGACGGCGAAAGCCGGTTTATCGAAAGCGCGGCTGTCACGGCCAAGCTGCAATCGACGCTGCATCTGTTCGACCTGATCGTCGGAACGGAGGAAGAATTCCATATTGCTGGTGGTACGACCGACACGATGGCCGCTTTGCGGGCCGTTCGGGCCGTGTCCAACGCCACTTTGGTCTGCAAGCGCGGGCCGATGGGGGCTGCGGCCTTTACCGGTGCCGTTCCCGCGACGCTGGATGATGGTGAGGCGGGGCCGGGCTTTCCGATTGAGGTGTTCAACGTGCTGGGGGCGGGCGACGGCTTCATGTCGGGCCTGATCCGTGGCTGGCTGGATGATGAGCCTTGGCCGACCGCGCTGAAATACGCCAATGCCTGCGGGGCCTTTGCGGTCAGCCGCCACGGCTGCACCCCGGCCTATCCCAGCTGGGAAGAGCTGCAGTTCTTCCTCGGTCGCGGCGTAAAGATCCCGGCGCTGCGCAAGGATGCCGCGTTGGAGCAGGTCCATTGGGCCACCAACCGCCGCAAGCAATGGGGCGAGGTCAAGGCCTTTGCCTATGACCACCGCATGCCAGATGGAGGATATTCCCGGCGCGACCCCAGCGAAGATCGCCGCGTTCAAAGAGCTGTGCCTTGATGCCACGATGGCCGTGGCGCAGGGCCGCGACGGCTTATGGTCTGCTGTGTGACAGCCGGTTGGGCCGCACGCGCCCTGTACCGTGCGGCGGGGCAGGGGCTGTGGATCGGGCGGCCTGTGGAATGGCCCGGCCTCGCGTCCGCTGACGCTGGAGCCTGAGATTGGTGCTGATTTCGGCGGGCTGTCGGAATGGCCGTTGGAGCATATCGTCAAGGTGCTGTGCTTCTGCCACCCCGATGACGCGCCCGAAATGCAGGCGGCGCAGGAGGATATCGTGCAGCGGCTGTTCCAGGCCTGCCGCCGCAACCGTCTGGAAATGCTGTTGGAAATCATCCCGTCCAAGGTGGGGCCGGTGCGATGACGACACCACGGCCAAGCTGATCAACCGGTTCTACGACATCGGCATCTATCCCGATTGGTGGAAGCTGGAACCGACTGCAAACCGCCGCAGGCCTGGCAGCTGACCTGCGCCGCCATCAGGCCCGCGACCCCCATGTGCAGGGTATCGTCGTGCTGGGGCTGGGACAGAGCGAGGCAGAACTGGCGGCATCGTTCCGGCTGGCGGCGCAGCATCCGCTGGTCAAGGGCTTTGCCGTGGGCCGCACGATTTACGGCGATGTGGGGCGCGACTGGATGGCGGGGCGAGATTGACGATGCCGACGGCGGTGGCGCAGATGGCGGACACTTATCGCCCGGATGTGCAACCATTGGGACACGGCCCGCGCGGCCAAGGGAGAGAGCGCATGACGACGATCAGTTTGACGGCCGCACAGGCCATGGTGCGGTGGCTTTCGGTGCAAGATGACCGAGGATGGCGGGCGCGTTCATCGAAGGCGTCTGGGCCATCTTTGGCCATGGCAACGTGGCGGGCTTGGGCGAGGCGCTGCACGGCGTGCGCGACGTGCTGCCGACCTAGCGCGGGCAGAACGAACAGACCATGGCCCATGCGGCGATTGCCTATGCCAAGGCGATGCAAGCGGCGCCGCGCCATGGCGGTCACCTCGTCCATCGGGCCGGGGGCGACCAACATGGTCACGGCGGCGGCCCTGGCCCATGTCAACCGCCTGCCGGTTTTGCTGATCCCGGGCGATGTGTTTGCCAACCGCGCGCCCGACCCCGTGCTGCAGCAGGTCGAGGATTTCGAGGATGGCACCGGTCAGCGCGAACGACTGTTTCCGCCCGGTCAGCCGCTATTTCGACCGCATCACGCGGCCCGAACAGATCATGACCGCCCTGCCGCGCGCCCTGCGGGTGATGACCGACCCGGCCACCTGCGGCCCGGTGACGCTGGCCTTCTGTCAGGATGTGCAGGCCGAGGCGTTTGATTATCCCGCAGATCGTTCTTTGCCCCCAAGGTCTGGCGATTCCGTCGCCCTGAACCCGATGCCGGCGATCTGGCCGAGGCGATTGCACTGATCAAGGCCGCCAAGGCCCCGGTGATCGTGGCGGGTGGCGGCGTGATCTACTCGGACGCCGAGGCGGAACTGGCTGCCTTTGCCACGCGCGCACGACATTCCGGTCGTCGAAACCCAGGCCGGCAAATCGGCGCTGGACTTTGACCATGCGCTGAACTTTGGCCCGGTGGGGGTGACCGGGGCATCCTCGGCCAACATCGTCTGCGAGGCGGCGGATCTGGTGATTGGCGTCGGCACGCGGTTTCAGGATTTCACCACCGGGTCGTGGTCGCTGTTCAAGAACCCCAAGCGGCGGATCTTGTCGATCAACGTGCAGGGCTATGACGCGGCCAAGCATGGCGCAGCGCAGCTGGTGTCGGATGCGAAGGTCGCCTTGCAAGCCACTTGGCAAGGCATTGGGAACGCAGAAGTTCACCGCCGATGCCAAGGCCTGCGCACCGACTGGTTTGCGGCCACCGCTGCGGTCAAGGCCGCTGCCCGAGGCGGGCAATGCCCTGCCGACCGATGCGCAGGTGATTGGCGCGGTGCAGCGGTCGCGTCCAGCAAGGCCACTGTCATCATGGGGGCCGCTGGCACCATGCCGGGCGAGTTGCACAAGATCTGGGATGCCGCCGCGGGCGGCTATCACATGGAATACGGCTTTTCCTGCATGGGCTATGAAATTGCGGGGGCCTTGGGCATCAAGATGGCGCGGCCAGAGGCGGACGTGATCTGCATGGTGGGCGATGGCAGTTACATGATGGCCAACAGCGAACTGGCGACCGCCGTGATGATGGGCCTGCCCTTTACCGTCGTCATCACCGACAACCGGGGCTATGGCTGCATCAACCGGCTGCAAAAGGGCACCGGCGGGGCGCCGTTCAACAACCTGCTGGACGACAGCTATCACGTGAACCCGTCGCATATCGACTTTGTCGCCCATGCGGCGTCGATGGGGGCCAAGGCGGTCAAGGCGGCGACACTTGCCGAGCTTGGAGGCGGCCTGGCCGAGGCCAAGACCTCGGCCATCCCCATGGTGATCGTGATCGACACCGACCCCATGCCGTCGACCGAGGCGGGCGGCACGTGGTGGGATGTGGCCGTGCCCGAGGTGTCGGTGCGCGCCGAACCGTCGCGTGCGGCGCGGGCAAAGTATGAGGCCGGGCTGGCCCAGCAAGACTGGCGAAGTGAGACTGATGGATCTGCATGCGCAAACCGAACGGCACCACGGGCAAGGTGCATGACGTCACGCCTGCAGGTGCCGGCTGGGGCTATGTCGGCTTTGGCCTGTACCGGCTGGCGGCGGGCGAAACGGCGGCCGAGGTGACGGGCGACCGCGAGGTCATTCTGGTGCTGGTCGAGGGCAAGGCCGCCATTCAGGCGGCCGGGCAGGATTGGGGCGTGCTGGGCGACCGGATGGATGTGTTTGACACGCACGCCGCCGCATTGCCTGTATGTGCCGAACGGCAGCCGACTGGACGGCGACGCGCCACCACGGCCTGCACGCTGGCCGTCTGTTCGGCACCGGGCAAGGGCGGGCACAAGGCGGCGCGTCTGGGGCCGGATGGCATCACCCTGACCCAGCGCGGCACCGGGGCCAACACCCGCTTCATCAACAACATCGCGATGGAGGGGCTGGATGTGGCCGACAGCCTGCTGGTGACCGAGGTGTTCACGCCCGCAGGGCAACTGGTCGTCCTATCCCAGCCACCGCCATGACGAGGATGACTTTCCCCGCATGACCTATCTGGAGGAAACCTATTACCACCGGCTGAACCCGGCGCAGGGCTTTGCCTTTCAGCGGGTCTATACCGAGGATGGGTCGCTGGACGAGACCATGGCGGTCAAGAACCACGATGTGACGCTGGTGCCGCAAGGGCCATCATCCCTGCGCCGCGCCCTATGGCTATGATCTGTATTACCTGAACGTCATGGCCGGGCCGCGCCGCAACTGGCGGTTTCAGAACGACCCGGACCACGACTGGATCTATCGCCGCGACAATCCTGGCGCCTAAGCCGGGTGAGATCACGGTCAACCGGTTGCCGGGGCCCATGCCGCGCAATTCAGCGCTCGACCAAGGCGCGGGTTGGGCAGGTTGGGGGCCAGCACGGTCGAGACGCCCGGCAGTAGCCAAGCGCCTGCAAGCTGTTCGATCGGCGGCGGTGGCATCGAAGGTGGCGGCGAACAGCGGCATGATGATCAGGTCTGGCGTTGATGGGCCCAGCAGAGCCGGCGTCCAGCTCGGACAGACTGCACATGCATGAATCGGGTCCGGCAGTGGCCCGGACGCTCAGGGCAGCACGCAGTCCAAGCGCCACGACGTTTCGTGGTCCGGCCAGGTCGGCAGCATCGGTTCGACTGGATCCCAGGGTCAGGGGGCGTTCATTTGCGGTGTCATGGTTTTCGCCGAGTTATGTCGATCGACATAGCCTGCCCTTGCGTTGGCGATGATGCTGCAGACGCAGTGAGATTGAAGATTTACCTGCGCCGTGGCGGATTTGCTGGCCCGGGCCGGCAGGTTACCGCTAGGCAGGGCGCATATAGGGCGGAGGGCTGCGACATGGCCATCGGAACAGGTTTCGGAAATTCTGACGGCTTTGCCCCTCGCAGCCCTGCTGGTCGCCGCAGACGAGCGGGTGATAGAGGCCAATGCAGGCGGCGCAGACCCTGTTCGGGCACCGGTGATCGTGGGGCGGCACCACGGCTTTGCCCTGCGCCAGCCCGAGGTTCTGCGGCGCGATTCAGCGGCGCTGCTGCGCCGCGAAAGCCTGTGGTGCGACAGGTTCTGCCGGGCGCCAGCCATGAGGTGGTGCACCGCGTCACCGTTTCGCCAGTCGGGCACGGGGGCGCTGTGCCTGTTTCAGGACATCAGCGATCAGGAACAGTCCGAACAGATGCGCCGCGATTTCGTCGCCAATGTCAGCCATGAATTGCGCACGCCTCTGACCTCGCTGCTGGGGTTCATCGAAACCCTGCGCGGTCCTGCGCGGGATGACGTCGTGGCCCGCGCCCGGTTTCTGGGCATCATGGCGAGCGAGGCCGAGCGGATGAACCGTCTGGTGCGCGACCTGCTGCAACTCAGCCGGGTCGAGGCGCAGGAACGGCAGCGCCCCGCCACCAGCGCACGATCTGGCAGCCCTCGTGCGGCAGGCGGTGCAAAGCCTGCGACCGCTGGCCGAATCGTCGGGGGTGGATTTGGCGACCAAAGGGCTGGACGAGCCGGTCAACCGGTCTTTGTTGATCCCGATCAGATGATGCAGGTCGTGACCAATCTGGTGGAGAACGCCATCAAATACGGGGCCAGCGGCAAAGTGGGTCGGGGTGCGGCTGACGCGGGAAGAGGGGCCTACGCGGCCCGCAGGTGCGGCTGGATGTGACGGACCGTGGTGAGGGGATCGAACCGACCTTGCATATTCCCGCGTCTGGCCGAGCGGTTTTACCGTGTCGATGGCCATCGATCGCGGGAAAAGGGCGGCACCGGGCTGGGTCTGGCCATCGTCAAGCATATCGCCCACCGCCACCGGGGGCGGTTGCTGATTGACAGCACGCCGGGGCAGGGCTCGACCTTTTCCGTGATCTTGCCGGCGGATTGAGGTCGGTAGGCTGAATTCGGATCGGCTGTCATAATTCTGTTACAAAACTGTCGCAAAAACGTAAGCGCAAGCGGCCCTTAAGCGGGGCACTGAAGGGTTGACCATACGGGCCACCGCTCAGACTGCGACAGGACTGGAGAAACAGATGTCCCTCATGAAGATTTCCGACCTCGGCACTTGCCATTCTGGCCGCCTCGACCTTGGCTGCCTCGGCCCGTGACCAGTTGCAGATCGCTGGCTCCTCGACCGTGCTGCCCTTTGCGACCATCGTGGCCGAAGCCTTTGGCGAACAGGGCGAGTTCAAGACCCCGGTTGTTGAAGGCGGTGGTTCGGGTGCCGGCCGCAAGAAGCTGTGTGAAGGCGTCGGCGAAGACACCATCGACATCGCCAACTCGTCCTCGCGCATCAAGCAATCCGACATCGACACCTGCGCCGCCAATGGCGTGACCGAGATCATGGAAATCCGCATCGGCTATGACGGCATCGTGTTCGCCTCCGACATCGCTGGCCCGGACTTTGCCCTGACCGCCGCCCGACATGTATGGCGCCATCGGTGCCAAGGTCGCCAAGGACGGCGCGCTGGTCGCCAACGCCGCGCCAGACCTGGGCCGACGTCAACGCCGCCTGCCGGCGCAAGAGATCCTGGCCTTCATCCCGGGTTCCAAGCACGGCACGCGCGAAGTGTTCGACATCAAGGTTCTGGAAGCGGGCTGCAAGGCCACCGGCGCCTATGACCTGTACCTCGCCGCCTCGGCCGGTGCCGATGATGCGGCCAAGGCCAACGAAGCGATCAAGGGTTGCCACGCGCTGCGCACCGACGGCGCTTCGGTCGAAATCGACGGCGACTACACCGAAACCCTGTCGCGTCTGGCCGCCAACAAGAACGCCATGGGCGTGTTCGGTCTGTCGTTCTATGAGAACAACACCGACAAGCTGAAGGTCGCCACGATGGACGGCGTGGTTCCTTCGGTCGCCTCGATCTCGCGACGGCAGCTATCCGGTGTCGCGCCCGCTGTTCATGTATGTCAAGAAGGCGCATATCGGCGTGATCCCCGGCCTGCAGGAATACCTCGACTTCTTCGTGTCCGATGACATGGTTGGCCCCGAGGGCGAGCTGGTCGAATACGGTCTGGTGTCTGACCCGAACCTGGCCGAAACCCAGGCTGACGTGGCGGCTGGCGACCCCGATGGGCCCGCTGGAATAATCTGTCAAACATCGGGGGGCGCGGTCTGATCCGCGCCCCCCTTTTCCACCCGCCCTCTCCAATTTGCGACGGATAAGTCCATGAACACTGGCCTTCTTTGCCTGATCATCGTGGCCCTTGCGATTGCGGGCTATGTGATCGGGCAACGTCGCGCCGTTACTTCGGCGGCGGTGACATTCGCAACCTGCATTCCCTGCCCGCCTTTTATGGCCGGATCACCGCCCTGCTGACCGCGTGCCGGCGCTGTTGCTGGTGCTGGTCTGGCTTCTGGTCTCAGCCCATCGTGATTGACCAGCGCGCCTTGTCGCTGATCGTCGCGCCGATGAAATTCCCGCAGGCAGCGTCGCCTGACACTGGTCAGTGCCGATGTGCGGCGTCTGGCCGATGGGCTGACCGCGATCGAGGCGGCGGGTGTGCGACTCTGCCGCCCTTGCCAGCGACCCGGCCACGCATGAAAGCGGCCCTGCAGGCGCAGGGCGTGGTGATGGGCATCGACCCCACACCATCGACCATCGCGGCGGCCGAGGCGACCCGCAAGATGACCGCCAATTCACAACTGTGGATGACCGTCGTGGCGCTGCTGCTGGCCGCTGGGCGGCCTCGGCTACGCGTTGAGCCGGATCAAGCCCGATTTCCGCGCCCGCAACGCGACAGAGCAGTTTTCGATGGTGCTGCTGATCCTGTCTCGCTGATTGCGGTGCTGACCACGGTGGGCATCGTGCTGTCGCTGTTGTCGGAAACCGTGCATTTCTTCCAGCTGTACCCGGCCAGCGAGTTCTTCTTCTCAGCCGACCTGGAACCCGAAGTTCGGCGGCGGGTCGGATCTGGGCATCTGGCCGCTGGTCTGGGGCACGATGTATGTCTCGGCCATCGCGCTTGGTGGTCGCGGTGCCGATCGGCCTGATGTCGGCGATCTATCTGGCGGAATATGCCAGCAAGCGCACCCGCGCCTGGGTCAAACCCGCTATCGAGATCCTGGCGGGCATCCCGACCATCGTCTACGGCCTGTTCGCGCTGATCACCGTCGGCCCGCTGCTGCGCGACTGGTTCGCCCAACCGCTCGGGCTTTGGCAACTCTGCCTCGTCGGTGATGACGGCGGGTCTGGTCATGGGGATCATGGTCATTCCGTTCGTCTCGTCGCTGTCCGACGACATCATCAACGCCGTGCCGCAGATCGCTTGCGCGACGGCTCGCTGGGTCTCGGCGCCACCCCGTCCGAAACCGTGCGTCAGGTCGTGCTGCCCGCCGCCCTGCCGGGCATCGTCGGGGCCATCCTGCTGGCCGCATCCCGCGCGATCGGCGAGACGATGATCGTCGTCATGGGGGCAGGGGCCGCCGCCCAACTGTCGCTGAACCCGTTCGAGGCGATGACGACCGTCACCGTCAAGATCGTCAGCCAGTTGACCGGCGATACCGAGTTTGGCAGCCCCGAAACCCTCGTCGCCTTTGCCCTTGGCCTGACGCTGTTCACCATCACCCTTGGCCTGAACATCCTCGCCTTGGTCATTGTCCGCAAATACCGGGAGCAATACGAATGAGCGGCTCTTCTCTCTTCACCCAAGACCCGCGCACCAAGGCCCGCAACGCCGCCGAGAAACGCTTTCGCGCCTATGGCGTCGTGGCGCATCGGGCTGGCGCTTGGCTGCGCTGGTCTGGCTGCTGATCTCGATCTTCGGCAACGGACTGCCGGCGTTCCGGCAGACCTTCCTGACCTTCCCCGTCACGCTGGACGCCGCAGTGCTGGACAAAACGGGCAACGGCGACCCGGCTGAAATGTCCAAGGTCACGACCATCGGCTACGGCAAGGTGCTGGCCAAGGCCCTGTCGGCCGAGATTGCCGCCCGCGGCATCGACACGCAAGGCATGTCCGCCAAGGACGAAGGCGACATGATTTCCGAGGAATCTGCCGCCACCCTGCGCAACATGGTGCTGGAAGACCCGACGCTGCTGGGCACGACCATCCAGTTCACCGCTTTGGCGAATGGCCGGATCGACGGCTATTTCAAGGGCCGCGTGACGATGGAAAGTGCCGCCCTGGACAAGAACACCTCGCCCGAAAAGCTGGCATTGGCTGAGAAGCTGAAAGAGGCGGGCGTGCTGACCATCACCCTGAACGGCGGCTTCCTGACCCGTGCCCGACGCGTCCGACAAACGGCCCGAGGCGGCAGGTCTGGGCGTTGCGATCGTCGGCTCGGTCTACATGATGTTTGTCGTGCTGGTGCTGGCCTTGCCCATCGGCGTCGCGGCGTCGGTCTATCTGGAGGAGTTCGCACCCAAGAACCGCTGGACCGACCTGATCGAGGTGAACATCTCCAACCTCGCCGCCGTGCCCTCCATCGTCTACGGCATCCTCGGCCTGTCGATCTTCATCAACTTTGCCGGTATGCCCCGGTCGGCCCCCATCGTCGGCGGCCTGGTGCTGACCCTGATGACCCTGCCGCGCATCATCATCCCGACCCGTGCCGCGCTGAAGGCCGTGCCGCCGTCGATCCGCGATGCGGCACTGGGGATCGGCGCGTCCAAACTGCAAACCGTGACCCACCACGTCCTGCCCCTCGCGATGCCCGGCGTCCTGACCGGCACGATCATCGGTCTGGCGCAGGCCTTGGGCGAAACCGCGCCCCTGCTGCTGATCGGCATGGTGGCCTTCGTCCGCGACTTCCCCGGCGCCCCGCCGTCCGGGCCTGTTCGACCCGGCCGCCGCGCTGCCGGTCCAGATCTACAACTGGACGCAACGCGGCGATCCGGGCTTTGTCGAACGCGCCTCTGGGGCCATCATCGTCCTGCTGGTCTTCCTGATCGTCGATGAACGCCATCGCCATCATCCTGCGCCGCAAGCTACGAACGCCGCTGGTAGGGGCACATCATGAAAGACATCAGACTGGAGCGTAACGTGCAGACCGACACCACCAAGATCGACGGCCCGCAAGGTGCAGGTCTATTACGGCACCAACCACGCGCTGAAGGATGTCGATGTCGATATCCTCGACAAGACCGTCACCGCCTTCATCGGCCCGTCGGGCTGTGGCAAATCGACCTTCCTGCGCTGCCTGAACCGGATGAACGACACCATCCCGTCCTGCCGCGTCGAAGGTTCGATCCTGATGGACGGCGAGGATATCTACGACCCCCGCGTCGACCCGGTGCAACTGCGCGCCAAGGTCGGCATGGTGTTCCAGAAACCCAACCCGTTCCCGAAGTCGATCTATGACAACGTCGCCTACGGCCCCAAAATCCACGGCCTGACCCGCAACAAGGCCGAACTGGACGAGATCGTCGAAACCTCGATCCGCAAGGCCGCCCTGTGGAACGAGGTCAAGGACCGCCTGCACTCCCCCGGCACCGGCCTGTCCGGCGGTCAGCAGCAGCGCCTGTGCATCGCCCGCGCCATCGCCACCTGCACCCGAAGTGCTGCTGATGGACGAACCCTGCTCGGCCCTCGACCCCATCGCCACCGCGCAGGTCGAGGAGCTGATCGACGAACTGCGCGCCCAGTTCTCGGTCGTGATCGTCACCCACTCGATGCAGCAGGCCGCCCGGGTCAGCCAGCGGACCGCGTTCTTCCACCTCGGCTCTCTGGTCGAATATGGCGAGACCGGCCAGATCTTCACCAACCCGCAAGGACCCGCGCACGGAATCCTATATCACCGGCCGGATCGGCTGAGGAGAGATCATGAACAACGATCCTCACATCGCCCGCGCCTTTGACCGCGACCTGGAGGCCGTTCAGGCCCTGGTCCTGAAGATGGGCGGGCTGGTCGAGGCGGCGCTGTCCGATGCCGCCGCCGCGCTTGGAAACCCGCGACGACGCCCTGGCCGATCAGGTCCGCGCAGGCGACACCGCGATTGACGCGCTGGAAGAGCAGATCAACACCGAATGCGCCCGCCTGATCGCCATCCGCGCGCCCACCGCCAGCGACCTGCGCACGGTGCTGTCGGTGATGAAGATCGCCTCGTCGCTGGAACGCTGCGGCGACTATGCCAAGAACCTCGCCAAACGCTCGGTCGTTCTGGGCACGATGCACGCCCATTCCGGGGGCCGCAGGCTCGATCCGCCGCATGGCGCGGCAGGTCGGGCTTGCTGCTGAAGAACGCGCTGGACGCCTATATCGCCCGCGACGTCGATCTGGCCGAAGAGGTGCGCCAGCAGGATCAGGATGTCGATCAGATGTATACGGCCCTGTTCCGCGAATTCCTGACCCATATGATGGAAGACCCGCGCAACATCACCGCCTGCATGCACCTGCATTTCATCGCCAAGAACATCGAACGGGTCGGCGACCATGCCACCACCATCGCCGAACAGGTGATCTACCTCGCCACCGGCGCGATGCCCGACGAGGCCCGCCCCAAGGGTGAGGCCGTGATTCAGCGGAGACATGAGGCATGACCGCGCCCACTGTTCTGCTGGTCGAGGATGAGCCGGCGCAGCGCGAGGTTCTGGCCTATAACCTTGAGGCCGAGGGGTTCAACGTCCTCCAGGCCAAGAATGGCGAAGAGGCGCTGATGCTGGTGGCTGAGGGTCTGCCCGATCTGATCCTGCTGGACTGGATGATGCCGCTGGTGTCGGGGCTGGAGGTCTGCCGCCGTCTGAAGATCGCGCCCCGAAACCCGCGGCATCCCGATCATCATGCTGTCGGCCCGGTCCGAAGAGGTCGACACGGTGCGCGGGTCTGGAAACCGGGGCCGACGATTACGTGGTCAAACCCTATTCGCTGGTCGAGTTGATGGCCCGCATGCGCGCCCATCTGCGCCGGGTCCGCCCTCGCCTCGGTCGGGGTGGTGCTGGAATGGGGCGACATCAAGCCTGGACCCCGAAACCCACCGCGTTCAGCGCGGCGAGGCCAGCCTGAAACTCGGCCCGACCGAGTTCCGCCTGCTGGCCACCTTCATCGAAAAACCGGGCCGGGTGTTCAGCCGCGAGCAGCTGCTGGACCGGGTCTGGGGCCGCGACATCTATGTCGACAGCCGGACGGTGGACGTTCATATCGGGCGGCTGCGCAAGATCCTGTGTGCCCAGGGCGGCGATGATCCGCTGCGGACGGTGCGCGGGGCAGGGTACGCGCTTGGGGTAGCGTCCAGATCTGGACGGTTTTTGAAAATCGTTGGAAATCAATGGGTTGGTTTTCGGAAATTAACCCGGTGGTAAGGAATGGCGTAGGGTGCGTGATGTCACGCACCTTTTGTCACGCTCGTTCGCTTGAAATCTTCCTTAGAGTGGTTCTTCATCAGCCGGACCACTATTGTGTGGCTGAATTATCTTGAAGGCAAACGAGCTAACTTTCATCCTCGAGTTAATATCCAAGCGCCCGGTCACACCGTCAAATCCCTGAACGATCCCATCGCCCATGAAGGAAGCGAAGTGGCCTTCTGAGTCAAATATCCTGACTGGCGCCAAATCAGCTGCCCTTGACGAAATTACACTGGCGATTTTGCCAGAACGAATGAGCGAAAGAAGATATTCAGCATCCTCTTTCGAGATATGTACGACACAACCTTCTCCTGCAAAGTTTACCTTCCCGCTGTTCAGAGCAACAATATGCCAACTAGTACCGGCCCCAGAATCGCTCATACCCAAATATGTCAGGACAAAGTCCGAGGGTCGAGGTTCGCATCCTGCCAATAAGAACATGGTCAGCAAGGGTAGGGCGGGTAAAACCCACCTGCTTTATCTTACCAACTGAGGTTTGCGTGACCGCCGATCATGAGACAATTCAACGCTCCTTTCGGTGACTCACGCGAAGTCTCGAACGTTGCCACTAAGAAAGCAATTCCCACGTAGGGTGTGCATTTATCGCGCACCTTGTCTGGCGAGGAAGGAGCGCCGTAGGACACCCTACAAGTTCGGCAGAACCTTACCATTATATGAATGTATAATTGCAAGCCATTGATATTGTTGACCCCGAGTGCCTGTCCACATGTGGACAGGGGTGACGACCTACAGCAGGGCGAGCAGGCGGGTGGCCTCATCGCGGGGGGTGGCGAGGGCGGTGCGGTCCTCACCGGGGAAGAACCTCGCGCGGGTGGCGGTGGCCATGGGGGCGGGGGTTTCGATCAGGACGCGGGGGCCGATCTTGATGGTCTCGGCTTGCCATGAGCGGGCGAGGGCGATCTGGGCGGCTTTGGTGGCGCCGTAGGCCCCGAAGAATTTCTGCCCGGCGCGGGGATCGTCGAGGAACAGGGCGGTGCCCTGATGGGCGCGCAAGAGCGGTTCTACCATCGGGATCAGCTGCCCGGTGGCGCGCAGGTTGATATTCAGGCTCTTGTCCCAATCCTTGGTGTCGAGCGAGCCTGCCGGGGACAGCGGGGCCGCGTGGACCGCCGTGTGGATCCAAAGCGCAGCACCGCCCCAACGTTCATGGATCGATCAGGCAAAGATGCCGCATCGCGTCATCATTGGTGATGTCCATCGGCGCGAGGGTCAGGCTGCCCGCGCCGGGCATTTTGTGGGATTTCACCCGGTCGTCCAGATCCTCCAACCCGCCGACGGTCCGCGCGACGGCCACGACATGCCAGCCCTTGAGCGCCAATTGTTCGGCCATGGCGGCACCGAGGCCGCGCGAGGCGCCGGTGATGAGGGCAAGTTTGGTCATGTTGGGGTCCGTCTATGTTGAAGGGTAGGAGCCTCCGGCGGGGATATTTGAGCCAACGTGAAAGGGCAAGGGTCAGGGGGATTTGGTGGCGTTGTGCCGCACGGTCCATTCGGTCATCGCGGCGTTCAAGTCGCCTGCGGCACCGATCCAGTGCCAGAAGCGGGGGAAGTCATCGGCCATGGTTTCGACGTGGAGGGTCATCACCTTGGACTTGGTTTTCAGGAAGGCCTGAATGTTGGTGGTGATGGTGTCGACCAGTTCGGTTGCCACGTCGATCACCGGGGTTTTGGGGTGGCGGTTGTGGTGTTTGGACAGGACGCCCTCACGGTAGGCCTTCATCAGCCCGTATTTGTGGCGGGCGGCGAAGGAGGCGGCGACCACGGCGGGATCGCGCAGCAGGTGGACGTAGTGCGGGGTGTCGCCGAAGGTCTGCTCCATCTTGCCGAGCATCCAGGACAGGCGGTTGTCGATCTCTATATGCTGGTCGGGATAGGCGAGGCGGGTGGGGCCGATGCGGTCGTTGATGGATTCCTGGCCAGAGGTGAAGTTGGTGATGTGGGCGGTGGCGGCGCCGAAGGTCGTTGAGCCGCAGCGGCCGGTGCACAGGACGAAGACCCTCATGCGAGTTCGGCCTGACGGGCGGCGACGAGTTTGGCGATGAGGGTGGCGGGGATTGGGTGGTCGGGGGTGAACTGGATGGCGCCTTGGGTGGTTTTGTAGTCGGCAAGGTCGGCGGTGAACTGTGGGATGATGTTGCCGGAATGCGGGTAGTAACCGCAGTTCTTGGCGAAGGCAGCGTAGCCCGCGACCATCTTGCCCTTCTTGCCCGGTTGGCGGAAGCCGGGCATGGCGTAGCTGAGGCATTCGACATGATCGGGCAGCAGGGCGCGCAACTGGCCGCGCAGGGCCTCAAGCGCCGCACGTTGGTCGGGGCGAGGCAGGGCGGCGAGGTAGGCGTCGACGTCGGCGGACATGGGGGCTCCTTTACGCGGACCCTGCCATGCGGTCGGGCGGCTGGCAAGTTTGTCGTCATGTCGGTATTTTCGGATTTGTGAGGTGCGGGAGGTGAAGATGGACAGACGTTATGTGCGCGGTGAGCGGGAGGGGGCGACGACCCATGTGATCACCCTGTCGCGGGTGTATCCGCAGGGGCAGGAGGTGGTTTGGGCGGCCTTTGCCGATGGGGCGCAGTTGTCGCGGTGGTTCCTGCCGGTGTCGGGGGATCTGCGGGTTGGCGGCTCTTTCAAGTTCGAGGGCAATGCCGGGGGTGATATTCTGGCCTGTGACAAGCCGGGCCGGATTGCGGTGACCTGGGGGATGATGGGCAAGGACAGTTGGGTGGATCTGAGTTTTGCCGCTGAGGGGGCGGGGACGCGGGTGACCCTGCGCCACACGGTGCGGGCTGCCGATCTGCCAGAGGGCATGTGGGACAAGTTTGGGCCGGGGGCGGTCGGGTCGGGCTGGGAGGGCGGGTTTCTGGGGTTGCAGATGTATCTCGACGCGCCTGAGGTCGAGAAGGACGCCGCCGCGATGGCTGTCTGGCCCGGCTCCCCAGAGGGGCGGGCGTTCTTTCGGGAAAGCGCCGAGGCTTGGGCGGAGGCGGCGATTGCGGGTGGCGAGGATGCGGCGGCTATGCGGGCCACGGTGCCGGAGTTGATTGCGTTCTACACCGGGGCGCCGGCGTAGTGCATCCGTCTGGGTGCGGGCGGTGCAGGTGTTGGACCAATTCCGACCGTTACGGGCGGATGTGATGCACCGGGCGGGGTCGGAATTGGGCCGCTAAGGGTAGGCTTGGTGGTAGGCTATTCCGCCGCCTTCATCTCAAATCCCTCTTCGAGTTTGTCGGAGGGGGAGATGGGGTATTCGCCGGAGAAGCAAGCGTCGCAATATTGCGGTTGCTTGGGGTTGCGGCCTGCCGCCTCACCTGCGGCGCGGTAGAGGCCGTCGAGGGAGATGAATTTCAGGCTGTTGACGCCGATCCATTGGCGCATCTCTTCTTCGGACATCGAGGCCGCGAGGAGTTTGGACCGTTCGGGCGTGTCGACGCCGTAAAAGCAGGGCCATGCGGTGGGGGGCGACGCGATGCGGAAGTGGACCTCGGCGGCGCCTGCCTCAAGGATCATGTCCTTGATCTTGCGCGAGGTGGTGCCACGGACGACCGAATCGTCGACGAGGATCACCCGCTTGCCCTTGATCAGCGCGCGGTTGACGTTCAGTTTCAGGCGGACGCCCATGTTGCGGATGCTCTCCGTCGGCTCGATGAATGTCCGGCCCATGTATTGGTTGCGGATGATGCCCATGGCGTAGGGGATGCCGGATTCCTGGCTGAAGCCGATGGCTGCCGGGGTGCCGCTGTCGGGCACGGGGCAGACGAGGTCGGCGTCGACCGGGGCCTCACGCGCCAGTTCCACGCCGATCTGGCGGCGGGTTTCATAGACCGAACGGCCACCTAGGATCGAGTCGGGGCGGCTGAAATAGACGTGTTCGAAGATGCAGAACCGCGATTTCGCCGGGGCGAAGGGGCGAGAGGAGTTGATCCGGCCATCCTCGATGATGACCATTTCGCCGGGTTCGATTTCGCGGATGAACTCTGCGCCGATGATGTCGAGCGCGCAGGTTTCGGACGCCAGAGCCCAGGCGCTGTCGCTGATCCGGCCCAGAACCAGCGGGCGGACGCCCAGCGGGTCACGGACGCCGATCAGCTTGGTGCGGGTCATGGCGACGACGGAGAACGCGCCTTCGACCCGGCGCAGGGCGTCTTTCAGACGTTCACCAATGGTTTTCTGGATGGACCGCGCCATCAGGTGGATGATGCATTCGCTGTCCGAGGATGACTGGAAGATCGAGCCGCGCTCGATCAGTTCGCGCCGCAGGGCTGGGCGTTGGTCAGGTTGCCGTTGTGGGCGATGGCGGCGCCGCCCATCGAGAACTCGCCAAAGAAGGGCTGCACGTCGCGGATGGCGGTGGCCCCTTGGAGCCTGCGGTGGAATAGCGGACATGGCCGATGGCCAGCGACCCCGGCAGGGTCTCCATCACGTCGGCCTTGGTGAAGTTGTCGCGGACATAGCCGAAGCGGCGGGCCGAGTTGAAGCCCTCGACCGGGTCATAGGAGACGATACCGCCCGCCTCTTGGCCGCGATGTTGCAGGGCGTGCAGGCCGAGAGCGACGAAATTGGCGGCATCGGACACGCCGATCACGCCAAACACCCCGCATTCCTCTTTCAGCTTATCGTCATCGAATGGATGGGCGAAGAAAGGGCGCATGGAGCCTCCGAATCCGGTGGGAACCTTGGGCGCTGTTTAGGACGTCGGGGCGGGAGTGTCACGCCCCGATTTGCCGCATTGCAGCAGATCAGTTGTTCGGAACTGCAGGGGTGGCGGTGCCATCGGTCGCCGGGGCGGTCGTTGCATCGGTTGCCGAGGGGGCCTTGCCAGCCGGAACGCAGATCTTGGTCAGGTCGTTGTAGCGCCCGATGATCCAGCTCGGCACATTTTCGGGGACCGAAGCGGTGATCTGGTCCTGAAACGAGGCATAAACCTTGGCCGAGCGGATTTCGTCGACCATTTCAACCGAATTGGTCAGCGCTGGCCTTGTCGTAGACAAAGAAGGCGACCGCGATCAGCAGGACGCCGCGCGCAACGCCGAACAGGAAGCCCAGCCCCTGATCCACCCCGCCAAGCGCCGAACGCTGGACGACCGAGGAAAACAACGGCGTGAACAGCGAGGCCACGATCAGGCCGAGGGCGAAGACCCCGGCAAAGGCAGCGACGATGGACAATTCGCAATTGTCGGCGAGGAAGTTGTTGAGGACCGGGATTTCCTTGACCAGCGGCTGCACGGTCGGGGCGAAGAGGAAGGCCAGGATGGCGGCGCCAACCCAGCCCGCAATCGCCATCGCCTCGCGCACAAAGCCGCGCGAATAGGCCAGGATGGCGGATAGCACGATCACGCCCGCCGAAATGCCGTCGATCAGGGTAAAGCCGTCCATATTCCACTCCCCGGCCGTCAGCCAATTTCTTAGCCCGCGCCGAACATATCGCCCACAAACGCCGTCAGGTCGGGCATCTCGCGGCACCCGCATGCCTGTGCCCTGCCCAAGTTTGGACCGGGTCGGCGCAATTGCCTGTGTGAAACCAAGTTTCGACGCCTCTTTCAACCTGTTTTCGGTCTGACCGACCGGACGCAGGGCGCCAGACAGGGATATTTCGCCAAAAAGCACCATATCTGGCGGAATTGCCACATCCTCGCGGGCGGAAAGGATGGCCCCGGCGATGGCGAGGTCGGCGGCAGGTTCGTTGACGCGCATCCCGCCCGCGACGTTCAGGAACACGTCGAGGCCGGCGTAAGAGATGCCGCAGCGCGCCTCCAGCACCGCCAGAATGGTGCGAGAGCCGGCCGCCGTCGATGCCCACGACGGTGCGGCGCGGGGTGCCGAGGGTGGAGGGGGCGACGAGGGCCTGAATTTCGGTCAGGACCGGCCGTGTGCCCTCGATGCCCGGCGAAGACGGCGGACCCGGCGGTGGCCTTCTCACGGTCGGACAGGAACAGGGCCGAGGGGTTGGTGACCTCGGCCAGCCCGTCGCCGGTCATCTCGAACACGCCAATCTCATCCGCGGGGCCAAAGCGGTTCTTGACGGCGCGCAGGATGCGGAACTGGTGGCCGCGTTCGCCTTCGAAATAGAGGACGGTGTCGACCATGTGTTCGACGACGCGGGGCCCGGCGATCTGGCCCTCTTTGGTGACATGGCCGACGAGGATGACCGATACGCCGCGCTTTTTGGCGAAGGTGACGAGTTCATGGCTGGCGGCGCGGACCTGAGAGACCGAACCGGGGGCGCGAATCGACCGTATCGAGCCACATGGTCTGGATCGAGTCGATCACCACAAGGCCGGGGCGGTGGGTGTCGAGGGTGGTCAGGATGTCGCGCAGGTTGGTTTCGGCACCCAAGCGCCACCTTGGCATCTGACAGGCCAAGGCGCTGTGCGCGCATCTGAACCTGTGCGGCGGCCTCCTCGCCCGAGATATACATGGTGGACAGGCCGCGGCGGGCAAAGGCGGCGGTGGCTTGCAGCAGCAGGGTGGATTTGCCGATGCCGGGATCGCCGCCGACCAGAATGGCCGAGGCGGGCACAAGGCCGCCGCCCAGAACACGGTCCAGCTCATTGATCCCGCTGGCGGCGCGGGGCGGGGCGGCCTCTTGCGTGGCGAGGTCGGTCAGGGGGATGGACTTGCCCTTGCCGCCAAGGGCCTTGGGTCCGGCGGACAGCGGGACTTCTTCGACGATGGTGTTCCATGCCCCGCAGGCCTCGCATTTGCCGATCCATTTGGAGTGGGAGGCGCCGCAGGCGGTGCAGGTGAAGGTGGAGGATGATTTTGCCATGCCGCTACGTGCCCTGAATAGGGACGTTCATCAAGCGGTCACGCTTGACGCGCCGTTCGCAGGGAAACCACCAAGGAGGTCAGGATGCAGAAGGTGAACAGCTACAGTCCCCAAGCTGTCTCAATGGTGGCGTGGCCGATGCCCTTGGCCAGCACGATGTAGAGCGCGATCAGGAACACGTCGGCCATCGCCAGCTTGCCCAACACATGCAGAACCGGCAGCGTGCCGGGGTTGAGCAGGTTCCATTGGATCAGGGCCAGGCCGATGGTCTTGGCATAGGGCGCGAAGATCGCAAAGAAGGTGACCAGCAGCGCGAGCGCCGGATCGGTGCCCCACAGCGATTGCAGGCCCGAGACGACCGAGATTTCATCCATCCCGAACCACGGCAGCAGGGCGGCCCGCAGCAAGGGGGCGAACCACGCGATGGGGAACAGGATCAGCAGGGCGAGGTTCAGGTATTTCATCGCTGCAAATTGGGTTGGCGCAGGCGGGCTGTCAAGCCGGGGGTGCAATGGAAAGCGTCCGCATGTGGGACGGGCTGGCGGGCATTGAAATCTATGCAGAATTTCTGGGCCGTTAACCGGGTGTTAGGGGGAGCGGGTCAGTTGCGGCTGTCCTTGCCGGGTTTGGGCAGGGAGACGACATTGGCGTCGGTCGGTTCGGAATGGTCGAAATCATAGCCGAGGGTGGGCAGGATTTCTTTCAGGTCGGCCTCCAGTCTGCGGATCTGAATTTGGGCGGTGCGTTCTTCGGCCTCGATGTCAGTGCAGCCAGCGGCGCAGTTCGTCGCAGGTGCGGCGCGCCACGGCGAGGCGTTCGGTCAGGGCCTGCGCCTCTTCTTGCCGTTGTTTCAGGAACAGCTTGGCGCGGTTCACCTTTTCGTCGGAATAGGTGCGGGCGAGGTCGCGGCGTTTCAAGGCTCATCTGCGCGGCGAGTTGCAGCAGTTCCGGTTCCAGATGGCTGAGGTCGGGGTGCTGGCGCAGATGCTCCAGCCGGGCGCGCATCGCGTCGAATTCGCCCGACAGGGCAAAGGCCCCGGCGCGGTCGGCGGCATGGGCCACGCGGTAGGCTTGTGCGACATCCGTCCATCCCCATGGCAAAACTGCGGTGGCTGCGTTCCAGCCGGGCCATGCGGGTGTTGGCGGGCAGGTAGAAGGTCAGTGCCACGGCCAGAACGGTGAGCGACCAGTTGCGCCCACATGCCGGCATCCGGGATCGGTTGCCCGCCGTAGGACAGCGCCACCTCGGGCCACGGCAGGGCACCAAGGGCGGCGGCCACGCTCGCCAGCACCAGACCAAGCGCCAGCAAAATGACCAAGCCTTCAAACATTTGCTGTGCAGATGAATGCGCCACTACGCAGCGCAGACCGAACTTCACCCGACATCACAACCCCCAAGTCATCTTGGTAAACAAGGCAACTGGAGCGGGTTTTGCAATGATTTTCGTGTGTTAGGCTGAAACCGCTGAACAAAACATGGGGATAACGCGGGTATTGTTTCGCACCCGGAAACTGTATGCAACGTCAGGTTGCCCTGCCGCGAGCGTCTACCGGACGGATTCGATCGGGCCTTCGGCGCGGCCATGGATGAACTGTTGCAGGTAGGGGTCGATCCGCGGCGTCCATTTCGGCGATCGGGCCGGTCCAGCGGATCAGACCGTCATGCAGCATGGCGACCCGGTCGGCAATGGCGCGGACCGAGGACATGTCATGGGTGATGGTCATGGCGGTCACGCCCATCTCGACCACGATCTCGCGGATCAGGGTGTTGATGACGCCGGACATGATCGGGTCGAGGCCGGTGGTGGGTTCGTCGAAAAAGATGATCTCGGGCTCGGCCGCGATGGCGCGGGCGAGGCCGACGCGCTTTTGCATGCCGCCGGACAGTTCGGCGGGGAACAGGTCGGCGTCGGCGGGTTTCAGGCCGACGCGGCGCAGTTTTTCGATGGCGATGGTGCGGGCCGTCCTTGGGCAGGGGTTTGGTGCCGCGCATCAGGCGGAAGGCGACGTTTTCCCAGACGCTGCATCGAATCGAACAGCGCGCCGCCCTGGAACAGCATGCCGAAGCGGGCGAGGAAGGGGTCACGCTCGGTCTTGGTCACGTCGACGTCGTCGAGGGTGATGGTGCCACTGTCGGGGGTGACGAGGCCGAGGATCGATTTCAGCAGCACCGATTTGCCGGTGCCCGAGCCGCCGATGATGACCATGCTTGGCCGCTTGCGGGATCGGTCAGGTTGACGCCGCGCAGGACGCGGTTGGGGCCAAAGGATCTTGTGGACGTCGGTCAGGGTGATCATGATGTGAAGAACACCCCGGTCAGGACGTAGTTGGCGGCGAGGATCAGCGACGGAGGCGGCGACGACGGCGGATTTGGTGGCGGCGCCCGACGCCTTGCGCGCCGCGACCGGAGTTCAGGCCGTAATAGCAGCCCATCAGCGCAACGATGAAGCCGAACACCGCGCCCTTGATGAGGCCCGAGCCGACATCCCAGACTTCAAGAAAGTCGGTGGTGTTCTTCAGGTAGGCGGCCGAGTTGAATTCCAGCCGAGAGATGCCGACCAGCCAGCCGCCTGCGATGCCGATGGCTGTCACCGACCCCGACCAGGACCGGCACGGCGAGGGTGGCGGCGAGGACGCGGGGGACGGTCAGGTATTTCATCGGGTTGGTGGACAGGGTCACGAGGGCGTCGACCTGCTCGGTCACCTTCATCGTGCCGATCTCGGCCGCGATGGAGGAGGCGACGCGGGCGGCGACCATCAGGCCGCCCAGCACGGGGCCGAGTTCGCGGGCCATGCCGATGGCGACGATCTGGGGCACCACCGCCTCGGCGTTGAAACGGGAGCCGCCGGAATAGATTTGCAGGGCGAGCGCGCCGCCGGTGAAGAGGGCGGTCATGCCGACCACGGGCAGCGAGAACCAGCCGATTTGCAGCAGCGACTGGCCAAACTCGCGGTAATAGAACGGCGGGGTGACGAGGTGGCGCAGGGTCTGACAGCGCGAACAGGGTCATGCGGCCGATGGCGGCGAGCAGGGCAAGGATCGGGCGGCCGATGGCGGCGAGGGGGGCGGTCAAGATCAACGGCGCGTCTCCAGATAGCGGCGCTTGAGGCGCGGGCCGAGGCGGGTGAGGATTTCATAGCCGATAGTGCCCGCCGTGTCGGCCAGTTGGTCGACGCTTTGCATGGGGCCAAGCAGGGACAGGGTTTCGGGCACGGCGGCGAGATGGGTCACATCGACGGTGATCAGGTCCATCGAGACGCGGCCGACGACGGGGCAGGGATCTTCGCCGGCCCACAGGATCGCCGTCATTCGACAGGGTTCGCAGGAAACCGTCGGCATAGCCGCCCTGAACGGTGGCGATCAGCGAGGGTCTCTCGGCGACCCAGGTGCAGGAATAGCCGACCGGCTCGCCTGCCGCGACGAGGCGGGTCTGGATCACGGGCAGGTTCAGGGTGACGACGCGGGCGGCCCCCTCATAGGGGCGGCCAGCCGTAGAGGCCGATGCCGGGGCGGGTCAGGTCGAAGTGATAGGCGCGGCCCAGCAGGATGCCGCCGGTGGCCGCCAAAGGAGCGGGGCAGGCCGGTGCCGTCGGTCATGGCGTGGAAGTTGGCCAGTTGCAGGCCGTTCAGCCCGTGGTCGGGGTCATCGGCGCAGGCGAGGTGGGACATCAAAAGCTCGGGCCCGGCGTCGAGGACGAAGGGGGCCACAGCCTCCCATTCCTGCTCTTCCATGCCGAGGCGGTTCATGCCGGTATCAAGCTGCACCCCGAAGGCGTGGCCGGGCAGGGTTTCGAGATGCCGCGTCACCTGGTCGAGCGAGTTCAGCATGGGCGTCAGGTCGGCGTCGCGGATCATCGCGGTGTCGCCCTGCCATGTGGCCGGACAGGATGTTGATCTGCGGGCCGGGGCCGAGGGCGGTGCGCGCCTCGACGCCCTCTTCCGTGGCGGCCACGAAGAAGCGGCGGGCACCGGCGCGGGCGAGGGCACTGGACGACCGGGCCGAGGCCGAGGCCGTAGGCGTCGGCCTTGACCACGCCAGCGGTCTGCACCCCGGAGGCATGAGGCACGGTCCAGCGCGCGCCAGTTGGTGGCGATGGCGTCGAGGTCGATGGAAAGGGTTGCTGCTGGCCATGGGGGCGGTTTTGACAGGCGGGCGGGCGGGGTCAAGGGGAAATATGGAAATGAGCGGTATTGGGGAGGCGGTTTTTGGGGGTTTGGGCCGGGGCGGTCGAAAAGTGTCCGTCTGCGCGACAGAGGTTTTTATTGTTTTGTAACAATGGGTTGGTGATTTTTGTTAACCGCATTCTAACCACGTTGCGAATCGTTCGCAACTGGATGAGGCGGGGTCTTGGGTGGGGTGGGAGCCTCCGGCGGGGATATTTATGGCCAATTTGTAAGCTGGGGGTGGTGTTGGGCGGGTGATTGTTGCGGTGGTACGGGGCGGATTGCGGGGGCCGGATGTAGTGGGGCCGGATTGGGGGGCGGAGCGCGGCGGGCAGGACCGGGTGCAGGTTTTGGAGGGGCGGCGTCAGGTGCCCAAGGCGCGGTCGAGATGGGTGTAGCCGCCGTCGACGAACAGCCATTGGCCGGTGGTATGGGCCGACTGCGCGGCGACAGGGCGAAGGCCACGGCGGCGGCGATTTCGCTGTCGAATGTCATGCGGTGGCCGAGCGGGATGCGGGCGGTGATGGTGGCAAGCTGGGCGGCGGGGTCGGGGAAGGTTTGCAGCCATTTGGCATACATCGGCGTCATCACCTCTGCCGGGATCACGGCGTTGACGCGGACCCCCCACGGGGCGAGGGCGGCGGCCCATTCGCGGGTCAGGCCCAGTTGGCCGGCTTTGGCGGCGACATAGGCCGAGGTCTGGCCCTGTCCGGTGACGGCGGTTTTGGAGGAGATGTTCACCACGGCGCCGGACTCGGCCTTTATATCGTCCTGCAGCAGATGCAGCAGGGTGTAGTAATGCAGCAGGTTCTGGTCGAGGGAGGCGCGGAAGGCCTCTGGCCCGGCGTCGAGGTCCACGCCGTCATTGCGTACCGGCGTTGTTCACCAGACCATAGACGCGGCCCCAGCGGGACTGGGCCTCGGCCACGGCTTTGCGGCAATCGGCGTCTTGGGCCAGATTGACCTGCACCCAGCCCGATTTGGGGCTGAGGGTGGTCAGTTTGGCGAGGAAGTCCGCCTCTGGCGGGCGGCGGGCGAAGATGACGGGCACGGCCCCCTCTTCGGCCGAGCAGGGTTGAGATCGCGCCGCCAATGCCGGAACCGCCGCCCGTGACGATGATGATTTTGTCCTTGAGACCGAGATCCATGCTGTCCTCCACTATGTCTGCGACAAAGTGACGGTGTGGGAGAGGTTTGCCAAGGGGGGTTGGGCTTGTAGCCGCGCGGCGCATCAGCGAAGGTCTTTGGAAGCGCAGGAGGCGAGTATGGCAGAGCATGACCATGATCATGAGGCACTGAGGCGGGCATGAGGGCGGGCACGAGCATTCGCACGACCCGGATATTCTGCTGACCGTGCTGACGGTGTTGGGGCTGGCGGTGGCGTTGGTCGACCGGTTCTTGGTGCCGCTGCCGTTCTATGCGGCGGAGGCGGGGTTGGTGCTGGCCTTTGCGGCGGGCGGGATTCCGGCGGGCCGGGAGGCGCTGCGCGAGTTGTTCGGGCATGGGCAGCTGGACATTGATCTGCTGATGGTGCTGGCGGCGGTGGCGGCGGCCTCGGTCGGGGCGGCGATGGAGGGGGCGGTGCTGCTGGCGCTGTTCTCATTTCGGGCACGTTGGAGCATCGGGCGATGGGGCGGGCGCGAGCGGGCGGTCGAGGCGCTGATGGCGCTGCGGCCGGATACCGCGCTGCGGCTGTTGGGCCGGATGGCGCGACCGAGGAGGTGGCGGTGGCGGCGCTTGGCTGGTGGGCGACCGGCTGGTGCTGCGGCCCGGCGCGCGGGTGCCGGTGGATGGCAGGGTGGTCGAGGGCACGGGCGAGGTGGATGAAAGCACGATTACCGGTGAGGCCGTGCCGGTGAAGAAGGCGGTGGGCGATCTGATGTATGAGGCGACGGTCAACCTGAATGGCGTGCTGACGATGGAGGTGGCGCGGCGTTTGGCCGACAGCACGGTCGCGCGGATGATCCGACTGGTGACCGAGGCGCAGGCGATGAAGGCGCCGTCCGAGCGGTTTTCGGAATGGTTTGGCGCGCGGTATACGGTGGTGGTGCTGGTGGGGTCGGTGGTGGTCTTTGTGGCGTTGCTGGTGTTGGGCTGGTCGTTGCACGACGCGATGTACCGGGCGGCGACGGTTCTGGTGGCGGCGAGCCCCTGTGCGGTGGTGATCTCGGTGCCGGCGGCGATCCTGTCGGCGCTGTCGTCGGCGGCGCGGGGTGGGGTGTTGTTCAAGGGCGGGGCGGCGCTGGAGATGTTGGCCGAGGTGCGGGCCTTTGCCTTTGACAAGACCGGGCACGCTGACGACCGGGCGGGCCGAGGTGACGGGGTTGGTGGCGCTGGATGGTGCGACCGAGGCCGAGGTGCTGGCGCTGCTGGCGGGGATTGAGGCGCAGTCCGAGCATCACATTGCGGGGGCGGTGTTGCGCCATGCCGTTGGCACAGGGGGTGATGCCGCTGGTGGTGCGGCGATGTGCAGGCCTGGCCGAGTGAGGGGATCACGCGGTCGATGACGATCGGGCGCGGTCTGGGCCGGCAATGCGCGGATGGTGGCGCGGATGGCGGCGGACGGCGCGCATGGTGGCATGGCGGGGTTGAACGCGGGCACCGAGACGGTGGTCCATCTGGGCGCGGGGCGATCAGTTGCTGGGGGCGGTGACGGTGGCGGATGCGCCGCGCGCGACGGCGGCGGCAGGGATTGCGGCGCTGCGGGCGGCTGGGGTCAAGGAGATCGTGATGATGACTGGCGACCGGCGCGAGGTGGCGCTGCGGATCGGGGCGGCGTTGGGCTTTGCCGAGGGCGAGGTTCACGCCGGGTTGTTGCCAGCCGACAAGGTGCAACTGGTCGGTGATCTGGCGGCGAAGGGGCGGGTGGCCTTTGTCGGCGACGGGGTGAACGATGCGGCGGCTTTGGCGCGGGCCGATGTCGGGATTGCGATGGGGGCGGCGGGCAGCGAGGTGGCGCTGCAGGCCGCCGAGGTGGCGCTGTTGTCCGATGATATGGAGCGGCTGGCGCTGGCGCACCGTCTGGCGCGGCGCACGGCGCGGATCATCAAGCAGAACCTGTTCTTTTCGATTGGCGCGATGGTGGTGCTGGTGGTCGGCGGGCGTGTTCTTTGCGCTGCCCTTGCCGCTGGCGGTGGTGGGGCATGAGGGCGGGCACGTTGCTGGTGGTGTTGAACGGGCTGCGGCTGCTGCGCGACCCGATCCGGGTGATTTAAGCAGGACCTATCACCCGGCTGGCAGCATCTTGGAACGCAGCAGGATCGGCGTCGCGCCATAGTGCTTTTTGAAGGCGCGGGTGAACCCTTCGGGCGAGGCATATCCGTAGCGGCGCGCGACGGCGTCAATCCTGTGGCCCTTTGCGACATCTTGCCGGGCGAGGATCAGCCGCCAGCGTCGCAGATAGGCGGCGGGCGGCTCTCCCACGGCGGCGAGAAACATCTCGGCAAAGCGGCTGAGCGACAGACCGGCGATCAGCGCCAGATCCTCATTGCGCCAATCGCGGCCCGGCTGATCGTGCATGGCCACGATGGCACGGCTGAGGCGCGGGTCGGACAGACCTGCCAACAGGCCGGGTTCCGTCGACCCGGTCTCAATCTGCGCGCGCAGCATTCGCACGACCAGTACCTCACCCAGGCGGCCGAGGATGGAATCCACCCCACAGCGCTGCCCCGACAATTCCGATTGCATCAATGTGACAAGGCCGATGCTGTCCGGGTCTGCGGTCAGGTCAAGCTCTATCATCGCGGGAAGGGCGGCCAGCAAAGGGTTGGACAGGCCGCTCCAATCCACCTGAGCGGCAAACAGCACCCGGTCCGCTGCCACATCAAAACCGACCCCGCTGGTGCGAAAACACAGCCTTTGCGCGCCGCCGTCCGCATCCGCCAAAACGACCAGCGTCGCCGCGTTCAATTGGGCGGGCTGCACCACCAAGCGAAACCGGTCCATCAGGGTTGAGAGGCGATCAAATCTGTCCATATCGGTGTTTCAGTCTGTTTTTCAGGATTTCGCAGACCATAAATGCGATACAACCGCCGCACAACTGTTATTCAACAAAGGATGCCCATGCTTATTCCCCGTCAAAAGACCCCCGACCTGAAGCTGCCGACCCTTGACAATGGGGTCTTCGATTTGGCGACCGAGGGGTCAGAGCGCGGCACCGTGATCTGCTTTTATCGCGGGCTGCATTGCCCGATCTGTGCGACCTACCTGACCGAATTCCAAAAGCGCGTCGCTGATTTCGCCGAACGTGGCGTGACCACCATCGCCGTCAGCTCTGATGGTGAGGAACGCGCCCGGGCTATGGCCGACAAGATCGGGGCCGACACGCTGCGGTTTGCCTATGACCTGCCGCTGGCTAAGGCGCGGGAATGGGGGCTGTATATTTCGACGTCGCGGGGCAAAACCTCTATCGGGATCGAGGAACCGGCGCTGTTTTCCGAGCCCGGACTGTTCATGGTGACGCCGGAACAGACGCTATACTATGGCTCTGTCCAGACGATGCCTTTCGTTCGGCCGCATTTCTCGGAACTGGTCGGCGCGTTGGATTTCGCCATCAAGAACAATTATCCGGCGCGGGGTGAATACACCGGCGCCGTGTGATCCTGACATCTGTGTGCCGCCCGGTTGAGGGTCAATCGGGTGGCATGCGACCTTAATATTCCGGTTCTTTTTCCTGCTGCCAGGCGCGGGCGAGGTTGGAGAAGCGGGTGAAGCGGCCTTCGAAGGCCAGTTCGACGGTGCCGATGGGGCCGTGGCGCTGTTTGCCGATGATGACCTCGGCCTTGCCATGGACCTGTTCCATGATGACCTGCCATGCGGCCATCTTTTCCAGCTCATGATCGCCGGGCTTTTCGCGTTCCTTGTAGTATTCGTCGCGGTAGACGAACATCACGACGTCGGCGTCTTGCTCGATCGAGCCGGATTCGCGCAGGTCCGACAGCTGCGGGCGTTTGTCTTCGCGGCTTTCGACCTGACGCGACAGCTGCGACAGGGCGACGACCGGGATGTTGAGTTCCTTGGCGATGGCCTTCAGGCCTTGGGTGATTTCGGACACCTCCTGCACGCGGTTTTCCTTGGAGGAGCCTTTGAGCAGCTGCAGGTAGTCGATGATCAGCACGTCGAGCCCTTGGGTCCGTTTCAGGCGGCGGGCGCGGGCGGCGACCTGGGAGATCGGCAGGGCGGGCGTGTCGTCGATGTAGAGCGGGCAGGATTCGAGCGCCTTGGCGGCCTCGACGAAGCGGCGGAATTCCTGTTCGGTCATGTCGCCGCGGCGGATCTGTTCGGAGGGCACTTCGGACGCCTCGGACAGGATACGCGCGGCAAGTTGTTCGGCGCTCATTTCCAGCGAGAAGAAGCCGACGACGCCGCCTTCGACGGCGCCTTCGACGCCTTCATGGGTCATGCCGCGCTTGTAGGCCTTGGCGATGTTGAAGGCGATGTTGGTGGCGAGCGAGGTCTTGCCCATCGACGGACGACCGGCGAGGATCAGAAGGTCGGAGGGGTGCAGGCCGCCCAGTTTCTTGTCCAGATCGACAAGGCCGGTGGAGATGCCGGCCAGGCCGCCGTCGCGCTGATAGGCGGCGTTGGCCATGTTGACGGCATCGGTGACGGCCTTCAGAAAGCTTTGAAATCCGCGCTCTGCGACGCCTTGTTCACCCAGTTTGTAAAGCCGCTGTTCGGCCTCGATGATCTGTTCGCGGGGTTCTGAATCGCACCTCGACCTTCTGGGCGCGGGCGGAGATGTCGCGGCCAAGGCCGATCAGTTCGCGCCGCACGGCGAGGTCATAGATCATCTGGGCATAGTCGCGCGCGGCATAGGCCGAGATCGCGGCCCCGGCGAGGCGCACCAGATAGGCCGGACCGCCGAGTTCCTTGAGGCCCGCGTCATCCTCGAAGAACGGCTTCATGGTGACCGGCGAGGCGAGGGCGTTTTTCTGGATGCGCGCGGCGGCGCGTTCAAAGATGCGCTGATGGACGGGGTCAAAGAAATGCTCGGGTCGGACGAGCGACGGCGATGCGGTCATAGACCTCGTTGTTGGTCAGGATGGCGCCCAGAAGCTGTTGTTCAGCCTCGATATTATGCGGCAGTACCTCAGCCTCGCCAGTGGTCGCGGGCAGTGTTTGACGCAGTGGTGCAAGGTCGATTCATCTTCTGACCCCTTGGCGACCCCCCAGCCGCAAGCTCTGTTCAATGTCCCTATTCGGTCTGCGGCGCAACAGGGGAAAAGACCGGGGATAAGTCTGTAGATAACCGCTTTCACATGGCCTGACCCAGCGTCAGCCCTACCATATCTGGGAGGCAGTTTTCAAAACATTCACCAGAGGCGCGATTCGTTCGGCGGCTTATCCCCAAAATGCCCCACAGCGGGCTTTCACTTTTTTCGCCTAATTAGCGGGGCGACTGATTTGGCGCGGGCGTCCTGCCAGGCGCGGGGGTCGTGCAGGAAGGCTTCGACCTCGGTCAGGGTGGCGGCGTCAAAGACTGCCTTGGGCGCGCGCCTCGGCCAGAACGTCCCACCAGGTGCACAGGTGATGCAGGGCGATGCCATGCTCGGCCAGACGCTGGGTCGTTTCGGGGAAGATGCCGTAGTAAAAGATCACGGCGGTGTGGGCGCAGGTCGCGCCGGTTTCGCGGATGGCATCGACGAAGGACGAGCTTCGATCCGCCATCGGTGGTCAGATCCTCGACCAGCAGCACGCGCTGGCCCTCGGTCATGGCGCCTTCGATGCGGGCGTTGCGGCCGTAGCCTTTGGGCTTCTTGCGGACATAGGTCATCGGCAGGGCAAGGCGTTCGGCCACCAGGGCGGCAAAGGGAATGCCTGCGGTTTCGCCGCCGGCGATGTTGTCAAACGCCTCGAACCCCGCGTCGCGCATCACGGTGACGCACAGGAAATCCATCAGGGTGGAGCGGATGCGCGGATAGGAGATCAGCTTGCGGCAGTCGATATAGGTGGGCGAGGGCAGGCCGCGAGGCGAGGGTGAAGGGGGTTTCGGCGTTGAAATGGACGGCCTTGATTTCCAGGAGCGCGCGGGCGGTCAGGCGGGCGATTTCGGTGGCGGGGGGGAAGGCGGTGGGGATCATGTTCGTCCTTTCGGGCTTTCATCTTGGCAAAAATATCCCCGCCGGAGGCTCTTGCGAGAGCGACAGACGCTCCGCGGGGGATATTTGAACCAACGTGAAATCAGGGTTTGACTTGCCAATGGACGGGAAAGCCGGGGTCGAAGACGGTGACGGGGCCGGCCTCGGTCATGATCTTGTCGGGGAAGGTCTGGGCGGTGTCGTGTTTGGTCAGGGTCAGGGTGCCGGCGTTCGGCGGCAGGCGGTAGAAGGCGGCGCCGTTCAGCGAGGTGAAGGCTTCGAGCCGGTCCAGCGCGCCGTCCTCTTCGAACACATGGGCGAGGAGGGGCATGGTGTTGGTGGCGGTGAAGCAACCGGCGCAGCCGCAGGCGTGTTCTTTCAGCGCGTCGGTATGGGGGGCAGAAGTCGGTGCCGAGGAAGAAGCGCGTGTCGCCCGAGGTGGCGGCGGCGCGCAGGGCGAGGCGGTGTTTTTCGCGTTTGGCGACGGGCAGGCAGTAGTAATGCGGCCTGATGCCGCCGGCGAGGATGTGGTTGCGGTTGATGATCAGGTGATGCGTGGTGATGGTGGCGGCGAGGTCATCGCCGCCGGCACTGGCATAGGCCACGCCTTCCTCGGTCGTGATATGTTCCATCACCACGCGCAGGCCGGGGACGCGGGCGCGGAGCGGGTGCCAGCACGCGGTCGATGAACACGGCTTCGCGGTCGAAGATGTCGACGCTGGGGTCGGTCACCTCGCCATGCACGCAGAGCGGCAGGCCGATCTCGGCCATTTTCTCCAGCACGGCCTGAACCTTGGTGAAATCCTTGACGCCGGAACTGGGAGTTGGTGGTGGCCCCGGCGGGGTAGAGTTTCACGGCCTTGACCAGACCTGAGGCGGCGGCGGCGGCGACATCGGCGGGGTCGGTGCCCTCGGTCAGATACAGGGTCATCAGCGGTTCGAATGTGCTGCCCGGTGGCAGGGCGGCGCGGATGCGGGCGTCATAGGCGCGGGCGTCGGCGAAGGTCACGACGGGTGGCACCAGATTGGGCATGATGATGGCGCGGGCAAAATGGCGCGCGGTTTCGGGCAGCACGGCTTGCAGCATGGCGCCATCGCGCAGGTGCAGGTGCATGTCATCGGGGCGGCGGAGCGTCAATGTCTGGGTCATGGCGTCGGACTAGCGCAAAGCTTTTGTGATTCCCAGTGGATTTGCGGGCCCAAGCGGCTAGGGTTGGGCAAATTGGAATTTCGGAAGGGGCTTGCGATGTTGGGGCGGATGATTTTTGGCGTGGTGTTGGGTTTTGCGGGTCCGGCGATGGCGCAGGATGTCGATTGCACCAATGCGATGACGCAGAATGAGATGACTTATTGTGCCGAGCAGGACTGGAACAGCGCCGACAGGGCGTTGAATGTTGCCTATAAGGTGGCGGTGGCGGCGGCCAAGGAGATTGATGCGGGGCTGGATGCCAAGGACCAAGGGGCGCTCGACTATCTGAAACAGGCGCAGCGGGCGTGGATCACCTTCCGGGACGCGGCCTGCGCGGCCGAGGGTTATGCGATGCACGGCGGTTCTGCCGAGCCAATGGTGATTTACGGCTGCCGGGCGCGGCTGACCCGTGAGCGGACCGAGGGGCTGTATTACATCGGTTTTCAGGACTGAGGTAGCAGCGCCTTCAATGCGTCGCGGAGGGCGTTGAAACCTGCTTCGCCCAAGGCTGCGCGGTACTGCGCCTCAATCGCCAGTTTGACCTCATTCGCTTCGGCCATCATGCGGTTGCCGGTGGCGGACAGCAGCACGCGTTTGGCGCGGCTGTCTTGGGGATCGGGCTGCCGCTGAATCAATCCAAGCGCCTGCAACCGGTCGAGCATTTGCTGCGTCGCCTGTTTGCTGACGCCCATGCGGGTTGCGAGGGCGTTCTGGGGGATGCCGGTGGGGCCGATATGGGCGAGGGCATTGGCGGCGGCCTCTGCGAAAACCGCATGGCCGCGCGCCACCATCTGGCGTTCAAAGGTGGTTTTCCAGCCTTGGGCCGCCTGCCACAGCTCTACGCCGATATGGTCGAGCAGGGGCGGGTATTGGGTATCGTCAAGGGGCTTGACTATTGGCTCAACTCCAGTATGGTCAAGAAAGTTGACTATATGTCGCTTATTCAGAAAGGAAAGACCATGCCGGTCATCAAGGCGCAAGATGCGAAGGTTTTCGAAATTCCAAATGTGACGTTCTACGGGATGGCCGCGCCAAGCCGTGGGGCGGTTGAAAATGCGGTTTGGCGGGTGAAGTTGGCACCGGGGACGGCAGGGTCGGGCCATTCGCTGACGCGCGAAGAGGTGCTGGTCGCGCTGTCGGGGACCGCCGTGGCGCGGATTGGCGGGGTGGATCATGCGGTGGCAGAGGGGGATGTGGTCGTGGTGCCGGCTGACACCGAGTTCGCGCTGTCCAACCCCGGCGACCTGCCGTTTGAGGCGATTGCCATTCTGCCGGTGGGTGGGCAGGCGTGCATGGGGCCAGAGCAGTTCGTGCCACCTTGGGCCGCGTGAAGCGTAGGGCGATTTGGCCGGTTAGGCCTTGACCGTTTCGCCGGTCAATTCGGCCAGACGCCGCTGATAGCGGGCGATCTTCATGCGGTTGTTGACGCTGTTCAACAGCTTGATCGTCCGCGCCTCATGCCCCTTGGTGTCGCTGTTTTGCAGCAGGGTGCGCAGGTAGACCGGGTCATGGCGGCGGATGCGCCACAGGGCGGCAAAGCTGGCAGCGGTCAGCTTGCCGTCAGCGGCGAGCCGGATCAGATCGGTCAGCACGCCCATGCGGATCAGCGTCGCCTCAACATCACCGCCGGCGAGGCGGGCGGTGTGGTGGTGGATATAGGGCGCGCGGAACAGGGCGGCGTGCATCGCGTCGAGTTTCACGCGCGGGTCGGTGATGACGGACATGGCACCACAGCCGTCGACCATATCGGGCGCATAGCCGTAGCGTGAGGTGAAATCCAACTTGCGGGCCGCGACAAAGCGGTCATCCCATGAGGCTTGCGCCGGGTTCATGGTGGCCACCGGGTTCAACGCAAGGATCTGCGCGCCGGGGGCTGCCACGGCAAAGGCGCAGGCGGCATAGGCTGAGGGGCCTGCGCCGTAGAACAGGACGCGGTCAAAATCCTCAAAGAACGACTCATCCACCAGACGGTCGAAATAGGCATAGACGGCGGGGTCGCGGTACCAAGTCTGATCTTCAGCGATCAGGCAGAGGTGGGACCAGCCATTGGCGGCGGCGATGTGATGAGCCAACGGCATCTGGCCTTCACGGGCGCGGGCCTGCGCAATGGTTTCAAAGGTGACCAGAAGTGTCGGGCTGTCATCGACGAACATCGCCCAGTGGCGATCACCGACGGTTTGGAAATAACCCTCTTCCTCAGCAATCTGGTCAATGAGGGCCAGCCAACTGTCGCGGTCGGTGGCTGCCGAGGCATCCACCGGGATTTCAGTTGTATTGCTGTTATCAGACATTGATCAGGACTTCCTAAGACATTCTGCCAAGCCACCCAATGTCTAATTACTGCCTTGAAGGGGCCACATTCAAGGAAAATGCTGGGTTTATTGGGCCTGATCGGGGGAAAGTCCGGAGGGATTGTTTCGACTTTGCCGAATTTTTTCGAATTTTGTTCCGGTTTTGCCAAACTTTAAGGCGATTTCATGGCGAAAATACAACCAAGAGTTGAGGCTATTTTGGGGGTGTGGCGGCCTGGGCATGGGCGTGGATCAGCCCGGCCTCGGCGAAAGACAGCGCCCGGCTGGGGCGGGTCATCAACAGGCGGCCGAACAGGGCGCGCCAGGGTTCCTCGGCCATCAGGGCGGTGAAACGGGCGCGGCGCCAGGCGACGGCTTGCTGGTGCAGCGGCCCCAGAACCGGGTCGGCGTGGAATGCGGCGCGGAGGGCAGAGCTGTCGAGTGCCGCGATCGTCTTATCCTCGACATCGCAGAGATTGCGTTCGACCCAATAGCCCATGTCGAAGGCTGAGGCGTCACGGTTGGCGCGGCCACGGTCGCATTTCACCAGATAGCTTTCCATCGCGCCGAGGGCGTAGTGGTTCAGCTGGACCAGTTGGTAGTTGTCTTGCCGGTAGTCGGAAAACAGCCGGTTGCTGGGTGGCATGGCGCGGCCCGAACCGTCGAACCATTTCGGCTGGCGGGTCGGGTCGGGGTTGCGCGGGCGGTGGACGCCGAGTTTGCGGTAGGCGCCGTCGTTGCGGAACAGCGTCTTGAACATCTGCGCCCGCCATGGCCAGCCGAGGGTGGCGGGGGCGGCGCGGGTGAAGGTCTCGGTCACCGGGCGGTCTTGAAACGCCACCACCCCGGCATTGCCGAACATGCGCCAAGTCAGGGCGATGGCATCGGCGTCGGGCAGGGCGGCCAGCAGGTCGGGCAGGGTATGGGCGCCGGTGTGGATGTTCACAAATTCATCCACATCCGAAAACAGCACCCAATCGGCCTGTTTCATCAGCGGGTGTTTGTCGGCGGCCTTGAGTGCTGCCCATTGCGGGCCCTCATCATGCGGCCCGGTGTTGCGGATATGGGTCAGCCCGCCCATCGCCGCCAACCGGTCGAGCATCAGGTCGGTGCCGTCGGAACAATCGTTGGAAAAGGCCAGCACATCGGTAAAGCCGCAGGCACGGTGATGGGCGAGCCATTCCAACAGGAACGACGCCTCATTTTTCACAGTCAGGACCAAAAGCGCGCGCATGAGACATGGCGTAGCAGGGGCGGCGCGCGGGTGCAAATGGCTTGACCGTGCCGGGAGGCACGTTAAGGGTTGGCATATGACCCTACCGTTGAACCTGCGTATTTTCGAGCCCCATCCGGGCATTCTGGCTTTCTATGATGGCCGGGTTCCGCAACGCTCCGTGCCCGAGGAAAATTGGGTGGATGACAACCTGCAACTGGGCACCGTCTCTTATGCGGTGGTCAGCGGGGTTGAGGCGCTGATCTATGACACCCATGTCTCATTCGCGCATGGGCAGGCGATCCGCGCGCATCTGAAGGCGATGGGGGTGATGCATTTCCGGGTGGTGTTGTCGCATTGGCATCTGGACCATGTGGCGGGGACCGGGGCGTTCTTTGGCGCCGAGGTGATTGCCAACCACAAGACGCTGGCCCATCTGCGGGTGCATCAGTCTGACATCGAGGCCGGGGTGTATCATGGCCCACCGGCAATTTCGCCGCTGGTCCTGCCCGACATGCCGTTTGACGGCCAGTTGCGGCTGCGGGTTGGCGACATCCACGTCACGCTGATTGAGGCGAACATCCACTCTGACGATGAGACGGTGCTGTGGTTGCCAGAGGCGCGCATTCTGTTGGCCGCTGACACGGTAGAGGATTGCGTGACCTATGTAGCCGCGCCGCAGGATCTGGAGATTCATCTGCGTGAATTGGACCGGCTGATCGCGCTCGACCCGCTCTATGTGCTGCCCGCGCATGGCGATCCGGGGGTGATTGCAAAGGGCGGCTACGGGCCAGAGGTGTTGCCCGCCATGCAACGCTACATCAGTTGGTTGTTGCGGCTGCAGGCTGAACCGGAGTTGGCGGAGATGCCGCTGCGCGAGGTCATCGCGGACGATCTGGCGGCGGGGGTTTTGCACTACTTTGACGCCTATGAGCCGGTCCACGCGCAAAACGTCGCAAGATGTAGGGCGATTTTGCAGGCTGACCATAACCTTCCGGTCTAAAGCGGAAAAACAGGCGCGCGGTGTGGCAAGGTCATGCCGTTACAAGCCCCTGTTATCGCATATCACTGTCCATCTGCGATAATCAGCCTACATGGGTGACCATGAGCAGGGATCAAACGAATCTGTTCCTCACCCGGCTGTCTTGAAAGGACTTCTAATGAAAAGGCTGATCAACTCGACCACGATCCTGTCGATGGCGCTGTATATCATACCGCCCTTCGCAGCACAGGCGCAGGACCTTCCCAAAGTGAGCATTGGCGGCGTGGAAGTGCTTTGCCTGCCGGACAAGAAGACCGAGTGCCCTTCTGGGGCGCTGTGCGTCATCGCCAAGAAGGCCGCGAACTGCGAGAAGAACGCCGAGGCAGCTGTTGCCCAAGCGACTGCCGAAGGTACGCTTTCGGCTGGTGGTCTGGTGATCTTGAACAAGTCGGACGTGGCGCCGAAGGCGGATACGACTGCCGACACCACGGCTGCCGATCAGGCCGCAGCCGACCAAGCAGCCGCCGAGAAGGCAGCCGCCGACCAAGCCGCAGCAGATCAGGCCGCAGCAGATAAGGCGGCCAAGAAGGCAGCCAAGAAAGCTGCAGCAGATCAAGCCGCCGCCGATCAGGCCGCAGCCGACAAAGCCGCCGCCGATCAGGCAGCAGCTGACAAGGCAGCCAAGCAGGCGGCCAAGAAAGCAGCGGCAGATCAGGCAGCCGCAGATAAAGCAGCAGCCGACAAAGCAGCAGCCGATAAAGCAGCAGCCGACAAAGCGGCAAAAGCCACCAAGCCGGTGATGAATGAAGAGCCGGTCAATACCGCAGCCCTTCCGACCGTATCGGTGAACGGCACGACCTTCATCTGTCTGCCCGACAAATCCGTCGCTTGCCCGGATGGCGCGTCTTGCGTCATTGCCAAGAACCCGGCGAATTGTGAAGACAAGGCCACGGCCAAGATGGAAAGGCAGGCAGCCTCGCAGGCTGAGCCGGTCCCGCTGTCGCCGGAAGACGCCGCTGCTTTGGCCGCTGCTGAAAAGGCCCAGGCTGACGCCGCCGCCGCCGCCGCTGCCGACCCCAATGTCACCCCGGTCGAAGCCCCGGTTCCGACTGAGGGCGCTGTGACGTCGCTGGAAACCGCGCTGGAAACCCCGGACGCGTCCGGTGCCACCGAAAACGAAGCCCCGGCTGCAGCCAGTGGCGCTGTGACCGCGGATGGCACCTTGCCGTCTGACCAGCCGGCCCCGTCGGGTGCGACCGTGACGACGCAAGTTGTGACCGACGAAGACACCCGCGCCTCGACCGAGGAATTCGCGGCGGCCCCGGCCACTGTGGCCCCCGGCAAGAAAACCGGTCTGTCCGACTTTGAAAAGGTCGGTCTGGTGGCGCTTGGCGCGCTTGCCATTGGTGCCATGATCAACGGCAACAAGCAGGTTGTGTCGAACACCGGCGACCGTGTGGTTGTCCGTCAGCCTGACGGCACCTATTCGGTCTACAAGGACGACAACGCCCTGCTGATGGAGCCGGGTTCGACCGTTCGGACCGAAAACTACAACGACGGGTCCACCCGGACCATCGTGCAGCGCACCGATGGCAGCCAGATCGTCACCATCCGTGACGCCACCGGCCGTGTTCTGCAGCGCGTGGCCTATGACCGCACTGGCCATGGCACGATCCTGATCGACGACCTGCAGCCGGAAACCCGGGTTGACGTCTCTACCCTGCCGCAACCGCGTCAGAACCGCCGTCCGGTGGAAATGACCGACACCAACGCCGATCTGGCTGCACAACTTGCCGCCAATGCTGCTGTCGATGTGGGCCGTACCTTCAGCCTGCGTCAGATCCGCAACATCCCCGAAGTGCGCCATCTGGCGGCGACGATTGATGTGAACAACATCACCTTTGCAACCGGCTCCTCCGCCATTCGGGATACTGAGGCGCGCAAACTGAACCGTCTGGGCAAGCTCATCACCGATATGATCGAGCGCAACCCGAACGAGGTCTTCCTGGTTGAAGGCCATACGGATGCTGTCGGCTCTGCCGCGTCGAACCTGGCGCTGTCGGACCGTCGTGCGGAATCGGTGGCCAAGGCGCTGACCGAGTACTTCGATGTTCCGCCGGAAAATCTGGTGGTGCAGGGCTACGGCGAGAGCGAGTTGAAGATCGACACGCAGGCTGGCGAAGTGAAGAACCGTCGTGTGGCGGTCCGGATCATCACGCCGCTGCTGCGCCAGAACTGAGTTTTTAACGAGTGAATGTTTGTTACGCGTGACTGCACCGCCGGGAGTGATCCCGGCGGTGCTTTTCTTTGCAGGGCGTCCGGCGCATGATGGAATCCGGGCGCATTTTTAGGGCTGAGGTGGGTGATGGACAATTCGGACAACATACCGGAACTGGCGCTGGAGTGGTTTCGCGCCGGGCGTGGGGCGGTGCTGGCGACGGTGGTGGAGACTTGGGGTTCTGCGCCACGCGCGGCGGGCAGTCAGATGGTGGTGGACGGGGCCGGGGTCATGATGGGCTCTGTCTCTGGTGGCTGCGTCGAGGGCGCGGTGGTGGCGGAGGCGGAAGAGGCGCTGCAGACCGGGCGGGCCAAACTGGTGACTTACGGGGTCAGCGATGAGGATGCTTTTGCGGTTGGGCTGGCCTGTGGTGGCACGATCCGGGTGCTGGTGGAGCCGGTGGTCTGGGACGGGGTGCTGGCCGATCTGGTAGCCGCGCGGGCGGCGGGGCAGGCGGTGGCGCTGGTCACCGAGTTTGAAGAGTTTGAGCAGTTGCTGATGGTGCCGGGGCAGGATGCGGCGGTGGATGCGCGGCTCAGGTCAGACAAGTCGGGCGTGGAAGAGGGGCGGTTCATCGCCGTTTTCAACCCGCCACTACGGCTGATCGTGGTGGGGGCGGTGCATATCGCGCAGGCGCTGATGGGGATGGCGCGGGCCTGTGGCTATGCGCCGGTGCTGATCGACCCGAGGACGTCCTTCGGGGCGGCGGCGCGGTTTCCGGGGGAGGCGATCATCGACGACTGGCCGGATGAGGCCTTGGCAACCCTTGCCCCTGATGCGCGGACGGCGATTGTCACGCTGACCCATGATCCGAAGCTGGACGACCCGGCGATAATCTATGCGCTGCGCTGTCCGGCGTTCTACATCGGCTGTCTGGGATCAAAGCGCACCCATGCCAAGCGGGTGGAGCGGTTGCAGGCGCAGGGGTTTTCGGAGGCCGAGATTGGCCGGATCCATGCGCCGGTGGGCTTGGACATCGGGGCCAAGACGCCGGGCGAGATTGCGGTGTCGGTGATGGCGCAAATTACGGCGGTGTTGCGGAAGGGCTGAGGGTGGTGTGTTTGGCGGGGTGGGATGGGGGTTTCACACCCCCAAGTCGCCTTGGCCGGGGCCAATGCGACTGCCCCCCGTGGGATATTTGGGCCAAAATGAAAGACGTGAAATTTTAGGTAAATTGTAGGGGTTTGGGGGTGGGTATGTTTTGCTGTTATTGGATGTTTGACGTTTGTTCTTTTGCTGAGTAAGGCTGCGGCATGGAACAAACTGTCGCACCCGCCGCGCGGCCAATTTCGCGCCACGCCTTTGCCTTTGTGCTGATCACGGTCCTGCTGGACATGATCGGTTTTGGGCTGATCATCCCGGTTTTGCCGCTGTTGATCGAGACGGTGGGCCATTTGTCGCTGGCTGAGGCGTCAAAGGTTGGCGGTTGGATGTTCTTTGCCTATTCGGCGGCGCAGTTCTTTTTCGGGCCGCTGATGGGCAACCTGTCGGACCGGTTCGGGCGCAGGCCGCTGTTGTTGCTGGCGATTGGTGGGTTGTTTCTGGATTATCTGTTGCAGGCCTATGCGCCAAATCTGGCCTGGCTTTATGTCGGGCGGGCGATTTCGGGGATATGTGGCGCGTCTTGGATCATTGCCAACGCCTATGTCGCCGACATCACGACCCCGGATGAGCGGGCGAAGTATTACGGCTGGATGGGGGCTGCGTTCGGCTTGGGCTTTGTGCTGGGGCCGGCGATTGGCGGGCCATTGGGCGATCTGGGGCCACGGGTGCCGTTCTTTGTGGCGGCGGGGATTTCGGCGCTGAACCTGATCTATGGGTATTTCGTGCTGCCTGAGACGCTGTCTGTTGCCAACCGCCGTCCGTTTGAGTGGCGGCGGTCCAACCCGTTTGGCGCGTTTGTGGTGTTTCGCAAGTATCAGGGCGTGCTGCCCATGTGTCTGGTTTTGTTCGTGTTCTTCTTCTTTTCCTCGGTCTATCCGGCGATCTGGGCGTTCTGGGGCATGGCGCGGTTTGGCTGGTCGGCGAGCATGGTGGGGATGACGCTGGCGGTGTTTGGGCTGTTGATGGCGGCGACGCAGGGCGGGTTGACCGGGCCGCTGGTCAAGCGGTTTGGTGAGCATCGGGTGGCCCTGGTCGGCTTTGTCGCGGCGGCGATTGCGGCGCTGGGCTATGGGTCTGGCGGGCGGACTTTGGGTGGTGATCTTGCTGATGGTGATCCACACGCCGGAGGGTTTTATCTATCCGATGATGTCGGCGATGATGTCGAAGAATCGTGCCGGAAAACGGGCAGGGTGAGTTGCAGGGCGGGGTCTCGGCGATTCTGAACGTATCGCAATTGGCGGGGACGGTGTTTTACGCGCAGGTGTTCGGGTTCTTCATGAGCCCCGGCGCGCCGTTTCAGTCGCCCTCTGTCGGGTTCTTCTTTGCCTCGGGTGGGTTGGTGCTGAGCTTGATCCTGTATTTGTGGCTGGTGCGGGCACCAGCGCGGGCTGTGCCGCGGGCTTTCCCCGGCCACGCCGCCGCCGGGGGCGTCGGTTTGACGCCTGTGGTGATGTGCCTGTGGCTTGACGTCTGAAGGCCGCCCCGCCACAAGACGCTATGGAAAAATTCACCGGCAGTTTCACCCAGCAAGAGCCGATCCCGACTGAGGGGATTGAGGCCGCCTTGGCGGTTTTGCAGCATGGCCGTTTGCACCGCTACAACACGGCACCGGGCGAGGTGGCCGAGACGGTGTTGCTGGAGGAGGAGTTCGCGGCGATGACCGGGGCGCGCTATTGTCTGGCCGTGGCTTCCGGCGGCTATGCGATGGGCTGTGCCTTGCGGGCTGTCGGCGTGCAGGCCGGTGATGCGGTTTTGAGCAACGGGTTCACGCTGGCGCCGGTGCCGGGGGCGATTGCCTCTGTCGGGGCGCGGCCGGTGTTTGTTGAGATTACCGAGGGATCTGGTGCTGGATTTCGCCGATCTGGAAGCGAAGGCCGTGGCCTCTGGCGCGAAGGTGCTGCTGCTTAGCCATATGCGGGGGCATGTCTGCGATATGCCGGCGTTGATGGCGCTGTGCGGGCGGCTGGGGCTGCGGGTGATCGAGGATTGCGCGCATACGATGGGCGGCACGTTGGGACGGGGTTGCCGTCGGGGCGGCATGGGGTGGTGGGGTGCTTTTCGATGCAGACCTACAAGCATGTCAATTCCGGCGAGGGCGGGTTTCTGATTTCGGATGACGCTGTGGTCATGGCGCGGGCGGTGCTGCTGTCGGGGTCTTATATGCTGTACGGGTCGCATAAAGCGGCCCCCCCGGCTGAGGCGTTTGAGGCTGTGCGGATGGTGACGCCGAATGTGTCGGGGCGGATGGACAATCTGCGGGCGGCGATCTTGCGGCCGCAGTTGCGGGTGCTTGGCGACCGGGTTGCGCGGTGGGAAGTGCGGTACCTGGCGCTGGAAGCGGGGCTTAAGGCTGTGCCGGGGTTGCGGCTGATCGAGCGGCCCGATCAGGAGCGGTTTGTCGGTTCATCGTTCCAGTTCTGGCTGCCGGACTGGTCGCAGGCGCGGATCGGGTTGTTCCTGACGCGGACGCTGGCGCGCGGGGTGGAGTTGAAGTGGTTCGGCGCGGATCGGCCGGTGGCCTTTACCAGCCGCTATGACCATTGGGCCTATGCCGAAAAGCAGAGCCTGCCTGAGACGGACCGTATTCTGGCCGGGTTGATCGACATGCGGGTGCCGCTGACCTTCAGCGTTGAGGATTGCGCGCTGATTGCCCGGATCATCCGCGAGGAGGCCTTGATCGTAGGGCAGGGGCCGGAGCCGGAGGGTGTTGTGGCGCCCGTGGTCCAGTGAGGGCCGCGTGGATCTATGCTGCGCTGACGGCGGTGGTTTGCGGATTTCACATCGGGATCATGCTGGGGGCACCTTGGGGCCATCTGACGATGGGCGGGCGCTGGGATGGGGTCTTGCCGGTTGAGGGGCGTGTCGCCTCAGCCCTGTCTTTCGGGCTGCTTGGCGTCATGGCCTATGTGGTGTTGGCGCGGGCGGGGGTGATCGCGCGTCGGTTGCCGGGGTGGGCGATCTGGGTTGTCGTGGCGCTGCTGGCGGTTGGGGTGGTTGAGCATATCCTGACGCCGAGTGCCGCTGAGCGGGCGCTGTGGTTGCCGCAGATCGTGGTCATGCTGGTCTGTGCGGTGGTGGTGGCGCGGCGGTCTGCCTGACTATTGCTTGTCCGACCCATAGAGCGGCACGGTGGAAATCGACATTTTGGCGCTGCCTTGGCTCAGTTCGCGGGCATGGGTCAGGTAGATCAGCACCTGATTTTTCTGGTCAAATATCCGGGTGACGTTCAGCGTCTTCAGGATCAACGAGCGTGAGGCGCGGAACACATCCTCACCATCTGCCGACATGTCGATATTGCCGATCTTGATCGGGCCGGTCTGGCGGCACGCGATGGAGGAGTTTGACGGGTCCTCAAAGAAATTGCCGTTCGACAGCCGGTCGATGAAAGAGCGGTCGAAATAGGCGACATGGCAGGTCACGCCTTCAACCTTGGGATCAGGAATAGCCTCGATCACGATGTCATTGCCGACCCAATCGACACCAACGCGGCCCACTTCTTCGGCGGCGGCGGGACCGATCGTGACGGGCAGGGCGGTGAGGAGCAGCAGGACAAGGGCGCGCATTTCGGGCCTTTCGTTGGGGACACTTCAGATATGGGGCGGTGGCGCGGTGGGTCAAGGCGGGTGGCTGTTCTGGCTGGGCCGTGGGGCTGGGTTCTGCCTGCATTTTGAACAGCTTCGGGGCGGTGTTTTCGGAATTGTCGGGGGCAGGCCGCAGGGTACTGCGGTTTTGCGGCTTTTCACCAAACTACGCCCGACTTTTGCCCCGCCTTTGGTTGACCCCGACAGGTGCGCGGTTTAAACGAGCGTTAGCGGGTTGGATGCCGAGTGGTTTCCGGCCCTGAACATATGTTGAAGGAGCCCTTCGTGGACACTCTTCTGCGTGAATATATGCCTATTCTGGTGTTGCTGGCTGTCGCCACGGGACTGGGAATCGTTCTTCTTCTGGCTGCGGCGATCTTGGCGGTGCGCAACCCCGACCCGGAAAAGGTTTCGGCCTATGAGTGCGGGTTCAACGCATTTGACGATGCGCGGATGAAGTTCGACGTGCGCTTCTATCTGGTGTCGATCCTGTTCATCATCTTTGACCTTGAGGTCGCGTTCCTGTTCCCTTGGGCGGTGGCCTTTGGCGAAATCAGCATGGTGGCGTTCTGGTCGATGATGGCGTTTCTGGCCGTGCTGACCGTGGGCTTCGCCTATGAGTGGAAGAAGGGGGCCTTGGAATGGGCGTGATGAGTGCAAACGCTGCCGGGGCCGACCGTGAAGTTGCCACGCAGGCGCTGAACGCGGAATTGCAGGACAAGGGGTTTCTGCTGACCTCGACCGAAGACGTGATCAACTGGGCGCGCAATGGCAGCCTGATGTGGATGACCTTCGGTCTGGCCTGCTGTGCGGTTGAGATGATCCAAGTCTCGATGCCGCGCTATGACCTTGAGCGGTTCGGCACGGCACCGCGTGCGTCCCCGCGTCAGTCGGATCTGATGATCGTGGCGGGCACCTTGACCAACAAGATGGCCCCGGCGCTGCGCAAGGTTTACGACCAGATGCCAGAGCCGCGCTATGTGATCTCGATGGGGTCCTGCGCGAATGGCGGCGGGTATTACCACTACAGCTATTCCGTGGTGCGCGGCTGTGACCGGATCGTGCCGATCGACATCTATATCCCCGGCTGCCCGCCCACGGCCGAGGCGCTGCTGTACGGCATCTTGCAGTTGCAGCGGAAAATCCGCCGCACCGGCACTTTGGTTCGCTGAGAGGTTCCGATGGATTTGAATGAATTTGGGACGATGATTGCGGGCAAGGTTCCGGTTCTGGGCCATAGCGTGGCCTTTGGCGAGCTGACTTTGCAGGTGGAGCTGGCCGATATGGTCGCGGTGATCGCGTATCTGAAAACCGATCCGGCGTGCCGGTTCACGTCGCTGGTTGATATCACGGCGGTGGACTATCCCGAACAGGTCAAGCGGTTCGAGATCGTCTATCACCTGCTGTCGATGTACACCAACCAACGCATCCGGCTTAAAGCTGCGGTGGCTGAGGATGAGATGGTGCCGTCGTTGATCGGCGTCCATATGTCCGCGAATTGGTTTGAGCGGGAAGTGTTCGACCTGTTCGGCATCCTGTTCACCGGCCACCCCGATCTGCGCCGCATCCTGACCGACTATGGCTTCCGCGGGCATCCGCTGCGCAAGGACTTTCCGACGACCGGTTACACCGAGGTTCGCTATGACGAGGTGCAAAAGCGCGTCGTTTATGAGCCGGTGTCGCTGGTGCAGGAATACCGTCAGTTCGACTTCATGTCGCCGTGGGAAGGTGCGCAGTACATTCTGCCGGGCGACGAAAAGCAGGGCGCGAAGTAATGGACATCGACGCCCCGGTCATCACGATGTTCGCGATGATGTTGGGCGCGCCCTTCATCTCGCCGGTGTCTATTGTGATCGCGGGCTTGATTGGCGTCATCAAAGCGGGCTGGACGGGGCGATTGCTGGGGGCTGTCGTGATGGTGGCGCTAAATGCATGGCCTTGGATGGCGCATGGGCCGGGAACTTTTCAGATGCCGGGCGGGTTTTCACCGAGCAAGGTCTTCTGGGCAGTGTCGGTGGTTGTGGCGCTTGCTGCCATGCTCCACGCGTATCTAGGCCAGTTGCTTGGTGCGAGAATTCGCAAGGCGCTGCCGAACGAGGGGGCAGGGTCATGAACGCCTTTGCTTTGGCTTGGACGCATGGGGTGTCGGTGTGACCGAGGCCCCTACCATGCTGTTCTGCGCGGGTGCGGTGAAAGCCGGGACCACCTGGCTGTATGAATATCTGCGCGAGCATCCGGATACTTATTTCCGCACGATCAAAGAGATGCAGTATTTTGACCGGCTTCATAATGGCAACCTCAAAGGCCGCGTCAAGAAGCTGGAGCAAGAGATTGCGGCGATGGAGGCGGAGTTGGAGGCTGGGCGGGCGAAGTGGCCGGCTTGGGTTCTGCGGCAGATCGGTGACCGGGCAGAGTATCGCAAGCTGCTGATGTCGGGTGATGCGCCGACGGCGGAGTATCTGCACTATCTGACCGCCGGGGCCGGGGATAAACGGCTGGTGGGGGAAATGACGCCGGAATATGGGCTGCTGAAGGTGCCGCAGATGCGCGAGATTTCGGCCATTGCGCCCGATGTGCGCTGGGTGTTCCTGATGCGCGATCCGGTGTCGCGGTTGTGGAGCCATGTGCGGATGCTCGTCCGCCGGGCCAAGCCGGGGTCTGAGGCGTTTGCGGCGGCCTGTGAGGCCAAGTTTGATGAGGTTCTGGCGGGCCAAGCCAAGGACGTCACCCAACGCGGCGACTATGCCTCGATCTATGGCCGTCTGGCCAAGGCTGTGGCGGCGGACAAGCGGCTGGTAATGTTTTATGAGCAGATGCTGACGCCCGCCGGTGTGGCGCAGGTGACGGATTTTCTGGGGATTTCCAACCATCCCGCCAAGTTGGACAAGCGGGTGCATGAGGGGGTGGCGGTCGAGATGCCAGACCGCTCTGCGTGCCCGGGCGCGGGATTGGTTGAGACCGCAATATGCTTTCGTGGCGCAGACCTTCGGGTTGCCGCCGGAATGGGAATCGTTCCCCGAACTTAACAGTGAGGTTGCCTGATGGACGGCGATATCCGCAACAACAGCTATGACGACGGATCGCAAGACCAGTTGACGGGCGAGCAGCGCATCCGCAATTTCAACATCAACTTCGGCCCGCAACACCCTGCCGCGCATGGTGTTTTGCGTCTGGTGCTGGAGCTGGACGGTGAGATTGTCGAACGCTGCGACCCTCATATCGGGTTGTTGCACCGTGGCACCGAAAAGCTGATGGAAAGCTCGGACCTATCTGCAAAACCTGCCGTATTTCGACCGGCTGGATTATGTGGCGCCGATGAACCAGGAGCATGCCTGGTGTCTGGCGATTGAGCGTTTGACCGGGACCGTGGTGCCGCGCCGCGCCTCGCTGATCCGGGTGCTGTTCTGTGAGATTGGCCGGGTGCTGAACCACATTCTGAACACCACGACCCAAGCCATGGACGTGGGCGCGCTGACGCCGCCGCTCTGGGGTTTTGAGGAACGCGAAAAGCTGATGGTGTTTTATGAGCGGGCCTCTGGGGCGCGTCTGCATGCGGCCTATTTCCGGCCCGGCGGCGTGCATCAGGACCTGACGCCCAAGCTGATCGACGATATCGATGAGTGGGCGGATGGCTTTCAGCGGGTGCTGGACGATCTGCACGGGTTGTTGACCGAAAACCGCATCTTCAAGCAGCGCAACGTCAACATCGGCATCATCAATCCGCAGGACGTGCAGGATTGGGGATTTTCGGGCGTCATGGCGCGGGGCTCGGGTCTGGCGTGGGATCTGCGGCGGGCGCAACCCTATGAATGCTATGATGAATTTGACTTCAAGATCCCGGTTGGCAAGAACGGCGACTGTTTTGACCGCTATCTGTGCCGCATGGCGGAGATGGAAAAGTCGACCAAGATCATCAAGCAATGTCTGGCCAAGCTGCGGGTCGAAAAGGGTGACATTCTGGCGCGCGGCAAGATCACGCCGCCGGACCGCGCCGATATGAAAACCTCGATGGAGGCGTTGATCCACCACTTCAAACTTTACACCGAGGGCTTCCACGTGCCCGCCGGTGAGGTTTACGCCTCGGTTGAGGCGCCGAAGGGTGAGTTTGGCGTTTATCTGGTGGCGGATGGCACCAACAAACCTTACCGCGCCAAGATCCGCGCGCCGGGGTTCCTGCATTTGCAGGCCCTCGACTTCATGTGTACCGGCCACCAACTGGCCGACGTTTCCGCAATCATCGGCTCGATGGATATCGTGTTCGGGGAGGTTGACCGTTAATGCTGCGCCGTCTTCACAAAGAACAACCCGCCTCTTTTGCCTTTACCGAGAAGAACCTCGAATGGGCGCAGGGGCAGATTTCGAAATATCCTGAGGGGCGGCAGGCGTCGGCCATCATCCCGCTGCTGTGGCGCGCGCAGGAGCAAGAGGGCTGGCTGAGCCGCCCGGCGATTGAGCTTGTCGCGAATATGCTGGGCATGGCCTATATCCGGGCGTTGGAAGTGGCGACGTTCTACTTCATGTTCCAACTGGCCCCGGTTGGCTCAATTGCCCATGTGCAGATCTGCGGCACCACGTCCTGCATGATCTGCGGCGCGGAAGAGCTGATTGCGGTCTGCAAGGAGCTGATTGCGCCGCATGCCCATGCGGTTTCGGCGGATGGCAAGTTCAGCTGGGAAGAGGTTGAGTGCATGGGGGCGTGCACCAATGCGCCGATGGCCCAGATCGGCAAGGATTACTATGAGGATCTGACGGCGGACAAGCTGCGCGACCTGATCGCGCGGTTCTCCAACGGTGAGGTTCCGGTGCCGGGGCCGCAGAACGGGCGCTATTCGTGTGAGCCGGTCGGCGGGCTGACCAGCCTGAAGGAATTCGAATCCGGGCGGACGCAGTACAACGGTTCGGTCCAGCGTGCGGTCGACATTGGCGATACGGTCAAGCGGATTGACGGGACGGAAGTGCCGATCCTGACGCCTTGGCTGAAGGACAAGGTCAAGGCGTAACGGTAAGGGGGACACGATGGCAGAGCATAGCAAATCTGAGGGCGGTTGGCCGGGCGGCTGGGTCGTGGCGGCGGTGGCGGGTGTCATCGCGGCTATTCTGGCCCGGTGGATCGGCGACGTCGGGATGATGGCGGCTGTTTTGGTCGGGCTCTTTGTGTTCCTGGTGTTCGGTGTGTTGTTGGGTCTGTTCTGGTCAACCCCTGCGTCGGCGGGTGGCCATGCGGATCACGGGCATGATAGCCACGGTCACGGCGATCATGGGCATGAACCGGCTCCGGCGCCGGTGAAGGCTGCTCCGGTCGCGGCATCTGCTCCAGTCGCGGCGCCTGCTCCGGTTGCGGCGCCCGCACCGTTGCAGCCGACGCCGGTTCCGCCTGCGCCAGTCATGGCGCCGATGGCTCCGGTTGAGCCTGCACCTGTTGAAAAGCCCGTTGTGGCTGAGAAACCCGTTGCCGCACCTGCGCCGGTGGCTGAAGCTGTGTCCGAAGTGGCTGAGGTCAAGCCTGTGGGTCTGTCTGCGCCGCGCGGTGGGGTTGGCGACAAGCTGACGACCATTGAGGGCGTCGGTCCCGCGATGGAGAAGCTGTGTCATGAAATGGGGATCTTCCATTTCGACCAGATCGCGGCTTGGGGTGAGGGTGAGGTGGCTTGGATGGACAACAACCTCAAGGGTTTCAAGGGGCGGATCACGCGCGACAAATGGGTCGAGCAGGCCAAGCTGATTGGTGAGGTCGGGGTGGAAGCCTTCTTGATCCGCGCCAAGACCAACGATTATTGAGGGCGTCATGGCGCAGACCCCGGCAGAGCAGGCGGATATCGCACAGACACGGCGGATCGCCGTGGTTGTGGCGGCTGCGGCGGTGCTGTGGATCGTGGTTGAGGCCTTGGGCGGGCTGTACGGATGGCCGCCCAAATACATCTTTCTGGCGGACCTGAGTGCCGCCGCCGCGTTCATCTGGGGGATGGTCGCGGCAGTACGGATCTGGCGCAGACGCCAAAAACAATAGGCCCGCAAGGGTTTGCAGAGAAGGCCCGCAGGGCCCAACAGAAGGACGGAGCGCATGCTCAAGGATCAGGACCGCATCTTTACCAACCTGTACGGGATGCATGACCGTTCGCTGGCGGGGGCGAAGAAGCGTGGCCATTGGGATGGCACCGCTGGCATTTTGGCATTGGGCCGCGACAAGATTGTCGAGTTGATGAAGGCCTCTGGCCTGCGCGGCCGTGGGGGGGCAGGGTTCCCGACCGGGTTGAAGTGGTCGTTCATGCCGAAGGCGAGCGATGGGCGGCCGTCCTATCTGGTGGTGAACGCCGATGAGTCGGAGCCGGGCACCTGCAAGGACCGTGAGATCATGCGCCATGATCCCCACACCTTGATCGAGGGGTGCTTGATTGCATCCTTCGCGATGGGGGCCAACGCTTGCTACATCTACATTCGCGGTGAGTATATCCGCGAGCGTGAGGCGCTGCAGGCCGCGATTGACGAATGCTATGACGCGGGGCTGCTGGGCAAGAACGCGGCGGGGTCGGGCTATCCGTTCGACCTCTATCTCGCGCATGGGGCCGGTGCCTATATCTGTGGCGAGGAAACCGCGCTGCTCGAAAGCCTTGAGGGCAAGAAGGGGATGCCGCGGATGAAGCCGCCGTTCCCGGCAGGCTCGGGTCTGTATGGTTGCCCGACCACGGTGAACAACGTGGAATCGATTGCCGTTGTGCCGACGATCCTGCGGCGCGGGCCGGAGTGGTTTGCCTCGTTTGGTCGTCCGAACAACGTTGGGACCAAGATTTTCGGCATCTCGGGCCATGTGATGCAGCCTTGTGTCGTTGAAGAGGCGATGTCGATCCCGCTGCGCGAGTTGCTGGATGAGCATTGCGGCGGCGTGCGGGGCGGTTGGAAAAACCTGAAGGCGGTCATTCCGGGCGGGTCGTCCGTGCCGTTGCTGACGGCGGCGCAGTGCGACGATGCGATCATGGATTTCGACTGGTTGCGTGAGCAGCGGTCGGGTTTGGGGACGGCGGCGGTGATCGTGATGGATCAGTCGACCGACGTCATCAAGGCGATCTGGCGGTTGTCGAAATTCTACAAGCATGAAGTCCTGTGGCCAGTGCACGCCGTGCCGTGAAGGCACCGGCTGGATGATGCGGGTCATGGACCGTCTGGTGCGCGGCGAGGCCGAGATCGAAGAGATCGACATGCTGCTGTCAGTCACCAAGCAGGTCGAAGGCCACACCATCTGCGCCCTCGGCGATGCGGCGGCTTGGCCCATTCAAGGTCTGGTCCGCGCCTTCCGCGAAGAGATTGAGGACCGCATCAAGGCCAAGAAGACCGGGCGCATGGGGGCGATGGCGGCGGAGTAGGGCGTGCGCCCCGGCCCTCTTTTGGCGAAACGACTTGGGACGCTTGGGCTGGGCGGTTTGGCGCGGCGGTTGACGGTTGGCATCGTTGTGCTGGCGGTTGCCGGATGTGACACGCAGATTCAGAAGCCGGCTTTGACCCTGCCCCCAGCCGATGGCCGGGTGGAGTTGGTCAGCATTGGGGATGGCTACACCTATGCCGTCACTTATCAGGCCCTTGCCCAATCGCGGGAGGGGGTGTTCCTGCGGGTGACGCGGAATTCGGCGCCGGATATGCATTATTCTGAGGGGTTGGCGGCCAAGCGGGCGGCTGAGGCCTATTGTGCGATCTATCGGCGTGAGTTGAACCCGGTGGCCTATGGGATATTCTCCACCCCGTCGTCCTGGTTGTTTGAGGGGGGATGTACGTGACGTCTTCCCGCCGCCCGTATGACTTTTCAAGCGCCTGTTATGGCATGACAAGGCGGTTTGCCCCACATACAGGACAGCCGCATTGCAGTAGCGTCCGGAATTCTGCGGCCCGGACGCGGTCTGAAGGTATAGTCTGATGTTGAAAACTTGGTTCCCCGCTGTTCTTGTCGCCGCTGTGATGGCGGCCTCTGTCCCTGCTTCGGCCCAAGCGTTGGTGCCCCTGAAGGATGAAGCCCATATCAATGAGCAATTGGTTGCGGCCTCTGCCGGGGATCAGTTGCGGCAGAACTGTCCCAGCCTGTCGGCCCGGGTGCTGGTGGTTCTGGGCAAGTTGGCAGAGTTGGAAAACTACGCCCGCGCGCAGGGCTATACCAAGCAGGATGTCGATGTGTTCCTGCGCGACAAGGTGCAGAAGGCCCGGATCAAGGACACCGCGAAAGCCTATCTGGAAAAGGCCGGGGTGGTGCGGGGCAATGTCGAAAGCTATTGTGAGGTCGGGCGGCAAGAGATTGCCAAGGGCACCTTGGTGGGGTCGTTGTTGAGGTCATCCAAGTGACGGAACGCGCGGGATTTCATCTGGCAGAGTTGAACGTGGGGCGGCTGCTCGCCCCGACAGATGACCCGCGCGTGGCGGATTTCATGAATGCGCTGGACCGGGTGAACGGGCTCGGCAAGCGGATGCCGGGGTTCGTCTGGATGATGGAAGGCTCGGGTGAGCCGGGGATGGGCAACACCGAAGCCAAGATCGGCGACGACCCGCAGTTTGTGTCGAACCTGACGGTGTGGGAGAGTGTCGAGACGCTGGAGGCTTTTGTCTGGAACACCGTCCACCGCCAGTTCTATGAGCGCCGGGCGGAGTGGTTTGAGGTTCTGGGCAAGATGCATTTCGTGATGTGGTGGGTGCCTGCGGGCCACCGCCCGACGCTCGATGAGGCTTTGGCCAAGTTGGAGCAGTTGAAAACTGAGGGGCCGAGTGAAGCGGCGTTCGGTTGGGCGTGGCTGGCGGAAGCGAAGCTGTGGAAACAGCGGGCCTGCGGGCCAATGGCAGCAGAGTAGCGATGCGGCTGGCGGGGCATCATCTGGCGGAACTCAACTTCGGTGAGTTGCGCTATGACAGGGGATAACGCCGCCGTGCCCGAGAAATCTGTCTGGAACACCCTCCATCGCCGGTTTTGTGAGCGTCGTGCCGAATGGGATGACGCAATTGGCAAATCCAACCTTGTGATCTGGGGGCTGCCTGTGGGAGATAGGCCTTACGTTGCAGAAGGGCTGGCCCGTTTCGATCTGATGCGCGATAAGGGCGCAAGTGACGCGGCCTTTGGCTGGGCTTGGTTGCAACACGCGAAACTGTGGCAAGAACGGTCCTGCAAGGGCCATGCGACGGAGTGAACCGATGTGCTATGGCGGCCTCGACACAAAATATATGATGCGCGACATCGAGGAACGCATGAAAGGCGTTGCCTTTGCGGCGGATAAATCGGAAGAACCGGGCCAAACGCCCTTCGCTGGACTGTTGGTTCGGCTGCGGGGACTTGTTCCGGTGGAAGAAGCGGAAGGACCTTGTGAATGGCTGACCTGAAGAAACTGCTGATCGACGGGATTCTGGTCGAGGTAGATCCTGCGATGACGATCATTCAGGCCGCCGAAGTGGCCGGGGTCGAAATTCCGCGGTTCTGCTACCATGAGCGGCTGACGATCGCGGGCAACTGCCGGATGTGTCTGGTCGAGGTTGTGGGCGGCCCGCCCAAGCCCGCGGCCATCCTGTGCGATGCAGGTCCGCGATCTGCGGCCCGGCCCGAATGGCGAGCCTGCGGTGGTGAAAACCAACTCGCCCATGGTCAAGAAGGCCCGTGAAGGCGTGATGGAGTTTCTGCTGATCAACCATCCGCTCGATTGCCCGATCTGCGATCAGGGTGGCGAGTGTGACCTGCAGGATCAGGCGATGGCCTACGGCGTCGATTTCAGCCGCTACCGTGAACCCAAGCGCGCGTCCGAGGATCTGGACCTTGGCCCGCTGGTCGAAACCAAGATGACGCGCTGCATTTCCTGCACACGTTGCGTGCGGTTCACCTCTGAAGTGGCCGGGATCCTGCAGATGGGTCAGACCGGGCGCGGCGAGGATGCCGAGATCACCACCTATCTGAACTGCCACGCTGGACAGCAATTTGCAGGGCAATATCATTGACCTGTGCCCGGTTGGCGCGCTGACCTCCAAGCCCTATGCCTTCACCGCCCGCCCGTGGGAGTTGTCCAAGACCGAGTCGATTGACGTGATGGACGCGTTGGGATCGAACATCCGGATCGACACCAAGGGTCGTGAAGTGATGCGGATCCTGCCGCGCAACCATGACGGCGTGAATGAGGAATGGATTTCCGACAAGACGCGCTTCATCTGGGACGGCCTGCGCCGTCAGCGGCTGGACACGCCCTATATCCGTGAGAATGGCAAGCTGCGTAAGGCGGGCTGGTCAGAGGCTTTGGCCGCTGCTGCTGCCGCGATGAAGGGCCGCAAGGTCGCCGGTCTGGTCGGTGATCTGGTGCCGGTTGAGGCGGCCTATTCGCTGAAGACGCTGGTCGAATCGCTGGGCGGTCATGTCGAATCACGCACCGATGGGGCGAAGCTGCCGGCTGGCAACCGCTCTGGCTATGTCGGCACGGCGCGAATCGAGGATATTGATTCGGCCAAGACCATCCTGCTGATCGGCACCAACCCGCGGGTTGAAAGCCCGGTGTTGAACGCCCGCATCCGCAAGGCCTGGACCCAGGGTGCCAAGGTGGCCCTGGTGGGGGAACCGGTTGATCTGACCTATGACTACACGCATCTCGGCACTGACCGGGCGGTGTTGGCTGCCTTGGCGGCTGAGGATCACGCTGACAAGTCGGGTGGTGTGGTGATCATCGGGCAGGGCGCGATCAATGAGTCGGATGGCGCGGCTGTCTTGGCCCATGCGATGAAGGCGGCTGAGGCTGCTGGCGCGAAACTGCTGGTGCTGCACACGGCGGCGTCGCGGGTTGGCGCGCTGGACGTGGGTGCTGTGACCGAGGGTGGTCTGGTGGCTGCGGTCGACGGGGCTGAGGTGATCTACAACCTCGGGTCGGATGAGGTTGATATCGCCGCTGGTCCGTTCGTGATTTATCAGGGCAGCCATGGTGATCGGGGCGCAAACCGCGCCGACATCATTCTGCCGGGTGCTGCATACACCGAAGAAAACGGCATGTTCGTGAACACCGAGGGCCGTCCGCAATCTGCACGCCGGGCGAGCTTTGCACCGGGTGAGGCCAAGGAAAACTGGGCGATCCTGCGGGCGCTGTCGGCGGAACTGGGCAAGACCCTGCCGTGGGATTCGCTGGGGGCCATGCGCGCCAAGATCGTGGCCGACGTGCCGCATCTGGCCGCGATTGATGAGGTGCCTGAGAACGTCTGGACCCCGCTTGAGGTTCGCGACATGGCGACGGCCACCTTCCGCAACGCCTTTACCGGCTTCTACCTGACCAACCCGATTGCCCGCGCCTCGGCGGTGATGGGCGAGTTGGCGGCGTTGGAAGCCGACCGTGCCAAGATGAAGCTGGCGGCGGAGTAGGGATGAAGCCGGTGCTGATCTTGCTTGCGCTGACGGCTGCCTCGGCGGCGCTGTCGGCCTGTGCGACGCAGGCACCGCCACGGCCCGATCTTGTCGCCATGGTCGCCGATCCGAATTTCAAGCCGCGCTATCTGGGGATCGAGACGATCCTGCTTGATGGCGATCTGGTCGATTTCCGGGTTGCGATGAAGGGTGCGCGGAATAAACAGGACGTGTCGAACTATGCGGAATGTGCGGCTGCACAGTATGCGTTGATCCGTGGTTTCGGTTTTGCGCGTCACTTGCGGACAAATATCGCGGAAAGCGGTGGAACTTGGCGCGGAGATGCGATTTACACCATCTCGGCGGCGCTGCCGAATGGGTTGCGGACGATTGACGCTGAAGTCACGGTTCGCAACTGCGGGTCTTTAGGAATTCCGACAGTATAGTCGGGCGGGATGAGGGCGAAGAATGGCTGATTTCTTTCACACCGGGCTGGGTATGGCCTTGCTGATGGCCTTGCAGAGCCTGTTGATCGTCGGGTTTGTGATGATCAGCCTGCTGTTTCTGGTCTATGGCGACCGCAAGATCTGGGCGGCGGTGCAGATGCGTCGGGGCCCGAACGTGGTGGGGCCTTGGGGCTTGCTGCAATCGGTGGCGGACGCGCTGAAATTCATCCTGAAGGAAATCGTGGTACCTGCGGGGGCCGACCGGGCGGTGTTCTTCCTCGCCCCGATGGTCAGCTTTGTGCTGGCGATTCTGGCTTGGGCCGTGGTGCCGTTTGCCGAGGGCTGGGTGCTGTCGGACATCAACGTCGCCATCCTGTTCGTGTTCGCCGCCTCCTCGCTAGAGGTTTACGGCGTGATCATGGGCGGTTGGGCGTCCAACTCCAAATATCCGTTCCTTGGGGCGCTGCGGTCTGCCGCGCAGATGATTTCCTATGAGGTGTCGCTGGGCCTGATCATCATCGGGATCATCCTGTCGACCGGCTCGATGAACTTTGGCGCGATTGTTGAGGCGCAGCGCGGCTATGGGATGTTGGGCTGGTACTGGTTGCCGCACCTGCCGATGGTCGTCTTGTTCTTCATCTCGGCCCTCGCCGAAACCAACCGCCCGCCGTTCGACCTGCCTGAGGCTGAGTCGGAACTGGTTGCCGGGTTTATGGTGGAATATTCGTCGACCCCGTATCTGTTGTTCATGGCGGGCGAGTATATCGCGATCTGGCTGATGTGCGCGCTGATGTCGATCCTGTTCTTTGGCGGCTGGCTGTCGCCCATTCCGGGGCTGCCTGACGGCTTCCTGTGGATGTTCTCCAAGATGGTGTTCTGGTTCTTCATGTTCGCCATGGTGAAGGCCATCGTGCCGCGCTACCGCTATGACCAGTTGATGCGGATTGGCTGGAAAGTGTTCCTGCCGATGAGCTTGGGCTGGGTTGTGCTGGTGGCATTCCTGGCGAAATACGAAGTTTTGGGCCACTTCTGGGCTCGCTGGACGATGGGAGGCTGATTTGGGACCGGTACAAACCACAGACTACGGGCGGGCCGTCAAATACTTCCTGCTGTTCGATTTCATCAAGGGGTTTGGGCTGGGGATGAAGTATTTCTTCGCCCCCAAGGCCACGCTGAACTATCCGCATGAAAAGGGGCCGCTTGTCGCCGCGTTTCCGGGGTGAACACGCGCTGCGCCGCTATGCCGAATGGCGAAGAACGTTGCATCGCCTGCAAGCTGTGCGAGGCGATCTGCCCGGCGCAGGCGATCACCATTGACGCGGAACCCCGCGATGATGGCACCCGCCGCACCACGCGCTATGACATCGACATGACCAAGTGCATCTATTGCGGCTTCTGCCAGGAGGCCTGCCCGGTCGATGCGATCGTCGAGGGGCCGAATTTCGAATTCGCCACCGAGACGCGGGAAGAGTTGTTCTACGACAAGGCCAAGCTGTTGGACAACGGCGACCGCTGGGAAGCCGAGATTGCCCGCAATCTGGAAATGGATGCACCCTACAGATGACCGATGATTTCGCAGCCATGATGAAGAAGATGATGGAGCAGGGTCAGGAAATGGCCAAGGCTTTCTCTCCTTCGATGACCGGCGTCGATCCCAAGGCGTTTGAAAAGCTGTTCCCGGCGATGCCCAAGGACATGCTGGAGATGTTCTTTGGCAAGACCTTCAACCCCGACGGTCTGGACGCCCGCACCCGGTTTCTGGTGACCATCGCCGCCCTGACGGTGCTGGGCCCGCTGGGTGAGCCGCAGATGCGGGTGACGGTGCAGAATGCCTTGGCCGCAGGGGCCACACAGCGCGAGATTGCGGAAGTGATCTGGCAAATGTCGATGTTCGGCGGGGTGCCCGCCATGCAAAAGGCCTTGGAAATCGCCCAAGCCGTCTTTGCGGAAACTGAGGAGAAACCGGCATGACTGTCGCAGACCTGGCCTTTTACGCCTTTGCCACCGTGACGGTGGCGGCGGCTTTGATGGTGACGCTAGTCGCGCAACCCGGTCCATTCGGTGCTGTGGCTGATCCTGACCTTCCTGTCCTCGGCCGGGCTGTTCGTGCTGCTGGGGGCCGAGTTCGTCGCGATGCTGCTGATCATCGTCTATGTCGGCGCGGTGGCGGTGCTGTTCCTGTTCGTCGTGATGATGCTGGACATCGACTTTGCCGAGTTGAAGGGCGAGATGGCGAAATACATGCCGCTGGGCCTGCTGGTTGGCGTGGTGATCATCATGCAACTGGCGCTGGGCGTCGGCGCCTGGGTCACGTCGGATGGCGCGATGGGCCTGCGCGGGGCGGTGACGCCGGATGCGTCGCAGGTCGAGAATACCCGCGCGCTGGGGCTGCTGATCTATGACAAGTATCTGATGCTGTTCCAACTGTCCGGCCTGATCCTGCTGGTTGCGATGATCGGGGCCATCGTGCTGACCCTGCGCCACCGCAAGGACATCAAGCGGCAGAACATCCTGCACCAGATGTGGCGCGACCCGGCCAAGGCGATGGAACTGGTCGACGTGAAGCCGGGGCAGGGATTGTGAACCGGTCGGCGGGGTGAACCCCGCTCTACGGAATATCGGGTAGGGCGGGGTTCAGCCCGCCACACCTTGAAAGAATGACAACGGGCAAAGACCCGGAGGGACGAAGATGGTGGGACTGGAACATTATCTGATTGTGGCGGCGGCGTTGTTCGTCATCGGGATCTTTGGCATCTTCCTGAACCGGAAGAACGTCATCGTCATCCTGATGTCGATCGAACTGATGCTGCTGGCGGTCAACATCAACTTCGTCGCCTTTTCGTCGATGTCGGGCGATCTGGTGGGGCAGGTGTTCACCATGTTCGTCCTGACGGTCGCGGCGGCCGAGGCGGCGATTGGTCTGGCGATCCTGGTGGTGTTCTTCCGCACGCGCGGCACCATCGAAGTTGAAGACGCGAATGTGATGAAGGGCTGAGGACATGACGACGATCATTCTGCTTGCGCCGCTGGTCGGCGCGCTGATCTGCGGTTTCTTCTGGACCCTTCTGGGCGAGAAGGTCGGGCAGATCATCTCGACCGGGTTGCTGTTTCTGGCGGCGATCCTGAGCTGGTATGTGTTCCTGACCTTTGACGGGGTGACGCAGCACATCACCCTGCTGCGCTGGATCGAGAGCGGCTCGTTGTCGACCGATTGGGGCATCCGGCTGGACCGGCTGACGGCGATCATGCTGGTGGTGGTGACGACCGTGTCGGCGCTCGTGCATCTGTATTCGATCGGCTACATGGCGCATGACGAAAACTGGGGCCATGACGAGCCGTATCGGGCGCGGTTCTTTGCCTATCTGTCGTTCTTTACCTTTGCCATGCTGACGCTGGTGACCGCGGACAATCTCGTGCAGATGTTCTTTGGTTGGGAAGGTGTGGGCGTCGCGTCTTACCTGCTGATCGGGTTCTACTACCGCAAGGCCACGGCCAATGCGGCGGCGATCAAGGCGTTTGTGGTCAACCGGGTTGGCGACTTCGGCTTTGCGCTGGGGATTTTCGGGCTGTTCTATCTGACCGACAGCATCAAGTTTGACGACATTTTCGCCAATGTGGAGGAGCTGTCCAAGATCAACCTGCATTTCCTGTTATGGGATTTCAACGCGGCCAATCTGATCGGCGTGCTGCTGTTCATCGGGGCTTCGGGCAAGTCGGCGCAGTTGTTCCTGCACACCTGGCTGCCTGACGCGATGGAGGGTCCGACGCCTGTGTCGGCGCTGATCCACGCCGCGACGATGGTGACGGCCGGCGTGTTCCTGATCTGCCGCATGTCGCCGCTGTATGAGTTTGCCCCTGAGGCCAAGAACCTGATCGTGATCATCGGCGCGTCGACCGCGTTCTTTGCGGCGACTGTGGGTCTGGTGCAGAACGACATCAAGCGGGTGATCGCCTATTCGACCTGTTCGCAGCTGGGCTATATGTTCGTGGCGGCAGGGTCGGGCGTTTACGGCGTCGCGATGTTCCACCTGTTCACGCACGCTTTCTTCAAGGCGATGCTGTTCCTCGGCGCGGGCTCGGTCATCACTGCGATGCACCATGAGCAGGACATGCGGAACTATGGCGGGCTGCGCAAGAAGGTGCCCTACACCTTCTGGGCGATGATGATCGGCACGCTGGCGATCACCGGGGTCGGCATTCCGTTCACGCATTTCGGTTTTGCAGGCTTCCTGTCGAAAGACGCGATCATCGAAAGCACCTTTGCCGGTGGGTCGATGTATGGCTTTACGCTGCTGGTTATCGCCGCGTGCTTCACCAGCTTCTATTCATGGCGGCTGATGTTCATGACGTTCTACGGCAAGGAAAAGGGCGATCACCATGCCCATGACCACGCCAAGGAAAGCCCGATGGTCATGCTGATCCCGCTTGGGGTTCTGGCTTTGGGCGCGGTGTTTGCGGGCATGATCTGGGTCAACAGCTTCTTCGGCAGCATTGAAGGGGTCGAGCATTTCTTCAGCCTGACCGAGCATGGCGCTCCGGGGGCTGGCGGCATCTACATGGGTGAGGCCAACCATGTGTTGGAGGAGGCGCACCACAGCCCGTGGTGGGTCAGCCTTGCACCGTTCATCGCGATGCTGCTGGGTCTTGCTGTCGCCTATCTGTTCTACATTCGCCGTCCCGATCTGCCGGGCAAGCTGGCTGAGCAACAGGCGCCGCTGTACCGCTTCCTGCTCAACAAGTGGTACTTTGACGAGGTGTACGACGTTCTGTTCGTCCGCAGCGCCAAATGGCTGGGCAAGTTCCTGTGGAAGCGCGGCGACGGTGACGTCATTGACGGCACGTTGAACGGCATCGCCATGGGGATCATCCCGGCGTTTACCCGGCTCGCAGGTCGGTTGCAGTCTGGCTATATCTTCACCTACGCCTTCGCGATGGTGATCGGGATCGGAATTCTGATCACCTGGATGACGCTCTCGGGAGGAGCACACTGATGGATTATCTTCTCTCGATTATCACCTTCGTCCCGGCGGTTGCGGCGGGTATCCTTGCGCTGTTCCTGCGCGGCAATGATGCGGCGACGGCGCGGAATGCCCGTTGGGTGGCGTTGTTTGCCACGGTGTTCAGTCTGGTGCTGTCGCTGTTTTTGCTGAAAGGGTTCGACCCCAGCAACACCGGGTTTCAGTTCGTTGAGGACAAGCCTTGGGTTCTGGGCCTGCACTACAAGATGGGCGTCGACGGGATTTCGATCCTGTTCGTCATGCTGACCACCTTCCTGATGCCGATCACCATCGCCGCCTGCTGGACGGTGGAGACGCGGGTCAAGGACTACATGATCGCGTTTCTGCTGCTGGAAACCCTGATGCTCGGCGTGTTCTGCGCGCTGGATCTGATGCTGTTCTATGTGTTCTTTGAGGCTGGCCTGATCCCGATGTTCCTGATCATCGGCATCTGGGGCGGCAAGGACCGCATCTATGCTTCGTTCAAGTTCTTCCTCTACACCTTCCTCGGGTCCGTCCTGATGCTGGTTGCCATGGTCGCGATGTACTACGCGGCGGGCACCACCGACATTCCGACGCTGATGACGTTCAAGTTCAGCCATGAACCGATGGTCGTGCTGGGGCATGCATGTGGCGGGCGGGTTGCAGACGTTGCTGTTCCTCGCGTTCTTTGCCTCCTTCGCGGTGAAGATGCCGATGTGGCCGGTTCACACATGGTTGCCCGATGCCCACGTGCAGGCCCCGACGGCGGGTTCGGTCGTGCTGGCGGCGATCCTGTTGAAGATGGGCGGCTACGGCTTCTTGCGGTTCAGCCTGCCGATGTTCCCGGTTGCGGCCGATCTGTGGGCACCGATGGTGTTCTGGTTGTCGGCGATTGCGATTGTCTACACGTCGCTGGTGGCCTTGGTGCAGACCGATATGAAGAAGCTGGTCGCCTATTCGTCCGTTGCCCACATGGGTTATGTGACGATGGGGATTTTCACGGTCAACCAACAGGGCGTCGATGGGGCGATCTTCCAGATGCTGAGCCACGGCTTCATCTCTGGCGCGATGTTCCTTTGCGTCGGCGTGATCTATGACCGGATGCACACCCGTGAGATTGACGCCTATGGCGGGTTGGTCAACCGGATGCCGGCCTATGCGCTGGTCTTCATGTTCTTCACGATGGCCAACGTCGGCCTGCCGGGAACCGCGGGTTTCGTGGGTGAGTTTCTGGTGCTGATGGGGATCTTCCAGGTCAACACGCTGGTTGCTGCCGTGGCGACATCGGGTGTCATCCTGTCGGCGGCCTATGGGTTGTGGCTTTACCGCCGGGTCGCGTTTGGCCCGCTGGTCAAGGCCGCCTTGGCGACCATTCAGGACATGTCACGGCGAGAGCGGGCGATCTTTGCGCCGCTGGTCGTGATGACCTTGCTGCTGGGTGTTTACCCCTCGGTCGTGACCGATATCACCGGGCCTTCGGTGGGTAAGCTGATTACGGAATTCCGTGCCTCTGTTCCGGCGGTTGTTGCCGCTGCTGCAATCGAACTGAAGGACTTGATGATGTCTGACTTTACCTACGCCATGCCAGAACTGATCCTGTCCCTCTACGCGATGGCGGCGCTGCTGGTGGCTGTCTACACCGTCAAGGACGGGTTGACCGATGCGCTGACCTGGGCCACGGCGGGGCTGATGGTGGCCTTGGCGCTGTGGATCGGCTTTGGCGAGAGCGGGACGCAACACGGCCTTTGGCGGCATGTTCATCAATGACGCCTTTGCGCGGTTTGCCAAAGTGACCATTCTGGTTTCGGCGGCGGCTGTCCTGATCATCTCCCGTGATTTCATGTCGCGGCGTGGGCTGGGGCGGTTTGAATATCCCATTCTGGTTGCCCTGTCAGTCGTCGGCATGATGGTGATGGTGTCGGCCGGTGACTTGATGGCGCTGTATATGGGGTTGGAACTGCAATCGCTGGCGCTCTATGTCGTGGCGTCGTTGCAGCGTGACAATGCCAAGTCGACTGAGGCTGGTCTGAAGTATTTCGTGCTGGGTGCGTTGTCGTCTGGTTTGCTTCTGTACGGGGCTTCGCTGGTTTACGGGTTTGCCGGGACCACGCTGTTCTCGGGCATCCTGACCACGGTCTCGCACGGCGTGCCGTTGGGGTTGCTGTTCGGGCTGGTGTTCATGCTGTCGGGTCTGGCGTTCAAAGTGTCCGCCGTGCCGTTCCATATGTGGACGCCGGACGTCTATGAAGGTTCTCCCACGCCTGTCACCGCCTTCTTCGCTACCGCGCCAAAAGTGGCTGCGATGGCGCTGATTGCGCGGCTGGTGCAGGACGCCTTTGGTGGTGTGACGCATGAGTGGAGCCAGATTTTGGCAGCATTCTCTGTCGCCTCGATGTTCCTGGGGGCGATTGCCGCTATCGGGCAGACCGATATCAAGCGCCTGATGGCCTATTCCTCAATCGCCCATATGGGTTTTGCGCTGATGGGTCTGGCCGCCGGCACGGCTGAGGGTGTGGAGGCGATGCTGCTCTATATGGTGATCTATGTCACCATGAACGTCGGCACGTTCGCCTTCATCCTGTCGATGGAAAAGAACGGCAAGCCGGTGACGGATATCGCCAGCCTGAACCAATTCTCCAAGCGGGAGCCGTTGAAGGCGCTTGCCATGCTGATCCTGTTGTTCAGTCTGGCCGGTGTGCCGCCGATGCTGGGGTTCTTCGGAAAGTTCTATGTGCTGAAGGCGGCGGTCGATGCCAATATGGCGTGGCTGGCACTGGCAGGGGCGGTGTCCTCGGTCATCGGGGCCTTCTACTACCTGCGGATCGTGTTCTACATGTATTTCGGGGCTGAGGTAGAGGGCGCAGAGAGCCGGATGGTTCCAGTACAATGGCTGGCATTGGTCGCGGTTTCGGCCATCATGCTGCTGGGGATCATCAATTTCTTCGGCATCGAGCCAGCGGCGATTGCTGCCGCGAAATCGCTTGTCGGGTAAACCCGTCTGGCCTGAGGGGGTGGCGCGCCACATCCTTGACTCTACCGATAGCACCAATGCCCACGCCCTGCGTCTGGCCCCGACATTGTCGGGGCCAGCTTGGGTTTTGGCGGCTGAGCAGACAGCGGGACGCGGTCGACGGGCGCGGGCCTGGGCCAGTCCGCGTGGAAATTTCTATGGGACTTTGGTGATGCGACCCGGTGAGGCGGCCTCTGTCGTCGCCTTGCGGAGTTTTGCGGCCTCGCTGGCGCTGCGGGATGCCTTTGTCGCGGTGACGGGCTTGCCTGAGGCGTTTCAACTGAAATGGCCGAATGATGTGCTGCTGAACGGCGGCAAGGTCGCGGGGATTTTGCTGGAAAGCGTGGCTGCGGGGCAGGGTGTTTCCTACCTTGCAATCGGCATCGGGGTGAACCTGATCGGCGCACCCGATCAGAGCCTGTTGGAGCCGGGGGCCGTGCCTGCCGTGTCGCTGCTGGGGGAGACCGGACAGCGGGTGACGCCAGAGGCGTTTCTGGACCAATTGGCCGCTGCCTATGCCCGGTGGGAGGCTGTTTTCGTAACCCAAGGCTTTGCGCCGCTGCGTCAGGAATGGCTAAGCCACGCGGCGCGGTTGGGGCAGGTTATCAAAGCGCGGACCGGGACGACCAGCCGGGAGGGGCGGTTTGAGACGATTGACGCCACTGGCGCGCTGATCTTGCAGATGGCAGAGGGGCCGGTTTCGATCTCTGCTGCGGATGTGTTCTTCTGAAGGGGGCTTGCATGCTTCTGGCGATTGACTGTGGCAACACCAATACGGTGTTTTCGATCTGGGACGGCACCCGGTTCTTGGCGACCTGGCGCATTTCAACCGATCACAAACGCACGGCGGATGAGTATTTCGTCTGGCTGTCGTCCCTGATGACCCTGACCAAGATTGAGGCCGTGGTGACCGAGGCGATCATTTCGTCAACTGTGCCGCGTGTCGTGTTCAACCTTCGCGTCCTGTGCAACCGGTATTACGATTGCCGCCCTCTGGTGGTGGGCAAGCCCGAATGTGCGTTGCCGGTCGCGCCGCGGGTCGATCAGGGAACGATCGTGGGGCCGGACCGTCTGGTCAACACGGTCAGCGGGTTTGACCGGCATGGCGGCGATCTGATATTGGTGGATTTTGGGACGGCGACCACGTTCGATGTGGTGGACACCGATGGCGCCTATGTCGGTGGCGTGATTGCCCCCGGCGTCAACCTGAGCCTGGAGGCGTTGCACATGGCCGCCGCCGCGCTGCCACATGTCGATGTGACCAAGCCCGCCCGGGCGATTGGTACGAATACGGTGGCCTGCATGCAGTCTGGCGTGTATTGGGGCTATATCGGCCTGGTCGAAGGCATTGTGCGCGAAGTGCGGAAGGAACGCGAGAACCCGATGAAGGTGATCGCGACCGGGGGCCTCGCGTCCTTGTTTGCCCAAGGAACAGAGCTATTTCACAGCGTTGAAGACGACCTGACGATGCACGGTCTGGTCCTGATCAACGATTACAACAAAGAGAATACGGATGGCTGCGAGCAAAACCAGTGAACGACTGATCTATCTACCATTGGGTGGGGCCGGTGAGATCGGCATGAACGCCTATGTCTATGGCTATGGCCCCAAGGGGAAAGAGCGGCTGATCCTTGTCGATCTGGGCGTGGCCTTTCCGGATATGGACAGCACCCCCGGCGTTGATCTGATCATGGCCGACATTTCTTGGCTGGTGGAGCGGGCCGACCGGCTGGAGGCGATCTTCATCACCCATGCCCATGAGGACCATATCGGTGGTCTGGCCCATCTGTGGCCGCAGCTGAAAAAGCCGGTCTACGCCCGTCGCTTTACCGCCAGAATTGGCAAGATGAAGTTCGAAGAGGCCGGGCTTTCCCCCGATATCATCCAAGTGGTTGAGCCGCGTCCGACGACGGTGAAAGCCGGGCCGTTCTCGGTGCAATTCGTGCCAGTCAGCCATTCGATCCCGGAAAGCGCCGCCTTGGTCATCGACACGCCGCTGGGCCGGATTGTCCATTCCGGCGACTTCAAGCTCGACGCCAACCCGGGTGTGGGTGAGGGCTGGGAAGATCGGCGGATGGAAGAGATTGCGGCCGAAATGCCGGTCAAGGCGCTGATGTGCGACAGTACCAACGTCTTTTCGCTGCATCCCGGCCGGTCGGAAAACACGCTGGGTGAGCCGATTTCGCAATTGATCCAAGGGGCTGGCGGCATGGTTGTCGCGACCACCTTTGCGTCGAACGTGGCGCGATTGAAAACCTTGGCTGAGGCTGGTCGGGCTGCGGGCCGGTCGGTGTGTTTGCTGGGCCGCGCGATGAAGCGGATGGTTTCGGCGGCGCAAGAGTCTGGCGTGCTGGCCTCATTCCCGCCGACCATCACACCAGAGGCCGCACTGGATGTTCCGCGCCGCAATCTGATGCTGATCGTCACCGGATCGCAGGGCGAACGCCGGGCAGCCTCGGCGCAACTGGCGCGCGGCAAGTATCTGGGGCTGGAGATGAAAGAGGGCGATATGTTCCTGTTTTCATCGAAATGCATTCCGGGCAATGAGCGGGAAGTGTTGAAGATCATCAACTCATTTTCCGAAATTGGCGTGAATGTCGTGGATGACAGCAGCGGCCTCTATCACGTTTCGGGCCATGCCAACCGGCCGGATCTGGAGCATGTTCACCGTCTGCTGCTGCCCGATATGGTCATCCCGATGCATGGCGAGCACCGCCACCTGCGCGAACATGTCCGCATCGCGCATGAGGCCGGCATCGCGTCGGCCATCGCGACCAATGGCACGATGTTGGACATCACGGGCGACGTGCCGAAAGTGGTGGAGCATGTCGAGACTGGACGGACCTTCCTCGACGGCTCGGCGCTGATTGGGTCGCTGGACGGGATCGTGCGCGACCGGATCCGCATGGCGCTGAATGGTCATGTGACGGTGACGCTGATCCTTGACGAGAACAATGAGCCGTTGGGCGATGCCTGGATCGATCTGCGCGGGCTGCCGCCAGTTGGCAAAGGGTCGCGCGATCTGGTGGAAACGCTGGAAGGTGATCTGAATGAGTTTCTCGACAGTGCTGGCAAGAAACTGCTGGCTGACGATGACAAGCTGGAAGAGGCGCTGAAGCGCGTGGTCCGGCAGGTCTCGATGGAAGAGATCGGCAAGAAGCCGGAGATGACGATTGTCATCAGCCGTCTGGCAGCGGAATAAAAAGGGGGGCCAAAAGCCCCCCGATTTCTTAGCTGTTTGCCGTTTCGCTGCCTGAGGTTTCATCCTCGGTTTCCTCGGTCGCTGGTGTGGCGATGCGGAAACTGCGCAGGATGAAATCGGGCACATGGTCACCCATCCCGACAACGCGGTCATGCGCGCCACGGTCACGCGGCGGATAGCGGCGGTCGTCCTGCTGGCGCGGCTCTGCAGTGCGGGGTTCCGCGTTGCGAGGTTCAGCCGGGCGCCGGTCCGGGGCGTTGTTGGAACGTGAGGCCGGGCGGCGGTCTTCGTTCCGCTCAGCCTGACGGCGCGGCGGCGTTTCAACCACGGCTTCCACGGTTTCGACAGCGTCGACGACTGGCATGGCGTCAACCTTGGCCTCTGCCGTCTTGGCACCACCGCGCGGGCTGCGCGTCCGGGTGAGAGGTGCGGCTGCTGGCCGGGCGGTCTTCTTTTTCAGAAGCGCCGTCCAAGGCACCCTCGGGCACTTCACCGCGCGGGATTGGCTGCTTTACCAGATGCTCGATCGCGGCGAGGTATTTGTCATCATTCGGAACCGCAATCGTATAGGCGCGGCCCAGACGACCGGCGCGGCCCGTGCGGCCGATGCGGTGAACGTAATCCTCAGGATGCGAGGGCACGTCGAAGTTGAAGACATGGCTCACGGCCGGAATGTCGAGACCACGGGCCGCCACGTCAGACGCGATCAGCAGGTGAACCGTGCCATCGCGGAAACCATCCAAGCGTCCGGGTGCGGACCGACTGGTCGAGGTCGCCGTGGATCGGCGAGGCGTTGAAGCCGTGCTGTTTCAGCGACTTGGCCACCACATCGACATCCATCTTGCGGTTGCAGAAGATGATGGCGTTGGTGCAGGCCTCACCCTCTTGCTTGATCAGTGCCCGCAGAACGGCGCGCTTTTCGGCAAAGCTGCGGTCCTTGCGGGACGGGGTGAACTTGATCAGCTGCTGGTCGATGGTCAGCGAGGCAGACGCCTGACGCGCCACTTCGATCTTGGCCGGGTTCTTGAGGAAGGTATTCGTGATCCGCTCGATCTCTGGCGCCATGGTGGCGGAGAAGAACAGCGTCTGGCGGCGCGGCGGGGTCAGTTGGAAGATCCGCTCAATATCGGGGATGAAGCCCATGTCGAGCATGCGGTCAGCTTCGTCCACAACCATGATCTCCACGCCCGGTCAGCAGCAGTTTGCCGCGTTCATGGTGGTCGAGCAGGCGGCCCGGCGTCGCGATCAGCACATCAACGCCGCGGTCGATCAGCTTGTCCTGTTCCCCGAAGGAAACGCCGCCGATCAGCAGGGCCTTGGTCAGCTTGGTATATTTGGCGTAGGTGTCGAAATTCTCAGCCACCTGAGCGGCGAGTTCGCGCGTCGGCGCCAGCACCAGTGAGCGCGGCATCCGGGCGCGGGCGCGGCCCTGACCCAGCAGCGTGATCATCGGCAGAACAAAACCAGCGGTCTTGCCTGTGCCGGTCTGGGCAATGCCCAACACATCGCGGCGTTCAAGGGCGGGCGGGATCGCCTGCGCCTGAATCGGGGTGGGGGTTTCATAGCCAGCGTCAGTGACGGCTTGCAGCACGCGTGGGTCCAGCGCGAGATCGGTAAATTTGGTCATATGCGTCCTAATGATGCCGGGCCGCTCCCGATTGGAAACGGGCCTGCAAAAATGTAGGGACGCATGTTTCCGGGCGTCCCGGCGTCGAGGTTCCCCGATGGGAACCCCTGCGCGTTATCTGATCCTGGAAGGAAGGTCAACCTGTGCCGCCGTTTTGGTGGCAAAAGCGGGGTGAGAATGCCGATTTCCGGCCCATTGTTGCCGGGTGGCGAAGAACGCACGGGTTTTTTGATTCGGGGTGCTGGGCAGCCGCGGTGACCCCACGATGCCAGCGTGAACAATGCGGTTGGTTCGATTGGGCCTGTCCCGATAGTTGTAGTGCAGAATGCTGACTCTCAAAACTGTGCGGATGGCATCGCGTAGGCCGGTGGGCTTGGGATGCGCCGGGCGAAGCGATCCTCAAGCCGGCCCGCCAGACGGATGCGGTCATCGTCAGTCAGTTCGAATTTGGCGCCGATATCGGTGTCACGCCGCCATTTCTTGCTGGTCGGAAAGCGGCCGACGCCGTCAATCTCCAGATAGAACGTCTCATCCTCAAACACCTTGGAGGTCAGGCGGTCCATCCGAACCAGCGCACCACCGGCAGAAACGCTGAGCATGCGGACGGTCATCCGCATCGTGGCGCTGGTCAGCATGACCGATACATTGGTGTCATAGCGCGAATATGCGCGCTGTGTCTTTGACGGTGTTGCCATGACCTGTCCCCTGTCCGAACCGCAACAGAGGATTCTGCGCGCATGGCTTCACTCTAATTCTGTTGAGTTGCCGCAATCTTAACGCAGGAAGATCGACGGGAGGCCGCAATTCCGCGCTGCCTGCGCCGTCGATTTGTGGGCCCCGGCCCGGATTACACCATCATTTCCTTGGTCGCGGTCAGCTTGACGCCGGGATAGTCGCGCTCGATCCGGTCGATGTCCCATTTCAGGCGGGTCAGGAAGACCATGTCGCCGTCGCTGTCCAGCGCCATGTGGCCCTTGTTGACGTTGACCAGCTTTTCCACCTCGGCCTTTTCACCCGACACCCAGCGGGCGGAGGTGAAGTGGCTGGGTTCAAAGCGGACGGGGAGGGAGTATTCCTCTTCGATCCGGCTGGCCAGACACTTCGAATTGCAGCGGCGCCGACGACGCCCACGATGTAGCCAGAGCCGATCATGGGTTTGAAGACCTTGGCGGCACCTTCCTCGGCGAACTGGGTCAGCGCTTTTTCCAGATGCTTGGCCTTCATCGGGTCCATCGCGCGGACGGTTTGCAAAAGTTCCGGCGCGAAGGAGGGGATGCCGGTGAAGCGCAGCGCCTCGCCCTCGGTCAGGGCGTCGCCGATGCGAAGCTGGCCGTGGTTGGGGATGCCGATGATGTCGCCGGCCCAGGCTTCCTCGGCCAGTTCGCGGTCGGCGGCGAGGAACATCACCGGGTTGGCGATGGCCATCGGTTTCTTGGTGCGGACGTGCAGCAGTTTCATGCCGCGGATGAAGTGGCCCGAGGCGAGGCGGACGAAGGCGACGCGGTCGCGGTGTTTGGGGTCCATGTTGGCCTGGACCTTGAAGACGAAACCGGCGACGGTGGGTTCTTCGGCGGCAACTGGCGTTCGGATGCCTTTTGCGGCTGCGGTTCGGGGCCGTATTCGCCCATGCCGTCCATCAGCTCCTTCACCCCGAACGAGTTGATCGCGGAGCCGAACCAGATCGGCGTCATCGAGCCGTTCAGGAAGGCCGCGCGGTCGAAGGCGGGGAGGAGTTCGCGGGCCATCTCAAGCTCTTCCTTCAGCTTGGCGAGCAGTTCGGCGGGGACGTGTTCGGCGAGTTTGGGGTCGTCGAGGCCGTCGATCTTGATCGACTTCGGCCACCTTGTTGCGGTCGGCGCGGTCCATGATTTCGAGGCGGTTGTGCAGCAGGTCGTAGGCGCCGACGAAGTCGCGGCCGACGCCGATGGGCCACGAAGCGGGGGTCACGTCGATGGCGAGGTTCTCTTGAATCTCGTCGATGATTTCGAACACGTCGCGGCTTTCGCGGTCCATCTTGTTGCAGAAGGTCAGGATGGGCAGGTCGCGCATCCGGCAGACTTCGAACAGCTTCTGGGTTTGGGATTCCACGCCCTTGGCCCCGTCGATCACCATGATGGCGGCGTCTACGGCGGTCAGGGTGCGGTAGGTATCCTCGGAGAAATCGCTGTGGCCGGGGGTGTCTACGAGGTTGAAGCGGTAGTGCCGGAAATCGAAGCTCATCGCGGACGCCGACACGGAGATGCCGCGCTCTTGTTCCAGCTTCATGAAGTCGGACCGGGTCCGCCGCGCCTCACCCTTGGCCCGCACTTGGCCAGCCATCTGGATCGCGCCGCCGAACAGCAGGAATTTCTCGGTCAGCGTGGTTTTGCCAGCGTCGGGGTGCGAGATGATCGCAAAGGTCCGGCGGCGGGCAATTTCGGGCGGGAGTTGGGGGCGATTGTCTAGCATGGAGGGGCGTGTATCGGATTTTTGGGGGGTGGTAAAGCGGGCCACGGGGCGGGGTCACGGCAAAAGCGTCCGTCTGCGCGACACTTGGTTTTGTGTTGTACTATCAATGGGTTGAGATTTTTTGTTAACCCCATCTTAACCTCGTTGCGAATCGTTCGCAACTGGCGGCGGGGTGAACCCCGCCCTACGCTTGGGGGGCGGGGTGTTGGCCGTAGCGGGCGGGGGGCTGGCCGACGTGGCGGCTGAAGGCGACCGAGAAGGCACTGGCTGAGGCATAGCCGACTTGGGCTGCGACCTCAGCCACGGTGGCTTGGGTGCGGCGCAGCAGGTCTTTGGACAGGGCCATGCGCCATGACAGCAGGTATTCCATCGGGGCGAGGCCGACGGTGCGGCTGAACCGGGCGAAGAAGGCAGAGCGTGACAGGGCGGCGGTTTGGGCGAGTTCGGGGACGGTCCAGTTGCGGGCGGGGTCGCCGTGCATCTGGCGCAGGGCGGTGGCGATGCGGTCGTCGGCCAGACCGCGCAGCAGGCCGGGCGGGGCTGTGGTGCCAGAGGTGGAGAAGCGGAAGCGCAGAGCCTCGATCAGCAGCACCTCTAGCAGGCGGGACAGGATCAGGTCGCGGCCGGGACGGGTGGCGCGGGATTCGTCACCGACCAGTTGGACGAGCGTGGCAAGGCGCTGTTCGCCGCGGACGTGGATCAGTTGCGGCAGCAGCGACACCAGCAGGGCGGCATCGGGGGAGGCGAAGTCGAAATGGCCGATCAGCATGGTCAGGTCGGCGGGGTCTGACGGGTCGCCCAAGCGCGCCACGCCGGGGGTCAGGATGATGGGCTGGCTGTTCAGATCCTCGGCGGGGTGGGCGACAGGCTGGACATGGTGGAGGTGTAGACGGTGGGGATCAGCACGAAATCCCCGGCGTTCAGGATCACCGGGGGATGGCCCGTGACGGCGAGGCGGCTGCTGCCTTGCAGGATGGCGCAGTAGAACGGTTGCTGCACCTTGGTTCGCCGCACCTGCCATGGGCCGGATGCGGTGACCAATTTGGAAAAGGCGGCGGTCGGGTTCAGCAGGGTGACGACTTGGGCGAGGGGATCGGTCACAACAGGACTTTCACGCATGGATCAGGGATTTTGGATTATAGAAAGTCTTGTGGTCGGCGTCCATATCTGGGGGACGGAAAACAAGTGGGATGATGTTATGAAGACGATACTGATTACGGGCTGTTCTTCGGGCTTTGGGTTGGAGACGGCAAAGCTGTTTCTGGCGCGGGGCTGGAACGTGGTGGCGACGATGCGGGTGCCGGATCTGGGGCTGTTGCCGGCGTCTGAGCGGTTGCGGGTGTTGGCGCTGGATGTGACCGACGCCGACAGCATTGCACGGGCGTTGGCGGCGGCGGGTCCGGTGGATGTGCTGGTCAACAATGCCGGGATTGGCACGATGGGCGCGCTGGAGGGGGTGCCGATGGCGCGGGTGCGGGCTTTGTTTGAGACCAACACCTTTGGCACGATTGCGCTGACGCAGGCCATTCTGCCGCAGTTTCGGGCGCAGGGGGCTGGGGTGGTTATCAACGTCACCTCCAGCGTGACGCTGAAGGCGTTGCCGTTGTTGTCGGTCTATACGGCGAGCAAGGCGGCGGTGAATGCGTTCACCGAGTCGCTGGCGTTTGAGGTGGAGCCGTTTGGCATCCGGGTGCATCTGGTCTTGCCTGGGCGCGCGCCGGGGACGCAGTTTGGCGCCAATGCGCGGGCCTCAATGCAGGGGGCGATCCCGGAGGCCTATGCAGAGGTGGCGAAAGCGGCGTTTGCCGGGTTCGCGGGCGAGACACTGTTGACCGAGGCGCAGGACGTGGCCGAGGCGGTCTGGCGGGCGGCGACGGAGGATGGCTGTCCGATGCGGGTGCCTGCAGGGGCGGATGCTGTGGCACTGGGCGACGGGTTGGCGGGAAAAGAAGCCTCCGGCGGGGATATTTCGGCCAATTTGTAAGGGCTATCGGCCCCCGCGCCCTTTGAACAGGGTCGTGGGGTCGATGGATTCCAGGAATTGGCGGCCAGCCTCGGTGCCGAAATGGGGGATTTGGCTTAGGCCGGGGAATTGGGCCTTCACCTCGGCGGCGATTTCGGGGGGCAGGCGGTTGACGGTGGCGTCGTTGACCATCAGGGATTCAGAGGGGATGCCCTCGGCGTAGATGATCTCATGCCGGTCGAAGACGAGGGAGAAGTAGTCGACGAAACCGCCCTCACGCAGGTAGACGTTTTCGCCGTCGAGGAAGTGGCGGGCCTGCACCAGCAGTTCGGAGGTGGTCAGGCCGGCGGTTTTCTGGCGTTGGTAGAGGAACACGCGGTGGTGCTGGCTGACGATCAGGTCGCCGCCATTGCCGAGGGTGCCGGCGGAGATCACCACCGGGGCGAAGGCACCGACGGCGCGCAGGCGGGTGTGGCCGATCCAGCGGATCTTCTGGCGGCCGTGGTCGCGGGTCAGCAGGGCGACGCCGGGGCGCAGATCCTCGATGGCGCGTTGGCTGCCGTTGGCGAGCGTGATCATGGTGCCACGGGCGAAGGACAGGCAGAGGAGGTCGGCCAGCATCAGGTCGGTGGGGGCGGGTTCGACGTTCAGCAACGTGTAGTCGACATCAGAGCCGATGGGCGACAGCGGCAGAACGTAGCGGTTGGCGCCGTCGATTTGCAGGATCAGCAGTTCGACCTTGTCGCCGTCGGGGGCCATCAGGGCATAGCGCGCCTCTAGCGTGATGGGTTGGCCGGGGGTGCCGACCTCTGACCCCTGTTCGACATGCTGCTCTTGGGCGTTGGGTTGGCTGACCACAAGGCGCAGCGGGGCGGCGTCGCGGTCGAGTTGGTAGACATCGCCCATGTCGACATCATCCGGCCCCAGCAGATCGTCGCCCTGATTGGTGCCATGGGTCACGAAAATGTCGGCGGCCTGAAAAATCTGGCAGGCGTGGCCGGGTTTGGCGTCGGGCGTGCGGGGCGGGTGTCGGGGAAGCCATGGGTATTGTCCGTCTGGGTTTGGTCTGCTGAGGTGAAAGGTAGGGCTGGAAAAGGGCGAGAGAAAGGTCAACAAAGGGGCCAAGACGCGGCGTTAGCAAGGCAATTCGGAAACGAACAGGTGAGGTGACAGATGGATTTGGGTATTCGCGGCAAGAAGGCCTTGGTGACGGCGGCCTCTAAGGGGCTGGGGCGAGGCTGTGCTTTGGCCTTGGCGGAGGCCGGGGTGGATCTGGTTATCAACGCGCGTGGGGCTGAGGCGCTGGAGGCAACGGCTGAGGAGTGTCGGGCGTTTGGGGTGACGGTTGTCACCGTGGCGGCGGATGTGACGACTGAGGCCGGGCGGGCGGCGGTGTTGGCGGCTAGTGCGGGTGCGGATATTCTGGTGACCAATGCGGGCGGGCCGCCGCCGGGGTCTTGGGAGAACTGGGGGCGTGAGGATTACATCAAGGCGATTGACGCCAATATGCTGACGCCGATTGCGCTGATGACGGCCTTGTTGCCGGGGATGATGGACAAGGGCTGGGGGCGGGTGGTCAATATCACCTCGCAATCCGTCAAGTCGCCGATCCCGCAGCTGGGGCTGTCGAACGCGGCGCGGGCGGGGTTGACCGGGTTTGTCGGCGGCACTTCGCGGCAGGTGGCGCCGCACGGGGTGACGATCAACAACCTGCTTGCCGGGCACCCATGACACCGACCGCAGCCGGTCGTTGGATGGTGACGATCCGGTGGTTCGCAAGGCGCATGAGGCCAAGATTCCGGCGCGGCGCTATGGTACGGCGGCAGAGTTTGGCGCGGTTTGTGCGTTCATGTGCAGCATGCATGCGGGCTTCATGGTGGGGCAGAACATCTTGCTCGACGGTGGGGCGATCAATTCAACGATGTGAGCGGGTTGCAGGGGCGGTGGTGGGCTGGTAGGAATGCCCAAGTAAATCACTCAGGTTCACATGCCCGCTCCGCGTCTTGAAATCCGCCATCTGACCCGGACCTTTCAGGGCCGGGTGGCGGTGAATGATGTGTCGCTGACGGTAGAGGCGGGGCAGGTGACCTGCCTGCTCGGCCCGTCGGGGTGCGGCAAATCCACCACGCTTGCGGATGATCGCCGGGGTTGAGGTGCCGGATGCCGGGCAGATCCTGATCGACGGGGTGGAGGTGTTCGGGCCGGGGCGCAATGTGCCGCCAGAGGCGCGCGGCGTCGGGCTGATGTTTCAGGATTTCGCGCTGTTTCCGCATCTGACGGTGGCGCAGAATGTCGGCTTTGGTCTGCGCGGTGACAAGACGGCGCGGGTTGATGAGTTGCTGGAGAAGGTTGATCTGGCGGATTTTGGCCCGAAGCACCCGCATGAACTGTCGGGCGGCGAGCAGCAGCGCGTGGCGCTTGCGCGGGCTCTGGCACCGCGGCCGCGGGTCATGCTGATGGACGAGCCGTTTTCGGGGCTGGACAACCGACTGCGCGACGGCATCCGCGACGCGACGCTGGATGTGCTGAAGGAAGAGGGCACGGCGGTTCTGCTGGTCACGCATGAGCCGGACGAGGCGATGCGGATGGCCGATGAGATTGCGCTGATGCGGGCCGGGCGTGATCGTGCAGCAGGGCGCGCCCTACAACGTCTACAACGCGCCGGTGGATCGAAGGCGCGGCGGCGTTCTTCAGCGATATCAATGTGATTCGCGGTGTTTCTCGTGGGGCGCTGACCGAGTACGCCGTTTGGGGCGTTTCTGACGCCGGGGCAGGTCGACGGGGCTGAGGTCGATATCGTGATCCGGCCGCAGCACCTGAAGATCGACTTTGACCGGGCGGGGCGCGGCCCAAACCCGACGCCGGTGGATGGCACCCCGGCGCGCGGTGTGGTGCAGCGGGCGCGCTATCTGGGGCGCGAGTCGCTGGTCGAGTTCCGGATGGAGCATGACGGGTCGGTGCTGACCGCCTCTGTCCCCGGGGTGTTTCTGCCCAAGGCGGGAACGGCGCTGTGGCTGATGATCCGGCGGGATCGGTGCTTTGTGTTTCCGGCGGATCGGGGCTGAGCGCGAGGTAATTGGCGAGGGTCTTGCCCGCGTCATCGGCAAAGGTTTCGCCCGTGTCGCCAAGCGCCATGATCCGGTCAACGCGAAAGGCACGGTGGGCGCGGCGGCCGACACTCCACGCGACCAAGGACCAGACCTTACCATCAAGTTTCAGGCGCAATGGGTTGATATCGCTGTGAGCTCTCTCGGCCACCGCTTTCGAGATAGGTGATCGACAGCACCTCTTTCTCGCGGATCGCGCGGCGCAGCAGCGGCAGGTGGGGGGCGGCGCGGGACGCCTCACGGTTGGGGGTTTGAAACAGGTCGTCGGGTTCGGGGCCAATGGGTTGCGGCGTGACTGAGGCAACCTTGGCGGCGAGGGTTTTGGCTGCGCGGGCCAAAAGCGGGTCGTCGCTGGTCGCAACATGGCGCAGGCCTTGGCGCAGCACCTCCAGTTCCGAGGCCGTCAGCATCATGGGCGGCAGGGTGATCGGCGCGCGCAGGATGTAGCCGACGCCACGTTCACCCTCTACCGGCATGCCAGAGGCCATCAGCGTGGCCATGTCGCGCCAGATCGTGCGGTCGGATACCGCAGAGGCGCCGTGCCAGATCGACCGCCTTGTGCAGGCGGCCATCGCGCAGAATCTGGATCAGGTCGAACAGGCGGTCGGTGCGGCGCATCGGAAATCCGTGATTTGCAACTGACAGAATAGTGTCAGTTGGGGTGGGTTGGAAGGGGTGTTTGACCGGGTTTGGCCGGGAATGACGCTTTGCTTGCCCTGCGACCTGACCTATCCCTGTAGGTGAGGGTCGCACAGCGCGGCCATAGGAGAGTTAAAATGCACGCAATGGGACCGCTTCAGCTTATCGTCATCGCCGCCGTGGTGTTGGTGCTATTTGGCCGTGGTAAAGTCAGCAGCCTGATGGGCGAAGTTGGCAAAGGGATTTCCGCTTTCAAGAAGGGCGTCACCGAAGGGACGGCCGATCTGGAAAAGGAAGAGGAAGTGCGACCATCCGAATACGGTCGCCAAGGACGTCACGCCGATCGAAAAAGACAAGGTCTGAACCTGTCTTGGGTTGAAGGACGTTGGGTCGCAAAAGGGCTGATATAACATGTTGAATTTCGGCTGGGCCGAACTGATGGTCATTGGCCTTGTGGCGCTGATCGTGATCGGGCCCGAGGATCTGCCGGACATGTTCCGCCAGATGGGCCGCTTCACCGCCAAACTGCGCCAGATGAGCCGTGAGTTTTCGCGCGCGATGGAGCAGGCGGCCAAGGATTCGGGCGTCAAGGATGTCGCCAAGGATCTGAAGGGCGCCACCTCAGCCAAGGCGCTGGGGTTGGATGCGGTCAAATCGGCGGCGGACAAGTTCGAAAAGTGGGACCCGATGAAGAACGCGGCCAAGCCCACGGCCAAACCGCTGGTGCCTGCCGCGATGCCGATGACGCCCGCGAAATCTGTTGAGGCTGATGATATGGCCGAGATCGACGACGATCTGGCCGAGCATGACACGCCGGTTGCCGCACATGGGGCCGCCACGCAGGCGCTTTATGACAAGCAGGCGGCGCGGTCTGCGGTGATTGCGGAACAGTCTGCCAAGCTGAAGGCGATTGAGCATGGCACATGGCAGCCCGACCCGTCGATCCTGCCGCCGCCAGTGACGCCTGCGGCCACCAAGACTGCCTCCGCCAAGGCTGCACCTGCGAAGACGGCTTCGGCCAAAACTGAGGCCGCCAAGACTGAGGCCACCAAGCCGGCACCCGCGAAGAAACCCGCGTCACCAAGCCCAAAGAGGCGGCTGACGCCCCGGTTGCTGCCGCGAAACCCCGCAAGACAACCAAGAAGGCGGATCAGGCATGAGCAGTACCGACGACCTGGACGGCTCTGCCGCGCCGCTGATCGAACATCTGAAAGAGCTGCGCAACCGGATCCTGTATTCGCTGGCGGCCTTTGTGGTGTTCTTTTGCGTGGGCTATTATCTGTGGGGCTATTTCTTTGGCTTCCTGTCGCATCCGATGTGTGAGGCGCTGCAGGCCCGCAATCAGGAATGCAAACTGGTTCTGATCAAGGTTCAGGAAGGCTTCTTTGTCAGCCTGAAGATCGCGGTCTGGGCCGGGTTTGGCATGGCCTTCCCGTTCATCGGCTATCAGATGTGGCGGTTCATTGCGCCGGGTCTGTACAAGAATGAGAAGATGGCGTTTCTGCCGTTCCTGCTCGCCTCGCCGATCATGTTCCTGCTGGGCGCCGGGATTGCCTATTATGCGGTGCTGCCGCAGGTGTTTGGCTTCTTCCTCGCGTTTCAGGATTCGCTGTCGAACTCGTTGGAGACTGGCAAGGATGCGCTGATCAACCACACGCCGTCTGGCGTGGTTTATTCCGGGTCGGTCGAGGCGTTCTTTTCGCTGACCATGTCGTTCCTGATGGCGTTCGGCCTGTCGTTCCAGCTGCCGGTGTTGCTGACGCTGCTGGGCCGGGCCGGGATCATTTCGTCGCGCGGTCTGAAGGCCACGCGGAAATATGCGGTGGTCGGGATTTTGGTGCTGTGTTCGATGGTCACGCCGCCCGATGTCGCCTCGATGATGATTCTGTTTTTCGTCGATCTATCCGCTGTATGAGGTGTCGATCTGGATCATCGTGCGGTTCGAAAAGCAGCGTGAGATCCGTGAGAAGGCAGATGGAACCTGGATTGAGCCCGACGAAGAATGAGTAATGCATTGATACGAATTGCAGAGGCGCTGGAGCGGATGGCTCCAGCGCCTTTGGCGTCACCGGACCTGTCGGGTGAGGCGTTTGTCTGGCACACCGCCCCCGACCGTCTGGTGCCAGTGGCGCGGGTCGCGCGGGTGGATATCGGGCTGCTGGTCGCGGTGGACCGGTCACGCGATACCTTGCTGGCCAACACCCGGTACTTTGCGGCCGGACTGCCTGCGAACAACGCCTTGCTGTGGGGATCGCGCGGGATGGGGAAATCCTCCCTCGTCAAGGCGGTCCATGCGGCGGTGCGGGCTGAGGGGCATGACCTGAAGATCGTGGAGTTGAGCCGTGAGGATCTGCCCTCGGTTCAGCGGTTGCTGGCGGTGCTGCGCGGGTCTGATGCGCGGTTCATCCTGTTCTGCGATGACCTGTCGTTTTCCCAAGATGATCAGCATTACAAGAGCTTGAAGGCGGTTCTTGATGGCGGGATCGAGGGGCGGCCAGAGAATGTGCTGTTCTATGCGACATCGAACCGCCGTCACCTGATGCCGCGTGAGATGATTGATAATGAGCGCCAGACCGGGATCAACCCCGGTGAGGCGATTGAGGAGAAGGTCTCGCTGTCGGACCGGTTCGGGCTGTGGCTGGGTTTCCATCCCTGTACGCAGGACGACTATCTGGCAATGATCCGCGGCTATATGGCCGAGGTCGGGCTGGAGTTGCCGGAAGATCAGCTTTGGGCTGAGGCGATTGAGTGGCAGGCGACACGCGGGTCACGTTCTGGCCGGGTTGCGTGGCAGTTCTTCTGCGACCTTGCCGCGCGGCACGGAGTGCGGGTTGCGGTCGCCTGAGCTATGGCGGGTCGCCGCAGAGTTTTGCCGTTTTATAGCAAAGAGTTACCACGCATTGCTTGCGTGATGGTTTAGGAGTTTCGGGATGATTTCGTGGCTATTGGTGGCGGCCATCGGGGCGCTGCATGTCTATATAATGCTGCTGGAAATGCTGTGGTGGGACAAGCCGCGCGGGATGGCCGTGTTTGACACGACGCCGGAGTTTGCCGAGTGGACCAAGGCCATGGCGGGCAATCAGGGCCTGTATAACGGGTTTCTGGCGGCGGGGTTGTTCTGGTCACTGCTGCTGGGGCTTGGCGGTTCGGGGGCCAAGGTGGCGCTGTTCTTTTTGCTCTGCGTGCTGATCGCCGGGGTTTACGGCGCGGTCACTGTGAAATGGCGCATCCTGTTCATTCAGGCGGTTCCGGCGGCACTTGGACTGGCGGCGATGTTTCTGGGGTGGTGAGGGCAGATGGGGGTTTTGCACCCCCAAGCCACATTGGCGCGGCCAATGTGGCTGCCCCCGCAGGATATTTGGACCAATTTGTAAGGGGTTAGAGGTAGGTCAGGTGCTGTAGCGCCTCTATCTTGGCGCGGGCGGCGCCTGAGTCGATTGAGGTGCGGGCGAGGTCGACGCCTTCGTGCAGGGTGGTGACGCGGTCGGCCACCAGTAGGGCGGCGGCGGCGTTCAACAGGACGGCATCGCGGTAGGCACCGGGCGCACCGCCGAGCAGTTCGCGGAAGGCCAGGGCGTTTTCGGCGGGGGTGCCGCCGAGGATCGATTCGAACGGATGGACCGGCAGGCCAGCATCGTCGGGGTGCAGGGTGAATTCGCGGATTGTGCCGTTTTCGAGGGCGGCGACGGCGCTTGGGCCTGCGATGGACAGCTCATCCGTGCCATCGCTGCCGTGGACCAGCCAAGCCTTTTCGGAGCCGAGGGCGCGCAGGGTTTCGGCCATCGGGCGGATCAGGGCTTGGGAAAACGCGCCGGTCAGTTGGCGTTTCACGCCGGCGGGGTTGGTCAGCGGGCCGAGGATGTTGAAGATCGTCCGTGTGCCCAAGTTCGGCGCGGACCGGGCCGACGTGGCGCATGGCGGGGTGGTGCATCGGGGCCATCATGAAGCCGATGCCAGCCTTGGCGATGCAGCGCTCGACCACTTCGGGGCCGATCATCACGTTGAGGCCCATTTCGGTCAGCGCATCGGCGGCGCCCGATTTGGACGACAGGTTGCGGTTGCCGTGTTTGGCGACCGTCACGCCTGCGCCAGCCACCACAAAGGCGGTCGCGGTGGAGATGTTCAGCGTGCCCTTGCCGTCGCCGCCGGTGCCGACGATGTCCATTGCCCCTGCGGGGGCCGTGACGCGGTGGCATTTGGCGCGCATCACCGAGGCGGCGGCGGTGTATTCATCGACGGTTTCGCCACGGGTCCGCAGCGCCATCAGCAGGCCGCCCATTTGGGCTGGGGTCGCGGCGCCCTCAAACAGCGCCTCAAACGCGATTTCAGCTTCGGCCCGAGTCAGGGGGCGGTCAGCGGCAGTGCCGATCAGGGTGCGGAGTGTGTCGGTCATGCGGGCACTTTCGCTTGGGTCAGGAAGTTTTTCAGCAACTGGTGGCCGTGTTCGGAGGCGATTGATTCGGGGTGGAACTGCACGCCCTCTATCAGTCTTGGTGCGGTGGCGCAGGCCCATGATGGTGCCGTCTTCGAGCCAGGCCGTCACCTCCAACTCAGCGGGCAGCGTGGCGCGGTCAACCACCAGCGAGTGATAGCGCGTGGCGAGGAAGGGCGAGGGCAGGCCCGCGAACATGCCTTGGCCCTTGTGGTGCATGGCGCCCATCTTGCCGTGCACAATCTCATGGCAGCGCACGACTTTGCCGCCGAAAGCCTGACCGATGGTCTGGTGGCCGAGGCAGACGCCGAGAAGCGGGATACCCGCCTCAGCTGCGGCGAGGGTCAGGGGCAGGCAGATGCCCGCCTGATCCGGGTCGCAGGGGCCGGGGGACAGCACGATGGCAGAGGGACGCAGCGCCATGGCGGCCTGCACATCCAGCGCGTCGTTGCGTTTCACAACGACTTCGGCCCCCAACTCACCCAGATAGTGGACGAGGTTGTAGGTGAAGCTGTCGTAGTTGTCGATCAATAGCAGCATATCGCCAAGCTTTCGCAGTAGGGGGGTGAAGTGGGCCCAAGGTCGGGGTATACATGGTCAGGAAGGCCTTGTTGCGTCAAGGGATATGGGCGCATTAGAAGGGGTCGAATTGGGCAGAACGGGCAAACGGGGGCAGATAGTGGCGCGAGGATTTGTAACCGGGGCGGTATGGGGTGTCGTTGTGGTCGGGGCTGGGCTGGTTGTGCTGTCGCAAATTGCGCCGCCACCGGCTGAGGTGCCTGCGGGTGGTGCGGCTGTTGAGGCGGCGTCGGATGCCGGTCAGGTAGCAGAGGCCGAGACGGCTGCGGCGGACAAGGCGGCTGCTGATAAGGCGGCGGCTGATAAGGGCGGCGGCTGACAAAGCGATTGCCGAGAAGGTAGCGGCCGACAAGGCGGCGGCTGAGAAGGCCGCTGCTGACAAAGCTGCTGCCGACATTGCGCTGCCCAACAAGCGGCAGATCAGGCGGATGCGGGCACGGTCGCTTCAGACGCCGCGGCTTCCGACGTGGCGGCGCCCGACGTGATTGCTGCTGAGACGGCTGCGGCGGATCAAGCTGCTGCTGAGGAAGCGGCGGCCAGTAAGGCTGCTTCCGACACGGCTGTTGAAGACAAAGCTGCCGCCGATAAGATTGCCGCCGACAAGGCCGCGTCTGACAAGGCTGCTGCGGACCAAGCCGCTGCCGAGAAGGCCGCATCTGACAAGGCCGCTGCCGAGAAAGCCGCTGCCGAGGCACTGGCGGCCACGCCGCCTGAGGCGGTGACTGAGGCGCCGGTGGGGGTTGCGGGTAAGGATCTGGCGCCGTTGCCTGACCTTCCGGCGGCACCGGAGCCTGTGCCCTCGCTTACCGGTCTGGATCAGGCGTTGACCCTGCCGGCGGCTGAAGCGGCGCCAGACACACAAGATGCGGCCCCCAGCAAGCCTGAGGGGACGAAGGATGCGCTGTTGGTGCCGGGGCAGCCGGCGGGCCAGACCGAGCCGTCGCGACTGCCGCAGATCGCGCCGGTCTGCAGACCCTGACGTGGGTGGCGAGCTGCCGGGCGCGGTGGCAGAGCCTGCGCCGGACAGCACACCGAAGCCGAGCCCGGCGGCGACCCTGCAAAACGATCAGCCGACCCTGCCTGCCGCCAAGCCATTGGAAAACAAGCTGCCGAATACGGTGCTCGACAAGTCGGTGCCGGGGGTTACGACCGATGGGCTGCCGCAGGTTGGCGTGGCGGCTGTCGCCGAGGCTCCGGTTGGCGGAGGGTGACTTGCCGCCGGTCAAGCGCTATGCCCGGACCTTTGACGGGGCGAACGGCAAGCCGTTGTTCGCCATTCTGCTGCATGATGTCGGCTCTGCCGGGATGAGCCGGGAGGAGTTGGCCAAGCTGCCGTTCCCGGTCAGCTTTGTCATTGACCCCTTGGCGACCGACGCCAAAGCGGCCAATGCGGTCTACCGGGCGGCTGGGCAAGAGGTGCTGACGCTGGCCAATGGCATTCCGCAGGGCGCCACGGCTGAGGATCTGGAGACGACGTTCCAGACCTTGACCAGCATTCTGCCGGAGAGCGTGGCGATGATTGATGAGGATATCGGCGGGTTTCAGGACCAGCGGCCCTTGGCGGGTCTGGTCTTGCCGATCATCAAGGGTGAGGGGCGCGGGTTGGTGACCTATGACCGGGGGCTGAATGCCGCCGATCAGATCGCCCAACGTGAGGGCGTGCCTGCCGCCGTGATCTTCCGCCGGTTGGACGGCTGAGGGTGAGAGCAAGCAGACGATTCGGCGCTATCTCGACCGGGCGGCGTTCAAGGCGGCGCAGGAGGGTATGGTTGTGGTGATCGGCGACACGCGGGCCGACACTGTGGCGGCCATTCTGGAATGGACGGTTGAAGGGCGCTCTGCCACGGTAACGCTGGCCCCGATCACGGCGGTGATGGCGCGGGACTGACGCGCCTTAGCGCATGACGAACGGGTCGGGGATCGGCGCGTCTGACGTGCGGAGCCAGACGGTTTTGACGGTGGTATAGTCGAGGGCGGCCGCGAGGCCGCCTTCGCGGCCGTGGCCGGACAGGCCGGAGCCGCCGAACGGGGCGATGGGCGACACGGCGCGGTAGGTGTTGACCCAGACCACCCCGGCGCGCAGGCCACGGATCATGCGGTGGGCGCGGGTCAGGTTTTGGGTGAATACGCCGGAGGCGAGGCCGTAGGCGGTGGCGTTGGCGATTTCCAGCGCTTGTTCCTCGGTGTCAAAGGTGACGACGGACAGGACGGGGCCGAACAGCTCTTGCTGGATGCAGGCGGCGTTTGGCGCGTTGGTGCAATCGAGGATCGTTGGGGGGAAGTAGAAGCCGGGGCCGGTTGGGACTGTGCCGCCGGTGATGAGGATTGCGCCTTCCTGAACGGATTGGGCGATCAGGGTGGCGATGCGGTCGCGTTGGCGTTTGGTGCAGAGCGGGCCGACTTCGGTGGTCATCTGGTCGGGGGCGGCGATGTTAATGGCCTCGGCCTTGGTTTTCAGTTTCGCCAGGAAGGCGTCTTTGATGGACGCTTGGACCAACAGGCGAGAGCCTGCGACGCAGCTTTGGCCGGTGGCGGCGAAGATGCCGGAGACTTGGGCATTGGCGGCAGCAGTCGAGGTCGGCGTCCTCAAACACGATGAAGGGGGATTTGCCGCCGAGTTCCAGGGAGGTGGAGGCGAGGTTTTCGGCTGAGGCGCGGACGACTGCGCGGGCGGTATCTGGCCCGCCGGTGAAGGCGATGTGGGCGACTTTGGGGTGGGTGGTCAGGGCTTTGCCAGCGGCTGGCCCGCCAGTCAGGATGTTGACGACGCCGGGGGGGAAGCCTGCCTCGTGGAACAGTTTGGCCAGTTCCAGCAGGGGTGCGGGGCCGTCTTCGGACGCCTTGACCACCACGGTGCAGCCTGCGGCGAGGGCGGGGCCGAGTTTGACGGCGCTGAGGAACAGTTGGCTGTTCCACGGTACGATGCAGGCGACGACGCCGATGGGTTCGCGGCGTAGCCAGACCTCCATATCGGGTTTGTCGATCGGCAGGTGGGCGCCTTCGATCTTGTCGGCGAGGCCAGCATAATAGCGGTAGTAATCGGCGACATAGGCGATCTGGGCGGAGGTTTCGCGGATGATCTTGCCGGTGTCGCGGGTTTCCAGTGCGGCCAGTCGCGGGGCGGCCTGTTGCACCAGATCGGCGAGGCGGTAGAGGAGTTTGCCGCGCGCGGTGGCGGTCAGGTTGGCCCATTCGCGGCCATGAAAGGCGCGGTGGGCGGCGGTGACGGCGCGGTCAACGTCATCTGCTGTGGCGTCGGCCATGGTGGCCCATGCGGTGCCGGTGGCGGGGTCGAGGCTGTCAAAACGGGCGGTGCCGTCTTCGAATGCGCCGTCGATATAGTGCTGGAAATGGTCCATGGGCCCCCTCAGGCGAAAGCTGGCATGACGTCGGTCAGAAAGCGGGTGAGCGAGGCCTTTTTGCGGGCGAAGCTCATGCCGCTGTCGATCCACAGGCTGAATTCGTCGTAGCCGAGCGCCTCATAGGATTTGATGCGGTCGATGACTTCCGGTGGTTCGCCGACGATGTTGTTTTTCCGCATGGCGGCGGGGGTGTAGAACGGGTGGGCGGCGATGTCTTCGGGGGTCAGGGTTTGCATCAGGCCTTGGGAAATCGGGCGTTGGTTTTTGAACCATGCGCCGAAGTAGTTGTAGAATTCGTTGAGTTCTTCGGCGCCTTGGACGGCATCCGCCTCGCTGTCGGCCACATAGGTATGGCGCAGGACCATGATTTTCGGGCGGGGGATTGTCGGGGTGGGCGGCGCAGGCGGTGTTGAAACGCTCCATCAAGCTGACGACTTCTTCATCGCCCATGTGGAGCGGCGTCACCTGCACGTTGCAGCCGTTGGCGACTGCGAAGTCATGGCTGTTGGGGTCGCGGGCGGCGATCCAGATCGGGGGATGCGGCTGTTGGACGGGCTTGGGGGCGGAGGTGGTTTTGGGGAACTTCCAGAACTCACCATCATGTTCGTAGTCGCCCTCCCACAGTTTTTGCACGGCGGGGACCAGTTCACGCATCATCAGACCGGCATTCCACGCATCCAGACCGGGGCGCAGACGGTCGTATTCATAGCTATAGGCGCCGCGCGCGATGCCGAGGTCGAGGCGGCCATCCATGATGAGATCGGCCATCGCGGCCTCGCCAGCCAGTTTGATCGGGTGCCAGAACGGGGCGACGACATTGCCAGTGCCAAGGCGGACGTTTTTGGTGCGGCGGGCGAGGTCGACGAGGTTCAGGAACGGGTTCGGTGCAATGGTGAAATCCATGCCGTGATGCTCGCCAGTCCAGATGGCGTGCATGCCGCCCTCGTCGGCCATCTGGCAGAGCTCGATCATCTCTTCATACAGCCGCTGTTGCGGTTCTTCGGCGTGGACCCGTTCCATATGGACAAAGAGAGAGAATTTCATGGCTTGGCGTCCTTGTTGGTTTTTGTCGCGGCATCGGTCTTCGGAGTGACCGGGCCGACCTTTCCTGAATTCTGGGTGCCGAAGTAGACGCCGTAGTTGCCGACACGCGACTCATCCGCGAGACGCTCCAGCATGGTGCGCATGGCGGGGTCGGTCACATCATCCAAGCCCCCGGGGGTCAGATCGACAAAGCAGCCCTTCTGGGCGGTGCTGGCGGTGCAGGGGCACAGGAAGGCAATGTGCTGAAAGCCGGCGTCGACATCCTCATACACCGAATAGATGAAGCCGGGGGTGGCGGTGACGCCTGCGGCCTCTATCAGGGTCAGCAGGGCAGCATTGGCGCCTTTGGGCCCGACGCGGGCAGAGGGCAGGGTCAGGCCGCCGCGTTCGTCATCTTGCAGCAGGACCTTGCCGTCCTTTTCGATCAGGGCAGAGACGACGATGGCCGGGCCGCTGGCGGCCGCCGCCCCAGCCTGTGCGGGCGTGAAGTAGGATCCGCGATAGTAGCCAAGCCCGGCGCGGCTGGTGGTGTTGAAAGCCTGCACCTCACCAATCAGGATGGCGTGGTCGCCCGCATCTACCACCTGATGCATGGCGCAGTCGAACCACGCCGAGACGTCATTCAGGATGGGTGAACCGTGCGGGCCACGCTGCCAGCCGACGGTGGAAAAGCGGTTCTCAACCGGGCGGGCGAAGGTGTTGGAGACGCCCTTCTGCCCCTCTGACAACACGTTGATCGCAAAGCCGGTGCCTTGGGTGAAACTGGCGAAGTTGGAGGAGGTTTTCGCGATGGAGATCAGCAGCAGCGGCGGGTCAAGCGAGACGGAGGAGAAGGAGTTGGCGGTGAAGCCGATTGGTTCGCCGTCAGGTGACATGGCGGTGACGACGGTGACGCCGGTCATGAAGGTGCCAAAGGCATCGCGCAGCAGGCGGCGGTCTTCGAGGGTCATGGGCGCGGTCCTTCTATGGTGGCGAGCCAGTCTGTCAGGGCGCGGTTCACGGCGTCCGGTGCGGTCAGGTTGACCATATGGCGGTGTCCGTCAATCACCACGGCGCGGCCATTGGCAGCCGTTTGCGCCATGGTGCGGGCCATTGCGGGGGTGGAGTTGGCGTCATCTGACCCGGTCAGGAACAGCGCGGGGCAGGTGATCTGGTTGAGGCGGTCGGCATAGGTCGTGTCGCCCAAAGCAAAGGCGCGGTAGGCGGCGGCATAGCCCTGCGGCGTGACGCTTTGCAGCCAATCGGCGGTTTTCTGGCGCAGCGCCTGTTGGTCGGGCGTGAACCAGCGCGACAGGGGGGCCTCAATATCATTGGCCCCGTGGGCGAGCGCCTCTGCCCGTGCCAGAACGGCGGCGCGGGCCTCAGCTGTGCGGCGGTGGACGGCGTTCAGCAGGGCGATGCGGCGGACCAGTGCGGGGTGGTCGGTGGCGAGGCCGAGGGCGATCAGCGCGCCCATCGAATGGCCCGCGATATTGGCGGGGCCAAGGTTCAGGCGGCGCAGCATGTCGGCGGCCCAGGCCACATAGTCGGGCAGGGTGGGCGTGCCGGGCAGCAGGGCCGATCCGCCGTGGCCGGGCATGTTGAGGGCGATCACGCGATACCCGGTCAGGGCCGCGATCTGCGGTGCCCAAGCGGCGTCACACATGCCGACACCGTGCAGCAGAACCACGGGCTCCCCTGCGCCGATGTCGGTATAGGTGGTGTCAGACTGCGGCAGGGTTTGCAGCGTCATGGCCGAGGTCTTTCAGATCCTGATAGCGGTCACCGATGCGGTGATGCGGGCGGCCACCGATGGAGGCGCCGAGGGCTACGACAATCTCATCCGCAGCGGGGGCGTCGGGGATGGCGAAATGGATGGTCAGATAGTGCGAGCGGCGGCCCTCGTCATTCTTGTCCATCAGCGGGATCATGATGGGGGCATTGGCGCCGCCGCGGGTGTTGCAGAAGGCGAGGTAGGATTTGGCCCCAACGGCGGTGCGGTAGTGGTTGCCAAAGCGCAGGGTGTGGATGAGGGCCGAGGCGTGCTCGATTTCACCATCCAGACCGACGACAGCCGATTTGCCGTAAGCCTCGACCGTGGCACCAGACCCGGCGCGGTCGATGATCATGGCGGTCAGCAGCGCACCGAGAACCGGGGCGACGGCATGGATTTCGGGTTTCAGGTCGTCAACAAAGCCGCGCCCGGCCCAGGGGTTCTTCAGCACGGCGGCGGCGGCGATCAGGGTCAGGGGGCTGGCGGCGGGTCTGCCGCCCTCGATCAAGGTGGTTTCGACGTGGAGGATGGTTTTGCGGATGAGGGCGGACATGGGGGGCCTCGGGATTCGGGGTTGAATTCGTGGTATGATGGTATACCATTAGACCGGATGTCAAGACTAGCAGGGGGCCAGCGGGGAAAAGATGGATGACGACCTGAAAATCGGCCAGATGCCGCAGACCCTGCGGGAGATCGTGGTGGACAAGATGCGCGGTGCGATCCTGTCGGGGCGGTTCACCTCGGGTCAGCGGTTGGTGGAGCGGACCCTGTGCGACCAACTCGGCGTCAGCCGGACCGTGGTGCGCGAGGCGATCCGCTATCTGGAGGCCGAGGGCTTGGTTGAGATCATGCTCAACAAGGGGCCGATGGTGGCGCGGATGGATTGGGGGCAAGCGGCGCAGATCTATGACATTCGGATGCTGTTGGAGCAAAGCGCTGTCTCAGCCTGTGCTGTGGTCGCGGATGCGGGCGTGAAGGCGCAGGTGCAAACCGCGCTCGCCGCTATTGAGGCGACGACGGGTCCGGCGCGGATTGCGGCGACGACGCAGTTCTACGAGGTGATCTTCCGCGCGGCGGGCCACCACATCGCGTGGGAGATCGTGCAACGGCTGAACGGCCGGATCAGCAGGCTACGGGCGTTGACGCTGGCCAGTGGTGACAGGCAGGTTGCAGGCCCGGTCAGGATGGCGCGGATTGCAGCGGCTATTGTCGCGGGCGATCCGGTGGCAGCGTCTGAGGCGGTGCGCGAACACCTGACCGAAGCTGCGGGGATTGCGCGGCGTCTGCTGGCGGGAGAAGAGTGACGCCGGGAAAAGGTAGAATGGGCCCGTTGGTTTTTCCGGCACATCGAAAATACCAACGGGCCTATCGCTGGATCAGAAATTGCCGCGCCGGGTGAAGGTTCCGGCATCTTCAGCAGCCCGGCGCAGGGCTTTGGATTTGTTGACGGTCTCTTGGTATTCCGCCTCGGGGTCGCTGTCGTAGACCACGCCGCCACCCGCCTGAATATACAGCTTGTCGTCCTTCAGCACGGCAGTCCGCAGGGCGATGCAGAAGTCCATCTCGCCGTTGCAGGCGAAATAGCCCACGCCGCCGCCATAGATGCCGCGCTTTTCCGGCTCCAATTCGTCGATGATTTCCATCGCGCGGACCTTGGGGGCGCCGGATACCGTGCCTGCGGGCATACCGGCCAGCAGGGCGGACAGGGCGTCTTCGCCGTCTGCGATCTGGCCTACGACATTGGACACGATGTGCATGACGTGGCTGTAGCGTTCGACGATGAATTTCTCAGTCGGGTGGACCGATCCCACCTTGGCGACCCGGCCCACATCGTTTCGACCGAGGTCCAGCAGCATCAGATGTTCGGCAAGTTCTTTCTTGTCGGCCAAGAGGTCGAGTTCCAGCGCCTTGTCTTCCTCTGGCGTGGCGCCGCGCATCCGGGTTCCAGCGATCGGGCGGACCGTCACCTCACCATCGCGCAGGCGGACGAGGATTTCGGGGCTGGCGCCGACGACTTGGAACGGGCCGAAGTTGAAGAAGAACATGAAGGGCGAGGGGTTGGTGCGGCGCAGGCTGCGGTAGAAGGCAAAGGGCGGCAGGGTGAAATCCTGCACCCAGCGCTGCGACGGGACGACCTGAAAGATGTCACCGGCGCGGATGTAGTCCTTGGCCTTCTCCACCGCCTGTTTGTAGCCGTCATGGGTGAAGTTGGAGGTTGCCGCGCCAACCGGGGCGGCATCGCCGAAATCGCGTTGGGCAGGCGGCGCGCGGTCGAGGTCGCGCAGGGCGTCCATCACCCGCTCGGCGGCTTGGGCATATGCGGCACGGGCTGACACGAGCTCTCCTGGTCGAGCGCCAGCCCGGTCGACCACGCGCACAACACGCTCGCGCTGGCGCGACTCGCCATCCGAGAGGCGGAGCCGGAGCTTGCCCTGCGCCTTGTCGACGGGGTGCCCGCCGATGTCTGCCACCAAGACCCGGTGCTGTCCGCCGAGGTCAACGTGTTGCGAGTGCTGGCACTCACCATCAGCGGAGCGTCGATCGCCGAAGAGTTCGCGAGCGCGAGGGCGCTGCTCGATCTCCTCGGCACCGACCGCGGCGTCGCCCAGCTCTTGTTCGAGCTCGGCGAGGCGGCCACGGCCGCCGGCAATCGAGACCGCGCTGCCCATGCCTACCGCTGCGCCGGGGAGAGCCCGGGCGCCTCGCGGGTGCTGCTGCCCGTGCACGAGAGACCGGCGTTCCGCCTTCCGGCACTGAGCTGAGCCGCGCTGCTGAGCCTCTGCCGGCCCGGGTTGGAGCCCCGGCCCGGGTGGGAGTCCCATCCCGGGCCGGAGCCCCGAGCCCGAGCCGAAGAGCTACTCAGGCCGGGGCGGCGCTGCTCGTCAGCAGCACCAGCCACCGTTGCGGTCGGCGGTCGGCTTCGCAGCGTCGGCGGGCGAGGCCAGCGTGGACAGGGTGAGGGTGCAGACGGCGGCAACGAAAGCGGCAACGAACCGAGACATGAGGAGCTCCTTCAGAGGGGTAGTGGTGATGAATTTGATGTGACAGCAGTCAGGCACATCTTGGCAAGTGCCTGAGACAAACTGCTGGGCACAACGGTGCAACATGATGCGGTGCGAGGGCCACTCCGGGCTACTCCACCGTAGGTTTCTGGGGAGAGATTTTCCTGTTTCGGGCAGAAATCCGGTCCCAGAGGGGCGAGGGGTGCCCCTTCAGGGTGAGAGCGTGCTCGATAGGGGTAGATCGCGTCTCCCCGAGCTTCGACTGTTGCCATCGTCACCTGCCTAGACCAGTTCCGCACCTGGCCGAGCCCACGCGGACCCCCGGTAGCGTTCGCGGCATGCCCGGCGTCTGACTGGGAAGCACCTCTGGAGGGGGACTGCCATGTCCGGTCTGCTGCTCGTGTTCGGAGTCCTGATCGGGGCCGGGTTGCTGGTACTCACCGTCGTCGGCGCGGTCGTCTACGCCCGTCGCCGTCCCTGAGGGCTCGCCCGAGGTCAGACCCGTTCGGCCGTCGCACCCACCCGGCGCGGGGTTTCGACGCGACGCCGGGCCAGCCACCACTCGGCCACCAGCAGGTTGGGCACCCAGCAGAGCCAGGCCACCAGCGGGTAGGCCGTGGCGAAGGGGACCCCCAGCATCGCGGCCAGCGGCAGCTCCAGCCGGAGCGTGACCGCGGCGAACGCGCTGGCGAACGACCGCAGCGCCCAGCGGCGGTGGGCGACCAGGTCTCGTCGCAGCGCCGCCTGCAGCGCCGCCAGGGTGGTGCCGGTCCAGGCCACGCCGAGTGCGGCGAACCCCGCGGCGGCCAGCGGGCCGTGCTGGGTAGGTTGCCGCCGGCGCAGGCCGGACAGGCCGCCGGCGCAGCGCGGCGGCGTACGCCTTCCCGACCCGGCGGTGCAGCGCCGGCCATCGCCGCCGAGGCCCCGGCCACAGCTGCCACGGCACCAGCAGCAGCGCGACCCCGGCGGTGGTGATGTGCAGCCGGAGCGCCAGCGGGAAGCCGTTCGCGGCGATGTCGGCCGGCAGCAGCCGGTAGCCGGAGGCAGTCAGCGCCATGGCGTAGAGGCCGACCAGCAGGCAGCCGGCAGTGGCGAGGCCCAGTCCCAGACGCGCGCGGCGCGAGAGCGAGAGTGTCATGCGACCAGGCTGGCGGCCCGGCCGGTCCCGGGGGATCCGGAGACCCCCTCAGGCGACCCTGGCCCGCCCCTGAGGCCGGCAGGGGTGGGGGTCGGCCTCCGGGGCACGGGATCCGGCACGGGCGTTGAGCCGACAGGCCGGTCCCCCGACCATGGGACGATGGCCGGCGTGACCGTCGACGAGACCCCCGACCCGCGGTCACTGCGCGTGGCCGTGGAACAGGCGGCCATGCTCGGCCGCGCCCGCCGGGGTCCGCGCGACACGGCCGTGGAGGTCGCCGCGCTGCCGGCGTACGACCGGGTGTACGGCGACCGCGACAGCCCGCTGCGGCGCGCGGTGGCGGCGTACCTCGCCCAGGGTGGCGACGCGGTCCTCGTCGTGCGCGCGGGCGACGCTCGACCGCCGGCCTGGCGGCCCTGATCGACACCGACGCCACCGTGCTCGCGGCGGCTCCGTCGCTGGTCCGCGGTCGGGCGGCGGAGGCGCACGCCTGGTGCGTCGAGCACCGACGGTTCCTGCTGCTCGACTGCCCCGACGGGACGCTGCCGGCCGGGGTCGGCGACCATGCGGCCGGCTACACGCCGCGGCTGCGTGACGCGTCCGGGCAGCGGGTGTGGACGGCGGCCGCGGTGGCCGGCGTGGTGCGGCGGGTCGACCGCGAGCGCGGCGTCTGGAAGGCCCCGGCCGGCGAGCCGGTCATCGGGCTGGTCGCCGAGCCGTTGCCTGCGGTCCCCGACGTCAATCCGGTCCGCGCCTTCCCCGACCGGGGGCTGCTGGTCTGGGCGCCCGCACCGGCCCTGGTGAGGAGGGGCTCGACTACGTCCCGTTCCGCCGGCTGCTTCTGTCGCTCGAGCGCTCGCTCGACCAAGGACTCCAGTGGGTCGTGTTCGAGCCTCACGGCGAGCCCCTCTGGGCCGACGTACGCCGGTCGGTCGAGGACTTCCTGCACGCGCAGTGGCGCTCGGGCGCGTTCCAGGGGGCCACGCCCGAGGAGGCCTACTTCGTGCGCTGCGACCGGTCCACGATGACGCAGGCGGACCTCGACGCCGGCCGGCTCGTCTGCTTCGTGGGCGTCGCCCCCCTCCGCCCCGCCGAGTTCGTCATCGTCGAGATCACCCAGATCGTCGGCCGCGCCTGACGCACCCGGCCGCTGAGCCCACGATCAGCCGGGGCCTTCGGTGACGCGTCCGGTCTCGTAGGCCCACATCGCGATCTCGACCCGATTGCGGGCGCCGAGCTTGGCCATCAGGCGCGACGTGGGTCTTCACGGTGCTGAGGCTGATGTGCAGCTCGGTGGCGATCTCGGCGTTGGTGCGGCCGCGCGCGACCCGACAGCACCTCCTCCTCGCGGTCGGTGAGCGGCTCGACGGGCGCGGGCGGGGCGCCGCCGCCGACGGCGGCGAACGCGGCGCGAGCAGGCGCGCGGTCACGTCGGGGCGATCAGCGCGTCGCCCTGGCGGCCGCGTCGGACCGCCTGGACCAGCAGCGCGGGCCCGCGTGTCCTTCAGCAGGAAGCCGCGTGGCGCCGGCCTCGCAGCGCGCCGTGGACGTACTCGTCGAGGTCGAAGGTGGTGATGATCACGACCGCCATCGGGTCGTCGACGCCGGGCCCGGCCAGCGGCGGGTGCCTCGATGCCGTCGAGCCGCGGCATCCGGATGTCGAACAGGCAGACGTCGGGGCGCAGGTCGCGCGCGAGTCGGACCGCCTCGCGACCGTCGGCGGCCTGACGCCGACGACCTCGATGTCGGGTTGGGCGTCGAGGATCATCCGCAGGCCGGTGCGCACCAGCTCCTGGTCGTCGGCCACCAAGACCCGCACGGGATCGGTCACGCCGCTCAGGCCGGCGCTCCGTGACGGGGCAGCACGGCGGTGATCGCCCAGCCGCGGCCGGCCGGGCCGGCCGGCCTCGAGGGTGCCGCCCAACAGCGTCGCTCGCTCGCGCATGCCGATCAGCCCGTAGCCGCGGGCCGCCTGTGGGTTGAAGGTGGTCGGGTCGCCGTCGTCGCGCACGGTCAGCCGCACGCACTCGTCGTCGGCCGCGACCTGCACGTCGACGCGGGTCGCGTGGCGCGCATGACGGAGTGGCGTTGGTGATCGACTCCTGCGCGAGGCGGTAGATCGCCGCGTTCACGGCGGGCTGCACAGTCGCCGAGCGACTCGTCCCACCTGCACGTCGACGGCGGGCGCCTCGGTGCGCGGCCGGGCGAGGCGGCAGATGTCGGCGATGCCGCGTTGCGGGGCGTAGCGTCGGGCGCCTCGCCCTGGCGCAGCACGCCGACCATGATCCGCATCTCGGCCAGCGTGCGTGACGCCTCGGCCTCGATCACGCGACAGCGCATGCGACGGCGGCCGCGGGTCGGTGGCCGCCACGGTGCTGCCGGCCTGGGCCTGGATGACGATGGCGGAGACGTGGTGGGCGACGGTGTCGTGCAGTTCGCGGGCCAGCCCCTCGCGCTCCTCGCTGCGAATCTGGTGGAGCTGGCGTCGCCAGACATCGGCGCGGTAGCGGAACGTCGCACCGTCGGCCGCCGCGGCGAAGAGGACGGCGAAGCCGCCGAACGCGTCGGACGGGCCGGTGTAGTCGGCCACGATGCTGAACGCAGCGGTCACCGCGACCAGGGCGAGCCCGATCACGGCATCGCCATCGTCGTGCTCGTGATGGTGCTCGCGGCGCTCACCCTGCTGCCGGCCCTCCTCGGCCTGGCCGGCGACCGGATCACCCGACGCGGCCGCGTCGGCCGGCTCCTGGACCGCCTGCCCGGTCGGCGTACGGCGGTCGCGGGCACCGCGCGCCGTTGGGAGCGCTGGGGCCGCCACGTGACGCGGCATGCCACCGGCGACCTCGCTCTGGGAGCCACGGTCCTCGTCGCGCTGGCGCTGCCGGTGCTCGGGCTGCGGCTGGGCCTGCCCGACCAGGGGAGCATGCCGAAGTCGCCGGGCAAGGGCCTACGACCTGATCTCCGACGGCTTCGGCCCCGGAGCAACAGGGGCCACTGGTCGTCGCCCTCGACACCACCGCTCCCGGCGGCGGTCGACGACGTGGTCGCGGCCCTGGTGGCCGACCCCGGCATCGTCGCGGCCCAGGCGGTGCCCTCCGCACCCGACGCCACGGTCACCGTGGTGATGGCTCAGCCCACCACCTCGCCCCAGGATCGGGCGACGACGGACACCATCGATCGGCTCCGCGCCGAGGTGCTGCCCGCGGCCGTGGCCCGGTCCGTCGGTGCGCACCCGCTGGCCGACGGTGCCGTCGTCGTTGCGCTCTCCCCGGCGGATGAACGGGCCGTGTCCGACCAGCGTCGCCCAGATCGTGGCCGCCAGGGAGTAGACGTCGGCCGACGCGTCCGTCGGCCCGTCGCCCTCGATCTGCTCCGGCGGCGCCCAGGCCACCGAGAGGCCGTTGACGCCCTGGCCGACCCCGTGGTGGGTGGTCACCGAGATGCCGAAGTCGGTGAGCGCCGGCCGGCCGAACTCGGTGAAGAGGATGTTGGCGGGCTTGATGTCGCGGTGCAGCACCCCGATCCGGTGGGCGCTCTCGACGGCCCCAGCGATCTGGATGCCGACCTCCAGCGCCTTGCCGACGCTCAGCGGCTGCTGCCGCAGCCGGGCGGCCAGAGGGGGCGGCGGGCAGTGCTCCATCACCAGGAACGGCCGGCCGTCGGCCGCCGCGCCGGCCTGGTAGATCGAGACGATCGAGGGGTGGTTGGACAGCCGGGCCATCACGCTGGCCTCGGACTCGAACAGCCGCTGGCTGTCGCGAGTGATCCCCTCCAGCATCACCTTCACGGCCACCCGCCGTCCCAGCCCGAGCTGCTCGTAGGCGAACACGTCCGCGAACCCGCCCCGACCCAGCACCTCGACGTAGCGGAAGCCGGGGATCTCGGGCGGGCGGGGCGGGGGTCCGGTCACGGCATCCCCTCGACGGTCAGCTGCACGCCGTGGCCCAGATCGAGCACGTCGCCGTCGACCAGGGGCGTCGGAGTCGAGGAAGGCGCGTCGTCGGCTCGCCCGCCGGCGGAGGAACGTGCCGTTGGTCGACTCCAGGTCGCGCGCGAGCACCGTCCAGCCGTCGATCTGGAGCTCCACGTGGGACCCGGAGACGTGCGGCACGGCGAGCGGCACCAGGAGCGGCTCCTCGGTGCTGCCGGCCTGCCGGCGCGGCTTGCGGCCGACCACCACCAGGAGCCGAGAGCCTTCCTGCTCGACCACGCGCCCGGACCACCCCCAGCACCGGGCGCGGCACCCGTCGGGCCGGGCCCGACAGCGCCAGCAGGCAGGAGCGGCACACCGGCCGCGACGGCGGGTTGGGATGCCCCTGCGGGCAGACCAGCGCCAGCACCGACCGGGGGTCGCCCGCCTGCGGCTCGACCCTGGCCCCGCCGCCGACCGCCTGGGCCACCGTCAGCCCGTCGTGGTCGGGCTCGGGCAGCTGCTCGGCGGCGGGATCCGGCGTCGCGGCCGACGGCCTCTCCGGCGCCGCCGACACGGGCTTCCTCGCGGGCACCGACGCGCCCCGCTCCGGAGGTACGCCGGCCGGCGGCCGCCCCAGGTGCCGCGGGACACCGGTGATCAGCCCCGACGGGGGATCCGACGGCCGCTCATCCGGCCGCGCGTCGGGCCGCGCGTCGGGCTGCGCGTCGGGCTGCGCGTCGGGCAGCTCGGCGAGCCGCTGGCTGCCGGCGCCGAGGCGGTCTCCCCGGCCGGCACCCGCCACACCAGCGACTCGGCGGGCACCATCCCGACCTGCAGCGGCCGGGCCACCGGGTCGGGTGCGGGGTCGTGCGCGGCAGGAAGGGCGTCGAGCACCAGGCGCACGCCGGCGACCCGGCCCAGCTGCTGCCGGGTCCACCCGTCCGGCGTGCGCAGTGCCGCGGCCACGACGCCGTCGGCGTGCACCGCCACCGCCGCCGGCACCGCTCGGCACCGCGCTGTCCAGCCGTCGGCACAGCCTCCGGGAGGTCGCCGGGCCGGGCCACCAGCCCCTCCAGCAGCTCCCCCACCAGCGGCACCGGGAGCGACCCGTGGAGCAGCGCGACCCCGCCGGGCCAGGCTAGGCCGTGCTGCTCGCCCGCCGTCCACCGCACCACGATCGTCACCGCTGCCCTCCTGGGTCTCGTCAGCGGCATTCTCCCTGTCCCGGCTGCGGCGCTGGCCGGAACGGCGCAGACCGCCCCTCCGGAGCGGCCGCCCCACCCGGCCGGCCGGGCGCCGACCGCGCAGCGACCGCGTGGAGTAGCGCGCCCGGAGCCGACCGGTCCCGGCCAGCCCGGCGCCCAGCTCAGCGCGGAGCCGGTCGACCTCGCCCCAGACGTCATCGACCTCCTCGGGCGGCGGGTCGGCGGCGCCGAAGACCGACCGGTCGACGCGGTCGGCCACGGCGACCGACCCCGCCACCGGGTAGTGGTCGGCCAGGACCCCGGCGGTCTCCCGCCGAGTCGCGACCACGGGCCGCGGGAACCCGGCGTCGATCGCGTGGTCGACGACCTCGTCCCAGGCGCCGGAGACCCTGTCCGCGGGCCGGGCGGAGGCGAGCCGACGGCGCCGCCGCCGTCGCTTGGCCCACGCCACGAGTGCCAGCGGCAGCACGGCGAGCAGCAGGACGCCCACGCCGGCGGCGACCCACAGCACGACGACCACCCAGGCGCGGGAGGCCTCGTCGTCGCGGTCGCGGTCGTCCTCGGCGGAGTCCAGTGGCGGCGCCGGTGGCTCCCGGGGCGGGTCGGGCAGCGGCGCGACGCCTGGGGCTGCGGGTCGTCCTGCGGCTGGGGTGCCTTCGCGTCCGGCGTCTTGTCGCGTTCGGGGGTCGGGTCGGGACACCCACCCCAGCTCGCCGAAGTCGACCTCCACCCACACCCGGGCGTCGGCACCGGTGACCGGCAGCGGGCCGCCGGACGGCGGCTCTTGGGGCACGAACCCCATCACCACGCGTGCGGGCAGGCGCAGATGGCGCGCCAGCAGCGCCATCGCGACGGCGTACTGCTCGTCGTCGCCGACCAGCTGGGTGCCGGACAGGAAGGTCGAGATCCGCTCGGTGGTGTGGCCGGGGCGCGACTGGCTGCGCGAGCCGTCGGAGAAGTAGCCCTGGCTGCGCAGCTGCTCGCTGAGGGCGGTGAGCTGGTCGTAGGGCGTCTCGGCCCTACCGACCAGCTCGGGCGCCAGCTTGCCCGCGATCAGGGCACCCCGCGCGGCTCCGGGAGCACCGCGTCGGAGACCCGCGCCGCCTCGAGTGTGGCGGCGCCGGGCTCGTCGGGCAGCGCGACCTCCAGGGTGTACGCCGACCCGGCGCGCAGGCCGGCCGTGGTGAGCGCGTTGCCGGTGTCGGGGTTGTAGTAGAGCCCGTCGGCCAGCAGCGAGCTGTCCCGCCCCTCGAAGCGCACGCCCCGCAGGTCGCCGCTGCCGGGAAGCCACACTCCGGCGTAGTCGTCGATAGAGACGGCCAGCGAGGTCACCGCCGCCTCGCCGGGCCGGGAGGCGGCGATCGTGGTGCCGACCCGCCGGAAGCCGGCCGACCCCTCCCCCACGCGGAACACGTTCCCGTCGTAGGTGTCGAGGGCCGCCAGCCGGATCCGGGCGCCTTCGGGGAGCCCGTCGACGGTGAACAGCACGGCCTGCTTGCGGTCGACAAGCAGTGACAGAGCACACTATAGTTGAGGCCATTAAGACTACATTCGGAGCGGAGTGGGCAGCTAGAGTGTCTGTTGACTGTAATGAAAGTTGAATACTCCAAGCTTTCTTTGGATCCGTGCTTCCACGCAATGTCTGACTGCTGAGTGGGAGCTGGCTTGCAGAGAACATGGCTCGAAGAGACGGGGGGTCCGCATCAGTGTGTTCAGCCAGCGTTGCTCAAAGACTCTTTTTTGATTGAGCTCGCTGTCAACAGGCGCTGATTCTAACAAATACACAGTTTTGCACGAGGTCGAACTGAGAAAGCCCACGCCATTCTTCCCTGTTTCTTGATTTCATTCATTTTGCCTCCTCTTGCATCATGTTGACGCCTCACAATCGCGTAGTTGGGATGGGTGGGCTTTTTTTCTGAATAACTCTGCTCAGCTTTTCGTGCTGATCTTTGTTTCCAATTTCTACCTCCTTTACTGCTCCTATACTACTCTACTAATCTTTACCATTCAAAAAAACTGCATTTTTTTAGCCCATATATCCCAATAGTACAGAGCAAAGAGGTGTGAGAGTATATAAAAATGGAAGAATATGAGAACAGCAATGGGATAAGAGCTATATAGGTCCATTGAAAAAGAAGACAACAGAGATCCTGAGAGCTGAGCAGAGTTATTAGGAAAAAAGCCCACCCATCCCAGAAATGGGAAATCGATGCGTTAAGGTGGTGAGACAGGAGGACAAACAAGGAGTTTACAAAAAGTAGGGAAATGACATGGGCTTTTTCATCTTGACCTCGTGAAAGTGACCATCATCAGGCCATCCTGATGTGATGGAACACCAGTTGATCTCTGTTACCATGTACAGTACGCTTGCTTTTGTCAGCCGAGTATCCCTTCTTCTGCATCTCTGCTTTAAACGCTTTGCACTGTCCTACACGCGGCAGGTTTCTACCGACTCTGTAGCTATTGTACGCCTCAAAGGCTCTTGCAACATTCATCTCTTCATCATGCTCCTCCCGGCATGCAGAGCTGATCCAGTCATGCAACGTGTCGTTCTGCTGCTTGAGCTCGTCCCTCACTGCAACACAGCTCTCTGGTTGAACGCCGAGGCCAGAGTCATAGTACATACGAGCACCTTCGATTGCCCGAGGAAGCCGTTGACAGGGAAGCTTTTCTTGAAACCAGGATCTCTGACAAAGTGGGTGATGTCCTCAGGGTCATAAGCGTTCTCAGCAGAGGGGTCATCAAACCTGAACTGTGCATCAAAAGGGAAGGCCCTGATTCTGCGCATGGTAGCTGTGTCCACCTTGAGAGTAGGCATCTCATTACACAGCATGATGATCTTCGTTCCAACTTGCATCTCCATCTGGTCAGCATAAGCTGCGCACAGACAGTGCTGCACCCCCCGTGACTGTCTTGAAGATGCACTCATCGATAGGCCCTGTAGGCACCTCGTCCATGACTCCCCAATACGCTTACCATCCAAGGAGGCTAGGTCAGGGGAAGCAGCCCCACCAGTTGATGCGCGCTTAAGAGCCATCAGGATGGAGGCAGCCATGGAGACATGAGACAACCCAGGGCCTTTGAGAGACCCTCTGCGATAGCCCCCTTGCCATTGGAGCCACCACCATAGAAGATCAACGGGGCTGAGCCTCTTCCTGCTCCTCGGGCAGCGCGGTGAGGCGCTCGACCAGGGCAGCGGCAATGGCCACGCTGTTGGCCTCGCCGCGTTCGGACAACAGGCGCTTGCAATCGGCCAGCAGCTTGCGCAGTGCGCGGTCGCCACTGGCGCGGCGAGCGGCCTGGCGCAGTTCATCCAGCATGGGAGCCTCCGGGAGAAAGGGGGTCGGTGGTTGACGGGGTGGGCGCAGCACCTGCCGGGCCGGTGGTGCCGGTGGCCCGCAGGCCTTGTTGTTCGGCCGCCCGCAGCGCCTTCAGGGCCGCCAGCTGGGCCAGCAGGTGGTCGTGCATCACCCGCTCGGCACGCGCGGCGTCGCGCTGCTCGACGGCGTCGATGAACACCCGGTGTTCATTGATCGAGGCCTCGATGCGCCCGGGCCAGTTGAGCTGGCGGCCCCGCAGCAGGCGCAAGAAGGTGCGCAGGTCGTTGGTGGCGCGGTCGAGCCAGCGGTTGTCGGCCAGGGCCTGCACCTTGCTGTGGAACTCGTGGTTGGCGCGGTAGTAGCCGTCGATGTTGCGGGCGGCCGCGTGTTTTTCCAGCAGATCGTGCAGCCGGCGCAGCGCCTTCACGTCGGCCGGCGTGGCCTTGCGCACCGCCTCGAAGGCGCAGCGGCCCTCGAGCAAGGCCATCACCGGGAAGAGCGAGTCGGCATCGTCTTCTGACAGCTCCGTGACCCGGCAGCCCTGGCGGGGCACCAGCGTCACCAACCCCTCGGCGGCCAGCACCTTCAGCGCCTCGCGCAGGGGGGTGCGGCTGATCTGCCAGTCCTTGGCCAATTTCAATTCGTCCACCCACTCGCCCGGCGCGAGCTGCTGTTCGAACACCATGTGGCGCAGCCGGGTGGCCACTTCCTCGTGCAGCGAGGACGGGCGCAGGGGGGTGGGGGTGACCATGGACTCGACTCTATAACCAATAATCCATAATTACAAGCGGACTTCTCCGGTGTCGGCGTCCCCTCAGGCGTCGGCCATTTGTGGTCGAGTTTGGTCATTCATGGTCACTCATGGCCATTCGGGCGAATAGGGCGGGCTGAACGGCCTATATTCGATATATTTGACAGATATGGCTAAAGCGAGGGCCTGATGGGTCGATATGTGTCACTGACCGCCATGGAGTCCGGCCCGCCAAGAGGCTCGGAACCCTTGTCGGCGCATTGCCCTTGGCCTGGTTGGTCAGGCTCACCTTCACCCACTGCAGTACAGGGACAGGACCATGAAGATTCGCACCAAATTGGCGGCCACCTTTGCCGGGCTGATCGTGACCGTGGCGGGGATGGCGGGCGTCACGCTGGCGCTGCTGTCCGACGCCAACGATCACTTTGAAAACTACGTCAACGGCGCCAATGCCCGGACGAGCGAGGTGAGCCTGGTCAGGAACGCCGTGAACCAGCGCGCCGTGGCGGTGCGCAATCTGGCGCTGGTGACCCAGCCTGCAGACCGTGAGCTCGAGCTGGCGCAGGTCAAATCGGCACATGCCGAGGTGGGCAGGAGTCTGGCCAAACTGATCGAGATGACCGAACAGACCTCGGACCAGGACGAGGTGGCCAAACGCCTGGTGGTGGCCATCGAGGCGGTGGAGAAAAAGTACGGGCCGGTCGCCCTGGGCATCGTCGACCTGGCCGCCCAGGGCAAGAAGGACGAAGCCATTGCCAAGATGAACGACGAGTGCCGCCCCCTGCTCGCTGCGCTGGTGAAGGCGGCCACCGACTATGCCGAGCACAGCCAGACCCAGGCCCAGCAGATGATCGAGGCGGCCCAGGCCACTTACCGGCTGGAGCGCAACCTCCTCGGGGCCCTGTGCCTGTTGGTTCTGCTGCTGGCGAGCGTGGCGGGCACGCTGGTGACGAGGTCGATCCTGCGCCCGATCGACCAGGCGGTGGCGCTGGCCAGGGCGGTGTCGGCGGGCGACCTGACGACCCGCCTGGCGGCCACCGGCCAGGACGAGTTGTCGACCCTGCTTCAGTCCCTGACCGAGATGAGCCAGAGCCTGGCCGGCCTGGTGACCAAGGTACGCCACAGCAGCGACAGCATTGCCACGGGCTCGGCCCAGATCGCCAGTGGCAATGCCGACCTGAGTGAGCGCACCGAGCAGCAGGCGAGCGCACTCGAAGAGACCTCGGCGTCGATGGAGGAGCTCAACGCCACGGTCAAGGCCAACGCCGACCATGCCCAGAACGCCAAGCAGTTGGCCGTCGCGGCTTCCACGGTGGCCGCCGCCGGCGGCGAGGTGGTGGGTGAGGTGGTCACCACCATGCAATCGATACAGGGCAACAGCCGCAAGATCGCAGACATCATCGGGGTGATCGACGGCATCGCTTTCCAGACCAACATCCTGGCGCTCAATGCCGCCGTGGAGGCCGCACGCGCCGGCGACCAGGGCCGGGGGTTTGCGGTGGTCGCCAGCGAGGTGCGTCACCTGGCCGGGCGTTCGGCCCAGGCCGCCCGGGAGATCAAGCAACTGATCGGCGCGAGCGTCGAGCGCATCGACCAGGGGGTCGATCTGGCCGACCGGGCCGGCACCACCATGTCGGAGGTGGTGCAATCCATCCAGCGGGTGAGTGAACTGATGGGGGCCATCAGTGCGGCCAGCCGTGAGCAAAGTGTCGGTGTGGCCCAGGTCGGCGAGGCCGTGACCCAGATGGACCAGGTGACACAGCAGAATGCGGCGCTGGTGGAGCAAAGCGCTGCGGCGGCAGAAAGCCTGAAGCACCAGGCCACCGACCTGGTGGCCGCCGTCTCGATCTTCAGGACCGCACCGGTGTGAGCGGGTCACGGTGCCGCCCTCGGGCAAAATGGCTGTCAAGTTGAAGATGACTTGAGCTTGCCTCCTGGGGCCTCGGGCTGCGGTCCGCCGGCGCCTGTCACCCCCCTCCTGCACATCGTGAGCGCAGCGGCCCAGGTCGCGACTTTATGGCCATGAAGAGACGTCAATTCGCCCTGGGCACGCTCGGTACGCTGGGCAGCCTGGGTGTGCTCGGAGGGGGGCTGCATGCCTGTGGAGGCTCGGGCGGCGGGGCGGCCGATGCCGTGGCCGCGAGCCCCGTACCCGCCCCGGCACCCGCAGCCGCACCCGTGACCGGGTCGACCTTGCCGGTGGCCATCAGCCTGTCGGCTTCCAAGCTGCTGCGGCCGAGCAAGCCAGAGCTGCTGGGCACCAACACCCCCTGGGTCTACGGCAGCGAAGGCCTGTTCGACGCCAACGCCCAGCCGCAACCCGGCATGTGGGCGCGGGCGCAGGCCTGGTCGCCCACGGTGCTGCGCTACCCAGGGGGATCCTTGTCCGACACCTATCCCTGGCGCCAGGGGGTGGGCAGCTTGAGCGGCCGGACCAAGGTCTTGGCCTACGAAGGCCAGGCCCTGCAAACCATCACCTACGGCACGCGCGAATACCTGCAGACCTGCGAGGCGCTGGGTTCGGAGCCGCTGCTCACGGTCAACATGCATGGGGCGTCCGAGGCGCAGCTGGTGCAGGATGCGGCCGACTGGGTGCGCCATGTGAACGGGCAGACGCTGCTCTCTGAACGCACGGGCCTGCCGCTGCCCAAGGTGCGTTACTGGGAACTGGGCAACGAGCCCTACCTGATGGACGCGGCGCTCCCCGATGGCCGTGCCAACCCCCTGTTCCTGCGGCCCGAGCAATTTGCCGCGCGGGTCAACCTCGTCATGGCGGCCATGCGGGCTGTCGACCCGAGCCTGCGCATCGGCCTGCCGTTTGCGCTGGACACGCTGTCGGGCCTGGCCTGGCGCGCCGGCGGTGAACCCGCGACGGTGGTGGGTGCGCAGCTGGGGTTTGCCGACAAGCTGCTGGCAGGCCTGCAGCGCCCGCAAGACCTCGATTTTCTGGCGCTGCACTACTACATGCCGCTGATCTCGACCCCGGCCACCCTGGCCTCGGCGACCGATGGCGTGCCACCGGACGAGGCCCTTTACTGGGGCACGGTGGCGGGCAGCGAAACCGTGCGCAGGCACCTGGGCATCGTGGCCGATTTCTGGGCCCGCCACCCGCGCACTGCGCAACTGCCGCTGCCGCGTCTGCAGGTGACAGAGTTCAATGCCTTCTATACCAACGCCCGCTTCAATGGCCAGGAGCTGAAGCAGAACGCCTACATCGCCACCCAGGCAGCGGCGCTGTTCACGGCCGACCTGCTGCGGGTGCTGAGCGAGGACGACCGGGTGGCGGCCGCGACCCAGTGGTCGCTCAACGGCAACTGGTTCTTCGGCGCCATTCAGGCCAGCGCCGAGGCTGGGCTGGCGCCGGTGAGGCCGGCATTCCATGTGATGCGCCTGATGCGCCAACTGCTGGCAACGGGCGCGCAGCATGTTGATTTTCAGTTGAGCGTGGCCACCACCCCCCAGGCCAACGCCCGCGTCGGCTACGCCGCGGCCTACCCCGAGATGCCCCTGGCCACGGCCATGGCCACGCGGCGCGGGCAACTGCTGAGTGTCTTTGTCATCAACAAGGACCCCCTGCGCGCCGCCACCGTCACTGCCCGGCTGGCTGATGGGGCGATGCGCGAAGCGAGCCTGGAGCAGGTCCATGCGGCGGGCCTGTTTGCGAACGCCGACACACCCCAGGCCGCGGTGGTGTCGGCGCGCACGCTCACGCTGGTCGACGGGGTTGCCAGCTTCGAGCTCGGTCCGGCCAGCTTTGGCCTGCTGCAGGCCCAGATCAGCTGAGCGTGGCGGTCGCAGGGCTCATCCGGCGGCTTTCGGCACCGGGTTGGCGAGCCGGGTGCGTTGCTGCCAGCGTGACCTGAGCGCCAGGGCCGGTTTTTCGATCAGGTGCCAGGACGCCATGGCCAGTGGCAGTGCGATGGCTGCCGCCAGGGCGGTCATGGGCCAGGTGCCCAGTCCGGGGATCGTGGCCGCGAGCATCTGCTGCACGGGAAAGGCGTAGATGTAGACGCCATAGGAATAGTCGCCGAACCGGTTGAAGCCGCGCACCCCGCCCGCTGGCACAAAGGCCAGGTAGAACAGCAGCCACGGCATGGCCAGCCTGTAGACCAGGTCGAATGCCTGCACCGACACCAGGGCCCCGGCGAGCAAGGCCCCGCAGGCCCAAGGCAGCCAGCGGGTGTCGAGCGACAGCCGTTCGCGGTAGCAGCAGCACGCCGCTCCGGTGAAGAACACCGCGCCCAGGCGGATGAAGTCGGAATGGATATTCCACAGCGGCAGCCCCAGCGAGGCCAGGGTCAGCACCACGGCCAGACCCAGCATCAGTGGTGCCATCAGCGGCTTGCCGCTGCGTCGGCCGAGGGCCCGCGCGCACCACCACAGCAGCGCCAGCAGGGCATACAGGCGCAGTTCGTAGCGCAAGGTCCACAAGGAGCCGTTGACCGCATCGGCGAAAGGATTGGTGGTGAACGCGCCCGGCAGATGGGCCTCGGCGCCGGTGATCATCACGGCGTTTTTTGCCAGGTATTTCCAGGTCTGGGGATCGCGCAGAAAGTCGGGCATCGACAAGGTGCTGAATCCCGCCCCCACCACCAGCGCACTCAGCAGCAGGGCCACCCACAGCGCGGGATAGATGCGGAAGGCGCGCGCAAGGACGTAGTTCCAGATCGAGGCATTGCGCAACAGGCTGGACATCACCAGAAAGCCACTCACCACGAAGAACAGGTCCACGGCCACGCCGCCCGGCGACATGCCCAGGGTGCCCAGCCAGGGCTCGTCCGCGTAGCGCCCTGAGGACAGCACATGGCTGTGGCTGACCAGCACCATGCCCGCGGCCACCAATCGGATGAGGTTGAGGTTGTTGTCGCGCGCGACGTCCGGCGGTGTGCTCAAGGCAGGTGACAGGGGCATGACCAGGGGGTGGCCGGTGTGGCCAGAGTGCGGCAGCAGTCTAGCCGGCCAGTGGCGCCGCGGCGGGCGGCTACAGTGTCCAGCTTTCGGCCGACGCGCCTCCCCATGCCAACGCCCAGCCCCGCGCTTCCCGCCGACGCCGACGCTGT
>CAWAEL010000012.1:0-161626 GCA_963781185.1 uncultured Alphaproteobacteria bacterium
CAGCGATTTCAATTCGAACACCTGCCATCTGGTGCTCGCCCGCCTGCCCGATGCCGTTCCCGGCGTCAAAGGCATCAGCCTCTTCATGGTCCCCAAACTGATCCCCGACGCCGATGGCAACCCCGGCGTTCGCAACACGCCTCAAGGTCGTCAGCCTCGAACACAAGATGGGCATCCACGGCAGCCCCACCGCCGTCATGCAGTTCGACGGCGCCACCGGCTGGATCGTCGGCGAGCCGCACAACGGCATGGCCGCGATGTTCACCATGATGAACAACGCCCGCCTTGGCGTCGGCATGCAGGGCGTCGCGCATGGCCGAGGCCGCCTTTCAACACGCCCTGACCTATGCGATGGACCGCAAACAGGGCAAAACCCCTCTCGGCACCGGCACGATCATCGACCACGCCGATGTCCGCCGCATGCTGGCCGAGATGAAGGCCGAGATCTTCGCCGCCCGCGCCATCGGCCTCGCCTGCGCTGTCGCCATCGACATGGCCCGCGCCACTGGCGACGCCACCCGCCAGGCCCGCGCCGCCCTGCTGACCCCCATCGCCAAGGCCTATGGCACCGACACCGGCCACCACGTCGCCCATCTTGGCGTTCAGGTCCACGGCGGCATGGGCTTTATCGAGGAAACCGGCGCCGCCCAATTCGCCCGCGACGTCCGCATCACCCAGATATACGAGGGCACCAACGGCATTCAGGCCATGGACCTCGTCGGCCGCAAGATGATGGACGGTGGCGAGGCCGCCTTCCGCCTGATCGACGAAATGCAAGACGCCGCCGAAACCGCCCGCGCCGCCCTGCCCGACCTCGCCACCCCAGTCTGGACCGCCGCCGAGGCGCTGCGCGAGGCGACCGAAACGCTGGTCGCCCAGCCGATGAACGACCGTTTCGCCGGGGCCGTCGCCTACCAATCGCGCCTTCGCCCGCGTGCTTGGCTGCCATTACCACCTGCTGGCCGCCGTGGCCGACCCGGCCCGCCTGCCGCTGGCCACCTTCGCCATCCGCCGCCTGCTGCCCGAACACGCCGCCCTTCTGGCGCAGGCCCGCGAAGGCGCCGCCGGCCTCTACGCCCTGACGCCCGAGGCGCTATCCTTGTGACCGCCGCCTGCACTACCCCTTCCCCGGACGCCCCGACCGAACATGAAACGATCGAGGTGGCGCCGGGCATCCATTGGCTGCGGCTGCCGCTGCCGATGGTCCTGAACCATGTCAATTGCTACGCGCTGGACGATGGCGATAGCTGGACGCTGGTCGATACCGGCATGGCCACCAAACACGCCAAGGCGCTGTGGCAGGCCCTGCTCGCCGTGCCCCTGCGCGGCAAACCGGTGGCGCGGCTGATCGTCACCCACCACCACCCCGACCATATCGGCCTTGCCGGCTGGTTTCAGGAACAGGGCGTCGAGCTTGATCACCACCCGCACCGCCTGGCTTTATGCCCGGATGCTGACCCTCGACGAACAACGCCTGCCCTCGCCCGAATCACTGCTGTTCTACCAACGCGCCGGGATGGAGCCTGAACAGCGTGAGGCCAAGGCGCAGGAACGGCCCTTCAACTTTTCCGATGTCGTGGCGACGCTGCCCGTGGGCTTCACCCGGATAGCTGAGGGCGATGTGATAACGGCGGGCGGTCGCCGCTGGCTGGTCCGCTTTGGCCAAGGCCATGCCCCCGACCACGCAACGCTGTGGAGCCTTGATGACACCCTGATTCTCGGCGGTGACCAGCTTTTGCCGACGATTTCCGCCAATATCGGCGTCTATCCGACCGAACCAGAGGCTGACCCGCTGACCGAATGGCTGGACCGCCACCCGCGCCTTCATGCCCTTTGCCCGCGACGACCACTTCGTCCTGCCCGGCCACAAACTGCCCTACACCGGCCTGCCCCGCCGCCTGCACCAGATGGTGGATGAACATGAGGTGAGTCTCACCGCCCTCACCGCCCATCTGGCCCGCCCCAAACTGGCGACCGAATGTTTTCCCGTCCTGTTCAAACGCCCGATCGACAGCAACACCTTCGGCATGGCTTTGGCCGAATCGATCGCCCATCTGAATTGCCTGTCGGCGCGCGGGGCCGTGACACGCCGCCTGTCTGCCGATGGCGCATGGCTGTGGCAGGCGGTCTGACCGCCAGACTTGCCCCATGCGGCGGTTTCGCCCTACCCTTATGGGGATCCGTAGGAAGACAGCCAACATGACCAAACCAGCCACCGCCAAAACCGCCAAGCCCAAGGCCACCAAGCCGAAATCGACCACACCCAAACCCGCCGCGACAAAAGCCGCCAAGTCCAAAGCTGTCGCCTCCAAGACCGCCGCGCCAAAATCCGCCGCCGAATCAGCCTGCGAAAAGCTGATCCTCTACATCCGCAATTTCGAGCAGCAGCTGAATGCCGATCAAGAGGTGGCGATGGGCTTTGCCGGGTCCGACGCCGGGGTGCTGCGAATCGACGGGCTCGGCTTTTTTGATCCCGACATCCTGACCTTCTACGGCACGGGCGAAGACGGGATGAAGATGCAACTGGTCCAGCATGTCAGCCAGATGTCGGTCCTGCTGCGCGCCCACCCCAAATCCGACCCAAACGACGCGCCCCGCCGCATCGGCTTCCGGCTGTCCTCTGGCTGGCAGGGTGGCGGCAGCGGCGATGCGTCCGTCTGACAACATCGCAGGATCAAGCCGACTTGCCCCCGTGACACTGTCTGCACTTTGCGGTAATGGCGGGATAACGCAGCACAAAGGGGTAGGCATCATGGCCGACTACAAACCGGGTAAAATGGACATCCGCGCGCAGGAGAAAACCTTCGCGGGCTTCATCCGCATGGTCACTTGGGGTACGATTATCTGCATCGTGGTCCTGATCTTCATGGCTTTGGCCGACGCCTGACCTGCAACGACCCTGCCGCGCGTCGGTAAAGGATAACAAGATGTTACGATTTGTTCTGGGCCTTTTGGCCATGCTTTCTCTTGTTGCCTGCACGGCAGATCACAAATGGGCCAGCGATGCCGCCGTGGCGCGGGCCCGTTACAGTCGACCCGAACCCGTCCTCCATCACCCTGATGACCTCGATCAACACCCGCACCAAGACCGGCGCCCATGCCGGCCTGCTGATCAACGGCACTGAACGCGTGCTGTTTGACCCCGCCGGCTCGTTTGAGCACCCCTCGACCCCCGAACGCTATGACATGCTCTACGGCATGACGCCCACCATGCTCAGCTTTTATGCCGATTATCAGGGCATTGCACCGTTCCAACTGATCGAACAGACGATCTACGTGACGCCCGAAGTGGCCGAGCAGGTCAAACAGGCCGCCATCAAATACGGCGCCGCCAACAAGGCCCAATGCACCATCGCCATCGCCACCGTCCTGCGCGGCGTTCCGGGGTTTGAGGGGCTGCCGATGACATGGTTCCCCAAGGCCATGACCAAGGCCTTCGCCACGACTGCCCGGCGTTCAGACCCAGATCATCACCTCGCAAGACGGCGACCGCCGCGGCTATATCCCCGGAGAGCCTGTCGGCCCCCTGCACCGCGATCCCGCCCCAGCCTATGGCACCAACACGCCGCAGGGCTGACCGTCGCGCTTTACCCCGCCCGCCAAAACCCTTACGCCTGCTGCATCCAAACAGATGGGCCATAGCGTGAGACTTTTCGGTGTAATTCTGGCAGGCGGCCAAGCCCGCCGGATGGGCGGGGCCGACAAGGCCCTGATGCCTCTGGCAGGCCAAAGCCTGCTCTCCCATGTGATCGACCGCTTTGAACCGCAGGTCGAACGCCTCGCCATCTCGGCCAATGGCGACCCCGCCCGCTTTGCGCCACTAGGCCTGCCCGTCCTGCCCGACACAGCGTCCCAAGGCCCCCTCTCCGGCATCCTCGCCGCCCTGCACTGGGCCGCGCCGCTAGGGGCCACCGCCGTCGTCTCGGTCCCCGTCGACGGCCCCTTCCTGCCGCCCGACCTCGTCCCCCGCCTCTGCCTCGCCGCCGAGCCCACCGGCCTCGCCCTCGCCGCCAGCGGCGACGACTGGCACCCGACCTTCGGCCTGTGGCCCGTCACCCTCGCCCCCGCCCTCGCCGCCTTCCTCGCCTCGGGTGCCAAAGACCCGTGTCCGCGACTTTGCCATCACCCACCACACCGGCATCGCCACCTTCCCCGACGCCATCGCCTTCGCCAACGCCAACACCCCCGACGACCTGACCCGCTTCACCGCGCTGTTGACACCGCATGAAGGTCTATGGCATCATCGGCTGGAAAAACTCCGGCAAAACCAGTCTGATGGAGCGTCTGGTCGCCAACATCACCGCCCGCGGCTTCACCGTCTCCACCGTCAAACATGTCCACCACGACGTTGACCTTGACCAGCCCGGCAAAGACACCTTCCGCCACCGCGCCGCCGGGCGCCAGCGAAGTCGTCCTCGCCTCCGCCCACCGCTTTGCCCTGATGCACGAACACCGCGGCCCCGAACCCGCCTTGACTGAAATCCTGCAACGCCTCGCCCCGGTCGATCTGGTGCTGGTCGAAGGCTACAAACGCGACGCCCACCCCAAGATCGAGGTGTTTCGCAACGAGGCCGACCACACCCTGATCCAACCCACCGACCCCACCACCCGCGCCGTCGCCACCGACACCCCCCTGCCCCCCCTGACCGTGCCGGTGCTGGACCTGAACAACACCGATCAGGTCGCCGATTTCATCCTGTCTGAAACCGGCCTCAACACCCCGCCCTTTGATACCGTCGTCGTCGTGGACTGGTCCGCCGCCGCAACCCGCAGCCCCAAAGACGTCACAAAGACGCCATCTGGATCGGCGTTACCCAAGCCAACGGCACGACTGCCACCTACCACCGCACCCGTCACGACGCGGAAACCTTTCTGAACCTCCTGCTCGACGACGCCAAGCCGCCCATGGCCACCGCACCCTCGTCGGCTTTGACTTCGCCATGGGCTATCCGCAGGGCTTCGCCGCCGCCCTCACCGGCGAGGCCGAACCCCCGCGCCGTCTGGCACTGGCTGGACCGCCACATCACCGACACGCCCGACAACCTCAACAACCGCTTTGCCGTGGCCGATCAGATCAACGCGCAGTTCCACCAACCCGGCCCGTTCTGGGGCCGCCCCGAAACCGCCGCCCATGCCCACCTCAGCCCGACCAAGGCGATCGACTACGCCGCCCTCGGCCTGACCGAACGCCGCCATGTCGAAACCTTCGTCCCCACGGCCCAACCGGTCTGGAAACTCTACACCACCGGCGCGGTCGGCTCGCAACGCCTGATGGGCCTGCCCCTGATCCACCGCCTGTCGCAGCGCCCCGCATACCGCCGTCTGGCCCTTTGACCCGCCCACCGCCCAAACCGTCATCGCCGAAATCTACCCCTCCCTCCTCGCCGCCGCCGTCACCGCCGACCCCGACACCATCAAGGACCGCGGCCCAGGTCCGCCTGCTTGTCCCGCGCCCTCTGGCAGCCCTGTCGCAAACCCGCCAACCTGGCCCCCTGTTCGAAACCCCGGCCGATCGCACAGGAAGAGGGCTGGATCCTCGGCGCCGGCCACGCCGCCACCCTGCTGGACGCGCTGACAGTGACCGTCACCCTGCAAACCGGCCTGCCCGAGCATTTGCGGGCCGAGGCGGCACGGCTCTACTGGCAGGCGTTCGGCGGCAAACTGGGCCTGGTGATGGGGCCCGAAGCCCGCGCGCCTGCGCTTTCTGGAACCGGGTGATCCGCGCCGATCAGGTCATCATCGCCCTCGGCACCGAACGGCGACCTGCTCGGCATCGCCGGGTTCAAAACCCCCGCAGGCAGCTTTGCCTCGGGCGGGCCCGATGACCTTGTACGCGATCTATGGCACCGCCGGGGCCTTCTGGCGCGGCCGCCTGCTGGGCCTGCTGTCCGACGATGTGGACGACAACCGCTTCCTGCTCGACGGCCTCTGCGTCGATGCCCCGGCCCGCAGCCAAGGCCTCGGCACCGCCCTGCTGGAGGCGATCTGCGCCGAGGCGAAACATCGCGGCTACACCGAGGTCCGCCTCGATGTTGATCGACAGCAACTGGCGCGCCATCGCCCTCTACAAACGTCTGGGTTTTGAGGTGATCGGCCGCCAGAACATCGGCCTGCTGCGTCTGGTCTTCGGCTTCAACGGCGCCCTGACCATGGTCCGCCCGGTTTAACGCCCCAAGACCCCTAAAGATTATCTAAAATTTTCGCCCTTACACCTTGGTCCAAATATCCCACGGGGGCGGCGACATTGGCCTTGGCCTATGTCGACTGGGGGTGTGAAACCCCCATCCGCCCGCCCCAAAACCAAGGCGCAGCCAGTTGCAACTCATTCGCAACATGCTTTCATTCTGGTTAACAAAAAACGCCAACCAGTTGAATAGTAACGATAAAACCAAGTGTCGCTCAAACGGACACTTTTGCGGATCAGACCGAAACCTCAGTCAAACGTCCCCGTCACCCGCCCAAACAGCATGAAGGCCCGCGCCGTCCGCGTGTCGGCCAGTTCCGACAATTCCTCATCCGTGGCATTGGGTTCAAAGGCGGCAAAGGTCTTGTCGAAACTCCGCAGGAAATGGTGCCCCGCATCGCGAAACACCGTATCCTCGCGCATCCGCCCCGCCGTCAGCGCCAGACTGGACCGGTCGCGAATCCCGCCCAACGCCGCAATCGTCCGCCCACGCTCGCCCGCCGCAAACCGCCGCCACAGCTCGGGCCGCGCCCGGTCCGGCTTCAGGTCATCCATATAGATGCCCTCCTGGCTCAGCAGGGTCAGCACATCCTGCGCCGCCCGGATCAGCTTGGCCGTGGTCCGGTCCTCCAGCGCCAGCCGCAGCGCGCGGAACCCGTCCCGGTCATCCGGCGTTTCGGGAAACTGCAGCGCCCGGATGAAATCAGTCACCGACAGCGGCGCCCGCAAATCCTCGGCCGGGGTGCCCAGCGCCGAACGATGGCTCATCCTCCGACGCCCGCGCCGCTGCCGGAGTGACCAGCGCCGCCTTGCGATCCGCCGAGGGCTGGGTCAGCGCCTGATCCCGCCGCGACCGAAACCCGGCCAGCGCCGTCTCGGTATGCTTGGCCGAGGCTGCGATTTCTTCCAGCCGTTTCTCGACCGACGGCTTGACCGCCGCCTGCATCGCAGACTGCTGGCTGGCCACATAGGCCGCCCGCATCGCCTCCACCGTGGCCTGCAACCGCGCCGCCTCGCCCCGCAGGGCCCGCACCGACCGCAACGTCGTGACCGCCGCCCAGATCAGCGCCAGCGGCAGAAACACCACCAACAACGTCAGAACCAGCCCCAAAGCATTGGTGTCCGCAGGCGCCGTCCAGATATAGGCCGCAACCGCGCCAATCCAGACAACGCTCATCAGCGCCGCCATCCATTCCATGGCAGTCGGCCCCGAGGGGGCGTCAACCGTGTCACGGCCCTGATCGAGGTGGGTATCCAGTGGTTTGGCCATCGTCATTTCCGCGGATTGGGGCGGTTCAGGGTCTCAGATGTAGCGAATGCTCACAACCTCATAGCTGCGCGTGCCACCCGGCGACTTCACCTCGAGCCGAATCGCCCTCGTCCTTGCCGATCAGCGCACGGGCCAGCGGCGAGCGGATGTTCAGCTTGTTGTTTTCGATGTCGGCCTCAGGCTCACCCACGATCTGATAGGTCTTTTCCTCGCCGGTGTCCTCATCGGCCAGCGTCACCGTCGCACCGAACTTGATCGAGCCGGACAGTTTGGTCGGATCAATCACCTCGGCCAGCGACACAATCGCCTCCAGCTCCTTGATCCGGCCCTCGATGAAGCTCTGCTTTTCGCGCGCCGCGTGATATTCGGCGTTTTCCGACAGATCGCCATGCTCGCGCGCCTCGGCAATGGCGCGGATCACGGCGGGACGTTCCACCGATTTCAACAGCTTCAACTCTTCGTCCAATGCGGTGAACCCCGCACGGGTCATCGGTATCTTTTCCATCGCTCTACTCGCGCCCTGCGTCCTGTCTGGACAGTGCCGTATTCAAACAAAGAACAAGGCCACGGACCGATATGGACCATGACCTTGCACCACGTCCTCACTTAAAGACCCTCACCGGCCGCAGATTGCAAGAGAAAAGGCGCGAATGGCGCTTTCAGCGTCGCTGACGCACCGGAAAAGCGCGCAGCAATTGACCAGACCGTGCCCATAAGGCAATGACAGACAGCAACAGACACGAGGAAGCCATGACCCAGGAAATCACCCGCGAAGAGATGGAATATGACGTCGTCATCGTGGGCGCCGGCCCGTCCGGCCTGTCTGCCGCGATCCGGCTGAAACAGCTGGACCCGAACCTGACCGTGGTCGTGCTGGAGAAAGGGCTCCGAGGTCGGGCGCCCATATCCTGTCCGGCGCCGTGCTGGACCCCTCGGGCCTGGACGCGCTGATCCCCGACTGGAAGGCCCATGGGCGCGCCGATCAAGGTACCGGTGGACAGAGGACAACTTCTACATCCTCGGCCCGGCCGGTCAGATCCGCATCCCGAACTGGCCGATGCCGCCGCTGATGACGAACCACGGCAACTACATCGTCTCGATGGCCAATGTCTGCCGCTGGATGGCCGAACAGGCCGACGACCTCGGCGTCGAGATCTTCCCCGGCATGTCCTGTTCGGAGCTGGTCTACGGCGACGCGGGCGAGGTGCGCGGCGTCGTCGCAGGCGAGTTCGGCCTGCAACGCCGACGGCACCCCCGGCCCGTCCTACGAACCCGGCATGGTGCTGGTCGGCAAATACGTCTTCCTGTCCGAAGGCGTGCGCGGCTCGCTCTCCAAGCAGGTCATCGCCAAATACGACCTGTCCGCTGGCAAGAGCCCGCAGAAATTCGGCCTCGGCATGAAAGAGATCTGGGAGATCGACCCCGCCAAGCACCACGAGGGCCGCGTCACCCACACGATGGGCTGGCCCTTGGGCACCAATGCCGGCGGCGGTCAGCTTCATCTATCACCTTGAGAACAATCAGGTCTATGTCGGCTTCGTCGTCCACCTGAACTACGAAAACCCCCACCTCTATCCCTATATGGAATTCCAGCGCTTCAAGCATCACCCGATGGTGGCCGACCTGCTCAAGGGCGGCAAACGCGTCGCCTACGGTGCCCGCGCGATCACCGAGGGCGGCTGGCAGTCGATCCCGAAGATGGTCGCCCCCGGTGTCGCCCTGCTGGGCTGCACCGCCGGCCTGGTGAACGTCCCCCGCATCAAGGGCAACCACAACGCCATGCTGTCCGGCAAGGCCGCCGCCGAGGCCGCCCATGCCGCCCTGCACCGCAGGCCGCCGTGGCGACGAGCTTGACCGACTATGAAACCGAGGTCCGCACCGGCGCCATCGGCGCGGACCTGAAGAAGGTCCGCAACGTCAAACCGCTGTGGTCCAACTACGGCCTGATCGCCTCGCTGATGGGCGGCGGGTCTGGACATGTGGACCAACACGCTGTTCGGCCTGTCGGTCTTTGGCACCCTGCGGCACCGCAAGACCGACGCCGCCGCCACCGGCCTTGCCGCCAAATTCAAACCCATCGACTATCCCAAACCCGATGGCGTGCTGTCGTTCGACCGGCTGACCAACCTCGCCTTTTCGGCCACCAACCACGACCCCGACCAGCCCGCCCACCTGAGGCTGACCGACCCGACGATCCCGATCGCGGTCAACCTGCCGCAGTACAACGAACCCGCCCAACGCTATTGCCCGGCCGGCGTGTACGAGGTGATTGCCGAGGCCGGGAAGGAACCGCGCTTCCAGATCAACTTCCAGAACTGCGTCCACTGCAAGACCTGCGACATCAAAGACCCGTCGCAGAACATCACCTGGACCACACCCATGGGCGGCGGCGGGCCGAACTACCCCAATATGTGAGGCGTGATCTCACCAAGAAGTGCGCGATCAGCGGCCATAGACCGGACAAACCTGCCACGGGCTCATTGCCCTTGGCAGGCCAAGGCCTCTAGCTTCTGACCAGTCATTCAGGAGCCGCCCATGCCCCGCCACCCGACGCCTCGCCACCCGACGCCCCGGCATCGTGCGTTTCGTTTGTTCGCCCTCGCCGTTGGCACGTCGCTGGCCTTTGTGCCCCCAAGTGCAGGCTGGGCCGACACTGCCCAACCGGTGCCAGCCCAATCCGTGACCGCGCCCGACAATGCCGGTGCCTACCTTGCCGCACGGGCGGCCGCCGCCACCAATGATTACACCGCCGCGGCCTTCTGGTTCGACAAAGCGCTGCTGTCCGACCCCAAGAACCCCACGCTGCTGGAAGGGGCCGTCACCTCACAACTGGCGCTCGGCGCCATCGACAAAGCGGCGGCCTATGGCAAGACCCTGCTCGACAGCGGCTCCAAAAACCAGATCGCCTATATTGCGGTCCTCGCCGCCGACGCCAAAGCTGGAAATTTCGCCAAGATTCTGCAGGATCAGGCCGCTGGCAACTCCGTCGGCGCGCTGGTCGACAAACTGGTCGTCGCCTGGGCCGAGGTGGGCATCGGCAAGATGTCCGAGGCGCTTGCCGATTTCGACGCCATCACCAAAGGTCAGGGCACCGCAACCTTCGGCCTCTATCACAAGGCCCTCGCCCTCGCCTCCACCGGCGATTTCGAAGGCGCCGACAAACTGCTGTCCACGCCCGAGGCCGCAGGCCGCGCTGCAACTGCGCCGTGCCGTCCTGGCCCGGGTCCAGATCCTCAGCCAGTTGGAACGCGATCCCGACGCCTTGGCGCTGCTCGACCAGGTTTACGGCGGCGGCCTCGACGCTGGCATGGCCGATCTGCGCGGACCCGCCTGCTTGCGGGCGAAACCCTGCCCTTTGACATCGCCCGCAACGCGACCGATGGTCTGGCCGAGGTGTTCTTTACCCTCGCCACCGCGCTGAACGATCAGGCCGACCAGACCTATGTCCTGCTCTACGCCCGCATCGCCACTGCCCTGCGCCCTGACCATGTCGAGGCGCAGATGCTCGGCGGCGGGCTTCTCGCCAATCTCGGCCAGAACGATCAGGCCATTGCGGCCTTTGCCACCGTGCCCGCCAGCGACCCCGCCTTTGTCTCGGCCCAGATCGGCATGGCCGATGTCGTGATCCGCGCCGGGCGTCCGGACGAATCGGTGACCCTGCTGCAAACCCTCGCGTCAGAGAAACCCGACGACCTGTCGGTCCAGACCGCCCTCGGCGATGCCCTGCGCCGTCAGGGCCATTGCGATCTGGCGGTCAAAGCCTATGACGACGCCATCGCCCTGCTGCTCGAACCGCAACCCGGCAACTGGCCGATGTACTACAAACGCGCCGGCTGCGAGATGACGCTGAACGACTGGCCCGCCGCCGAGGCTGATTTCATCGCCGCCCTGAAACTCGCCCCGAACGAGCCGCGCCTGTTGAACGAACTGGGCTACTCCTACGTCGACCGTGGCGAGAACCTGGATGAGGCGCTGAAGATGATCCAGCACGCCGTCGCCGCCACCCCCGACACCGGCTATATCGTCGACAGCCTCGCCTGGGCCTATTTCCGGATGGGCCGCTACACCGAGGCCGTGGCCCCGCAGGAAAAGGCGTCGAAACTGATGCCGGTCGATCCCGTCGTCACCGATCACCTCGGCGATATCTACTGGATGGTGGGCCGCAAGCGTGAGGCGCAGTATCAATGGCACCGCGCCCTGTCGTTCGACCCCGACCCGAAGGACCGCATCCGCATCGTGCGCAAACTGGACATCGGGCTCGACCGGGTGCTGCAAGAGGAAAAGGCTGCCGGCACGAATGGCAACTAAGGTCTTTGCCCGCGCCAAGATCAACCTCGCGCTGCATGTGACGGGGCGGCGCGAGGACGGCTATCACCTCTTGGACAGTCTGGTCGCCTTCGCTGAGGTCGGCGACCAGATCACGCTGTCGAATCGGACAGCCTGACCCTGACCATCACCGGCCCGCAGGCTGCCAACCTATGCACCACCGACAATCTGGTCCTGAAAGCCGCCCGCGCCCTGCACCCCACGCTCGGGGCAACGATTGCTCTGGAAAAGAACCTCCCCATCGCCTCAGGCATCGGCGGCGGCACCGCGGACGCAGCAGCGACCCTTCTCGCCCTGTCGCAGCTGTGGTCGCTTCCCCTGCCGTCCCCCGAAGTGGTCCTCGCGCTAGGCGCTGACGTGCCGGTTTGCCTCGCGGGCACACCAGCGCGGATGCAGGGCATCGGCGAACAGATCACCCCAGTCGCCCTACCCAAGGCTTGGCTCGTCCTCGCCAACCCCGGCATCGCCCTGACCACGCCTGCCGTGTTCCGCGCCCTGACGCGGCGCGATAACCCGCCGCTCAGCCCGCTGCCGCCGATGCCCGATGCAGCCGCCCTCGCCACTTGGCTGCGCGCTCAACGCAATGACCTGGAACCAGCCGCCTGCAGTCTCGCCCCTGCCATTGCCGCCACCCTTGAAGCCTTGGCCGCCCAACCCGGCTGCCTGCTCGCCCGCATGTCCGGCTCGGGCGCCACCTGTTTCGGCCTGTTCGCCACCAGCACCGCTGCGGCCAAGGCCGCGCAATCGCTGATCCACGCCAACCCAACCCACTGGATCACCGCCGCAGCCCTATCACCTGCGCTTTAAATATCCGCGTCGGCCGACCCAAAGACGACCCGGCTTCAGCCGTTCGCTGGATCACCGCTCAGTTGATCCGCGACACCACATAATCGGCCAGATCGGCCAGCACCGCCCGCAGCGGATGCTCCGGCACCGCCTCCAACGCCGCCCGCGCCTTGGCGGCCCAGCCCAGCGCCTCATCCCGCGCCGCCTCATCGCGCCATGCCGCTCCATCAGCGCCATGGCATGGGCCAGATCGCCGTCGCCCTGGCTGCCCTTCTCGATCACCCGCACCCAGAACGCCCGCTCTTCGGCACTGGCCGCCGCCACCGCCTTGATCACCGGCAGCGTCACCTTGCGCTCGCGGAAATCATCGCCGGTGTTCTTGCCGATCACCGCCGACGACCCGCCATAATCCAGCAGATCATCCGCAATCTGAAACGCAATCCCCAAGCGCGTCGCCATAGGCATAACAGCGCCCGCGTCACCGCCTCCGGCGCGCCAGCAATCACGCCGCCCACCTCGGTCGCCGCCGAAAACAGCGCCGCCGTCTTGCCGCGCACGACCTGCAGATAGACCGCCTCGGTGGTGCCCAGATCCTGCGCCGCCGTCAGTTGCAGCACCTCGCCCTCGGCAATCGTGGCCGAGGCATTGGCCAGAATGTCCAGCACCCGCAACGACCCGGTTTCGACCATCAACTGAAAACTGCGGGAAAACAGATAGTCGCCCACCAGAACGCTCGACTTGTTGTCCCACAGCAGGTTCGCCGTCGGCCGTCCCGCGCCGCCGCGCACTTTCATCGACCACATCGTCATGCAGCAATGTGGCCGTGTGGATGAACTCCACCGTCGCCGCCAGATGCACATGATAGGGCCCGTCATAGCCACAGATCCGCGCCGCAGCCAGGGTCAGCATCGGCCGCAACCGCTTGCCCCCGGCCTCGACCAGATGGGCCGTCACTTCCGGAATGCGCGGCGCATGTTCGCTGGCCATCCGGTCGCGGATCAGCACGTTGACCGCCGCCATATCCCCGGCCAAGGCCTCCGCCAACACGTCCTGCGGCTTTTGCCCCGCCCCCATCAATCCCATCGCAATCCCGCCCTCGACACATCCGCGCCCGGCCCGTAAACCTGACGCATGAAGCTGTTATTACGCACCACCGACCCGACGCTGATCGCCTTCGCCCAGGCCCTGCTTGCCGGCGAGGGTATAACGGCGTTTGAGATGGACGTCCACACAAGCATCCTCGAAGGCTCGACCTTCCTGTTGCCGCGCCGCCTCATGGTGGCCGACCGCGATCATTTCCTGGCCCGCGCCACCCTGATCGACAACGATTTCCCCCACCGACGCCTGCCCGACATGATGTTCGCCGAGTCCGACCTGTCCCGCGACGCCTTTCTGTGCGGCCGCCTGCACCTGTGGCAACCGGTCAAAGGCTACCGCGCCGCCACCGATCCCGTCTTGCTGGCCGCCGCCTGCCCCGCCCAGCCCGGCCAATCGGTGCTCGACCTCGGCTGCGGGGCCGGGGCCGCCGCCCTGTGCCTTGCCACCCGCGTGCCCGACCTGCAGCTGTATGGGTTGGAGCTGCAAGAAGCTATGCCGCCCTCGCCCGTCGCAACGCGGCCGAGAACGGGATCGCGCTTCCAAGTCGAGACCGGCGACCTGGCCCAGATGCCCGCCGCGCTGAAACTCGGCTTTGACCATGTCATCGCCAATCCGCCCTATTATCCCCGCGCGGGCTCTCCCTCACCAACGCCAAGGCCGCGACACCGCGCTGCGTGCCGAAACCCCGCATCGGCATCTGGGTGCAGACCGCCTCCCGCCGCCTGAACCCCGGCGGCTGGCTGACCCTGATCGCCGGGGCCGACAGCCTGCCCGACCTGCTGACCGCCCTTGCCCCCGGCCTCGGCTCTGCCGCCGTCCTGCCGCTGACCCCGCGTGACGGGCGCCCCGCGCTCCGCATCCTCCTGCGCGCCCGCAAGACTGGCCGCGCCGCCTTTCGCCTGCTGGCCCCGCTTCATCCTGCATGCCGGCGACGCCCATGACGGCGACCGCGAATCCTACACGCCCAAGGCGAGTGCTGTTCTGCGAGATCTTGCCGATCTTTCAGCCGAGTTTCGCTGAATTGTCGGCATTCTTCGGAAACCTCATGTGAAGTTTTGATGACAGACGGCAAAAAACGTGCTGCACTGTACCTACCATCAACAGGCATAGGAGGATCTACATGACCGTTGCTTCGCACATCGCGGAACTGAAACGGAAGCACGAACACCTCTCTGAAGCCGTCGTCACGGCGCAGCGCGCGCCCGGCATCGACGACCTTCACATCGCCGAGCTGAAGAAACAGAAACTCAAGCTCAAGGAAGAGATCTCGCGCCTGCAAAGCGCCTAAGCTTGCCTTCCCGCTGGCGCGGGCGGCAAGGATCGCCCCGCCAGCGATCATCACAGCTGCGACCAACAACAGCGGCCGACGCCTCTGCCCGGCCTGACACGATCAGCACCAGCGTGGACAGCAGTGGTGCCGCATAGGATGCCACGCCCAAGGATCTGAATGTCCCCACGTTTCATCCCGACATCCCAGGTGAAGAACGCAAGGCCCACCGGCCCAAGCCCCAGCAAAATCACGGAAATCCAGCCAGACACGCCAACCGGCGCAGATCGTGGTTTCCAGTGCCAGATGCGCCACCAACGACAGAATCGCCGTCGCCAGGCAGTAGACCGTCACAGCCTCGCTCGGCACTTTTCCAAATCGCCGCGACGCCACGGAATAGCCCGCCCAAGTCAGGGCGCACAGAAATGCCAACCCCATGCCGAGCAATGCGCCCGGCTGAACCCCAACCCCACCCCGCAGTATAATTAGCGCCGCCCCGGCAAAGGCCAGCAACGCGCCGACAATATGCAACGGCCGCAACCGCTCTCCCGGGCAGCAGACCGGACAGCAGCACAATGAACAGCGGCCACAGATAGGCGATCAGCCCGGTCTCGGCATAGGGCGCCAATCGAAAAGCTGTGAAATACAGGAAATGATAGCCGAACAGCCCCAGCGTCCCAAAGACATAGACCTTCCAGCTTACCCCGCGCAGCGCAGCAAATCCCGCCCCGCGCACCATCCAGATCAGCCCGATCGTCCCGCCAATGGCGAAGCAGATCGCGTTCAACTGAAGCGGCGGAACCGGGTGCCGTGCCAATGGTCAACAGGGCCAGCAAGGCCCACATCAGCACGGCGGAAAAGCCGATCAACGTCGCCCGCGGTTTGGTCACAAGGCACCCTCAAATTTCAAAGACGAAATCCCTTAGCACCTTGGACCACTCTTGTCCGCCCTCAGACGAAGAACTGCCCGCCATTCGCCGAGATGGTCGACCCAGTGATGAAGCCTGCATCGTCCGACGCAAGAAACACCACAATCCGCGCAATCTCTTCCGGCTCACCCAGACGTCCCACCGGGATCTGCGGGACAATCCGCTCTGCCAGCACCTTGGGGTCAATCGCCTTGACCATATCCGTCCCGATATAGCCGGGGCAGATCGCGTTGACGGTGATTCCCGCCCGCGCACCCTCTTGCGCCAAGGCCTTGGTGAAGCCCAGATCGCCCGGCTTTGGAAGCCGAATAGTTCACCTGACCCGCCTGACCCTTTTGCCCGTTGATCGACGAGATGTTGATCACCCGGCCAAACTTGCGGTCGCGCATACCAGTCCAAACCGGATGGGTCATGTTGAACAGACCCGCTCAGGTTGGTGTCGATAACCTCTTTCCAGGCTTGCGGCGTCATCTTGTGGAACATGCCGTCGCGCGTGATCCCGGCGTTGTTGACCAGCACATCGACCGGCCCCAAATCCGCCTCGACCTTGGCAATACCCGCCGCACAGGCATCGTAATCCGCGACCGACCATTTGTAGGCCGCGATCCCGGTTTCCGCCGTGAACGCTGCAGCCGCTGTCATCGTTGCCCGCGTAGTTCGCAGCCACCGTATAGCCGGCCGCTTTCAGCGCCACCGATATCGCAGCGCCAATTCCCCGGGTTCCCCCAGTCACCAATGCAGTCTTTGCCATTCTGGCCTCCTCACCTAAGCCTGTATAATCTTGTTACTCAACGAAAAGGCGGCACGCAATTTAATTGCGCGCCGCCCCATTATAATCCCGAAAATCAGGCTTGCTCGATGCACATGGCGACACCCATGCCGCCGCCGATGCACAATGTTGCCAGACCCTTTTTGGCACCCTGACGCTTCATCTGGATACAGCAGCGTGTTCAGGATGCGCGCGCCTGAGGCACCGATCGGGTGACCAATCGCAATCGCCCCGCCGTTGACGTTCACAATCGCCGGGTCCCAACCCATGTCCTTGTTGACGGCACAGGCCTGCGCGGCAAAGGCCTCGTTCGCCTCGACCAGATCCAGATCGCCAACCTTCCAGCCCGCCTTGTCCAGCGCCTTGCGGCTGGCAAGATCGGCCCAACGCCCATGATCGACGGGTCCAGACCCGCCGTGGCATAGGATGCAATCCGCGCCAGCGGCGTCAGCCCGCGCTTTGCAGCCTCAGCCTCGCGTCATCAGCAGCACCGCCGCCGCGCCGTCGTTCAGACCCGAGGCATTGGCCGCCGTGACCGAGCCGTCCTTGGTGAAGGCCGGGCGCAGCTTTGGCCATGCTTTCCAGCGTGGCCCCGTGGCGGATGTATTCGTCCTGATCGACGGTCACATCGCCCTTGCGGCCCTTGATGATGAACGGCACGATTTCATCCGCGAACCGGCCGGCCTTTTGCGCAGCCTCGGCCTTGTTCTGGCTGGCAAGCGCAAAAGCGTCCTGCATGTCGCGGCTGATCTGCCACTGGTCGCGACGTTTTCGGCCGTCTGACCCATGTGATAGTTGGTTGAAGGCGTCCCACAACCCGTCGCGGATCATGCTGTCGATGAACGCCATGTCGCCCATCTTCTGCCCGGCGCGCAGATGCGCCACATGGGGCGACAGGCTCATGCTTTCCTGACCACCGGCCACCACAATCGACGCATCGCCCAGCTGAACATGCATCGCGCCCAGCGCCACCGCCCGCAGACCCGAGCCGCAGACCTGGTTAATGCTCCAGGCGCTGGATTCCTTGGGCAGACCCGGCATTGATATGCGCCTGACGAGCCGGGTTCTGGCCCTGACCAGCGGTCAGAACCTGCCCCAGAATGGTTTCCGACACCTCGGCCTTGTCGACGCCCGCACGGGCGACAACTGCCTCAATCACCGCCGCACCCAGATGATGCGCGGGGGTCGCCGCGAATGCTCCGTTAAAGCTGCCGACAGCAGTACGTGCCGCAGATACGATCACAACATTGGTCATGGTTCCTCGCCCTCTCGCATGGTCAGACGCGGCAATTCGGTCGCCGCTCTCTCCCATGCCCTAGGCGGGATGGGCCCAAAAAGCAAGTTTTCGATGGGTCCGCATAGCGGCTATGATGCCACAGCCCGGGTCAGGCAGACCGCGCCAACTCGGCCTTGGTCCATAACGGTTTGACCGTTGGTGCCCCGTACAAGAACCCCTGCTGACAATCGACGCCCAGAGCCCGCAGACATTCCGCCTCCGCTGGGGTTTCCACGGACTCTGCCACCGTGAACATCTCGAAATGCCGTCCGATCGACAGCATCGCGCGGGTCAGCGCCTGATTGTCTGGGTCGCTGTCAATCCTGTGGATGAATTGGCCGTCAATCTTCAGAATGTCGAACATGAAATCCTTGAAATAACGCATCGCCGTAAAACCTGCCCCGAAGTTGTCCAAGGCAAAAGCCACGCCCTTGCGCTGCACCTCATCCATGAAGCTCTGCACCAATTCCGGCACAAGCATCGCTGAGCTTTCCGTTATCTCCAGAATCAACCGCTCTCCCACGGTCGGGTTCTGGTCAATCCCACGTTTCAGCGTCGACATGAAACGTGCATAGCCAATCGACCGGGCCGACATGTTGACCGAGATTCGGATATCGGGATTGCGGGCCAGGGCCTGCAACCCCTGCTCTACCGCGAGACAGTCTATTTCACGCCCCAATTCATGGCCTTCGACCGCGCCCATGAACTCCTCGGCCGGGATGATCCGGCCATTTGGTTCCATCACCCGGATCAACCCTTCGTAGAAGGCCACGCGCTGCGGATCGCGCGATTGCACGACAGGTTGATAGGCCAGCCGCATCCGCTTGGTTGCAACCGCGTTGGCCACCATGCCGATGGTCTCCTCAACCTGTTTGGCCAAAGCCACACCCAAAGGACTGGCGGTTCCGGGCGAGGCATCCGTGAAGTGCTTCCAATGTGGCGGCAACATATCCGATCTCTCCCCGGGGCTTGTCTTGGCAATGTGCTGCCGCAAAGGTAAAGGTTCTTTGAACACTCTGATTTGCCGCAAATCCCGCCCATTTCCAAAGGGGGCCACATGTCCGACCTCCGCTGCCCGTGGTGCGGCACCGATCCGCTCTACACGGCCTATCACGATGACGAATGGGGCGTGCCCGAATGGGACAGCCGGGCACTGTTCGAGAAGCTGATCCTCGACGGCTTTCAGGCCGGGCTCAGCTGGATCACCATCCTGAAAAAGCGTGATAATTTCCGCAATGCCTTTGCGGATTTCGATCCCGAAACCATCGCATCCTGGGGTGAGGCAGAGGTTGCGACGCTGCTCGCCGATCCCGGCATCATCCGCCACCGTGGCAAGATCGAAGGCGACGATCAAGAAGCGCCCGCGCCTATCTGGCCATCCAGAACACGCGAAAGTTTCGCGGATTTTCTGTGGAAATTCGTCGACCACAGCCCGCCATGCAGAACCGCTTCGCCGCAGGCCAGATCCCGACCCAGACCGCAACCTCGCAAGCCATGTCCAAGGCGCTGAAGCAGGCCGGCTTCACCTTCTGCGGCCCGACCATCACCTATGCCTTCATGGAGGCAGTCGGCATGGTCAACGACCACCTCGTCACCTGCCCCGCCCATGACCGCGTCGCAGCCCTTGCACGCCGCGTCTGATCGGCCAATCTGGCGTCAGGGTCAGCAGTTCACCCAGGCGTCACCGGGCCGACCGGCCAGCTAAACCTGCACACTTCGGCCGACCATCTTTCATCGGCCCATCCGCCGAGTCGGTGACCCGCGATCTCAGGGCACGGTGATCCTGGCGTCAGAGGATAGGATGACCCGCACGCCCCTCGCCATTGATGATATGCCCGCCTTCGCCCGCGCCATGCACCTATAGTTGCAATCGCCCGAGCCCCTCGGCCATGTCAGTCTGCAGAACCGCATCGTCCGGCCGCAGGCTTCCGCAACTTGCTACACCTGCGCGCCTCCGCCAAGGCCACACTGCCGACGACCTGACCCGGGGCCAACAGGTACTCTGTCATTTCGACGCCCACGCCCTCCTCGCGCACCAACATCCAGCATCTCAGTCCTTGGGCGCTGTGGACGCGACCGCCTCAACACACTGCAATGACCGAACGCCAGATCAGCCCGCACCTGACACGCAAGCACCTGTTCGCCGACGCGGCCATCTTGCGCCGCGCCCTCTGCGAACGCACGCCCGTCGCCCGCAGCGCGGATTTTTCGCAGAAAAATCGCCCTCAGTCGGCCATCAAAGCCGCCAGCACCGCCCTCGCCCCATCAGAATCCCACTCCGCCCCGCCCAACAACCGGGCAACCTCCGCCCCGTCCGGCGACACGATCACCGTCACCGGCAGGCCCATCACCCCCATGCCATGGGCAAACCGCGCATCCGGGTCGCGCAGCACGGCAACAGAGGTGACACCAGCCTCTCCCAAAAACTTCTTGATTGCGGGTACCGGGTTCGGCCCCGTTGCCACTGTCACCACCGCCACATCCGGTAGCGCCACCTGCAACCGCTCCAGCGATGGCATCTCGGTCCGGCACGGCACACACCATGTCGCCCAGAAGTTCAGCACCATCCAGCTTGCCCTTGAACTCCTCCAGCGACCGTGGCGCATCCGTCATGTCAACAAGCGCCGCCTTCCGGCACCGCGCCGCGCCTCGGACACAACCAGCTTCGCCATCTCGCCCGTCAACAGCGCCGGATCGACCACCCCCGCGCCCACGCCATTTGCACCGAACACCAAGCCCGTATAAAGCAGCCAGATCAGTTTCCGCATCATCCCTCCAAAGGCCATATCATGACCGCTTCTTCTGACCCGAAAGCCAATACCATGTGGGGCGGCCGCTTTGCCTCTGGCCCAGACGCGATCATGACGGCCATCAACGCCTCCATCGGCTTTGACCAGCGGCTCTACGCACAGGACATTGCAGGCTCCCGCGCCCATGCCGCCATGTTGGCCGCCACGGGCATCATCACACCTAGCGATGCCGAAACGATCGGGGAAGGCCTCCTCACGGTCTTGTCAGAAATTGAAGAGGGTCGCTTCACCTTCCGCACCGATCTCGAAGACATCCACCTGAACATCGAATCCCGCCTGACCGAGATTGTGGGCGAGCCCGGCAAGCGCCTGCACACCGGCCGATCGCGCAATGACCAGGTCGCGACCGACTTCCGCCTCTGGGTTCGCGACCAATGCGATGCCGCCATCTCCGGCCTGACCGCGCTGATGCAGGCCTTTCTGGCGCAGGCAGAGGCCGGGTGCCGATTGGGTCATGCCCGGCTTTACCCATCTGCAAACCGCCCAGCCCGTCACCTGGGGCCACCACATGCTGGCCTATGTCGAGATGCTGGCACGCGACCGTTCCCGCTTTGTCGATGCCCGCAAGCGGATGAACGAATGCCCGCTCGGCGCCGCCGCGCTGGCCGGAACCTCCTTCCCGATCGACCGCCACATGACCGCCGCAGGCGCTCGGCTTTGACCGCCCCACCGCCAATTCAGCCTCGACTCGCGTCTCAGACCGCGACTTCGCGCTGGAATTCCTGTCGCGCCAGCAGCATCTGCGCCATGCACCTGTCGCGCTTTGCCGAGGAGTTGGTGATCTGGTCCTCTGCCCAGTTCCGCTTTGTCCGGCTGTCCGACAAATGGACCACCGGCTCCTCCATCATGCCGCAAAAGAAGAACCCCGACGCCGCCGAACTGCTGCGCGCCAAACTGGGCCGCATCCTCGGTGCGACGGTGGCCCTGTTCACCGTGATGAAGGGCCTGGCCCTGACCTATTCCAAGGACATGCAAGAGGACAAGGAACAGGTCTTTGACGCCGCCGACACCCTGATGCTGTCCGCTTGCCGCGATGACCGGCATGGTCAGTGACATGACCGCCAACCGCGAGGTGCTCGAAACCGCCGCCGCCATCGGGCTTTTCCACCGCCACCGACCTTGCCGACTGGCTGGTCCGCGCCCTTGGCCTGCCCTTCCGCGAGGCGCATCACGTCACTGGCGCGCTGGTGGCCCTGGCCGAGAAGAAGGGCTGCGACCTGCCCGACCTGTCCATGGCCGAACTGACCTCCGCCCATCCCGGCATCACGCAAGAGGTCTATTCCGTGCTCGGCGTGCAAAACTCGGTCCGCTCGCGGCACGTCCTACGGCGGAACCGCGCCGGATCAGGTGCGCGCCCAAATCGCCCGCTGGAAAATCCGACCTGGCGTAAGGTTAAGCTGGCATGATAACCCAAACCTAAAGGTCGCCATGCCACGCCTCGCCCTCCTCGCTGCTCTCACCCTTGCCGCCTGTGGTGCTTCTGGCCCGCCAACGCCGCCGATAACCCCCGCGCCTCAGCCCGTATCGCGGTCACCGCCAGGCCGATGGGCATGCCCGCGCTGACCGGCTGATCGAATTCTCGGCGCAAATCGGCGCAAATTGGCGCGCTTTGCCATAATTCGCCCATCTTTGCCTGCCAGTTTCCAAACCCGAAACAATCCGACTTCGGGGACTGGACATGACCGACCAAACCGCAGACGCCGCCTGACCCATCGGCAGCCAGGCAAGACTCTCCGGCACCACCTGATCGAACAGGTCGCGCGCAAGGCTGCGGTCAGCCCTTCCGCCAGTTTGCCGACATGTTCCGCCTCAAGGGCGGCAAGACCAAGCTGACCGCCAAGGAATACTACGAATTTCAGGTCTATGACCCCGCGCGCACGCCCGCGCCGAAAAGCGCGAATTCGTCGGCGAAAAGGGCAGCTTCGCCCTGAACCTCCGCCTCGCCCCGCCCGGCCTGACCAACATGCGGAACTTTCTCGCCGACAAGGTCGGCCTGACCTCGATGATGGGCGGCCTTGGCCTGAAAACCACCCGCCTCCAAGCCGCCTTCGCCCCCACCCGCGGCTTTGGCACCCTGCCCACCCTGCGCACGCCGCCGATGTCACCCGGTTCCTGACCAGCCAGGCCCGCTTCCCCCTGTTCGGCAAACCGGTGCGCGGGTCGCAGGCCATGGGCTCCGTCCTGATCCGCGGCGTTGAGGGCGGCATCGCCACCTTGGGCAACGGCCAGACCGTCACCCGTGACCAAACTGTCCGACGAGGTCGCCGCCAACACGACCTACGGCTATGTCTTCCAGGACGCCGTGACCCCGCACCCTGAGATCGCCGCGATGACTGGCAGTCAGGCCGTCTCAACCATCCGGGTGGTGACGGTAAACCACAACGACACGCCCGAGGTGCTGTATACCATCTGGAAACTACCCTCCCCCACCGCGATGTCCGACAATTTCTGGCAAACGGGCAGCCTGATTTCGCTGGTCGATCCGGCGAACGGGTTGGTGCAAAAGGTCCGCTACGGCTCTGGCCCCGCGACGCAATGGGTCGACACCCACCCCGTCACTGGCGCGCAACTGACCGGCGTCATCCTGCCGTGCTGGAAATCGGTGCTGGACCTCGCCATTGCCGCCCATGCCACCGTGCCTGACAACGGCATCCTCGGCTGGGACATCGCCATCACGCCGGACGGAGCCCTGCTGATCGAATGCAACGAAAACACCGGCCACGGCCTCTATCAACTCGGCTCTGATCGCGGCATCCTGAACGCGGACTTCCTGCCGGTGTTCGACAAGATCACCGCCCGCAACACCCGCATCCTTGCGGCGTTTGAGACCAAGCGCAAAGCCTACCAAAAATCCAAAGCGCAGTTCTGATCCGAGTCACTTCTGCCCCGCAAGCCAAGATCACACGATGCTTACCAGATCTGGCTTCGCCATCAGTTGTGCCCACCCACCTTGTTTGCGCTGGACTGACCCGGCCGTTCTTCAAGCGCAACCGCTTTCCTCGCCCCGGCGAAGACGGCGGCCACACCGGATGAGCAGCCCCCGTTCCATGCAGTTCCATTGCCCCGCGAAATCCATCTGCTATAGACCGTTGCAAAAGAAGGGTGCGTCATGGACCATTTTCTCTACCGCAACGGCAGCCTGCATGCCGAAGATGTGGCCGTCGCCGATATCGCCGCCACCGTCGGCACGCCGTTCTACTGCTATTCCGCCGCCACCCTGACCCGGCACTACAAGCTGTTTTCTGAGGCCCTGTCGCCCCTCCCCCATCTCGTCTGCTTTGCCATCAAATCGCCTGTCCAACATCGCCGTCCTGAAAGCTTCTCGGGTGACCTCGGCGCCGGCATGGATGTGGTCTCGATCGGCGAATACCTCCGCGCCAAGGCCGCTGGCGTGCCCGGCGACCGCATCGTGTTCTCCGGCGTCGGCAAGACCCGCGACGAGATGCGCGCGGCCCTGCAAGGCGGCATCCGCCAGTTCAACGTCGAAAGCGAACCCGAACTGCGCGCCCTGTCGGAGGTCGCCACCAGCCCTTGGCCTGACCGCCCCCATCGCCATCCGCGTCAACCCCGATGTCGACGCCCGCACCCATGCCAAAATCGCCACCGGCAAGTCCGAAAACAAATTCGGCATCCCCATCGCCCGCGCACCCGAGATCTATGCCGAGGCCGCCCGCCTGCCCGGCATCCAGGTCGTCGGCATCGACGTCCATATCGGCAGCCAGTTGACCGACCTTGAACCTTTCGAACAGGCCTTCCAAAAGGTCGCCGACCTGACCGAAACCCTGCGCGCCCAGGGCCATACCATCACCCGGCTCGACCTCGGCGGCGGCCTCGGCATCCCCTACACCCGCTCCAACGACGCGCCCCCGCTGCCGAACGACTACGGCGCCATGATCAAGCGCACCCTCGGCCATCTGGGGTGCGAGATCGAGATTGAACCCGGCCGCCTGATTTCCGGCAACTCCGGCGTCCTCGTCTCCAAGGTCATCTACACCAAACAGGGCGAGGGCCGCGATTTCCTGATCCTCGACGCCGCGATGAACGATCTTGTCCGCCCCTCGATGTATGACGCCCATCACGACATCGTCCCCGTGGCCGAGACCTCCGCCGCACAGCACCCCTTTGACGTGGTCGGCCCGGTCTGCGAAACCGGCGACACCTTTCGCCAAACAGCGCAATCTTCCGCCGATGGCCGAGGGTGACTTGGTGGCTTTCCGCTCAGCCGGGGCCTACGGTGCCGTCATGGCATCCGAATACAACACGCGCCCACTGGTGCCCGAGGTGCTGGTCAGCCAAGATCACTTCGCCGTCATACGGGCCCGGCCCACCTTTGACGAAATCCTGAACCGCGATAGCATCCCAGAATGGCTATAAGTCCGGTATAGTCCGGAAAGGTATATGAACCAAGGCAAGCCCGAACAGGCCCTCCAACGGATCGAATTTCCCCTACGCCTGACCCTGATCGGTCTGTGGGCGGAACGGCTGACCCGTGCCTTCTGGCCGCTGTGGACGCTGCTCATCACCGCTCTCGGGCCTGATCTCCTTCGGCGTGCTGGACCATCTGCCGCTGGAGGCGGGGTGGTTCCTGCTGATCTCCATCGTGCTTTGTACCGTGTGGGCGCTGATCTGGGGCATTCGCCAATTCCACCGGCCCACGCGGGATGACGCGCTGCTGCGCCTGGACGCCGCCCTGCCCGGTCGGCCCATCGCCGCCCTGCGCGACACCCAGGCCATTGGTGCCAGTGACCCGCGTCGCAGGCCGTCTGGAACGCCCACCGCGACCGCATGGCCACCCGCGCTGCCGCCGCCAAACCGGTCGAGCCCGAACCTCAAGCTGGCCTCGCGCGACCCCTACGGCCTGCGCTACATGGCGCTGACGCTGCTGGTGGTGGGCCTGATCTTTGGCTCGCTGTGGCGTGTTGCCTCGATTTCCGACCTAACGCCCGGCAATGGCGCACTGGCTACCACTGGCCCGACATGGGAGGGCTGGGCGCAACCGCCCGCCTATACCGGCAAACCGACCCTCTACCTGACCGACCAGACGGATGAGACGCTGAGCCTGCCCATCGGCACCCGCATCAACCTGCGCTTTTACGGCGACCCCGGCGCACTGATCCTTGCTGAAACCGTGTCTGGCCGCACCGAAGTCACCCCGGCCTCACAGCCGACACAGGATTTCACCGTCACACAGTCGGGCCGTCTGGCGATCCAAGGCACCGGCGGGCGCGAATGGCTGATCACCGTCCTGCCCGACCAACCGCCCGCCATCGAGCCCAAGGGCGACAATGACGCGCGAGGCGGATGGCCGCTTCAAACAGGATTTCACCGCCACCGACGATTACGGCGTGCACGAAGGGCGAGGTGACCGTCGCCCTCGACCTGCCCGCCGTTGACCGCCGCTACGGCCTGACTCTGGCACCTGAGACGACCAAACCCGTGACCGCTCGACCTGCCCATGCCGATGAAGCGCGACCACAACGGCAGGTCGATCAGACTCTTGTCGATGACCTGTCCAAGGACGTGCTGGCCAATCTGCCGGTGACCATGACCTTTGCCGCCACCGATGCCGCTGGCCAGACCGGCCACTCGCAACCCCTGAAAACCATCCTGCCCGGTCGCCGTTTCTTTGACCCGCTCGCCGCCGCGCTGATCGAAATGCGCCGCGACCTGATGTGGAACCGCGCCAACGCCGTCCGCGTCGATCAGGTGCTGAAGGCCGTCTCCAACCGGCCCGAAGGCTTCATCCGCAACGAAAAAGCCTATCTGCGCCTGCGCGTCCTGATCCGCGACCTCGACACCAAGGCCGCGACGCTGACGCCAGCAGCCCGCGATGAGATGGTCGAGGAGTTGTGGCAGATTTCCCTGATGGTCGAAGAGGGTGACCTTGCCTCGGCCCTGGAACGCCTGAAACGGGCGCAGGACCGCGTGGAAGAGGCGATCAAGAACGGCGCCTCTCCGGCCGAAATTGACGCACTGATGAAGGAAATGCAGGACGCGCTGAACGACTATATGCGCCAGCAGGCCGAGACAGAATGGCAAGCAGCCAGACAGCGCAAACCTCGCAGAATGGCAAGAGCCAGACCATGACGCAGGACCAGTTGAACCAGATGCTGGATAAACTGCAACAGCTGATGAAAGAGGGTAAGACGGCTGAGGCGCAGAAGCTGATGGAACAGTTGAAAGACTTCATGAACAACATGCAGCGTGACGCAAGGCGACGGTACGGGTTCCGGTCAGGGCACGCCCGGCGATCAGGCGATGAAGGACCTGAATCAGACGCTCCGCGACCAACAAAAACTGTCCGACGACAGCTTTCAGGGCCTGCAACAGGGTCAGGACGGCCAGCAACAGGGCGACGGCAAAAGCCTCGCCGACCGCCAGAAAGACCTGCAACGCAAGCTCGACAATATGAAGAAGAGCGGCACTTTGCCCGGCGCAGGCAACCCGCAGGGCCAAGAAGGCCGCAAGAAACTCGACGATGCGGGTCGCGCCATGTCAGACGCCGAAAAGGCCTTGCGCGACGGCAACCTGCCAGAGGCGCTGGACCGCCAGGCCGAGGCACTCGACGCGCTGCGCAACGGAATCCGCAATTTCGGTGAGGCTCAGGCGCAAGACCAACAACAGCAAGGCACCCCGCAGGGTCAGGCGTCGTCCAAAGACGGCCCCAAAGGGCAGCGCGACCCACTCGGCCGCGAGACCGGTCAGTCTTCGCAAATGGGCACCGACCGCAGCCTGTTACAAGGCAATGACGTATATCGCCGGGCGCAAGATCTGCTGGACGAAATCCGCAAGCGGTCCGGGGAACAGTCGCGCCCACAGGACGAACGCAGCTATCTCAAACGGCTGCTCGACCTGTTCTGATCTCGGCAACAGCGCCCCTGCCCCATCGATTTTTCTGCGAAAAATCCCAAGCGTCCGATTTTTCGCAGAAAAATCGTGCCGTAAGAAACAGCTCTCCCGGCCTCAATCGGTCCGACCATTATCCTTGAGAATCGCCGCCGAATCCGCGCAGCGTCGCCACCAGCGATTTCAACGAGACATCCAGCCAGACCCGCGCAGCATCAATCGACGCAACATAGGCCTTCGCCGCCCCGGCGAGTGATGGCACCTTCGCCTCAATGGTGGGTGCCAACACATACAACGCAACGATCAGCACAGCCAGCACCAGCAGCAGCGTGAACCCGCCACGGAATCCGCCGCCGGCAGGTTTCTCCTCGACCATCGTGTCAACGATTGCGCTGTCCTCAACCGAAGTCCGGTCGCTGGTGGATCGCAGGGTTGAGTTGATTTCCTCGATCGCGGGCAACATTTCGCCGCGCGTCTTCGGCACGGGCAGCGGGGCTGGCTCTGGCTCAGGTGCCGTGCCGCGCAACCGGGCAATCCGTCGCACAGCAGCAGCCATGCCAGCGTCTTGCTGCAAGCGGCATTTCGGTCTGCGTCTCAATCACGGGCTGATGCGCAGCCTCGGCCTTGCGGGCGGCAGACTCGCGCTCCGCCTCTTCGCGCAGCACAGCCAGCACGGTTTCGTCCAGCGACCGTTGCGGCGCCGTTGTGATAACCGGCGGCGGCGTGTCTTCAGGATCGGCGATCAGCGCTGTATCCGACGAAGGAGGCGTCGGGTCCCCAAACGGCACGAGTGCGGGCTCGGCACTGGCCGCAACTTCGACCTCAGGCTCGGCTTCTGGCTCAGCAACTGAGTCAGGCACGGGCGCTTCAGCCATGGGCACCGAAGCGGCAGCACCAGCCGGCGGCTCATACAGATCTTCCTCGGCCTCTTGCTCAGCTTCGACCTCGGGATGGTTCTGATACCACGCATGGCCGCAGTTGGAGCATTGCACATCGCGCCCCCCTTTCGGGATGGCTGCGTCGTCCACCTCATACTCTGCGTCACAATTCGGACAAACCAACCGCATGCGTCACCGTCCCAGCCTGCACGTATTATTGCTTTTGAACAATGTTGTACCAATGAAACCCGGTCTATCCAAGTGTTTGTGTCCAATTCATTAACAGTCGCCCGTTGAATCCTTTCGTTCCATGGGCGATGGTGCAACAGAATACGGCTATCGGAGCAGGATTTACCGGTGATCTCGTTTGAAAATGCCGCCTACTCCTATGGTGGTGGTGAGTTGTTGTCCGACATCTCCCTCCGCCTCGCGCCGGGGTCGTTCCACTTTCTGACAGGCCCTTCCGGTTCTGGCAAATCGACATTCCTTAAATTGTGCTATGCCGAGCTTTTCCCTACCGTCGGCCACCTGACCCTGTTTCGACCGCGAGGTCCGCACCCTGTCGCGCGACGATGTCGCCCTGACCCGCCGCCGCATCGGCGTCGTGCATCAGGATTGCCAGTTTCTCGACCACCTGCCGCTGGCCGCCAATGTGGCCCTGCCGCTGACCGGTTTCTGGCCGCCCCAGCACTCCCGCTGACCTGTCGGACCTGCTGGGTTGGGTCGGTCTGGGCCATCTGGCCGAGGCCAAGCCGCCAACGCTGTCGGGCGGCGAACGCCAACGCGCCGCCCTTGCCCGCGCCATCATCATGGGTCCGGATGTGATCCTCGCCGACGAACCCACCGGCAACCTGGATTGGGAACTGTCGCAGCGCCTGCTGACCCTGCTGGTTGAGCTGAACAAGATGGGCAAGACCATCCTCGTCGCCACCCACGACCTGAACCTGATCCGCCAGGCCAAATCGCAAATCGCCGCCCGCGTCCTGCGCATTTCCAAACGCCGCATCCAACTCGCCGGGGCTGATCTGTGAAGGCCCCCTTTGTCGCCAAAGACAAGTCCGGCACCGACCGCAGGCCGACCGCGTCGTGCCGCCCTCGGGCGCGTCGGCCTGGCTGACCTCCTTCACCTCGGGGCCATGACCTTCCTCGCCGTGTTCGCGCTCGCCCTGTCGCTGGCCTCCGGTCGCCTCGCCACCCGCTGGGCTGAGGCGCTGGACCACACCGCCACCATCCGCATCTCCGCCCCGCCCGACCAGATTGGTCCTGCAAACCAAGGCCGTGCTGGAGGTGTTGAAGACCACCCCCGGCGTCGCCTCCGCCCGCGCCGAGACGCCAGAGGAACAACGCAAACTGCTGGAGCCGTGGTTCGGCCCTGACCTGCCGCTGACCGATCTGCCCCTGCCGCAACTGATCGAAGTGGTCGAGGCCCCCGAAGGCTATGACAGCGAAGGCCTGCGCCAACGCCTGTCCGCCGAGGCCCCCGGTGCCGTGCTGGACGACCACACCCGCTGGCGCCGACCGATGGCCGAGGCCGCCACCCGCCTGCGCCTGCTCGGCTATCTGTCGATTGCGCTGATCGGTGCCGCAATGGCCGCAATGATCACACTGGCCGCCAACGCCGCCCTGTCCGCCAATGCGCAGGTGATCAAGGTGCTGCGGCTGGTGGGCGCCAAAGACAGCTACATCGCCCGCGCCTTCGTACGCCGCTTCACCCTGCGCGCCGCTGCGGGTTCGCTGGTCGGGGCCGTCCTCGGCACCATCGGCGTAGCCTTGCTGCCCGCCCAGGACGCGGCCGGCGGCTTCCTGACCGGCCTCGGCTTCACCGGGTTCGGCTGGCTCTGCCCCTTCGCGCTGCCGCTTCTGGCCGCCATCGTCGCCTTCATCGCCACCCGCATCGCCGCCTTCGGCACGTTACGGAGGCTCACCTGATGCCCACCCCCATCCGCTGGGTCCTGTCGCTGATCTTCATCATCCAGATGTATCTGATGATGGCCCTCGCCGCAGTCGCCTTCGCCATCCCGGCGCTGATCTCGCGCGACATGGCCTTCGCCGGCGTGCATTTCTATTGCAACTGGGTGCGCCGCACCGCTGCAATCCTGATCGGCCTGCGGTCCGAAATTCGCGGCCCGGTGCCGCAGGGCGAGGTGATCATCGCCGCCAAACACCAATCCTTCTTCGACATCATCCTGCTGGTCTCGGTCCTGCCGCGCCCCAAATTCATCATGAAGCGGGAACTGATCTGGACACCCTTCCTCGGCCAATACGCCCTGCGGATCGGCTGCATTCCGGTAGATCGCGGCAAACGCGGTGCCGCCATCACCAAGATGAAACAGGATGTCGCGCGCGGCACCGCCCAACCCGGCCAGTTGGTGATCTACCCCCAGGGCACCCGCGTCGCCCCCGGCGTCCAGATGCCCTACAAGGTCGGCACCGGCCTTCTGTATGAACAACTCGGCCAAACCTGCATCCCCGCCGCCACCAATGTCGGCGTGTTCTGGCCGAAACGCGGCATCCTGCGCCACCCCGGCCTTGCCGTGATGGAGTTTCTGCCCGCCATCGCGCCCGGCCTGTCCGTCTCCGACTTCACCAAGGAAATCGAACGCCAGATCGAATCCGCCTCACTCGAACTGATGCGCGAAGCGGGCTGGCAGGGCTGACATGGCCACCTCAGCCGCCACCGTCGCCCATATCCTCGACACGCTGCCCGGCCTGCGCGCCGCAAAAGATGTTCGGCGAGTATGGCGCTCTACCTCGATGACCTGGTCGTCGCCTTGATCTGCGACGACACCCTCTTCGCCAAAGCCACCCCCACAGCCCATGCCATGATCCCCGACATCCGAATGGGCCCGCCCTATCCCGGCTCCAAACCCCACATGATCCTCAGACGAGTTGCTCGACGACCCTGACCTCTGCGCCCGCGTCTTGCACGCCGTGGCCGCCGACCTGCCTGCGCCGAAACCAAAGAAACCCAAAACGCCTAAAGCTTGACTAAAATCTTCCCGCCTTTCAATTTGGCCCAAATATCCCACGGGGGCTGCATTGGCTCTGCCAATGCAGCTTGGGGGTGTGAAACCCCCGCGAACCCCACAACCCAAGGCACGCCATGACCTGGATCACCACCCTTGACGACCTGCACAGCCACTACGGCACCCCCTCCGCCCCCGCCGTGGTCAAGGTCACGCCCCATCTGACCCCCAGCTACCGCGCCTTCCTCGACCGCTCGCGGTTCTGCGTGCTGACCACCGTCGGCCCCGAGGGTACCGATGGCAGCCCGCGCGGCGATCAAGGCCCGGTGGTCAGCGTCCTTGACCCCAAAACCCTCGCCCTGCCCGACTGGAAGGGCAACGAGCGTATCGACTCCCTACGCAACATCGTTCGCGATGGCCGTGTGTCGCTGATGTTCCTCGTCCCCGGCTCGACCAACGCGCTCCGCATCAACGGCACCGCCAAACTCACCGACCGACCCCGACCTGCTGCAACAGCTTCACCCGGGACGACAAACACCCCCGCACCGTCATCGTCATCAAGATCGCCGAGGTTTACGCCCAATGCGCCCGCGCCATTCAGCGCTCTGACCTGTGGACCTCCGGCGACCTGTCAAACGGCATCCCCTCTGTCGGCACCATGCTGCAAGAGGCCTCCGACGGCACCATCGACGCCACGCAATACGACACCGACCGCGCCACACGCGCCCATCTGGGCTGGTGGTAGGCTGGTAGCAGATCAGGTTGGCGTGTCCCGGTGACGGTCCGGGCCCGCTTGTCCGAACAGGCGACCACGTTCAGGCGCGGGCCAGCATCGATCTGCACTCAGTCTCCCAACCGCCCTTACCCCCGCAAACGATGCCGTGGGCAATTCGGCTCTGTGTTTCTGCCGTCTGCTGAACTAGGGTGAGGTCTAGTCGGTCACTTGCCAAACGCCCTGCCGTCAAACTGCGTGACCGGCAGGGCTCCATTCCGGCATCAAGCTTTCGCAGACAGTGCAGCGAACAAGGTGCCGAGATCACCCTTGACCGGCAGCGCCTCTATGCACTGGCGCAGAGCCTGCGCGCGGTCAGCGCCCAGAATAGGCGTGACAAGTCGGTCAAATTTCTCTGCGATGATGCTGTCGTCCAGCCGGTTCTCCGGGTCTCCCTGCGCCTCGGTCGTGTCAGAGCTGACAATACGGCCATCGCTCAGCGTGATATGGGCCTTTGCGAAGCGGCGCGCCGGGAAGGCCGCATTATAGGCATCGGTCTCAGAGATCTTGACCAATCTGGCAAGCCGCAGGATCTCAGGATCATTCAGCCCGTCCTCAGAAACTTCAGCCACGCCGACAGTCCCCCGCACGATCGCCGCAGCGACCGGGAACGGCAAAGAATACTGTGCCTGTTCCGTATTGGTCGGAATGACAGCAAGGCGTCTCGCCTCATGGAACGTTTCCACATCAATCCCGACGACCTGATCCGCGGTAATGCCATGCAGACGGACCAGCGCCAGCACCGCCTCGACCGCCGGTTGGGCCCAACGGCAAACCGGATAGAGCTTGATATATTGGTTCTGAATGTACCAGCGCTGCCCCAGATCACCCCAGATTTCCGCCAGATCGTCAGCCTCCATGCTGATCGCCGGCGCTCCGGTGAAACCATCGCGTGCCAGATAACCAGCCGAAACCCCCGCCATTGCCCCCCAACCTGACCCGTCTTTGACCATGGTCGGATAGTCGACACACCGCATCATCTGGCTGCGTGGGCCGTGAAACTCTGCAATCCCCAATGCCTCACGCGTAAGCTCGGCATCCAGCCCCAACGAACGCGCCGTCATCGCCGCCGCCGCGAGCGCAACCCAAGCGCCCGAGGTGTGATAATCGCAGGCGCTTTTGTGAAGGGCGATGCCCGCCCGGGTGCCAATCTCATAACCGATTGTGATCGTCGTCAGGAATTCAAGCGGATCACTCAGCCCTTCATTCTCAAATACGCTGATGGCTGCGGGTATGACGCCGCAACCGACATGCCCCTTGGTCAGCTTATGGCCATCATGCGCGTCAATAGAGTCAATGCTGACCCCATTGGCCAACGCCGCACCAGCCGGGCTCACCTTCCGCCCGTCTTGCCAAAGCGTCGCCGTCCCACCGCCAAACTGACTGGCGGCATGGTTATGAATGATCCGCGACATCTTGGTTTCCGACGCTGCCGCAGCAACCCCCAAGGTGTCGATCAACGCCCGGATCGCGTCCCGAACGACATCCTTTGGCAAATCCTCAAAGCGGGTTTCCAGAATAAAGGCGACCGGGTTTTGCATGTGCGTGTCTTTCATCAGTTCGGTTCCCGCTTTGAAAAAGATTCGAATCCAGCGATGGCGGCGGCGAGTGCTGCATCGTCAACGTCCCGGTGCAAGACCATCCGGATCGCTGGAGACTGCCCGCCAATCTTAACGCCATGCCGCCCCATATGGGCAATCAGCGCTGCGTGATCCTCAACCGCCGGTCTCAGGAAAATCATGTTGGTGTCCGATGCGACGGTGCCGATATTCAGCCCCCGCAAGACCGCCGCAAGCCGCGCAGCCCTGTCATGATCTGCGCGAAGCAGCGGCAGGTGATGCGTCAGCGCATAAAGACCCGCAGCAGCCAGCACCCCGGATTGCCGCATCGCCCCGCCAAGGATTTTCCGATTGCGCTTGATTTGCCCCATCAGTGCGGCAGGCCCAACCAAGACAGACCCCGCAGGCGTGCCCAAGCCCTTGGACAGGCAAACGGAAATGGTGTCAAACGGCGCGGCAAGCTCTGCCGCCGTGCAGCCAAGCGCCGTGATGGCGTTGAAAAACCGCGCGCCATCCAGATGCACCGCCAACCCTGCCCGCCGTGCGGCGTCGCAAGCAGCGGTGATGCGGGGCAGACTGACAACCCGCCCGCCAACGGTGTTTTCCAGGCAGAGCAACCTGCTGCGGGCGTAATGCGGATCATCAACCTTGACCGCGCTTGTGACGCTTTCCGGCGAAACACCCCCGTCAGGATCAACAGCAATCGGGCACATTGAGATACCGGCCAGAACCGATGCCCCAGCCGCCTCGTCGCAATAGATGTGATAGCCGTTGCCGACCACAACCTCATCACCCCGGCCACAATGGGCCATCAAGGCCGCGAGGTTGCTTTGCGTGCCCGTAGGAAAGAACACTGCCGCGTCCTTGCCCAGCATTTCAGCCAAGCTGGCTTCCAACCGGGCAACCGTAGGGTCTTCGCCGTAGACATCATCGCCCACTTCGGCTTCAGACATTGCCAAGCGCATTCCTGCGCTTGGCTTGGTCAGCGTATCGCTGCGCATGTCGCAGATGCAGGCAATGCCCGCATCTGCGATTGGGGAGGCCCCATAGAGGCTCATTCGGTTACTTGCTCATAAGCCAAGGCTGCAACCACATGCACCCGACGGGTTTCGCCGCCGTTCAGTGCGGTGTGATAGCCCCGCGTATCGGTGAAATAGACCGAGCCATCAGCCGGCAAGTGCGTCACATGATGGTTGACGACAAACAAAGAGCCGGGGTTCGAGATGACCGGAATATGCAGACGCGGCTCAGGATCGCGGTGCCAGGAGTTGCAGTTGTAAAGCCCCTTGGACAGAACGCGGGTCCGGCCAATTGGGAAGCGCTTGGCCAGCTCTTCATGCACATATTCGAAATAGGTACCCTTGAACTTCGGATTGAATTCCGAAAAGTCGATCTCTGGCACCAGGTCTTCACGGGGCTCTTCGACATAGCGGTCATCAGCCCGCAGCCAGTAGCGGCCCGACAGGTCATTGGCCGTCCATTCGGTTTGGCCGGGGCGCTGGGTCAATGGCAAAGCGGCAAAACCCTTGTCCTGCATACCGCCCATCATGTCTTCCCGCTTGAGACACTCTTCCAAAGCCTCCTTCAGCTTTACGATGTCGAATTTCAGATCAAGCCGGATGATTCCGGGGCACGGAACAAATTCCGCAACCCGATCCGTGGGAAGATGGGTCGCCATGGCTTCAGCAATTCTCGCCACATCAGCGTCAACGAACTTGGGCACGAAAGTCATCGAAAGCTCCGTCTTTAAGGGGGATGTTCTTGGGTCATTTAGACAGAAATGCGGGCGGACGAATATCTGACTTTCTGCATGACTTCCTGAGAAAATTAGATCAATTTTGCTGCCCGCGCCAAAACCCTGCGATTTCAGTGGTGCAGGATCTGGCTCAGGAAAAGCTTGGTCCGATCATTCTGCGGGTTTTCAAAGAACGAAACCGGCTCATTCTCTTCAACAATGCGCCCGGCATCCATGAAAATCACCCGATTGGCGACGGCCTTCGCAAAACCCATCTCATGCGTAACGCAAACCATTGTCATGCCATCATGCGCCAATTCGATCATCGTATCGAGAACCTCTGACACCATCTCCGGGTCCAGCGCAGACGTCGGCTCGTCGAACAGCATGACCTTCGGGTTCATGCACAGGGATCGTGCGATCGCGACGCGTTGCTGCTGACCCCCAGAAAGCTGGCCCGGATATTTATTCGCCTGTTCCGGAATGTGAACACGTTCCAGAAACTTCAAAGCAGTTTCGGCAGCCGTCTTCTTGTCGATCCCACGCACCCACATCGGCCCCGCCATGAGGTTTTCTTTCACGGTCATATGGGGAAAAAGGTTGAAGTGCTGAAAAACCATCCCGATTTCCATCCGCACTTGGTCGATGTTCTTCATCCGATTGTGAAGCTCATGACCGTTGACGATGATCGTCCCCTCTTGGTGTGCCTCCAACCAGTTCAACGTGCGGATCATCGTTGACTTGCCAGACCCGGACGGGCCGCAGACGACGATACGCTCGCCCTCATTGACGCTGAAGTTGACGTCCGTCAGCGCCTGATAGGTTCCGTACCACTTGTTCACGCCCGTCATTTGGATAATCGGGATTGTCATGACTATGCTCCTCAGTGGCTTTGGGTGCGGAAATGGCGCTCAATACGGCTCTGGATGACTTCCAGGCAAATCGACATGACCCAATAGATCATTGCCGCCGTGATAAGCATTTCCATATGGCGGAAGTCTTTGGCGCCCAACGTCCGGGCAAGGAACATCAATTCCCACACCCCAATGATCGACACCAACGAACTGTCCTTGAGCATTGCGATGAACTGGTTGCCGGTGGGGGGAATGATCAGCGGCAAAGCTTGCGGCAGAATAATCCGCCACATCGTCAAGCCGAACTTAAAGCCCATAGAGCGGGATGCTTCCCATTGACCCTTTGAGACGGACTGAATGCCCGCCCGAAAAATCTCGGTCATATAGGCGCCATAGCACAGCGTCAGCGCAAGGATGCCGGCCGGCACCGCGTCAATCACATAGCCAAGCTGCGGCAGCCCAAGGTAGATCAGATAGACCTGCATCAAAAGGGGCAGGCCGCGGAAGAATGAGGTGTAAAAGCTGGCGATTGCGTAGGCAAAACCGTTGGAGGACAGCTTGGCCACTGCCCCCACAATTGCAAGGATTGACGCAAGGGTGATCGATATTGCCGAGACATACAGCGTCGTGAAGACGCCCTGACTGACCATGAACCAGATCTTTGACTGAATGAACTCAAAGCTCAGATTGAAGCCGTAGAAAAAGGCCATGAACAGCGTCAGCAATTGCAGCCAGACGACAAGCACTTGCAGACGAAACCGCAAGAAACCGATCAGGACAACATTCAAAGTCAGCAATAGCGCCAGAACAAAGCCAACAGACAACCGCCCGAACAGCCCAGAGTCGACGGGCTCGCCAATCACGGGCCGCATCAGGTCGCCGAACAGCGTATTTGCAAGATTGAACAGGCTAAAGAAGAGGAAGGCGGCGGCCAAGAACCACAGGACAAATCTGGGTTTATGGACCAACCGTTCAGTGAGCACAGTATCCTGATACAGCATAGGGTCTCCTTGCAATGGCCCGACCAGAACAGGTCAGGTCGGGCCAGAAGGTGGAAGGACTTAGTTGGTCGACGAGTAGTCGACGCCGTACCACTTCGTTGACAGCGCGGACAAAGTACCGTCTTCACGCATCGCCGTGACGATCTCGGCGATTTTCGCCGCCAGTTCATCGTCGCCGCGATCAATCGCAATCGCCAAGGGCTCGTAGAAGACCGGCTCACCAAGTACTTTGATCGGATAGCCACTCTCGATAGCGCTCAGTACGGCAGGAAGCGAGGCGACCGCCCCATCCAGCCGGGCACCGTCGCCAATACGAAGATCGTCCAGCACAGCGATCGAGTCCTTGTAGGACCGGATTTCGCCCGGCGTGATCTGATATTCGAAAGCGGGCACGTCAACCGCATCAATGGTCAGGTCTTTCTGAAGATAGAACTCGAATGTGCTGCTGGTTGTGGCGCCGACGACTTTACCATCAAGATCGGACAAGGAAGTTGCCGCGCTATCCGCATGCACGACTGCCGTCGCAGGGGTGTAATAATACACGGCGGGGAAGCTCAGCACTTCTGCGCGGCTCTTGGTTGGCGTCATCGATCCAACCGACATATGCCAACGGCCATTCCAGTTCCCGGCAGTGATGATGTCCCAAGCCGGGGTGACGAATTCGACAGTAACGCCAAGCCGGGTCGCGATTTCGCGGGCGACTTCGACGTCAAAGCCATCCATTTCGTTCTTGTCGTTCAAGAACGACTGGGGCGCCCAGTTCGCATCGGTTGCGACCTTCAGCACACCACCAGAGGTGATACTGTCCAGTGTCGCCCCGGCCTGCGCCATGGTACCCGACATTGCCAGCGTCGCGCAGAATGCAAGCTTCAAGAAAGCCCTACGTTGATTGATCATGTTCTTCCCTCTGACTGTTGGAGATTTTTTGTTTGATTGGGCGTCGCGCCGTGGTCGCGCCAACCTAGCGGCCCGGGCGCGAACGGTCATAGACGCATGTTCTCATGACTTAATGAGATTTCTCGATGATGTCGTGTGGGCGCTGCACAAGACCCCTTGGGAGCCGCAGAACGGCGGACCGAGTGGGGTGTGATGCCGAAAGCCTCACGGAACTTCTTGGAAAACGCGCTGTTCGAACTGAAGCCGCAAGCCACGCCGATTTCTGTAATACTAAGCTCCGTCTGGACTATCAACTGATGCGCCCGCTCAATCCGCATCCGCGAATAGTAGCGGTTCGGCGAAAGCCCGATTTCCTTGCGGAAGGAGCGTTCCAACTGGCGGACTGATACATTCATCAAAGCGGCCAAATCCCGCATCTCTACTGGATTTTCGATTGACGCTTCCATCGCGCGAATGACCTTCAACAGCTTTACATTGTTGATTTTCAACTGATCAGGCGGCGATATCCCGGAATTTCCCTGCAAGGTGTGGATCTTCGTGTAAAGCATATGGGCGGCAACATTGTCCCGTTGGGCATCGCCAAGCCGGTCACGGATCAACAGCAAGATCAGGTCAATCGACGATGTGCCGCCTGCCGTGCTGAACCGCGTCCGGTCAATAACCGTGGGCGAATTCACAAGGTCGACCTCAAAGAACCGTTCCCGAAAACTGGCTTGGTTTTCCCAATGAATTGTCGCCTTGTGACCAACCAGAATGCCCGCCTCTGCCATCAGATAGGCGCCAGTGCACAGCCCGCCCGTCAAAGCCCCCTGCCGGGCCGCACGGCGCAGCCAGTTCAGTGTTTTGAGTGATCCATTTTGCTCAACATCAACCCCGCTGCAAACGATCGCGACATCGGCGCGGCAGATCTCTGGCGGTTCAGAATTGACCGGGATCGGCATGCCCAAGGACGAGACCACTGGCGCCGCGTCGTCAGAGCAGAGCGACCACTCAAACACCTTGCCGCCGCACACGCGGTTGGCAACGCGCATCGTCTCCAGCGCCGAGGTCAAGGACAACAGCGAAAAACCGGGCACCAACAGGATGCTAATTCTTACTGGAGGAAACCCGCTGCCGGGTTGCGTCAAGCTGATGGTATCATGCATCATTCCGGCACCCTGCCCCTTCGTTCCCACTACGGCTCGCCGTGTCCGATCTCTTCCTTGCGATGCGCCACATAGGCATCCAGCGCCTCACGCACAGCAGGGTCCATCGCAGGCTGCTCATACTCATTCAGCGCTTTTTTCCAGATCGCGGTTGCGCGTTGCAGCGCGTCCTTGGCGCCGCCTTCTTCCCAAGCCTCATAATTCTGCCAGTCCGAAAGAATGGGTCTGTAAAACGCAGTTTCGTAGCGCGCCATCGTGTGTTCGCTGCCAAAGAAATGGCCGCCCGTTGGCACCGCTTTGATCGCCTCAAGCCCAAGCTCGTCGTCATCGAATTTGATTGGCTTCAGAAATTCCTGCATGTTTTGAATGATTTCGACATCCAGGATGAACTTTTCATAAGAAGCGGTTAGCCCGCCCTCCATCCAGCCTGCAGCGTGGTAAATCAGGTTCGCCCCACCCAGAACCGCACCCCAAGTCGACATCATCGTCTCATAGGTGGCCTGCAGGTCCACGACGTTCGACGCATTGGCATTAGAGGTCCGGTACGGAATGCTGTAGCGCCGCGCCAACTGGCCAGCGATGACATTCGCCTTGGCATTTTCCGGCGTCCCAAACGCAGGCGCGCCCGAACGCATATCGACGTTGGAGGTGAAGGCCCCGTACATCACCGGCGTACCGGGGTTGACCAACTGGGTCAGGACGATGCCAAAGAGCGCCTCGGCATTTTGCTGTGCCATGGCTGCGGGCAACGAAACCGGCGTCATCGCCCCCATGAGCGTAAATGGCGTGATGGAAACCGGCTGGCCATATTCGGCCATCGCCATCAACCCTTCGCACATCGCATCATCTAGCAAACGCGGCGAGTTGACGGAGATGATCGTGGTCACACCCGGCGCAGCGCGCATCTGATCAGGCGTGATACCGCGACTGATGGCCGTCATGTTGATGCCATCCATCGCCCGCCCACGTCCGATCGCGGTGCAGTGAAAGGTCAGATCGCTGTAAACGAGGTTTGCGTGATAGGTATCAAGGTGGCGGTTGTTTGCGGGCAATTCCATCGGGGCCGTCACTTGGTTCCCGATGATGTTCATCGCGTTGAAGTGATGCGCCAGCTTGATGAAATTGCAGTAGTCGTCGTAGTTTCCTGACCGACGACCACGTTCACAATCATGCACATTCGGCGGACCGGCGACCAAACCAAAATTGATCGCATTGCCCCCCATTTCCAAGACTTTCGCTGGGTTGCGAGAGGTCATGGTGAAGGTCTTCGGTACCGTCTTCAGCGCCTCATTCACGATGCTTTCGTCAATGAAGATCGTCATCGTCTCAGGGTCGACCTTTGCGCCAGCGGCTTTGAATAGGGAAACCACCCGCTCGCCCATCACGCGGATCCCGGCCTCGGACAGTATGCGCATCGACGTATCATGCAGCCGCTGCATCTGGTCTTCATCCAGCAGCGCCATCGGGCTGTAGATCATCCGCGTTTGCTGCCAAGGCAGTTGCTCTATCATTCCGTCCGAGCGACCCGACTTGCCCTTGCGTCCACCAGTTCTGCCTTCGCGTGCCATGATGTGTGGTTCCTTCAGATCGAATTGCAACTGGCGCCGCCCGAAAAGGCGCTTTTCAGTTGTAAGGAAATAGAGGAAACAGGCGTGTCAGTCCCACGCGGAAACTTGGGTCTAAGACCCGGATTTTGCAGACCCAAGTGGTCGAACATCCACGGAAATCAACATAAGGCGGGCAGCTTGTGAACTTTTCTCCAAACCTCAGCCTCATCCGCTCTTTTGAGGCTGCCGCTCGAAACCAAAGTTTTACGGCTGCGGCAGAGGAATTGGGCTACACGCAGGCGGCCATCAGCAACCATGTCAGGTCGCTGGAGGAATTCATTGGCCGCCCCCTGTTTATCCGGCATCCGCGCAGCCTCGAACTGAACGAACTCGGCATGGCCTATTATCCAACGGTGCAGCTCGCGCTCCAGCAGATCGATGCGGCAACTGAGTCTATTGCCGCCGCCCGCCACGCGAAAAAGCTGTCTATTTCATGCCCTGTCAGCCTTGCAGAAAACTGGCTTGCCCCGCGGATCGCCCAGTTTTCAAAGCTGAACCCGGAACTGGAGTTTACAATCCACGGCAACATCTGGCTTGAGCGTGAACCGCTGATGGCCGATATTTGCTTCAGATTTCAACGCAATGAAGAGATCAGTGAGGACGCGCGCTTCTTGTGGCAAGACAAATTGGCCGTGGTTTGCGCACCGACGTATGAGGTGAACGGGCTTGCGATCGCCAATGCCGCCGATCTGGAAGCGGCCCATCTGATCCACATCCTCGGAAGGTCAAACTACTGGCCCTTGGTCGCCTCCCATTTGGGCCTGCCTAAACTGGGGTTCGCTGGCGGGTCGCAGACCAATTCGCTGAACGTCGCGATGGAACTTGCGGGCCATGGTTTGGGTTGCGCGGTCGTCCCTCGCTCTTTGATCCAGACGCACCTGAACCGGGGCTTGCTGAAGGAACCGCTGGCACTCGACATCGATAGCCCTTGGGGTTGCTATGTCACCAACACCAGCAAGCTGTCGCGCAAGCTGGCAGATCGTTTTCTGGATTGGCTGGCCCAACAGCTCTGAGGTTTGAACCTGCAATGGGCCAGCCGCGTTGATTTAGAGCGTGTCACGTTCGATTGGATTCGAGTATTCATTTTGCTCACCGAGGCAGAGATTGCGGCAGCAATCGCGTTCGGGGGGCAATGTGAATTCGATTTGACGCGACACGCTCTAGCTGCGCAATCGCGCCCCTTCGGGATCGAACGGCGCAGCGCCCAGAACCGTCCCCTTGTGTGGCTTGCCCAAGGACATAAACCTCAACCGCGTCACCCGGATTGACACTGCCAGTTTTCACGAAGCCAAGCGCAAGCGACAGCCCGACCGACGCCCCATAGGCGCCCGAGGTTACGCGGCCAATCGGCGTGCCATCGGGAAGGAAAATCGGCTCCCCGCCGGTGGCATCCGCATCATCCGTCACCTCAATGCTGAAAGAGGTCAGCATTTCACGCGGCGGATTGTCTTTGAGCGCGAGGTACGCGCCCTTGTTCAGGAAATCCTTGTCGAGCTTGACCAATCCCGCAAGTCCAACCTCCTGCGGCCAATACTCCGGGCTGTATTCACGACCCCAGCTGCCATAGCCCTTTTCGATCCGCAGGCAGCCAAGCGCACGACTGCCCACTGGCCCACCATCAAACGCCTTCGCCGCCTCTAGCAACGCCGAATAGAGCGTGACCTGATCCTCAGCCTTACAATGCAGTTCCCAACCCAGATCGCCGGTAAAGCTGACCCGCAGCGCCAGGCATTCAACACCCGCCACAGTGATCACCTGCGACCGCATGAAACGGAACGCCTCTTTCGACAAGTCGGCATTGGTCAGGCGCTGCAAGACGGCCCGCGATTGCGGACCCGCAATGTTATAGCCGCAGATATTGTTGGTCTCGATGGCGAAAGTTGTGTCTTTCGGCAGCGGCACCGCGTTGAAGAACCGCTGGTGGTACCGCTCTGCCATGCCAGAGCCGATCATCATGAAGCTGTCTTCGGCAACCTTGGTGACAGTGAAGTCCCCCGCCACACCACCGCGCACCCCAATCAACGGCGTCAGACAAGAGCGGCCAATCTCACTGGGCATCCTGTTGGCCAAGACCGCATTCAGCCAATCAGCAGCCCCCGGTCCCTTGACCGTGTAATTGGCATAGTTCGAAATATCGATGACACCCACGGCATCACGCAGCATCTTGGTTTCGCGGGCAACCGGCTCAAACCAATTCTGACGGGTGAAACCGTTGGTCTCTGCAACGCCCTCTTCACCCGCAAACCACAGCGGATGCTCCCAGCCGCAGTTCATGCCGAAGACCGCACCCAAGGATTTGCACATCTCATAAGCCGGACGCACACGGGCGGGCCGACCAGCCGCGCGCTCTTCATTCGGGAAGTGGATTTTGAAGCGATGCGCGTATTGATCCTTCACCCGCGCCTTGGTGAACCGCTCATCCGCCCAATCGTCAAAGCGCGCCAGATCCCAGGAAAACATGTCATATTTCGACTCACCGTCGATGATCCACTGCGCCGACATCAGGCCCAGACCGCCGGATTGCGAGAAGCCCGGAATGATCCCAGTACAGCAGAAATAGTTGCGCAACTCTGGCACCGGACCGAACAGAGCGTTGGAGTCTGGCGACCAGATCATCGGACCATTGATGACACGCTTCACGCCCGCCTTGGCCGCTGAGGGAACCCGGTCCATCGCACGCATGATGTTTTCCATGATCCGCTCCAGATCATCGCCAAACAATTCATGCCCAAAGCCCTGCGGCGTGCCGCCCTCTGCCCAAAGACGCACGTCTTTTTCATAGGCGCCAATCAGCAACCCGTTGCCTTCCTGACGCAGGTAGTATTCGCCATCACGGTCCGCAACAGACGGCAGACGGCGGTCGAGTTTCTCAATCTCTGGCAGCGCCTCGGTGACAAGGTACTGATGCTCGGTCGGTTGCAGCGGCAGCTTGATCCCCGCCATTGCGGCGACCTCCCGGCCCCACAGCCCTGCCGCGTTCACAACCCATTGCGTATGGATATCACCCTTGGCGGTTCTGACGATCCAACTGCCATCCGCCTGCTGCTCGGTCGCCGTCACCGGACAGAAACGCTCAATCTCCGCGCCAAGCTGCCGCGCACCCGCCGCATAGGCCATCGTGACCCCCGAAGGGTCAACATTGCCGCCATCGGGCTCAAACATGATGCAGCGGATGCCGTCATAGTTCACCAGCGGGTGCAAACGCTGCGCCTCTTCCCGGCTAACCTCGTGGAAATTCATCCCGTAGTACCGCGCCTTCGCCTCTTGCAGGCGCAGCTGATGCTCCCGCTCGGCGGTTTGGGCGAGGTACAATGACCCCGGCTGAAACACACCACAGCTTTGGCCGGTTTCCTGCTCCAAGTTTTTGTACAGCGTCATCGTATAGTGCTGAAGACGGCTGATATTGGTGCTGTCGTGCAGGCCATGAATGTTCGCGGCCGCATGCCACGTTGACCCAGAGGTCAATTCACTGCGCTCCAGCAGCACGACATCTGTCCAACCCAGTTTGGCAAGATGGTACAGGATCGAACAACCGATGAGGCCACCACCGATGACAACCGCTTGGGCGTGAGTTTTCATTTTCTATCTTTCAAAAGTCAGGCCAGCCAGAAATAGCACTGCAAACCTCAGGGTTATCGCAAAAAAAAGGGCCTCAATGCCCCAAGAATTGTCGGGGCTCACGGCATTGCCGGGCGGCCTCTGGCTCTACACACGATGGCGCCCCGCCTTGCTGACCCCATCAAGATCGAAAGTCGTAAGACCGATATCCGCCAGTTGGTCCGGGCCCAGCGCGCAAAGCATCCGCAGCGTTTGGCGCCGCTGCTGCCATGCTTTCACGGCATCCATCCTGATTTTGATGGCACCCGCAAAGACGGCTGCTGCGTTTGAAAGCTCAATCATTGCGGTGCCCCGAAGGGAAAGATGGGCGGCCATATCAGACACTCTCTTGCAGGTTTGAAGGGGAAGCAGGTTTGGTGCGGCATTTGCAGGTCTGGCAATTTCCGCAGGGTTTTGGTGATCCATGCCGCCCTGAGGGGAGGGGACGGTCAGGATCGGCCCCGAAAGTGAGATCACCGCGCGCGATGCCAAATGGGGCGCCAGCCCGGTCGTCCGACAGCGCAACAGAGAGCGTGTTCAGGTCCATTGTCCAGCCTCCTCATGATGATCTGTTGGAATGAGTATCCGCAATCTACCTTGACAAAAAGCGCTGTCTCAGAATGATATGATCGCGAAATGAGATTAACTTGCCAAACTTCTGCAGGAGTGTGAACCGTTCGCCGCCGCATCCCCTCGATAACCGCCATGCTGTGTTTTGAAGCCGCCGCGCGTAGTGAGAATTTCGCCCGCGCCGCCGAAGACACAAATATCACCCAAAGCGCCGTCAGTCGGCAGATCCAGATTCTAGAGGCTTTTGTCGGGCAATCCCTGTTTGTCCGCACCAAACAACGGGTCAAGCTGACCTCAGCGGGAACCACGTTGCTGGCAAATCTGTCGCCGCTGCTAGAGCAGATCGAACTCACCATCCTGAAAACCCGGTCTCATGACAGCGTCGATGGTTCCATCAATGTCGGCGTCTATCCCACGCTTGGCAGCCGATGGTTGATGCCAAAGATCATGCAGTTAGAGAATGAAAACCTGCGGCAATCGCTGAATCTGGTGACATACCTCAACAATTCGGAAATCGACCCCAGCTTGGTGGATTTGGCGATCGTTCAGGGCGATGCGCCGTGGAAAGGCTACAGGGCAGATTTCCTGATGGGCGAGGCGCTGGTCGTGGTGGGCAGCCCCACGCATGTCCCGCAGCAATTCTCGGATCCATTCGCCCTGCTCGACCTGCGAATTCTGCAGCATTCGACGCGACCGTTGTCGTGGGACATCTGGTTTTCCAGTCAGGGTCTAAAGCTATCGCGTAAGATCATCGGACCCATTTTCAGCCAATTCGAAATGCTGATCGACGCCACAAAGGGCGGCCACGGCATCGCGATCATTCCCGAAGTGTTGGTCAAGAAAGAGCTCGCCTCAGGCAGTCTGATCAAGGTCCATGAATTTGAGGCCTCAACGACCAGCGGCTACTATTTGCTGACCCCAGAATCGAAAGTTGGCATTCCAAAGATAGAACGCCTACGCAAATGGTTCCTCTCTTCGCCATGAAGAGACCGGGTGTAGTCCATTGGTCCGCACCTTCGTTCAGGTTCCCGTTTCTGTCGCAAACACCATGAAATCGGCAACAAGCTCAGGCGCTGGGTCTTGCCCGGTGAAGCCTTTGAGGAAACCCGCCAACCGCTCCACACGCACGCTCATCGGCGCGCCCATTCCCGCACCGCGAAATCCAACCCCCGATCGAACAGCTTGGGATCAATGAAACAGCCAAAGGAATTGCAGACGGCGGCATTGATGTCAGCGGCGGGCAAAGTGCAATTTGTGACAAGCGACCGCGCGTTGCGCGCCAGAATAAGCCAATCCTCGCGCGTCACCTTCACATTGCCGACCATAGCCTTCTGCTCAAGGTCATCGCGGGCCAGGATCGGCGTGCGTTCACTCTTCGGCCAGCTTTCCGGCAGCCCGCTGCCAGCCAGTTCCCGTCACCAGCTTTCCAAAAGACACGCTCAGACCGCTTTCCAGCCAACCTGCCGACTGGATGATGACTGTCGCCGCGGTCATCTCTGAATGGGCCGCAGACATTTTCAGCGGGCGACCGGCTGGCAATTGTTCGTTGGGATAGGTCAACACGAAACGGCGGGTGTAGGACTGCCCGGTGGTTTCCTTGATGAAGCGCCTGTTCCGGGCGTAGTCGCCGTAGCGCGCCACGTCCATGCCATAGACATCCGCCTCAGGCTCGCCGTGGATCATCCATGCGCCCAACCTGCTTGACCCACAACCCGGCAGCGTTGACGACATGCTCCGCCCGGATCGTGGCCTTTTCCGTCACCACCTCCCAGCCGTCAGCACATCACGTTCAATCAGGCACAGGTCTTTCCAACCCAGTTTCGCCAGATGATGCAGCACGGACGCACCCACAACTCCACCCATCCCGGGGCAACGAAGCGTGGCCGGCAATTCAACCGACACGATACGGTTTCCGCTCTATTTACAGCCTATTGCCCAATTTTTGCACAACGCTGGACATAATCCCGGTATTCCGCCAATCTGACCTTCTGACCGCCTTTCGTACTACTGTATAAGAACTACAGTAGATGACATGTTTGGGCCGGGGATGGGAAAAACCATGTGGCGTGAGATCACAGCCGACAGAACGCATGAGGTTTCGGTCGAGGGCGGGACGGTCATCGTTTATGACTTTGGTGAGGGCGACAACGTCCTGCTTTGCCTGAATGGCGGACCGGGCCTGCCCTGCGATTATCTGCGTGAGGCGCATAGTTGCCTGACCGACGAAGGCTTTCGCGTCATAGCCTTCGATCAACTCGGCACCGGTGCCTCAACTCGGCCGACCGACCCGGCCTTGTGGACGATAGACCGCTATGTCGCCGAGACAGAGGCCGTGCGTCAGGCGCTGAACCTTGGCCGCGTGCATCTGCTGGGCCATTCGTGGGGCGGTTGGCTGGGCATCGACTACGCGCTGACCCACCCGCAAGCGTTAAAGACCATCACCTTGGCCGACACCAACGCCGATATGCCGCATCTGGTCTCGGAACTGCACCGCCTGCGCGACGCACTCGGGCCAGAGACGGTTGCGATGATGCAGCGATTTGAGGCTGAGGGGCGTTTTGACCACCCGGCCTACGCCGCCGCCGTGACGCTGTTGAACTACCGGCATGTCTGTCGTCTGGACACTTGGCCCGACCCGGTCAACCGCTCCCTCGGCGATTGGAACATGGGGCCCTACACGACGATGCAGGGACCTAATGAGTTTCTCTATACCGGCAACCTCAAGGACTGGAACCGGGTGCCGGATCTGCACCGGATCACCGTACCCGCGCTGATCCTGTGCGGCCAGCATGACGAACTGACGCCGGCCTGTTCGCTGCGCATGAAGCAGCACATGGCGCAGGCTGAGATCAAGGTTTTCCCCAACTCCTCCCATATGCCGTTTTATGAAGAGCCCGACGCCTATTACCCGGTGCTCATCGACTTTCTGAAACGGAATCTGGCAGCATGATGCATAAGCAGTTGGTTTTCTGGGGCCGATGCGCGCGCCGCATCTTGCTGGTGATACGCTGATGCACCGGTACCGTTTCGTCCTGTTCCGCCCGTTGCAATTCCTGCCTGTCCTGTTCGGGATCAGCGTCATCACCTTCGTTCTGGTCCGCCTGATCCCCGGCGACCCGGCCCGAATGCTGCTGGGCACCCGCGCCACGCCCACAGCCCTCGCCAACATCCGGGCCCAATATGGCTTGGATCAGCCGATCTGGCTGCAATACTTCTATTTCGTCAAGAACGTCTTCAACGGTGAGATGGGGAAATCCATCGTCTACAAGACCGACGTGCTGAAGCTGATCGTGACCCGGATAGAGCCGACCTTGGCGCTGGTCGCTGGCGCGGTGCTGCTGTCACTCCTGATCGCGATCCCGATGGCGACCATCGCCGCGCGGCGCCGTGGCACGGTGGCCGATCAGGGCGTGCGACTGGTATCAACCATCGGCCTCGGCACGCCATCGTTCTGGATCGCGCTGATGCTGATGATCGTGTTCAGCGTCAAACTCGACTGGCTGCCGGTCGCGGGTTATGGCCGGACGTTTCCTGAAAAGCTGTCGCATCTGGTGCTGCCCTGCACGACGATCGCCCTGTCACTGTCGGCGGTTCTGACGCGCAGCCTGCGGGCCAGTCTGATCGCGCAACTCACGTCTGATCACGCCACGGCGGCGCGGGCACGAGGGCTGTCCGAGTCCGGCGTATTCTGGCGACACGCCATGCCCAACGCCTTGGTGCCGACGCTGAATTTGCTGGCGGTGAACATCGGCTGGCTGATCGGCGGCACCGTCATCGTGGAAAGCGTCTTTGCCATTCCGGGCATGGGGCAACTGCTGGTCCGCGGGATTTTCTCACGCGATTACATGGTGGTGCAGGCGGTGGCGATGGTCTTTGCCGTGGCCACCGTGCTGGTGAACTTTCTGGCCGACATCCTGACCGTGGCCGCAGATCCAAGGGTGAAACTATGACCGCGCTGACCCTGCGAGAGCGCCCTGCCATCCTGCGCCCCTTCGCTGGCCGCACGACGCTGTTCACCGGTTTGGCAATCTTTGCGGCGGTCGTGCTGATGGCACTGGCAGCACCGCTGGTCGCCCCCTACGACCCGATCTTTCAGGACGGCACAGCGCGACTTGCCGCACCAAACGCGGCGCATCTCTTCGGCACCGACAATTTCGGCCGCGACGTCCTGAGCAGGGTCATCTGGGCCGGGCGGGTCGATCTGCAAATCGCTTTTCTCGGTGTGATCTTTCCATTCATGATCGGCACCACAATCGGCACGGTCGCGGGTTATTTCGGCGGGGTGATCGACACCATATTCATGCGGATCGTGGATGTGGTGCTGGCCTTTCCCTACCTAGTGCTGATCATCGCCATCATCGCGATCCTCGGGCCGGGGTTGAAAAGCTTTTACATCGCGCTCGCGCTGGTCGGCTGGGTGTCCTATGCGCGGCTGATCCGGGCGCAGATCCTCGTCCTGAAAAACGCCGATTTCGTGCTGGCCGCCCGCAGCCTTGGCTACAGCCACCGCCGGATCATGTTCCGGCATCTGCTGCCCAACGCGCTGGTCAACTCCATCGTGTTTTCGATGTCTGACATGGTTCTGGTGCTGCTGGGCGGCGCCTCGATCAGCTACCTCGGCCTTGGCGTGCAGCCACCGACGGCGGAATGGGGCATCATGGTCGCCGAGGGTCAGGGTTTCATCAATCAGGCATGGTGGATGACCACGTTCCCCGGCCTCGCGATCCTCGTGCTGTCCTTCGGGTTCAGCCTGATCGCCGATGGTCTGGGCGAATGGCTGGGGGTGCGCGAATGACCGCCCCCGTCCTGTCGGTTGAGCGTCTGGGCGTTGTCACCCGCAAGGGTCAGCACATCGTTGAGGATCTGTCCTTTGACTTGGCCCCCGGCGAAATTCTGGGTCTCGTCGGTGAAAGCGGCTCGGGCAAAACCGTCGCCTGCCGTGCCCTGATGCGGCTGCTGCCCGATGGCGTGAAACAGACCGCTGCGGGCAAGGTCACTCTATTGGGACAAGACCTGTCCACCCTGTCAGAGGCGCAGATGCGTCAGGTGCGCGGCGGCAAGATCGGGATGATCTTTCAAAACCCGACGGCGCATCTTGATCCGGTGATGCGCATCGGGGATCAGATAGCTGAGGCAGTGCGCCTGCATGAGGGTGGCTCTCGCCGCGAAACCCGCGCCCGCGCGGTAGAGGCGCTGCGTCAAGTCGGCATTCCCGACCCCGCCCAGCGTGTAGACTCCTACGCGCATGAGTTTTCGGGCGGGATGCGTCAGCGCGCCATGATCGCCGTGGCACTGGCCTGCAACCCGCAAGTCCTGATCGCGGATGAGCCGACGACCGCGCTTGACGTGACGGTGCAGGCCCAGATCCTGCGCCTGCTGATGGAGTTGCGCGATAGCCAAGGTCTGTCGATCATCCTTATCACCCATGATCTTGGCGTCGTCGCCCAGACTTGCGACAGCATCGCGGTGCTGTATGGCGGGCGGCTGTGTGAACGCGGCCCCAAACGCGCGGTGCTGGCTGCCCCGGTGCATCGCTATACCGCCGGGCTGATCCGCTGTCAGCCAACCTCTGCGGGCGGTGAGGGGCTCTTGGACACAATCCCCGGTCAACCGCCCAATATCGGGGCGATGCCGGATGGCTGCCGCTTCCATCCGCGCTGCGTGGCTGCGACCGACCGCTGCAAGACCCAGCAACCGCCGCTGACACTCGGCCACGCGGCCCATGTCGCGGCCTGCCACAACCCGTTGAACATGGTGGAACTGACATGAGCCAGGCACCGCTTCTTGTGGTCGACGATCTGTCCGTGGAATTCGCCATGCGCGGCGGCAAACCGCTGGGCCTTGGCCGCCAGAGCCTGCGGGCCGTCAACAGCGTGACGCTGACACTGCGGGCGGGTGAAACGCTCGGGCTGGTCGGCGAGTCTGGCAGCGGCAAAAGCACACTCGGACGCGCCATTCTGGGGCTGGAGCCGGTGACTTCGGGAACCGTCAGCTTTGACGGCGTTCGGATTAGCGGCGGCAGACGTGTGGACATGGACCGCCTGCGCCGCGAAACCGCGATGGTGTTTCAAGACCCCTATGGCGCGCTGAACCCCAAGCTGACGGCGGCGCAGGCGATTGCCGAGGTGTTGCAGGTCCATCGCAAGGTTCCCGCCGATGCCATCCCGGCGCGGGTGAACGAATTGCTGACGCTGGTTGGCCTTGGCCCCGACCAAGGCAGCCGCCGCCCCGCCTCGCTCAGCGGTGGTCAGTGCCAACGGATCGGCATCGCGCGCGCCTTGGCGGTAGAGCCGCGGATGATCATTGCAGACGAATGCGTGGCGGCACTTGACGTGTCGATCCAGGGGCAGATCATCAATCTGTTCATGGAACTCCGCACGCGGATGGAACTGGGCCTGATCTTCATCGCGCATGATCTGGCGATTGTGCGTAGGCTCTGCGACCGGGTCGCCGTGATGTATCTCGGCCGGATTGTCGAAGAGGGGCCGACGGAACAGGTGTTCCGCAACCCGCGCCACCCCTACACCGCCGCCCTGATCAGTGCTATTCCCGAGATTGACCCAGACATCACCTTGGCGCCGCAACTGCTGGCCGGTGATCCGCCCAGCCCGATGCAATTGCCAGCGGGCTGCGCGTTCCACCCCCGCTGCACCCGGGCCCTGCCCTCCTGCCGCAGTGGCCCACCCCCCGCAGAACGGACACACGCCGGACGGCGCTGGTCCTGTGTGCTCGACCCGGACGACCAACCAGAAACGATCCCAATGGAGGTTACACGACCATGCATTCCAAGTTTGTAAAAATCGCCGCGATGTCCGCGCTCGCCCTGCTGATGGGCGGCACCAGCATCGCCCTCGCTGACGGCGTTCTGTCCATCGGACGGCGCCGAAGACAGCACGACCTTCGATCCGATCATGACCGCCCAGAACGTCGACTTCTGGGTGTTCATGAACGTCTACGACCAACTCGTCCGCGTTGACCGCTCTGGCACCAAGCTGGAGCCGGGTCTGGCCGAAAGCTGGACCGTGTCGCCTGATGGCCTGACCTACACCTTCACCATGCGCGACGCCAAATTCTCGGATGGTTCAGCGATCACCTCGGCCGATGCCGCCTTTACCCTGACCCGGATCCGCGACGACGAAGGCTCACTGTGGTCCGACACCTATAAGGTCATCTCGAACCTCGACGCCTCTGACCCGAAAACCCTCGTGGTGACGCTGAGCACCCCCTCCGCCCCCTTCCTGTCGACCCTTGCGATGCCCGGCACCGCGGTTGTCTCCAAGGCCGGGATGGAGTCGATGGGCGAGGCCGCCTATGCAGAAAACCCCATCGCCTCGGGCGCTTTCATCGTCAAGGAATGGCTGCGCGGCGACCGCGTGGTCCTGGAAAAGAACCCGAACTTCTGGGAAGCTGACCGCGTCAAACTGGACGGCGTCGAATGGGTTTCCGTGCCCGACGACAACACCCGGATGCTGAAGATGCAGGCGGGTGAGCTTGATGCAGCGATCTTCGTGCCGTTCTCGCGCATCGCGGAATTGCAGGCAGACCCCAAGCTGAAGGTCCAGCTCGACGCCTCGACCCGCGAGGATTCGATGATAATCAATCACAGCAATCCCGCACTGGCCAAGCAAGAAGTGCGTGAGGCGCTGGACTATGCAATCGACAAACAGGCCATCGTGCAGGCCGTGACTTTTGGCATCGGAGAAGAGGCAAACTCCTACATTCCCAAAGGCGCGCTCTACTACTATGCCGACAACCTGCGCCGCCCCCATGATCCGGCCAAGGCCAAGGAATTGCTGGCAGCCGCTGGGGAATCGGACCTGACGCTGAAATACATGGTCAATGCGGGCGATGAGGTCGACGAACAGATCGCCGTTCTGGTCCAGCAGCAACTGGCAGAGGCCGGCGTGACCGTGAACCTGGAAAAGATCGACCCCAGCCAGACCTGGGACATGCTGGTGGCCGGCGATTATGACCTCACGGTCAACTACTGGACCAACGACATCCTCGACCCGGACCAGAAGACGACCTTCGTTCTCGGTAATGATGCGAACATGAACTACTACACGCGCTACAATAACCCAGAGGTGACAGCCCTCGTCGCCGCCGCCCGGATTGAGGCTGATCCGGCAAAGCGCGAACAGATGTATGTCGACCTGCAAAAGACCGCCAAGGCTGACGTCAACTGGCTCGACCTCTACTACAGCCCGTATCGCAACGTGACGCAGGCCAATATCGACAATTTCTACCAGAACCCACTGGGCCGCTTCTTCCTGGAAGACACGGTCAAGAACTGACGCCGATTGGTGGACGCGGGGTCATCCCCGCGTCCGCTAAACCCTTCAAGGCATGACCCTAGTCGCGGCGGCGGGATGCGCGGCAGTCCACGGGTCCGCGAAGGCGGGATTGGTCAGAAACTCCTCATCGGTCAGGCTTTCCAAAAAGGCGATCACGTCAGCCTTCTCCGCTTCGGTCATATAGAACCCTGCCACCAACGGGTCTTTCTGCGCCACATCCGGGAAACGCCCGCCATTGGCATAGGCGTCCAGCAGCCTCAGACAGCGTGGCGATGGAACCGTCGTGCATATAGGGCCCGGTCACCGCCACATTGCGCAGCGACGGCGTGCGAAAACGGCCAATATCCTCCGGCTTCAGCGTGAAGGCGGCAATCCCCTCGCTGCCCGACAGGCACCGGGTCGTGCAGGCCGGTGTTGTGAAATGCCCGCTCGACAATCCGGGTCCGGGTGGTGACGAGGTTGTCAGTGAAGTTGAAACCGCCGTGGCAATGGTAACACTCCAGCTTTTCACCAAAGAACAGGTTTTCACCGCGCAGGGCAGCCGGGGTCATGGCCGTCTTGTCGCCACCATATTTGTAGCGGTCATAGGGTGAACCCACACTGATCAGCGTGCGTTGAAAGGCCGCGAGGGCACGGGTGACGGTGAACAGCGAAACCACGCCACCTTTGTCCGGAAAGGCCGCCGGAAAGGCCGTGGCATAGTAGGGATCGGCGCTGATTGCGGCAAATATCGCCGTCTCCTTCCCCGCCCCGCCCATCTCAACCGGTGAGGTGCCGAACATCGGGATCAGCGCATGTTGCTCCAGACTTTCGATCATGGGATTGCCCCATGTCAGCACCGGCAGATAGGCGACATTGGCCAACCCCGGCGCGTTGCGCGTCCCGGTTTCCCCGTCGATGCCAATGGCGGTGGCCCGCCCATCGGCAAACCCCAGCGCCTGCTCGTGGCAAGAGGCACAGGCCACGCTGCCATCCGCCGACAGCCGCGCGTCATAGAACAGATGCCGCCCCAGATCGACCTTGGCCGCCGACATCGGGTTATCTTCCGGCACGCGGGGGGCGGGCAGCCAGTCCGGGATGGACCAGTGCCAGCCGTCCGCAGCCAGTGCCGCACCAGCGCAAAGCGCCAGTGCGGTCACAAGGGCAAAAGGCCGTGCCATGTCAGCGCAGCGACGCGATGGCCTGGGTTCCACCTGCGACCCCGTCATAGGCCAAGCCGAGACGGTTCATCACGGCCACGCAGTCGGCATCCTTCGGGAAAGACATGCACCCCGGCGAGGTATCCGGCGCGTTGGTGTCGAGATCCGAAACCGCCAGCACCGGCGCAGGGTCCAGCACCACGGTATCCATCCCCGCCATCCCCGGCATGAACGCGTCCAGCTTCACGGCAATCCGGTTGGGGTTGGCACATTCGGCAGCAGGCGCGCTGGTCCTGCTATCTGCCGCGCACCCAGTCGACCCCAGATGCAGCGACCAGCCCGTTGGTGCCTCGCTCATATCCATCCCGGTCGACGCCTCCATCTTCATCGGCGCGGGCAGCGGGCGCCCAGACGTGGACAGGTCAATCTTGATGAACTTATATCCGCCCTGCCAGCTCCAGAACATCGCGGTCAGATTGAGGGGTGAGGCCGCGAGCGACGCATCGCCGTGGTTTTGCCCAAACGGCAGGCCGATGTCGAAGGCCAGCCCCATATAGTTGCCATCCGGCACCGTGCCCCGAACGATGGTGTTGGTCTCTGGCGTACCATTGGCGCAGGCGGCGGTGGCATCTTCGAAATCCAACAGCGCGCTGCCGTCCAGCTGCCATGTCCCGTCTTGATCGAGTTGCACCGGAACCTCTGCGCCATCACTCCCGATCAGCCGGAAGTTAGAGACATAGACGCGGAAGTCAGCCACCTTGACCGTCGTTTTGGTGCTGCCAATACCGTCGTAGCTGGCCGCGCAAGAGAACGGCTGACCCGCAATCTGCGCGGTGAAGGGGATTTCGATCTTGGTGTCTGCGAACACGGGCGTTGCGGCAAAGGCCGCCAGAAGGGCGATGATTTTCATGTGATTATCCTGAACTGAAGCATTGTGGCGCCGCCTGTGCAGCACCGATTTGTTAGGTTTGCTTCAGACCGATGGGGGTGCGCGCGTCCCGTGTGCAGGGTCAAGCGGCGTGTCCGCAGCCCGTTGCGCCCGTGGCAGGACCACCGCCGCGACAAAGCGCAATTCAACCGCTTTGGCGCTTTGTGTGGCATCCGGCAGAACCACGGCCCCGACCAGATGGCAGACCGGACACTCCTCCGACAGGCCGGATTTGCCTCCGACCTCACCGCAGATTTGGGCATCCTGACCGAAGACCTGCGCCAATACCTCTTGGGCCGCATCACTCGCGGCAATGCGATGCGCCCCGCCTGCCGCCGCCAAAGATAGCGCAGCCAGCAAGGTCAGCATGATCCCCAAAGAGGACAGAAGGCGAAGCAGACGATTCATGGCGGGCAAACTGACACGTGAAACCTTGCCTCAGCAAGGGGGGACGGATGGACGAAAGGTCGCAATGCAAAACCCCGGGCACAGGACGGCCCGGGGTTCGGCCGGGCCGGATCAGGCGGCGTAAAGCCGGGGGTTCACCAGACCAGAACCGTTGCGGTGCAGCGCCTTGGCAACCGCCAGCACGCCAAGGTCAACCAGCGGCTCAATCAGAACCACCAGCATATAGGCGGCCCCAAAGGTCGTGCAGGCGGTCAGGTTGGCAACCGTGAAGCCCTGACCATAGATCGCCCAGAACGCCACCCAAGCCACGATGCCACCCTGATAGGCGGTCGAAAGCGCAAAGGCTTGGGCATATTTCAGGTCTACATAGGCGGTGTCGCGGGCAATCACCCGATTGGCCAGCATCTTCAGCCCGAACAAGCGGCACCAGCAGGGTCGTCAGGTTCATCCCGTATTGCGGAATATCCTGCGGTTCAAACAGCATGCCCTGCAACAGCAACCCCAAGGCCAGCCCAAGCGCCGCCGGGGCCGCGCCAAGCATCAGGAACAGGGTAGAGCCTAGGATCAGGTGCACCTCTGACACACCCACCGGATAGTGCGGCATCAGTTGAAAGAAGGTGAAAACCGCCGCCGTCGCAATTGCAGCACGGGCGGCCAGTGACAGAACGCCGCTTTGGGCGGCATTGTCATAGGCCAGTTTCAGGGCAAAGCCGCCAGCCGCCGTGGCGGTGGCATAGCTCAAGACGATCTTGGCCTCGGAAACGAGGCCGGGTTCGATATGCATGGACTTCTCCGTGCCGTCCCACCGACGGCTCTTGGGGTTACGCTAGGCATGGCCGGTTTCCTGGCTCGCGGGTCTGGGCGACCTTCCGCCTTCCCGACCCTTTCGGGCCAGTGGCACAGTGGAAGGCCGCTCACCGCATACAGTCGCGGGGGCGGCTGGGGTTAAAGCGCCGCTTCAGCGGTCCGCCCGTCCCATTCCCGATGAAGTCCGGATGCTTTGCACCCATTCGACACCATGCGCCGATATGACAGCGACGGTGGGTCAGGGTCTATCACGAAAACGACATCTTCCGTGCGGCACCCGGCCGCAGCCCTGCGCGAGGCTATTGGTCCCTCAGGACTATTCTGCTAGCGATGCGCCATGGCCATGATGCGCTCCAGATTGATGTCCCTGCTGCTGACGATTTTCGTCGGCCTTGGGCTGGCCTCTGCTGCACTGGCCCATCGCGCGCCGACCTCCGCCGAATTGGGGGCTGAACAGGCAGCGCAGATGTTGCAAGCGGCTGGGCTGCCCTTGGGAACCATCTGCGGCCAGACGGAGGGCAAACCTTCTTGCCCAGACGCATCCTGCCCGATCTGTCCCGGTGGGGCCGCAATGCCCGGCGCGGCCATGGCAACGCCCGTACCAGAGCTGGTGGCCTTCACCTACATCCGCGCCATGCCACGCGGCACCACGCTGCCGACGGTGCGGCTCTTGCTCGGCCATGATGCCCAAGGCCCCCCTGCCAATCTGATCTGACGATCTGACTGCGTGCGCCTCGCACGCGCCACCCCCATATTCCCCGTTCAACACGACTGGTCTCGACCAGCAGGAGTATCCCTATGAAACGTACACTCGCATTCGCCCTTGCCCTGTCGCTGCAAGCCGGCGCCGTCTTCGCCCATGCAGGTCTGGTCAGCGCGACCCCGACCGAAGGGGCAACCGTCGCGGCCCCCACCGCTTTGACCCTGACATTCAACGAGTCCGTGACCCTCGCCTTTTCCGGCGTCACGCTCAAAGGCCCGGACGGTGCCGAACTGGCGACCGGAGAGGCGGCTCTTGATGCCGACGGCACCACCCTGACCATTCCGGCCCCCGCCGATTTGGCCGCTGGCGACTACACGGTAGACTGGCACGCCCTGTCGGATGATGGCCACAAGGTACACGGCACCTATAGCTTCACCGTCGAGTAAACCCCGGTGGAAAGCGCGCTGATCCTCTGCCGCCTCGTGCAGTTCGCATCAGCGATGCTGTTGTGGGGGGCGTGCTTCCTGCGTGCGGCGGCTTTCCCCCCCACACTCTTGCGCGCCTCTTCGCCAACAGCGGCAAGGCTAAGCCGCCTCGCCGCCGTGGTGAACTTGGCCGCCGCCCTCGGCTGGCTTTTGTCCGTGGCCGGGCTGGTCGGCGATGGCCCGCAAGATGCCCTCAATCCCGACGTGCTGATAGCCTTGCTGACGTCATCGCACTTTGGGCAGGTCTGGGCTGTACATATCGCCCTGGCCGTCGCTTTGCTGCTGGTGAGCCTCGCCGACCGCCCCCGCTGGCTGGCGGCAATGGCCGGGTTGAACCTTGCCAGCCTCGCGCTGACCGGACATGCCGTGCTGCCGGCAGGCGATCTTGGGGTCTTGCACCAAGGCCTGTCGGTTCTGCACCTTTTGGCGGCCGGGTTCTGGGTCGGCGGGTTGGCGGTCATCCTGCCATTCCTGTCCACCGCCCGCCTGACCCCGGAAACCGCACCCGTCCTGCGCCGCTTTTCGCGCTGGGGTCATCTGGCCGTGGCATTGGTCTTTGCCACAGGCCTCGCCAAGTCAGCCCTGATCCTGACCTCCCGAGGCAGCTTCGACCCCGCCCCGTGGTATCTGAGCCTGCTTGGCCTGAAAGCCGCCGCCGTCGTCGTGATGCTGGGATTGGCCGTGGTCAACCGCTACCGTTTCGTGCCCCGTCTCGGCACAAATGACCGCAACGAAGCCCTCCACGCCCTGCGCCGTGGCACCATCGCCGAACTGATGCTCGTGGTCGTGGTGCTGGCACTGGTCAGCCTCTTCGCCACATGGTCGCCCTATGCCGATGTCTGAGCGGACCCAACGCTGGCCCATTGCCGCCCAGATGGTCGAGAGCGATCTAAAGGCTTTGCGACCCGGACAACATTGACCGCATGACAAACTGCGTACACGCGTCTGACCACGACTGTATTTTAGTGGTCGCACCTTCATAATCTGGATCAAGCACGGCTTCGCGTTGCGCACCGACAATCATGTTGCGCAGCAAGACTGCCCTTTGGTGAAGCTCTGCGTCCGGCAAAGCGGTCGCCTCAGTACAAAGCGTGACGAAACGTTGGTCAAACGCCTCAGCGACCTTGCGAATTGAGGCGAGAAAATTGTCGCGAAACTCAGGGAACTGGGCTTGCTCCGCAAAGACCGCACGCGCCTTCAAGACAGCTTCTTTGCTGAGAACGAGGTCTGCGAACGCGCGTGACAGGGCAAAAACCTTGCCTTCCAAGGTTGCGACGTCGGGCGGCATGTCGAGATGTGCGATACTTGTCTTGATGGCATCGTCAGCGACCAGCCGAAACAGGCTCGCCTTATTGGGCACGGTTTTATAGATCGTGCGGGTCGACATTCCAGCTTTGCGCGCGACCGCTTCGATGCTGGTGCCCGCGTAGCCTTCGCTGAGGAAAACCTCGCTTGCTGCCTGCCGTAAAAGCGTGTGCGTCTCATGCTCTGTACGTACAGACGGGCGGCCGCGTGGTCGTTTTGGGGGGCACGCTTTGTCTTCAGACATGTCAGATCCTCTTTTCGCTTTATAAAAACGGATGTTTTCATAAATCAAGGGCGCGTTGCCACGAGGCCTTTGCGACTGTCGCGGCACACATTTTGACATTGACTTACTCAACCGGAAGGTTTTAGAAAAGGGAAATTTTCCAAAAGAACGCAAAGTTGAGGGCCCCCGATGAAACTGAACAAACCTGCGGCCATCGCAGTGATCGCAGTTGCCGCCGCTGCGGGCTATCTGGTTTGGACCGTAAGCCAACCCGCGACCTATCTTGTGCAGGGCGAAGTAGAGGCCACGCGCATTGACCTGTCAGCCATGATCTCGGCCCGCGTTTCCGAAACGCCGGTAGATGTCGGCGACCGGGTCGCCGTGGGGGATGTTGTGGTGCGCATGGAAAGCGCGATCCTTGAGGCACAACTTGCCGTCGCCAAGGCCGCACTGGACGTTGCACGCGCCAATCGCGACCTCGCCTATTCCACACGCCCCGAAACAATTGCCGCCGCTGAGGCGCAGCTGGAATTGGCCCGGTCAAATGTGACGCTGGCACAAAGCAGCTTTGAACGAATCGATGCGTTGCGGAATGGTTCGGTTGTGTCGCAGTCCGGGCTGGATGAGGCCAGAAACCGGCTAACGGCCGCCATCCAAGCGCAAGCTGCCGCGCAGGCCAACCTTGACCAGGCGCGCGTCGGCGCAAGTCCCGAACAAAAGGCCGTGGCCGACGCTCAGGTCAAGCAGGCTGAGGCATCGGTGTTGCAGACAACGGCCAGCGTGAATGAAATGACCGTGGCCTCCCCCATCAACGGTGAAGTGACAACCCGCACTTCAGAGCAAGGCAAACTGTTCAGCGCGGGGGCACCCCTTATTTCTATCGTGGATGTGGATCACGCTTGGTTCACCTTCAACCTGCGAGAGGATCTTCTGGCCGGGCTGGCCGTTGGCCAACCCTTAAAGGTCAGCGTCCCGGCTTTGGGCGATGGCACCGCACTGATTGATGCCAAGATCGTGTCGATCAACGTCGAAGGCAGCTACGCAAACTGGCGCGCGACCAAAGCCACGGGTGATTTCGATTTGCGCACCTTTTCCGTGCGGGCAGACCCTGTGTCGACCGTCGCAGGCTTGCGCCCGGGGATGAGCGTTCTGGTTGATTGGCCCGCCACGGCGCGCAGCGGTCAATAGTCCAGTGACCGCCTCGCATCTTCCTCCGGGGTTTCGGCGCATCTGGCGACGTGAGTTGCGCCAGATCGCCACGCGCCCCGCGCTTGCCTTCATGCTGGTGCCGCTGCCGCTGATCCTGTTTCTGGTGCTGGCCGTGGTCTTTGCGCCGGGCCTGCCGCGCGATTTGCCGGTGGCGGTTGTCGATCTGGATGGTTCAACAGTGTCGCGCCAGATCGTGCAGATGGTTGACGCCGCATCCGACGTTCAGGTGGTCGAACAGCTCGCCTCCCTGACCGAGGCGCGGCAGGCGCTGGTGGCACAGCGCGCCTATGCGATCCTGTTGATCCCCGCCGGGATGGAAAAAGACCTGTTGCTGGGCCAACAGCCCGAAGTCGTGGTGTTTTCCAACAGCCAGTTTCTGACGGCAGGCGGCATTGTCGGCCGCAGCATGACCACCACACTTTCGACCTTTTCGGCGGGCGTATCGCTCCGCCTGCTTGAGGCTAGGGGCATTGGCGAGGATCAGGCGCTGGATCTGCTCGTACCAATTCCGGTGCAGCAAAGCCCGCTCTTCAACCCCTCTCTCGATTACATCCAGTTCCTGCTCTCTGCGGTCATGCCAACCGTGCTGCAAATCTTCATCTGTGCCACGGCGGTCCTGTCGTTTTCGCGTGAACATCACTCGCCCAACGGCATGGCCCGCCTGCTAAGGCTCTCAAAAACACCGACCCGCGCCATTTTGGGTAAGCTTCTGCCCTATACCTTTGTAGGCACCTTTGTCCTTTTGCTGGGCGACGTGCTGCTCTTCAGCTTCTTTGGTGCCAGTTTTCGCGGCAACGTCTTCGTGTTCTTCCTCAATGGGTTCATGTTCATTCTGGCGTGTCAGGCCATGGGCGCGTTGATCGCCCTCATCGCCAAGGACACCACAGGCGCCCTTGGGATGATGGGCCTGATCGTGGCACCCTCCTTCGGGTTCGCCGGCGTCAGCTTTCCGCGTTTCGGGATGACGGCATTCGCGCAAATCTGGGGCGCGATCATTCCCCTCACGCCCTATCTGCAATTGCGAACGGATCAGACCTTGCGGGGGGCACCTATCGAATACTCTTTGCCAACAATGGCATGGCTTTTCGCGCTACTTTTGGTCTTTTCGGGCCTGTTGTGGGTGATGACGCGCAAAACAATGGCTCAGGGGGCTGCGGTTGTCGAAGACACAATGACCGCCAGCCAAGAGGGTAAGACATGAAAAGTTTGCGCCGTTTTCTTACCGAAATCATCAGCGCGATACGCATGGTTCTGGCGGACAATAGCGCCAGATCCACGATGATCGTCGGCATCCTGATTTACAGCGTCCTCTATCCGCAACCCTATGTGGGCGAGGTGTTGCGCGACGTTCCTGTGGTCGTGATCGACCAAGACAACTCCAGCGCCAGCCGAACCTTTGTGCGCGATATGGACGTGACGGAGTGGGTCGACGTGACCCAGTCAGCACCAGATATGGAAACCGCACAGGATGCCTTTTACCGACGCGAGGTCTACGGGATCGTCGTTATTCCGGCAGGGTTTGAGGCGGATATCCTTGCCAGCCGTCCAGCGCCCGTGGCCGCCTATAGTGATGGCAGCTATTTGTTGATTTACTCCAATGTGATGCGGGCCGTTGGGACAGTTGCGGGAACCATGGGGGCCCAAGTCAACTATGCGCGCCTCACCTCACTGGGCGTAGATGACAGTCTGGCACGCACAGCATTGTCGCCCGTAATTGTCACCAGCGTGGCCGTGTTCAACCCGCAGGGCGGCTATGCCAGCTATGTGGTTCCGGCGGCCTTTGTTCTGATCCTGCAGCAAACCCTATTGATGGGGATCGGGCTGCTCCATGCCGGGCGCAGGCTTCCCACTGGCAGGAAAATGGGCGCGACCATCGTCGCCTACTTCGTATTGTATCTGATCTGGGTTGCCTTCACGCAGATGCTGCTGCCCTACCTATATGGCATTCCGCGCACCGGTGATCTGGTCACGCTGTTGTTGATTGCGGTCCCGTTCATCTGTGCCTGCATCGCCATGGGGTTTGCCATCGCACTGGCTATTCCGTGGCGCGAAGGGGTCGTGTTTTTCCTCGTCGTCATGGGGATGCCGCTGTTTTTCCTGTCAGGCATTTCATGGCCCGTCGAAATGATCCCCGACCACCTGCGCACCCTTTCGTTGCTGGTTCCGTCATCCTCGGCCATTTCGGCCTTTGTCGCGGTCGACCAGATGGGCGCATCTGCCCAAGATGTTGCAGGGGCTATCCAAACGCAAATCGTTCTGGCCGTGGGCTATTCGGTCTTGGCCCTAGCCCTGTCACGCCTGCCCCGCATGAGGCGACTGCCCCTCTTTGCCCAACCCGAGAAAGAGGCGGATTAAGCCCGGCGATCGTCTGTTATGAGCGGAAGCAACGATTTTCCAGCACCCGCGATGTGGGCTTTCGGCAAATGCGTCAGGCACGAACCCGTGCTGGACATAGATCCCTCCGCAGATGCCCGCCCGGCACGACGGTTGGCAAATCTGCATCACATGCGCCCGCATTGAGAAAACCTCTGTGCCTCCAATCAACGCAGCGCCGGGGTGCAGCGTTCAATGCCACCGCCGTCCGACAGGCAACCGACGGGCGATAAACCATCGGCCTCAACAAGCAATTCGCGCCCGTCCACGCCCTGCGCGGCTTTGAGTGTATCTATTCGTCTGACCGTTCCGACATGATCTGGCTGGAGGGCGATATTCGCCGGTTTATGAATGGCGCACCTGTTGAACTGCAACGGGCGCTGATCCTGGCAATCCACACCGGCCAGCGGAAAGGCGACCTGATCCGGCTGCGCTGGTCTGACTATGACGGCGACACCATCAGCCTGACCCCGAGCAAGACCTCTGCCCGTGTGACAGACAAATGCACCGGCACCCTTAAACGGATGCTTGACGACACTCCGCGCCAAGGGCCGTTCATCCTGACCCGCGCCGATGGCACCCCATGGTTTACCCTGGCGACATGGCTGACGAATCACCGCTGTCGGATGCGTGGCGCAATCGCATGGATGCGGCGGACTTCTATCCTAAGGCATGGGATGATCTGACCAAGGATGAGAAGAAGGGCTTTCTGCACTTCAACGACCTGCGCGGCACGGCGGTAACGCTTCTGGCCGGGGCAAAGTGCAGCGTTCCCATGATCGCATCTATCACGGGCCACACCCTGCAGTCTGCAACGCGCATTTTGGAGAAGTATCTTGCCCGCACCGCTGCTTTGTCCGAGGCCGCTATTCTGATGTTTGAGAACGCCTCGGCAACAGCTTTTGCAAACCAACTGCAAACCGTGACACCAGCCCCATCGGGCGGCGTCAAGAAACTGAAATAAGATCAATGAGATAAGTGGTGGACCCAGAGCGATTCGAACGCCCGACCCTCAGATTCGTAGTCTGATGCTCTATCCAGCTGAGCTATGGATCCACTGTGGGGCGATTTAGTCGTATGGGTCGGGGTTTGCAAGGGTGAAATCGCGGAACTTTGCATCATGGCGTGATCAATGGCTCAATCTGCGCTTTTGTCCCGGCAAAGATCGCGGATGATGCTGCGCAGCCAGCGGTGGGCGGGGTCGGCGTCTTGGCGTGGATGCCACAGCAACGACAGGGTGATTGGGGGCACCACGACCGGCAACGCGAACTGCGCCAGCCCCTGCCGCAGCGCCCGGGTCTGCCGGTCCGGTACGCAGGCCAGAAAGTCACTGTCCCGCACCAGAGCCAGCGCCTCGGCATAGCTGCTGACCGTCACGGCGACCCGCCGCCGCAGGCCCGCGCGCTCCAGCGCCACATCCACCGCATCCCCGTCCCGCCCCCGGCGAGAGATCAGCACATGGCGCGCCGCCGCAAACGCATCGACACTGCCGCCGAACGGATGACCCGCACGCATCACCCCGACGAACCCGTCGCGCATCAGCGCCTGCGCCCGCAGCTCTGGCCCCAGCGTCCCCTCAACCACGCCGGTTTCCAGATCGACGCTGCCATCGCGCAACGCCGCGCCATCCTTGTCCAGCTTCGGCACGAATCGCAGCCGCACCCCCGGCGCCTCTGCCGCCACCCGCGCCACCAGCGCCGCGCCAAAACCCGCGACAAAGCCCTCGCGGTTGCGCATCACAAAGACCCGCTCCACCCGCGTCAGGTCCAGCGCCGCCGCCGGGCGCAACACCGCCTGCGCGGCCTGCACGATCGGCCCGACCTCGGCCTGCAGGGCCAGCGCATGTGGCGTCGGCACCAGCCCGCGCCCGGCCCGCACCAGCAACGGGTCCCCCGTCACCTGCCGAAGCCGCGCCAAGGCCCGGCTCATGGCAGACGGGCTCAGCCGCAGCCGCGCCGCAGCCCCTGCCACGCTGCCCTCGGTCAACAGCACGTCCAATGTGTAAAGCAGGTTCAGGTCCGGTGTGGTCATCCCCCTAGATAGCACGCCCACCTGACATGGCGTCAAACGCAATTATAAAATGCAATCAGTGCGTCTATCGCCACATCTGGCAAAGCCTTAACCTGATGCCATCCCAACTTGCAGGCCGCCATGAAACTCCGCCTTCCCCTCATCGCCCCCTTGCTGTCGCTGTCACTGGCGATGAGCTTGTCATCCCTCGGCACCTCCAGCGCCAATGTCGCCTTGCCGACGCTGGCCCATGCCTTCGACGCGAGCTTTCCGCAGGTACAATGGGTCGTCATCGCCTATCTGCTGGCGGTGACCACGTTGATCGTCAGCGCCGGACGGTTGGGCGACCTGATCGGGCGCAGGCGGTTGCTGTTGGCTGGGATATTGCTGTTCAGCCTCGCCTCGGCGCTGTGTGGTCTGGCACCCTCTCTCGGATGGCTGATCGCGGGTCGGGCGTTGCAGGGGCTGGGCGCGGCGGTGATGATGGCGATGGCGATGGCCCTTGCCACCGATGCGGCCCCGGCGGGGCAGACCGGGCGGGTGATGGGGCTGATGGGCACCATGTCGGCCGTCGGCACAGCCCTTGGCCCCAGCCTTGGCGGCGCGTTGATAAGCGTGTGGGGCTGGCAGGCGATCTTCCTTGTCAACCTGCCGCTGGGGCTGTTGGCCCTGTCTTTGGCGGCCCGCTACCTGCCCCCCGACCCTGCCACTGGCCCGCGGCAGGGTTTTGACCTGCCCGGCACCACCCTCCTTGGCCTGTCGCTCGCCGCCTATGCCCTGTCGATGACCCTTGGTGGGCGGATTGCCGTGGCGCTGTTGCTGGCGGCGGCTGTCGGGGCGGCGGGCTTTGTCTGGCTGCAAACCCGGGTCAAAAGCCCGTTGATCCCACGCGGCGCGATGCAGCTGGCCGGGATAAAGCCCGCCTTGGCGATGAACCTGCTGGTGTCGACCGTCATCATGTCCACATTGGTCGTAGGCCCGTTCTACCTGTCGCTGGCGCTGCGGCTGGGCCCGGCGCAGGTCGGTGTGGTGATGTCGGTCGGCCCGGTGATCTCGGCGTTCAGCGGCATCGTGGCGGGGCGGCTGGTCGATCATATGGGCAGCGAGCGGACGCTGCGCTATGCCCTTGCCACCATGCTGACCGGCACGCTGGCGCTTGCCGCCCTGCCGCTGCTGTTGGGCACGCTGGGCTATATCGTCGCCATAGCCTTGGTGACGCCCGGCTATCAGATGTTTCAGACCGCCAACAACACCGCCGTAATGCAGGGCGTGGCAGCGGACCGGCGCGGCGTCACCTCTGGCCTGCTGAACCTGTCGCGCAATCTGGGGCTGGTGACCGGGGCTTCGCTGATGGGGGCGGTGTTTGGCTGGGCCTCAGGCACGCCCAACCTCACCTCTGCCAGCGCCGCTGCGATCAGCCAAGGCACCGCCCTGACCTTCCTGCTGGCCGCTGCGCTGATCGGGGTCGCGCTGCTCATCGCGGTCAAGCCGCCCCAGGCTCACCCTGCTTAGGCAGATGGATCGCAAAGGCCGTGCCCTCACTGTCCGACCGCTCCAGCAGCAGACTGCCGCCATGCCCCCGGATCAACTCCGCCGCGATGGCGAGCCCCAACCCCGTGCCACCCTTGCGCGTGCCACCCTGAAACGCCGCGAACAAATGCTCCCGCGCTTTGGGCGGCAGACCCGGCCCCGAATCGCCGACCTTGATCCACCACTCACTGTCAGTCTCACCACCCGAGATTTCGATGGTGCCCTCTTGCCCCGTCGCGATGATCGCCTGACTGGCATTGCGGACAAGGTTGGTCAGCACCCGGTGGATCTGTTCCACATCGGCCCTGATCGTCATCCCCGGCGGCACGTCGATCAGACAGGTCACTGGCCCATCCTCCATCAAGCCCTCGCCCTCGGCCATATCCTCCACCATCCGGCGCAGGGCGAATCGGGTCAATCGCGGCGGCGCCTCTTCCGCCTTGCCAAACGCCAGCGTGCTTTCGCACAGGTTCACCGCGCGGCTGATCGAATTGATAAGCTTCGGCGCCGACCGTGCCACCACCGGATCGGCACTGCCCTCCAGCCGGTCAGCGAACAGCTGCGCCGTGGTCAGGATATTGCGCAGATCGTGGCTGATCTTGGCCACCGCCGTCCCCAACTGCGCCAACCGCTCCTTCTGCCGCAGCGCCGCGGTGAGCTGAGTCTGCATTGACATCAGCGCCTCTTCCGCCACCCGCAGCTCTGTCACCCCGGCATTCGGTTCAATCACCAGCCGCGCATCCTCTGGCGCCTCGGCATAGGCCTGCATGTGCTGCACCACACGGCGGATCGGCACCACGATCAACCGCTGCACCGCGATGAACAGCAACACCGCCGTCACCACAGATATCAGCGCCGACACCGCCAATATCCGCAGGCCATAGTCCACCATCGCCGTCCTGAGCGGCCCGCTTTCCATCGTAATTTCAATCAGCAGCCCGGCATCCTCAACCGGATAGCCGATCACCCGGATCACCTCATTCTTGGAATGCCAGATCGCCGTCGCCGCATCCCCGATCAGCTGAAACGGCCCCGCCTCGCGCAGGTCATACGTCGCCGCAATCGGCGTCGGGATGGGTGAGGACAACACCAGCTGCCGCACCTGATCCCGCCTGAGCACGACGTTGAACACACCGGCATTCTTCAGCAACTCCGCCTGCAATTCCGGCGTGACCTGATCCGTCGCCGCCAACTGCGCCAAGGACGCAATCTGCGCCTCTTTCAGCCGCATCAGCAGGTAATCCGCCCGGAACCGCGCGATCGACGGCACAAAGATCATCACCTCGGCCAGCATGACAAAGGCCACCGTCAGCAGCAAGAACCGCCCCGACAGCGACTTCAGGAAGCTTCCCCGACCGCTATTCAAACCAAATGCTCCCTACGGCAACCACGCCTGCACAAACCGCACCACTCGCTTTATCATAGGGCTATCAAAGAGTTTCGGGGAAAAATAGGCTCCTGCTGCGCGTTTGGACAATTCGCCATAGGTTGGATAGGGTGCCACCATCCCCGCCACCGCAGACATCTTCAGCCGCTGACTGATGACCAACGCCCACAACCCGACCAATTCCCCCGCCGCATGACCAACAATCGTGGCCCCGATGGGTCGCCCCTTGACCACCATCACCTTCAGGAACCCCACCGTCTCGGCTTCGGTAATCGCCCGGTCATTATGATGATAATCGGCGCGCACCACCGTCACGGCATCGCCATGCAACGCCCGCGCCTCGTGCCTCAGTCGGCCCGATCTGCGCCAGTTCCGGCTCAGTATAGGTCACCCACGGGATATGATCCAACCGCTCTGACGCGGGCAGCCCCAGCACCACTTGCCGCAAAACCACCCCGGCGTGATAGCCCGCCACATGGGTAAACTGCCGCCCGCCCGCCACATCGCCAATCGCATAGATCCGCTTGTTGCTGGACCGCAGATGGCCGTCCACCTTCACGCCCCGATCCGTCACCTCAACCCCGGCCTGCGCCAGATCCAGCCGATCCAACCCCGGCTTGCGCCCAAGCGCCACCAACAGATGCGACCCCTCAATAACCCGCCCATCCGCCAAACCCACCGTCACCGCCCCCGAAACCGAGACGACAGCGGCCTGTTCCAGCACCGTCACCCCCTCGGCCCGCAAGCCGCGCCAGAACCAGCGCCGCCGCCTCCGGGTCATCGCGGTTCAGCACATGACTGCGCTGAATGACCGTGACCTCACACCCCAACCGCCGATGCGCCTGCGCCATCTCCATCCCGATCGGCCCACCGCCGAGGATCAACAGATGCGCCGGACGCTCCCGCAGCCCGAAAATCGTCTCATTGGTAAAATACGGCACGTCCGCCAAACCCGGAATATCCGGCACCAAAGGATGCGACCCGGTCGCCACGATAAACCGCCGCGCCACAATCACGTCCTGCCCGGCCTGTAGCGCGGTGGGCGAGATAAACCGCCCCCACTCGCGAATGACCCGAACCCCCAGCCCCTCAAACCGCTCCTGACTGTCCACCGGCGCAATCGCCGCAATCGCCGCCTGCACATAGTCGCGCGACGCCGCGAAATCGACCGCAGGCACAACCCCAGCCACGCCCGCCCCGCCGTCGCGCAACGCCTGCGCCGCCTTGCCACTCGCCAACAACGCCTTGCTCGGCACGCAGCCACTGTTCAGACAATCGCCGCCCATCGCAGCGCCCTCGATCAGCACAACCCGCGCGCCCATCTGCACCGCGCCCGCAGCCAGCGACAACCCCGCAGACCCGGCCCCGATGATACAAAGGTCGGTCTTGATCTGCGCCATATCAGCCCCTGCGGTTCTTGATATATTTCGCGACCAGCGGCGCCATCGACAACAACACCAGCCCCGCCAACGGCCACGCGAACTCTGGCCGCATCAGAATATCCAGATGCGGCACCTCGCCCCGCGCGAACACATCGCCCAGACCCGCCCCCAACTGCGTATAAATGATATCCGCCGGAATGATCCCGATCGCCGTGGTGATGGCGAATGTGCTGAACCTCACGCCCACAAACGCCGGCACCAGATTGGTGATGAAGAACGGCAGCACCGGGATCAGCCGCATCGTCAGCAGCACCCAAGTCTGATGCTCTTTCAACGCTGCCTGCAACCGCCCCGCTGCCCCGCCCCGCACGGCAATCCGCTCGGCAAAGCTGTGGCCAAACCCCATCCGCGCCGCTTGAAACACCACAATCGCGCCAATGGTCGGCCGACAGCACATTATAGGCCACCCCCGGAAAGAACCCGAACAGGAACCCCCCGGTCAGCGTCAGAAACAGCGCCCCCGGGATCGAGCTTATCACCGCCAACGTATATATCCCGATGAACGCCAGCGAGGTCAGCACATAATGCGTGTCCCTGACCGTGATCAGCGCGTGCCGATGCCGCTGCAACGATTCAAAGGTAAAGAAGTGGCGGAAGTACACAAAGGCGACGATGGCCACGACCAAGATCACCAGAATGGGCATGCGGCGCAGCCAAAGGTTGTTCGGCGCGATGTGAATAGGTTCGGTCATGGGCCCTCAATAGGTTGCCGCAACTTGCCCCTCAATCCCCGACCTGCGCCAGTCCCTTCACACAACCTTGAAAGCAGAGTGGCGTTTTCGTGTAAAATAGTGACGCCCGTTTTTGGGCACCCCAGCCTGTCGCGACCAAACCCCAGTTGCGAACGAGTCGCATCGCGATTAAGATGTGGTTAATTTGAAATCGCAACCCACTGATATCACACAATAACCACCCCTGTCGCTCAGACGGACACTTTTTGACCCGACCGGCTTTTCTGCCCAACGCAGCGATTTAGGCGAAGATTCCGCCCCACCTGCGTTGACTTACCTCGCAAGCCCCCCTAAAGGACGGGCTTCAAGTTTACGCCCCCGAATCTTTTTGGGCTTCGGGGCATGATGGAGACCGCGATGAAGCGCACGTTTCAACCTTCGAACCTCGTCCGCGCCCGCCGCCACGGCTTCCGCGCTCGTATGGCCACCAAAGGCGGCCGTCTGGTCCTGAACGCACGTCGCGCTCGCGGCCGCAAAAAGCTGTCGGCCTGATCCTGACCGGCCCTTCCTGGGTCGGATGTTAGGGGGACGCATGACACCGCCGCAGGCACCGGACAAGGGCGATATCGCCACAACGTCCGGGACACCTCCGGCGGTTTCGCATTTTGTGCGGCCTGTTGCCGTGGAAACCCTGCGCAACCGCCCCGACTTCCTCAAGGCCGCCTCAGCCCGCCGCCAAGGCACGCCCAGCTTCATGCTGCAGGCCCGCAACCGGGCCGACGACAGCCCCACGACTCGCGTCGGCTTCACCGCCTCCAAAAAGATCGGCAACGCGGTGCTGCGAAACCGCGCCAAACGCCGTCTCCGCGCCCTCGTCCGCGACCTGATGCCCACACTGGCCAACCCCGGTTGGGATTACGTGCTGGTCGCCCGCCCACAGGCCACAGTGTCGCGCCCCTTCACAGACATGCTGTCCGATCTTACATCTGCACTGACCTCCGTGCACCGAGACCGCAAATGACCCCCGCCGCCGCCATCCTGTCCCTGCCCGTCCGCGCCTACCGGCTGTTCCTCAGCCCGTGGCTCGGCATGGACTGCCGCTATCAACCGACCTGCTCCGTCTACGCGCTAGAGGCTCTTGATCGCCACGGCGCGGTGAAAGGCGGCTACCTCGCCGCAAACCGCCTCTGCCGCTGCCACCCGTGGGGCGGCCACGGCTACGACCCGGTCCCCGGCGCCGACCCGGAGTTTGACCGAGAGCAAGGCAAGTGACCTTCACCGACCCCGAGGCCATCGCCCGCTACGCCGACCGCCCACGCCGCCAAGTGCCGGGCTTTGACAGCCTGCTCACGATGTCCAACCTTTTGCTGACCGAATACCTGCCCGACACCGCCCAGCTTTTCATCCTCGGCGCAGGCGGCGGCCTCGAACTCAGCCATTTCGCACAGAATCACCCCAACTGGCGTTTCACAGGCGTCGATCCGAGTGCAGAGATGCTGACCCTCGCCACCCAAACCATGGGCCCGCACGCCAACCAAGCCACCCTGATCCAAGGCTACGCACCCGACGCGCCGCAGGGCCCCTTCGATGCCGCGACCTGCATCCTGACCATGCATTTCGTCCCGCACAGCCGACAAACTCCCGACCCTGCAAGCCATCCGCGCCCGCCTGAACCCCGGCGCCCCCTTCATCATCGCCCACCACTCCATCCCCGGCGATGTGGCAGAGCGGGCCCAATGGCTCGCCCGCAACGCCGCCTTCGCCGTCCACAACGGCACCGACCCCACCATGGCCCGCGCCGGAGCCACCAAGATCGCCGCCGAACTCCCGATCCTCAGCCCTGACCAAGACGAGGCGCTGCTGGCCCAAGCAGGCTTCACCAACATCCGGCAGTTCTACACCGCCTTCACCTTTCACGGCTGGATCTGCGAGGCGGCCTGACAGCGACCAGCCAAGATACACCGACTACGCCCCTCTCACCTCCCCCAACACCTTCTCCATCCGCCGCACCCTCGTTTCCGCGGCTTTGGCTTCAACCACCTGCCGCACCCATTCCTTGCGCTTCGATGGCGCACTGGCATCAAACGCCCCCCGCAGGCCAGCGGCGTCCAAGGCCGCGGCTAAATCCTCCGGCACCTCCACCACACGCGGGGTGGTTTCCAGCATCAGCACCACCTCAATCGAATCGCCTGCCTTCAGGCCGGTTGCCTTGCGATGGTCGGAACTGAAGGGCAGCATCGCCACGCCGCCCATGATGCCGACGGTGGTGGCGTAGCTATAGCCATTGACCGTGACACTGACGGCAGGCTTCTTTCCGCTGCCAAGCGCCGCGATATGTTCGGGCGGCACAACAATCCCAGTAGGTCCGGTCGCCTTCCCGCTCAGGGTGGTTTTGAAGGTGGTCGTTGGCATGGGGCACCTCAAACGGTTAGTCGTTTTGCTAATTTTCTTCAGCTAACACCCGCCCGACCCAAGCTGTCAAGCATCTGGGGCTGGCATCAATCAGTCCGGGCCAAACCTTTCACTAAGGTTAATTTGTCCCGCAACACATTGACGTAGAACAATAATAAATAGCGTCCAGATCTGGACGCTTGCCTTGCCGCCCCAAATCCGTCTACCACATCCCATCCATCCCCGCCCGGACCAATGCCATGCTTGACGACGAAACCCCGATCCATCCCCTCTTCCAAGGCGCCCCCACAACGGCTGAGTTCAAGAAGCTGCGCAAACGGCTGGTCCAACAGGTCCGTGAGGCGACCGAGACCTACGGCATGATCGAACGCGGGGCGCGGTGGCTGGTGTGCCTGTCGGGCGGCAAAGACAGCTATACCCTGCTGGCCGTGCTGCACGAACTTCAATGGCGCGGCCTGCTCCCGGTAGAGCTGTTGGCCTGCAACCTCGATCAGGGTCAGCCCAACTTCCCGGCGACTGTCTTGCCAGAGTTCCTGCAAAAGATGGGCGTCCCCCACCGCATCGAATACCGCGACACCTATTCCGTCGTGATGGACAAGATCGCCCCCGGCGGCACGATGTGCTCGCTCTGCTCCCGGCTGAGGCGCGGCAACCTCTACCGGATTGCCCGCGAGGAAGGCTGCTCCGCCGTCGTGCTGGGCCACCACCGCGATGATATCCTTGAGACGTTCTTCATGAACCTGTTCCACGGCGGACGCCTCGCCTCAATGCCGCCGAAGCTGTTGAATGAGGATGGCGACCTGTTCCTCTATCGCCCGCTGGCCTTTGTCTCCGAGGCCGACTGCGAGACCTTTTCGACCGCGATGTCCTATCCGATCATCCCCTGCGACCTCTGCGGCAGTCAGGACGGGTTGCAACGCGCGCAGGTCAAGAAACTGCTGGATGAGTGGGAGATCCGGACGCCCGGGCGGCGCAACATCATGTTCCGCGCCCTGATGAACGTCCGTCCCTCTCATCTCGCCGACCCCGCGCTGTTCGACTTCCTCAATCTGGCGCGAACACCCGAGCAGGGTTAAAGGCTGGCCGCACACAAAGCCTGGCCGTCGGAAGTCATGAAAATTCGCAGCAATTTCACCGACAGGATTAACTTTCAGGTGAGCATATCCCCCTAGGTTGCAGGCACAGCCCACAGGCTGCCATGTTTTGGGGGATTTTGTCATGGCCATGTTGACCGCAACCCGTGCGAAAGAAGCGTTAAAGTGGTTGATGACGCAGTTCCGACGCCCAGAGTTGATGGTGTTCATTCCGGCTGTGACGCTGGCCGCGTTCTGGCTCGGGGGGGAAAGGATGCTGGTCTTGACCGCCCTTGCCGCACCATTGCTCTTCGCCGCAAGCGGGGCCTTTCGGCTATCGCCCGGCGGCATTGTCGGGGTTCCGGATTCGCTGACTGGGCTGGCACTGCGCCCACAGATCATCACGCTGATGGATGAGGTTCTGCGCGAGACACCCGTAACCGGCATGACGACCGCCTGTGTAGTTGTGCAGTTTGACGATGCGCCCAGCCTGCTCGATCGGCACGGCAGGGCCGCACAGGCCGAAATTCTGGCCCGCTGTGCCGAACGGTTGTGCGCCTCCTTGCGTACCGGCGACACGGTGGCGCGGCTAGAGGGCGGTGGCTTTGCCGTGGCGCTTGGCCGGGTGCGGCGGTTGGACCTTGAAACCGTCATCCAGATTTCCGCCAGACTTCAGTCAGCCTTGTCAGCCCCCATCAGCCTGAATGGCGCCCGGGTTTACGTCACCTGCTCCATCGGGTTTTGTCTGGGCGATCAGGCACCCGCACTTGGTGGGGCCGCCCTGCTGGATGCCGCCCAAGTCGCGGCGGATGATGCGCTGCGGAACGGGCCGGGGGCCATTCGCGCCTACGCACCCGACATGACCCGAACCCGCGCCGACCGCGATGCCTTGCGGGAAGAGTTGGAGACGGCCTTGGACGAAGGCCAGATCCGCGCCCATTTTCAACCGCAGATTTCAACCGATACTGGCGCGATCAGCGGGTTTGAGGCTTTGGCGAGGTGGTATCACCCCACCCGTGGCCTGATCCCACCGCTGGAATTCCTGCCCGCGATTGAGGATTGCGGGTTGAGCGGCCGGTTGAGCGAGGTGATGGTCTACAACGCCCTCCTTGCGATCAGCCGCTGGGACAAGGCTGGCTACAAAGTGCCGACTGTCGCGGTTAACTTCTCCAAAACCGAACTGCGCAGCCCCGGCCTCGCCAGCAAACTGAAATGGGAGCTGGACCGTTTCGACCTCGCACCAGAGCGTTTGACGGTTGAGATACTGGAAACCGTCGTCGCCGACTCTTCAAACGATGTCGTAGTGTCCAACATTGCGGCCATTGCGCTGATGGGCTGCGGGGTGGATCTGGATGACTTCGGCACCGGCAACGCCTCAATCACCTCAATCCGGCGGTTTTCCGTGCGCCGCATCAAGATTGACCGGTCCTTTGTCACCCGCGTGGACGAGGACCGCGAACAGCAAAAAATCGTCTCGGCCATCCTGTCCATGTCAGAGCAATTGGGAATGGAAACCTTGGCCGAGGGGGTAGAGACACCGGGCGAACATGCCATGATGGCCCAACTCGGCTGTCGACATGTCCAAGGCTTCGGGATTGCGCGGCCGATGCCCGTGGATGAAACCATGGATTGGATCGCCCGACACCTGGCACGGCTCAGCGGCACACCCCGGATCAGCAGGCGGGCCAAATAGTCGGCATGATCGGATCCGGGCTTAGCTGCCGACCAGAACACCACCGCGGCCTTGGCGACAGTTCAAGTTTCCACGTCACACCGTTGAGGCAAGAAGAACCCGACACCGACCCGGCGCGCCGCCGCCCCGATCCGCACTTTGCCACTTTCGGGCAGCAACATCCCCGCGAACCCGGCCCGGCCCTTCAATCCTTGGTGTTTTGACGTGCGATCTTTCTCCAAGAACCCCGATCTGGACCAAAACCGCTTGACCTTTCCCGCCCCCTTCTGTTGAACGACCGCTGATATTGCATAAAGGCGGCGGCTGTCCCCATGGACGATCAAAACAAGAATCTCATCCTAGCGACCGTTCTCAGTTTCCTCGTGATCCTGGGCTGGTTCGTGGCCGGACCCATGCTGTTCCCAAGCTGGTTTCCCGCCCCTACCACACAGACCGACGGGCTGAACGCCCTGCCTGCTGATGGCAGCGCCCCGGCAGCCGCCACACCGGCAGCTTCGGACACTGCGGCGGCCAGCACCGCACTGACTGCGACGCCCGCCGCGACAGCACCGCGTGTCACACTGGACACCCCAAAGCTGTTCGGCTCCATCTCGATGTTGGGTGGCCGCTTCGACGATCTGTCGCTGAAGACCTACCGTCAGACTGTCGACCCGAAATCGCCCAACGTTGACCTGCTGACGCCGGTCGGCGCAGGCCCGGCCTATTACGCCGTGTTCGGTTTCCGCCCCGGCGAGGGGATGACTGCAGCAGACGTCCCCGGCTATGATACGCTGTGGCAGGCAGTGGACGGCACTTTGGCACCTGATCACCCGGTCACGCTGACCTGGGCCAACACCAAGGGGCTGAAATTCACCCGCACCATCGCTGTGGACGCCAATTTCCTGTTCACCATCACCGACAAGGTCGAAAACACCGGCACCTCCTCTGCCAATCTCGCCCCGATTGGCGTGATTGCCCGTCACGGTCTGCCAAAACTGGAAAACATCTATGTTGTCCATGAAGGCCTGATCCGCCGCGCCGACGGGATTTTGGAAGAGCGTAAGTACTCTGCCATCAAAGGCCTTGCCGACCTCGAAGGGGCCAAGGGCGAGTCCGTCGAAGCGACGCAAGATGGCTGGATCGGGTTCACCGACCACTACTGGATGACGACCTTGATCCCGGAACAGGGCAAGCCGTTCACCGCCGTCACCAAATACACCGCCGCGACCGACATCTATCAGGTCGAAGTGCGCCAGCCGGTCATGTCCATCGCCCCCGGTGCCAGTGAAACCAGCAGCGTCCAGATGTTCGCCGGCGCCAAGGAATGGGAAACCATCCACGCCTATCAGAACGAGCCGAGCTGGTACGAATATCTGTTGGGTGATCGGGTCGATCCGAACCGCCCACAGATCGCCGGGTTCATCGATTCCATCGACTGGGGTTGGTTCTTCTTCCTGACCAAGCCGATCTTCGGCCTGCTGCACTGGCTGCACGGCATCATCGGCAACATGGGTCTGTCCATCATCGCGCTGACCTTCATCCTGAAGTCGCTGGTCTTCCCGCTGGTCTACAAATCCTCGGTCTCAATGGCCCGGATGAAAGAGCTGCAACCAGAGATGGAGGCGCTGAAAGAGAAGGCGGGCGACGACAAGCAGAAACTGCAGCGCGACATGATGGCGCTGTACAAGGAAAAGAAGGTCAATCCGGCCGCCGGGTGTCTGCCCATCCTGCCGCAGATCCCGATTTTCTTCAGCCTTTACAAGGTGATCTTTGTCACCATCGAATTGCGCCAATCGTCGTTCTTTGGTTGGCTCAAAGACCTGTCCCAGCCCGACCCGTCGTCGCTGCTGAACCTCTTCGGGCTGTTGCCTTGGGCCGGTCCAGAGCATGGCACGATGCTGGCGACGATCTTCATTGGCATGTTGCCGATCATGCTCGGCGTGTCGATGTGGTTCCAGCAAAAGCTGAACCCGGCCCCGGCCGACCCGGTTCAGCAGCAGATCTTCGCCTGGATGCCCTGGGTGTTCATGTTCATGCTTGGCGGGTTTGCCTCGGGTCTGGTGCTCTACTGGATCACCAACAACACGATCACCTTCATGCAGCAGTATCTGATCATGTGGAGCCACGGAAAACGGCCGGAGTTGTTCAACAACATCTTCCGCAAGGCCAAGGTTCCGGCCAAACCCGTGGCAGCCAACGCAACCACGAAGCCCAAGAAATGAGTGATAGCGTCAAGTTCACGCTGGCACCTGAACCAGAAGACGGCCCGCGTGAGTTGGGCCGCCTGCTGTTCGCCGGACCGGTTGATTTCGTCAAGGGTGTCGTGGCCATGTCAGGCCTGCCGCCCGCCGACCGGCTGGAGGTTTGCTTTGCCGGACGGTCAAACGTCGGCAAGTCGAGCCTTATCAACGCGCTGACCAACCGCAAGAACCTCGCCCGCGCGTCCAACACGCCGGGGCGTACCCAAGAGATCAACTTCTTCAATCTGGGCGAAGAGCGTTATCTCGTCGACCTGCCCGGCTATGGCTATGCCGAGGCCCCATTGGCCATCGTCGCCAAATGGCAGGCGCTGCTGAAAAGCTATCTGGCGGGGCGTCAGAACCTGCGTCGCGCCTTTGTGCTGGTCGATTCGCGGCACGGCGTCAAAGAGGTCGACGCAGAGATTATGAAGCTGCTGGACCGGTCCGCCGTGACGTTTCAGGTTGTCCTGACCAAAGTTGACAAGATCTCGCAAACTGAAAAGCTGGCTGTGATCGAACAGGTCAAGGGCGCGCTTGGCCGCCATGTCGCGGCCTATCCCGAAATCATCGTGACATCGTCGGAAAAGGGCGAGGGGATTGAAACCCTGCGCGCCGTGATTGCGACGATGGTCTGACGGTCAGACGTGCTGCCCGCCGTTGACCTCTATCTCGGTCCCGGAAATGTAGCTCGACTGCTCTGAGCACAGGAACCAGATGGCGTCGGCCACCTCTGATGGCTTACCCAAACGCCGCAGCGGCAACTGCTCTACAATCTTGTCGGTGCCGGGCGACAGGATGGCCGTGTCGATCTCTCCGGGGGCTATGGCATTCACCCGAACCCCCAAAGGCCCGAAATCATGCGCCATTTCCCGGGTCAGCGCCGCAAGGGCGGCCTTGGACGTGGCATAGGCAGCACCGGCAAACGGATGCACCCGGACGCCCGCGATGGATGTGACATTGACGACAGCCCCGCGCGCCGCCGACAATTCATCCTTCAATCCCCGGGCCAGCACGATGGGCGCAAAGAAATTCACATGGAAGACCTGCCCCCAAGTCCGCAGATCGGTCTCCAGCGTGTTCAGCCGCCCGCCCCCCGGTGCCTTGGGTGAAATCCCCGCATTGTTGACCAAGGCATTCAACTTGCCATCCAGTTTCGATTTGATCTCTTCAATCGCGGCCATGGTCTTGTCAGGGCTGGCAAGGTCGATCTGAATATGGCTGTCCTTGCCGTTTGGCCAAGGACAACGCGGGTCGAACGGATAGCGGGAACAGGTCAGCACCCGCCAACCCTCCACTTCAAATCGCTTGACCGTGGCATGTCCGATCCCGCGCGAGGCACCGGTCAAAAGCAGCGTCTTCGGCGCGGAGGGGTTGTCAGACATGAAACTTCCTTTACCTTCAGATAGCGTGGCCCAAGGCGGTGACAATTGCCGCTTGGCTTGGGGGGGCAAAAGCCGTAATGCGTCCCGGTTCACCATTTCCGCCCCATCTGGAGGCTATCATGAAGCAGCAGACCTTAACCATGGCCGATGCGATCTCCACCGCCAAGATGTTGTCCGAAGCCCTGCCCTATTTGCAGCGGTTTACCGGCGCTGTCGTCGTCGTCAAATTTGGCGGCAATGCAATGGGCAACGATGCGGCGATGGCCGAATTTGCCCGTGATATCGTGCTGATGCGTCAGGTTGGGGTGAACCCGGTTGTCGTCCATGGTGGCGGGCCGATGATCAATGAAATGCTGACCAAGCTGGGCATCAAGTCCGAATTTGTGCGCGGCAAGCGCGTGACGGACAAGGCCACGGTGCAGGTGGTCGAGATGATCTTGTCCGGTCTGGTCAACAAGCGGATCGTGCAGGCGATCATGGATGCCGGTGGTCGCGCCGTCGGGATTTCCGGCAAGGATGACGACCTGATGGTTTGCGTCGCGGATGACCCTGAACTGGGCTTCGTCGGCCGCCCGGTAGAGATGAACGTGCAGGTGCTGCGCGACCTCTATAACGCTGGGATCATCCCGGTCGTGGCTCCGGTTGCGACGGGGATGGCGGATAATGAGACGTTCAACGTCAATGGCGACACTGCTGCCGGGGCGATTGCCGGGGCACTGCAGGCCGACCGCCTGCTGCTGCTGACCGACGTGCCGGGCGTCAAGAATGCCGCGGGTGAGGTGATGACCCAGATCACCCCGGAAGAAATTCGCCAGATGACCGCCGATGGCATTATCTCCGGCGGCATGATTCCCAAGACCGAAACCGCGCTGATGGCGTTGGAGGCGGGCACCCGCGCCGTCACCATTCTGGACGGGCGCATCCCCAACGCCTGCATTCTGGAACTGTTCACCGACCACGGCGCCGGCAGCCAGATCCGCTCTACCGAACCGACCGTCAAACCCCGCACCCGCCGCTAGGTCGCAAACCTGCGCGAGGCGGGTGCTTTTGGCGGGAAGATGTACCGCGCCAGCCCTACCCTGACGGCGGAAGGAGAGTTGGTGATGTATCAGGCAATCGTGAAACAGGCCGCCGAACTGCACCTTGAGGTGTTGGGCGGCTTTGCCTGTGACAATGATCCGACTCTGCCGCAAGGCACGCGGACCCTGCTGTTGCTGGGCCCACGTGAGCCGGGGTTTTGGGCCAATCTAAAGGCCTCGGCCGAGTGGAACGGGCCCGACCCGGTTGATAGGTGGTCCCGTCGGGTGGTGGGCGGGCTGGCCTGTGACCTCGGCGCCAAGGCGCTGTTTCCGTTTGGCGGCCCACCCTACCAACCGTTCTACGCTTGGGCCCTGCGCTCTGGCTCGATCTGGGAAAGCCCGGTCCGGCTGTTGGTTCACGGCACTCAGGGGCTATTCGTCAGCTTCCGTGGGGCACTCGCCCTGAAAGACGCGATGGACCTGCCACCCGCCCCGGCACGGCCCTGTGACACCTGTGCCGCGCCCTGCGTGACGGCCTGCCCCGTCGGCGCGCTGACAACCTCTGGGTATGATGTGCCGCGCTGCCACAGCTATCTGGACAGCGCTGCGGGCCAGACCTGCATGACCGGCGGCTGCCTTGTCCGTGCCACTTGCCCCGCGTCCCTTGGCTATGCAAGGATGCATGAACAGTCAGCCTATCACATGAGGCAGTTCCACCGATGAAGCGTTTGATCCTGACCCGCCATGCCAAATCGAGCTGGGACGATCCTGCAACCCCAGACCATGACCGCCCGTTGAATGAGCGGGGTAAGGCCGCAGCGGTCGAACTGGGCGTCTGGCTGGCCTCTCGCGGATATGTTCCCGAAGAAGTGCTGTGTTCTGACGCGCTGCGCACACGCAAGACATGGTCTGGCCTGTCCCCGGCACTGCCCGGCACACCCGTCCTGAACCTGAAACCAGCCCTCTACCACGCCGGGCCGGACGTCATGCTGGCAGTTCTGCGTCATGCGACCGCCGATTGCGTGATGATGATCGGGCACAACCCCGGCATAGCCGAATTCGCCAGCCGCCTCGTCGCGCGCCCGCCAATTCACGCCGACTTCCTGCGCTATCCGACCGGCGCCACCTTGGTGTGCGATTTCAACGACGACAATTGGGCCGACGTCGGTTTCGGCCAAGCCGCGACGGTCGATTTCATCGTTCCCCGCGAAGTATTGGCCTAGAAAGTATCGGCCTGGACCGGGAAGACCCGATCCAGGCCGATCTCTTCAATGCCCGAGGATCTGCGACAGGAACAACTTGGTCCGCTCTGACTGCGGATTGTTGAAGAACTCTTTGGGTTCGTTCTGCTCAACGATCTGCCCCTGATCCATAAAGATCACGCGGTTGGCCACAGCCTGCGCAAAGCCCATTTCATGCGTGACGCAGAGCATGGTCATCCCCTCTTGCGCCAGTTCGATCATGGTATCGAGAACCTCTTTGATCATCTCAGGATCAAGCGCCGAGGTCGGCTCGTCAAACAGCATGATCCGCGGCTTCATGCAAAGACTGCGGGCGATGGCAACGCGCTGTTGCTGGCCGCCCGACAACTGGCCGGGGTATTTGTTGGCTTGCTCCGGGATCTTGACCTTGCCAAGGAAATACATCGCCGTTTCCTCAGCCTCACGCTTGGGGGTCTTGCGAACCCAGATCGGGGCGAGGGTCAGGTTTTCCAGAATGGTCAGATGCGGGAACAGGTTGAAGTGTTGAAACACCATCCCAACCTCTGACCGGACCTTGTCGATGTTCTTCAGGTCGGAGGTCAGCTCCGTGCCATCGACGATGATCTGGCCCTTCTGATGTTCCTCCAGACGGTTGATACAGCGGATGAGCGTGGATTTGCCCGAACCGGACGGCCCGCAGATCACAATCCGCTCACCACGTTGCACAGTCATGTTGATATCGCGCAGCACATGGAAGGTGCCGTACCATTTGTTCATGCCCGTAATCTGAACAGCCACTTCGTCCGAAACGGCCATGTTGTTTGCAGCAGTTGCCATCTGGGGCTCCTTTAGTGGTGATCGGTCTTAAGCTTGCGCTCAAGATACATCGAGTAGCGGGACATGCCGAAGCAGACGAGGAAGAAGATTGCGCCGACAAAGATGTAGGGCTCCCAGTAGATGCCCTTCCAAATCGAGTCGGACCTGACGACAGCGGTAATGCCGATCAGCGGATCACGCAGGCCGACAAAGTTCACCAAGGTGGTATCTTTGAACAGCCCGATGAAGTTGGTCACGATGCCAGGAATAGCCACTTTCAGGGCCTGCGGCATGATGATCAGCCGCTGCGCCTGCCAATAGTCCAGCCCAAGGGCATCCGCAGCCTCATACTGCCCGCGTGGCAAAGCCGCGAGACCGCCACGCACCACCTCGGCATTGTAGGCCGCCGCGAAGAAGGTGACGAGAATGATAACCCGCAGGATCAGGTCAAAGTTGGTTTGCGGCGGCAGGAAATACCCCAGCAACAGCGACGCCGTGAACAGCATGGTAATCAGCGGCACACCACGAACAAACTCAATGAACCCGACCGAAAGCGAGCGGATCAGCAGCATGTCCGACTGGCGACCGAGCGCCAGCAAGATGCCAATCGGCAAGGAAATCGTAATCGACGACACGCCGATCACAAAGGCCAGCAAGAAGCCACCAAACTGGTCGCTGTCCATGGGCACCAAGCTTAGCGCAATGACGCCCGCCAACGCATCGGCGACAGGCCCGGCCAGAAACAGCCACCAAAGGCACGCAGCGACAACGCCCGCCCCGGTGGCCACGACCACACCCAAGCGGGCATTGGTCAGGCGGTACACCACCACCAAGACCCCAAAGCCCGCCAGCACCATCGCCGATGACCAGACCGACCCGCCCCAGAGCAGGTAAATCGTCGCGAACGGAAACAGCAGCGTCATCCAGAGCAGTTTCATCGGCGCAATCACCGACACCGCGAACAAACCGCAGATCAGCACCGCCGTTACGACAAACACCACCGCCGAGGTGGACAGGAAGAGCAGCGCCAGCAAGTACAGCGCGGCGACGACCCCAACCATAATTCTGACCATCTTGGGGTGATCAGAAAACAGTGCCGGGGCAAGCGCCACGAACAGCAACGCAAAGTTCAGCGTTGGCCGCCACCACAATTCCGGCGGATAGAAGCCGAATATGAACTGATACCACCGCAGACGAATGACCGCCCAGCACGCGCCGCTCGCGGTTTTCCCGTAGTTCTCGGCAATGATCTCACGGCATTCCGCCAGAGATTCTGCGTACCAAACCCCATGCAGCAGCCACGGCACCGTCAGCGCCAGAAAGTAATACACGGCGATCAGCCCAAGCAGGGTCAGACCGGTATTGACCCAACCCGACAGCAGGTTGTCCCTCAACCACTTTATCGCGCCAGATTGCGTATTCGGCGGGGTCGAAGGCGGCAGCATCGACGTGCGGACAAATCCCATTTCGCTCATCTCAACGCTCCTTCAGTTTTACAGAGGCGTTGTACGCGTTCATCACAGCCGAAATGATGAGGCTGATAAGCAGGTAGATGAGCATGAGCAGGATCATACACTCCAACTCTCGCCCGGTCTGGTTCAGGGTGATGCCGCCCAGAGTGCCACGCAGATCCAGATAGCTGACCGCGATGCCCAGCGACGTGTCCTTGGTCAGGGACAAAAACTGCGAGATCAATGGCGGGATGATAACGCGCAAAGCCTGCGGCAGGATCACCAGACTCATGGTGCGTCCCGGTTGCAGGCCAAGCGCGAAGGCTGCCTCAGACTGCCCGCGTGAAATGGCCTGAACACCGGCACGCACGGTTTCAGCAATAACCGCCGCGTAGTAGAGCGTCAGGCCAATCAGCAGCGCGCTGAACGCATGGGCCACATTGATGCCGCCCTGAAAGTTGAAGCCCTTCAGCGCGGGGTATTCAAAATGCAGCCCCATCGCCATCAGCGCCACGACGGTCGGCACGATCAGGACAATCACGCTCTTCCACCAAGTGGTGGGGCGCACGCCCGTCGCCTGCTGTACCTTGGTTGCGTTCTGCACGATCTTGCGGTTCAGCCAGATCGACACGCCGACCAGCGCCACGATGAACCAAAGCGAGGTGTTCAGCGACAAAGCGGCCGTGTCCAGGGCAGGCAATGGATGGGTCAAGAGAGGCGCAGGAATATTGGTGCCGCGATTGGTCACCACCATCGAGTCCCACAGCCACATGGACTTTTCGGCGACACCTTCCGCGTTCGGCCTGAAAGCCTTCGGCTCCGGCATGGTATCCGCGAACACGACATAGACCAGCACGATCCACAGCAAGACCGGAATGTTGCGAAAGACTTCGATATAGATGCCCATCATCCGCGAGATGAGCCAGTTCTTCGAAAGGCGCAGCACGCCAAAGAACACGCCGATGATGGTCGCAAAGATGCAACCAAAGAAGGCGACCACCAGCGTATTCAACAGGCCAACCAGAACCGCGCGGAAGTGGGTGCTGTCGTTGGAGTAGGGGATCAGGGTCTGCTGGATGTCGTAGCCAGCCCGACGCCACAGGAAGCTGAAATCGATGTCCTTCCCTCTGGCGGCAAGGTTCTGTCGGGCATTGTCCAGCAGCCAGCCGACAAACAACAACACAAGGACTAGCACGATCACCTGAATGGTGATGGCTCGATACCGCGTGTCATAGATAAGCATACCCAGCCGAAAGCTCTGTTTCGGCGCATCTGTGGCCAATGCCATGATATCCCCCTGTTCCTGCGCTCCGGCTTATCCGGATTTTCCTTTTAACAAGGCCGCGTCAGGTTTTTGTTCGCAGTTAGAAACGGGCGCGCCTGTTGGCGCGCCCGTGGTCAGATCAGTCTACCGGAACGGCGGCGCGTACTGCAGGCCGCCTTGGGTCCACAGCGCGTTGAGGCCGCGCGCCAGACCGATCGGCGTAGAGGCACCGATGTTGGTTTCAAAGATCTCGCCATAGTTGCCGTTGGCAGCAATGGCGCGCTTGGCCCACTCATTGTCGAGGCCAACCATCTTGCCCAGATCGCCTTCCAGACCAAGCAAGCGCTTGATTTCCGGGTCGGTCGTCGAAGCGGCGACTTCATCGATATTCGCTTTGGTGATGCCTTTTTCTTCAGCGTCTACCAGTGCGAAGTAGGTCCAACGGACGACATCACCCCAAGCGTTGTCGCCATGGCGCACGGCTGGCCCAAGCGGCTCTTTGGAGATGATTTCCGGCAGAATGATGAAATCCGTCGGGCTCGGCAGCGCCGCCCGGGTCGATGCCAGACCGGAGGCATCCGTGGTGAAGGCGTCGCAGGCACCAGCCAGGAACTGGCGCTGTGCTTCCGAGTCGTCGGCCACGGCAACCGGCGTATAGGTGATGTTGTTTGCCTTGAAGAAGTCTGCAAGGTTCAATTCGGTCGTGGTGCCGGTCTGGATACAGATCGTGGCACCATCAAGTTCCTTGGCGGAAGACACGCCGAGGTCTTTCTTCACCATGAAGCCCTGACCGTCATAGTAGTTCACGGCGACGAAATCCAACTTGAGGTCGGTGTCGCGCGAATAGGTCCAGGTCGAGTTGCGGACCAACAGGTCCACTTCGCCAGATTGCAGTGCGGTGAAGCGTGTTTCGCTGGTCAACGGCACATATTTGACTTTGCTCTGATCACCCAGAACAGCGGCTGCGACGGCCTTGCATACGTCAACGTCAAAGCCCTGATAGTTTCCGTCAGCATCAGGAGCTGCGAAACCCGTCAGTGCGATGTTGGTTCCGCAGTTCAGAATGCCACGTGCCTTGACGTCGTCAAGCGTCGCTGCACCGGCAGCGCCCGCCACGATGGCGGCTGTAGCCAAGGTCCCGAACAGTACTGATTTTTTCATGAATACCTCATCCTGTTGATCCACCCCTACGGATGGTTTGAAGTGCCGGAATGGTCCGGCGGTCTTGGGGGTCTCCCAATGTACCACTACTCTCGCTTATAGCGTGCATACGTCAAGAAGAGTTTCCCTCCGCAGACGTTTGTCCGCAATAAAGGATTTTTGCGGCAGCTACCCGCCGGATTTGGGCAAAAAAAAGCCGAAAGCGCTCAAATCGAGCAGCAGAACGTCCAAAATGCAGCCGAGTGATGAAATGCCAAGCGCTTGGTTTCCGCTAGGGCGGTCGCGTCTTCATCCGCTCCCCACAACTCTGATTGGTAATCCTCGTCGATTCGGCTGAGGGTCCAGGCCTCTTGGGGGGCCAGTCTGCCCCGGGTCACGGCAAAGGCCAGCACCAGCGAACCCGACAACATGACCAGGTCGTGGAACGCGGCAATCTCAAAGGGCGACATTGCCGATACCAGGCCATGAAACCGCCGCACGGAGGGTTCGGGCTGCGCGATGTGCATCACACCGGCGGTCACGCTCAGCGGCGCCTGCAGGTCCTGCGTGGCCCACTCCACAATCGGATCCCAGGCAACAGCCTGCCGCGCGATCAACTCAACCGGACCAGTGGCCCGGTAGCAAATCAGATCGGATATCGCCGTAGGCCGCAAGCAACCCGACCACCTCGTCAAACTGCGGGGCGACCTTCTCAATTGCCGAGTTGGCAGTGCGCGTGAACGGCATCGTTTCGGGGCGCAGCAGCCCCTGCTGCGCATTCCATTCAGCGGCAATAGCCTCAGCCAGACCGCGCGTCGGAACAGCCAACAGGGACTTGCCCGGTGTCCGCACCGGACGGCCGTCCAGCTTGACTGTATAGCCATCGTCCAACGCCTCTACCGTTGCGGTTTTCCAAAACCGTTTCGGCGCCCATCCACTCATTCAAGATCCCCGAACGGATCGGCCGGCACATCCTTTTCGTGCCAGTCGAGCATCTTCCACGTCTTTGCCATGTGATCGGGCAAAGGCGCCGTGAAGGTCATCAGCTTCTTGGTGATCGGGTGCTCAAACGACAGCATCCTTGCATGCAGATGCATCTTCCGGCTGACATCGCCCCCAATGTTCGCCCCCCAACCATCGCCAAGGTTCTCCGCCGCGCCGCCACCGTATTTGCCGTCACCAACGATCGGATGGCCCATCTCGGCCAAATGGGCCCGCAACTGATGGGTGCGGCCTGTAACCGGCTCCAGCGCCATCCAGCTCATCCGGTTGGCGAGGAACCACAGCACGAAATAGTCGGTCTGGGCGCGCTTGGCGTCCGGGAAATCCCCCATCTTGGCCGGATGGACGCAGATCATCTTCTCGCCCTCACCGCCACGCCCGTGACCGGGGGCCTTCATCAACCCATACTTGATCGACCCCTTCTTGGGGTTGGGCACACCAGCGACCAAGGCCCAATAGATCTTGCGCGTCGCCCGGTGGCGCAAAGCCTCTGACAACCCGCGCGCCACGCGGTCGGTACGGGCCAGCATCAGCAGACCAGAGGTGTCCTTGTCCAGACCGGTGCACCAGCTTGGGCTTGTCCTTGAAGCCGAACTTCAACGCCTCAGCCAGACCATCCACATGACGATCGCCCTGCCCTGACCCGCCCTGCGACGGCAGACCCGGCGGCTTGTTGATGATGATGATATGCTCATCCTTCCACAACACGCAGTCCTGGATCATCTTGGTATCAGCCGGGCTGACACTGTCCGCACGCGACCGGGTCGGGGCGGCAATATCCGGCAAAGGCGGCACCCGGATCACCTGCCCCGGCACCACATGGTCCGACGCCTTGGCCCGCCCGGAATCAACCCGGACCTGGCCCGTGCGGCACAGCTTTTCAACGGCACCTTGGGTCAACTGGGGGAACCGGCGCTTGAACCAGCGGTCCAGACGTTGTTCGCCTTCATCGGCTGACACGGTCAACAATTTTACTTCACTCATGCCAAGGCTCCGCGGGCAAGGGCTGCACCAAGGGCGACAGCGGCAATGGACAGCAGGACGGATCCTGCAACGTAGATCAGGGCATGTCCGGGTTGGCCCGTCTCATAGAGTTTCAGCGCATCAAGGGAAAACGCGGAAAAGGTGGTAAAGCCGCCCAGCAGCCCCGTCATCAACATTGGGGCAAATTGGGCGCGGCTGTAGAGCACGACGAACAGGACACCCATCACGAGGCTGCCCAAGACATTGACCATCCAAGTGCCCAAGGGCGCACCGACCGTGGCGATGGTCAAAAAGCGCAGCACCGAGCCGAGCGCACCCCCAAGGGCAACTTGTGAAAGTGTCCAGATCATCATGTTTCCTTGGGCGCGCATCGGTGAATTGTCAACTGTCAGACCGGGGCCAGCCCCGGACCCCGGGATATTTGCGCCAAAATGAAAGGCGTTCAGGGTGCATGGCGTTTGGCCCGTAATTTGGCGAAATACTCGATCCGTTTTTTGAGTTCCCGCTCAAAGCCGCGCTCTGGCGGGGTATAGTAGACAGGCCGCTTCATGCCTTCGGGGAAATAGTTCTGACCCGAAAACCCGTCTTCGGCATCATGGTCATAGGCATAACCCGCACCATAGCCGATCTCTTTCATCAGCTTGGTCGGCGCATTGCGGATGTGCAGCGGCGGTGGCTGGCTGCCGGTCTGACGGGCCGCATCTTTGGCCGCCGCGAAAGCAGCGTAGCCCGCATTCGATTTGGGTGCCAAGGCAAGGTAGATCACCGCCTGCGCCAAGGCCAACTCCCCCTCGGGACTGCCAAGACGTTCATAGGTTTGCCAGCCGGAAAGACAGATCTCCTGCGCCTGCGGGTCGGCAAGGCCGATATCCTCAACCGCCATCCGTGTCAGCCGCCGGGCAAGGAACCGCGGATCCTCGCCCCCCTCAAGCATACGCGCAAACCAATACAGCGCCGCGTCCGGGTCGGACCCGCGCACCGATTTGTGCAAGGCTGAGATCAGATTATAATGCTCTTCGCCAGATTTGTCGTATTTGGCGGCGCGGCGCATCAGCCGGGTTGAAAGCTGATTGCGATTGAGGGTGGTCTCGGTGCGCCAGGCGGCGATCTGCTCGATCAGGTTCAACAGGGTGCGACCGTCACCATCGGCCATTTCGATCAACGCCTCACGCGCGTCGCCCGTCAGCGGCAAGGGCGCGGTTCAGGTCTTTTTCAGCCCGCTGCGCCAAACGCTCCAGATCCGCCAGCGACAACCTCTCCAGCACGATGACCTGCGCGCGTGACAACAAGGCGGCGTTCAACTCAAACGACGGGTTCTCGGTGGTCGCCCCGACCAGCAGGATCGTGCCATCCTCCATATAGGGCAGAAAACCGTCTTGCTGCGCCTTGTTGAAGCGATGGATCTCATCAACGAACAGCAATGTCCCCTGACCGTTCTGGCGCCGGATCTTGGCGCTTTCGAAAACCTTGCGCAGGTCAGGAACGCCCGTGAAGATCGCGCTGATCTGAACAAAGGCCAAATCCGTCTCGGCGGCGAGCAGGCGGGCGATGGTCGTCTTGCCAACGCCGGGCGGTCCCCAAAGGACAAGCGAAGACAGGGAATGTGCCGCCAGCATCGACCCCAACGGCCCGTCAGGCGACAGGACATGCGTTTGGCCGATCACCTCTGCCAATGTGCGCGGCCGCAAGCGGTCGGCCAAGGGGCGCGGCGCATCAGAGGCGGCAGAGGGTGTGTCGAACAGGTCGGACATGGAACCAAGCTATGCTGAGGTGGCGAAAATGCAAAGGCCCGCAACCTGACGGTGCGGGCCCAGCGGATCAGTTTTGAACTGATCAGGATTCGTAGTTGTCCATCGCCGCGACACGGGCCTTGTCGCCTGCGCCTTTGGCATTCGGATCACGGTCAACAAACTCGATGATCGCCATCGGAGCCATGTCGCCATAACGGAAACCAGCCTTCAGAACGCGGACGTAACCGCCCTGACGCTCTTTGTAGCGCGGGCCGAGGATGGCGAACAGACGCTCGACATACTGGTCCTGCTTCAGCGAGGCAGCAGCCTGACGACGGGCGTGCAGGTCGCCGCGCTTGGCCAGCGTGATCAGCTTTTCGATGATCGGACGCAATTCCTTGGCTTTCGGCAAGGTGGTCTTGATCTGCTCATGCTCGATGAGCGAGCCGCACATGTTCGCGAACAGCGCTTTGCGGTGCTCGTGGGTGCGGTTTAGGCGGCGGTAGCCGGAGCCGTGGTTCATTTGTCTCTCCTAACGTTCGTTTTGCTTTGTCCGGCGAAACCTACGTGCGGTCTCGCTCACCTTGGGGCTGAACGCCCTGATCGAAAATCTTTTGATTAACGATTCATTTCCCCGGCTGTCCGGGCATTTGGTAGGGCGGGGTTGACCCCGCCCAACTTTAGAACTGGTCTTCGAAACGCTTGGCCAGATCTTCGATATTCTCTGGCGGCCAATCTTCGACTTCCATGCCGAGGTGCAGACCCATGCCCGACAGACACTTCCTTGATTTCGTTCAAGGACTTGCGGCCGAAGTTCGGGGTACGCAGCATTTCGGCTTCGGTTTTCTGGATCAGATCGCCGATATAGACGATGTTGTCGTTCTTCAGGCAGTTTGCCGAACGCACCGACAGTTCCAACTCGTCTACCTTCTTCAGCAGCAGCGGGTTGAATTCCAGGCCAGCATCTTCGACGCCCTTGCCAGCAGCTTCCGGCTCATCAAAGTTGACGAACACAGCCAGTTGGTCCTGCAGAATACGCGCAGCATAGGCCACGGCATCTTCGGGCGACAACGAGCCGTCGGTTTCCAGACGCATCGTCAGCTTGTCATAGTCCAGCACCTGACCTTCGCGGGTCGGGGTGACTTCATAAGACACTTTCTTGACCGGCGAGAAGATCGCGTCGATCGGGATCAGGCCAATCGGCGCATCTTCCGGACGGTTCTTGTCGGCGGCAACATAGCCCTTACCGGTCGAGACGGTCAGTTCCATGAACACGTCGGCACCATCGTCGAGGTGGCAGATGACGTGGTCGCGGTTCAGAATCTCAATGCCCATGGTTTCCGAGATGTCACCAGCGGTGACAACGCCCGGACCCTTGGCGGAAATCGACAGGCGCTTCGGCCCCTCAACGTCCATCTTCAGGCGCACGCCCTTCAGGTTCAGAACGATGTCGGTAACGTCTTCACGCACACCGGCCACCGAGGAAAACTCATGCAACACGTTGTCGATCTGCACCGAGGTGATGGCCGCGCCTTGCAGCGACGACAGCAGCACGCGACGCAGCGCGTTGCCCAGCGTCAGGCCAAAGCCACGCTCCAGCGGTTCGGCGACCAGCGTGGCAGTCCGTTGTGCATCCGCACCAGCTTTGACGTTCAGCTGTTGCGGCTTGATCAGTTCCAGCCAATTCTTGTGGATCATGCTTTCGCCTCCATACTTGTCTGCTGTCCATGTCCTAAAAACAGCGGACGCCCGAGGATCTTCTAAAACGACGAAATCGAGCCGCGCCAAAACGGCGCGGCCCAATCAATTCAACTTGCGTCAGACGCGACGGCGCTTCGGCGGACGGCAGCCGTTGTGGGCCAAAGGCGTCACGTCGCGGATCGAGGTGATGTTGAAGCCAACAGCAGCCAAGGCGCGCAGAGCCGATTCACGACCCGAACCCGGACCCTGAACTTCGACTTCGATGGTTTTGACGCCATGTTCCTGCGCCTTTTTGCCGGCATCTTCTGCGGCCATCTGGGCAGCATAAGGCGTCGACTTGCGCGAACCCTTGAAGCCCATCGTGCCAGCAGACGACCATGCGATCGCGTTGCCCTGCACGTCAGAGATCAGGATTTTGGTGTTGTTGAAAGAAGAGTTCACGTGTGCAACGCCAGCGGCGATGTTCTTGCGCTCTTTTTTCTTGGTGCGGACGGTTTTGGTATCGCGTGCCATTCTGTGCGCCCCTTATTTCTTCTTGCCGGCAATGGCCTTTGCAGGGCCTTTGCGGGTGCGAGCGTTGGTATGGGTGCGCTGACCGCGGACCGGCAGGCCCTTGCGGTGACGCAGGCCGCGATAGCAACCAAGGTCCATCAGACGCTTGATGTTCATCGAGGTCTCACGACGCAGGTCACCTTCAACGGTGAAGTTAGCGTCGATGAATTCACGAATCGCGAGAACTTCCGCGTCGGTCAACTGGTTGACGCGACGACCGCGATCAATGTTGTTGGCTTCGCAGATTTGCTCGGCGAATTGTGCGCCGATGCCGTGAATATATTGAAGAGCAATGGGTACCCGCTTTGCAGTCGGGATGTTGACGCCAGCAATACGTGCCAAACGCATTTTCCTTTTCGTTGCGGTTCCGTGGTACCAGAACCTTTTTTCACAACCAAGGCAGATTGGCTGCCTTGAAACGATAACCCGCCGCGAACTGATTCCGCAGCGGGACGCCGTGCTTTATGGGCTTTTCGAAGGACCGTCAAGGGCGGACATGGGGAATTCTTACTCCCTGTCAAGAACTTTCGCTACGGCCGCTGCAACAGCGTCCATTTCGGCCAGCCCATCCACCGTCGAAAGCTGACCCTTGGCATAGTAGTAGCCGATCAGCGGTGAGGTGTCGCGGTAATAGGCCAGCATCCGGGTCTTCAGCGCCTCTTCCGTGTCGTCAGCGCGGCGTTTCATGTTGGTGCCGCCGCAAACGTCGCAGGTTCCCGCCACTTTCGTCGGGTGATTCTTGTCGTGATAGACAGCGCCACAATTGCCGCAGGTATAGCGACCGACGATACGCTCTTTCAGCGCCTCATCGTCCACGCGGATTTCGAGAACAGCGTCGATCTTCTGACCGGTCCTGGTCATCAGATCACCCAAGGCGTCGGCCTGCTTGAGGGTGCGGGGGAAACCGTCAAAAATGAAGCCGCCGCCGCTCGGGTGGGCCAGCTTCTCTGCGATCAAACCGATGACGATGTCGTCAGTGACCAGATGGCCCTTATCCATGACCTCTGCGACACGCTTGCCCATCTCTGTACCCGACGTGCGCGCCTCGCGCAGCATGTCACCAGTGGACAGCTGCACCATCTTGCGTTCATCGACCAGCCGCTTGGCTTGCGTGCCCTTGCCAGCACCCGGCGGGCCAAGGAGTATGATATTGACCATGTGGCCCCCCGTTCATTTCTTGCATGTCGCGCCGGGAAATTAGCGATCCTTTTGGCGCGACACGATGTGGCTCAACGCCGCGCCGGTGCTTTGGTACCCGAAGACCCTGGCCGTTTCTTGCCACGCAGCTGCGACCGCTCAATAAGACCTTCATATTGATGCGCGAGCATATGCGACTGAACCTGGTTGATCGTATCCATCGTCACCGACACCACGATAAGAACCGAAGTTCCGCCGAAATAGAAGGGGATAGCGAACTCTGTCCGCAAGATTTCCGGCAGGAAACAAACCGCTGCAAGATAGGCCGAACCAACCACAAGAATACGTGTCACCACATAGTCGAGATAGTCTTGGGTCTTCTTGCCGGGACGGATACCGGGGATGAAGCCATTCTGGTTCTTCAGGTTTTCTGCCACGTCATCTGTCTTGAAGGCGACGTTGGCGGTGTAGAAATACGCGAAGAAGACAATCAGTGCCCCCTGGAACAGCAGGTACAGCGGCTGTCCCGGTCCCATATAGGCCAAGATGGTCGCCATGATCGGGCTGGTCTGTTCACCCGAAAAGGTCGCGATCGTGGTCGGCAACAGCAGCAGCGACGAGGCAAAGATCGCCGGGATAACGCCAGCCGGGTTGACCTTGATCGGCAGGTGCGACGAACCACCGTCATAGATCTTCATCCCAACCTGACGGCGGGGATACTGAATGTGGATCTTGCGCAGGGCGCGCTCCATGAACACGACAAACGCGATCACGGCGACAACCAGCACAAAAGCCCCAACGATCACCACCGGAGAGATTGCACCCGTCCGGCCCTGGCTCAGGAACTGCGCCAATGCAGCGGGGATTTCCGCGACGATACCGGTGAAAATGATGAGCGATACACCGTTGCCGATGCCGCGCGCGGTGATCTGCTCACCCAGCCACATCAGGAACATCGTGCCGCCGACCAGCGTGACCACACAGGACAGCTTGAAGAACAGCGACGGGTCAGAGGCAAGGCCCCCAGCCACGATAGACGCCGCAATGGCCCAACCCTGAAACGACGCGAGGGCAACCGTTGCATAGCGCGTGTATTGGTTGATCTTCTTGCGACCCTGATCGCCCTCTTTCTTCAACTGTTCCAACGCCGGAACCATTGAAGCGAGCAGCTGAATGATGATCGATGCCGAGATATAGGGCATCACGCCAAGCGCGAAGATCCCCATCCGCTTCAGCGCACCACCGGTGAACATGCTGAGCATTCCGCCCAGACCGGACCCGGCGTTGTCCATGAAGCCTCTAAGCGCGGTACCGTCGATCCCCGGAACCGGGATAAAGGTGCCGGCGCGGTAGACCATCAACAACAGCACAGTGTATAGAATGCGCTGCCGCAGATCGGTTGCCTTGCCAAGCGCCCCCCAGCTGAGGTTCGCGGCCATTTGTTCGGCGGCTGATGCCATAATGGATGCTCCATGAGCAGGATTGAAAACGCCGCCGTCCCGGTCTTCCGGTCGGCGGCGCGGGAAAACTTGTGTTGATGTAAGCGGTCCTAGGCCCGCTCACAATCCCTTATTGCGCTTTACGCACCGACTTGCCATGCGGCGCCAACACCGGGGCCACCGTCAGGGTGCCGCCAGCAGCAGCAACAGCCTCAATCGCCGAGGCCGAAGCACCGGTGACATTCAGCATAACCTTGGAGGTGATGGTGCCCTTGCCGAGGATACGGATGCCGTCGCGCTTGTGCCCGGTCAGGCCAGCAGCGATCAGAACGTCCTCGTTGATCTCGTTGGCGATGTCCAACTTGCCCAGACCGATGAACTTCTCGATCAGACCCAGGTTGATGACAGCGTAACGCATCTGGTTCGGCTTGGAGAAGCCACGCTTCGGCAAACGCCGATACAGCGGCATCTGACCGCCTTCGTAGCCGCCAATAGCGACGCCCGAACGCGATTTCTGACCCTTGATACCACGGCCAGCGGTCTTGCCCTTGCCCGAACCCGGACCACGAGCAACGCGCTTTTGTTTGGGTGTTGCACCCGGATTGTCGTGTAGTTCATGCAGCTTCATGTCGCAAACTCCTATGCCGGAAAGCCCCCGCCTGCGACGGGCAGGGGCAACGCGGCTGATGGTTGATTCTGTGGCGATAGGGGGCCACCGGGGGCGTATAGAGTGGACGCCCCCGACAATCAACCCAGTTCATTCCGCGCCACCAATCCGGTGCCGCAGGAGTTACAAACTTTTACCGCCCCAAATCAGATACCGGTCGGCCAGGCAAAGTCCGCCCGCAGACCGCTGACGACCGGTCGGCCGTCCGACGGCTTCGGATAACCCTTCGTCTCATCCCAAAACGCATGATAGCTGGCCTTGGGGAAATTAGCGTCGTCATAGCCCATCACATTTGGCACGGCGACACGGATGCGATGTTGCTTGTCGTCCAGCAGCAAAGCCGCCCCACAATCAGCGCAAGTGCACAGCTCCAGCGGACCATCGGGGTTGTTCGCGTTGAACGGCTGGCGCTTCAATTTTTCGGGATGATCGACCTTCAGGTCACCATAGTTGAAAAACGCCACATGGGTCATCTGTTGCCCGGTCACCGCTTTGCAGACGTTGCAGTGGCATTCATGGTTGTCGATCGGTTCGGCGTCTGAGGTCACATGCACATGTGCACAACCCCCTGCATATTTCGCAGCCATCTTATCCTCCCTAAACACACCCCACCCTCCCGTGGAGCATGTTCAGATCGTAGCATAAACGAACCATCCCCGACGATTCATTTTCGCCAAAGCAAAACGCCCCACTTTGCAGCGGGGCGTTTGTATTAGGTAGGATGGGTCGTAGGTTGGCATTTTCGGTTTTCCGAAAACACCAACGGGCCCATCATCGCGCGTCAGACTAGCCGCGCTCTTCGATGATCTCGACCATGTGGCGAACCGCATGCACCATGCCACGAACGGAAGGCGTATCTTCCAATTCACGGGTGCGGCGGATCTTGTTCAGGCCCAGACCCTTGAGGGTCGCGGTCTGAACGGCCGGACGGCGCGCAGCAGATTTGGTCTGCATTACGACGATCGTCTTTTTACCGGTAACAGTTTTCTCGGCTGCCATGATCAAGCCTCCACAACTTCAGCTTCGGGCTTGCGCAGGATCTCGGCCACTTTCTTGCCGCGACGTGCGGCAACTTGGCGGGGCGAGGTTTCTGCTTTCAGGCCGTCAATGGTGGCGCGGATCATGTTGTACGGGTTCGACGTGCCGATCGACTTGGCAACGACGTCCTGCAGACCCAGCATTTCGAACACGGCGCGCATCGGGCCACCGGCGATGATGCCGGTACCTGCTACTGCCGACCGCATCACGACCTTGCCGGCGCCGTGGCGCCCTTCCATGTCATGGTGCAGCGTACGGCCATCGCGCAGGGCAACACGGATCATCTGCCGCTTTGCCTGCTCGGTTGCCTTCCGGATCGCTTCCGGCACTTCTTTCGCCTTGCCCTTGCCGAAGCCGACACGACCACGCTGGTCGCCGACCACAACCAAGGCTGCAAAGCCAAAGCGCTTGCCGCCTTTTACGGTCTTAGACACGCGGTTGATCGCGACCAGACGGTCAGCGAATTCCGGGGTCTCTTCGGGACGGTTGCTACCACGATTGTCCCGGCGGTTATCACGTTCTGCCATTTTGCTCTCCTCAGAACTTCAGGCCGCCTTCACGGGCAGCGTCGGCCAAGGCCTTGATCTTACCGTGAAAGAGGAAACCGCCGCGATCGAAGTAGCACTCTTCAACCCCAGCCTTTTTTGCCCGCTCGGCAATTGCCGAACCAATCTTGGCCGCTGCTTCGACGTTGTTCTTGCCGACCATGCCCAGATCCTTCTCAAGAGAAGAAGCCGAGGCAACGGTCACGCCTTTCACGTCGTCGATCAACTGAACCATGATGTTTTTGTTAGAGCGGTGAACCGACAGGCGAAGACGCCCATGCGATGTCGCTTTAATCTTGTTCCGGACGCGCAGTCGGCGCTTGAGGAACAGCTCTCTTTTGCTATTTGCCATTTCTCTCGCCCCTTACTTCTTCTTGCCTTCTTTGCGGAAGACAAACTCGCCCTTATAGCGAATGCCTTTGCCCTTGTAGGGCTCGGGCTTACGCCATTCGCGGATGTTTGCAGCGACTTGACCAACCAGCTGTTGATCAATGCCTTCCACAACGATTTCGGTCTGCTTCGGAGAAGAAACGGTCACGCCTTCGGGCACCACAAAGATGACCTCGTGGCTAAAGCCAAGTTGCAGCTGAAGGTCTTTGCCCTTCATTGCAGCGCGGTAACCCACGCCCTGGATTTCCATTTCTTTCTTGAAGCCGGTGGTGACGCCCTCAACGAGGTTGGCGATCATCGACCGCGACATGCCCCACTGCTGACGAGCACGCTTGGACAAGCCACGCGGGGTCACAGTGATAGTGTCGTTTTCGATGGCCAGCGTAACGTCGTCACCAGCGGTGAAGCTGCGGGTGCCTTTCGGCCCCTTCACTTCAACAGACTGGCCCGAGATCGTAGCGCTGACGCCCTTGGCCATAGGTACGGGTTTCTTGCCGATACGAGACATTATACCCTCCCCTTAGAATACGGTGCAGAGCACTTCGCCACCAACATTGGCGGAGCGTGCATCTGCATCGGACATGACACCTTTCGGCGTCGACACGATTGAAACGCCCAGACCATTACGCACGGTCGGGATGTCTTTTGCGCCCATGTAAACCCGACGACCGGGCTTGGAGACGCGTTTGATTTCACGGATGACCGGGGTGCCTTCGAAATACTTCAGGCTGATGGTCAGCTCGCCTTGACCGTTGTCGGTCGGGGCGCTTTCGTAACCGCGGATATAGCCTTCACCCGCCAGCACATCCAACACCCAGGACCGCAGCTTGGAAGCCGGGGTCTTGACGGTGGATTTGCCACGCAATTGTGCGTTGCGGATACGCGTCAGCATATCGCCGAGAGGATCGTTCATCATCATTTGGCGACCTCCTTACCAGCTCGACTTGACCATGCCGGGGATCTGGCCGAACGAGGCGAGATCACGCAGCATGATGCGCGAGAGTTTGAGTTTGCGATAAACTGCGTGCGGACGACCGGTCAGCTGGCAGCGGTTGTGGATACGGGTAGCCGAAGAGTTGCGCGGCATTGCGGCCAGTTTCGTGGTCGCCTTGAAACGCTCTTCAATCGGTTTGGTCTGGTCGTAGATCACCGCCTTGAGTGCGGCGCGCTTGGTAGCATGTTGCTTCACCAATGCTGCGCGCTTCACTTCGCGGTTCACCATGGATACTTTTGCCATTGTTCAGGTTCCTCGCGATCAGGACGTGAAGGGCATGTTGAATTGCTTCAACAGCGCCTTCGCTTCCGCGTCGGTCTTTGCGGTGGTGCAGATGATGATGTCCATGCCGAGCACTTCATCGACTTTGTCGAATTCGATTTCGGGGAACACGATTTGCTCTTTCAAGCCCATGGCATAGTTGCCACGACCGTCGAAAGAAGAGCCTTTCACGCCGCGGAAGTCGCGAACGCGGGGCAGTGCAATCGTGACAAGACGATCAAAGAATTCATACATCCGGTCGCCGCGCAGGGTAACCTTGCAGCCCAGCGGCATCTCTTCGCGAACGCGGAACGATGCAACCGACTTTTTGGCGTGGGTGATGACGGCCTTTTGACCGGCGATGAGCGTCAGCTCCTCAGCGGCTTTCTTGACCTTCTTGGTGTCCTTGACAGCTTCGCCAACGCCCATGTTGATCACGATCTTGTCCAGACGCGGGATCATCATGTCGTTCTTGTAGGCGAACTGTTCTTTCAGTGCCGCGCGGAACTGGCTCTGGTACAGGGCCTTCAGGCGCGGGGTATAGGTGGCTTGGTCGAGCATCAGATCGCCTCCCCGGTGGTTTTGGCGAAACGAACCTTCTTGTCGCCTTCCATGCGGAAGCCAACGCGGGTCGCTTTACCGTTGCCGTCAATCAGAGCGAGGTTCGACAGGTCGATCGGCATCGCCTTGGCGATACGGCCACCCTGCGTGGTCTGGCTTTGTTTGGTGTGGCGGATCGCTACGTTCAGACCCTCGACAACGGCTTGGTTAGCCTTGGGCGCAACCGAGGAAATCTCCCCTTCGCGGCCTTTGTCTTTACCGGTCAAAACGACAACCTTGTCGCCTTTTTTGAGCTTGGCAGCCATCAGAGCACCTCCGGAGCCAATGAGATGATCTTCATGAAGTTCTTGGCGCGCAGTTCACGCACAACCGGCCCGAAGATACGCGTGCCGACCGGTTCGCCCTGATTGTTCAGGATGACGGCAGCGTTGCGATCGAAACGGATGGTGGTGCCGTCTTCGCGACGAACTTCCTTGGCGGTGCGAACGACAACGGCTTTACGCACGTCGCCCTTTTTGACACGGCCTTTCGGAATTGCCTCCTTGACCGACACCACAATGATGTCGCCCACGGATGCATAGCGGCGGTGTGAACCGCCCAGAACCTTGATGCACTGAACTCGGCGAGCGCCGGAGTTGTCAGCTACATCCAGATTGGTCTGCATCTGGATCATTTAGTCTACTCCCGACCTTTGGGGTATTCCCCCCAGGGTTTCGATGGAGCTGTCAGGTTTCGCTCACGCTTGCGCGTCAACAACCACCGTCCAGCATTTGGTTTTCGAAATCGGCGCACATTCCTCGATACGGACGGTGTCACCGGTCTTGAACTGGTTCAGCGCATCATGTGCGCGGTATTTCTTGGTGCTACGCACGATCTTTTTCATGACCGGGTGCTTGAAGCGGCGCTCGACCAGAACCGTGATGGTCTGCTCGTTTTTGTCAGAGGTTACGACGCCCTGAAGAATACGTTTCGGCATGGCGGTCCCCTTACTTCGCGGCTTCTGCGGCTTTTTGGTTCAATACGGTCAACACACGGGCAGCATCACGGCGCACGACCTTGATACGAGCGGTGTTTTCCAACTGGTTGGTGGCCGCCTGAAAGCGCAGGTTGAACGCTTCCTTCTTCAGCGCAACCAAGCTGTCACGCAGCTGGTCAGGCGTCTTCGATTTCAGTTCACTGGCGAGCATGCGCCTATTCCTTTTCTCAATGCACCAGACAGCCCCAAAGGTCACCGTTGATCTGGTGGATCAAAGCAATACCGACAAATCCGGTCGCCCGGAATCGCTGGATGCGTTCCTCTACAGTAGGGGCGATGAGGGGGCAAGGAGTATTATTTGAGTTCCAAGCGGTTGGTCCGGGTCAAGCGGTGCACCGCAGTTTCTTCCCCCGTAAACAAAACGGCTTTGCCAGTACGGGCCTTTTTGATTGGAACCATGGCGCATAAGCAACGAGACGAAGTTCACATTTGTGCCCGCCTCAGCCAATTTCTCATGCATATTCAGCAAGACTTGGTCGCAGATGCGCCGGGCGATCCTGCCAAAGCCGGCAAGGCCGTTCTTCGGCATTTCCTCTAATTGCAACACGAGCACGAAGCCTATCCCATCATGTGGATCGGCCTGCAAACTTGCCTCAAGAATCGCAAATCTGTTGTCGTCTTTGTGTAGGGCTAACCACGTCACACCCAGCAACAGGAATGGAACTGCGAGAACCGCAACCAAGGTTTTGGTCAGAGTCACTTCAACCGCTCCGCAATCCACATCTTGATCACCGATTGCCGCGTCACGCCCAGATGCCGGGCTTCCTTGTCAAGGCGGTCCACCATCCAGGCCGGAAGATCCACATTCACCCGCCGCGCCTCAAGGTTGGGGCGGCGGGCTTTGGACCAGTCCACATAGGCGCTGATGTCTTCGCCGTTGTCGAACTTCTTGTCAAACTCGGCTGTCTTCATCGAAGCTGCCCCAATCTTCCGCGCTTGGCGGGAAATACTTGCGTGGTACGTGATTTCACCCACCACACCCTTGCCATAATCGGTGCGCGAACTCACGTGTCATGTCCAGCCCTCGTGGCCGAAAAAGTCTGTCAAAAGACCCGCCAGCCAGTTGCGAACAATTCGCAACGTGCTTTCATTCTGGTTAACAAGAAAATCGCAACCATCTGTTTTTACAAAATAATATCAAGTGTCGCGCAGTCGGACACTTTTGGCGCGCCAGACGAAAACGCAGCCCCTCGGCACCGCATTTCCCCCTCAAGCCCACTCATAATTGAAGCTGACAGAGATCCGCTCTTCCTCGGCCAGGTTCATCGGCACCTCATGGCGCAGCCAGCTTTCCCACAGCAGCACCTCGCCGACCTCGGGTTTCACATAGACAAAGCTCTGCAATTCCTGCCCCGCCTTCTTCAACCGCAACGGCGCGTGCATCATCATCGGCAGGCGGGGGTCTTCCAGTTTGAGGGCTGAGGTCCCCTTGGGCATGGCCACATAGGTGGTGCCAGAGATCACCGAATGGGGGTGAATATGGCTGCCATGACTGCCCCCCTCAGGCAGGATGTTGATCCAGAACGACCCGCATTTCAGCTTCTTGCCCTGCAGATCAAACCCCAGATCCTTGACGAAAGCCTCCACATGCTTGTCCAGCACCTTCTCCAGATCGGCAAAGATCGGGAATCGCCAAGGCAGGTCATTCAAGCTGGCATAAGAGGTGTAGCCCGGATACCCGTTCTCCTCACACCACGCCTGCCCCGCCTCGTCATCCTCAGCGATGCCCTCACAGGCAACCCTCAACTCATCATAATCCACCTTCTTCTTGCCCAACTCACTCAGAGCAGCGCGGTACAGACGGGTGACGAACAGCGATGAAATCTCGGCCATGATCGGGTCCTTTCAGGGGGGGGGCGAGGTCAGGGACGACGAAACCCGGCTGCGGCCACATAACCGGTCTCGACCTCGGCCTTCAATCCGGATTGGTTGAGCCACGCGCGGATTTCTTCACTTATCGGGCCAAGGAAGGTCACGTGGGCCAGCGTCGCCACGTCGTGCAGCGCCTTCATCTCGGGCCAGTCCATGGCGATGTCGTGGTGCCCGATCCAGCCGTCCGCCGTTTCGTAGTCAATCACGGCACGAGCAAGGCCAGCCTCAGAATTGACGAAGAAACGATAAGACAGAACACGCCGCTCCCCCTCAGCCTGAACACGCGCCGCAAGGGCGGTGATCGCCGCAGTGAAGGCCTCAGCCGTCCCCTCAAGCCGGTAGGTATTCAAAATGGTCAGCTCAGGCATCCGGCCCTCCACGCAGGCAAAAGGCCCCACCGTTTCCGGAGGGGCCAATGTAGGGCGGGGCTAAACCCCACCGATTACCAGTCTTCGCGAACCACAACGCGGGTGGTGACCGGAAGCTTCATCGCACCAAGGCGCAGGGCCTCACGAGCGATAACTTCCGACACGCCGTCGATCTCGAACATGATCCGGCCGGGCTTTACTTTCGCTGCCCAGTAATCGGTCGAGCCTTTGCCTTTACCCATACGAACTTCGACGGGCTTGGCAGAGACCGGGACGTCCGGGAATATCCGGATCCAGACACGGCCTTGGCGCTTCATGTGGCGGGTGATCGCGCGGCGAGCCGCTTCGATCTGCCGCGCGGTCACACGCTCAGGTTCAGTGGATTTCAGCCCAAAGGAGCCGAAGTTCAGCAGGAAGCCGCCCTTCGCTTCGCCGTGGATACGGCCCTTGAACTGCTTGCGAAACTTTGTGCGCTTCGGTTGCAACATCTTGTTCTACTCCCTTACGCGCGTTCGCGACGAGGTTGACGCGGCGAAGCGCCTTCCTGTGCTTCTGCTTGGCGACGGTCATGCGCTTGCGGATCATGCTCAAGGATTTCGCCTTTGAAGATCCAGACTTTCACGCCGATGATGCCATAGGGCGTCATGGCTTCGGACAGCGCATAGTCGATGTCGGCACGCAGAGTGTGCAACGGAACGCGACCTTCACGGTACCATTCGGTACGGGCGATCTCAGCACCACCAAGGCGGCCTGCGACGTTGACCCGGATCCCCAGAGCGCCGATCCGCATGGCGTTCTGAACGCCGCGCTTCATGGCACGACGGAACGAAACACGACGCTCCATCTGCTGTGCGATCAACTCGGCCACCAGTTGGGCGTCCAATTCGGGCTTACGCACTTCGAGGATATTGAGGTGCAGTTCCGACTTGGTGAACACGGTCAGCTTCTTGCGAAGCGTCTCGATGTCAGCACCCTTTTTGCCGATGATAACACCCGGACGCGCCGAGTGAATGGTCACGCGGCACTTCTTGTGCGGGCGCTCGATGATGACCTTCGAGATGCCAGCTTGCTTCAGCTCTTTGTGGATGAACTCGCGCATGCGGAGGTCTTCCAGCAACAGATTGCCGTAGTCTTTCGATTCTGCGAACCAGCGGCTGTCCCAGGTACGGTTAACCTGCAGGCGCATGCCGATCGGATTGACCTTCTGACCCATTATGCAGTCTCCCCGACTTGGCGCAGCTTGATGGTGATTTCCGAGAACGGCTTCATGATCTTGCCGAAACGGCCACGAGCCCGCGGACGGCCACGCTTCATCACGAGGTTCTTGCCACACCAAGCCTCGGCAACGATCAGGTTGTCGACGTCAAGGTTGTGGTTGTTCTCTGCATTGGCGATTGCCGATTGCAGGCACTTCTTCACATCACCTGCGATACGCTTCTTGGAGAAGGTCAGGTCGGCCAAAGCACGATCAACTTTCTTGCCGCGGATCAGACCGGCGACGAGGTTCAGCTTCTGCTCGCTGGTCCGCAACATGCGGGCAACGGCCATCGCTTCATTTTCAGCCACGCGGCGCGGAGCTTTTTCCTTACCCATGGCTTACTTCCTCTTCGCTTTCTTGTCGGCTGCGTGACCATAGTAGGTCCGGGTCGGCGAATATTCACCGAACTTCTGGCCGATCATTTCCTCGGTCACGTTGACCGGGATGTGTTTCTTGCCGTTGTAAACCGCAAACGTCAGACCGACGAACTGCGGGAGAATCGTGGAACGACGCGACCAGATCTTGATCACTTCGTTTTTGCCACTGGCTTTCGCCTTTTCGGCCTTGGTAAACAGGTAACCGTCTACGAACGGGCCCTTCCAGATAGAACGTGCCATGGATTAGCGCCCTTTCTTCGCGTGACGCGACCGGACAATCAGGCTGTCCGAAGCTTTGGCCTTGCGGGTCTTGTTCCCCTTGGTGCCCTTGCCCCACGGCGTAACCGGGTGGCGGCCACCAGAGGTCCGACCTTCACCACCACCGTGCGGGTGATCGATCGGGTTCATCGCAACACCGCGGACCGTCGGACGCACGCCTTTGTGGCGCATACGACCGGCTTTACCGAAGTTCTGGTTGGAGTTGTCGGGGTTGGACACGGCACCGATGGTGGCCATGCATTCCTGACGAACCATGCGCAGCTCGCCTGACGACAGGCGGATCTGAGCGTAGCCACCGTCACGACCAACGAACTGAGCATAGGTGCCTGCAGCACGGGCCAACTGCCCGCCCTTGCCTGCCTTAAGCTCGACGTTGTGGACGATGGTACCGATCGGCATGCCCGAGAACGGCATGGCGTTGCCCGGCTTCACGTCGGTCTTGGCGCCAGCGATGACAGAGTCACCAATGGCCAGACGCTGCGGTGCCAGGATGTATGCTTGCTCGCCGTCTGCATATTTGATCAGGGCGATAAAGGCGGTGCGGTTGGGATCGTACTCGATCCGCTCGACCACAGCAGCCACATCAAATTTCGTGCGGCGGAAATCGACGATCCGGTAAAGACGCTTGGCGCCCCCACCCTTGTGCCACATCGTAATACGTCCGGTATTGTTCCGGCCACCCGTTTTGATCAGACCCTGAGTGAGGGACTTAACGGGGCGGCCTTTCCACAATTCCGAACGGTCGATCAGAACCAACCCTCGTTGGCCAGGCGTCGTCGGCTTATACGACTTAAGTGCCATGCTTTCTGTCTTCCGTTTTTGGGGGTCCAAAGGACCCAAGGTTTATAGGGCGCCGAAGCTCCCCGGTGGTATAAAATCCACGGCCCCGGAGGTCCGGGGCCGTGAGATTCGCGGCTTACTATCAGAGGCCAGTGGTGACGTCGATAGTGTTACCTTCTTCGAGGGTAACATAAGCCTTCTTCTTGTCGCTCCGCTCGCCGGTACGGCCGCGGAACTTCTTGACCTTGCCCTTGGTGATGGTGGTGTTAACCGCCTTCACCTTGACAGAGAAGATCGCCTCAATGGCTTCTTTGATCTGCGGCTTGGTCGCATCCATTGCCACTTGGAAAACCACAGCGCCATGTTCGGACGCCATCGTGGCTTTTTCAGTGATGACCGGCTTTTTGATCAGGTCGTAGTGTTCGGGTTTCGCGCTCATTTCAGGCGAGCCTCCAAAGCTTCGATACCCGCTTTGGTGATCACCAAGGTGTCACGCTTGAGGATATCGTACACGTTTGCACCCATGGTCGGCAGCACATCGATACCTTCGATGTTGCGGGCGGCCAGAGCGAAGTTTGCATCCACGGACGCGCCGTCGATGATCAGCACGCGCTTCCAACCCAGCTCCGAAATCTGCTTGGCAAGAATGGCGGTCTTGGCTTCTGCCATCGTCGCCACGTCCAGGATCACCAGCTCGCCGGCTTTCATTTTGGCGGACAGAGCATGACGCAGACCCAGTGCACGAACCTGCTTGGGCAGATCATGCGCGTGGCTACGCGGCTGCGGGCCTTTGACCACACCACCATGACGGAAGATTGGCGCCTTCTTGGAACCGTGGCGTGCGCCGCCGGTGCCCTTTTGGCGATAGATCTTCTTGGTCGAGTAGGACACTTCGGCGCGTGTCAGCGTCGAGTGGGTGCCTGCCTGGGCCTTGGCGCGCTGCCAACGGACCACACGGTGCAGAATGTCGGCGCGCGGCTCTAGGCCGAACAACGCTTCGTTCAGGTCGATGGAACCGGCGGTGCCGCCGTCCAGATTGATGACGTCAAGTTTCATGCTTCACCGCCTTCAGACTTGGTGGTGCCCTCAGCAGCATCAGCCGCCGGCTCGTCACCAGCATGGAGAGCTGCTTCCAGAGCCTGAGCTTTCAACGCAGCCTGCTCAGCAGCTTGTGCTTCCAGACGTGCTGCTTCTGCTGCTTCTGCTTCTGCTGCTGCGGCTGCCGCTGCTGCCTCGGCCGCTGCGGCCGCTGCTTTTGCTGCCGAACGCAGACCAGCCGGCATGATTGCCGTCGCCGGAACCGGCTTCTTGACCGCGTCCTTGACAGTGACCCATCCGCCAGCATGGCCGGGGACAGCGCCTTTGATCATCAGCAAACCACGTTCTGCATCGGTGCGAACAACTTGCAGGTTCTGGGTGGTCGAACGGACGGCACCCATGTGGCCGGCCATTTTCTTACCCTTGAACACCTTGCCAGGATCCTGACACTGACCGGTCGAACCGTGCGAACGGTGCGACACGGACACACCGTGCGAAGCCCGCAGACCGCCAAAGTTGTGCCGCTTCATGGCACCTTGGAAGCCTTTGCCCGACGACGTGCCGGCGATGTCCACGAACTGACCCGCGAAATAGTGGTCAGCGGTGATTTCCTCGCCAACGCCGATCATGCAATCCGAGGTGACCCGGAATTCAGCGATCTTGCGCTTCGGCTCAACGGCGGCCTTGGCAAAATGGCCGCGCATGGCAGCAGTGGTCCGCTTGGCCTTGGCAGCGCCCGCGCCGAGTTGAACAGCAGTGTAGCCGTCCTTGTCAGCGGTGCGTTGTGCCACGACCTGCAGGTTGTCGAGTTGAAGAACGGTCACCGGAACCTGGGTGCCATTCTCAAGAAACAGCCGGGTCATGCCCAGCTTCTTTGCGATTACGCCAGAGCGCATGGTCATGCCCCCCTTAAACTTTGATCTCGACATCCACACCAGCCGCCAGGTCGAGCTTCATCAGCGCGTCCACGGTCTGGGGGGTCGGATCAACGATGTCGAGCAGACGCTTGTGCGTCCGGATTTCCCACTGGTCGCGCGACTTCTTGTCGATGTGCGGACCACGGAGAACCGTGAATTTCTCAATCTTGTTCGGCAGCGGGATCGGCCCGCGCACCTGTGCGCCCGTGCGCTTGGCCGTGTTAACGATTTCCTGCGTGCTGGCATCCAGTACGCGGAAGTCGAAGGCCTTGAGACGAATGCGAATGGTTTGACCTTGCATTGCTTTTTCCTTCGGAACGTAAGTCGGGGCACTGTGCCCGGGCTCATAGGTTCACATTTATGGTGGTCTTAGGCGCGCTGCTTGCACAGCGCGCCTGCGTCTTAGTGGAAGATGGGCAGATTGCCCATCCTACATTCGCAGTTACTCGATGATTTTCGAGACGACGCCTGCGCCGACGGTGCGGCCGCCTTCGCGGATGGCGAAGCGCAGTTTGTCTTCCATCGCGATCGGGGCGATCAGGGTGACGTTGAACTTCAGGTTGTCGCCCGGCATCACCATTTCGGTGCCGGCCGGCAGTTCAACGGTGCCCGTCACGTCGGTCGTGCGGAAGTAGAATTGCGGACGATAGTTCGCAAAGAACGGCGTGTGACGGCCACCCTCTTCCTTGGTCAGGATGTAGGCTTCGGCTTCGAACTTGGTGTGCGGTGCAACCGACTTCGGCTTGCACAGAACCTGACCACGCTCAACGCCGTCACGCTCGATGCCGCGCAGCAGCACGCCGACGTTGTCGCCAGCCTCACCACGGTCCAGCAGTTTGCGGAACATCTCAACGCCGGTGCAGATCGACTTCTTGGTGGCGTGGATGCCCACGATTTCCACTTCGTCGCCGACGTTGACAACGCCGCGCTCGATACGACCGGTCACAACCGTGCCACGGCCAGAGATCGAGAACACGTCCTCGATCGGCAGCAGGAAGGGCTGATCCACGGCGCGTGCCGGGGTCGGGATGTACTCGTCAACGGTCTTCATCAGGGCGCGGATCGAATCCTCGCCGATGTCCTTACGCTCACCGATCATGGCCTGGTGGGCCGAACCTTTGGTGATCGGAATGTCATCGCCGGGGTAGTCGTAGGACGAGAACAGCTCGCGGATTTCCATCTCGACCAGTTCGATCAGCTCTTCGTCATCAACAAGGTCAACCTTGTTCATGTAGCAGACCATGTACGGAATGCCGACCTGACGGCCGAGCAGGATGTGCTCACGCGTCTGGGGCATCGGGCCGTCAGAGGCCGCAACCACGAGGATCGCGCCGTCCATCTGTGCCGCACCGGTGATCATGTTCTTCACATAGTCAGCGTGGCCGGGGCAGTCGACGTGGGCGTAGTGACGCGCGGGCGTCTCATATTCCACGTGCGCGGTCGAGATCGTGATCCCACGAGCCCGCTCTTCCGGCGCGCCGTCGATCTGGTCATAGGCGCGGAATTCGCCGAAATACTTGGTGATCGCTGCGGTCAGCGTCGTCTTGCCGTGGTCAACGTGGCCAATCGTGCCAATGTTGACATGCGGTTTGTTGCGTTCAAACTTTGCCTTACCCATGATGGGAACTCCTCATTTTTCGATCGGTTGCGGCGAGGTGACCCTCGCCCTACGGGGTGGTAGGGCGGGGTTTCGTTTGAGTTTTGCGAACAAAACCCAAACCTCCCCGCCACACCGGTTATGCGAATTTCTTCTGGATCTCGTCCGACAGGGTCTGCGGAACGGTGTCGTAATGGTCGAACTGCATCGAGAAGGTAGCCCGTCCCGAAGTCATCGAGCGCAGGGTGTTGATGTAGCCGAACATATTGGCCAACGGCACCATGGAAGCGATGGCATTCGCGTTGCCGCGGCTGTCCTGCCCCTGAATCATGCCCCGACGCGAGGTCAGGTCGCCGATGACGCCGCCGGTAAACTCTTCCGGGGTGACGACTTCGACTTTCATGATCGGTTCCAGCAGCTTGGCACCTGCCTTTTTCAGACCATCGCGCATCGCCGCACGAGCAGCGATTTCGAAGGCCAGAACCGACGAGTCAACATCATGGAACGCGCCGTCGATCAGCTGCACCTTGAAGTCGATGACCGGGAAACCAGCCAGCGGGCCAGAGTCCATGACCGACTTGATGCCCTTTTCGACGCCGGGGATGTACTCCTTCGGAACCGCACCACCTACAACCTTGCTTTCGAAGGAATATCCTTCGCCGGGCTCGGTCGGGGTGATGATCAGCTTGATGCGGGCGAACTGGCCCGTACCACCGGTCTGCTTCTTGTGGGTGTAGTCGATCTCTGTCTCACGACTGATCGTTTCGCGGTAGGCCACCTGCGGCTGACCGATATTCGCCTCAACTTTGAACTCGCGACGCATACGGTCAACGAGGATGTCGAGGTGAAGTTCGCCCATGCCCTTCATGATGGTCTGGCCGGATTCCTGATCCGTTTCGACGCGGAAGGACGGGTCCTCAGCAGCCAGACGGGCCAAAGCGATGCCCATCTTTTCCTGGTCAGCCTTGGTCTTCGGCTCAACCGCGATCTCGATCACCGGCTGCGGGAAGGTCATGGTTTCCAGAACGACCGGCTTGGCCTGATCGCACAGGGTGTCACCCGTGGTGGTTTCCTTCAGACCAGCAAGCGCCATGATATCGCCGGCATAAGCCTCTGCGATCTCTTCTTGCTTGTTGGCGTGCATCATAACCATACGGCCAACGCGTTCTTTGCGGCCCTTGGTTGCGTTGAAGATCTGGTCGCCCTTGCGCACTTGACCCGAATAGATCCGGGTAAAGGTCAAGGTGCCCATGAAGGGGTCGTTCATGATCTTGAACGCCAAACCGGAGAACGGCTGGTCATCATCAGCCGAGCGCGCGATGTTACGGGTTTCCGTCTCATCGCCCGGGGTAAAGCCCATGTAGGGCGGCACGTCCAGCGGATCGGGCAGGAAGTCGATCACGGCGTTCAGCATAGGCTGGACGCCTTTGTTCTTGAACGCCGAACCAGCCAGAATCGGAATGAAGTCGATGGCCAGCGTACCCTTGCGGATCAGCTTGCGCAGCGCGGCTTCGTCCGGCTCGTTGCCTTCAAGATAGGCTTCCATAGCAGCGTCGTCCTGACCAACGGCCAGTTCGAGCATGTTGTAGCGCCACTTGTCAGCTTCAGCTTTCAGGCTGTCACGGATCGGCTTGCGGATCCAGGATGCGCCCAGATCTTCGCCCTGATAGACCCATTCTTCCATGGTGATCAGGTCGATGATGCCTTCCAGCTTGTCTTCGGCACCGATCGGCAGTTGGATCGGGCAGGGAACAGCGCCGGTACGGTCAGCGATCATCTTGACGCAGTTCATGAAGTCAGCGCCGGTCTTGTCCATCTTGTTGACGAACACGATCCGCGGAACCTTGTAGCGGTCAGCCTGACGCCACACGGTTTCGGTCTGCGGTTCTACGCCGGCGTTGCCGTCGAGCAGAACCACAGCACCATCGAGAACCGCCAGCGAACGCTCAACTTCAATGGTGAAGTCGACGTGGCCGGGGGTGTCGATGATGTTGAAACGGTACTTGTCGTCCGAAGCATGGTTCTCGGAATCGATCTGACGCTGCCAGAAGGTCGTGGTGGCAGCCGACGTGATCGTGATCCCGCGCTCTTGCTCTTGCTCCATCCAGTCCATCGTCGCAGCGCCATCGTGCACTTCGCCGATTTTGTGGGTTTTGCCCGTGTAGTAGAGGATACGTTCGGTCGTCGTGGTCTTGCCCGCGTCGATGTGGGCAATGATCCCGAAGTTCCGGTATCGGTTCAACGCATATTCGCGTGCCATGATGCCCTCTTACCAGCGATAATGGCTGAACGCTTTGTTTGCGTCGGCCATTTTATGGGTGTCTTCCCGCTTTTTGACAGCGGTACCACGGTTGTTCACAGCGTCCGACAACTCGGCAGCCAGACGCTCTTCCATGGTATTTTCGTTGCGCTTGCGGGCAGCGATGATCAGCCAACGGATGGCCAGAGCTTCGCGGCGCTCGGTGCGCACTTCGACCGGAACCTGATAGGTTGCACCACCAACACGGCGGCTGCGCACTTCCAGCGACGGCTTCACGTTTTCCAGTGCTTCATGGAAGCACGAGATCGGTTCGCGCTTCAGACGGGTCTGAACCCGCTCAAGAGCCCCATAAACGATACCTTCTGCGACGGACTTTTTGCCGTCCAGCATCAGGTTGTTCATGAATTTGGTCAGAACCTTATCGCCATACTTGGCGTCCGGTAGAACTTCGCGTTTTTCAGCGGCGTGACGACGAGACATATTTTAAACCCTCACTTCGGACGCTTGGCGCCGTATTTCGAACGACGCTGACGACGCTCTTTGACGCCCTGGGTATCCAGAACACCGCGCAGGATGTGGTAGCGCACACCCGGAAGGTCTTTGATACGGCCGCCGCGGATCAGAACCACAGAGTGTTCCTGAAGGTTGTGCTTTTCGCCGGGGATGTAGCAGATAACTTCAAAGCTGTTGGTCAGACGCACTTTTGCGACTTTCCGCATAGCCGAGTTAGGCTTCTTCGGGGTCGTGGTATAGACGCGGGTGCAAACCCCACGTTTTTGCGGCGATCCTTCCAAGTGCTGCGACTTGGACTTGCGGACCACGGCTTCCCGCGGTTTGCGGATCAGCTGTTGAATAGTCGGCATTCACGTTCCTCACGTTTCACCCTCGCGGGCGCTGTCAATACTCGCATCGTCTTCGATGCGCCACTTCTCGACACGTTTTGCGCGAATCACAAAACGCAAAACCGCAAACGCGCCCATCCGGGTGCGATGCGGTGGAATTTCAGAGGATCGGGGCTTTGCGGCCCGGATCATGACCACTTCTCTCAGTCGAACCCGGAAAGCAGGAGCGCCCCACGTCCAAGGTAGGCGGCTTCTAGGGGGAGTCGGTCTGAATGTCAACAGTCCGCAATGGGTTGCCCCGGCCGTAGAACAGCAGCGACAACAGGCTGGACAACAGTGCCACGAACAGCGCAGCAAACACCACGTCCGACAGAAAATGCTTACCCGAAGCGATCCGTTGCCAAGCAGTAAATACCGGAACTGCCGCAGCCAACGCGACGCCCATTGTGTAGAGGCCAGCCCCCATCACCCGCCGATTTGCCCTCAAAACCATCGCCGCAACCAAGGCAAGTGCCGTCGCGCCTGCCATTTCACCGGAAACGAAAGAACAGCTGGCGGTGCATTGGTCGCTGATTTGCCAGGGCTGGGAGTAGCGCAAATCCCCGCCAAACTCAGTCACCCGCCAAGGCCGCGCCCTGCCCCAGACTTGCTTGATGATGACATTGACCAAAAGCCCCGGCCCAAGCGCAAACACGCAAAACCCGTAGAACCAATCCCGTGCCGCCAACCGTAGAATCGCCCGATGGCGCCAACCCGCGAATACCGCCAAAGCCAGCGTGACGAAGGCCATGCTATCTTCCAGCATATACAGCGCCAATCGCACATTCTCGATCTTCTGGTCTTGCTGAACCCAAAAGCCCGTGCCGTCAAAAGCACGCGCGGTAACCGCCAGATCCAGCCCCGGAAACAGCGCGAAGACCCCATACCCCAGCGCAATCGCGATGATCAGGCCGAGGACTGTCCTCACATCGCTTCTCCGGCCGATGGCATATCGACGACCTTCCGCCGCCGTTCCCGTACCAACATGTAGACCCCCGACACGACGACAATTGCCCCTCCGATCAATGTCCATTGATCCGGCAAGGTTCCGAACAAGAGCCATCCCAGCAGGATCGCCCACAGCAATGAGGTGTAGCGGAACGGCGCCACAATGCTGATCTCTCCCACCCGCATGACCATGATCGCCATCAGATAGCCAACGATCAAAAACGCCGCCGCCGCCATCGTTTCAAACAACGCCAGTGGGCTGATCGGCTGCCAGCCCTGCTGACTGGTCCCGATCAATCCCATGATCAGCACCGCAAACGCCGCCCAAATCGCCCCAGTGGTAGAGGGTAAGTCTCTGGAAAACCTACGTGTTGCCAAGTCTCGCAACACGACGAAGGCGACCGAGCCCAATCCCATCACCGACCAGATGTCAAAATCGGCAGCGCCGGGCCGGATGATAATCACCACGCCGACAAACCCCACCAAAATCGCAGAAACGCGCCGCCAGCCAATCGGCTCTCCCAGCACTACCGCCGCAACCAAAGTCACCGCCAACGGCAACGACTGCATGATCGCCGACAGATTGGCGAGCGGCATATGGGTCAGCGCCTCTAGAAACAGCCATGTCGCACCCAACTCTCCAACCGTCCGCAGCGCCAGAAACACCCGGTCCGGTCCGGTGGGCCACAGCCTGAGTCGGCGGCTTTGATGCAGCGCTAACAGGACCAAGCCGAGGGATGCCCCCAAGCCGCGCAAAACAATCGCTTGATACAGTGGCATTCCGTCATGTGTGACCGCTTTGATCAACGTGTCGTTCAACGTGAACGCCAGCATCGACAGGCACATGAAAATCACGCCGCGCATGTTGTCTGTCAGTTGCAAGAGCCACCCCAATCATGAAAAAACCCCCCGCCATATGGCGGGGGGTAATCTGTCATCAAACCGGCGCGAATTACTCGCTGCGGCTTTCGACCGTATCAACCAGACCGGTATCCTCGTCCTCGATGTCCATCACCATGTCCGGAGCCGCGAGCGCCATGGCACCCTCTACTTCGGACTTGCGGGCCTCGATCACTGTCTGGTCGCGATCAGATGCGATCTTCTTCACACGGCTGGTGGCACCACCGGTACCGGCCGGGATCAGACGACCCACGATGACGTTCTCTTTCAGGCCGACCAGTTTGTCGCGCTTGCCCTGAACCGAAGCCTCGGTCAGCACCCGCGTGGTTTCCTGGAACGACGCCGCCGAGATGAAGCTGCGGGTTTGCAGCGACGCCTTGGTGATCCCCAGCAGGATCGGCTCGGCAGTTGCCGGGCGGTGACCCAAAGAGATGGCCTTGTCGTTGTTTTCGTCCAGTTCAGTCTTATCGACCGTCTCACCCTTCAGCAGCGTCGTCTCGCCCGAGTCCAGAATCTCAAACTTCTGAAGCATCTGACGAACGATCACCTCGATGTGCTTGTCGTTGATCTTCACGCCTTGCAGGCGGTACACGTCCTGCACTTCGTCGATCATGTAGTTGGCAAGCGCCTCGACACCCAAGATCCGCAAGATATCGTGCGGGGCCGGGTTGCCGTCCATGATGTAGTCGCCCTTCTGCACGAAGTCGCCTTCCTGCACCGGGATATGCTTGCCCTTCGGCACCATATATTCGACCGGGGTCAGCGTCTCATCAACGGGTTCAACCGTGATGCGGCGCTTGTTCTTGTAGTCCTTGCCAAAGCGAACATAGCCATCGGTTTCCGCGATGATCGCGTGATCCTTCGGACGACGGGCTTCGAACAATTCGGCCACACGCGGCAGACCACCGGTGATGTCCTTGGTCTTGGCACCTTCGCGCGGAATACGTGCCACAACGTCGCCGGGGCGAATGTCCTGACCGTCTTCCACCGACAGAATGGCGTCCACTGACATGCCATAGGAAATCGGCGCACCAGTTTCGCCACGTACCGGCTCGCCGGTCGATGGGTCCATGATGATGATTTCCGGCTTCAGGTCATTGCCCTTGGGCGCAGAACGCCAGTCGGACACGATCTTCTGCGTCATGCCAGTTGCTTCGTCCGTGTCTTCCCGAACCGAGATGCCCGAGACGAGGTCCACAAACCGCGCCACACCGGCCTTTTCGGCGATGATCGGCAGTGTGTAGGGGTCCCATTCGAACAGCTTGGTGCCACGCTTGACCTGCTGGCCGTCGATCGAGTGGATCTTCGCACCATAGGACAGCTTGTGGATCGCACGGTCTTGGCCAGCGTCATCCACGATAGCGATCTGCATGTTCCGGCCGACCACGATCTGTTCGCCCAAAGCGTTGGACAACAGGTTGGCATTGCGGAACTCGATCCGGCCCTCTTGCGAGGATTCCAGGAACGATTGTTGACCACCCTGCGCGATACCGCCGATGTGGAACGTCCGCATCGTCAGCTGCGTGCCGGGTTCCCCGATGGACTGTGCGGCGATGATACCGACAGCTTCACCTTGGTTAACCAGCGTACCACGGGCCAAGTCACGGCCGTAGCACATGGCGCAAACGCCTTCCTCAGCTTCGCAAGTCAGCGGGCTGCGGATACGGGCGGACGCAACGGCGGCCTGATTGATCAGGTCGGCGCGACGTTCGTCGATCAGCTCGCCACGTGCCACGATCACCTCGGTGGTGCCCGGAACGCAGATGTCATCGGCAGCAACCCGGCCCAGCACGCGCTCGGCCAAGGACTGCACCACTTCACCGTCATTCACAGCCACGTCGGCGGTGATGGCATTGTCCGTGCCGCAATCATGCGACCGCACGATGCAATCCTGTGCGACGTCAACCAGACGACGCGTCAGATAGCCCGAGTTTGCCGTCTTCAACGCGGTGTCCGCGAGGCCCTTACGAGCACCGTGGGTCGAGTTAAAGTACTCAAGAACGGTCAGACCTTCCTTGAAGTTCGAGATGATCGGCGTTTCGATGATCTCACCCGACGGCTTGGCCATAAGACCACGCATACCGCCCAGCTGCTTCATCTGTGCCGGCGAACCACGAGCACCCGAGTGGGACATCATGTAAACCGAGTTCGGCTCTTTCTCAGCGCCCGCATCGTCATAGCGAACGGCCGAGATTTCTTTCATCATCTCAGACGCGACATTGTCAGAGCATTTCGACCAAGCATCGACAACCTTGTTGTACTTCTCGCCCTGAGTGATCAGGCCGTCCATGTACTGCTGTTCGAATTCCTTCACCTGATCGCGGACCGCATTCACGATCGGCCACTTGGTGTCAGGGATCAGCATGTCGTCTTTACCGAACGAAATACCGGCCTTGAATGCCTCACGGAAGCCCAGACCCATGATCTGGTCACAGAAGATCACCGACTCTTTCTGACCGCAATAACGGTAGACAGTGTCGATGACGGTCTGCACGTCTTTCTTCCGCAGCAACCGGTTGACGAGGTCAAACGGCGCCTTGGCGTTCAGCGGCAACAGATTGCCCAACCGCAGACGACCGGGGGTGGTGTCGAAACGCTTCCAGACGATATTGCCCTCTTCGTCAACCTGACGGATGCGGGCCTTGATCGCGGCGTGCAGGTGGACAACGCCAGCGGCAAGCGCGTGCTCTACTTCGTCCACTTCGGTAAAGGCCATGCCCTCACCAATCATGCCCTTACGCTGCATGGTGGTGTAGTACAGACCCAAGACCATGTCCTGCGACGGAACGATGATTGGCGCACCGTTGGCAGGCGACAGAACGTTGTTCGTCGACATCATCAGAACGCGGGCTTCAAGCTGCGCTTCCAGCGAAAGCGGCACGTGCACAGCCATCTGGTCGCCGTCAAAGTCAGCGTTGAACGCCGAGCAGACCAGCGGGTGCAGCTGGATAGCCTTACCTTCGATCAGGATCGGTTCGAACGCCTGAATACCGAGACGGTGCAGCGTCGGCGCGCGGTTCAAGAGAACCGGATGTTCGCGGATGACTTCATCCAGGATATCCCAAACCTCGGGACGTTCCTTTTCCACCAGCTTTTTCGCCTGCTTCACGGTCGAAGACAGACCCTTCGCCTCAAGTCGCGAATAGATGAACGGCTTGAACAGTTCGAGCGCCATCTTCTTCGGCAACCCGCACTGGTGCAGCTTCAACTCAGGCCCGGTCACGATAACCGAACGACCCGAGAAGTCGACGCGCTTGCCGAGCAAGTTCTGACGGAAGCGACCCTGTTTGCCCTTGAGCATATCGGACAGCGACTTCAGCGGACGCTTGTTGGTGCCCGTGATGACGCGGCCACGACGGCCGTTGTCGAACAGCGCGTCCACAGCTTCCTGCAGCATCCGCTTTTCGTTCCGCACGATGATATCGGGCGCACGCAACTCGATCAGCCGCTTCAGACGGTTGTTCCGGTTGATGACGCGGCGATACAGGTCGTTCAGGTCGGACGTCGCGAAACGACCACCATCCAGCGGCACCAGCGGGCGCAGTTCCGGCGGGATGACCGGAAGAACGGTCAGAACCATCCACTCAGGACGGTTGCCCGACTCAAGGAAGCTTTCGACGATCTTCAAACGCTTGATGATCTTCTTCGGCTTCAACTCGCCAGTGGCTTCTTTCAGGTCAGCACGCAGCTGCTCAGCAGTCGACTCAAGGTCGATGTTGACCAACATCTCACGGATCGCTTCAGCACCAATATTGGCGGTGAAAGCGTCAGCACCGTACTGATCTTGCGCGTCGAGGTATTCTTCCTCAACCATCAGCTGACCATAGGTCAGGTCGGTCAGACCCGGCTCGATCACGACATAGTTTTCGAAGTACAGAATCCGCTCGAGATCCCGCAGCGTCATGTCCAGCATCAAACCGATACGGCTGGGCAGCGACTTCAGGAACCAGATGTGGGCAACTGGCGCGGCAAGCTCAATATGGCCCATCCGCTCACGGCGTACCTTTTGCAGCGTAACTTCAACGCCGCACTTCTCGCAGACAACGCCGCGATATTTCATGCGCTTGTATTTGCCGCACAGGCATTCGTAATCCTTGATCGGGCCAAAGATACGCGCGCAGAACAGCCCGTCACGCTCAGGCTTGAACGTGCGGTAGTTGATGGTTTCCGGCTTCTTGATCTCACCAAACGACCACGACAGGATCCGCTCGGGGCTAGCCAAGCTGATCTTGATTTCGTCAAAGGTCTTGACGGGGGCAACCGGGTTGAACGGGTTAGTTGACAGTTCCTGGTTCATTTCAATTCCTAAGAATGGGGGCGGCGGTCAGAGGAGGGGCACAATTTTTCGCAGAAAAATTGCACCCCGAAGAATTTTCGCAGAAAATTCTTCTATTCCTCCTCCGCATCCAGGAGTTCCATGTTGAGGCCCAATCCACGGACCTCTTTGACAAGAACGTTGAACGATTCGGGCACGCCCGCTTCGAAATTGTCCTCGCCCTTGACGATGCTTTCGTAGACCTTGGTACGGCCTGCCACGTCGTCCGACTTGACCGTCAGCATCTCTTGCAGGGTATAGGCGGCACCGTAGGCTTCAAGCGCCCAGACCTCCATCTCCCCAAGACGCTGACCACCGAACTGCGCCTTACCACCCAGCGGCTGCTGGGTAACAAGCGAGTACGGACCGGTCGAACGGGCGTGCAGCTTGTCGTCAACCAAGTGGTGCAGTTTGAGCATGTACTTCACGCCCACGGTGACCTTCCGCGCGAATTGCTCGCCCGAACGACCATCGAACACCACTGACTGACCCGAGGTATCAAAACCAGCGCGGGTCAGCGCGTCGTTAACGTCAGACTCTTTGGCACCGTCGAACACCGGCGACGCAATCGGCACGCCTTTGGTGACATTGCCTGCCAGCTCAAGGAAATCATCCTCATTCCGGCCTGCAAACTCGGCTTCATAGGTCTCATCACCGTAAGCATGGCGCACCGCTTCACGCACTGGCGTCATGTCACCGGACCGGCGAAACTCCTTCAGTGCCTCATCGATCTTCAGACCCAGACCGCGCGCGGCCCAGCCCATATGCGTCTCAAGGATCTGACCCACGTTCATCCGCGACGGCACGCCGAGCGGGTTGAGAACGAGGTCAACCGCGGTCCCGTCAGCGAGGAACGGCATGTCCTCAACCGGCACGACTTTGGAGATAACACCCTTGTTGCCGTGACGACCGGCCATCTTGTCGCCCGGCTGCAGCTTACGCTTCACCGCGACGAACACTTTGACCATCTTCATCACGCCCGGAGGCAGATCATCACCGCGACGGACCTTTTCGACCTTGTCATCGAACCGGTTGTCCAAGGCGCGCTTTTGCACCTCAAACTGGTCGTGCAGGGCTTCAACGTCTTTGGCATCGGCTTCTTCGGCCAAAGCCAACTGCCACCATTGGCCGCGCGACAACGTGCCCAGCAATTCAGCGTCGATGGTCGAACCAGCCTTGATACCCTTCGGACCCTTTACAGCGGTCTTGCCGGTGATCAGCGCCTTCAGACGCGCATAGATGTTGCGCTCCAGAATAGCCAACTCATCGTCGCGGTCACGGGCGAGGCGTTCGATTTCCTCACGTTCGATCTGCAAGGCACGTTCGTCCTTGTCCACACCATGACGGTTGAACACACGCACTTCAACGATCGTCCCGAAAGCACCCGGCGGCAGACGCAGGCTGGTGTCACGGACGTCAGACGCCTTTTCACCAAAGATTGCCCGCAGCAGCTTTTCTTCAGGCGTCATCGGCGATTCACCCTTGGGCGTGATCTTGCCAACCAGAATATCGCCCGGCTGAACCTCAGCCCCGATGTAAACGATGCCCGCCTCGTCGAGGTTGCGCAGCGCTTCTTCCCCAACGTTCGGGATATCACGGGTGATCTCTTCCGGCCCCAGCTTCGTGTCACGCGCGGCGACTTCATATTCCTCGATGTGGATCGAGGTGTAGACGTCGTCTTTCAGAATGCGTTCCGAAATCAGGATCGAGTCTTCATAGTTATAGCCATTCCACGGCATGAACGCCACGATGACGTTCCGGCCCAAGGCCAGTTCGCCCATGTCGGTGCAGGGGCCATCGGCCACCACTTCGCCGCGCAGAACCGTATCGCCCACCTTCACCAGCGGACGCTGGTTGATGCAGGACGATTGGTTCGACCGCTTGAACTTGCGCAGACGATAGATGTCCACGCCCGGCTCACCCGGCTCCAGCATTTCAGTCGCCCGCACAACGATACGGGTGGCGTCCACCTGGTCGATGATGCCAGCCCGGCGTGCCATGATGGCAGCGCCAGAAGTCACGCGCCACAACCGCTTCAATCCCGGTGCCAACAAACGGCGCATCGGATTGCAGCAGCGGAACAGCCTGACGTTGCATGTTCGAACCCATGAGGGCGCGGTTGGCGTCGTCGTTTTCCAAGAACGGGATCAAGGATGCCGCAACCGAAACCAACTGCTTTGGCGACACGTCGATCAAGTCGATCGCATCCGGCGGGTTCAGCATGAATTCCCCGGCTTTCCGTGAGGAAATCAGGTCATCCGTGAAGCGCCCTTCGGCGTCTTGGGCAGCGTTCGCCTGTGCAACCGTGTGGCGCATTTCCTCAGTGGCCGACATATAGACGACCTCATCGGTCACCTTGTTGTCGATCACCTTGCGATACGGGGTCTCGATGAAGCCATACTTGTTCACGCGGGCAAACGTTGCCAACGAGTTGATCAGACCGATGTTCTGACCTTCCGGCGTCTCAATCGGGCACATCCGGCCATAGTGTGTCGGGTGGACGTCGCGCACTTCAAAGCCAGCACGCTCACGGGTCAAACCGCCCGGCCCAAGGGCCGACAGACGACGCTTGTGCGTCACTTCGGACAGCGGGTTGGTTTGGTCCATGAACTGCGACAGCTGCGAAGAGCCGAAGAATTCACGCACCGCAGCCGCAGCCGGTTTGGCGTTGATGAGGTCTTGCGGCATGATCGTGTCGATCTCGACCGAAGACATCCGTTCCTTGATGGCACGCTCCATGCGGAGCAGACCAACGCGGTACTGGTTTTCCATCAACTCACCAACAGACCGCACACGACGGTTGCCGAGGTGGTCAATGTCGTCGATCTCGCCCTTGCCATCGCGCAGCTCGGTCAAGGCTTTGATACAAGCGACGATGTCAGCACGGTCGAGCGTGCGCTGGGTATCCGGGCGACCCAGATCCAGACGCATGTTCATTTTGACGCGGCCAACGGCGGACAGGTCATAACGCTCGCTATCGAAGAACAGCGTGTCGAACAGCTGCGACGCAGCCTCAACTGTCGGCGGCTCACCCGGGCGCATGACGCGGTAGATGTCCATAAGCGCGGTGTCGCGACCCATGTTCTTGTCGACGGCCATCGTGTTACGGATATACGGTCCGGTGTTCACACCGTCGATATCCAGAACCGGAATGTCCGTGATGTCCTGGTCGAGCAGCAGCTTCAGCGTGCCACCCTTAACCCCGCCATCGCGGTCATATTCCATCGTCAGCTCGTCACCAGCTTCGACCCAGATTTCCCCGGTCTCTTCGTTGATGATGTCCTTGGCGACAAAGCGGCCAATGATGTTGTCAAACGGCACCAGAAGATCGGTGACTGCGCCAGACTTGATCAGATCATTCGCCATACGCGGCGTCATCTTGTCGCCGGCCTTGCAGATCACTTCGCCGGTCGCCGCGTCCACGATATCATAGGACGGACGGGTGCCACGGATACGCTCGGGGAAGAACTTGGTGACCCAACCTTTGTTCTTCTGATGCGTGTAGGTGATGGTCTGGTAATAGGCATCCATGATGCCCTCTTGGTCCATACCCAACGCATAAAGCAGCGTCGTCACCGGCAGTTTGCGGCGACGGTCGATACGGGCGAACACGACATCCTTGGCGTCGAATTCAAAGTCGAGCCATGAACCGCGGTACGGGATGATCCGGCAAGCGAACAGCAGTTTCCCAGACGAATGGGTCTTGCCCTTGTCATGGTCAAAGAACACGCCGGGCGACCGGTGCATCTGGGACACGATGACCCGCTCGGTCCCGTTCACGATGAACGTGCCGTTGTGCGTCATCAGGGGCATGTCGCCCATGTAGACGTCCTGCTCTTTGATGTCCTTGACCGACCGTGCCCCGGTCGTTTCATCGACATCAAACACGATCAGACGCAGCGTCACCTTCAACGGTGCTGCATAGGTCATGTCGCGCGACTGGCACTCGTCCACGTCGTATTTCGGTTTTTCCAGCTCGTACTTGACGAACTCCAGGACCGCAGTCTCATTGAAGTCCTTGATCGGGAACACCGATTGGAACGTGCCCTGAATGCCTTCGCCATCCAGCGGCTTGTCACTGTCCCCCGAACGGAGGAACAAATCATACGAAGATTTCTGAACCTCGATCAGGTTCGGCATCTCCAACACTTCACGGATTTTGCCGAAATACCGGCGAATTCGCTTCTGACCAACGTAAGCTTGCGCCATGCTCGTCGTAACCTTTCATCATCAAAGTGCACGCTTCCGTCGGGCCACGGAGGCGCCACTAGGGCGATAGGGGGCAGTGGTTCTATTCATGCCCCCCATCCCTTAGGGAGGCTCCCGAACCATCACCGCGCCTGAGGAGGGGTTTTCACGAAAACCCCTGCCAAGACGGGTGCGGCTGGGCTTGCGATGTGCAAGCCCAGCCAGCGTCCAACCTTGCGGATGGATTACTTCAGGTCGACTTTAGCGCCAGCTTCTTCAAGCTTCTTCTTCATTGCTTCAGCGTCAGCTTTCGAAGCGCCTTCTTTGACCTTGCCGCCGGCCTCAACGAGGTCCTTGGCTTCTTTCAGGCCCAGACCGGTGATGGTGCGGACTTCTTTGATGACGTTGATTTTGTTCGGACCAGCTTCGGTCAGGACAACGTCAAATTCGGTCTTTTCTTCAACGACTTCAGCCGCTGCAGCCGGACCGGCCATCATGACAGCGCCGCCAGCAGCGGGCTCGATGCCATACTTGTCTTTCAGGATGGTCTTCAGTTCCTGCGCTTGCAGCAGGGTCAGACCAACGATTTCTTCCGCGAGTTTGTTCAGATCAGCCATTTTCTGTTCCGTTCGATGTAAGATTGGTTCCAACGAGGCGGATTATTCCGCTCCGGATTAGGGTGCTCAAGCGGCTTGCCGCTCCTCGATCGTGGTGAGGATGCTTGCGATGTTCGAAGCAGGCGCGCCAATGGCCCCGGCGATGTTCGACGCGGGCGCACCGATGCACGATACGATCTGAGCGATAAGCTCTTCACGCGACGGCATGGCGGCCACGGCTTTAACACCGGCCTGGTCCAAGACCACGTCGCCCATTGCCCCACCAAGAATAACGAACTTGTCGTTGGTCTTGGCATAGGCCTCGCAGACCTTCGCCGCAGCGACAGGGTCTTCTGAGTAGGCGAGCACGGTCATGCCCGTAAGCAGGTCACCCATTTTATAACCGGGCTTCCCATCAAGGGCGATCTTGGCGAGCTTGTTCTTGGCAACGCGTACCGACCCATCAACTTCGCGCATTTTGGCGCGCAGGGTCTGCATCTGAGCAACTGTCATACCGACGTAGTGGGCGACCACTACCACGCCAGAGCTAGCGAAGATCTGGCCGAGTTCGTCGACCACTTTCCCTTTTTCAGCTCTATCCACAGTTTCTCTCCAAGGTTGGGGGTTTCCCCCCGGCTCAATTTTGCCTGTCTTGCGACAGGCGTTCGGGTCCTTGTTACGGGTCCCGAGGCCAAAACCACCCGAGGGTGACATCAATCTCGTTCCCCATCTCAGGCAGGATATTAAGACGTTTGCGCGTCTCCCACCGTCTCGGACAGGATAGGGCGTCTCCGCCCCACCATCCCCTTGTTGCCAAAGGGAATTTCGTTGGCAAGATGGGCCGGATGGCCCATCCTACCGATAACTAGGCCGTCTTACTTGGCCATGGCCGAAGTCAGATCAACCGAAACGCCCGGACCCATGGTCGAGGCCAGCGATACCTTTTTCAGGTAGCTGCCCTTGGCGCCCGTGGGCTTGGCACGGCTGACGGCATCCACGAACGCGCGGACGTTTTCAGCCAGCTTGGCGTCGTCGAACGACACTTTGCCGATGCCTGCATGGATGACGCCGGCCTTCTCAACCTTGAACTGCACTTCGCCGCCTTTGGCAGCAGTCACAGCGGTCTTGACGTCCATCGTCACCGTGCCGACCTTCGGGTTCGGCATCAGGTTGCGCGGGCCGAGGATCTTACCAAGGCGACCAACCAGCGGCATCATGTCCGGCGTTGCGATGCAACGGTCGAACTCGATCTTGCCAGACTGGATCGACTCCATCAGGTCTTCGGCACCGACAATGTCAGCCCCAGCAGCGGTGGCTTCATCAGCCTTGGCGCCACGGGCGAACACAGCCACGCGAACCGTTTTACCGGTGCCGTTCGGCAGCTGAACCACACCGCGGACCATCTGGTCAGCGTGGCGCGGGTCAACACCCAGATTCATTGCGATTTCCAGCGTCTCGTCGAACTTGGCCGTAGCCACGCTCTTGATCAGCTTCACTGCGTCTTCAACCGAGATCATGGACTTGCCTTCAAAGGCCGCCCGCGAAGCCACGGTCCGTTTACCAAACTTTGCCATGACTTACCCCTTGATCTCAATGCCGCAGGACTTGGCCGAACCAAGAATGATCTTCATCGCCGCTTCGATCGAATTGGCGCTCAGATCCTTCATCTTGGTTTCTGCGATCTTGCGAACCTGTGCCACGGACACGGTGCCAGCAACGGTGTGACCCGGCTTGACCGAACCCTTGGCGCGGTTACGCTTGCCGACGGGCGGCAGACCAGCAGCCTGCTTGAGCAGGAACGATGCCGGAGCGGTCTTGAATTCCAGGCTGAACGACTTGTCCTGGTAATAGGTGATGATAACCGGCGTCGGGGTGCCGGGCGGAATGTCCGCGGTCTTCGCGTTGAATTCCTTCACGAAGGCCATGATGTTCAGCCCGCGCTGACCCAGTGCTGGGCCGACCGGCGGGGACGGGTTGGCTTGCCCCGCCTTAACTTGCAGCTTCAGGCTGCCGATAATCTTCTTGGCCATTTGGCCTCTCCTTTATCACTGCATCCGGGGATGCGGTTTAGTGGTTCGGTCCGCGGCTTCTGATCTGGTCAGAACGCTCGCCTCCCACGCGAAACACTCACATCCCTTTGGAGACCTGAGTGAATTCCAGCTCAACAGGCGTCGAACGCCCGAAGATAGAGACCGAAACCTTCAAGCGGTTATGGCTCTCATCAACTTCTTCCACCATGCCGTCAAAGCCCTCAAACGGGCCGTCGGTGACTTTGACGCGCTCGCCAATGTCAAAGCGGATCAGGTTGCGTGGGGCGGCTTCGCCCTCTTCAACCCGGTTCAAGATCTGATTCACCTCTGCGTCGCGCATCGGCATCGGCTTGCCCATCGCGCCCAGAAATCCGGTCACCCGGTTGATCGACGAGATCAGGTGATAGCCCTTGTTCGACATCTCCATCCGCACCAGCACATAGCCGGGCATGAAGCGCCGCTCTGACGTCACCTTCTTGCCGCGCCGCACCTCGATCACTTCTTCGGTGGGCACCAGAACTTCGTCAATTTCTTCTTCGAGACCGGCTTCGGTCACGGCAGTCTTGATTTGCTCGGCAACCTTCTTCTCGAAATTCGAGAGAACTGAAACCGAATACCAACGCTTGGCCATGCCTATTCACCTTGTCATCTGCCCCACATTTGCGGAGTAGTCTTTCATTTTCAAGCGGTTGATCCGCATACTCAGTCCGGGCGTCAGAACAAAAAACAGCGCGCCGCCGAATCGCTGCGCGCCGATTGCCCGTTGAACCTGTCGCGAAATAGACCCGCCACCCGGTTAAATCAAGGGAAATCGGCCAGATGCCCGTAGCGTCAGAGACAACCCGCCGACTGGATACCTAGTGGAATGCGTTCAGGACGGTGGTCAGGCCAAAGCGGATCGACATGTCAACCAAGCTGAAGAACGTGGCCGTCAACGCCGCCATGATGAACACCATTATGGTGGTCAGCATCACTTCGCGGCGGGTGGGCCAGACGACTTTGGCCACTTCGTTGCGGACCTGCTGGATGAACTGGATCGGGTTGGTCGTGGCCATCTTTTGGGTTCCGCTTGCTAAGGTCGGGTCGAGATACTCGCATAGCGCGCCGAATTCAAGGGCTGCGCGCAATCACGACATGCGTTGCCCCTTCCCCCTGCGTCGTCTCGGCCACTTTGTACCCCAATCCCGGCAAATCCAGCCCCGCCATCAGATGCTCTCCCTTCCCCAGCAGCACTGGAGAGATCGCCAGGTGCATCTCATCAATCAATCCGGCCGCCAGACATTCCCGCACAGTCTGAACCCCGCCACCTACCCGCACATCACGCTCACCTGCCGCAGCACGGGCCCGGTCCACTGCCTCTTGCAGACCACCTGTGACAAAGTGAAACACGTTGTCGCCCTCCATTTCCAATGGGGGCCGCGCGTGATGGGTCAGAACAAAGATCGGCACATGATAGGGCGGATTCTCTCCCCACCACCCGCGCCAGTCGTGATCCGGCCACGGCCCACGCACCGGCCCGAACATGTTACGCCCCAAGATCCACGCGCCGATGTTGCGAAAACCGCGTTGGGCAAAGGTCTCGTCAACCCCGTCCGCGCCGCCGCCATCGCCATGCATCGCTTGAAAGGTCTTGGTGCCAAAGACCCACCCATGAATCGGCATTCCGCCAACACCCATGGGATTGGCCAAATCCTGATCTGGTCCCGCGCCGTACCCGTCCAACGACAGACTGAAACCCTCGACCCTTATCTTGCCCATGTTTTGCTCCCCTGCATCATTACTTAGCATATTGGCAAAGTATTTTGAGTCGTGCAAGGAGGATGGAAAAACCTGCGTTTCCCAATTGTGTCAGATGATCCGCAGAATTGTCCAAGACTGACCCCAATTCCAACATAGTCCCTCAGCACAACCAGAGGAACAGTAAGACCCGGGGGCAAGAATGTCGGCAACAGCGAATGAGGATTTTCTGGCGCGGCTTGACCGTATTCGCGCCAAAGAGGGCCAGCAGACGTTGATGGTCGGACAAGACGAACAGGTCATCATCCCGCGCAAAGAGTTCAAACAGCAGTCCCGCAGTGCTGAGGTCGCCACCAACGCTCTGTATCCCCTAGGGCTGTTCGGGGCGTTCCTGCTCGGCGTTCTGGGTGTCGCCCTCGGCTACTATGTGCGGTTCCAGTTGCTTGGCGACGTCGAACAGCTGCAGGACCCCGGCATCGAACTGATCTTCATTGCGGGCATCGGTCTGGTCACCTCGTTTATTCTGTCACAGGCCTTCCGCCTCACCACCAAAACCCAGCGCAGCTTGCAAGGCATGGGCGTGTTTCTGATGGTCGGCGTTTTCCACAATTTCAGCCACTGGCTGCCCGATCCGATGGGCATGGCGTTTTCGCCTGACTTTGTGCAGACCACCGTCGCCAACACCCCGGCCAACTCCTTCCGTTTTGGCCAAAGCTATTTCCCGCTGTTCGATCAACCCGCGACGGACCTTGCAGCCGCCACAGGTCAGGCCAATCAGAATCAGACGGCCTCAGACCCAACAGACGCCTGCGCCCCAGCAAAACCCGCGCTTCTGGTTCTGGATGGCAAAGTCCGCAAAACGGTGAGAGAGCCCACCACCCCGGCACCCGATCCCTGCCCTGCGCAATAGCTCAGCCAACCCGTCGTCCGCCCGCCCAGACCCCGCGCACAGCGACGGCATGGCCCAAACGCGCCACCCGGATCACATCGGCCCGTAGGCCGACCCGCAACTGCCCCCGGTCGCCCAAGCCCGTTGCAGCCGCCGGGGCGCGGGTGACCGTTGCCACCCCGCGCGGAATGTCGCCCCACAAATCGCCCAGCATCAATGCCGCTGTCAGTAGGGCCGAGGGCACATAGTCCGACGACAGAATGTCCAGCAGATCCAACTCCGCCAGATCCTTGGCCGCGACATTGCCCGAATGCGACCCGCCCCGGATCAGGTTCGGCGCGCCCATCATCACCTGAATGCCCCTGTCGCGGCAGGCCTGCGCCGCCTCAACCGTCGTGGGAAACTCGGCAAAGGTCGCGCCATGGCGGGCTGAATTTGCCACCTGACCCGCCGTCGTATCATCATGGCTGGCAAGGGCCGCCCCAAAGCGCCGCGCCTCGGCCACCGCCGCCGCCTCATGCACCGCCCCCAGCCGATCAGACAACCGCTGTTGCGTTTCAACATGGCTCAGGAAGTCTTCCTCGCTCAACCCATGTTTGCCGCGCACATAATTGCGCAACTGGGTCAGGTCGCGGAACTGGCGCTGCCCCGGCGTGTGGTCCATCAGGCTGACAATCCCGATGCCATCCTGCGGCCCGAACTTGGCCAGCTCTTCGACCAGCGTTTCGGAGCAGACCTCTGCCCGCAGGTGCAACAGATGGCTGATCCGCAACGCGTTCTGCTGCCGCAGCGCAATGATCTCATCCGCCAGCAACCGGGCATATTCGCCATATCTCGTCTTGCTCTGCGACACGATCGACCCCACCCGCAGCGCATCAAACACCGTCGTGATCCCGGTTGAGGCCAACTCTCCATCATGCGCGAAAATCGCTCCGGCATGGGGAAACTGCACCTTCGGGCGCGGCTCCAGATGGCGTTCCAGATTGTCGGTGTGCAATTCGATCAGTCCGGGCAGCACCATGTCGCCCAGGCAATCCTCAGCCCCGTTCGGCACCGCTGGGCCAGTGTCGATGGCGGTGATGTACCCGTCCGATAGGCGGATCGACCCTTTGATCACCTCATCCGGCAAAACCAGCGTCGCATTGGCTAGGATCGTGTCAGTCATGGATAGGGCCTGTTGTTGGGGTCACGCTTGCGGCCTTGCCAGCATCCCGTCACAGATATGTGACAAAGGCCGGATAAAGGGGGCCGCATGACCCAGATGAAACGCTATGCTGTCTACTACGCCCCTGAACCGGGGCCATTTGCCGATGCCGCCGCCCGTTGGCTTGGCTGGGATCCGGCCCTCGGCCATCCCGTCCCGCAACCCGACCTCGGCGTCGATCTGCACGCCCTGACCGCCGAGCCGCGCAAATACGGCTTTCACGGCACCCTGAAACCGCCGTTCCGGCTGGCCGATGGGGTGGACCTTGGCGCGCTGAAGGCCGCCCTCGCCGATTTGGCCCGCCAACTGCCTCCCGCTGAAATGCCCGGTCTGGCGCTGCAATCGCTCGGCAATTTTCTCGCCCTCACCCCCACGGGCGACACCACGGCCCTGTCCACCCTCGCCGCGCAGGTCGTCGAAACCCTCGAACCCCTCCGCGCGCCGCTGACAGAGGCTGAAATCGCCCGCCGTCGCCCCGATCGCCTGACCCAACGCCAACGCGACCTGCTGGCACAATACGGCTATCCCTATGTGATGGAGGAGTTTCAGTTCCACCTGACTCTCTCCGGCCCGCTGTCGCCACCCGACCTTGCCACCCTCGCCCCGCGGGCCACAGCCCACTTTGCCCCACACCTGCCCACGCCATTCCGTGTCAGCCAGTTGAGCCTGTTTGGCGAAGATACAGCCGGTCAGTTCCACCTGATGCACCGCTACACCCTGACCTGAAGCGCCGCGATCAGCCGGGCAATCCCCACCGCAGGGCTGGCGTCATTCGCCACGTCGATCACTCGGCAACCCCGCAGGCACCACAAACGCCCCGCGCGCCAACCGCCCCTCAATCTCCGCCGAGGTCTCACGACCCCGCGCTGCCAACCGCTCTGCCAGCACCCGCGACGGCGCCGTGATGCGGATCACAACCAACCCCGGAAACCGCAGCAAGGCAACCGGCAACGCCGCACGAGAGCCGTTGAACAGTACGTCCAGCCCCCGTGCCAACCCGGCAAACTCGGTCGACCGAATTCCATAGCGCAACCCATGCGCCGGCCATTGCAGGGCGAACACCTTGGCCGCGTCCAGTGCCTCAAACTCCGCCGTCGTGACACCCTCAAACGGCTCACCCCCGGCAGCCTCAGGCCGGGTGATCGTCCGACGCGCCCAATGCAGCCGCGGTGATAACGCCACTGCCCCAGCCAGCAACGTATCCTTGCCCGCGCCCGAAGGCCCCACAACCGCGAACACCCGCCCCGTCATGCCGGTACCGCCGGCGTGAACCCGGTCACATCCACTACTCGGTCGCACAGCCGATCGCGCGCCGCCTCATCATGGAAAATCCCGATGATCGCAGCCCCGCGTGCTTTGGCCGCCTCGATCAGCCGCAACACCACCTCGCGGTTCAAAGCGTCCAAACTGGCCGTCGGCTCATCCAGCAACAGCGCCGGATAGGGATGCACAAACCCCCGCGCGATATTCACCCGCTGCTGCTCTCCTCCCGAAAAGGTCGTCGGTGACAGGGCCCACAACCGTTCCGGAATGTTCAACTCTGCCAGCAACGCCCGCGCCCGCAACGCCGCCTCATCTGCCGCAATGCCGAGCGTCAGCAACGGCTCTGCCACGACCTCAACCGTCGGCACCCGCGGCACCACCCGCAGGAACTGGCTGACATAGCCCAGCGTACCCCGCCGCAGCGCGATGATCTCACGCGGCAACGCCCGCGCCACATCAACATCCCCCACCATGATCGACCCAGAGGCCGCCAGATAGTTGCCCCAGATCATCCGCATCAGCGTCGACTTGCCCGACCCGGACGCCCCGACCAGCCCGACACATTCCCCCGGGGCGACAGACAGATTGGCCCCCGCCATCACCGGGATCACCGCCGCGCCCTGATTGTGCAGGGTGAAACTCTTGGAAAGATTGGAAATCTGGATCATGTCACACCTGCAAAACCGAAGAGACGAGCAGTTGCGTGTAGCCATGCTGCGGGTCATCCAGAACCTGATCCGTCAAGCCCTGCTCCACCACATGCCCGCCCTTCATCACCATCAACCGGTCCGCCAACAACCGCACGACGGCCAGATCATGCGTCACGATGATGGCCGACAGCCCCATCTCCCGCACCAACCCGCGCAACAGGTCCAACAACCGCGCCTGCACCGAAACGTCCAGCCCGCCCGTCGGCTCATCCATGAAAACCAGCCTTGGCCCGGTCACGAGGTTGCGCGCGATCTGCAACCGCTGCTGCATTCCCCCCGAAAACGCCGAGGGCCGGTCGTCCACCCGGTCCGCCGCAATCTCAACCCGGCCCAGCCAGTCCAACGCCTGCCCCCGGATCGCGCCATAGTTCCGCGCGCCAACTGCCATCAGCCGTTCACCAACATTGCCGCCAGCTGACACGCCCATCCTCAACCCGTCACGCGGGTTCTGATGAACAAAGGCCCAATCGGTCCGCGCCAGCCGCCGCCGTTCAGCCTCGCCCATCGTCACAGTGTCGCGCGGCCCGTCCGCCGTGGCAAAGATCACCTCGCCACGATCCGGCGTCAGATGCCCGGCCAGACAGGACAGCAGGGTCGATTTGCCCGACCCGCTTTCACCGACAATGCCCAGCACCTCACCGGGAAACAGGTCAAAACTGACCTCACCACAGCCCAACCTTGCGCCATAGGTCTTGGTCAACCCACGCACCGACAGCAGTGGAACAGAGGCATCAATTCTCGGAATCATGCTGCGTCCCCCTGCCGCCCACGGCAGTAGTCGGTGTCGGAACACACAAACATCCGGCTGCCCTGATCGTCCGTGATCACCTCATCCAGATAGCTGTCCGCCGCCCCGCACAGATCGCAGGCGTGATCCGCTTTGCTGGCGACAAAGGGATGGTCCTCAAAATCCAACGACACCACCTGCGTATATGGCGGCAGCGCATAAATCCGCTGCTCACGCCCCGCGCCGAACAGCTGAATCGCCGCATTCCCCGCCAGCTTCGGGTTGTCGAACTTCGGGATGGGTGAGGGGTCCATGACATAACGCCCCTCCACCTTGACCGGATAGGCGTAAGAGGTCGCAATCTGCCCGTGCCGCGCGATGTCCTCATACAGCTTCACATGCATCAACCCGTATTCCTCCAACTCATGCATCTTGCGCGTCTCGGTCTCGCGCGGCTCTAGAAAGCGCAGCGGCTCCGGGATCGGCACCTGATAGACGAGGATCTGCCCCTCGCTCAGCGCCGTTTCAGGGATGCGATGGCGGGTCTGGATCACGGTCGCCTCGGTCGTAACCTCGGTCACCGCCACCCCGCCGTCCGTTGAAAGAACCGCCGGATCGACACGGCGTTGGTCGTGTCATCCGCGCCCTGATCAATCACCTTCAGCCGGTCTTCCGGCACCAGACACGCCGCCGTCACCTGCACGCCACCCGTGCCCCAACCATAGGGCATCGGCATTTCCCGGCTGGCAAACGGCACCTGATACCCCGGCACCGCCACCCCTTTCAGGATCGCTCGGCGGATCATTCGCTTGGTTTGTTCGTCCAGATATGCAAAATTGTAGGCGCGTTCGGTCATAGGCGTCGCTCCGGCAAAGGGCCCGTGCGTCTACGTGACAGGGGGCTGGAATGAGTGTCTTGGTCTACGCATCTATAGGTGCATTGGTCGTCTTCCTGATCGCGCTTGTGTTCCGCAAACCCCAGAACCGCCGCCCGCATCACGGGGGCGACACGGCCACGGACGACACCACGATGGGCTGGACCCCGTTCGCTGACACCCATCACCATCATGGGTCTGACAGCGCCTCGCATGGCGATAACGGCGGGGATGGCGATGGCGGAGGAGGAGGCGACGATTAGGGTCATTCCGCGGCCCTTTGCGCGGCCAAGGCCTCGGCCCGCAGCCGCCGCACCAGTTCCAGTTCCGCCTGAAAATCTACATAATGGGGCAGCTTGATATGCTCCAGAAACCCAGTCGCCTGAATGTTGTCGCTGTGCATCAGCACAAATTCCTCATCCTGCGCCGGCGCCCCCGTGTCATCCTCGCCGAGTTCCCTCCACCGCAACGCCCGGTCGACCAGCGCCATCGCAATCGCCTTGCGCTCAGTCTGGCCAAACACCAGCCCATAGCCCCGCGTAAACTGTGGCGGCTCGGTCTTTGAGCCTTTGAACTGATTCACCGTCTCACATTCGGTCAGCTCCACCTCGCCAATCTCCACAGCGAACCCCAGTTCGGGAATCTCCATCTCCACCGCGACCGCGCCAATCCGCAACTCGCCCACAAAGGCATGGGTGCGCCCGTAGCCGCGCTGCGTCGAGTAGGCCATCGACAGGATGAACCCCTCATCCCCCCGCGTGATCGCCTGCAATCGCAAGGCCCGAGACGCGGGCAGTTCCATCGGCTCGCGCGTCAGGTCCGGCGGCACGTCATCGCCCGCAGGCTCTGCCTCGATCAGCCCATCCCGCCCCAACATCGCCATCACATGCGGCACCGCTTCAGCAAGGGCCGGGGCGGTCGGCGCGGCGGGCACCTCACCCTCAGCCGCCAGTTTGAAATCCAATAGGCGGTGGGTGTAATCGAAGGTCGGCCCCAGAATCTGCCCGCCCGGCAAGTCCTTGAACGTCGCCGACACCCGCCGCGTCACCGCCATATCCGCCGTTTCCAACGGCCGCGATGCCCCCAACCGTGGCAACGTCGTCCGATACGCCCGGATCAGGAAAATCGCCTCAATCAGATCGCCCCGCGCCTGTTTGATCGCCAAGGCCGCCAGATCCGGGTCATACAGCGATCCCTCCGCCATCACCCGATTGACCGCCAAACCCAACTGCTCACGGATCTGGGCAACCGACAGCTCTGCCACCGATTTGTCGCCCCGCCGCTCTTCGGCCAACCACGCATGGGCCGCATCAATCGCCCGCTCGCCCCCTTTGACAGCGACATACATCAGACCGCCTCCACAATCGTACTGCGCGGCAATCCGGCCAGCCGGTCGTCGCACGTCAGATAACTGTCGAACCCCAAGGGAAACTGCGCCCGGTTCCGCCGAAATGCCGCCACTTCGGGCAACGACAGCGAGGCGTTCTCGGCAATCCCCGGCCCCCGCAACATCGGGCCCTCAAGCGTCAACTCTCCCATCTCGATGATCAAAGTGGCCGAACGGTCGGGGTAATCCGGCAATCCCACCGCAAACCGACTGACCGGGCTCAGATCGGCCCAAGACCCCACGGCAAACTGCGCCGCCTCTGCCGCAACCAGCGGCGCGCCAGTGTGAAATGTCACCCAATCGCGCAGCGCCTTGCGGTCCAGCGATGGGCCGAGGTGCAGCGGCGTCGTCCCGTCACACAGCGTCAGGATCAGCACCCCCGCCGCCACCGACAAAGGTGCAGGCGGCACAGCGCCCTCAACGGTCCAGATTGTGCCGGGCCGCGCCATCGCCTCCAATGCCGCACGGAACGCCCGCGCCGACTGAATGGCCGCGTCTTGAAATCCACCGGACAAAGCCTCTGGCGTCATTGGTCTTCTCCGCGCACGAGGGTAAAGAATTCAACCTTGGTCGCCGCCGCCTTGGCCGCCCGCTGACCACGCCGCGCCACCTCTTCCGCCACCAGCGGGTCCAGCACCGCGTCCCGCAACCCGTCGGCCAGTTCGGTCTGCATCAGCGCATCCACGACGGCAGCCCGCAACGCATGGCCTTTGTCGCGACCCTGCACATGGGCATGACCTACGGCCCCAGCCGCCAGCCGCACCGAACACCGCGTCACGGTCATCTCGCCCAGATTGAACGGTTGCCCGGTGCCACCCGTGCGGCCCCGCACCATCACCGCCCCAACCTCGGGACCGCGCAACACCACATGCTGTGGCATTTCAGGGAACAGCGCAGCCAACCGCGCAGCATTCGCCCGCGCCAACAGCCCCATCCAGCCTTGGCGACCCAGCCTGTCCGCCGTCTCCGGCGCGTTCACAGATCCAACATCTTGCAAAGTTGTCTACCTTACTATACAACTAGACAACCGTTACTCTGCCACCCCCCGAATTGCACGTGAAGTTTCTGTAACACATGGCCCGCACCCCGCTCTGGACCTCAATCACCGCCGCCCTACGCGCCGAGATTGCCGATGGCAGCTACACCCCCGGCAGCAAACTGCCGACAGAGGCGCAATTGGCCGCCCGCTTTGGCGTCAACCGCCATACCGTCCGCCACGCCCTCGCCGCACTGGCTGAGGCTGGTCTGGTCCAACCCCGCCGAGGCGCCGGCGTCTTTGTCACCTCTACTCCCACCGATTACGCCCTCGGCCGCCGCGTCCGCTTTCACCAAAACCTGCTCGCCACAGGCCGCAGCCCGTCGCGCCGCATCCTCCGCATCGAAACCCGACCCGCCAATACCGATGAGGCCACGGGCCTAACCCTGAACCCCGGCACCCCGGTCCATCTGGTCGAAGGTATCTCTTTGGCCGACAACCTGCCCATCGCCCTGTTCCGATCCGCCTTCCCCGCCGACCGCCTGCCCAGTTTCCCTGAGGCGATGGCCCGTCTGCACTCCATCACCGCCGCGTTGGCAGAGGCTGGCGTGCACGACTACACCCGCGCCTCCACCCGGCTGACTGCCAAACTGGCCGACGCCGTGCAGGCCGCCCATTTGCAACTGCCCCAAGGCGCCCCCCTGCTAAGATCGGTGACCATCAACATCGACCCGAACCACCAACCCATCGAATACGGCACCACATGGTTTGTCGGTGACAGGGTCACTTTGACCGTCACGCCAGACTAACTGTCACCATCCTGTTGCGCGCCTCGGTTATCCACAGGCCAAATCAGCTCAGGGACAGATGATGACGCCCTTCCTGCCCCCCCTCCGCCTGACCGGCGCCCATGTCCTGCGCGACGGTGAGATGCAGTTGCGCTCGCTCGCCTTTGACGAAGGCCGCCTGACCCGTGGCCCCCTGCCAGAGGTGGATCTTTCCGGCTTTCTGATCCTGCCCGGCATCATCGACCTGCACGGCGACGGCTTTGAACACCACATGGCCCCGCGCCCGACCGCGCCCTTCCCCCTGCACGCCGGCCTCGCCTCCTATGACCGTGAGGCTGCGAGCCACGGCGTCACCACCGCTTACATGGCCCAAAGTTGGAGCTGGGAGGGTGGCCTCCGCAGCCCCGACCACGCCGAAACTCTCCTCAACGCCCTCTCCGCCTATCACCCGCAAGCCCTGACCGACCTGCGCGTCCAGATCCGCGCCGAAACCCATCTGGTGGCGCAGGATCAACGCCTGATCGACACCGTGCGCGCCCACAAAATCGGCTATGTGATTTTCAACAATCACCTGGAAGAGGCCTTTCTAACGGCTCGCACCGCGCCGCATCACTTCGCTCAGTGGGCCCGAAAAATCGGTAAATCTCCTGAAGACCTGTCCAAAGCCGTCCGCCTTGCCCAGCAATCCCACGCCGAGGTGCCGCGCAGCCTGTGCAAACTGGCTGCCGCCTTCGATGCAATGGGCGTGGTCTACGGCAGCCATGACGACCCCGACGGTGAGACCCGTGAGCGGTTCCGCATGTTGGGCGCTTTGGTCGCTGAATTCCCGCTGACCCACCGCGCCGCCGCAGCCTCTCGCGCGATGCACAGCCCTGTCATTATGGGGGCGCCCAACGTGGTGCGCGGGCAAAGTCAGGCCGGCAACGCCTCTGCCTCCGATCTGATTGAGGCCGGTTTGTGTGACGCCCTCGTCTCGGACTATCACATCCCGGCCCTGCCGCTCGCCGTCTGGACGCTGGTGGATCGCGGCATCCTGCCCCTGCCCAAGGCTTGGGCGCTGATCTCCACCACGCCCGCGCAGATCCTGCGCCTGTCCGACCGTGGCCGCCTCGACCCCGGTCGCCGTGCCGACCTCGCCATCATCAACGCCACCACCCGTCAGGTAGAGGCGACGATCACCCATGGCCGAATGACCTACCTGTGCGGCGAGGCAGCCCGGCGCTTTCTGGCCCAACCGCGCGTGACGACCAACATGTCCGACGACACCCGGCTGGCTGCCGAGTAGCTATTCGTATTTCTCCAGAAACGCCTCAGCAGGCATCGCCCGGAAATCGGGCAAAGCCTGCCGCAGCCGATCATGCGACCAATCCCACCACGCCAACGCCATCATCCGCCCGGCCACCGGTTCCGCAAACCGCGCCCGCAACGGCACCGCCGGAACCCCAGCGACAATCATATACGGCGCTACATCCTTGGTCACGACGGCACCCGCAGCCACAATCGCCCCAGCGCCAATCGTCACATCCGGCTTGATAACCGCCCCATGCCCGACCCAAGTATCCGGCCCAATCACCGTCCGCCTTGCCCGCCGCCGCGCAAAGAACTCCGCGTCATCCTCAGCATCGTCCCAATAGCTGGCCGAGCGGTACAGGAAATGATGCAGCGACGCGTTGCCATAGGGATGATCCGTCGGCCCGATCCGCGTCATCGCCGCGATATTGGCGAACTTGCCAACCGTCGTGTTGGCAATGTCCGCCAACCGGTCGCAATAGGCGTAATCCTCAAAGGTGGAGTAGGCCACACGACTACCCGCCCCCACCTCACACCACGCCCCGAACGCAGTCTCCACCACCTCACACCCCGGATGGATCAGCGGGTCGGTCGCTGACAACTTTCCCATGCCTACCCCCGGATCAACCGCCGCCGGATCAGACCAGAGGCCCAATCCATCACCATCACCATCCCCACGATCAGGATCAGATAGTACGCCACATCCTCCCAATCCCGCTGGGTCTGAATGGCCTGCGTCAACAGCAACCCGATCCCGCCGCCGACAATCGCCCCAATCACCGTCGCACTGCGCGTGTTGGACTCGAAAGTGGTACAAAACCTGGCTTAGCAAGATCGGCATCACCTGCGGGATCACCCCAAACCGCGCCCGCTGCAACGCATTGGCCCCGGTAGACCGCACCCCCTCAACTTGCTTTTCATCAATATTCTCCAACGCCTCAGAGAACAGCTTCCCGAACGCCCCGGTGTCCGTCATCAAAATCGCAAACGCCCCGGTCATCGGCCCCGGCCCAAACGCCCGCGCCAAAACGATGGTCCAGATCAGCGCATCCACCCCGCGGATAAAGTCAAACACCCGCCGCATCGCAAACCGCAACACCCGCACCGGCATCATGTTCGACGCCGCGAGAAACCCCAGCGGCAACGCGATGATCGCAGCCGTGAACGTCCCCAGAAACGCCATCAACACCGTCTCAAACAGCGCCCAAACCACATCGCCGTGGTGCCATTTCTTGTTGTTCCACACATCGCTCGCCACCTGCGCCAGATTGGACCGCGCCGGATCAACCCGCTCGCCCCACAGCACCGCGCCCAGAACCTGACCCACCGACCTGTCATAGAACGCGCTCTCCGGCGTAAAGAAGAACATCTCCCACCCCGCAAAATAGCGGAACGTCTCCACCTTCGACCGCGTGTAATTGAACCGCCCCGCAGAGTGTTGTCACACCAACCCGCGTGTCCGAGGCCGAAATCCAATCCGGTAACGGCAACGGCGCGGTCAACGCCAACTTCCCATCCACGGGCCGAATATCAATAGTGCCATAACCCGGCACAACATACCGCGCCCCGCCCGCATCATAGGTCACGACATTGCCACGACCGAGGTCAACTGTCGTCACCCCGCCCACCTCAGTCACCCAATCCGGCTGCACCGCATAGCGCGCATCGCCCTCAACCGTGCTGATCACGGCCCCCGACTTGTTGTCGCGGGTGACCTGCACCTTGTAGCTCCAGAAATCCGACAGCAGGATCGCCGCATTGTCCATCCGCGCCCGCGCCACGACGCCCGGCACGTCAAACGCCACAGCGGCATAGATCAGATAGACCAGGATCAGCACCGGAACAGCCATCGCAACCCGACGCCGCCGGGCAAAACCACCCTCAACCACGCCAATCAAACTTGCATCCACCATCTCACACCCCCGTCGTCAGGCGCGTGCGGAACCGGTCCGACAGCCGGTCAATCGCCACGATCGTCAGGAACAGCAGCAGAAAGATCGCCACGACCTCATCGTAGCGCCCCTGCCCCCACTGCATCGCCAGCTTCAGGTCATAGCCAATGCCACCCTGCCCAACGAACCCCAGAATGGCCGAGGCGCGGACATTGATCTCAAACCGCATCAACCCATAGGACAGCCAGTTCGGCGCGACCTGCGGGATCACCCCCAACCACATCCGCTGCCCCCACCCGGCCCCGACCGAGGTTAGCCCCTCCACCGGTTTCAGATCGGCATTCTCAGCAACCTCAGAAAACAGCTTGCCCAGCGCCCCCGACGTGTGCAGCGCAATCGCGATCACCGCCGGAATAGGCCCACCGCCCAGAATGAAGATCAGAACCAACGCGATCACCACATCCGGGATCGCCCGCATCGCATCCATCAACCGCCGAAACACCGGCGTCAGCGCGGGCCACAGCGCCAGCCCCCGCGTCGACAGCAACGCCAACACGCCCGCCACCAACCCACCGATCAACGTGGAAACCGCCGCGATGTTCAAAGTCTCAATCAGCGACGGCAGAAACTGCCACATCATCCCCGGCAAATGCGCCCGGTCGCGCCACGCCTCTGACAGCACCTCTGACGGAAACGCACCCAGCATCGGCAGCCCGTTCAGAAACCCACCCGCATTGCGGCTTTCCGCCGTCCGAAACCCAGCCGCCAACAGCGCCACCATCAGCACCAGCAATATCGTGCCATACAGCCGCTTGCGGCGCACCATATCCAGATAGCCTTGATGCGTGCCAGCAGGGTCAGGCCGTTTGCCCGGCTCCGGCCCGAATGCGATATCAACCATGCCGCCCCCAAAAAATTACCGGGCCCCCTTTCGAGGGCCCGGCAGACCGTGTTGAAATCAGTTCTGTGAGTCTTGCAGTTTGCGGGCGGCAATGATGCCGTCATAGGCGTCTAGCGTCACCGGAACGAAGCCTTTGACCTCGCCCGCCGCCACCCCATAGGCGCACTCTTTGTCAGTTTCCGGCAGGGCGGCAGTCAGCGCTGTAACCTTGTCCTTCACGTCCTGCGGCAGGGCAGTCCGCAGCACCATCGGCCCCTCAGGGATCAACTTCGAACGCCAGATCTCAACCAGATTGTTCATGTCCACCAACCCCGAGTCGACAGCCTTGCGGAACGCGCCCGAATTGAACCCGTCCTCCCAGTTGCCCTGCCCGTCAGCCCACGACACACCCGCATCAAAGGTGCCATTGGCGACACCCACGATGGTCTGCTCATGCCCGCCAGAGAATTTGACGGACGAAAAGTAGTCCTCCAGCTTGCCATACTTCGCCAGCAACTCAGACCCCGGGACCAGATAGCCGGAGGTCGAATTCGGCTCACCAAAGGCAAACGAATGACCCTTGGCCTCGTCCATCGAGGTGATGCCGGTGTCCTTGCGGGTAAACCCGATCGAATAATACCCGGTGGTGCCGTCCAGATGCTGGGTGGTCAGCGCGACCTCAACCGCAGCCGGATCGGTCAAATATATCTTGGCAAAGCCCGAAGCCCCCATCCACGCCATGTCGAGCGTGCCACCCAACAGGCCCTGAATAACGCCGTCATAATCCGCCGGGGTGAACACCTTGACCGGCACGCCAAGCGCCGCCTCGATGGCCGCACGGTAGCACTCATTCGACGCCAGACGGTCCTGCGCGTTTTCGCCGCCAAGGATGCCAAGGTTGAACTGCGTGATTTCCTGGGCCTGCGCGGCCCCAGCTAGAACAGAGGTGGCCGCGAGAACGGCGAGCAGCTTTTTCATGATCGTCTCCAGTTGATGACCCCGACGGGGTCGGGAAAGTCAGGCCAGCATCGCCGACGCATAGGTCGCATCGGCCGCTGGAATGGCGGTAGAGGTGGCGCTTTCGTTGAAACTGTCGTCTGCGCCGTAAATGTCGCGGGCCACGCCCGCAGTCAGCTGGTCCGGTGTGCCGTCAAACACAATCCGCCCGTCGCGCATCCCGATCACCCGGTCGCAATAGCGCCGCGCGGTGTCGAGCGTGTGCAGATTGGCAATCACCATCCGCCCGTCCTCGTCATGGATACGGCGCAAGGCGTCCATCACCACCTGCGCGTTCATCGGGTCCAGACTGGCAATCGGCTCATCCGCCAAAATCACCCGCGGGTCTTGCATCAACGCCCGCGCAATCGCCACGCGCTGCTGCTGGCCGCCCGACAATGCCTCCGCCCGTTTCGGCGCATGTTCGGCAATGCCCAGACGGTCCAGAATGGACAGCGCCCGCAGAATATCCGCCTCAGGCCACAGGTTGAACATGGTGGAAAGGGTGGAGCGGCGGTTCAAAATCCCGTGCAGCACGTTCGACGCCACATCCATCCGCGGCACCAGATTGAACTGCTGAAAGATCATCGCACATTGGCTCTGCCAACCACGCTTGGCCGTGCCCTGCAGGCCCAGCACATTCACCCCGTCAAACAGAATCTCCCCGGCTGAGGCATCCGTCAGCCGGTTCATCATGCGCAACAGGGTAGACTTGCCCGCCCCAGACCGCCCGATGATCCCGACAAAGGACGACCGGTCGATCGCGAACGACGCGCGGTCCACAGCGGCCTTCTGACCATAATTCCGGGTAACGTCTTTGACCTGCAACACGCGGCTCGCCTCCAACTCGTTGAGCGGGGCTTACCGGGTCAATGTGACGCTAGGCTTTCAGCGGTGTGAAGGTTTCACGACAGACAGCTTGGCTCAGCCCGCCTGCAGCGGGCTGAAATCCAGATCGAGGCCAAAGTACCGTGGCCCGACCAGCTCCAACGCCTCTGGCCGGTGCCAGATCGGATCGCAGGGCAGCCCCAGCACATTCACCGCCAGACCGTATTTCACAATATCGGTCGTCACCGGCTCACCGGTATTGGCGTCCAGCAGGGTGATAAGGTCCGGGGTGGTGGCAAGCGTCTTGTCACCCACCCGTGCCGCCAGAAACTCATTCTGAAACGACAGCACAGCCTCACTGTCCTTGAAGTCGCCAAGCCCCTCAAGCACGACCTGCCCACGGGTAAAACCGCTGTCGCTGCGCCGCTCAACATCGCGGACCCGGCCTTGGAACAGGACTTTGCCGCCAAAGGTCCGGGCGAGCTCGGCAGCCGCATCGGCCCCATGTTCGGCCATGATTTCGCCCATCCGCAGCGCCTTGGACAGACTGCCCTTGATCAGCAGATCCCGGATCTGCCCCGCCGTGACAGCGTAAAGCCCCACCATGGCCGAGCCGCCCATTTCAATCGTCAACGCCCGCGCCAGCCGCTCGGTCCATTTGTTCGAGATGGTGTCGAAGGTCGCGCCATTGCCCTTGTCATCGAACATCGCCATCGGCGTCGCCTTGATGCCGCCAAGGGTGAAGGTGACCATCTGCAACTCTGGGAACGCCCGGCCCATCGCGTCGCCGTCAATGATCGGCAACCCCATCTGGGCCGCGGCGATGAACGGGATGGTGGAATTCAGACCGCCCGCCTCGATGCACAAAATGGCCGCAACCTTGCGCCCCATCAACCGCTCCATCATCGCGACCAAAGCGGGGATCTCGCGCCCACTCGGGAACTTTTCGACCATTACGGCAGGTGCCCCCATCATCGCAATCGGCAGGATCAGCTCATCATCGCCCAAGCGCGTCCAACCCGATGACCGGCACCACGCCCTTGTCGCCAAGGATCTGCTGCACCATCAGCCGCCCGATATAGGGATTGCCACCACCCCCCGCCCCCAGAACCGAACTGCCCTGCGCGATCAGGCCAAGCTCAGCCTTGCCTACATTCATGACGACCGGACGTGTGTTTGGGTTGCTCATTTCGCGGCCTCCAGTTGCAGGTCGCCAACAACGGTGACGCTGATGGCAAGGTTATGTCCGGGCAGATAGGCCAGCGGCACGTCGCTTTTGCTGAGCACCACCAGCGAGGTGGGGTCAGCACCGCGCTGCACAGCCAACACGCGTGCCTCCTCGGCGATTTGCTCTATCGCGGCCTCGCGGGTCAGATCGCCGGTCAGCGAAATGATCCGCGACACCTCACCCGACACCTGCGCAATCGCCGCACCAACCGCATTGGCCAGAGTCGTGATGCGGCGGTCGGATCACCTGCAACCCGTCCACCGTGGCGGCCATCAAGACGGACCCACCGCCGACAGCCAGCACCGGGATCACCTCATCGCTGGTCCGCGACCGTGCCACGGCATCAGCCACCATCCGGTCCAAGATCGCCAGCAGGCCGGGCAACTCAGCCACCTCTGGCGCGGGCCTGTCGCCCATCTGGGCACGACCCGACGCCACCGCAATGTCCGATGCCGTCAGGGTCTGCCCGCCAAACACGATCCCCTCACTCAGCAGCCGGTATCCCACCGAATCCGGCCCGATCGACAGCGGGTCATGCCGCACAATCGACCCGCCGCCCAGCCCGATGCTGATAACATCCGGCATAGAGAAATTGGTCTGCACATCGGCCACCGTCACCGACACCCCGGCCAGCCGCGGAAAGCCATTGCGCACCTCACCCACATCGGTCGTGGTGCCGCCAATATCCACCACCAACGCGTTTTTCAGCCCGGACAGGAACGCCGCCCCGCGCATGGAATTGGTCGGCCCGCACGCAAAGGTCAGCACTGGCAAACGCTCCACCTCAGCGGCGTCAATCAGCGTCCCATCGTTGCGGGTGAAATACAGCGGACAGGTCAGCCCCAAATCCGCCCGCAGCGCCGCAAACGCCGCCACAACCTCCCGCGCCAGCGGTTTCAACGCCGCATTGATGATCGCCGCGTTTTCTCGCTGCATCAGCCCCATGCCGCCAATTTCGCGGCTGATCGTCACCGACAGACCGGGATGCGCCTCAACCAAAATGGCGGCGGCTTCGGTTTCCATATCGCCGCGCACCGTGGCAAAGACCGAACAAACCGCAATCTCACGGCAGCCCTCTGCCAGCAATTCCGCCGCAGCTTCCAGCAATTGCACCCGGTTCAACGGCGCAATTTCACGCCCGTCCATCTCATACCCGCCATCGACCAGCCGGAAATGCCCGCCCACCGCGCGAACCAGATCACCCGGCCAATCGGCAAACGGGATCAGACTGCCGCCAGCCGGCAGACACAGCCGGATGACACCAGTGGGCGCAAGGCTCTTACGCTGCACCAAGGCGTTCACGAAATGCGTGGTCCCGACCATCACGGCGTCAACCTCAGCCTGAACAACGCCCGCCCGCTCAATCGCCGCAGCCATGGCGAAACGCACGCCGCTTAGCACGTCAGCGGTCGTCGGGCTCTTGGCACCAGCCAGAAACTCTGCATCCCGCATCACGACCGCATCGGTATTCGTGCCGCCGACATCCACGCCAATCCGTATCATCCCAAGCCCCTATTCCCGCGCCCTCAAGCCGCGCGGCGTTGTGTCCAGGCATCGACGCCCACTGCGATCAAGATGACCATGCCTTCAATCAGTCGCTGCCAGATTGGATCAATCTGATGCAGGTTAAAGCCGTTGTTCAGAAATGCCAGAAAGAAGGCCGCCGTGACCGTGCGCCAGATTGCCCCCTGCCCGCCCGCGATCGACGTGCCCCCGACGATCACCGCCGTCAGTACCGTAAACACAAAGCTGAAGTCATCGGACGGCTGGGCCGATCCCGACCGCGACGAATTGATAATCCCCGCCAAGGCGGCAGCCCCGCCCAGCAGCACGAAGGTAATCGCCTGAACCCGGTCGACATGAACCCCGGCCAGCCGCGCCGCCTCTCGGTTGCCGCCGGTGGCAAAGACGTTGCGGCCAAACCGCGTCCGGGTCAGCAAAACCCCGGCCACAATCACCATCACCACCGCAATCCACGTCGCACTGGTCATCCCCAACATCCGTGTGCGAGAGATTTGCTGATACAACTCCCCCACCGGCCGCATCAGCGACCGCTCCGATATCAGATAGCCCGCACCGAAGAACATGAATGAGGTGGCCAGTGTCCCGATGAACGAATTCACCTTGAACTTCGTCACCACAATCCCGTTGAACAGCCCCATCGCCAGCCCAACCAACAGCGCCACGACAATCGCCAAAGTCACGCTGCCAGTGGCATTTTCGACCGTCAGCCCGAACAGTGGCGCAGTCACGAAAACCGCAGAGACTGAGACGTCGAAATTGCCCGCGATAATGGCAATCGTCATGAACGCCGCAGCGATCAGCACTGTCGATTGCTGATCCAGCAGGTTGCGGAAGTTGCGATTGGTCGCAAACCCATCCGTCGTCAAGGCGAGGACCACGAACAGCAGCACGGTAATCACCGCGATGCCGTATGTGCGCGAAAAAACCAGTACCGACTGCATCTTATCCTCCACTGAAGGCCGCGTTCATCACGGCTCTTTCTGTCAGGGCTGGCCCGGTCAATTCCGCCGCCACACGCCCGCGCGACATGACAATGACCCGGTGGCACAGCCCCATGATTTCCTCGATTTCGGATGAGATCAGCAGAACCGCCTCCCCCTCGGCAGCCATCTTGGCGATCAGCGCATAGATCCCGCGCTTGGCCCCGACATCCACCCCGCGCGTCGGTTCATCCGCAATCAACAGACGCGGCGCCCCCATCGCGGCCCGCACAAACAAGACTTTCTGTTGATTGCCGCCCGACAACGTTTCCACCGCCCGGTCCAGCCCATCATGCTTTACCCCATTGTCGCGGCACAGCCCGTCAACCTCTTGCCGCTCCCGCGCCTTATCAAGCCCCAACCACCCCGAGAACCGCTTCAAATAGGGTAGCGACACGTTTTCGAGGATGGATCGCGACAGGTTCAACCCCTGATCCCGCCGCGACTCCGGTACCAACGCCATCCCTCGGGCCAGACAGTCGGAAATCGACGCATGGCTGTTGTCGACACCGCGAAACTGGATCGTGCCCGCCGCCAGCCGCGTGGCACCGTAAATCGCATGGGCCAACTCACTGCGCCCCGACCCAACCAGCCCGGCAAGGCCCAGAATCTCACCCGGCCGGATGTCCAGATCAATCTGCTCAAACTCCCCATGCCGACTGGCCCCGCGCACCGACAGAATGGGTGCCGTGGTCAGATCAGGCGGTGCCAGTGGTGGAAACTGGCTTTGCACCTCTTGCCCGGTCACGCCGACAATCAAGCTATCGCGGCTCTCATCCCCCGCATCCGATGTCCGCACCACCCGACCATTCCGCAGAATGGTGATCGTGTCCGAAATCTTCAGCACCTCATCCAAGAAGTGCGAGACAAAGACGATCGTCTTGCCCGCTGCCGCCAGCCCCTGCACCAGTTCCAACAACTGTTCCGCCTGATGGCCAGCCAGCCGCGCCGTTGGCTCGTCAAACACGATCAACTGGGCATCGCGGCTCAACGCCCGCAAAATCTCAACCTTCTGCTGTTCGGCAACCGGCAACGCCCCCACCGCGATGTCCGGGTCCAGCCGCATGTCATAGCGGTCCATCACCTCAAGCACACCGTCGCGGGTCTTGCGCGCGTCAACAAACAACCCGCGCTCTACCTCGCGGCCGAGTGAGATATTGTCGGCCACCGACCGGTTCGCCATCAGCGACAGTTCCTGCGCGATGCCAACCAGCCCCAACTCATTGCCATGGGCCGGGTTCCTGATCCGCACCGCAGCGCCATTCAGCGTGATTGTACCGGCGTCAGGTTGATGCACCCCCAGCAAGATCTTGCCAAGCGTAGACTTCCCCGCACCGTTTTCACCGATAAGTGAGTGGATCTTCCCGCGCTCGAAAGCGACGTCAACCTCGCTCAGCGCCTGCGCACCACCGAAGTGTTTGCTAACCCCCGCAAGGGTTAGCAAGATTCTGCCGTCGGCCATGTACCAGCCTTAACCGTTCCACTGGGGTGAGAATTTGTCGACGTTTTCCTTGGTGACGAGCCCCTCATCCGCAATGGTCTTCAACGGGTCAATGCCGCCCTGATGGTTCTTGGTCTTCAGCGCATCCACCATGGCCTCCATCGCCAGACGGCCCTCATCGCCCGGCGCACCATAGACAGTCGCCAAACCAGCTGCCATCCTTGATCCCGTCCAGCGCCGGGGTAGAGCCGCCAAGCCCGATCAGCTTGACCGTGCCCGGTGCAATCCCGTCATCCGCCAAGGCAATCGCAGCACCCTGAATCGACTGATCCGCGCCGACAACGACGTTGAAATGGTCATTGACCTGCAAGATGTCCTGAATGGCCTTGATGCCACCATCCGGCCCCAGATATTTTCCCTCACCTTCGGCCACGACCTTGATATTCGCATGGGACGCGATGGTTGCGTCAAAACCGGCCCGCAGCGCGTCGTCCAGCGGAATGCCCTTGATGCCGTAGATGAACACGGTCTCGCAGGGATCAAGCCCTTCGCAGGCCTTGACGGTCAACGCCCCCATACGTTCCCCAGACCGGAACGGCGCCGCCATCACCGACGCGGCAACCCCCTCAACCTGCGGGTCAGAGGTTTTCAGGTCGGCGCCAACCACCTGATTCATAACGACAACCTCAATTCCGGCTGCAATCGCCGCCTCAACGTCCGGAATCGCCCCCGGCCCGTTGATCGTCACCAGCACGATGCCGTCATATTTCCCCGACGCAATCGCATCCTGAAACTGTGAGGTCTGCTTGGCCGGGTCAAACTGCGCATCAAACTCGGTGATGGTGATGCCATTCGCATCCGCAACCTTCTTCATCTCAACCGCCGAAGTGGTCAGCCATGTGTTGGCCGAACTTGCCGACAGGTAGGCGACCTGCTTGCCATCCTCAGCCCGCACCGCCGCGGCAGAGGTCAAAAGCCCCACCATCAGCGCCGCCTTGACCCATTTTCCAGCAAGAGTTGTCTGACGTATCATCGTGTCTTCCTCCACCGTTTGTTGGCGCTCACTTCGCGCATTTTTAGTATTTGTAAAAAATATTGCACGGCCCTAGCGAACCCGTCAAGCATCCGTCGCAGCTATTTTCAGGCGTCAGGACACCCCGTAAATCTCCTTGGCCCGCGCTGCCGTCAGCAAGCCATTTTGCACATCGCGCTGCACCGCTGCCGGGTCACGTTTGCGCGGATCGCCGTAGCCGCCACCGCTGGCCGTAACCACCCGGATCACGTCATCGGTGTTCACACTCAGGCCCGAAACAAAGGAATACCGCTCCTCCGTGCCGTCCTTCTTGATCACCTCAACATAATTGCCCGACCCTTCCAGACCGCCCTCCATTGCCCAGGGCTTCACCTTCGACCGCGTGTAGCCCGCCGTCAGAAAGCCGTTGTCGGTGCGGATGCGGTAGTCCAGCAGGATGCCGCGGCCGCCGGTATACTGCCCCTCGCCGCCCGGCTCGGTGTTCAGCTCCATCCGGTCGACAAACAGCCCGTTGCGCGCTTCGGAGATTTCGGCGGGGCAGTTGTAGGTCTCACCGTGAAAGCCGGAGAAGATGCACGGATTGCCGTCGCCCGCTCCCACGCGCCCCAGCCGCCGATCTGCGGCTCGATGATGGTGTATTGCCGCCCGGTATCGGGATGGATGCCGCCGATGAAGGTGCCGCAGATCGAGGCGAAATGCCCCGCAGGCAGCCGGTCCGGCATATGCGGCGCAAGGCAGCGCCAGATCAGGTCATAGACCCGCACTTCGATTTCGTAGTAGAACCCGATGGCCGCCGGCTCCTTGGCATGAAAGACCGAGCCTTCCCGCGTCAGCACCTTGAGCGGCCGGAACGAGCCTTCATTGGCCGGCGATGTCGGATCGGTCAGCGATTTGAAGATCATCTGCGCGCAGATCATCGTGCCGTCGCGGCTGGTGTTGGTGGGGCCCGCGTCCTGATCGGGGTTGTCACGCAGATCGACCAGGAACTCGGTATCGGTGATCGTGATCTTGACGTTGAAGATGCGGCCGTCGTCCTGCTCCTCGGTCAGTTCAAACGTGCCCTTGGGCAGGGTCTTCAGTCTCGGCCAAGGCCGCCTTTTCGCCAAACTCCATGAAGCTGTCCATCGCGCGGGTCGAACGTCTCCACCCCGTATTTCTCCGCCAGATCGCCCAGCCGCTTGGCCCCGATCCGAACCGAGGCGATGGCCGCCCAGACGTCGCCCACCAGGAAATCCGGCATCCGCGAATTGACCGTGATGATGTCCATCACCGCCTGCATCGGTCTTGCCCTTGCGAGATCATCTTGATCGCTGGCAGCCGCAGACCCTTCCTGGAAGATCTCGGTCGCATTGCCCGACAAGCGAGCCCGGCGCCATGCCGCCGACATCGGAGTTATGGGCGATATTGGCCGTCCAGGCGATCAGCTTGTCCCCCGACAAACACCGGCATGGCGACGACGATGTCGTTCAGATGGGTGACGCCGCCGTAATAGGGGTCGTTGGTGACAAAGACGTCGCCGGGCTCGATGTCACCCGGCTTGTTGAACTTCTCCAGCAGCACCTTGCACCGACTTGTCGAGCACGCCGATGAAGGCCGGGATGCCGGCGCCGGACGAGGCGATGCGCCCCTCGGCATCGGTGATGCCGGTGCCCATGTCGAGCACCTCGTAGATGATCGAGCTCATCGCGGTCTTGCGCATCGCCGCGAACATCTCGTCGGCGGTGGCCTGCAGCGAGTTCTGGATGATTTCCAGGGTGATCGGATCGTTGTTGCGTGCGTGGTCATGTGCCTGCCCTCACCGCAAGGTGGATGTGGATGTTGCCGTAGCCGTCCACCGCAACACCGGATTGCCGGGATGGATGACGATGGTGGTGCCGGAGTCCTCGATGACCGCCGGACCCGCGAAGTCCATGCCGGGCCGCAGCTTGTCGCCGTCATAGATCGTCGCCTCATGCATGCCCTCCAGCGCGTAGTCGACCGTCGCGGTGGCCCTTGACCGCCGCCGTCGCATCCGCCTCGCCCAAGGGCTCCGGCTTCATCTCCAGCTTGCCGACCTCGGCCGAGGCGACCAGATGGATGCCGACCAACTCCACCGGGCGCTGTAGCCGATAGGTATATTCGCGCTCATAGGCGTCGTGGAAAGCGGCCTCGATCTGCGGCCAGAGCCGCCATCGGTGATCTGCCCCGCCGACCAGCACCTCGGTCGTATGCTCCTGGTTCTGGTAGCGGAACTTGCCATAGCGCTGGAAGCTGACCTTGTCGGCGCTCGACGCCCTCAGCGGCGAACTGCGCCAGCGCCATGCGCCTCGGCCTCGGCAAACACCGCCTCGATGCCGCGCGCGCATGCCGGCTTGAGGTCGGCCAGACTGGGTGACGAAAGTAGTCGCGCCGCAGGTCCGACATCATCATGCCCCAGGCCGAGAAGACCGACGCCGCCGCCGGCACGACGACCTTCTTGACGCCGCAGCTCTGCGCCCAAGCGCCACGGCATGCATCGCGCCGCCGCCGCCAAAGGCCAGCAGCGTGAAGTCGCGCGGGTCAAAGCCGCGGTTCAGCGACACCAGCTTCAGCGCATTGACCATGTTGTTGTTGGCGATGCGGATGATGCCCTCGCGCCGCCTCGTCGGCACTGACGCCCGAGCTTCTGCGCCAACATCGCTGATAGCGCCTTCTCGGCCGCCGCCATGTCGGCCATCGACCTCGCCGCCGCAGAAATAGTCGCGGTTGATCCGGCCGAGCCACAGGTTGGCGTCGGTCGTCGTGGCCTGGTGCCGCCGCGGCCATAGGCCGCCGGCCCCGGCATGGCGCCCGCCGATTGCGGCCCGACATGCAGCTTGCCGAAATCATCCACCCAGGCGATCGAGCCGCCGCCATTGCCGATCTCGACCAGATCGACCACCGGCACCATGATCGGATAGCCGGCCGAGGTCCGTCGCGTTCGATCCAGTAGTCGGTCATGATCCGGACCTCGCCGTTCTCGATCAGCGAGCATTTCGCCGTCGTGCCGCCGATGTCGAGCGCCAGCACATTCGGCTCGCCGATCAGCTCGCCGAGTTCCGCCGCCCCCCAGAAGCCGGAGGCCGGGCCGCTTTCCACCATGGTGATCGGGATCCGCGGCCGCGGACTCCAGCGAATCCACCCCGCAGTTGGACTGCATGATGATAGAGGTTGCCCTCGAAGCCCTCGCGCCGTCAGCCCGTCCTGCAGCCGCTGCAGATAGCGCTCGGCGACGGGCTGCACATAGGCCGACAGCACGGCGGTGTTGGTGCGCTCATACTCGCGCCATTCGCGGGTGATCTGGTGCGAGGAGACGACCGACACTTCCGGCCACAGCCGCTCGCACCTCGGCCTGCGCGGCCTGCTCATGCGTCGGTATTGGCATAGGAATGCAGGAAGCAGATGGCCACCGCCTCCACGCCCTCGGCGCGGAAATCGTCCAGGATCGCGGGCAGGCCCGACAGATCCAGCGGCGTGCAGTTCCTCGCCCTTGATAGTCGATCCGGCCCGGCAGCTCGCGCCGCAGATAGCGCGGCACGAAGGGCGCGGGCTTTTCGTAGTGCAGGTTGAAGAAATCCGGCCGGTTGCCGCGCGCGATCTCGAGCGTGTCGCGAAAGCCCTCGGTGGTGATCAGCCCGACCTTGACGCCCTTGCGTTCGGTCAGCGCGTTGATGACGACCGTGGTGCCATGGGCCAGGAAATCGACCGTCGGCCGGATCGACCCCGCCCTTGTCCAGCACGTTCAGCACGCCCTGCTTCGAAGTTCGGCGGCGTGGTGTCGGATTTGGCGGTGATGATCCGGGTTGCCCCCGTCGCGGTATCGGTCTCGAAGCAGACCAGATCGGTGAAGGTGCCGCCGACATCGGTCGCCACGCGCCGCGTGATCTTACCCATTATCATCTCCTTGATTGCGGTATGCCTTGGCCAGCAAAAAGGCCACCGTCCCGGCAGATTTAAGCGTTTGCGCCGTCTCTACCCGGCTGGGAGTGTAGTGCCCGGCGACATCCAGACAGTTCAGCGTCCCCCACACACGCCCGCCAATCACAATCGGCAGGTTCAGACAGCTTTCGCAGCCCAGCGACAGGACCAGTTCATGATCCGGAAACACCTTGGCAATTTCCCCGATGGTATTGGCAGCGAACGTCTCTTGCCGGTCCAGCACAATCGCGGTCCAGTTATTCGGAACCAGCGGCTTCTCACCAAAGACCGGATAGACATTCGGCATCCCGGAATAGACCCGGCGCGCAACCCGGCGCGGTAGGTCAAATTCCGTCATCGTGAACAGCTTCGCACCGATAGTAGACTGAACCAGCAGGTCCAAAGCCTGAAACGTCGTCTTTGGTTGGGCGGTCGACGCAGCGACTGCCCGCATGAAACCGTCCAAAGTAAACCTCACCGGGCGTCGCCCTTGCTCTGATGTCGTCACCCTGCCACCTTTCTTTTCTGTTCCGTCGCCGCAAACTCTGCTGACGTCGAATATTCCGCAAACACGTCCATCGTACCGCAGCACAGGACTGAGGCCGTCTGGTCGCCATGATTCCAGATCGAATGCGTCTGCATGGAATCGAAATGAATCGAATCCCCGCGCCGCAGAACGTTCCGCTTACCCTCAACCTCGGCGGTAATTTCACCTGCGATCACGTAGTACAACTCTTCACCTTCGTGCCGCTCCGGTTCGGTGCGATAGCCGGGTGGATTATGCACGATCACCGTGCGCAACCTGCTGCCCGGAAATACCGCCGACAGCCATTCATAGGACAACGCGCCCTCGCCAAGGCTAAAGCTGACCCGGTCTTGTTCATGGGTTGTGTCGGCAACCGTGCCCGGCTGATCCAGAAAATACGAAACCGGGCGGCCCAGGACCCGTGCAATCGCCCGCATTGACGAAAGCGATGGCACCGTCAGACCGCGTTCAACCTGCGAAATGAACCCGACAGACAGCCCCGCACCATCCGCGACATGCTGCATGGTCATCGCCGCCTCTTTCCGGCACCAGCGCAATTTCGTGCCCAGCACCGGGTTTTTGTCATGCGAGTCGGGAGGGGGCTTTTTTAGCATAGGTAAAATAGTGCAACCCCAACCCTCTGCCGTCAAGCAACGTTTCGCGGACACTGGCCACCAATCGAGTGCGAGCGCAAAGCCGTGCAATGTGCCACAAGATCGGCCGCATCCGCGGCCCGACAATGGACTGGCGCATCTAGGGCGAGGGGACAATTCCTACCTTTGGAATTGCGACCCCGGCGGCCACCCGTCCATCTACCGGACAAAAACCCATGTCACACCACCACGTCCAACGTTTGCGAGCGTCTCGGCAAGGCCATACCTCTCAGCGATCACGCAACCGCGTAATCCGTTGCAATTCATAAAAATAACCCCGTCTCAAGTCGATCACTGGGCCTGGAGTCGGACGTCGCAGGGCTGCCGACCCCCGCTATCGAAAGGCCGAATGACTTGATCGGTGCCAAAAATTGCGCCAACCTGTCAGCCATGACGCTTTGCTTGGGTATTGTCGGTTCATAATACTTGGGAATTTTCTGTCTGCAGCCCCCTTTGGCTGGGTTCCCGTTTTCCAGTTCAAGGCGCCGAGTGGCGAGGACGTTTTCTGCGTCTTCAGACCCTATCGTCAACGATGGATTGTTCGGTTGGCCATCGCCCACCAGCATAGATCCGGAAAGGAATTGGGAACATGGGCTATTGGAGCGGGAACAATTATAGCGGCGATTACACGGACGAGAATGTCGACGGAACCGCCGAAAATAACTACATGCGCGGGTCAAGTGGCAACGACACGTTGAAGGGACTTGGCGGCGACGACACACTCGACGGCGGGCTGGGCAGCGACCGGCTGGAGGGCGGGTTGGGCAACGACACCCTCTATGACTATTTTGCCGCGCCGAACTATTCCACAATCGACTTTGGCGCGGACCAGCTGTTCGGCGGCTCTGGCAACGACATCCTCGTGTTCACCCGCATCGGGCCCGGCGACAAAGCTGATGGCAGCAAGGGGGTTGATACGCTGGTGCTGGATATGACCGTCAGGACCAACCAGTCCTTCGACGAAACGGCCGACATCGCCTTCAGTCTGGCAAAGACCGCGTTCCTGACCGCCGATGGCACCCGGATGCTGACGGCCAAGGGGATAGAACGTCTCGAGTATTTCGGTTCGGTTCAGGCTGACTCAGTCGTCGGCGGCAACAGGGCTGACCTGCTATATGGCGGCGGCGGGGATGATCACCTGTTCGGCGGCAGGGGCAATGACACCCTCAATTCCGGCACCGGACGCGTCGATATCGACGGTGGCGACGGGTTTGACACCGCGTCGTTTGATCTTGCCGACGCGACCCGAGACCTCACCCTCACCTTGAACCCCCTGATCAAGCTGGGGCCGTTGGGCGAAATCCGCAATGTCGAGGCGTTTGATGCCATCGGAACCGGCAGCGGCAACGACCGGATCACCACCCAACAGGCGACAATGGTCACCATCCTGTCGCGGGATGGCAATGACAAGCTCACCGTTGGCGATGGTGGCTCTTCGATCTTTGCTGGCAATGGCGATGACACCATTCGCACCGGCGGCGGCGTCGATGTGGTCGATGGCGGCGATGGCGCAAACCTCGCCTATCTCGGCGGCGGCAGCGATACCTATACCCATGCCGGCAACCGCACCTATGAGACCGGGAATGAACAGATCTACGGCGGCGACGGCAATGACGCCCTCTCCACCGCCGCAGGTGCGGATACCGTCAGCGGCGACGATGGCAACGACCTGATAGAGGCTGGATGGGGCGACGACCGGGCCGATGGCGGCGCAGGCAACGACTCGGTCTACGGCGAACGGGGCGCTGATGTTCTGTACGGCGGTGATGGCAATGACATCGTCGATGGCGACAGCGACCGCAATTATTTCGCGACCGGGACGGATAACGACCGCAGCTACGGCGGGGCGGGCGATGATCTGGTTGCAGGCGGTATGGGCCGCGACAAGGTCTTCGGCGGCGCGGGCAATGACACGGTTCGCTTCAACCCTTTCGGGGTCAACACGCTGTCCAAACTGGTCGACCAGAAACTCGACATTCTCGATGGCGGGAAGGGGATCGACAGGTTGTCCGTCGTCGGCCCGTCGTCAGCGAGCCCCGAAGTCCTTCACGATCAAGCTCAACAAAGGCACCACCCTGATCGAGGCTGACGGCACCCTGATCGCCAAGGCCAAATCGGTTGAATATCTAAGCTTCACCGCCAGCAACGACGGCAACCATACCATCAGCGGCGGCAGGCTGAACGACGCGATCACAACCGGCGGCGGCGATGATGTGATCAACGGCGGCGGCGGCTATGATGGGATTTATGCAGGCAGCGGCGGCGACCGGATCGATGCAGGCGATGGCGACGATTATGTCGATATGTCGTTCGACGGCACCGATAGGGTCAACCTTGGGGCAGGCGACGACCTGCTGTATCTCGACGGCACCGGCGATCTGGCTCCGGTCTCTGGCGCCAGCTTCAACGGCGGCAGCGGCGACGATCTCATCTCCTTCCGCGCAGGCGACCACGACACCAGCCTCGCCGGTGGCAAGATCAAGCTGGACGGCATGTTGGTGGCGGCCCTCAAGGGGTTTGAAGGGCTCAACTTCTACGGCGGCAGCGGCAATGACATCGCCGAAGGCGCAAAGATGGATGACACACTCTCTGGCGGATCGGGCAACGACCTGCTGCGCGGCATGGGCGGCAATGACCAGATCGACGCCAGCTATGGCTCTGACCGCGCTTATGGTGGTGCCGGGGATGACCAGATATCCGGTGGCTATGGCAGCGACCTGCTGGACGGCGGCGAGGGCAACGACGAACTTCGGATCAGCGTCGACGATGAGGCCGACCAAATCGATGGCGGCGGTGGTCAGGATCTGCTCAGCTTCTACTCCAGCTTTTACGGCAATGTGGAGATGTCCGGAAATCTGGCAACTTCCGCGACGATCAGCGAGGACGGCGCACTGATTGCCACGATCCAAGGCATTGAGCGGCTGTCGATCTATACCGGCGCGGGCGACGACATTCTGCTGGGTGGAACGGGCGACGACAATATTCGCGCCAGCACCGGGTCGGACCGGGTCAACAGCGGTGCCGGGAATGACTATGTGTCCCTGACCGCCGAATCCGCCGGGCTGGACAAGATCAACCTCGGCGGCGGCACCGACACCTTGGCGGTTTCCGCGCCGCTTAGCGCGGGCGGCGTCGATTATACCGTGCGTGCCAATGCGGTGCTCAAGGTTGATGGCGTAGTCAGGTCCAAGGTGGCCTCGGCTGAGGTTATCAGCTTTTCGCTGGGCGGCGGCGATGACCATGTCACCGGCGGAAAGGGCAGCGACTATATCTCTGGCTGGACCGGCGCGGATGTCCTGATTGGCAAGGGCGGCGACGATAGGTTCGCCCTGCGCGGCGACCTCGACTTTGACCGGGTTGACGGTGGCAACGGGCGCGACAACCTCAGCTATACTGCCCTGACCGACACCGCCGTCACCGGGCAATTCAAGGGCGGCGTCTATCAGATCAAGTATGGCGCGACCAAAGTGGTTGAGGCAACCGCTGTCGAAACCATCACGATAACCGGCAGTTCCGGTGATGACCTGCTCAAGGGCGGCGGCGACTGGGATCAGTTCTATGGCGGCGCCGGAAATGACACGCTGTACGGCGGCGGCGACTTTGACATGCTGTATGGCGGTGAGGGCAACGACGACCTCTATGGCGGCGCAGGCGCTGACCGGTTCTTCTTCACCACCCCCGACAGCGTCGACACCGTGCACGACTTCAACGGCGACAAATTGCACGTCACCTACTACCGCTTCGGGTTCAACTCCTCGTCGGACGAAATCGTGCTGATCTCGTCGCACAACCCCAAGACGCCGGTTTCGGCGGATGGGCCGGTGTTCCTGTACGACACCGACACCGGCGCGCTGAGCATCGACATGGACGGCGCGGGCGGCGATGACGCGGTGCATTTTCTGAACGTGCTGAACGATGGGGTGGCCGCCGTGATCACGACGGACGACATTCTGCTGAGCTGACGGCAGCGGGCAGGCCAAGTTTCATTGGGGGGATTTGACGATGACGACCATTACAGGAACCAAAGGCAACGACAGTCTCAGGGACTATGAGCCCGACAACCCGGATGCTTTTGTCCCCCGGACGATCTATGGCCTTGGCGGCAACGACACGATCACGGCCTATGGCGGCGGCGATGCCCTGTTTGGCGGGGCCGGAAACGACCTCATCGAACTGGACTTTATCGACACCTTTTCAGTCCGGCGGCAGTTCGGGACGACCGGACCATTGATTACAACCCGCTCTGAGACCAGTTCGGACCAGATTGACGCCGGGTCGGGCGACGATTTGGTAAAGATCGGGTCGGGCAGCAGCACGATCAAGGGCGGAACCGGCTATGACATCCTGTCGCTCGGTTATGTCGGCGGGCAGACCAACCTTCCCGATTATCCCTTCATTTCGCAGAAATTCGTGGACGCTTCCGCCAGAGTGTACATAGACCTGCAAGCCGGGACCGTACGCTTTGCCGGCGAAAAAGTCTCTGTCGATGTCTGGTACTTCCAGACCCAAAGCGACGGCTCGCAGCTACGGGTGGATTTGGGTCCGTTCAAGGCGACCGGCGTGGGACGGATGAACCACCAGATTGACAGTTTTGAGGCGGTGATCGGAACCCAGCATTCGGATGTGATCCGCGGAACAGACCGCACCGACATGATAGAGGTCTTTGAAAAGGGCCTGTTTGGCGGGACGACGAATGACAACATCATCGGGCGCGGCGGCATTGATGTCGCCAGCTACGGCGGCCCGTACAACAATTGGATCACCGCCGATCTGGCCAAGCGCACCGTCGAATCCACCTTCATCCGGGAAACAGACCCACGGTTGACGCCCTTTACCGACGTGCTGGCCGGGATCGAGGGGATCTACGGATCGCACAACGATGACAAAATCTTCGGCAACGCCGGAAAGAACATCTTCAACGGGCGGGCAGGCGATGATCTGATCGACGGGCGGGGCGGGATTGATACCGTCGCCTACAACACCGGGCAGATGGGCGGCAGCGCCAAAGACCCCTTCAAGCAGGATGTCTATCTGCTCGATGGAACCAAGGGCGTCGTGGTCGATCTGGCTGATGGTGAGGCCACCGACGACTATGGCGACACCGACACGCTTGTCAGCATCGAGAACGTCATCGGCTCGCTGAACGACGATGTGATCCGCGGCGATGCTGGCCAGAACCAACTCGATGGGCACAATGGCAATGACACCCTCGAAGGCCGCAATGGGGCGGACACGCTGAACGGTGGCGCCGATAACGACAATCTCGACGGCGGCAATGGCGTAGACGTTCTGAACGGCGACGACGGCGACGACACGCTAGAGGGCGGCAAAGGACAAGACATCCTCAAAGGCGGCAAGGGCACCGACCAGATCAACGGCGGCGCGGATGGCGACCTGATCTTCGGCGACGACGGCCCCAAAGCGGCCAAGCAGGCGGGCGACGACATCCTCAGCGGCGACGGTGGCAATGACACGGTCTACGGCTACAAGGGCAATGACGTGCTGAACGGCGGCACTGGCGACGATACGCTCTATGGCGGCGACGACAACGACACGCTCGACGGCGGCAAGCAAGACGACATGCTCTACGGCGACGACGGCAATGACGAGCTGTCGGGCGGCAAGCATAACGACACGCTTGACGGTGGCGAGGGCAACGACACCATGGACGGCGGCGCGGGCAAGGACACCTTTATCCCCGGCCTCGGGATCGACATTCTGCGCGGCGGCAAGGGGTTTGACACGCTCGACCTGACAACCGCCACGGCCAAGGTTGTCATCAACATGGCTACCAAAGACTTCAACGGTGGCGGCTTCGACCGCAACACCATTCGCGAAATCGAACAGGTTTTCGGCTCTGACCAACGTGAGGACATCACCGGCTCCAACGAGGATGAGGCGTTTTACGGCGGTGGCGGCAAAGACACGCTGGACGGCGGCGGCGGCAATGACACCCTCTCGGGTGGCGCGGGCGACGATACCGTGCGCGGCGGCAAAGGCGACGACACGCTGTTCGGCGACGAGAACGGCAGCGCGGGCAACGACCTGCTAGAGGGCGGCGCGGGCGATGACGCGCTGAACGGCAACGACGGCAACGACACGCTCAGAGGTGGGGCCGACAATGACACCCTGAACGGTGGCGCAGGCAATGATGAGCTGACAGGCGGCAGCGGTTCGGACACCTTTGTCTTTGGCCGCAACAAGACCACGATCACCGATTTCAACCCTGATGACGACGTGATCGACGTCTCCGCCCGCGGCTACGCCACCGCCGCGTTTGCCCTCGCCGCCATGACCAACGACGGCCACGGCAACGCGATCATGACCTCAGGTGGCAATGTGCTGATCCTTGAGGGGGTTCAGGTTGGCTCCTTGAACGCCTCTCATTTCGAATTGTGAGGGATGGCGGCCCGCACCAGATCACCGGGTTACGGATGACCATAAGGCTGGCGATGCGTAGATCACATCGTTCATCCAAGCGGTGCAAGAACCCACCAGTTGCCGCCGTTATCTTGGGGAAGCGGCCGTTGCGTGGCGGGCAAGTAGTCCGGGGTTTCTGGCCAGTTGGCTTCAGCCTGAAACGACTGCCCAGTGGCGTGACCGCGTGGAAACCACGGGCGCAGTCAATGCCACTGCGCCCAAGTTCACGTGCCCGCCCCCCGGTAGGCCCCGGTATCGATCAAACACCTAGCGATACCGGATCTGATTCCAACGATGGCCGAGCAGGGCGAGGATAATGATCAACCCGTTGAAGAACTGGACGTAGAAGCCATCAAGTCCAGCCGACACGATGCCGACTTGGATAAAGGCAACAATTACCGCGCCAATCGTCCCACCGATGATCGTTCCTATGCCACCCCAGGTCGGGGTTCCGCCAACAAAGACAGCAGCCAGCGTTGGCAACAGGTAGGAATCCCCCGCCGTCGGCCACCAGGTGAAGTTGATCATGGTTGAGAACATGCCAGCAAGACCCGCACCCAGCCCCATGAACACAAAGGCATAAACGCGAACCCGCTTGGTATCGATTCCCATCTGTTCGGCACTGTCAGGATTGTCACCGACGCAATGCACCCGGGCACCAAACTTGTGGCGATTGTAGAGGATGACAGAAGCCGCAACAAACAGGGCGGCCCATATCATCTGAACCGGGAAACCGGCAATCGTGCCGGAAAAAATCTGGTAAGCGGTCGAGTCTTTGCAGCGAGACCACGGCAATCGATTTGCCGCCAGTCGCGATCAGGATGGCACCGCGGATCAGGAAGCTGAGGCCCAAGGTTGCCACCAGCGACGACAGACCACCATAGACCACCACAGCCCCGATCGCGGCACCAATGACAACTCCAACGACCATTCCCGCCGCAAAGCACAGGAAAGGGTCGATACCCCGCCTGAACACCCAACGCGAAGATCCAGGCCCCAAAGGCCATGACGGCCGGGAAGGACAGGTCGATCTCACCCACGGTGACGATGAACACCAACGGCACGACGACAAAGATCGCCACCGGCAGAGTGGTCAGTACCGAATAGTAGATTCGGTAGTCGGAAAAGACCCTTGGATTGCCAAGAAAAACAGCACCATCATCACGATGAAAACCATCAGCGTGCCAATGGACGGCGCGGTTCGCCATGACAAATCGACTGACCCAACTGCGTTCGACGGAACGGCTGTCCGTATCGGTGTTGTCGCTCATGTCGGCGGCCCCCTTGTGCGCAATGACATCCGCCAGCGGGTTTGGCGCCGCTCGGGTGTGCGATATGTTCCATGAACGCGATCAGCCGGTCGGCGCTGCGAACCTCGGATCCTTGGTGACTTCGAGCGCCATCCGCCGCCGGTCCAGCACGATGAACCGGTCGGCGATGTCAAGACATGGTGGATGTTGTGGCCGATGAACAGGATCGACCGTCCCGCTTTCGCGCACGGTTCGGACAAAGCGGAACACCTTCTCCGTCTCGGTCAGCGACAGGGCGGTGGTGGGTTCATCCAGAATGATCAGGTCGGCCTTGTTGTAGATGGCGCGGGCGATGGCCACGCCTTGCCGTTCGCCGCCGGACAACTGGCCGACGATGGAGTCGGGCGAGAAGACCTTTGAGGTGAAGCCGATCTCGCGCATCAGGCGTTCGGCCTCAGACCGCTGCTTTTGCACGTCGAGCAGACCGAACGACCGTGGTGATTTCGCGGCCCATGAAGATGTTGCGGACGATGGTCTGCTGAACGGCCAGCGCGCGGTCCTGAAAGACCGTCTCGATCCCGGCGGCGCGCGATTTTCCGGCGTTCCAGCCGTGAACCGGTGTGCCGCGAACCAGTATTTCGCCTGTGGTCGGCTTCACAACGCCCGACAGGATCTTGATCAGCGTCGATTTTCCCGCGCCGTTGTCACCAATCAGGCCGACCACTTCGCCGCGGTCGACATGCATGTTGACGCCGCCGACGGCAAAGACATTGCCGTAGGATTTCTTGACTTCTATCAGTTCGATCAGCCGGTCACCCAAGGGTTGCTCCTTTCGCTATCAGATTGCAGGCGAGGCAGCTGGCGCCGTCTCGCCTGCAAGGGCGCAACGTTAGTTAGCGAAGACCCTCAATGGCCAGGTCAGCGACCGTGCCGATGTTGTCTTTGGTCACGAAGCCGGCGCCGGTGTCGACATTCATGGCACCCAGACCGTAGACCTTCTGCTGGCACAGGCTCAGGATGGGCATGTAGCCCTGCAGGAACGGCTGTTGGTCAGAGGTCAGCTGGACCCAGTCGTTCTTGAAGGCATCAACGATCTGCGGGCTGGTGTCGAAGCCGATGTTGAAGATCTCACCGGGCTTCTTGCCGGCCGCTTCCATATAGGTCGGCGCGTTGCCGAGCATCTGGCCGCCGGGATAGCCGATCAGCTTGACATCCGGGTTGGCCAGCAGACCGGCGGTGATCACCGGGATGGCGAGGTTCGGATCGCTGGCCATTTCCGGCGTGGTGGTCAGCTTGATCACGGTCATGCCGGCATCTTCCAGCGCCTGAACGGTGCCAAGTTCGCGGATCACGCGGTTTTCCTGGCTCCAGTCGGCCACCACGATGGCCTTGTCGCCCGCGCCGAGGCCGGACATGCGGATCGCTTCTGCGCCCAGCGCATAGCCCTGCGGGCGAAGGTTGGCGCCGACATAGCCGCCGCCGAACTTGGCGCGCACGGTCGGCACGTCGACGTTCTGATACATCATCAGGATGCCGGCCTTGGAGGCCTCCTCGGCCAGCGGTTCGATCGAATCCGGGCCGGGGTGGCCCATCATCGCGATGCCGTCGGGGGCCGAGGCGACGGCTTCACGCAGTTGCTGGACCATCTTTTCGGACGACCAGCCCGAGAAGACGAAATCGACCTGCGCGCCGGTGTCATTCTGCGCCTGCTTGGCACCGTTGTAGACGATGGTGCCAAAGCCGTCGCCTTCCGCCCCGCCGACGAAGAAGCGGATGTGCACGTCCTTGCACCAGTTGTCGCGCAGCGGGTCGGCTTGGGCCCCGGTTGCGGCGTAGATCGCGGCTAT
>CAWAEL010000013.1:0-24071 GCA_963781185.1 uncultured Alphaproteobacteria bacterium
AATTACTGGTCGATCAGATCTTCGACGCCGACCGTCTTGCCGAGGGCACTCTCTACATGACTAAATTCGATGTCTGCGCCCAGATGAGCGGGTTCGAAGCAGGAGCCTCCGTCGAACTGGCGACGTGCAACCGCAGCGCGCCACAGAGCTGCCTTCGCAGGCCATGGGACGATCACCCCGACGTCAGCCCCCGACATGTGCCTGACGGTCGGCGAAGAAACCCGCTCCGGCCGGAGCGACGCCAACCAAATCAAGGTCCTGTCGCTGCAACCCTGTAATCCGGACCTGGCCGCTTTTAGACTTGGGCAACACGCAGCGAGTGACGGGCCCGGCGGCTCAATCCACCCCACGAGTTGACCTTCGTAATTCGCCGAGGCCAAATTCACTGCTTCAGGTGTGTCCGAAATAGTTCGACCACAAGACTGCTGCGATTGGGTCTTCCCATCTGTGTGCCGGGGCAATAGTTAATTGGAGAGCCTGACTGTATTGAAGCGCAACAGAAAGCCCTGGTTTCAAAGCCACCTGATTGGGAGCTCGATTGGCTAGACCTCGAAGCAACTCCTGCATTATGCCTCAGGCGACGCCGCAATCGACAGACCGCAGCCGCTCATACTGAGAACCACGTATTTCATCGCAGACATTGACCGTTCAGAAATGCTGCGACCAGCGTGAACGACAGCTTCGGGGAAGCCGCGCTGCAGCAAGTCGCCAAGGCTGAGTGATAACAAAGGGCCGAACACGTCCGGGACGGGGCCGGGAAGCACAAGGAGGACGGAACGATGACCTGCACGCGGCGAATGTTTCTGGCCGGGGCGGCGGCTTTGGTCGCTCCGTCCCTTTCTGCGCAATCGACGGTGGCGGTCAGGTTCGCGCTGACCCCGGTGTTTCTGGACAACGACGCGGCCGTGATTTCGAGCCTTCAGACCGCACTGGCGGAGGGCATGGGCCGCGATGTAGAGCTTGTCCAGCGGCGCACTTATCAGGAAATCACCGGGGCTTTGCTGGACGGGTCAGTCGATGCGGCATGGACCTGTGGCTATCCGTTCCTGCAGCACCGAACTGAGCTTTCCCTGCTGGGTGTGCCGGTCTGGAACGGGCGACCGCTGTATCAGTCCTACCTGATTGCTGCTGCAGATGATCCGGCTCAGGATCTGGCCGATCTGCGCGGGGGCACGCATGCCTTTTCCGATCCCGACAGCAATTCCGGCTTTCTGGTCACCGCATCTGATCTGGCACGGCTTGGTGAGACGCCCGAGACGTTCTTTTCCCGGACGATCTTTACCTTCGGGCATCGCAATGTGGTGCGCGCCGTCGCCGGGGGACTGACACGGTCGGGCAGCGTCGATGGCTATGTCTGGGAAGTCTTGAGCGCGGTCGAGCCCGACCTGACAGCGCGTACCCGGATCGTGAGCAGGTCGGAATGGCTCGGGTTTCCGCCATTTGTCGCACGCGCAGATCGGATCGACGATCCGGTCGTGTCAGCCTGCGGAGCGGCACTTCGGGGCATGGCCGATACGCCATCCGGAAAGACAGCGCTTTCGCTTCTGTTTCTTGACGGCGTCTCCGCACAGGCCCCGTCGCTGTTCGACGGAATCGCCGCGCGTATGGCAGTAATGGGGAGGCACCGTGAAAGCGGCGTGGTTCCAGAATCTTCCTGTTACGCTTCGCGTCCCGCTCGTGACGGCGGCCCTGATGATCGCGCTTGGTCTTGTCGCAAGTCAGGGCGTGCTGACGGCCTTGCGAGGCGTGCAGGACGCGCGTCTGGTCGAAACCGCGCGGCTGCATGTCGAGGGGCTGTCGGTGGCGCTGGGACCCGTTCGTGCTGCGGCAGGATGTCTGGGAAGTCTACGACGTGCTGGAGCGGGCACAGGCTGCTTCGGATGGGCAGCGGCTTTTGCAGACAGTGGTGGCCGATGAGCGCGGCCAGGTCCTTGCGGCAAGCGACCCGAGGCGCGCGCCTGTGGGAAGCGACATCATCAACTATGAGGCCGATGCGGTTTCGCCCAGATGCCGTCACGATGACCGGCGATCCTGTTCTGCGGGTGACTGCCCCCCTGCGCTATCAGGGACGCGATGTCGGAAGCATCGTCACCGAACTGGACGTGACTGACCTTTTGGCAGAACGGCGGCGGGTCACGTTGTGGCTGTTGTTCGGCAATGCTGCCGCGACCGCCGTTCTGACCTTTGCTGGCTGGCTGGCGGTCGCGCGCATTCTGCGCCCGGTGGCGACTCTTGTCAAGGCGATGGACGCCACCGAGGGCGTGCCGCGCCCGATTCCTGAAGCCGATATCCCGCGTGGCGATCCCGGCCTTGCACGGCTGATCAGCTACCTACAACCAGATGACCACCGCTGTCGAGGCGCGCGCCGAGGCCGAACGGCGGCTGGCCGAACGTGAAAGGTTTGTCAGCCTTGGTCGGCTGTCGTCCTCGTTGGCGCATGAGATCAACAACCCGCTCGGTGGCCTTCTGAACGCCGCGGACACCATCGTAACCTATGCCGACCGCCCCGAAGTCGTGCGCGAGTCCGGCAACCTGATGCTGCGCGGGCTTGAGCCACATGCGCGACGTGACGCGGGCGATCCTTGACCAGAACCGGCTGGACCGAACCGGCCAGCCGCTGCGGGCTGTGGATTTCGAGGATCTGCGGCTGTTGTTCGAGCCCGAAGTCGCCAGCCGCGGGCAAAGCCTGGATTGGCAGGTTGCGGCAGGGGACGCTACGTTGGCGGCGTTACCATCGGCACCGGTACGGCAGGTGACGCTGAACCTGCTTGCTCAACGCCAGCGAGGCGGCCGGTCGGGGTGGTCGGATCGGGCTGTCGGTCACCAATGGTGCGGATGTGTTGTCGATTGCGGTGGATGACACTGGCCCGGTCTCGGACCGGACCACCTTGCGCGTCTGATGTCGTCGGGACCCTTGCCGCCGGGCGGCGGGGTCGGTCTACGGCTGGCGCATGACATCGTCGTGGGCCTGAGCGGCCGGATCAGTCACACGCGGACCGAAGGCGTGACGGTGATCCGCGTCGATCTGCCAGTCGAGGGCGGCAGCCATGCTTGAAGGGCGCTGCATCGTGCTCGTCGAGGATGACGAGATCATGGGGGCATCGCTGGTCCAGCGGTTGACGCTGGAAGGGGCCGAGGTGCAATGGCATCGTCAGATCGCCCGCGCCCTGCCAGCGATCCGCACCCCGCGAAAGACCATCGACGCGGTGATCTGCGATATCCGGCTGCCCGACGGCACCGGGGAAGAGTCTCTATGACACGCTGACCCGCTCCGGCACACCGCCGCCGTTTCTGTTCATCACCGGTCAGGGCGGAATTGATCAGGCGGTGCGGCTGATCCGGTCGGGCGCTGCCGATTACATCACCAAGCCGTTCGACATCAGCCGCTTCCTGGAACGGCTGGCCATCGTCATGCGGCCCCGTGACAATATGGACATGCCCCCCGAAACCGGCATTTCCGCCGCCGCCCGCATATTGGACCGGCAAACGGTCGAGGCGGCAGAACGGGATGCCGCATCTGCTGATCCGGGGGGGCACGGGCTAGGCAAGGCGCGGCTCGCACGGCGCGTTCACGACCTGTCTGACAGGCGTGCAGCGCCATTTGTTGTCTGCGATACGTTTCAAGGGCCAGTGGATGACGCCACGATCCGGGAGGCCGCTGGTGAGGTCGGCGAAGGCACCTTGCTGATCGTCGGCATCGGGCGGATACCACCCCTGGCGCAGGATCTGCTGATGCAGACCCTCCGTGCGTCTGCGTCTTCGGCTGATCGCCACGGCAGGCCTGCGGATCGAGGAAAAGATTGCGGCGGGCGGGTTTCGCGGCGATCTGTTTCACTTGCTGCAGATCGCATGAAATCGTAATCCCGCCCCTGTCCGACCGGCCCGAGGATGCGGTCTGGCTGGCGACCCGGCTGTTTGCGGGCTTCAATGCCCGGCGCAGAGCACCGCTTGCGGGTCTTGCAGCTTCGACCGAGGACGCTATCCGCGCGCATGACTGGCCCGGCAACGGTCGGGAACTGCGCGCCAGGTTGATGCGGGCCGTCGAACAGGCGAGCGGCACATTGGTCCTGCCGTCCGACCTGTTTCCCGAACGGACCGGTCAAGATGAGATCCGTACACTTGCGACGGTCCGCGATGCCGCCGAACGGGCGCATATCGTGGCGGCACTTGAACGCACGCAGGGGCAAGTCTCCGAGGCGGCGCGGCTGTTGCAGGTGTCGCGCACGACCCTGTGGGAAAAGATGCAGAAGCTGGGTCTTTAAGTCGCCTTTGCCTGTTCGGAAATCCGAACGCCAAAAAATAGGGCATGAAATGAACAGCTTGCCGCGCTGCGGCAAGCGGCGTCAAGGCGTATCGGTCTGGGCACGCCGGTTGGTAGACTGTCCTCAAAAGCAAAAGTCAGGGAGGACTGAAGCCATGAAGTGCAACAAGTTGGTCGATGTCGGCAGGCGTCAGTTTCTGCGCGGCGGTGCCATCAGCGCCGTCGGGGCCGCAGCCGCCACGATGATCGCACCCGCCCCGGCGCAGGCGCAAGCGCTGGCGATGGTCAGCTATCCGGCGAACCGGCTGGCCAATCTGGCAGACCTGAAACCCAACGAGCCGATGGACATCGCCTATCCCGATGCCGACAGCCCCGGCGTGCTGCTGAAGCTCGGCACCGCGGTCGAGGGTGGTGCCGGCCCCGATGGCGACATCGTCGCCTATTCGGTGATGTGCCCGCACAAGGGCTGGCTGCTGTCCTACAACGCCGCCGACAAGACGCTGAACTGCCCCGGCCATTTCAGCCGCTTCGATTGCGAAGCCGGCGGCCAGCAGACCTGGGGCCATGCCACACAGAACCTGCCGCAGTTCACGCTCCGGGTCGACGACAAGGGCGACATCTACGCCGAGGGCGTGGATGAGCTGATCTACGGCCGTCTGTCGAACGTGCTGGCATAGGGGAGGAGAAAACCATGGCTTACAAACGTCAGATCGACCGCTTGCCGATCATTCCCGCAGGCGCCAAGGAACACAACGTCACCTGCCACTACTGCATCGTCGGGTGCGGCTACAAGGCCTACACATGGCCGATGAACACGCAAGGGCACGGCCGCAGTCCAACTGGTCGGGCGAGGACCTGTCGGCACAGCAGCCGATGGAAACCGCCAACTGGTATGCGCCGTCGATGTACAACGTGGTCAAGCAGAACGGCCAGAACGTGCATCTGGTGATCAAGCCTGACGTCGATTGCGTGGTGAATGCCGGCCTCGGCTCGGTCCGCGGCGCGCGTATGGCCGAGAACCGCCGCAGCGACGTGACCGGCACGCAGAAGCAGCGCCTGACCGATCCGCTGGTCTGGCGCTATGGCACCTGGCAGCCGACGACCTGGGACGATGCGCTGGATCTGGTGGCACGCGTCACGGCTCGGGTGATCGACAAGGACAACGAGGATGATCTCTTCGTGTCGATGTTCGACCACGGCGGGTCGGCCGGCGGCTATGAAAACACCTGGGGCACCGGCAAGCTTTACTTCGAGTCGATGAAGGTCAAGCATTGCCGCATCCACAACCGCCCGGCCTATAACTCCGAAGTCCATTCGACCCGCGACATGGGCGTCGACGAGTTGAACTACAACTACGCCGACTACGAGGTGACCGACACGATCTTCCTGATCGGCGCCAACCCGATGGAAACGCAGACCAACCTGTTCCTGAACCACATGGTGCCGGGCATGCGGAACGGCGCGCGGGTACTGATCGTCGATCCGCGCCGCACCGTGACGGTCAACGCCTGCGAGGAAGTCGCGGGCGCTGACAATGTGATGCATCTTCAGATCAACTCGGGCACAGACCTTGCGCTGTTCAACACGCTCTTCACCGACATCGCCGATCAGGGCTGGGTGGATGCCGACTTCATCGCCGCCTCGAGCTTCCAGGGCGAAGTCGCGGTGGCCGAGGATGAACAGCACCCTTCCGCGCTCGGCTCGTTCGAGGCGGCGCGGGCGGCCTGCAAGATGACCCTGGCCGAAGGCGCAGCGATCTGCGGCATCAGTGAGGCCGATCTGGCCAAGGCGGCGGAATGGATCGCCAAGCCCAAGGATGACGGCACCCGCCGCAAGACGGTCACCGCCTACGAAAAGGGTATCATCTGGGGCAATGACAACTATCGTACCATCGGTGCTCTGGTGAACATCGGTCTGGCGACCGGCAATATCGGCCGAGAAGGCGGCGGGGTCTGCCGTCTGGGTGGGCACCAGGAAGGCTACTACCGTCCCTCTGACGCCCATGTCGGACGCCCGGCTCCCTATATCGACCAACTGCTGATCGGCGGCGACGGCAAGGTGCACCACATCTGGGCCAACGACCACTACAAGACCACGCTGAACGCCAGCGAATTCAAGCGGGAATACAACCGCCGCACCAACATGGTGAAGGAGGCGATGGATGCCCGTGCCGGGGCAACCCGCGAGGAACTGGTCGATGCCATCGTGTCAGCGATCAACGCCGGCGGCCTCTTCGTCGTCAATGTGGACATCATCCACAGCCAGATCGGGCAACAGGCTCATGTCATCCTGCCGGCGGTCGAGGCGGGCGAGATGAACCTGACCTCGATGAACGGCGAACGCCGCCTGCGGCTGACGGAAAAGTACATGGACGGCCCCGGCCAGGCGATGCCCGACTGCCTGATTGCGGCACGCCTCGCAAAGAACCTGGAGCGCGTGCTGACCGAAGAAGGCCGCACCGACTATGCCGCTCAGTTCAAGGGCTATGACTGGAAGACCGAAGAAGACGCCTTCATGGATGGCTACAACAAGGGCAATCCAGAAGTGACCTATGACGCGCTTGCGCGCCATGGGCACCAACGGAGTGCAGGAACCGGTCACCGGGTTCGCCGATGGCAAACTGGTTGGCACTGCACGTCTCTACGAGGATGGCGCCTTCACCCGGCATGGGCGCGAGGACAAGAAGGCGCTGTTCTGCATGGGCGCCTGGCGCGGCTGGCAGGCCGCCGGCAAGGCGCAGCAGAAGGCCAACTACCGCTTCCTGATCAACAATGGCCGGTCCAACATCAACTGGCAGAACTGGTTCCTCGATCAGGACAACGACTTCGTCAAGGACCGCTTTCCGCTGCCCTTCTTCAGATCAACCCGGCGGATGCCGCCGAACTGGGCCTGAAGAACGGCGACATGGTCGAGGTTTACAATGATGTCGGCGCCACGCAGGCGATGGTCTACATCGAACCGACCGCGCGCCCGAACGAGACCTTCATGCTGTTCGGCGCACCCTCTGGCACCCAGGGCAACGTGATCAATGCGGGCGTGAATGAGTTGATCCTGCCCAATTACAAGCAGACCTGGGCCAATATCCGCAAGATCGCGGATGGAGGGCCCTCGACGTCCAAGCTCAGCTTCAAGTCCTGGGAAGTCGCGCTGTGACACCGCCACTTCCGCGCCCCGGGTTACGGGGCGCGGGAAGGTTTGCCGTTGATGACTGACGACAAGGAGAATGCCACATGAAGCTGGGTTACATCATGTCAAAGGGGCGGGGAGATACCGATCCACGCATTGCATCTGTTGCCCGGCAACTCATGCAGAGTGGCCTGCGGCTGTGCGGGACCATTCAGGTCAACACGGAGCGGGGCATCGGTCGCCACTGCGACATGGACCTGATGGTGCTTCCGAACGGCCTCACTTTGCGCATCTCGCAGGACCGGGGCAAATGGGCGCGTGGCTGCCGTCTGGACGCCGGTTCTCTGGAATTGGCGGTGGCTCAGGTCGCTACAGCCCTTGATGAGGGTGCCGATCTGTTGGTTATCAACAAGTTCGGCAAACACGAGGCGGAAGGGCGCGGTTTTCGCGCAGTGATCGCTGCCGCGCTTGACCGGGAGGTTCCAGTTCTAGTCGGGCTCAGTCCACTCAATCGCGAAGCGTTCGACATTTTCTCGGGGGGGCTTGGAAGAGAGGTGTCCGCCAATCTCGGCGCTATCCTGAATTGGGCAAATCTGTCGATCACGGGAGATCAGCACGCCGACGGTTCGTTTCGTTTGACTGCGTCTCCCTGACCCTTGGTACGGAAGTCACAGCTGAGATCAAAATGATCATTTGGCCCCAGAGATGGGGTGGATGCCGCTCTCTCCCCAACGGCGTCGCAATGCGCCAAGCTTGTGATGTTGAAGTCACAAGAGAAACGAGAGGGCATCCATGAAGGAAATTAGCATCATCGGCGTCGATCTGGCAAAGAACGTGTTCCAGCTGCACGGCGCGGCCGCGGACGGGACGGTCCTGTTCCGCAAGAAGCTGTCGCGACCGCAGTTCCAGCGGTTCATGGCGGAGCATCCGCAGTGCCTCGTCGCGATGGAGGCCTGTGGCGGCGCGCATCACTGGGCGCGGGAACTGGAGCGGGTCGGCCACGAGGTCAGACTGATCGCACCGCGCTACGTCAAGCCGTTCATCAAGCGGCAGAAGAACGACGCGGCCGACGCGGAGGCGATCGTGGAAGCGGCGCTGCGCCCGACCATGCGCTATGTCGAGCCGAAGACCGGCGACCAGCAGGCGCGGTCCATCCTGTTCCGCACCCGCGAGCAGTTCGTGAAGCAGCGCACCGAAGCGGTCAATGCGCTGCGGTCGCATCTGTACGAGTTCGGCTTCATCGCGCCCGAGGGGATCGGCTATCTGCCGCGCCTCGGAGCCGTCCTCGAAGATCCGAGCTCGGATTTGCCACCGCTCGCCCGGGAAATCTGTCGCGAGCTGCTGGAGCAGATCGCGCATCTGACCGCCCGGATCAATGCCATGAAAAAGAGGATCGACGCGATGCCAGGGAGGGCGAGACATCCACGCCGCCTGCAGACGATGCCGGGCGTCGGCCCGATCAGCGCCCTGGCCGTCGAGACCTTTGCGCCTCCCATGGAGCAGTTCAAACGCGGGCGCGACTTTGCGGCCTGGCTCGGGCTGGTGCCGCGACAGGCCTCGACCGGCGGCAAGCAGAGGCTCGGGAAAACCTCGAAGATGGGCCAGCGCGACATCCGCCGACTGCTGGTCATCGGGGCGATGGCCGTGATCCGCTGGGCCTTGCGCCGGGGTGCGCCGCGGCAATCCCTGGCTGGCGCGCATGCTGGAGCGCAAGCCGCCGATGGTGGTGGCCGTCGCGCTGGCCAACAAGATGGCGCGCGGCATCTGGGCGATGCTGACGCGCGGCGAAGACTATCGCGGCCCGGTGACTGATCGGCGCCTGATCCGGCGGCGCAGTTCGGCAACCGGGCCACCGAGTTGTGAGGAAGGCATGAACCGAATGGGCACATGATCGACATGATCCGGGTCGGGCAAACCAGAAACCTTCTCCGAGCCTCGAGCTCGCTGTTGGAGATTTGGACCCGATCCGCGCATCACCATCCCGGCCAGCGGCGCCATGTCAGCCGCACGAACAGGCCTGACAAAAGTACGCACTCGATCACATGTCCAGACGTTCAGAAATTCCTTGCAAACCGAGCGGCATCCACAAAAGAAGGTTCGACGGCAGTCCCGTTCCCTCCACCATTTGCCCGAACGCAACTATTCTCTGCATCCCCAATCTTGTCGTTATATTCGGGGGTTATGCGTTGCAACGGCTATGTTGCGCAAATCCTGTGAGGGATTCATCTTGTGAAACCAGCGTGATAGCTGGAGGGCATGAGCAGACCAAACATACCGACCTGCAAGACCCCGAACTGGCTTTCGTACAACAAGGCGCTCAAGCGCCGAGGATCGCTATCGGTCTGGTTCGAGCCAGACATGGCGTGGGCGGGGAAGCCGACCGGCAAGCGAGGGCGACAGCCTGACTATAGCGACGGAAACGCAGAGGGACGGCGTGGCACAGTGTCGATGTTCGACGGGCCGCCGCCGATGGTGGTGGCCTGTGACGTTACCCCCAACTTTTATCCAGCGTGAGCGAGACTTCGGGACTGAGTGATCCGCTCCCCAACGTTGGACCGCCCGAAGGCAGAGTTTTACGGCTTCGCTCAGGGTGACGGGCTGGTGGCGCCCCCCGATTTTGTCAGCATGATCGGAACCTTGTTCCCAATCGCGCCATGTGGCCGTTCCTCGTTGTAGTATCTACGCCAAGCCTCCAACTTTTCGGCCGCGTCTGCAAGCGTCAAGAACCAATGTGCGTTCAGGCATTCGGCGCCGAAACGGCCATTGAATGCTTCGATGAAGGCCCTCGCCACTGTCATTGGACCAATGGCGGACAATGGCTCGATCGGTGGGTTTGCCTGCCTTCATCGCGATTCCGCTCCTCTTCCAGCCAGGAAAGCGTAGCGGAAAACTCCAGCTTCAGACGGTCCAGTTTGCGGGGGGCATGTATGAACTGCCTTCCCCTGCAAGTGATTTGTTGATGCGCCGCTAACCCTGCTCCTATGTATTCGGTCTATGTTGGGGCCCTTCGGTTTGCCCCTGACCAAGATGGGAAGTCGCGCGCCCTGTGTCTCGTTGGCTCATCGGCCTTCAAAGGCCATGCCCCCCGTCAGACTTGCAGGACGCCGATCAGGTCGTTGGTCCATCTCCTTTTCACTCGCAGATTCCGTTGCTTCTCCCCTCGAAAGCGCGCCGTCAGGTGCTCGCCATAGCGGCTGGACGATATCGCTCGCCCGTTGTCAGCACTGCCCAAGCGATGCGCGCCAACTTGTTGGCCATCGCAACGGCCGCGACGTTGACATGCATCCTGGCTTTCAAGCCGTCGACCCAGCTGGCGAGTGGGGTCGACCTGTCCTTGGCCAGGTGCAGCACGGTTCTGGACCCATGAATGAACAACTTTCGCAAATACGTATTGCCGTGTTTGGATATGCCGATCAGCTTGGCTTTGCCCCCGGTCGTGACTTGCCGCGGAACGAGGCCGAGCCAAGCCGCAAGATCGCGCCCCTTACTGAAAGTCTTCCCACTGCCCACGGCCGCCACCAGTGCAGTCGCGATGGTTGGCCCGACGCCGGGGATTTCCATCAGACGACGCATGTCCTGATCCGCTCCTGCAACCGATTTGATCTCGCTATCCAGTGCAGTGACCTTTTCGTTGATCGCGGTCAACTCGGCAGCCATGTCCACCAGCATCGCCAGCATCCGCGGGGTCAGATCGCCACTGTGATCTTCGGCGAGCCTTGTCAGGAATTTCTGGAACACATGCCGCCCCTGCGCAGGACGAACGCCCCGCTCCATCAGAAAGCCCAGACTCGGGTAATCTGGCCTGATTGATCAGTCGCGTCCGATCCTGCACAAGCCGCTCGCGCGCCCGATGCAGGGCTTGCAAGTCCAGTTGCTCTTCCGTCTTGATCGGCACGAAACTCATTGTCGGGCGGGTTGCGGCCTCTGCGATGCCCTCGGCGTCACGGTCATCATTCTTGTGCACCTTCACGTAAGGCCGAACATACAGCGGCGACATCAAGCGAGGCTCGTGACCGAACTGCAAACAAAACCGCCCAACGTGATGGGCGCCGCCACAGGCTTTCATGGCCACAACACAAGGCGCCAACTGCGCCAGAAAATCCAGAAGCCGGAAACGTTGAACACGTTTGCGCAAGACAACCGCACCAGTGCGATGAACTTCTGCCAAGCTGCAGACCGTCTTGCCCAAGTCAATTCCAAGAACCGCGATATCCATCGGAATCCTCCTTACTGTCCTACCGATGACCGCAACTATAGATGCGGTTGGGCGGGAAGGCAGTTCATCCCATTAGATCAACCTGCACCGATGCCAGCAATGAGTGCAGCGTCGTTGGCGATTGGATCAGCGCACGTCGGAAGGAGGGCTGCGCACCAAGTGAGGTGGGCGTCTTCGTGCGGTCCGATGCGGAACTGAAGCGCGCTCGGGCTGCGGTGAAGGCTGCAGGTGTGCGCGCCGTTGAACTAAACGACAAGGTCGAAGTCGAGAATGGTGCTGTCGCCATCAGCACAATGCATTTCGCCAAGGGTCTGGAATTCCGGTCCGTAGTCGTCATGGCCTGCGATGACGATGTCATTCCCCAATCGGACCGCATTGAATCGGTGGCTGATGATGCTGACCTTGAAGAGGTCTACAACACCGAACGGCACCTGCTCTACGTGGCATGCACCCGTGCGCGCGATCATCTTCTGGTCACGGGCATCACCCCTGTATCCGAGTTCGTCGATGATTTCCTGAAAGGGTCTTGATCGGACCTATTGGTCAGGCTGTGCTGAAACAGGAGGAAAGCGTTGATGCCGGGCGCCGTGCTACTGTCAGCCCGTGACACAGGCGATACCTAAGGCAATGCCTGTGTTTCGACGAAAGGGGCGGATTGCGGTCATTCGACGCTGCAAGCTGTCGCAGCCGGCATCCAGCCAAAGCGGATGTTTGCAAAGGATAAGTCGCGTCTCCGACCTCAGATAGGTAACAACGTCCTGCCAGTCAAAAAACTATTGCAAAGACGGAGCTACCTAAGAATGTCAGCACCAAGCCGCCAGCTCTGGATGTTAGCGCGTTTTGGCGGCATCGTTTTGGACAAGAGCCTCGGGCCAAAATCATCCGTCCGTCTTACGTGCCAGAAATCTAGCAACCAACGGCCCCAAGGTGATGACCAATATGACCCGCAAGAGGTGATGGCTAACGACATAGGCGAGATCCGCACCCGCGAGAATGGCGATAACCACCATCTCGGCCTGCCCCCCCGGAAGAAAAGCAAGTGACGCCTCAAGCGCAGGGCTTCCGGTTAGAAAATGCACGGCCTCGATAAAGACGAGACTGACCAGAGCGAGGACAACCGAATACAGCAGGCCCGCCCCAACATCGACGCGCAATTCCCGCGCGGTAATGCCCACATATTTCACGCCAACCGCAATGCCGATAAAAAGCTGCGCCGCCCAGATCATTTCTGCAGGTGGGCGATGGGTGATAACTCCGCTGAGAGAAAGCGCCGCCGCCAAAAGCATTGGCCCAAGGATAGAGGCACCAAACATATTGATCCGCTCTGCCAGCTTCCAGCCGATCAACCCGGCAGCCAGCATCAAGATAATCTCTTGCGGGGCCATGTTCGCCGCAGGAATTCCAGCCGGTTGGTTCAAATTGACCCCCCAGTACTGTGCCATGACCAAAGGAGCCACCGTCACGATGACCAGAACCCGGGTCGCATGGATCAAGGACAGCGCGCGCGGGTCGCCGCCTGCTTCTTCACCGAATACCAGCATATCCTGCAAACCACCGGGCATCGCGGCATAGTAGGCGGTGGCATGGTTCATGCCAAAACCATAGCGAAACAGCGGATAGCCTATAGAACCAATCACCAGAACAAAGAGTGGCACAAAGGCCAAGGATGCCGCCATCTGCGGCAGTTCCACTATCACTTGCGGCGTGATCGAGGATCCAACCGCCACCCCCAGAAATGTGCGGAAATAGATGCCAATCGTCCCCATCCCGCGCAATTCCCCGCCTGCAAGTGCGACGATCAAACAGGCCGCCATTGGGCCGAGCAACAGCGGCAAGGGCAAGCCCGCAAACCAAAACGCCATCGCGCCAAGGGCTGCGACCACCATAGTCAAGGCGCGGCGCGCCCAGTCCTCAGTGGTCCGCAATAACCATCTCCGCCAAAATGGTCGCCCATTGCGCACCATGCATGTCGCGGTCCTCGCGGCTGCCTTGCACCACCGGGCGCGGGAATGAGAATTTCACCACAAAAAGATCCGCGATATCAAACCGTTTCAACAGCTGTGCCGGTTGCTGGTATAGCTCCGCTACGGCGCCCGTGGCCAAGGCGCGGCTGACATGGGCAAAGCGCGCCGCGTCTCCGCAGAACACATCGACCGTCACCCAAAAGGGCCCCGCATTTTTAGAACGCACCTTGACGACATGGGACTGAAGATCAGCCATGGTGCACCTCGTCTACAACCAAACGAAAAGCCGACATTGGCGCGTCCAATTCCATCACATGATTAAGGGCAAATTCGTAAAACGCACCCCGCTCTGATTGCGCGGGTGAGTAGGGAAAAGCAAAGGTTGGCAACTCTTCATCCTTCGTCAGCGGATAGTGCAGCACGAACGGGTTGATCAGTTTTCCAATCTCAGCCGAGATCTCTGCTGTCTTCGCAGTGATCAGCCCAAGAACCCCCACCTCGACCGGATCACCGCGCCGGTTTTCCATGGTACCCAGCGCTGAATTGACACCGATAAGCCGAAATTCAAGCGCATAATCCGCAGCTGCAAGCCCCATCCTCGTGGCGATCAGATCAACGAGATAGGTCTGCAACTGATCGACCCATTTCTGCGCATTGGCCACATAATGCGCATCGCGCAGCACTGCCATGATCGTGGTCTGATAGCCTGCAATCCGCGCGCCTTCCAGCTTGACGGTATAGGGTTCGGGCACCCATTGCGATCCGGTCACGCGCACGCGGCGATCATCCAGCGCCTCATAGCGGGTGTGGGTCACATCCAGATGTCCGCCCGGCTCATAAAGGATAAATGGGTCGGAGTTTTCATAGAGCATATGCGCCGAAACGGAATGCGGCGTGCAACGCGCGCCTTCCGCCATGGGTTCCACCGTGAAACCCTCGGCGTCAAAATCCACTACGATCACGCCAGAAGTCGGGTTGGTCGAGCACAGCGCGCCACATTCGGCGATCTTTGCGCCGTGCCAAGCGCCGCCCGGGTGATCCCCACGCGCAAGCGGCAAGGCGCAGATAATCGCCGTATCAGTGGTGCGTCCGGCGATCACAACATCCGCGCCGCTGGCCAAGGCGGCCTGAATTTGTTCGGCCCCCGCAAGGGCGACGATATTGCTCATCTCAGCAAAGCTGTCCTGCGTAATCTCAGGTGCGGGCGTCAGCGGACGCACCCGCCCGGCGGCATGGGCCTGCGCCAGCCGTTCAGCGGGTTGGCTGGAATAGAGCCGCGCGACGCGCAGGTTTTGCCCCAACTCCTGCGCCAGTTCGACGGTGATGTCATACATCCAGTCAACGGTACTATCCGCCCCGCAAGTCCCTGCGGTGCCGATCACCAACGGCACACCGGCTTCCGCGCGCGCCTGCATCAATTGCCGCCACTCGCCCTTGGTTGCGGCGCGGGCATATTTCGAGGTGCCCGTGCCCAGCGAAAAGGGCCCACTGTCAGTAGACCCTCCGTCGATGCAAATGATGTCGGGACGCATGGCGACCCCGCTCGCAAGAGCCTGCCGATCAAACCCCAACCCCAAGACACCCGAAGGCACCAAAACGCGCGTCGTCATTATTCAATCCTTCAGATCTGCCACAGGAACGGATGGTTTTTTCAATAGGCCACGCAAGAAAAGCGGTGCGAAGAACCCGCCGATGGCTGCCACCCAAAGGCCAATCGCAATCGGCGTCGAAAACAGGTACATCCAGTCGCCGTCCGAAATCACCATGGCACGGCGCAGGGAATCCTCCATCGCATTGCCCAGCAAGATCCCCAGTATGATCGGCACTGTTGGCACATCCAGCTTGCGCATGAACCAGCCGACGACGCCAAAACCTACCATCATCACCAGATCGAAATAGCTTCCCGTAAGGCTGTAGATCCCCACGAAAGACACCATTGTGACCAGTGGCATCAAGACCCAAGCTGGCACCATAAGGACTTTGACAAAGATCCGCACCATTGGCACGTTCATGATCAAAAGCACGATGTTGGCGATAAACATCGAGGCGATCAGGCCCCAAACCACATCGCCGTGTTCCTTGAACAAAAGCGGCCCCGGCGTGATGTTCAGTGTCAGCAGCAACGCCAACATCACCGCCGTGGTTCCCGATCCTGGAACCCCCAACGTCAGCATCGGCACCATCGCCCCGCCAGCCGCTGCGTTATTGCCAGACTCGGGCGCCGCCACACCGCGCGGATCGCCCTTGCCAAAAAAGCCGCCTTTGCCGACCCAGCTTTTCTCCGCCATATAGGCCATGAAAGACCCAAGCGACGCACCGGCCCCCGGCAAGACTCCGGCGATGAATCCAATGCCCGTGCCCCGTAGATTGGTGCCAATCGTGGCCTTCAGATCTTTCCATGGAATGGTGATCTTACCCAATGTCACGCCAATCGCGCTATCTTTGCCATGGCTTTCAATGAAGATGAACACTTCCGAAATCGCAAACAGACCAACAATCGCTACCAGAAAATCAACGCCGTCGTTCAGGTGCATATTGCCACCGGTAAAGCGCGGCAGGCCAGTCGAATTGTCCAGTCCGATCATTGCCAGTGCCAGCCCGAGACCGGCCGCCACGGCCGCCTTGGCTTGGTTCTTGGAAGAGACACCGCCCAAAGTGCAAAATGCTAGGAGGTAGAGCCCGAAATACTCTGCCGGACCAAAGAGATAGGCAATGCCTGCCAACATGGGCGCGAAGATCACCAGCCCCACGGTGGACAAGAACGACCCCACAAAGGATGACACACCCGAGATCACCAGCGCATCGCCTGCGCGCCCTTGTTTGGCCATCGGATAGCCGTCCAAGGTGGTCATCATCGCGGGCTCATCCCCCGGAATGTTCAGCAAGATCGAACTGATCCGGCCGCCATACATCGTGCCGTAATAGACCGAAGTCATCAGCACCAGCGATTGCGTGGCATCAAGCCCGAGCGAAAACGCCAACGGTATAAGGATTGCCACACCATTCGAGGGCCCAAGCCCAGGCAATGCGCCAATGATCGTGCCCAAAAAGCACCCGACCACGGCAAGGAAAAGCGTAAACGGGGTCAACGCAACGTCGAACCCCATGGCGAGGTTTGCCAAAGTTTCCATGGTGCGCCCCTTATCCCATCAACGCCTTGGGAAGGGCCACAAGCCCCAAACCAAGACCATATTTAAACAAGGCAAACAGAACCAACGATAGGCCAATACCTGTCAGCACCGCGTTGCGGGCGTTGGGGCCGATCTGATAGCTGATTGCTGCAGAGGCAATCATCGTCGGAATCAAAAAACCCAACGGAGCCAATGCATAAGCATATCCCACCAGCACGATGAGTGCGATTCCCATATGGCCAAAGGCAGCGGCCGGGGGCCAATCAGGTTCGGCATCCGGCTTCAACAAGATCGCTACTCCAGCCAACACGCCGACAACTGAAATCATCAGAGGAAAAGCCTTTGGCCCCAAAGGGTCCGACAAAAAGCTGGTCTGGATTTGGAGGGCGCCCGCGAACATCGCGAGCGCCCCGAAAACCACGACCAGACCAAAGATCCGGTCGCTGTTCATTACTGGATAACCCCGATTTCTTTGGAAAGTTCGGTGGTTTGCGCCACGACACCATCAATCCAACCTTGGAAATCAGCCCCGACTTTGGTGAACGGAGCCAGACCATTGGCGGCCATGACTTCTTTCCATTCGGCGCTGTCTGCAACAGTTTGCAGCTTGTCAGCCCAAGCGTTGAAGGCTTCGTCTGAGATACCCTTGGGCACATAAAGTCCGCGCCAGTTCACGACCTCGACATCATAGCCCTGCGATTTTGCCGTCGGAATATCTTCAAAACCGGGGACCGGCTCTGCAGTCAGCACGGCCAAGGCCCGCACATCGCCCGATTTGATGAAGCCTACGATTTCCGACATGTCGCCGGTCATCGCTTGGGTGAAGCCGCCGATGGTTTGGGTGATCGCCTCAGCGCCACCGTCCATACCAATGTACTTGATCTTGGCCGCATCGGTGAAACCAGCGGCTTTCATCACCTGCAATGGCTTGAGGTGGTCAAAGCCGCCTGCCGCCGAGCCACCCGCAAAGGTCACCGAAGTCGGATCGGCTTTGATAGCCTCAACCAAATCGTTCAGGGTCTTGAACGGGCTGTCCTTGGCAACAACGATCACACCCGGATCGCCACCAATGGCACCGACAAAACGCACTTGATCCGCCGTCATCCCACCATAGGCGTTCTGCGCCAAACGGGTTGTGGTGGCAGAAGACGCCGCAACGATCAGATCCGCATCGTCATTGCGATTGGTTACAACGGCGGCATAGGCAAGACCGCCCCCGGCGCCAGCCATATTGGTCACTTGCACTGGGGCATCGACCAACTTGAGGTCAAATAGCAGTTTGCCGATTTGCCGGCAGGTGAAATCCCAGCCGCCGCCCGCATCTGCCGGTGCAATGCACTCGGTGGCAAAAGCCGATGTGGTGGCCATAACCGACAGGATCGCGCTGGTGCTCAGCGCCTTCAGAAGCTTCATTTTCATGTTGTCCTCCCAGACAGTCCAAATGCGGGGCTGGCATTCTTGGAACAGTTCAAGCAGCCCTTGCATGCACAACAATTAGGCGCAAAGCTGACAGCAACCTGTCACGGCCCAGTGTTATGGAGGCAAAAGGTGCGATTTCTTCTCGTCGAAGATACTGTCGATCTGGCGCGCTCTGTCCGTGATTTACTGGCGCTCGATGGTCATGGCGTCGATTGGGCTGCCACTTTGGCCGAAGCAGAGGACTGCCTCGCTCTGGCGCGCTATGATCTGATTTTGCTGGACATTATGTTGCCGGACGGCGATGGACGCAGCTTTCTGAAGCGCCACCGTTTGGCCGAGCGTGACACGCCAGTCATTGTGATGACAGCACGATCTGCGGTCTCGGACCGGGTAGATTTGCTGGACAGCGGCGCAGATGACTACCTGACGAAGCCCTTTGATTTTGCCGAGTTGGAGGCCCGGGTACGCGCGGTTTTGCGCCGTAGGGGCGGCACCGGGCAGACGATTCGTCGCTATGGTGACCTATCATTCGACCCGCTTTCTGCCACCGTTACCATCGAAGGCGAGACACGAGAGCTGCGCAACCGCGAACTGCGTCTGTTTGAAATCCTGCTGGCAAGCCCGGACCGGATATTCTCGAAAGACCAGCTCTGTGACCGATTGTTTTCGTATGCCGAGACTGTCTCGGACAATGCGATCGAGGTTTATGTCGGGCGATTGCGCAAGAAACTTGGCGGCTCATCGGTGCGGATAGAAACCCAGCGCGGTCTTGGCTATCGGTTGACCACCGGATGAATCCGCGTCCGCTTTTTGCCGGATCGTTGCGCCGCCGCTTGGTCGTGCAATTGTTGGCTTTGGCGGCTGTGATGGCCGTTTTGCTTTATTTTGCGGCGCGCAGCACGGCATATCAGGCCGCCGAGGCCACGCAAGACGCCATACTTGGCGCCGCCACGGCCACCATCGCCGACCAATTGCGCGGCACCGAGAATGGGGTTGATATCGACCTTGCCTATTCCACCTTCTCGATGTTGGGGGCGATGGGGCAAGACCGCCTGTTTTACCGCATCCTCGTCGATGGCGAGACTGTGACGGGCTACCCCGACCTGCCATTGCCAGACCAAAGACCAACCAGTCTGCATTCAACCTTCTATTCGCAATCCTACCGTGATGCGGAACTGCGGATTGCTGCAGTTGCTCGCTCGGTTGTGGTGGATGACCAGCTGAAGCCGGTTTTGGTTTTGGTAGGCCAAACTCGCTTTGGCCAACAGGTGATTGCCGAAGAAATGGGCAATCGCGCAGCCCTTTTGGGGCTCGGCTTTTTTCTGCTTGCGGTGCCGCTCAGCTTGCTTTCAGCGCAATCCGTTCTGGCCCCCCTAAACCGTCTGGCTGAGGCCGTGGCCCGCCGCGGGCCGCGCGATCTGCGTCCCGTCCGTCACCCCAGCCCGCCCGAACTCGCGCCCTTGGTTGTCGCGCTCAACGGCTTTGTCGCCCGTCTGCGCGGTGCATTGGCGCAAACTGAAACCTTCATAGCCGAGGCTGCGCATCATATCCGCACCCCTTTGTCCACTGTACGAAGTGAGGCAGAACTCGCCTTTCGCCAATCGAAGGATGAGCGTACCCGCGCCAGTCTGCGCTCCATAATCCGTGCGGTTGAGGAAAGTGGTCGATCTGCCGGTCAGCTGCTCGATCATGCGATGGTGCTCTATCGTTCGGACCAATTGGAAACCACCGATGTCGACTTAGTTCAAATTGCACAGAACGTCCTGCGCGCCCTTGGTCCAACGGCTGATCTCAAGGATCTCACTCTGCAGGCCGAGGGGTTGGATCAGCCAGTTTTCACCCGAGGCGATGCGCTCTTGATCGAATCTGCGTTGCGCAATCTGCTCGACAACGCGATCAAATACTCACCACCCGAAACTATCGTCACCGTGGCGCTGCGGGTCGAAGGCACACGAGCTGTGATGCAGTTTTGCGATCAAGGGCGCGGTCTATCGGGGGCAAATGCGGCCCAACTCACGCGCCGCTTCAGCCGCGGTGAAAATGTCGCGGATGTGGTGGGGTCCGGCCTTGGCCTGACCATCGTGACAGAAGTTGCGGCCGCCCTGAACGGTCAATTCACCCTAACTTCCAGAGACGGGGGAGGCACATGCGCCACTTTATCCTTGCCGCTGCGTTAACCCTGTTTGCCGCGCCCGCGCCCGCCTTCGAGGCCGAAAGCGAGACCCTGTATGCAGGTGCCGAAGGTGAGACCGAAATATCTATCCTGTCCACCACGGATACGGTGATTTTTGAACCCCTGATAGCTGATTTCTTGCGTCGCAATCCTGCGCTGTCACTGCGCTATACGGTTGCTACCAGCCAAGAGGTGTTTCACGCCATCCAAGATGAACGCCTGCCCTTCGATCTGGTGATCTCCTCGGCGATGGATTTGCAGATGAAATTGGCGAATGACGGCTTCGCCGCTGCCCACCAAAGTGATGTCAGCGCGGCCTTGCCCGAGTGGGCGCGTTGGCGGGATCGCCTGTTTGGCTATGCGCTGGAGCCGGTTGTGCTTTTGGCCTCCCGCAAGGGCATGGCGGGCTTGCCGATGCCCAAAACCCGGCGCGACCTCATTGATTTGCTCCGCGACAATCCAGACCGGTTCAACGGAAAAATCGCAACATATGACCCGGTTTACTCAGGCGTAGGCTACCTTTTTGCCACGCAGGATGCCCGCCAGACCGATGCATTCTGGCGTTTGGCTGAGGTGATGGGCCGTCTCAATGCGCGGCTTTATCGCGGCTCAGGGGATATGATTTCCGATCTCGACGCGGGCAATCTGATCCTCGCCTACAATGTGGTGGGCAGCTATGCCGCAACTCGGTTGCCACAGATGCCCGATGCAGAAATGATCGAGTTGCAGGACTTCACGGTGGCGCTGCTGCGCACCGCTTTGATCCCCAAGAACGCAGCACGTCCGCTGCTTGGCGCGAACTTTCTGGACTATCTCCTTAGCCGCCCGGGGCAATCCTTAACGGTAGCCGACACGGGGTTTCCGACGATAGATCAAGAGGCCCTCACCCTGCAGCCCCATATCCGACCCATTCGTCTAGATCCGGGATTGCTCGTCTATTTGGATCAACTCAAGCAGAAAGCCTTTCTGACAGAGTGGCAGGCGGCGATGACCCAGCCCTAGCAGGTCGCTGAAATAGTCGGCGCGCGGGACGGATTTCCCGGTGTGCGTGGCTTCTGTTGTGATGGTTCAAGCAGTCAGTGCGTACGGCGCGTGCGTCCCGCTCTGATTGTTGGCCTCATGCCGCGAGCAGACGGGGCAGTCGTGCGAGGTTATTGGCGGCCATGGTCCGGATGAACCGGGAGCGCACCCGCTCGACGCCGCGATACATGGTTTGAGCCATGCCGCCGATGGTCTTGGCCCATCCGAAGGCTTCCGCGATTCGTTTGCGGTGCCTGATCGACAGCGCATAACCCTCGTGTCGCGTGTTGCGCCCGTCGATGGCGGCATGTCCACCTGCTCGGGTCAGGTCACCCTTCTCTATTTGGCGCGTTGATGTCATGCAACGTCGGGACCTTCACCATCGTGGCGTTCGATGTCTTTCGCAGGCTCTCGCTTCTCACCGGGATCGGCGTGCGGCCTTCCCACCATGGGATTAGAAGAATGAGGCGGTCTGAACCGTGTTCGCTTCATTGTCCGTCTCCTCGGTCGGGTTGGACTCTGCCCCAAACTGGAGGAGGAAATGGGGCTCAGGTCATGGAGTTCCGGCGGCGCACGCCCGACCCACCGCTCCGGCCCGTGCCGACCCGGCTACGCCAGCGCCCCGCCCACGGCGCGGAACTCGGACGGGGTGCGCCCGGTCCAGCGGCGGAAAGCGCGTACGAAGGAGGAAGCCTCGGAGAAGCCGACAAGATAGGCGGTCTCGTTCACCGACACCTTGCGCGCGGCGAGGTAGTCTGCGGCCATCCGGCAGCGCAGTTCGTCGAACACCTCGGCGAAGGTCACGCCCTCCGCCTTCAGCCGGCGATAGAGCGTCTGCCGGCTCATCCCCATCGCCGCCGCCACCGCTTCGACCGTCACCTCGCCCTTGTGCAGGATCGGCAAGAGATAGGCCTCGATCCGCCCGCGCAGGCTGTCGGCCCGGACGAGATCCGCCATCAGCGCGTCGGCCCGCTCGGCGAACAGGCCGAAGACATAGCCGATGTGCTCGTCGAACTCCTGGGTGAGCCAGTCCGGCGCGATCAGGAGCGCGTTGCGCCCGGCTGCGAAAGTCACCGGGCAACGCAGGACCTCGCCATAGGTGGCGGCATGGTCGGGCGCCGGATGGGTGACCTCGATCTTCAGCGCGAATGGCCGCTCGGGAAACTCGTGACGAAACTCGCTCTCGAACCGGGCGAAGCTCGACTCGGTCAGCTCGGGAAAGCTGTTCGGGTCGGGTCGGTTGTCGACGATCCAGACCCCTTCCGGCCCCGGCTCGACAGAGAAACGTCCGCCGTCCATCACGTCGACCTCGACCATCAGGCGGGCGTAGCGATTGAGCTGGACGAGGCTCTCGGCCATGTTCGGGCAGGTGTGGACGATCAGACCCACCACCGATATGTCCTCGATCCGCGTATCGATCGCGTGGTGGAGCATCAGGGCCGGGTCGTCGGTCACCCGCTTGGCCGTCGCGATCAGCGCCTTGTAGAGGGCGAGCGGGATGCGCGCGTCCTGGTCCTCGAGATCGGCGGCGGTGAGCCCAACGCTGCTCGTGAGCGCCGTCGCATCGGCGCCCCTGTGGGCAACATAGTCGACGACCGAGCGGACAAGGCCCGCCGCCACGGTGGGTGTTTTCATCTGATCCTCGCGCGTTTGCCGCCAGCCTAGCACCGGTTGGCACGATCGGACAACGCTTTGGAACGGGCGGTCATGGGGCGCGCGGGGGATCCGGCCTATCCCTTGGGCATCGAAACGCCAAGGCGCCCCGGCGCTCAACAGGAGATGAACGATGAGAGATCTGAAACGCTTCGGCGCCGCGGCTGCCCTGCTCTGCGCGCTGACCTATGTCTACGGCTTCGCCCTGATGCTGACCGTGCTGGCCCCTTCCGGGATCGGTGCAGACCATTCCGACCCGGCGACGACCGCCGCCTTCTTCGCCGCTCACCACGGGCTGGTCAGCTCTTGGTACCTGGCGATTTACGTCGTCAACGGCCTCGCGCTCGCCGTGCTCGCGGTGGCGCTGTGGGACCGGTTCCGCCCCTACCTGCCGGGGCTCGCCCAGGTGGCGCTGACCATCGGCGTGCTCTGGGCCACGCTGGTAGTGGGGGCTGGCATGGTCGCCAATGTCGGCATTGCCGCGGTGGTCGAGCTCCATGCCGCTGACCCGGCCGAGGCCGCCCGGCTCTGGCGCGTTGTCGAGGTGGTCGAGAACGGCCTCGGTGGCGGCAACGAGATCGCCGGCGGCGTCTGGGCGGTGCTGATAGGGGTGGCGGTGCTCAAGACCGGGCTGATGGCGCGCACCTTCGGCTGGGTCAGCCTGGCGATCGGCACGGCCGGGTTGTCGACGGTGCTGCCGGCGCTCGCACCGGTGACCGGGGCGGTGTTCGGGCTCGGCTACATCGCCTGGTTCGCCTGGGCCAGCGTGGCCCTCCTGCGCCCCGTCGACTGATCTGCCGTTCCCCCCGGGCCCGGTGCTATCCTTGCACCGGGCCTGCCAAAGGGTCGAAAGGCAAAGCCGATGAAAGCGCTGAAATGGATCCACGGTCTGTCGGCCGGTCTGGTCATGCTGTTGCGCGTCACCGCCGTGGGGATCTACCTCGTCACGAGCGGCGACTACCCGGTCCGCCAGGGCGTTGCCCAGAAGATCCTCGATCTGGTTCGCGGATAGGTGGGGCAACAGGTCGAGTGGGCGTCGAAATCCATTTGGATCAGTGGCTTGCGATGGGTTCTTATTGGCTGTTCGGATCTCCAACAGATACCGTTC
>CAWAEL010000014.1:0-92695 GCA_963781185.1 uncultured Alphaproteobacteria bacterium
AAAACCGAAAAGCGAGTGGCGGCGCTTCGCGCCGCCACTCGCTTTTCGGTTTTAATACAAATGGCGACAGCTACATTACCAAAAAATTTAAAAAAAATATGCTCAAGGTATTGACAAACCTTTTGTAAATCTCCATAATAAGGAGCGCTTAAATAAAGAAACGCAAAAACCGCGCTGCAAACCAGTTGGTAGCAAGCAATTCTTTAAATAAACTTTAAGCAAAAATTTGGGTTCGTAGTTCAATTGGTTAGAGCACCGCCCTGTCACGGCGGAAGTTGCGGGTTCGAGCCCCGTCGAACCCGTTTTAAACATATCTTTCAGTAGTTAAGTCTACTAGATAGCCCCAAAATATTTTTTAATCTGTCCTAAAACTGTCCTAAGCGGTTTACATGGGTTTGAGTAACTAAATTACTTAGTTATCTGTTTGAGTGTATCTATAGCCTTTGACAGCTTAGACCTGTGTTCTACAGAAAAGTTGTTACGCTTTGCTGTTGCTACATACTCCAACATCTCTATCACTGGTAATAAGGTATTACATTGATTAGACTCGACTATCAGTTGTGAGGCTGTATTAGCTCCATCTGTATCGATTTTTTTTGCATACTCAAAAATCTGTTCTGCAAGAATTATGGGAACTCGAATAGTCTTCGTTTTACCATGCCTCCAAGTTGGCAGATATTTTTTTAGAGTTGCTTCATTGCCTCTAGGCTTAGACATTTCACTTGACACAGGTGATTCAACTAAGATATATCCTATCACTTAAAAAGTTGTATGTCAACATATTTCACTTGACACAAGTGGTTTTAGTCTAGAAAGTGCTTAGTGTTGCCTACAGAAAAAAAATAAGGTGATAGCACTAAAAAAACTCGTTGTAGTGCTTCAAAGCTTGCTTTATGTTGGTTTACATCTTCAACTCGCACATATAGCTAATATAAAATTTGCCCTCAAATATTGCTTTCTATTGCCACTACTTACATACGATGCAAACCCATAGAGATTTGTCTATGTTTTTTGTGTTTCTGCAAGGAATAAACTGATGATTGTTTTCGCCTTGAATTGCAAGAAAATTTTTCTGAATAAACCAAACCTCTTTTTTCTGACTCAATACCCTATCCCCCCTTCTATATAATGTTTGAATCTTTTTCTAAGTTAAGTTATGCAAGTTTCCTTACCAGAAGACGTTACAAAAAATCTACAAAATGCTAAAAGCTATATTGATAATGCTGTTCATCAAGCTAAAGCTGTAGTCATAGAAAGCACTAGCCAGTCTGTTGAAAGCTTCAGGACGTGCCAGCGCTGATGCGCGTGTGGCGCACGTTGCGGCTGATGCACGCGTTCGGGCTCCCGGAAGCCGACCGCGGTCGCGCTGACGTACACCGACTTCGACTCGCCGACCGATTTCGGCGGGCGCCGATCGACACGTGCGACGCGCGCCGCGCAGGCGATCCTGCCGCCCCCCCCCGCCGCTCACATTCAAACCGATCCGATTCGACGTGCTGGAGGATTGCCATGCCCGATGACGGGTCCAGTACCGGTCACTGCCACGTATTCTCACCAGACGGTAGCCCCCCCGAATTCGGGAATCTGGGATGACGGGGAATGCGTCACGGACCCCGACGGCGACGGCGGCCCGTCGGGCGGGGACAACGGTGGCGGCGGTGGCGCAGGCAACGGCGGTGGAGGCGAGGGCAACGGCGAGGGTGGCGGTGACGGCGGAGGCGAGGGTGACGGCGAAGGCGAAGGCGAAGGCGAGGGTGGCGAGGGCGACGGTCCTGACGAGGGTCCAGAACGGTCCGGGCGGCGGCGGCGGTGGCGCCTAGGGTTGGGACGAGGGGGCGGACGAGGGAGCCGCTCGAGCAGGCCCGGGACGAGGCCCTGAGGGAGGCCCGCTATCAACTCGCCCGCAAGGTCGAAGGCTCGATCATCGATCTCCAGGGCGAGCTCGACGGCGTCACCGGTGAGCAGGACAAGTACCGCCGGGATGCGCGACCAGCACGCGCTCGGTGAGGCCGATCGCTCGACGGCCGAGGGGGCCGCGATGCGCACGATCGAGGCCGGCGGCCGCGACCTGTGGCAATTTGGCGGTTGGTTGCGGCGACGGCACTGGCCGGATCGCGTGGGGCGATCACCTTTGCGGGTATTCTGACCCTGCCATTGGTGTTGGCGGACGGGCAGGCGTTTACCGACCGGGAACTTGTCATCCTGATCGCCATGGGTGTGATCGTGCTGTCGCTGTCAGTTGCGGCCATCGGCCTGCCGTTGCTGCTGAAATCCGACGTATCAAGACTGGAGGTCGGGGGCGGGGATGGTGCAGCCAGAGGTGCCGCTGCCACCGCAGCCCTGACGGAAATCGCCCGGATCAGCGCCCTGCACGCCGCGCCCGCCGCTGAGGCCGAGGCCTATGCGACCGCTGCGGCCTATGTGTCCAAGCGCTATCTGCAGCGGCTGGAATCGCTCGGCCAGCAGGGGCAGGGGAAGCCGGCGCTTCACCCTGACTTCGCGCGTTTTGCAAGAGATGCAGTTGGCGGCCGTGCGCGCAGAGCGTCAGTCGATCTTTGCGCTCCGCCGTCAGAAGGCGATCAACGCCACCGACGCACGCCGATTGGTCCGCGAGTTGGACCTGTTGGAAGCCCACTACGAAGGCTGACCCATCGAGGGGCCGATTTGCCAATGGCCCTCGCTCGTGGCATCTGAACCGGATACTGGGTGTGGGAATGGGGCGTTTTCCCGCAGGCAATTAGGGCTTGGAGCACGTGCCGCGGCGGGGCAAGATCGCAGGGGTTGCTGCGATGGGCAGGAAAGGGACAAGATGCAGTCTGCACTTATTGCGGGATTGGCCAGTGCAAAGCCGGTCAAGCTGGGTACGCCTGCCCCCTTCAAGACCCAGCTATTGAAATGGATCGGGAACAAACAGAAGTTTGCGCATGAAATAATCGGCCATTTCCCGGCTCAATTTGGTGCCTATTATGAGCCGTTTCTCGGAGCGGGCGGTGTCATGGCGACACTCGCGCCGACGGAGGGCTATGGATCTGACGTGTTCGCGCCGCTGATTGAGATTTGGGCTGCGCTGGCCGATAGACCAGAGGAATTGAAGCAATGGTATGCGTCGCGGTGGGAGACCTACCAAGATGGCGACCGGGTGCGGCAGTACGAAAAGATCAAGGCCAGCTACAATGTTAACCCCAATGGCGCGGATTTTCTGTTCCTGACCCGGTCCTGCTTTGGTGGTGTTGTCAGATTCCGCAAGAATGACGGCTATATGTCCACCCCCATCGGGGCGCATCAGCCGATAAGCCCGACCGCTTTCGCCAAGCGGGTCGACACATGGCAGCACCGGATGATTGGCGCGAAGTTTGACCTGCTCGACTATACCGAGGCGATGGCCCGCGCCAAAACCGGGGATCTGGTCTATTGCGACCCGCCCTATTCCCATTCCCAAGCCATCCTGTACGGCGCCCAGAGTTTCAGTCTGGTCAGGCTTATGGAGGCAATACAGGACTGCAAACGCCGCGGGGTCTATGTGGTCCTGAGCATTGACGGGACCAAGAAGAGCGGCGACCACTATTGCGATATTGATCTGCCCAAAGGTCTGTTTGAGCGTGAGTTGATGGTCAACGTGGGTCGGTCCATGCTGAAACGGTTTCAGATGGGCGGGCAGAGTTGTGAGGCGGAAGAGGTCAGGGACAGGCTGTTGCTGACCTACTGACCCGTGCCCTGATGTCTGGTTCCGCTACCGTCTTCACCGAAAGAAGTCGGCATCCTCGTCTGAGAGATAGCGTTGTGCGGCCTCTGGGATCAGATCGACGCCCATGCCGGGGCGATCGATCACGTCGACCATGCTGTTCTTGACGATCTGTTTCGGCAGACCCTCAACAATATCATACCACCATGGATCGGTGCCTGACGGATATTCGAAGGCAATGAAGTTGGGGGGCAGGGTGGCGCAGACCTGAATGAGCGCGGCCAGACCCAGCACCCCGTTGCCGGTGCCATGCGGTGCCATCAAGATGCCGTGGATATGGGCGTATTCGGCGATCCATTTCAACTCGGCAATACCACCCACGTCGGCGGGATCAGGGCCAACGATATTGACGGCCTGAGTCTCGATCAAGTCCTTGAAATTGTTGCGTAGATAGACCTGTTCGCCGGTGTGGATCGGCGTCGTGGTCTGCATGGTCAGGTCGCGGTACAACTGGGCGTTCTGATGGGTGGAATAGTCGCCCGTCAGCATATCTTCACACCACATGACGTTGTATTTCTCAATCGCGCGGGCAAAGCGCAGGGCGTCGGTCGGCATCCAGCCCGGCCCGCAATCGAGCGCGAGACCTACTTTGTCGCCCAGAACATCCTTCATCGCCGCTACGCAGTCGATCATCAGGCCCATCGACGGTTCTTTGATGAGGCCGCTGTCAGCGTGGCCGTGGAAGGGATTTGCCACTGCCTCACCGTAGAAAAAGTTGGGCTGCGATTTCATCGGGCTGTGAAAGCCGATGCCTTGCTTGATGATGTCGAAGCCCTCGGGCAGCGACAGCATCCAGCGGCAGCTTTCGGCAAAGCCTTCCGGGGTCCATGACGACAGCGGCTGACGGAGAGAGCCGTTGTAGGTGCGGATCTTGTCGCGCACCTTGCCGCCCAGCAGTTTGTAAACCGGCACGCCCGCAGCCTTGCCCGCCACATCCCACAGCGCATGTTCGATGACGCTGATCGGCGCGCCGTAGGGTTTGAACGCGCCGCGGTTGCGGATTTTCATCATGCAGCGTTCAACGTCGGTCGGGTCTTCGCCGATCAGCGCGTCACGGAATTGCAGGATGAAGGGTTTGAGGTAGGGCTTGTAACTTTCCGCCTCGCCATAGCCGGAGATGCCTTCATCGGTAACGATGCGGACAATCGGATTTTTGCCGATGACGGCGCATTTCAGATCTGTAATTTTCATGACGTCCCCCCTGTGAAATGATCAGTCGTGCGGCACCCGGTCAAACCCCACCCGAAGGTGGTTCCTGTCGCTGGTGTCGTCAAAATGCCTGTGGCCGACCACCGTAGCGGTGCTGATATCGGTGATCCGCAAGGGGCCGAGGGCCGAGCAGCTTTGCACGCGGTCAAGCGACAGTGTGGCGGCATCAGTCATCGTCAGATCCCTTTAGGTCAATCGGGTGGCGGGCGGTTTATGTTTGAGCCTTGGCTGGTTGTGACAAGGCGCAACCGGTCGGTAATATGTTTGCCTGAGCCGCGCACATGCTGCCCGATGATCTGAGCGGCGCGGTCTTCATCATGATCCTTCAGCGCAGCAATAAGGGCGCGATGTTCCGACAAAACCTCACGCTGGCGGCGGCCTGACACCTGATGGCCAGAGTTTATCGCGCCGAGCACTTCGCGGTGCGACCACCACAGGTCGACGGCATGGCGGTTGTAGTGTTGGGCGTACATCAGGCGATGAAACTTGGTGTCGAGTACGGAATGCCGGGCGGGGTCGGCAAAATTCAACGTCTCAATCTCTGACTGGATGGCCTCTAGCGTGGCAATGTCGGCATCGGTGCAGACGCCCACGAACCAGCGGGTCAGATAGGGTTCGATCTGCGCCTCAATCTCATAGATGTCGCGCACGAAGGTCTCGTCAATTTCGCGGACCCGTGCGCCGCGATTCGGTGAGATGATGACCAAACCTTCACCGCGCAGCTGCTGCAACGCCTCACGCACGGGGTTGGTGCTGGTCTGAAACCGCTGCGCCAGCGTGGACACCTTCAACCGTTCATTGGCAGACAGACGACCGGACAAAACATCCTGCCGAAGGCGGGCATAGACGCTGTCAGGGGCATTATCGGCATCGAGATCCATTTTGCGGGAGCTTTGCGAAGTCTTGTCCATCGCCTTGCATAACCCGACTTTGGGTCGTTCGCCAAGATGATCTGCACTATTTCGTACATTCTTGTTGACAGAATATGTGCGAATTTTGTTACTCTGTGCTTAGGCGATGCGATTTGCTGACCTTTGGGACGCTTTCCGCAGCGCATTTGCAGACAGGAGGACGGCAAGACCAGACGCTGTGTATTCGGTCCCGAACGCGATGAGTTCACCCAGAAGCCGAAGCGCGGAAAACGATCAGACACCAATTGGGAGGAATTTACATGACACAGAAGCGTGGCTTGAAAGCCAACGCTGCGCGGCGTGCTGGTGCTGCCGCAAAGGGCGTGATGATTGCCGGATTGGCCCTTGGGCCGACAGCGGGTTTTGCCGAGGACATGGCGATTGACCTGTCCAAATGGTCGCCCGAATATATCCGCAGCATTGCCGGGACCGAAAAGTTCGACACCGCTGCTGATTGCGCCAAGGTGACGCCGCTGGACTACAAGGGCCGGGTTTCGGTCTGGTGGACCGGGCCGAACGACGCCTCACCCGATATCGAGCGCAAGATCGACGCTGACTTCTGGGCCGCGTGGCATGCCACCTATCCCAATATCGAAACCGACAATCAGAACATCGACTACAACATCCTGCTGGACAAGCTGCGGACCGCCCTGCTGGGCAATGCCGCACCGATGCTGGTGCGGTTGCAAATCCTCGGCGGGGTTGAATTCGCTGCCAAGGGCTATCTGAACCCGCTGAAGCCCGAGGATGTCGGCTATCCCACCGCCGATTTCTGGCCGGGTGCGATGAAGTCCGTGACCTATGAAGGCACGACCTACGGCATCCCTACCAACAATGAGACGATGGCCTTTATCTACAACGCCAAGATCTTCAAGGATGCCGGGCTCGACCCGGAGAACCCGCCGGCGACATGGGATGATGTCGTGACCTATTCCAAGCAGATCCACGACAAACTGGGGATTGCGGGCTACGGTTTGGTCGCCAAGCAGAATGCCGGCAACACGCCGTTCCGGTTCATGCCGCAGATGTGGGCCTACGGTGGTGGCGCGTTGGACGAGCAGGACGACAGCCCGGCCTACAAGACGACCGCGCTCAATTCACCAGAGGGCAAGGCGGCGTTGCAGGCGTCTTATGACATGTATGTGCGCGACCAATCGGTGCCGGTTTCGGCCCTGACCAACACGCAGAACGAAAATCAGGCGCCGTTCATTGCCGGCCAGCTGGCCATGATGATCGCCCACCCGTCGGAATACGCCAAGATGCTGGACCTCGCCTCCAAGGCGACGGGGGCCGACAAAGAGGTGGCCGATGCCGTGGTTGCCAACATGCGCTATGGTCTGATCCCCAAGGGTCCGGCACGCCGCGCGGTGGTGTTCGGCGGGTCCAACATCCAGATGATCAAGTCTGAGTATGTGGATGGTGGTCTGGATGAGGCGGCTGCCAAGGCGCTGGTCTGCTTCTGGACCAGCCCGGAGTGGTCGACCAAGCTGGCCTGGACCGGGTCCAACCCCGGCAACCTGCAAGGCTTCCGCACCGATGCGATGAAAGAGCGTCTGGACACGATCAAGTTCCTCGACGTGACGACCTCGATGCTGCCCAACGGCATCCCGTTCCCGGTTGTGCCCGAAGCGCCGGAAATCATGAACATCATCATTCCCGACATGCTGCAGAACGCATTGACCGGCAAGATGACGGTGGATGCGGCGGCTGAGGATGCGGCCAAGAAGGTCATGGACCTGATGAGCGGCATGTAGCCTTACGGCCCTACGGACGGACCCGGCGGCACGCTCGCCGGGTCCAGCCCAGATCAGGAAAGCAGTTCAGGATGGCTATGTCGTCAGACGTTGCCCCGCGTAAGCAGCGGGACGGCTTGTTGCACCGGATGATCGACCACCGGGTGGAGTATCTTTACGTCCTGCCCGCGTTGTTGGTGATGATGGTCGTGATCGCCTATCCGATATACTACACGATCGACCTCAGCTTCTACCGCACGCCTGCCAACCTTCAGATGAAGGACAAGGTGTTTGACGGGCTGAACAATTATTCCACCATTCTGGCCAGCGACTCTTTCCGGGCGGTCACGATCAACACGCTGATCTGGACCGTTGCCAGCACCGGGATCGCGTTCGTCCTCGGCCTTTTGGCGGCCTTGGCGCTGCATGAGGAGTTCCGCGGACGCGGCGTGCTGCGGGCGGTTCTGCTGGTGCCCTATGTGGTCAGCGCGGTGGCGGCGTCTTACGTCTGGAAATGGCTGTATCATTCGGATTTCGGGGTGATTCGGCGCGTTGTCGGTGCAACTTGGCTTTACCGACAAGCCGATCAACTTTCTCGACAACATCCATACCGTTCTGCCTTCGCTGATCGTGGTGCAGATCTGGCGGGAGTTTTCGTTCGCCATGATCATGCTGATGGCCGGGCTGCAAACCGTGCCCGACAGCCTGCACCGCGCCGCACAGGTTGACGGCGCTAACACCTGGAACCGGTTCTGGCACATCACGGTGCCGCATCTTAAGGGCGTGTCGATGGTGACGCTGTTGTTGCTGATGGTCAGCAATTTCAACTCCTTCATCGTGCCCTATGTGATGACCGGGGGCGGGCCTGCGGGTGCGTCGGATATCTGGATCACGCAAATCTATCAGCTGGCGTTCGGCCGCCAACGCTGGGGCTTGGCCTCGGCCTATTCGGTGATCCTGTTTATTGTGATGATGATGCTCGGCTACTTCTACGTCAAAGCCCTGACGCGCGGCGATGAAAAGGGGGCGGAATGAGTACGGCCAAACCCCGACGCAAACGCATCGACGGCTGGCGCTGGGCCGGGCGGGTCTACCTGACGCTGCTGCTGATCTTCACGGCGCTGCCGATGGTTTGGATGGTGCTGACCTCGCTCAAGTCCCAGTTCGCCGCGATGCAATACCCGCCGCAATGGTGGCCGACAGAGCCGACCTTGGGCAGCTATGTCAAACTGCTGGACCCGACCAATCCGGCGGGGCATGAGTTTCTGATCTATTTCTGGAACAGCCTGTATGTCTCCGTTCTGACGACGTTTTTCGGCGTTCTCGTGGCTGTGCCTGCTGCCTATGCCTTTTCCCGCTTTCGGTTTCCGGGGCGGACATTCCTGTTCTTCTCGGTCCTGCTGCGCAACATGTTCCCGGCGGTGGTATTCCTGATCCCTCTGTTCATCATGATGCGCTGGTTGGGGCTGGTTGGCACCCATGCCTCGCTGATCCTGACCTATCTTACTTTTGGGCTGCCGCTGTCGATCTGGCTGCTGAAGGGGTTCTACGACAACATTCCGGTGCAGTTGGAACAAGCGGCGCGGATTGACGGCGCAACACGGTGGCAGGCGTTCATCTACATCGTGATGCCGCTGTCCACCCCCGGCATCATCGCCACCTCGATCTTTTCGTTCATCGGGGCGTGGAACGAATACATCTATGCGGCGACGTTCCTGAACAACAAGGACCGCATGACCCTACCGGTCGGCATCCAACGCTATTTCACCGAGTTTGCCACTGACTGGCCGGGCCTGATGGCCGCGACATTCCTGATGTCTGTGCCTGTCGTGGTGCTGTTCCTTGTCTTGCAGAAATACTTCGTGCGGGCACTGACCGAGGGTGCCGTAAAGCACTGAACCTGAGACCTAAAGGAAGACGGATGGCCAAAGTTATTCTTGACAGGGTGATGAAATCCTACGGCGCCGTCGATGCGGTGAAGGATGTGTCCTTTACGGTTGAGGATGGGGAGTTTGTGGCCCTTGTCGGCCCGTCCGGGTGTGGCAAGACCACGACGCTGAACCTGATCGCTGGGTTGATCCCGATCTCTGGCGGCGACATTCATATCGGCGACCGGCTGGTGAACGACCTTGATCCCAAGGACCGTGACATCGCGATGGTGTTCCAGAACTATGCTTTGTACCCGAATAAATCGGTGTTCAAGAACCTCGCCTTCCCGCTGCAGATGCGCAAACTGCCGAAGTCGGAGATTGACAGCAAGGTGCGTGAAGCGGCGCGGGTGTTGGACATCACCCATCTGCTGGAGCGTAAACCGCGTGAGTTGTCGGGGGGGCAGCAGCAGCGCGTCGCCCTGGGGCGGGCCTTGGTTCGTGACCCGCGGGCGTTCTTGATGGATGAGCCGCTGTCCAACCTCGACGCCAAGCTGCGGGTGCAGATGCGGACAGAGTTGAAGCGGTTCCATCAGGACCTGAACGCCACGATTATCTACGTGACGCATGACCAGCTGGAGGCTGTGACGATGGCCGACAAGATGGCCGTGATGTGCGGCGGCTCTTTGCAGCAATATGACACGCCGAAAAACGTCTTTGATCACCCCCGCAACACCTTTGTCGCAAGTTTTGTCGGCTCCCCCGCGATGAGCCTTGTCCCGGTCACCGCCCAAACGACGGGCGATGGTGTGTCTTTGGTCGGCACGACTGGCTGGACCCTGCCGTTGTCGCCAGAGAATGCCCGCAAAGCGCAGTCCTCCTCCACCAACAAGGTCGTGCTGGGGGCGCGCCATTCTACCATCCGGCTGCACCATAGCGCGGTGGCGGGGGCGGTGCCGTGCAAGACCTATACGGTGGAACCGACCGGCGACATTACCTTTGTGCAGGTCCATCTGGACCAGTCCATCGTCATCGTCAGCCTTGATCCCAGCGTACCCGTGGCGCCGGACCAGCAGGTCTGGCTCGAATTCGACCAATCGCGCCTGCATCTGTTCGATGGTGCCACCGAAATGGCGCTGACTGCACCCTGAACAAACCAGCAGAACTGAGAGAGATGATGACTAGCACCCCGGACGAAGCCCTGAACCACGTCAAAACCGCCTCGCGGCCATCTGACCTGCGGATCACCGACATGCGGGTGGCCGAGATTGTCGGGGCGCCCTTCACCTCTGTCCTGCTGAAGATCTACACCAATCAGGGGATTGTGGGCTTTGGTGAGGTGCGTGACGGCGCAAGTGCCACCTTTGCCCTGATGCTGAAAAGCCGTTTGTTGGGGGAGAACCCTTGCGACATCGACCGCCTGTTCCGCCGCATCAAGCAGTTCGGCGGCCATGGTCGGCAGGGTGGCGGCGTCTCTGCCATTGAGATTGCGTTGTGGGATCTGGCTGGCAAGGCGTATGGCGTGCCGATCTGGCAGATGCTGGGCGGCAAGTTCCGCGACAAGGTGCGGATCTATTGCGACACCGACGCCGACCGGCCTAGCGGCACTGAGATGGGCAAACGACTGAAGGCGCGGATGGACCTGGGCTTTACTTTCCTGAAGATGGACCTCGGCCTGATGCAGATCGCCCACATCCCCGGCGCGGTCAACGCCCCCGCTGGCGCGCTCGATCCATTCCGCGAACATGCAGGCTCCATGATCCCCAAGACGCTGGACGAGCGCCGCCACCGCAATGCCATCTATGACGCGCAAAATGTCATGCACCCGTTCACCGGCCTGCATTTCAGCGACCTCGGCCTCGACCTGATGGAGCAATACATCGCCGAGGTTCGCGCCGAAATTGGTCCGGAAATCCCGCTGGCGTTGGACCATCTTGGCCATATCTCCTTGCAAGACGGCATAAGGCTGGCCCGGCGGATAGAGAAATACACCCCCGCTTGGCTGGAAGACGTGATCCCGTGGCAGCACACCGACCATTACCGCCAGTTGCAGCAATCGACCACGGTGCCGATTTGCACGGGCGAGGATATCTATCTGAAAGAGGGGTTTGAACCGCTGCTCAAGGCCGGCATCTCTGTCATTCACCCCGACTTGCTGACCACCGGCGGGATTCTGGAGACCAAAAAGATCGGTGACATGGCGCAGGACCACGGGGTCGCCATGGCGATCCACATGGCGGAAAGCCCGATTGCAGCCATGGCCGCAGCCCATGTCGCAGTCGCCACGGAAAACTTTCTGGCGCTTGAATACCACTCGGTCGATGTGCCGTGGTGGGATGACATCCAGATCGGCCTGCCCAAAGCCCATCGTCAAGGACGGCTTTATCACGGTGTCCGACAAGCCCGGACTGGGGATCGACGACCTGAATGACGACCTCTTGATGCAGCATCTGCAACCGGGTGTGACGGGCATCTGGCAACCAACCAATCACTGGGACGATGAACGGTCCTGGGACCGCACCTGGAGTTGACATGAAAATCACCGCGATAAAGCCCTATCCGGTCTGGGTCGGCATCCGTAATCAGATGTTGGTCAAGGTAGAGACAGATGAGGGTGTCTTTGGCTGGGGCGAAAGCGGCCTGTCGGGCCGTGAAAAGGCGGTGGCGGGGGCGGTGGAACACTACGCGCAGTTCCTGATTGGGCGCGATCCGATGCAGATTGGCGCGCTTTGGCAGGAAATGTACCGCAGCCAGTATTTTGAGGGCGGGCGCGTGCTGACCGCCGCGATCTCGGCGCTCGATATTGCGTTCCACGACATCAAGGGCAAGGCGCTGGGTGTCCCGGTTTATGACCTGCTGGGCGGCAAACAGCGCGACCGTATCCCGACCTTTGCCACCGTGACCGGAGAGACGGATGAGGAAATCCTCGCCTCGGCCCGCGCGTTGAAGGCGGCGCGGTTGGGATGCGATCCGGCTGTTTCCGTTTGGCCAATCCAGCAAAGATCTGTTTGAGCCGCGTCAAAGCATTGCCCTGACCGTGCCCCTGCTGATCGCAGCGCGGGAGACATTGGGCCATGAGGTGACGCTGGGCATCGACTATCACCACCGCCTGTCGGTCGCTGAGGCCGCGAGTTTCTGCCAGAAACTGCCGCCCGGTACGTTGGATTTCCTCGAAGAACCGATCCGGGACGAAAGCCCTGAGGCCTATGAAAGCCTGCGCCGGATGACCGATATTCCCTTTGCCATTGGCGAAGAATTCTCCTCGAAATGGCAGTTTCTGCCCTTTATCGAACGCGACATCCACCAGTTCAACCGCATCGACATCTGTAATGTGGGCGGGTTGACTGAGGCGATGAAGGTCGCCGGATGGTCTGAGGCGCATTACGTCGACTTGATGCCGCACAACCCGCTTGGCCCGATTTGCACCGCTGCCACCGTACACTTCTCTGCCGCTGTGGCGAATTTCAGCTGGCTGGAGACGCGGGCGACTGAGGCACATCTGGGCTTTGACAACTCTGAATTCTTTCCGGTGCAACCCCGGTTGGAAGGTGCCTGTTATCCCGTCAGCGCAGCGCCGGGGCTTGGGGTCGAGGTCAACGAAGATCTGATCCAGAAGCAAAGCTTCAAATTCTGGGAGGCGCCCCATCTGCGCCGCCGTGATGGCAGCTACACCAACTGGTAGGGGCCCAAGTGGAGTTTTCAGGCAAAACTGCTTTGGTCACGGGGGCCGGGTCCGGGATAGGTGCCGCAACGGCGCGCAGGTTGGCCCGCGACGGTGCTGTGGTCGGGGTGCTGGACCTGAACGCCGACCGCGTGGCCGCCATCTGTGAGGAGATTGCAGCCAAGGGAGGCAAGGCCGTACCGCTGAACGCGGATGTGGCGGATGAAGCCAGCATGCGGCAGGCCGTCACCGACCTTATCACGCAGACCGGGCGGTTGGACATGATCGTCGCCAGTGCCGGGATCAATGGCACATGGGCCCCGATTGATGAGATCACGCCGGATGAGTGGGATCAGACGGTCCGCGTCAACCTGCGCGGCACCTATCTGACCCTGCATTTCGGTGTTCCGCATCTGAAGTTGAAAGGTGGGGCCGTGGTCATCGTGGCCTCGGTCAACGGCACCCGTACTTTCACGACCGCCGGGGCCACCGCCTATTCGGCCTCCAAAGCAGGGCAGGCGGCGATGGGAGACATGCTGGCCGTCGAACTGGGTCGCCATGGCATTCGGGTCAATACCGTCTGCCCCGGCTCAACCGAAACCAACATCGGCCAGAACACCTGGAAGCGGAATGTCGATCGTGCCCGCATCCGCGCCGACTTCCCCGACGGTGACATCCCCCTGACGGGCCACGCCATTGCCAGCCCCGAAGATATCGCCGACGCGGTCTGCCTTTTGCTGTCGGATGATGCCCGCCACATCACCGGCACGAGGCTTTACGTTGACGGCGGGCAATCCCTGCTGCGCTGAACCCCATACAGAAGGAGCCACCCATGACCCACACCCCCGGCATCGCACGCCCAGATCCCGCAATCGTCGCCCGGCTCAAGGGCATCGGAGCCGCGACATGCTCCTCCACCCTGGCGCATATGGGCATCCGCAATGCCCATATCACGGGCCCGGTCGGCTGGAACCCCGGCAAGGTCGCGGCTGGTCCCGCCCTGACCCTGCAATTCATGCCGAAACGAGAGGATTTGTACGGCGACGGCGAGTATTCTGACCCTGAAAAGCAGTTGCACCGCCATGTCCTGTACCACGTGCAACCCGGCGATTTCGTTGTGGTCGATGCGCGGGCCGACATGACGGCAGGTATCTTTGGTGAGATGATGCTGACCTATTTCAAGGGCCGTGGCGGGGCGGGTCTGGTGATCGACGGCTGCATCCGTGACTATCCCAACGGCAAAGATCTTGACCTACCCATGTGGATCCGGGGGGTGACGCCGAATTTCCACACCCAGACCGGGTTGATGCCCTTTGCCGTCAACACGCCCATCGCTTGCGGCGGTGTCACGGTCATGCCGGGTGACATCATCGTGGCCGACGATGACGGCGCGGTCTGTGTTCCGGTGGCACTGGCGGATCAGGTCATCTCAAATGCCGCCGCCCACCACGATTGGGAGGACTTCTCGCGCATGAAACTCGCCGAAGGGGCCCCTTTGCAGCGCTACTATCCGCTGCATCCAGACGCGCAGGACGAATACCTCGCTTGGCGGGCCAAGAACCCGATTAAGCGCTAAGGGCCGGTCGGGCGATCGGATCGGCCTTCACTTGCTACGCCTTCGAATGGCGCAACGGAACGGCGGCGCTTTGCCGTTCCGTTGCGCCAAGCCTTGAGCAGCCTTGGAAGAGGCTACGCCAACCCCATCGCCATCAGATCAAACGCCCAAGCGGTCGCGCAGCGCGTAATACCAAGAGCCGACCATCGAATAGGGCACACGGAACATCCGGCCGCCGGGGAAGGGATACCACGGAACCTTTGCAAAGACGTCAAAGCGGGATTTGTCGCCGTCGATGGCTTGGGCGAGGATTTTGCCGAAGGTATGTGACCCCGTGACGCCATGACCCGAATAGCCATGTGCAAAGTAGGTGTTGGTCCCCAGACGGCCCAACTGCGGAACCCGGCTGAACGACAGGGCGAAGTTTCCGCTCCAAGCGAAGTCAATCTTGACGCCCTTCATGCTGGGATAGACCTTTTCCATCGCCGGACGCAGCTTGGCCTCAACATCGCTGGGATCGGTGCCGCCGTAAACCGTGCCGCCGCCGAAGATCAGCCGCTTGTCTGCGGTCAGGCGGAAGTAATCCAGAATGTAGCGCACGTCCTCGACGCATTTGTCGGTGGGAAGAAGGGCGTTGGCGCGCGCCTCGCCCAAGGGTTCGGTCGCCATCATCTGGGTGGAAACCGGCATGACACGGGCGGTCAGGGCCGGAATGACATGGCCCAGATAGGCATTGCCACAGAGAACCAGCGTGCCGCAGGTCATCGTGCCGCCAGCGGTTCTGACCACAGGTTTGGCCGCATCGGTGTCGCAATCTATCACCGGGGATTGTTCGTAGATCACACCGCCCAACTGCTCGAAAGCCGCAGCTTCACCCAGTGCGAGGTTCAGCGGATGCATATGCCCGCCGGTATGGTCGATCATGCCGCCGGCATAGACATCCGACCCGATGTGTTCGCGCAACTGCTCCTTGTCCAGCATGTCCTGATTGTGGATGCCATAGCTGGCCCAGAGTGCGCGCCGTTCTTCCAGCTCTTTCATATGGGCCGAGGTGAGGCCGGTGAAAATGTTTCCGGGCTTCAGGTCGCATTGGATGGCGTAGGTTTTGACCCGCTCACGGATGATCTCTCCGCCTTCCTGAACCAGACCTGCGACGAAGTTGGCGGTGTCTTGGCCATAGCGTTTCTTGATGGTCTGCAGGCTGGCGTTCAGCCCGTTGACGACCTGCCCGCCGTTGCGGCCAGAGGCACCCCAACCGACGCGCGCGCCTTCGATGATGGCGACCTTGTAGCCCTTTTCGGCCAGATGCAGCGCTGTTGACAGCCCACTGTAGCCGGCGCCGACAACGCAGATGTCAACCTGCTGATCGCCTTTGAGGGCAGGGCGCTCTGGCGAGGGGTTGGCGCTTGCGGCGTAGTAGCTGGTGGTGTGCTTGGTCTGGCCATTGCGGGCAAAGGTTTCGATGGCCATTACACGGACTCCAGATAGCTGTCGTACTCAAAATCAGTGACATAGCGCGAGAACCGTTTCAGTTCCTGCGTTTTGCATTCAACCAGCATGGTTTGCAGCCGTTTGGAGAACACGTTCTGCACATGTTTACCCTTGCGGAATGCCTGAATTGCAGTGGCCCAGTCCAGCGGCAGGTGGTCGAGCTTCTGGCTGTAGGCATCGCCGACGATAGGCTCTGCAGGCTCCATCTTCGCCTCGATCCCGACCAGAGCACCGCCCAGAATGCTACCCAAAACCAGATAGGGGTTGGCATCGGCGCCTGCGACGCGGTGTTCAATCCGGCGTGCCTTGTGGCTGCCACCGGGAATACGAATGGCCGCGGTGCGGTTCTCATATCCCCATGCCACGCTGGTCGGCGCATGGGCGCCCGGCAGCAATCGGCGGTAGGAATTCTGGTGCGGCGCGAAAGTCAGGGTATTTTCCTGCATGGTTTCCAGCAGGCCCGCGACGGCGTTCAGCATCAAGGGCGTGCCTTCGTCGCCGCCGTTGTCAAATAGGTTGACTCCGTTTTCGTCGATCAGGCTGAAATGGACGTGAAAGCCGCTGCCGGAACGGTCGCCATAGGGCTTGGCCATAAAGGTCGCGGCGAACCCGTGTTTGCGTGCAATCCCGTGTACCAGCCGTTTGAACAGCACGGCGTCATCGGCGGCCTGCAACGGGTCTGCGACATGCACCATGTTGATTTCAAACTGACCCGCGCCGTTTTCCGAAATGGCGGCATCTGCAGGGATGCCCTGCTCATGGCAGGCGTCATAGACATCGTTCAGGAACGCATCGAAATGCTGCAATTCATCCAGCGACAGGGCGCCGTCGGAATCCAGCCGCTTGCCTGTGACAGGGGAGCACGGGGGTTGCGGTTGCGCGCCACTGGGGTCGCAAATGTAGAATTCCAACTCGGTCGCCACCACCGGCGTCAGTCCGAGCGCCTTATAGCGGTCGACGATATTAGACAGCGCGCGGCGGGGGTCGCCCGGAAACGGCTTGCCGTCCTCCGTCTCCATCCAGAACATCACCAGAGCCGAGGGCCGGCTGGTCCAGTTGACCATCACGATTGGCCGACCGGTGTAATCACAGATCCCGTCCGCGTCGCCCGTCTCGAACACCAGCTCGTTGTTTTCGATATCCTCACCCCAGATATCCACGCTTAGCACTGAAAGCGGCATCCGTAGCCCGACATCCATGATTTCCTTGGCCTTTTCGATCGGCAACCGCTTGCCGCGCATCGCGCCGTTCAGGTCGCAGACACAGGCAAACACCGATTCAATCTCAGGACGTTCTTGCAGCCATTTTCTGATGTTATTCGTCGTCATTTCGAGAAGATCCTTCCGCGGGCGATGCGCTGTCGGCAAGATATCCGGCACGCTTGTGGCATTGCCGAGGTCTGATAGAATACGGCTATTACGCCCTGAGACGAAATGGAACCAGTATCGGTGACCGCTATGTCGGGAAAGCGAATCTATGGCCAGTTCGGTGCAGCTGACCTGAACCAAGTGCTGGGTGTGTAGACTTGACCAGTGGAACTGCCTTGGACCCTTGGAGTCAGCCCCTCTCGGAGCACAGCCAAGCATTCAATCCGCGATGCACGGGCTTAGTAGACCGGAATGCCCCGTGAGACGCGCTCCTAGGGCCAACGCAATGCTCCCCGAACGATGTCGGGGAGCACTTTGATGCGCTTGATGTGCAGCGTTGTTTTAGTTCAGAGCACCATGAAGTCCGCCAGAACTGCGGATGTGCCTGCGCCAAGGGCTGCGATCTGGACCTGACCCACACCGCCGACGCCGTCTTGGTCGTAGAACACGCCACCGCTGGCCAGATCGTAGATGATGCGCTGTGCCGCCGTGGTTGCGGCGCTTCCCAAACCAAAAGCCGCGGCGTCCATGATGGCCCCCACCGTCCCGATCCCGTTGAAAATCGTATGGGACAGAAGGAAGGTGTCATCAGCGGACACGAAACCAACCACCGTGTCGACATTGCCAGCCCCGGGTGCCGTGTTGAACACAAAGCTGTCGAGCCCCGCGCCGCCGTTTAGGGTATCGTTGCCCAGCCCGCCAAACAGCGTGTCATCGCCGCTGCTGCCGTTCAGGCTGTCATTGCCGTTGGCGCCAGTCAGCACGTTGTTCAGGCTGTTGCCGGTCAAGGTCATTCCCGCGTTGCTGGTGCCGGTCAGGTTCTCGACATTGGCGACGTTGAAGATTGAGTAGGCCGACATGGTGGCGATGATGGTGTCAGTGCCTTGTCCAGCCGCTTCAACCACCACATCCGAGAAGTTGTCGACATAGTAGGTGTCGTTGCCCAACCCGCCGACCATGCTGTCATTGCCATTGCCGCCGTTCAGCGTGTCATTGCCGCCGTTGCCCAGCAGCGTGTCATTGCCGCTGCTGCCGTTCAGGCTGTCGTTGCCATCCGCGCCGATCAGGACGTTGTCGTCGATGCCGCCGGTGAGGGTCTGGCCTGCGTTATTGGTGCCAGTCAGATTCTCCACATAGGCGATGTTGTAGATCGAGTAGCTCGACAGGCCGGTATTCACCGTGTCGGTTCCGTTGCCGACCCCTTCAAGCACGACATCCGAATAGCTGTCGACGATGAATGTATCATCGCCGGAACCGCCATTCATCGTGTCGGCACCCAGACCACCAATCAGCGTGTCGTTGCCGCTGCTGCCGTTCAGGCTGTCGTTGCCGTTGGTCCCAGTCAAAATATTGTCCAACACGTTGCCGGTCAGCGTCATCCCGGCGTTGCTGGTGCCGGTCAGGTTTTCAATATTCACGAGGCCAAAGATCGAATAGGCCGACATCGACGCGATGATCGTGTCGATGCCTTCGGCCACGAATTCAACCACCACATCGGAGAAGTTGTCGACGTAATAGGTGTCGTCGCCTAGACCGCCGGTCATGCTGTCATTGCCGTTGCCGCCGTTCAACGTGTCGTTGCCGCCGTTGCCCACCAGCGTGTCGTTGCCGCTGCTGCCATTCAGGCTGTCATTGCCATTGGCGCCAGTCAAAACGTTGGCGTCGATGTTGCCTGTCAGGGTCTGGCCAGCGTTATTGGTGCCGGTCAGATTTTCGACATTGGCAACGTTGTAGATCGAATAGCCGGACAGGCCGGTCGACACTGTATCGGTCCCGCCGCCTGCGCCCTCGATCACCACATCAGAATAGCTATCGACGTAGAACAGGTCGTCGCCAGATCCGCCATTCATCGTGTCGCCGCCAAGCCCGCCAATCAGCGTGTCGTTGCCGCTGCTGCCGTTCAGGCTGTCATTGCCGTTGGCGCCGATCAGGATGTTGTCCAACACGTTGCCAGTCAGCGTCATGCCAAAGTTACTGGTGCCAGTCAGGTTTTCGACATTCGCGACGTTGAAGATGGAATAGGCCGACATGGATGCGTACACCGTGTCGATGCCCTGCCCAGCCGCCTCATCCACCACGTCGGAGAAGGTGTCGACGTAGTAGGTGTCGTCGCCCAGACCGCCCGCCATGCTGTCATTGCCGTTGCCGCCGTTCAGCGTGTCATTGCCATCGTTGCCAAATAGCGTGTCATTGCCGCTGCTGCCGTTCAGGCTGTCATTGCCATTGGCCCCCGTCAGCACGTTGTCGCCGGTATTGCCGGTCAGGGTCTGACCCGCGTTGTTGGTGCCGGTCAGATTTTCGACATTCGCGAGGCTGAAGATCGAATAGCTGGACAGGCTGGTCTGGATGGTATCGGTCCCGCCGCCAGCCCCCTCAACCACAACGTCGGAATAGCTGTCGACACCGTAAATGTCGTCGCCAGCCCCACCGTAGAGGCTATCAGCGCCGATGCCGCCATATAGGGTGTCATTGCCGGCACCGCCGTCCAGCACATTGTTGACCGCGTCGCCGACAAGGCTGTCGGCCTGCGCCGAACCAATTACATTTTCGACGGAGTCGATTGTGAAGGGGCCGTAGCCACCAAGGCTCAGGTAGTCGTAGGTCGTCGCCGCCAGATTGACATTGAAACCGTCGGACGTGTTGCCGCTAAGATCCAGTGTGTCGATCCCGGCGCCGCCATAAACGTTGTCGACGATGTCGTTCGCTGTCATCAGGAAGGTGTCGTTGCCATCGCCACCATAGACTTCGTCCTTAAACAAGCCGCCATTCAAGATGTCATTGCCCAAGCCACCGTACAGAGTGTCGACCCCGCCGCCGCCATTCAACGTGTCGTTGCCACCGTCGCCGCTGAGCATATTGGCGCCGATGTTGCCAGTGATGCTATCATTCAAGCCAGATCCAACGACGTTTTCGATAGAGTCGGCTGTGTAAGGCCCGAAGCCGAGGTTAAGGTAGCTATAGGTGCTTGCCGCAAGATCGACGGTGAAATTGTTGGTGTTGCCGCTCAGGTCAAGCGTGTCGGTACCGTTGCCGCCATAGACATTGTCGACATAGTAAGTCCCGACAGCCTTGAACGTATCGTTGCCATCGCCGCCATACAAATAGTCAACATAACCGCCACCGTCCAAGGTGTCATCGCCCAAGCCGCCATAGATGGAATCAACGCTGGAGTCGTTTCCATAGACCGAGTCATTGCCGTCACCCATATAAGCGACTTCGAACCCGGTATAGATTTCATTGACGAAATCGGTCAGGCCGGTCGTCATGTTGAAGATATAGTTGCCATTGTAAGCGCGGTGGTCGATCACATCGGTCCCGTTGCCGCCATACATCGATTCACTGCCGAGGCCCGACAGAATGCTGTCGTTGCCGTCTCCGCCATAGACGACGTCGCCGAAAGTGAAGCCGCCGGGATTGATCGTATCGTTGCCGCCGCCGCCATAGATTGTTTCGGCGCTAGACGACGAGCCAGTGACAGAGTCGTTGCCGGTGCCCATGTAAGCGATTTCGAACCCGGTGTAGAGTTCACCTGCAAAATCGGTCAGGCCGGTCGACATGTTGAAGATGTAGTCACCGGTATAGGAACGATGGTCGATCACGTCGGTTCCGTTGCCGCCGTACATCGACTCATTGCCGAGGCCCGACAGAATGCTGTCGTTGCCGTCGCCGCCATAAACGACATCGCCTGCAGTGAAGTAGCCGGGGTCGATCGTGTCGTTGCCGCCGCCACCATAGATGGTTTCTGCCAGCGAAGAGGCGCCAATGATGGAATCGTTGCCGTAGCTCATGTAGACGACTTCGAAACCAGTGAAGACTACACCAGCCTTGTTGGTGGCTCCGGTGGCCATGTTGAATACATAGTCCCCGTTGAAAACGCCCTGATAGAGCGTATCAGTTCCTGCTCCACCATCGAGCGTTTCGGCACCCGAACCAAAGTAGATGAAATCGTTGCCATCACCGCCGTAAATCAAGTCGCCGTTGTTGACGCCAAGGGCGTCGTAGGCCCACATCGTATCGTTTCCGGCGTTGCCGTAGAGCGTGTCGGTTCCGGCACCGCCGCCCATATAGTCGTTCCCGCTTGAGGTTGAAAGAACGTCGTTGCCATCCCCACCGTACTGATAGTTGTTCCCGGCCCCGGAATAGAGAAGGTCGTTGCCGTCACCGCCATACAGGGTGTCATTGCCGCCATAGCTCGACAAATAGTCATTGCCAGCATTGCCGGTCAGGACGTTGTTGGCATCGTTGCCGTAGAGGGAATCATTGCCACCGCCCGTAGTGGCGTTTTCGATGACGACACCCACGGCTATCGTCATGTTCTTCGTAAGTCCGCCCACACTGGACAACCAAGCGTGGGTCGATGACGCCGTGGAAACATACAAGTCGATTTTTTGGTCGGAATTGTAATTGGAAAAGTCGACGGTATCTGTTCCGCCGCCGTCCACAATCGTGAAGGCGTTGGTTGCGGCATAGGTCGCGAGGTTGGCGAAGGCCACGCTGGTCGTGGTGCTGATGTTCGTGCCAAAACCGTAAACGGTATTGCCGGTGAACGCATGAGAGGTGCCGTAGCCCTGACTGCCATAAAGCGTGTTCAGTGCGATCCAGTCAACTGCCATCGGGGTGACCAACTGGGCATAGGAGTCGTCAGAATACTCGGTGTTTTCAGATTGGTCGAAGTAGGACATCATGGTCTGCTGCCAGCTGTCGTTCGCCCATTGCGCGTCAGTCGAGTAGCTGCCGGTGCCGTTGTAAAGACCCTGGTGACCAAGGCCCAAGGCGTGGCCGATCTCATGCAGGAAGGTCTGGAACGTATAGCCGTTCGCACCACCAATGTTTGAGGTGCTTCCATACCAGCTCGACGCGACGTTGATAACCGCGTAGTCCATTCTGCCGCCGGAGCCGGAGTAAAGCTTCTCGGCCTCATAGGCACCCGAACTGCTATCCTTGAAGAAGAAGTCCACGTGTGTGGCAGTGGATGTCGTTTCTACAAAATTGATGCCAAGGATTTCACCGTAAAGTTTGAAGGATTCGCGTACCATGGTCTGACGGGCGGCGGAAATGCCGTCGCTGTCGTACTCGTCCCCGTAGTAGGTCGACAACGCACCGGACCAGCCCGTTACGTTGTAATACAACGTACCGTTATTGTAGCCGGAACTCATGTCGAACCAGCGTGCGGAGGCACCACGGTCAGCCCAGAAACCGTTGACCAGATAGTTCGAAAGCGTAGTGAGTGTACCTGCCGCAGGCACGGCCGGCGGATCCAAATCATTGGCCGAGGGCGTATGAAAGCCGGGCAGGGTCGGCGCGAAGTCGATATTAAGCGAGGACGCCTCAACGTGAACTTCCGAACTGATCCCACTCATCGAATTGGGTCCGTCGAGAAGTCCAAGTGGCGACAGGTCGAAACCAGACCCGTCATCCGGCGAAAGGATATTGGAGGTTGCGAGGAGTCCGTTCGCTGCAAGCGGCTTCACAGTGTCTTGCGAGGACAAAGAAAGCTTGCCTACGACGGAGAGGTTGTCTTCCTGAGTTTCAGAGAAGAACGGAAACTCAATTAGTCCAGAAGCGCCAACATGTGCCATGGCTTTGGAATCCTTATAAATTAATGATAGAACCCTAAAATCGGGCTCCCCAACCCACCGTTAGAGTAAATCACATTAAGGATTCGCGCAACAAATTGCCGTGAATTTGCCACAAACCCTCACGAACGACAGCGGCTGATCAGAAGCGCGCGCCGTCGGCGGCATTCGTTTCAATGTGGTGTGGTATGCTGCGGGAACGTGAAAACGGTCGTGGCCAAGGGTGAGAGAATTCGCTCAATAACGCGCATAGTTAGACGATGTGAGTTGACCTGAATAATGTCGATTTCAACGTTGGTGTTTGGGATCGTTGCAGATCGCCAATCCGTCGTTTCGTGCCAGATATGTGGGCGCGAAAATAGGGTCGGGGGCATGGAACGAGAGAGTGGATGTGACGAAACGGGAACCGGCACATGATTTGAAGTGCGTCGCAGAAGTACTCGCCGACAGCCGTGGTGAACCCGGCTGAGTTTCGTCCCTAGTTCATATGCGGCTTATGGCGCTCCGCCTCTCGGGCCAGGATGGCCCGCGCCGGGTGGTCAGCAATAGGGACGCGGATGTCTCTTGAGATCTCACCCGCCGCGATCAGCGCGTGATAGCGCGCGCAACAGACCCGCAGGAACGACGTGAAATTGCCGAGGTCGTGGTCTGCGTCCATCGCCTCATGCCAGAGACGGGTGATGAGTTGCGCGACGGTCATCCCGTCGCGCAGCCCGATCTCGGTCAGCGTGTCCCAGAAGTGGCTTTCGATCCGGATTGAGGTGGCGACCCCGTCAATGCGCAGGCTGTGGGTCCGGCTCTGCCATTGGGTGGCATCGGCCTTGATAAAAAGCTCACACATCGCGGGGCCTCCGTTCAAATTAACTTCAGAGTAGCGCCAGAAACTGCTTCAGCCAAGCAGGATGCGCGGGCCAGGCGGGGGCTGTCACCAGATTGCCATCAGTCACGGCTTCTGTCACCGGAATATCGGCGAAGGTGCCGCCTGACGCCGTCACTTCGTAGGCGCAGGCCGGATAGGCCGAACACGTCCTGCCCTTGAGCACGCCCGCAGCCGCAAGCAATTGCGCGCCGTGACAGATCGAGGCAACGGGCTTCGACGTCTCAAAGAAATGCTGGACCATGGCCAGAACCTTGGGGTTGAGCCGCAAATACTCTGGCGCACGACCGCCCGGCACGACAAGCGCGTCGTAGCTGGCCACATCCACCGTGTCGAAGTCCGCATTCAGCGCGAAATTGTGGCCGGGTTTTTCGGAATAGGTCTGGTCGCCCTCGAAATCGTGGATCGCGGTCTTGACTGTATCGCCCGCCTTCTTGCCGGGGCAAACTGCGTCAACGCTGTGTCCCGTCGCCAGAAGCGTCTGGAACGGGACCATGGTTTCATAGTCTTCGGTGAAGTCACCGGTGATCATCAGAATTTTCGCCATTCTCACATCCTCCCTAGTTGATGGTCGTGTTTCAGCCTAGGGCAGGCGGGCCGCGTGCGGGTGTTATCCAGATACTACGCAGCCCGGTGATGGCTATGCTTTCCTACCCGCGCTTCGCCAACAAGTTGGCCATGAGCCGAAATGCACCGGGCACCAATGCAGGCATCTGGTGGTGCAGGTTCAATGCCACATGGTTGTGCCGACCCGCGCCAATGTCGGCTGACAAAAGCGCGCCGTGGTGGGGTTGTTCATCTGGATCAGCCATTGCCAGTAGTGGCGTATAGACCGGGTCCCATCGGCTGGCGAAATACAGACCGCGCTCTTTCGACCAGCCTTGCCAATCTTCTGGTGTGATCACATTTGGCGATGTCAGAACGGGATGCGTCGGGGCCAGATGCGTAACATGGGCGTTCTGGTCCGTCACTCTCCACCGCAGGGAAGGGGAGCCAATCTCGATCCGCGCTGGGGGTGTTGCGTCAGGGTCCCAATTGTCGCCGGGGCGGTGGTAGAGGCTGACCAGCGTGCCACCTTCGCGAACCCAGCGATGCAGCCTTGGCAAAGCCTGCGCCAAGGCCGGATTGCGGAAGCCAAATACGCCGACGACCAGCGCACCGATCTCGTCGAAGGCGCTGCCATCCACCAGTGACTCAGCCGATGGCAGTCGGACATCGAGGCCCATTGCCGTCAACCATTCGGCGACGGTGTCGCTGCCATTGCCAACATATCCGACCGTGACCGTTGGCAAGGCAATGTGCGCCGATAGCACCCGCAAGGTGGTCGGCGTCGTGCGCAGTCTTGGCGCGATGTGCGGATAATCCAGCCGGCATTCGGTGATGGCAGGGCGCGTCCCAATCATCAGGGCTGCTTCGACCAATCCTTCAGGATGCGCCGCAGGTGGGGTGACGTGCAGCGTTGTCCCGTCGAATTCCTGCCCCCATCCTTTGGGAAGCAGCAGCGACGCGTTCCCGTCAGTTTGCCGCAAACCGACCACCCGCGCGGTCAAAGGTGCAGGCCGATCAAGGTTCAACAGCAAGGCCGTGGGGCGCAGGATTGCCGTATCTACAGGGCCGACAACGGGCGGCTCTGTAAACGGAAGGATGACCTCACAGTGTGCGCCCGAGGCGGTCAGTTGTGCCTTCAGCGCAGGCTTTGCGGGGCGCAGTGGATCATGCTGTGTGGGGTAGGGATCGGCTAGACTGGCATCCGGTGCGATCGTCAGGTGATCACCCAGAAGGCTCCAGCCCTTCGGCAGATCGGCTGTGACGTCAATTCTTGTGGCGTCACCTTGCGCGATGTCGATGTTCAGCCGCGTTGATGCGCCGGGTTTCAGCCAGACGTCGGCGAGCCGTGTCTGCACCTTGATGCGCGAAGCCAGCCATAGCACGCGAGCCAACTCTTGCCGCTTGCGATCAAGCCGGTGCTGATGGGTCTGGGCGACAGTAGCGGTCTGCAGCGCCATCAGGGCGCGGGCGGCAGCTTGGGCGACGGCAGGGCAATCGGGATAGGCCGCGCGGGCCTCGGTGATTGCGGCTTGGGCTTCGTGCAGGCCAAGGTCGGCCAGTGTCCGGGGCAGATTGTCGGTGACAGAACCGCGGTCATTGCCTACCCGAGACGCTGCGAGATGCAGCGGCCAATCCTCTTCGTCCGTGGCAGGCACCCACCGCCCCATTCCTTGGGTGCGGTGGCACGCGCGACTGCGTTCACCGATATTTGCCCAACTCCACCCCGTCACCGGATCGCTACCCTTGCCTGCCACCGTCACCGTTTCGGGCGGCGGCGGCACCTCATCGTCATAGGCCCCGCCACCACCGCCCCATGCCGGAAGATACAGCTTCGAGACCGTCCAGACCGGCAGCGTGGAGCCTGCATAGTCGGGGTCAGCCGCGAGGTCGAACACCTCATGCGCGGCTTCGGTCATGGCGCGGTGATGGCCGTGCTGGCCGCCCACATTCAAAAAAGTGGGCAGCAGAATATCTGGCTTTTCCGTCCGGACGACATCGACAAAGCGCGCCAGAACCCGGTCGCGGCCCCAGATTGCCATGGTCTCGGTGCCTGATTTCGAAAAACCGAAATCATAGATGCTGTCTTCCGGCGTCTCGCTCAGCCACCACATCCGCATGTCCAGCGCATCTGCCGCGCGTTCCATTTCTGCAGTGCGCAACGTGCCAAGATCGCGGCCAGTTTCGGTTCCGATGTCGTTTTGTCCACCCTCACCCCGGGTAGAGCAGACATAGGCCGTCGACAAACCGTCGCGAAACCGCAGCGGAGCCAACATGCCGCTGGTTTCATCATCAGGGTGCGCACCTGACTGCAGCAGGCCCGTGACCGAACCCATAGCCTGCAAGGCGAACCATAGATCGACGATCCGTGGGTGTAAGGCGTCATCCGTGAGGCGTTTTTTGTCAGTCTGGGACATGGCTCGTTCTTTCGTGATGGTTCTACGCCGCATCAAGCCGCGGCGTGAATAGTCGGTCGACGACAAGGGCCGCCGCACAATGCGCAGCGTTCATCCTGCCTGCCGAGCCGCGCAGCAGACGCGGAGCTTGGCGATCCCGCCGTGCCGCCAGCGACTCCGGTGACAGCGCAATTCGTTCGATCAGCGCGTCAATCAGCACATCAGGCAACGCGCCGCCCAGAATGACGGTTTGCGGATCGAATAGGTTTTCGATCATCGTCACGGCTTCGGACAAGGCAGCCGCAGCTTCACTGAGCCAGAGTTCGACCTCGGCGCTGTTAACGGCGCTTTCGATTTCGGCCAACGAATGGGCAGGCAGGCCCGCCGCCTCCAGCCGTTTGCACAGGGCCAAGCGCGACGCCACCGCCTCTAACCGTTTTCCGCCAAAGGTGATGTGGCCAATCTCACCCGCATTGCCAAAAGCACCCCGCACCAACACCGAGTCCGAGACGATGCCTAAACCCAGTCCAGCCCCGAAATGCAGGCAAACATAGTGATCCAAGCCCTGCGCAACCCCAGCTACACGCTCAGAAATCGCCGCAGCATTGGCGTCATTTTCTACCACCACGGAACACCCCAGACGTGCCTCCAGGAACTGTGCAGGTGCAATCCGCTCCCATCCCGGCAGGCCGATTGCGGCTGACGCGAGCCCGGTGGACCCGAACGGCCCCGGCATCACCACGCCAACCCCCACCAGCCGATCAGGCTCAACACCAACAGCGAATTGGGCGTCGGCGCACAGCGTTTTGATATAGTCTGATACGTCATCCGGACTGGTCTGCTGCAACTCTTGTTGCCCTGACCAGAGTGTTGCGCCTTTCAGATCAGTCAGCACGGCCTGAACCATATCCAGTTCCACATCAATGCCGAGCGCATGGCCGCCGTTGGCCGCAATCGCATATTGCACCACCGGAAGGCCACGCCCGATTGCGCGGTGGCCGACCTCGATCAGCAGGCCCTCATCTGTCAAATCGGAAATGATGTTGGAAACGGCCTGCGTTGTCAGCCCTGCCGCCCGGGCGATTTCGGCACGGCCACTGGTCCCTGCGGCGCGAACATGGCGCAAGACCAAGGCGCGGTTCCAAAAACGGCTACGCCCGGCGTTCGAACCGGGAAATCGAGGCGATTGCAGGCTCATTCCCTACCGCTAGCACAAGCCGCTTGATAGCTCAATTGGTTTGACCTTAAGCTGATCCCGCGACAACCCTGAGTCGGACTGCCTTTTGCAAAAACGGGCGTGGTCAAAATGCGATATAGATTTAGAACTGGAGGCTGACATGAAATTCCATGTGAACATGACAATGGCCGCTGCGGCGTTAGCGCTTGGTCTTGGAGGCGCCTTGAGCACCGGGATGGCGCGGGCCGATGTCGAAATTCAGTATTGGCAGTATGTTTATGAATCTCGCGTCAAGGCGATGGACACGCTGATCGCGAACTTCGAAAAGGCAAATCCGGGGATCACCGTCAAGATGACGACCTTCCCCTATGATGACTATCGCACCAAGGTTGCCGCTGCGATCCCGTCCGGTCAGGGGCCGGATGTCGTGCAGCTGTATTACGGCTGGTTGAACGATTATGTGGACGCCGGGCTGATCCAGCCGCTGCCCACCGATATGTTCCCGCCGGAAAAGATCGACGCCGATTTCTTCCCGATGGTTCAGGCAATGAAGCGTGACGGCAAGTATATGGCGCTGCCAACAGCCGTTCGCGCCCTTGCGTTGTTCTACAACAAAAAGCTGTTCGCCGAAGCTGGCATTACGGCCCCGCCGGCGACTTTGGATGAGCTGGTGGCTGATGCCAAGCTGATGACCAAGGCGGATGGTGCGGGCAACATCACCCAAGAGGGCATCACCTCGGGCATGGCCGGGCAGGACCACAGCTGGTTGCGCGAAGTGCTGTTCCGCCAGTTTGGCACAGCGCCCTATTCTGACGACGGCAAAACGGTCACCTATGACAACGAAAAAGGCGCCGCTGCCCTGCAATGGTACGTTGATCTGCAGCTGAAGGAAAAAGTCACCAACTCGACGTTCATGGATGAGGCGCAGGCCGCCTTCAAGGCTGGTCGGGCCGGCATGCATCTTGATGGTTCGTATCGGATTGGTGCGCTACAGGCGACCAAGGGTCTGGATTGGGGAGTGGCTGAGCTTCCTGAAATGAACGGTGTCAAATCAAACTATGCCAGCTATTGGGTCAATGCGATCACCTCAACCTCTGAGGGGGAAAAGCTGGCCGCGGCTGAGAAGTTCATGGCCTATGTCACCTCAGATGAGGCGATGAAGGTCTGGCTGGATACAGTGGGCGAACTGCCTGCCAAGCCTTCGGCGGCCATGGCTCCGGAAATTCAGAATGATCCGGTCTACGGTCCCTTCATCAAAGGTCTGGGCTATGCCTTTGCGACGACCTTTGCGGACGAAAGTGGTCAGCGCGATGTGATGGTGAACGCCGTCAACCGCATCTTCCTGAATGGTCAGTCGGCCACGGACTCCCTTCATCAAGCGGCGACTGAAGAGCAGGCAATTCTTGATAAATACAACGCAAAATAGAAGATTTCTGCGGGCCGGAACTGCTCTGGCCCGCAGGTCTTGACCGATGGGTATATTCCGCGATCCCTCTATCGAAGAAAGGCGCATCCGCTGGGCATGGGCCTTTCTGGCCGTTCCTATCGTGTTTTACGTTTCCATCCGGTTCTGGCCCACGGCCGACGCTTTTGTGTTGTCGTTCCAAAAATGGAATCTGTTGCAACCGCGCGAATTCGTCGGTTGGAAGAACTACATCAACCTGTGGAGTGATCCGGTGTTCTGGAAAGTGTTCAGGAACACTTTCCTATACTTGATCATCGGAACGCCGCTAAGCCTTGTCATTGCCTTTGTTGTCGCTGTGCAACTGGACAAAATCCGCTTTCTGCATGGCACAATCCGAGCGATGTATTTCCTGCCCTTCATGACCACAGCAGTGGCTATGGCATGGGTCTGGCGCTGGTTCTATCAGCCGGTGCCGATCGGGCTTTTCAACAACTTCCTCGCCTCGTTTGGGCTGCAGCAGGTACACTTCCTGAACTCCACCACCAACGCATTGCCCTCTGTGCTGGCCCCCGCGATCTGGGCGGGACTGGGGTTTCAGGTCATCATCTTCATGGCTGGCCTGCGCGCGATCCCGACCAGTTACTATGAGGCCGCCAAGATCGATGGGGTGTCCGGCTGGACAGTTCTCAGCGAGATCACGCTGCCGCTGCTGAAGCCCACGATCATCTTCCTTGTGGTGTTTTCGTCGATCGGCTTCCTGCGGATATTTGATCAGGTGTTCAACATGACCACCAATGATCCTGGCGGACCATTGAACGCGACCAAGCCATTGGTGCTGCTGATCTATCAAACCGCCTTTGGCAGTTTCGACATGGGGTATGCCGCGGCCCAAACGGTGGTGTTGTTCGTGATATTGCTGATCGTCTCGCTCCTGCAACTCTGGCTGTTGAGGGACCGCGTATGACCGTCCGGATAAACGCCATCGCACCTCCGCGCCGCGCCAATATCGGACAGTTCATCCGGTGGCTTGTGCTGTTCGCTGGCGGCTTGGTGATGATTGCACCGCTGGCCTATATGTTGTCGGCGTCGATCAAGTATGACTATGAGCTGTTCAACCTGAACCTGATCCCGGTGGAGCCGACGCTCGACAATTACCGCACCATTCTTGGGCGACAGTCGCTTCATCCGATGGTTTGGCAATTCGCTTGGGGTTTCGACCGCCGTCACCTGCTCGAACCTGTTTTTCGACAGTCTGGTTGGCTATACACTGTGCAAGTTCCGCTTTCCGGGGCGCTACATTGTCTTTGTCGCCATCCTTTCGACACTGATGATCCCGACCGAAATGCTGGTAATTCCGTGGTATGTCATGTCGTCGCAATTCGGCTGGCTCGACTCCTATTGGGGTATCATGTTCCCCGGAATGATGACCGCTTTTGGCACCTTCTTGATGAAGCAATTCTTCGAAACTGTGCCGGACGATTTCCTCGAAGCCGCGCGCATTGACGGCCTGAACGAGTTTCAGATCTTTTGGACCGTGGCCCTGCCTCTGGTGAAACCGGCACTGGCGGCCCTTGCGATTTTCGTGTTTCTCGGCAATTGGACGGCCTTTATCTGGCCGCTGATCGTGACCAACTCGGTCGAAATGTATACGCTGCCCGTCGGCCTCAAGACGTTTGCGGTTGAACAGGCGGTGGATTGGAAAATGGTGATGACCGGTGCGGCCGTCGCGACCTTGCCCACTTTGCTGGTTTTCCTGATATTTCAGCGCTTTATCATTCGGGGCGTGGTCATGGCAGGGTTGAAAGGATGAGCATGCAAGGCCAACCTGATCCCGATAAGTTTCCGCACCCGGTCTATGTCGAAACAGTCCTCGCACCGCTGTTTCAGGGTGTGAAGGCACATTACGCCCGCCACATGATGGCAATTCATCAAGCGCATCTGGTGATGCTGGCGGAAACCGGCATTCTAACCGCAGGTGAGGCCAGCCAAATCGCCAAGGCCCTGTTGGCGATCGAAGCGGACGTCGATATCGACAGTCTGACCTATACGGGCGAACATGAAGACTACTTCTTCCTCGTCGAGGCGGAATTGAAGCAGCGTCTTGGGGCTGATTTGGGTGGCATGTTGCACACGGCCAGGTCGCGCAACGATATGGATCATACCCTGTTCAAGATGGATCTGCGCGACCGTCTTGACGCCCTTATGTCGGACCTGATTGCGCTTGCGCAAGCCATGCTGGCAAAGGCACAGGCAGAACGGGCAACATTGATCGTGGCCTACACCCACGGCCAACCGGCGCAACCCTCTACCTTTGGCCATTACCTTGCCGCCGCTATCGAGGTGTTGATTTCGGATATTTCACGGCTGTCGACGGCACGGGCGGCGCTTGACCTGTGCCCGATGGGGGCGGCGGCGATCACCACCACTGGCTTTCCGATTGATCGCGCGCGGGTGGCGGACTTGCTGGGCTTCGCTGGCCCGAAACGCAATTCCTATGGCTGCATTGCCTCGGTCGACTATGTGACTGGCCTCTATTCGGCGTTGAAACTGCCGTTTCTGCACTTGGGCCGAATGGTGCAGGATTTTCAGTTCTGGACGGCCTTTGAGGTTGGTCAACTGCATGTTCCGGCCAGCCTTGTGCAGATTTCTTCGATCATGCCGCAAAAGCGCAACCCGGTGCCAATCGAGCATCTGCGCCATCTGATGAGTGTCACTTGCGGCCATTGCGATACGATCGTGGGAACCATGCACAACACGCCCTTCACCGACATGAACGACAGTGAGGGCGAGGTGCAGCAAGCTGGCCACGCCGCTTTCGCCAGCGGAATCCGCGCGGCCCGGCTGCTGGCGGCTTTGGTCAGCGTTGTGACGATCAACGCGGACCGCGTGCGCGTCACCTCGGACGCTGCCTGCATCACCATCACCGAATTGGCCGATACTCTGGTGCGGCAGGACGGTCTGTCGTTCCGTCAGGCTCATCACATCGCCGCTGCCACCGCCCAAGCAGTCATTGCGGCGAGAACTCCACTTGGGCAGGGCTATGACGCCTTCGCCACGGCTTTTCAGGCGGAATGTGGTCGGCCAAGTTCGCTGGACTTGCGCGGCTTTGCGGATGCCGTTTCGCCCCAAACTTTTGTCGCCCGCCGTGACCGCTTTGGCGGACCGGCACCCGCCGCGTTGGAGGCTGCTTTTGTCGTCTATCGCGACCAAGTTGCTGATCTGGCTGCGACCGTGACCCACGGCACCGACAGAATTGCCAAGGCATCTGCTGCCCGAAGCGCCGCCTTTTCCAAAATCCAGGAGGTCTGATGGCCACCCTCACTCTCAAGAACCTGACGAAGCGCTATGGCAAGACCGAGGTGCTGCACGGCATCGATCTCGACATTGCCGACGGCGAATTCGTCGTTCTGGTCGGCCCGTCAGGCTGCGGCAAATCCACCACCTTGCGGATGATCGCGGGGCTTGAGGATGTAACTGAGGGGACCGTCGAAATTGCCGGCCGCGTGGTCAATCGGGTTGAGCCGAAGGACCGTGACATTGCCATGGTTTTTCAGAACTACGCGATCTATCCGCATATGACGGTGCGCAAGAATATCGGTTTCGGTCTGCGGTCATCCAAGCTGCCCAAGGCCGCGAAACAGGAACGGATTGCCGCCACAGCCGCTATGCTGGGGATGACCGAATATCTTGATCGGCGCCCGGCGGCGCTGTCGGGGGGGCAACGGCAGCGCGTGGCCATCGGTCGGGCCATGGTGCGGGATCCGGCCGTGTTCCTGTTTGATGAGCCGCTGTCAAATCTTGACGCGCAGCTGCGGACCCAGACCAGACTTGAAATCAAGAAACTTCACCAGCGGCTCGGAACCACTGTGGTGTTCGTAACCCATGATCAGGTTGAGGCAATGACCCTCGCTGACCGCATTGTCATCATGAAGGACGGCCACATCCAGCAAATCGGCACGCCGACCGAGGTTTATCATACCCCCGCGAATACCTTCGTCGCGGGCTTCATCGGCGCGCCTTCGATGAACCTACTAGCGGCCACCGGCGACGGAACCAATCTGCGGCTTGCTGTTGGGGCCACGCTTGCGTCGACGCACAAGGGTGCCCTCCTTGTCGGGATCCGGCCAGAGGATCTGCTGCCGGTTGAGGATTCAAGCTCAGATGCTGGCTTGCTACATGGCACCGTGACGCTTGCCGAACCGCTGGGGGCAGAGACCCTGCTCTATGTCGATGTGGGCGGCACGGAGGTCATTGCCTCTGGTCCCGGCTTGGGTGCCCCGCTTCCCGGTGCTCGCATTGCACTGGCTTCTCAGGTCCTCCACTTTTTTGACGCGGCAACAGGAAAAGCGCTGAGCTGAATCCTGAACTGGCCAATGGTGACATTGCGCAGCGTGGCCGATCCTACAGTCTTATGTTTAAGCACGGGAATCCTGTCTGTCGCATTGACGCAGTCGGTTGCGACATCATAGGCCGCTACTGATTTGCCGCCTCGATCACCTGCCGCAAGACTTCTGCTGACCCAAAGGCCAAAGTCCATCCCAAGGAGCCATGGCCGGCATTCACAAAGAGGTTTTCGGCGTCCGCTTGGCCCATCATTGGCAGATCATCCGGCGTCTGTGGTCGGGCCCCGACCCAAATCTCAGGCTCTGCCGCAAAATCTGCGGCGCCGGGCATCAGTGCCTGGGCCTTCGACTTCAATCTGGGAAGGTCGTCAGGTTTCATCTGAAAATTGTCAGAGAAAACCGCGTTGCCAGCGACGCGCAGGCGATTGCCGAGCCGGACCACTACAAATTTTCCCGAAGCATCAGTCACGCTTAGGTTTGGCGGCATGTCGCCTACAGGATAGGTCAGGGAAAGTCCAAGCACGTTGGTGATCGGCTTCTTTCCTTTGAACCCGGCAGAAATGTGCGCAGGTGTATCCTTGCCTGCCGCCAAAACGAAAACGTCGCCCGCGATGATTTGCGAGCCACATTCCACGGCCACAACGCGGTTGCCCCTTCGCTGCATGCCAGTCAAGGCGGTGTCATACAGGATCGTCCCGCCCAGGTCTTCGACAAGAACGCGCGCAAGCTCCTGACAGCAGCGATGACAGTCGCCGACCTCAGCCTCGGGCAAGTAGATCGCGCCAGCAATCGCCCGTTTTGTCGCCGACAGTGCCGGTTCCTGCTCCATACATTGATCGGCGGACAGAACCTCGTGGTGCCCTCCAAACGTGGACTGGAACTCTGCGGCCCGCCGTGCGGCGTCCAGCCCTTCTGGTGTCGCATAGGTGACAAGCTTGCCGGGTTTGCGCCAGTCGAAGTCGAGTTGGTGGCGGGTTCTGAAATCGACCATCACGTCGCGCGACAGATGGGCAAGTTCGAGGAGTTTGGCCGTATTGGCTTGCCAAGCCTGCGACGTGCATTCCCGCAGAAACCTCCCCGCCCAGAGCCATTGTGCGGGCTTTGCCAACCCCAAGACCCGGACGCCCTGCATCGGATCCATTATTGTTCGTGGCACGCCGCGCAAGAAGCCCGGCGATCCCATCGCGCTGATCCGGTCGAAGAGCAGTTGCCCGGCATTTGCCTTGCTGCTGCCTGTCCCTGGTCCGCTCGCCCGCTCAATCAGCGTGACCTCATATCCATTTTCAGCCAGATTGCAGGCGGTGGTGAGGCCGACAATACCTGCCCCAACGACCACGGCTTTTGCGGTAAATTCAGGCAAGAGTTCCCCCGTTCCCTTCGGTCAGATTTGCCGCGGCGATGGGTCAGCCATAGGTGCGTTGCGCCAAAGGCGTCGTCCGGATCGCGGTTTTGAGAGCGTCGATAAAGATCGACTCCGCCCGATTGAACACCTTTCGCGGGCTGGTCACCAGAAAGATGTCGACGGCAGGCGGGTTTTCATAGGGTGGTAATCTCCACAAAAGTCCCTCACGCACGTCCCGCTCGGCCACGTGGACAGGCAAGGGACCAATACCAAGGCCGCATAGGATCATCCGGCGTAGCTCTTCGAGTTGTGCAGACCTTCCGACAATTTGTTGCGCCATTTCGTTTTGCTGGCGAAGAAGGGCTACGGGTCGAAGGGCATCGTTCAGATCGTCGGCGTCGAATGAAACGCCATCAAGATCACGCAAATCACTCAAGATCAGATCCCGTTTGCCAAACAATGGGTGCGGCGGACCACAGTAGAAACCAAAATATTCGCGATACAGCCTTTCATACTCCAGATCCGGCAGACGGCGATTGACGAGGCAGATGCCCAAGCTGGCGACTTTGCCCTGAACCTGATTGGCTACCTCGGCGCTGGGGGCGCTTTTGATCGTATAGGTGACCTTGGGGTGCGCGCGGTAGTTGCTGGCGAGGATGCCATCCAGCAGGGGGGTGACGACATGGCTGGCGAGGGAAATCATGATGTGCCCGGAAATCTCATCCGCGCCGGTCGCGACGTCCTCCTTCAGGCGCGCGATACCCGAGTAGATGTCGATACATTCCCGGTACAGTTTCCGACCCTCGGCCGTCAGTCCAAAAGTGCCGTGGCCTCGTTCCAGCACGCGACAACCAAGCGCCGCTTCTAACCGCCCAAGGGCGAGACTGACTGCAGGTTGCCCGCGCAACAAACGGTTGGCGGCGCGTGAAATGCTGCCCTCCTCGACGATCACAACGAAGGTCCGCAGCAGGTTCCAATCCAGATTACTGGCGAAACGGTCGTGAGTTTGTCTATTCATTGATTTGATTAATGAGACCCATTTTGAATATCAATTTTACTGATCCCTACGATGAATGCAATAGTCCACCATCGGAACGTGTTCATTGGGTATCAGAGGGCTTCAACAAAGTATGAGCGATGGAGAGAATGCCTTTGATCGGCGGCCATGGCTTTTGTTGTCCCCGGCGCTGCTGTCAATCGTGGCGCTGGTCGTCGTTCCCATGTCCTTCATTCTCGTCTACTCTTTCTATGAGAACCTGGATCTGGCGGTAGACCGCGTCGCTTTTCAGTTTTCGAACTGGAACGAGCTTTTCCAAGACAGCTACTATCATACCGCGATCTGGAAGACCTTGCGGATGTCGGTGATCGTGACGGTCTTGGCCGCAGTTCTGGGGTATATTCCGGCTTACTTCATCGCGATGACCAAATCCCGGCACAAATGGCTGATGCTCTTGTTGCTCATCTTGCCGTTCTGGGTCAGCTTCATCATTCGCACGCTGAGCTGGATTCATATTCTTGGCAATCAAGGGGCCTTGAACGGCCTCTTTGAATGGCTGGGCCTGATCAACGCGCCATTGTCGATGATGTATAATGAGGCCACGGTCATCGTCGGCTTTGTCCATGTTTTCCTGCCCTACATGATCCTGAACATCTACGTCAGCCTTGAAGGGATCGACGAGAATCTTGAGCCGGCAGCGCGAACGCTCGGGGCCAGCCCTTGGCAGGCATTCCGAGAGGTCACCCTGCCGCTGTCATTGCCGGGCTTGGCTGCAGGGTGCCTGCTGGTATTCGTGCTGACCGGGGGCAGCTACGTCACACCGCTGATCCTAGGCGGGCCGAACGACTTCATGTTTGGCAATCTCATCCATGATGCAATTGTGACTGAGTTGAACTGGCCAATGGGTGCCACGCTTTCCTTTACCCTTCTGGTGATCCTTGGGGCAGTTGTCGTGGTTTACAGCCGGTTCATTGGTCTTAGTCAGCTTTCAAAAGCATTCAGGTAGGGACCATGCGCGCTTGGGGATTCATCCGATTGTACACGGTTCTGGTGTACGTTTTCATGTTTGCACCGATTGCGGTGGTGCTCTTGTTGGCGTTCAACAGTTCGCAGTTTGGCGGCTTTCCGATCGAGGGGTTCAGCCTGCGCTGGTTCTACAAGCTGGCCGAGAATGAGGCTATCGTCCGCGCTTTCAAGACCTCTTTGTCCTTGGGGCTTTTGACGGCCTTGGTGTCCACGTCAATCGGCGTTCTCGCGTCGCTGGCATTGGTGCGCTACGAATTTCGTGGCAAGGATTTGATAACCACCTTGCTCATATCGCCGGTGCTGGTGCCGGAAACCGTTGTAGCTGTCGGGCTGCTGATCTTCCTGAAGTGGCTGCACATGCCGCGGTCGTTCCTGCTGCTGTTGCTTGGCCATTCGATCATCGCGCTTCCGTTCGTCGTGCTGGTTGTTCAGGCGCGTCTGGTGGGGATCAAGAAGGAATACGAAGAAGCCGCCCGCAGTCTTGGCGCGAACCCTGTTCAGACCTTCTTTGCCATCACAATGCCCCTGCTGATGCCTGCCGTCTTTGCGGGCGCGCTCTTTGCTTTCACCATCTCATTCGACAACATCACTGCGACAATCTTCTGGCGCCCGACCGGGATGGAAACGGTGCCAACCCAGATCTTCGGCATGTTGCGCAATTCCATCAGCCCGGAAATCAACGCTTTGGGGTTTGTCATGATCGTCATCACCATCGGCGTGCCGCTGCTTGCAGGCGGGGTGGCGCGCTATTTTTCCCGCAAGAAAATCTAACCGGGCCAAAGAGCCCAGAACTCAACAAGGAGAGACCAAATGAAGAAAATCGACAGCACAAAACGCTATGAGATTCTGCGTGAGCGTATGGGGAATGGCGATGTTGAACGCCGCACGTTCATGGGCCTTCTTGGCGCAGCAGGCATCACCGCAGGTCTAAGTGGCGGTGCAATGATCGGTATGGCGCAGCAGGCGCGTGCCGCCGGGACGACGCTGAATTTCGAAGGTTGGGGCGGCGTCGTCAGCGAGGCCCTGCGCAAGAACGCCTTTGATCCCTATGAGGCTGCAACCGGCAACAAGGTGATCGACTCCACCTTCGGTGGCGAGAATGAAGTGCTGACCAAAATCAAGGCGGCGGGCAATGTCAGTGGTCACAATATCCTGCATTCGTCAGGGGTTAGTTGGTATCAGCGCTGGGTTGACGCGGGCTTTGGCAGTGAGTTGAACGAGGCCAACATCCCGAACCTGTCCAATGTGATGGATGCCATCATCAAGCCCTTCCGGGCCATCACGCCAAACAGCCTCTCGGCTGTGCCCTATGATTACGGCACCACCGGCATCGCCTACAACACCAAGCATATCAGCAAGGAAGAGGCCGAAACGCTGGGTGCCAACCTGCTGCTGAAGAAGGAGCTGAAGGGCAAGATCGGCGGCTGGGACGATGCGGCCAACCGGGTCTGGTTTGGCGCGCTGCAATCGGATCAGGATCCGAACAACATTCAAGACTGGGATGCGGTCTGGGCAAAGGCCCGCGAAAGCCGCGATCTGGTCCTGAAGTACTGGAGCTCGGGCGCAGAACTGATGGACCTGCTTGCGAAAGAAGAAATCTACGCGACCGAGGCTTGGTCCGGACGTGTTGCCGCGCTGCAAGAGCAGGGCCATCCGATTGGCTATGTTGACCCGAAGAACGGCTTGGCATGGATGGAGAGCATGTTCGTTCTGAAAGACTCTCCCATGGCAGAGGCCGAAGAACTGCTGAACTTCATGCTCGACCCGGCCACCTCTATCGCCGTGGCCGAGGGGCAGAAATACCCGTCATCTCTGGACCCGAACAAGATCCCGATGACAGACATGATCAAAGGGCTTCCGGCCTATGATGCGACCGGCACGCTTGCCAATCTGGTCTTCCGTGACCCGGTCGTCTGGAACCCGCTTGAGAAAGAGTACACCAAGCAGTGGAACCGCGTCGCCAAGGGCGGCTGACACAACAAACACCAAGGAGCGGGCCACATTTCGTGGCCCGCTCTTGTTCCAATGTATCATTTCGGGGCGAATGAATGGCCGGCGTTGAGCTTAAGAACATCAGGAAATCCTTTGGTCTGGTCAACGCCGTGAAGGGCGTGAACGTCACCTTTGAAGAAGGCACGTTCACCACGTTGCTTGGCCCTTCAGGTTGCGGCAAAACGACGATACTGCGGATGGTTGCGGGGCTGGAAGCACCGACGAGCGGCGACATCATGATTGGCGGCGCGCGGATCAACGATGTGCCCATTCACAAGCGCAATCTCGGGCTGGTTTTTCAGAATTACGCCTTGTTTCCCCATCGCACCATTGGCCAGAACATCGCTTTTGGTCTGAAGTATCGCGGGGTCTCCACCTCTGATATTGCCCGAAAGGTCAAAGAGGCTTTGGACATCGTTCGCCTGCCGGGGGTCGAGGATCGTTACCCGACGCAATTGTCCGGTGGGCAGCAGCAGCGCATTGCACTGGCCCGGGCCATCGTCATCGAACCAGACGTGCTTTTGCTGGATGAGCCGCTGTCAGCACTCGACGCGAATTTGCGTGAGGAGATGCGGGTTGAATTGAAAGCCATCCAGCACCGCATTGGCGTCACCTCAATCTTCGTCACCCATGATCAGTCAGAGGCTCTGGCCATGTCAGACAAGATCATTGTGATGAGTGCGGGTGAGGTTCAACAGATCGGTGCCCCAGAAGAGGTCTATAACAACCCGGCAAATGAGTTCGTCGCGAATTTCCTTGGCGCATCCAACATCCTTGACGTCACGGTCGCAGGATCGGACGCCGAAACGATCGCGCTGCAAACGCCGCATTTCGGGACAATTTCCGTGCCCAGATCGCGAGCTGCCAATCTCGGGGCGCTGAAGACCGGTCGGTTGGTGGTGCGCGCAGAGAAACTGCGTCTGCTGGATCCGAGCGCGGCGGATGCTGGGATCTGCGCGCCCGGTGTGGTGGAAGCTGTCGATTATCAGGGCCAGATCGCACGCTATTTCGTCCGCGTCGGTGACATGCAATTGCAGGCGATGAACATGATTGACGGTCGCCCGTTTGGCGCAGGGGCTGAGGTGAAGATTACGTTCAGGCCACAAGATTGTTCGGTTCTGCCAGCAACAGGCTAGGCAGACCCACCCGAAGACCCAGCTTTGCCGCCAGACCCGCCGTCGCACGACGGTGCAGAAATTTCGGAAGGGATAGGACGCAATGGGTCATCTGGCCGTATTGACCTTGTTGCCCGGAAATCCTAGCGAGTCCGGCAAGCAACTCGACGCGTAGGCTTGGATCAAGCGGCCGCGCCTATGTCCCTGTTCCAGTATTCAATGGCGCGGCTGACCGTGTCCGGCATGGAGCCCTAAGATGCCATCCGCGAAGAAACCTGCGAAACCCCGCGCCTTGCGAGCGTTGGCGTCATGGTACACGGGGCTGAGACGCGGGGTGCGCGACTCCGAAGCGGTTCTGATTGGAATGGCAGCCCTGTTGGGGGTGTTGGTCGGGCTGGTGACACTAGGTTTGCGGATATTGGTCGGGTATCTGCACCAATTCGACTTTGGGCTTGAAAGAGGTGCTCTGCTGAGTGAGCAGACCCATCTTGATATGTGGCGGTTGGCATTAGTTCCGGCACTGGGTGGCTTGGTTCTTGGCCTTGTGACCCTCGGGTTGAACCGCTGGCGGCCCACCGAACTGATCGACCCTATCGAAGCGAATGCGTTGTACGGTGGGCAGTTGTCATTGCGGGACAGCGGACGCTTGGCTGGGCTGACGTTGATTTCGAATTCGGCGGGGGCCTCTGTCGGAATGGAGGCGGCGTACAGTCAGCTGGGCTCCGGGATATTTTCGACCGTCGGACGGCACTTCCTGCTTCGCCGCGAGGATCAGAGGATCATGGTCACGGCGGGCGCAGCGGCGGCAATTGCTGCGGCGTTCAACGCGCCACTCGCCGGGACTTTCTACGGATTTGAGCTGATCCATGGCAGCTATTCGGGCCGGCTTCTCGCCCCGGTGACGGCAGCATCGCTGGCTGGCGTCATGGTTGTCCGTGTTTTCGGATCTGGTTCGCCGCTGTTTGAGATTTCCGGGCCGTTCGTCATTCCAAACGCCTACTACCTGCTCTTTGCGCTGGTTGGTGTTTTGGCTGCGGGTCTAGGTATCCTGACAATGAAATGCGCAACTTGGGTAGAATGGGGCTTTCGCGGTGCCAAGGTGCCCGTCTGGGCGCGCCCGGTCTTCGGGGGCGCGATCCTCAGCCTCTTGGCGCTAGGCTCGCCGCAAGTCTTGGGAAGCGGCCACGGGGCGATTGAATGGCACCTTGAACAAAGCTGGGCGGCTTTGCCTTTGGGGTTTCTGTTGATTGGCAAGGTGATCGGTTCGTCCGTGTCCCTCGGGTCTGGTTTCCGCGGCGGCCTTTTCAGTTCATCCTTGTTTCTCGGCTGTCTTCTGGGTGAGTTGATCGTTCAGGCCCTAGGGCTCTATGACCCCGCGCTGCTTGCCGATCGTACCGCCTTCATGCTGGTGGGAATGGGGGCAGTCGGGGCGGCCATCATTGGGGCACCCTTCACCATGGTTCTTTTGGTGCTGGAATCGACGGGCGACTTCCCGGTGACCTTGGGTGTCATTGTCGGCGTTGTTATTGCTTCGACGGTCGTGCGCCTGACCTTCGGCTATTCTTTCTCAACTTGGCGGTTTCACCTGCGCGGCCTGCCGCTTCGGGGTGGGCAGGATATCGGTTGGATCGCTGACATGACGGCGGCGAAACTGATGCGCACCGATGTGCGGAGCGTGCCACTGAACCTGAGCCTTGCTGACCTGAGGGCGCAAGTTCTGCTTGGCAGCGCCAAATGGTTGTTCGCCGTCGATAGCCGCAAATACTATGCCGGCATGATTGACGTCGCAGCCGCCCATGATCCGGATTTGATCGATATGGCAGACACTTTGCTGGCTGCCGATCTTGCCTCGGGTCAGCGCAGTTTCCTGCTGCCGGCCGACAATATTCGGACGATCCTGGATGCATTTACCCAGGCGCGTGCGGAAACGCTGCCCGTTGTGCGCTCAGCCGAGGACAGGCAAGTCATCGGGTCTTTGTCCGAGGCTTTTTGCCTGAAGCGCTATGCGCAGGAACTGGAGCGGCGGCGTCACGATGAATTGGGAATGCCATCGGCCTGACTGACGTGAGCTTCAGTTAGAGCATCCGGACGTTCCAATCCTGCCCTGCTTCGTCGCAAACACGGCCCAAATTGACAGGCTCTATGCAATTGCTCCGGCAAGGGCTTCGCACTGGGCGCCGCGATTGGCCATGCCATAACGATGTGCGGACGGCATCGGGACTATCCCGCAGCTTGACATATGCTGCAATTGTAATGTTTCATGGATATTCATCGCTGGACCTAAGTGCTGATGCGTCTCAGTCGTGAAGCCTAGATCGAAGGGAATTGCTATGAAGTTGCGCGTGATCGACTTCGGGCTGGTGTCGGCGCTGCGCAGTCAGGCTGTCTACCATGGTTTGGCCGAAACGATTGCGCCAGACAGTGCGCCGATCCTGTCTTTGGCCTCACCCTTGACGCCCTATGTCTGCGTCGGGATGCATCAGGACATCGAAAAAGAAGTGGACGAGGCGTTTTGCGCCGCCCACCACCTGCCGATCTACCGCCGTCACGTTGGGGGCGGGGCGGTCTATCTGGATGAAAATCAGCTTTTCACCCACTTCATCTTTCCGTCAAACAAGGTGCCCCAGCGGGCCGAGCAACTCTATCCGATGTTCATCGAACCCGTTGTGCGCACCTACCGTGAGATGGGTATTCCTGCGACCTACCGCCCGGTGAACGACATCCATGTCGACGGGCGCAAGATCGGCGGAACCGGGGCTGCTTCAATCGGTGGGGCGACGGTTCTGGTCGGCAGCTTCATGCTGGATTTCGATACAGCGATGATGGCGCGCTGCCTGAAGGTGCCGTCAGAGAAGTTCCGCGACAAGCTGCGCCAGACACTTGACGATTACATGACCACGATGGTCAAACAACTCGGCGCAATGCCGGATCGCGCCGATCTGAAGGCGCGGTTTCTGCGTCATTGTGCAGATGTTCTGGGTGTGGAACCGGTGCTGGACCAGCCGACCGCGGCCGAATGGGCGGCGATTGAGCAGGCCGAGGCAGACCTGCTTGACCCTGAATGGATCAACGTTCAGCACCGGAAACTCGTAGCGCTTGGGGTCAAGATCGCCGCCGATACCCATCTGACCGAATCCGCCTTCAAAGCGCCGGGTGGGCTGATCCGGGTCCACCTTCTTGACCGCGCGGGGCGGGTGGCCGATCTGGTTTTGTCCGGCGATTATACCTGTCTGCCGCCAGAGGGAGCGGACATTTTGGCCGGTGATCTGACAGGCTGCACGCTGGACCTTGCGGCGCTGACCGACAAGACCCAGACGATCCTTCGCGACCGCGAGATTGAAATGCCGGGGATCAGCGCAGGCGACATTGCAAACGCGATCCTCGCTGCGTTGGGTCCAAAGACATGAAACGTCTCGCCGTCTTACAGCATACCGAGGCCGAATATCTGGGCCTGATGGAAGACCATTTTGAGGGGCGCAACATCCGCTTCCAGTACTTCCGCCCGTTTGCATCCGGCGGAATTGTGCCAGCGGGTGTTGGGTCTTTCGACGGGCTGATCCTGCTGGGCGGTGGTCCCTACGGCGTGGTGTCGGGTCATCTCCTGCCCAGCCTCGGCCCGGAACTGCGGCTGACACGCGCGTTTCTGGACGCCGGAATACCGGTTCTCGGTTTTGGACTCGGTGCAGTAATTCTCGCAATCGCGGCAGGTGGCGGGGCTGAGGAGGCGCCGCTGCGATTTGTCATCGAAGATGCCTTTCCGACCGCCCCTTGGCCCGCCCGGCTTGGGGCCCTTCCCGATGGCCTGCTATCTGCGCGACAGAGCCCGTCCTGCCGCGCGATGCGCAGGTCTTGGCAGAGAATCACGCTGGCGAGCCGTTGATCTTTTCGGTTGGCGAAAAATCGCTGGGATTTCTCGGCAATCCGGGCATGAAGCGCGGCATGGCTGAGGATCTGATCATGGAGTTCGCACGAGACGCCCGACGAAACTCTGCTTGTCTTTGGAAAGACTTGGCGCAGGCTCAGGGCCAGATCGCCGAGGCTTTGACCGGGCTGATGGTCGCCGCAATCGCCCGCTGCGGCTGGATGTGACGCCGCGCCGCAGCGACGAATAAGTTTGACATTCTATTTATGACATATAATATTTTTGGCAGGTGATGCCGAAACCAATCGGACGTCGCACCACGCACGAGCAGATCTGGGAGGACGCTTTGGCCAAGAAACTGATCATCGTCATGGTCAATACCGACCCACGCAACGGCGAGGAACTCGGCGCACCATTCTTTCAGGCAACCGTCGCCGCTGCGATGGATTACGAGGTGGATGTGATCTGCACCGCCACCTCAGGCCAGCTGATGAAGAAGGGCTTTGCCGAAACCCTGGTGGTCAAGCCGGGCAGCCCCAAGACGGTCTATGATTTCATCAAGGACGCGCATGAGGCGGGGGCGAAGTTCTATTGCTGCTCGCCCAACCTCGACCTCTTCGACATGACCGCGGACGACCTGATCCCCGAATGCGAGGGCATCGTCGGCGGCGCCAAGGTGATCGAAGAGATCATGGAAAATGATGACGCCAAGGTGCTGACGTACTGAACAGCGGGGAAGGGGGGACGATGACTGCACATGCCAAACTGCCGAACCCGCCGATCAGCGATCCGATCTCGGATTTGCCGGTGGTGCCCTACGAAAAGCTTGAGGAAGTCTTTCGAGGATATCCGCAGCCATTCCCTTTACGACCACGAAATCCACGGCTGCCTGAACTGCGGCATCTGCACCGCCACCTGCCCCTCGGCGCAATACTACGACTATTCCCCACGCGAGATCGTGCAGCTTTTGTGGACCGAAAACCTCGAAGGCATCTACGACGCGATGCAGGAAAAGATCTGGGCCTGCGCCCAGTGCTACACCTGCGCCGCGCGCTGCCCGTTCGAAAACTCGCCCGGTGGTCTGGTGATGATCATGCGCGAAGTGGCGATCAAGCATGAGATGGAATCGGCCAAGGCAGTGCTGCGGCCCTTCAGCCGGGTGCTGTTGAAGGTGATCTCGACCGGCAACCAGCTTGCGCCGAACATGATCACCAAAGAGGCATTCCCCGATTGGGGTCCGAACGTCAGCCGCATCGATGCGCCGCTGATGATCCTGCGCAAGGCGATCCCGATGCCGACGATGCACACGCTGGACACGGCATGGGAGGTGAACCTGCGCACCTCGGTCGAGCTTTACACGATCTGGGAGGCCACCGGCGTCCTGAAGCAGTTGGAAACCGTGGATGAGAACCTGTTCGACGTCGTCTCTGACGTGATGGAAGAGAAGCGCGACGAATGGGAGGAATGGCTGGAAGAACAGGATGATGACGACGCCGACGACTAGGGCGGGGCGATTGCCCCCGCGCTGACAGTCGCTTTGGGAGGAGCGTGTGATGGCCGAAACCACAAGACCGGGAAACAAGGGCGCCTTTAACGGCTTTGGTGCCGATTGGACCCAGACATCGCTGACAGAGACAGAGGCCAAGCGGGCAACCGACTGGGTCGAGGCCAAGATCGACAAGCGGTTCCTTGCTGACCGGCAAGGACCGCAAGGAAGACGTCCGCGAGATCATGTGGCAGCTGGAACGCGACGGCGAAATCGTCGTGCACCGGGTGGCCGACCACAACGACCCGGTGATGGCCAAGACGCTGTATGGCTGGGACAAGAAGATCCCGACCAACAATCTGTGGCATCACAAATCCTGCGGCCAGTGCGGCAACATTCCGGGCTATCCCTCCTCGGTGCTGTGGATCCAGAACCAGCTGGGCGTGAAATATCTGGACGAGACCGACCAGACCTCTTGCACCGCGTGGAACTATCACGGCTCGGGCATCGGCAATGTGGTGTCGCTCGCCGCGGTCTTCCTGCGCAACTTCCATCAGGCCTATGTGTCGTCCAAGGCCGAGGGCCTGCCGGTGGGCACCTATTATCCCTTGGTCCATTGCGGCACCTCCTTCGGCAACTACAAGGAAATCCGCGGCTTCCTGCTGCATTCGGCCGAGCTGCGCGAAGAGGTTCGCAAGATCCTCGCCAAGCTGGGCCGTCTGGTCGATGGCAAGCTGCTGATCCCGGAAGAGATCGTGCACTACAGCGAATGGCTGCATGTGATGCGCCACAAGATCGCCGAGCGTCAGACCATCGACGTGTCCAACATCCGCACCACGGTTCACCCGGCCTGCCACGTCTACAAGATGGTGCCCGAGGATGTGATCTATGACGACACCGTTCTGGGCGGCAACCGCGTCGCGGTGACGACCGGCCTTCTGCAAACGCTGGGCACGCAGGTCATCGACTATTCGACATGGTACGATTGCTGCGGCTTCGGCTTCCGCCACATCATCGGCGAGCGCGAATTCACCCGGTCTTTCGCCATCGACCGCAAGATCAAGGTCGCGGTCGAAGAGGCGCGGTCGGATGTGATGATCGGCCATGACACCGGCTGCATCACCACCTTGGACAAGAACCAGTGGATCGGCAAAGCGGTGGGCAAGGTCTACGCCCTGCCGGTGATGGCCGATTGCCAGTTCGCGGCCCTGACGATGGGCGCGCATCCCTACAAGCTGGCCCAACTGCACTGGCACGCCAGCCCGTTCGAGACCCTGCTCGAAAAGATGGGCATCGACTGGGAAAAGGCCAAGGCCGAGTTCGAGGGCTATCTGGATGAGGTCAAGGCCGGGCGGATCGAGACGCTCTACGATCCCAAGCGCGCCATCACCTCCGGCCCCGGCTATGTGAAACCCAAAGCCCTGACAGGAGCCTGAACCGTGACGAAACCTGTTCTGATCATTGGCGGTGGCCCGGCGGGACTTTCAGCGGCCCATGCGCTGGCGGCTTCCGGGCGCAAGGTGGTGCTGGTCGAAAAGGAAGATCGCCTCGGCGGCGCGCCGATCCTGTCGGGCTATGCCAAGCTGGTGCCCAGCCATGAATGGGCCAAGGACGCCATCGGCGGCATGGTCGCGCGGGTGACGGGCAATGCCGATGTTGATATCCGGCTGAACTCGTCGTGCAAAGCTTCGACGGCACGCCGGGGATTTTCAGGCCGACGCTGAAGGATGGCACGACGGTCGAGGCGGCGGCGGCGATCCTGACCACCGGCTTCACCCATTTCGACAGTCTGAACAAACCCGAATGGGGCTTTGGCACCTATCCCGACGTGGTGACGACGGTGCAGGTCGAACAGATGATCTCCTCGGGGCGCGGCATCCGCTGCCCTTCGGACGGACGGGTGCCGGACCGGGTCGCGATCCTGCTGTGCGTCGGCAGCCGCGACCGGCAGATCGGGCGCGAATGGTGTTCCAAGATCTGCTGCACCGTCTGCGGCCAATATCGCGATGGAAATCCGCGAGATGTCGCCCAAGACCAACGTCTACATCTACTACATGGACATCCGCACCTTCGGCCTGCTGGAGGGCGAGTATTACTGGAAAAGTCAGGAAGAGGCGAAGGTCAAGTACATCAAGGCCCGCATCGCCGAGGTCACCTCGGACGGCAAGCGGCTGGTGGTGAAGGGCGAGGATACGCTGGTCAAACGCCCGATCGCCATCCCGTTCGACATGGTCGTGCACGCCATCGGCATGGACCCGAATGTGGACAACATGACCCTGTCAGCGGTCTTCGGCGTCGACCTGAACCGCTGGGGCTATATCGACAAGGCGTCGACCTACGCGCACCATGGCCGAGACCAACCGTCCCGGCGTGTTCGTGGCGGGCGCGGCGACTCGGGCCGGAGACCATCGACGATTCCATCGCGCAGGGCCAAGCGGCGGCACTGGCGGCGCTGAACCTGTTGCGCCAAACCGCTGCAACTTCGGCGGCTGAGTGATGTTCGGCTTGCGCCGCAAACGGTGGAGGAGGTGCCGCCGCACGGGCCGGTGCTGGATCTTGACGGTCCGCGCCTGCGCCGCGCCTTCGCCAACCTGGTCGAGCAGTGCGGAGCCTACCGGTGGGGTGGAACGCTATGTCACGGCGCTGTCCCTGAAAGCCGCGCTGTTCGATGAACTGCTTGCGCCGGGCAAGATCCGACCACGATCACCGAGACGGAATTTCTCGACCTCGCCGCCTTCATCACCCCGGTGCGCCGCCGAATCGGCGATTATCTGGCCGCAACGGCTTTGCTCCGCTGAACGCGGCCATCGCCGACTGCTGGACGGGGCAGAAGATACCACCAAGACCGATGCTCCGGCTCGCCACCTTCGTCGCCACTTTCCCCAAGGACAAGGCGCATCGCTGGGCCCGCGATCTGGGGGCAGAGGTGCTGCATTTCACGGCCCCCGAGGCTATACCCGCTGATGACCCGCTGGGTCTGGGATGCCCGCGTCGGCACCGGCGCGCTGCGCGAGATCTGGCATGCCGAGGATGTGGATGCGGCCGAGATCAACGTGCCGGACGACTTTGCGATCTTCGCCACTCTGCGCGCCGAGATTGACGGGTTTCTCGCCACCGAAGGCGTGTTCCGCGACCGCCCTGCCTATGTCGATCTGCTGCTGGCCCATGTCTACGCCGGCTACATCAACGACCGGGGCGGCCAGTATCTGCGCACCGATTTCACCATGGAGGGCGACCCGATGCTGCACACCCGCCGCATGCTGGGCCTTGACGCGGTGGACACCGAAACCGGCCGCACCCGCCTGCGCCTGATCGACGGCAAGGCCCATCACTTCGGCGGCCAGCCCGCCCTCAGCCTGGACGAGGCCGCCGATGCCCATTCATGAAAAATCGCTGATCCGGCCGGAAAACCTGGTCGAGCACGACAACCTCGTCATCGACGGCGTCGACGTGTCGGGCCACTGGTCCACCTTCATCAAATCGCGCACGGTCACCGATTACAACGAGGCGAATGCAGGAAGAAATCGCGGCCCTGCCGGGCGGCGAGTATATCCACCGGTGCTGGCAATGCGGGTCCTGCACCAATGCCTGCACCGTCAATGCCGTGAACCCCGAATTCAACCCGCGCTACTGGATCTACCTGATCCGCACCGGGATGGAGGAGGAGCTGCTGCGCGACAAGGACATCATCTGGCAGTGCGTGTCCTGCAACAAATGCACCTATGCCTGCCCGCGCGACGTGATGCCCGAAGGCGTCATGAAGGCCACCGCGCATTGGCTGGAACTGAAGGGGCATACCGAGAAAAGCCCGTCGACCCATTTCGACGAAGGCTTCACCGAAAGCATCATCAAGACCGGCAAGATTGAAGAGGGCCGCGTGCTGCGCACCTTCTACAACCGCACCGGCCAGTCGCTGAACCAGCCTTGGCTGGTGGCGATGGTCTTTGGATCTGTCTGAAGCGGTTCCCGGTGTTCTTCCTGATGCGCCTTGGCCTTGGCGCCGTCATCCGTCCGCGGACGCTTTGGTGGAAACGCACCGGCGACGCCATCAACGAATATGCAAAAGAAGTCGACGTACGCAACCGCAAGGCGCTGGGGCTCGACAACAAGGGAGGTCACTGATGGCTGGGGATATGAAACGGGTTGCCTATTACCCCGGCTGCGCGCTGGAGGGGACTGGCCATGCCTACAACCGGTCGACCAAGGCGGTCGGCAAGGAACTGGGGCTTGATCTGGTCGAGTTGAAGAACTGGAACTGCTGCGGCGCGATGGAGGTCAAGAACGTTGACCCCAAGATCCAGACCTATCTGTCCGCCCGCAACCTGTCGATCGCCGAGGATATGGGCTTTGACACCGTGATGGCCCCCTGCAACGGCTGCTATCACAACCTGAAGAAGGCCGAATACGATCTGGCCACATGACCCCGCGTCGGTGGAGGTGAATGAGCGGATCAGCAAGAAGGCAGGGCACCCGACCTATGCGCCGGGCAAGGTGGAGACGATCCACGCGCTCGACTGGATCAAACGGGCGATCGGCGACGAAGAGCTTGCCAAGCGGGTCAAGAACAGCCTGAAGGGCATGAAAGTCGCCAATTACTACGGCTGCATGTACACCCGCCCGCGCCATATCTTCCCCGAAAAGGACAAGGGGCCGGGCACGGAGTCGACGCTCAAGCCGCATTTCATGGATGACATCCTGGCCGCTGCCGGGGCCGAGAACGTAGATTTCCCGCTGAAAACCGCCTGCTGTGGCGGGGCGCATTCGCTGTCGGACAGCGACATCTCGACCAAGCTGGTGCTGAACATCCTGACCACCGCCGAGGCGTGTGGGGCAGAGGTCATCGCCACCGAATGCCCGACCTGCCACACCGGGCTGGAGATGCACCAGGTCCGCGCCGAAAAGGTGCTGGGCCGCAAGACCAACGTCAAGATCCTGTACTTCACCCAGCTTCTGGGCATGGCCTTGGGCCTGTCGGCGAACAAAGTCGGGGTGCAAGAGAACTTCTCTGACCCCTATTCCCTGTTGCGGGAAAAGGGGCTGGGATGACCGACGCAGCCCCCTTTGCCGACATGATTGCCGAGATCGACCGCTTTCTCGCGACCGATGCCCCAGACCCCGACCCGGTCGCCCGCGCCGAGGCCTTTCTGTCTGACGGTGAGGCAGTGCTTGAGGCTTGGCTGACCTCCAAGGGTCAGGTGCCGACGGATGAGATGACCGAAGGGTTCCGCCTGCTCGCGCTGCACCGTCAGGGCGCGCGGGGCGATACCAGTTTCAACGCCTGCCGCGAGACCTGCCGCGAATTGGTTTATCTGCGCAATGTCGTGGCCCTGTATGATGACGACACTGCCCAGACCCAGCACCACCTGCGGCTTCAGGCGATGGTGCTGCGCCATCTGGCGCTGTTTCTGGGTGGCAAGATGACCGAGGCCGGATTGGGCGAATTCTGCTGTTCCTCGCGCCCGCTGCGGACCGCTGCCCCAATTGATGATGAGATGCCGGTTCGAAAGACCGGAAGCTGATAGAAAGGAACGCCAGAATGCCCGTGGTTCGCGGATGCAATCTTCCAGATGACCTGCTTTACGATGTGCCCAATAACCTTTGGTATCGGCCCGAAAGCGATGGCACGTTTACCGTTGGCATGACGATGATCGCCACCGGCATGGCCGGGGCATTGGTGGCCTTCACCGCCAAGAAAGTCGGCAAATCCATTGAGGGCGGCAAATCGGTCGCCACGGTCGAAAGCGGCAAATGGGTGGGGCCGGTCAAGATCGGCTTCAACGTCGAAATCGTCGCCGTGAACGACGACACTGACCGAGAACGCCGAAACTGGCCAATACCGACACCTATGGCGAAGGCTGGATGGTCCGGGTGAAACCGGCCGACCCGGCGGCGGCACAGGCCTTGCTCGTGCCGGGGGCCGCTGTTGCAGCCCCCTATGAGGCCAAAATGTGCGGCAGACAACTGTCTGAATGACAAGGTGCCTGCCGGCGCGCGGCGGACCGGGGTGAACTCAAGCAGGCTCGGGGGTGGGCACTTCACGGTGCGAAGTCGACAAACAGAGGAGGGCATCCATGCTTGACGAAAAGAATGCGAAGTCGATGTCGATCATCGTGACCAAGGGCACGCTCGACTGGGCCTATCCCCCCTTCATCCTCGCAACCACCGCCGCCGCGATGGGGCTGGAAGTCACGATGTTCTTCACCTTCTACGGCCTGACGCTGCTGAAGAAGGACATGAACCTGAAGATCAACCCGCTGGGCAACGCCGCGATGGAAATGCCGATGGCGGGCGGGCATATGGCGATGCCAAATATTCTGGCCGCTTTGCCCGGTGCGACCGCGCTGACCACCACCATGATGAAAAACATGATGAAAAAGAAGGGCGTGGCCACCATCGAAGAGCTGCGCGATCTGGCGCAAGAGGCTGATGTCAACATGATCGCCTGCCAGATGACGATGGATCTGTTTGAGTACAAACCGGAAGACATGATCAGCGGGCTGACCATCGGCGGCGCCGCCACTTGGGTCGATGCAGCGACACGCTGCGACATCAATCTCTATATCTGAAGAAAGGATACCGCATGGCTGACTTGGTTCTGGACGCAAAGGGTCTCAACTGCCCTCTGCCGATCCTGCGCGCCAAAAAGGCGCTCAAAGAGCTTGCGACTGGCAAGACGCTGGAAGTGTTGGCAACTGATCCGGGCGCCGTCGCGGATTTCCAAGCCTTTTGCCGGACCACAGGCAACGAACTTGTTGAGCATCACATGGATGGCAAAACCTTCGTCTTCACGATCCGCCACAGTTGATGACCGCGTAAGTCAGCGGCAGAATTCCTGATGCAACAGTCGCACCACCCGCGCAGTCCGATCTTCGACCAGAGCATAAATGACGCTGCGCCCGACACGCTCTGCGCTGACCAGATTGTCGGCCCTGAGCCGGGCGAGGTGCTTGGAGACTTCGGCCTGCGGCAGGTCAACGAAGTCTTCCAGTTCACCAACGCTGGCGCTGCCTTCGGCCAATCGGCACAGCAGCACCAACCGCGCCGGATGCGACAGGCTTTTCAGGAAAGCAGTCGTGATTTCCGCCTTGGCGAGCATGTCAGAGGCCAGATCCAGGGCCAGTTCCGGAGAACCATCCGATGTGACGGCGTCCTCTATGCCGACAGTCTGGGCCATCTGTGTCACCTCTTTAAAATCATCGCCTTTTTGCCTTTTCTGCCGAGAGAATGCAAGCTGGCCTCCTTGCAAGGCGTCTTCGTTGATGAACTCAGCGTTATTTGACCTTTCTCCTTCTGTCTCTGATGAGGTTCGGCAGACGACTTGTTACATGTGTGCGTGTCGTTGTGGGATCAAGGTTCATCTTCGGGAGGGTCGGGTTTCTTATATTGAGGGGAACCGGGCGCATCCTGTGAACAAGGGGGTTTTGTGTGCCAAGGGGGCGTCGGGGATCATGCAGATCACGGCGCCGTCGCGGCTGCAGGGCACCGCTGAGGCGGGTCGGGCCGCGCGGGTCCGGGGCGTTTGAGGAGATTTCCTGGGATGAGGCGCTGGAGCTGGCGGTGTCCTGGATGAAGCCGCTGCGCGAGACCGCGCCGGAGAAGCTGGCGTTTTTCACCGGCCGCGATCAGATCGCAGAGCTTCACCGGCTGGTGGGCGCAGGCGTTCGGCACGCCGAACTATGCGGCGCATGGCGGGTTCTGCTCGGTCAACATGGCGGCGGGCGGGATCTACACCATCGGTGGGGCGTTCTGGGAGTTTGGCCAGCCGGATTGGGAGCGTACCAAGCTGTTCGTGCTGTTCGGCGTGGCCGAGGATCATGACAGCAACCCGATCAAGATCGGGCTTGGCAAGCTGAAGGCGCGGGGCGCGCGGGTGATCGGGGTGAACCCGATCCGCACCGGGTATAATGCGATTGCCGACGACTGGTACGGCATCACGCCGGGCACGGACGGGCTTGCTGATCCTGAGCCTGATCCATTGCCTGTTGCAGGCGGGCAAGGTCGATCTGGACTATCTGGCGCAGTTCACCAACGCGCCCTTGCTGGTGAACGAGACGGAGGGCCCGGACAAGGGCATGATCCTGAAGAACGCCGAAAGCCAGCCCTTTGTGATCGACCGCCGCACCGGCCAGCCCGCGCCTTGGGATGGCAAGGGGGTGGAGCCTGATCTGGGCGCGACCTAGCAGGGCCACCGGACGGTGTTCCAGCACATGGCCGAGCGCTATCTGTCGGAGGACTACGCCCCCGAGGCGGTCGCCGAACGCTGCGGCATCCCGGCCGCCCGCATCCATGCGCTTGCCGCCGAACTGGCCGATGTCGCCTTCAATCAGGCGATCGAACTGCCGCAAAGTTGGACCGATTTCCGCGGCAACCACCATGCCACGATGCCCGGCCGCCCGGTCAGCTTCCACGCGATGCGCGGCATCTCGGCCCATTCCAACGGCTTCCAGACCGCCCGCGCGCTGCATCTGCTGCAGATCGTCCTCGGCACGGTTGAGGTCCCCGGCGGCTACCGGCTGAAGCCGCCCTATCCCAAACCGGTCGAGGCGCATCCGACGCCGCACTTTACCGTCACCCCCGGCAAGCCGCTGAACGGCCCGCATCTGGGCTATGTCCGCAGCCCCGAACAACTGGCGCTGAACGCGGATGGCACGGCGATCCGCATCGACAAGGCGTTTACCTGGGAGAACCCGTTCTCGGCCCATGGCCTGATGCATATGCTGATCCCGAACGCCCATGCCGGCGATCCCTACCGGATCGACACGCTGTTCCTCTACATGGCGAACATGGCGTGGAACTCGTCGATGAACACCGCCAAGGTGATGGAGATGCTGACCGACAAGGGGGACGACGGCGAATATGTCATCCCGCGCATCATCTATTCCGACGCCTATGCCTCGCGAGATGGTGGCCTATGCCGACCTGATCCTGCCCGACACCACCTATCTGGAGCGGCACGACTGCATCTCGATGCTCGACCGCCCGATCTCGGAGCCCGATGCCGCAGGCGACAGCATCCGCTGGCCGGTGGTGGAGCCGGACCGTGATGTGCGGGGCTTCCAGTCGGTGCTGTTGGACCTCGGCGCACGGCTGGGCCTGCCGCCGATGGTCACCGAGGATGGCAGCCCAAAGTTCAAGGACTATGCCGATTACATCCAGAACCACATCCGCCGCCCCGGTGTCGGCCCGCTGATCGGCTTCCGCGGGGCCAGATGGCGACAAGGAGGGCCGGGGCGAGGCGAACCCGAACCAGCTGGCGGCCTATATCGAGAACGGCGGCTTTTATCAGGCCCATGTCCCCGAAGAGGCGGCGTTCTACAAACCGTGGAACGCGGCCTATCAGGATTGGGCGGTGAAGACCTCGCTCTATGAGACGCCGCAGCCCTATCTGTTCTCGATCTGGTCCGAACCGCTGCGCAAATTCCAGCTGGCGGCCGAGGGGCATGGCGCGATCCAGCCGCCCGATCACCTGCGCGCAAGGCTGAAACAGGCGATGGACCCGCTGCCGATCTGGTATCCGCCGTTCGGCGATGACCGAGGCGACGGGCTGGGGCTATCCGATCCACGCCCTGACCCAGCGGCCGATGGACATGTACCATTCCTGGGGCAGCCAGAACGCCTGGCTGCGGCAGATCCGGGGGATGAACTTCCTCTATGTGCCGACCAAGATCTGGGAGGAGCATGGCTTCAAGGCGGGCGACTATGCCCGCGTTCATTCGCCCAACGGCGCGATCACGGTGCCCGTCGCCCATATGGCGGCGCTGAACGAGAACACGGTCTGGACCTGGAATGCCATCGGCAAGCGCAAGGGCGCCTGGGCGCTGGATGACGCGGCACCCGAGGCGACCGAGGGGTTCCTGCTGAACCACCTGATCTCCGAACTGCTGCCGGAAAAGGGCGACGGGATGCGCTGGTCGAACTCCGACCCGGTGACGGGGCAGGCGGCCTGGTTCGACCTGCGGGTGCGGATCGAGAATGTCGGGCCCAAGGCGCAGTCCGAACCATCCTTCCCGCCCATTCCCCGTGTCGTGCCCAAAGGGGACAAGCGATGACCCAACTGCCGACCCATACCGCCAAGAAACTGGGCCTGGTCATCGACCTTGACACCTGCGTCGGCTGTCAGGCCTGCGTGACCGCCTGCAAGGGCTGGAACGATCAGGGCTACGGCGTGCCGCTGTCCGACCAGACCCCTATGGCGCAGACCCCTCGGGCACCTTCCTCAACCGGGTTCACACCTATCAGGTGCAACCCGCTGAGGGCTGCTGCACAAATCGTCAACTTCCCCCGGTCCTGCCTGCATTGCGAGGATGCGCCCTGCGTCACCGTCTGCCCGACCGGGGCCAGCTACAAGCGCACCGAGGATGGCATCGTGCTGGTCAACGAAGACGCCTGCATCGGCTGCGGTCTGTGCGCCTGGGCCTGCCCTTACGGCGCGCGCGAGATGGATGCCGACGCCGGTGTGATGAAGAAATGCACGCTCTGCGTCGACCGGATCTACAACGAAAACCTGCCCGAGGAAGACCGCGAGCCGGCCTGCGTGCGGACCTGCCCGACCGGGGCGCGCCACTTCGGCGACTTTGCCGACCCCGACAGCAAGGTCAGCCAACTGACCCGTGCGCGCGGCGGCTATGACCTGATGCCGATCCTGAAGACCCGGCCCACCAACAAATACCTGCCGCCGCGCAAGAAGGATCTGCGTCAGGAGGCCAGCCTGCTGGCGCCGCTGCTGGACGTCAAGGCGACCGGCTTTGCCGGCTGGCTCGACAAAGTTCTGGGGAGGATCTGATGCATCCGGCACCGTCCGTCATTCTGTTCACCGTCCTGTCCGGCATGGGCTTCGGCTGTCTGGCCTTTCTCGGCCTGGGTCTGCCGGCACCCGCGGGCTGGACGGCCTTCTTGCACTGGGGCCTCGGCTACGCGCTTGCGGTCGGCGGCCTGTCGGCCTCGACCTTCCACCTCGGCAACCCGCAGCGCGCGCTGAAGGCCTTCAGCCAGTGGCAGACCTCCTGGCTCAGCCGCGAGGCCTGGACCGTCGGTCGCGACGCTGCTGCTGCTCGCCCCGGTCGCGCTGTCGGACTGGCTCGGTCTGGGCTGGCCGCGCGGCTTGGGCATGGTCGGGGCGGTGCTGTCCGTCGTCACCGTCTTCACCACCTCGATGATCTATGCCCAGCTGAAAACCGTGCCGCGGTGGCATAGCTGGACCACGCCGGTGCTGTTCCTGACCTTCATGCTGACCGGCGGCGCCCTGCTGACCGGCAACCGAGCCGAGGCCCTGATCGGCTGCATCCTGCTGCTGGCCGCCTTGCTGGCCGCGTTCCACCTCGGCGACCGCGCCTTCGCCAAAGCCGCACAGACCCTCGGCACCGCCACCGGCCTGGACCGCATCGGCGAGGCCACGGTCTTCGAACAGCCCCACACCGGCCAGAACTACCTGCTGCGCGAGATGATCCACGTCGTCGCCCGCAAACACGCCGAAAAACTGCGCACCATCGCCCTCGGCGGCGCGGCCATCCTGCCCGTCCTCCTCCTCCTGCTCCCCCCAAGCCCCCCCCTCTTCGCCGCAATCACCCTCATCCACCTAACCGGAGCCGCAGCCGCAAGATGGCTCTTCTTCGCACAAGCCGAACATGTCGTCGGGTTGTATTATGGGAAACGGTGACGCCATGCAGACGCATTTCATCTCGGCGAGGATCTACCGCCAGACCGGTTACCCAACAAACCATCCGCTGGCGATTGACCGGATCGGCGCGGTTGAGGATTTGTGCGCGGCCATGGGATGGACGGGGGGCGACAACCCCGTGCTGGACAGTCCGGTGGCCGACATGGCGCAGTTGCAGCGGTTTCATGCACCGGCCTATCTGGAAGCCATTCAACGCTCTGAGGCATTGGGTCAAGTCAGCGCAGAGGATCGTCTGCAATACAACTTGGGAACCTTGGAAAACCCCGTGTTTCCGGGGCTTTGGCAGAGGGCCGCCACGTCAGTCGGCGGGTCGGTTCTGGCAGCGCAGTTGGCCGATCGGGGGGCAATCGCCTATCATCCGGCGGGCGGAACACATCATGGCATGCCGGATCGCGCGAGCGGCTTTTGCTATTTCAATGACCCGGTCTTTGCCATTCTGACCCTGCTGGATCTGGGGCGCGGCGACGGGTTCTTTATGTCGATCTGGACGCCCATCACGGTGACGGGGTCGAGGCCGCCTTTGTGGCCGATCCGCGTGTCATGACGATGTCGGTGCATGAGGCTGGACGCTGGCCCAACACTGGCGCTTGACGACAGAGGGCAGGGCAGGGCGCGCAACTTTCCGGTGCCGACGGGGGTTGAACGATAGCGGAGTTTGAACGGCTGATGGCGGCCGCTATCCTGCCGCTGGCGCAGGATTTCCGGCCAGATGCCGTCGTGGTGACAATGGGGGCCGATGCGTTGCGCGGCGACCCTTTGTCGGGGCTGACCCTGTCGAACGGCGCGCTTTGGTCGGCGGTTGAGCGGTTGGTGCGGCTGGCGCCTGCCGCTGTGGTGCTGGGCGGCGGCGGGTACAACCCGTGGACTTTGGCGCGGGCTTGGGCGGGCATGTGGGCGCGGCTGACGGGCAGGCCATCCCCGACCAATTGCCGATGGCCGCGCAGGCGGTTCTGGCCGCGCTCGATTGCGATCTGGTCGAAGCCGAGGACCGCGACCCGCTCTGGCTGAGCACCATCCGAGACCTACCCAACGCAGGACCGGTCCGGCCGGAAATTGAGACGATCATCGCGGCGCATCGGGCAGATATGCCCGCAAAGGAGGTGCATTATGGCTGACTTGGGCGACATCGCAATGCGAACCGATTGGTTGGACCGGATCACGCAAGATCGAGGCGCTGGAGGACGCGGAGTTCGACGCGACGCCTCGTGGCCGAAATGCAGGCCCGGGCAGATCCACGCGAGACAACGGGTCATCAAATTCTCGACCCCGACCTTCAAGGAATATGACAGCACGGATGTGAAGGGCTGCGGCAAGAACTCCTTCCCGGCCTTTTCCATCACTGGCGGGGCCTGTGCGCTGGACTGCGACCATTGTCAGGCCAAGATCCTAGAGCCGATGATCCCCGCCACTGCAGTGCCGAGGATCTGGATCGCAAGGTGCGTGACCTGGTCCGCACGCAGGGTCTGCAGGGCTTTCTGCTGTCGGGCGGATCGAACCGGCGCAATGAGATCCGGTATGAGCGGTTCTATCCGGTGATCGAGGGGCTGAAGCGCGACTTCCCGGATCTGAAGATCGCCATCCACACCGCCCTGACCGACGAGGCCGGCGCGAGGCGGATGGAGGCTGCGGGCGTCGATACCGCGATGATGGATGTGATCGGCTCGGATGAGACGATCCGCGAGGTCTACCACCTCGACCGCCCGGTTGAGGATTTCGAGGCGACGCTGGCCGCCCTGACCACGACCGGGATGGAGATTTCGCCCCATATCGTCGATCGGCCTGCACTATGGCCGGATCAAGGGCGAGGCGCGGGCGCTGGAGATCGTGGCGCGCTATCCGGTCAAGGCGCTGGTGCTGGTGGTCATCATGCCATTCTACGCCCGCCCCGGCACCTTCGTGACGCCCGATACTGCCGATGTGGGCCGTATCTTCCTGGAGGCGCGAGAGGCTTTGGGCGACCGCGATGTGCTGCTGGGCTGTGCGCGGCCGGCGGGAATGCACAAACGGGTTGTCGATGCCTATGCCGTGATGGCAGGGCTGGACGGTATCGCTTTTCCGGCGGAAGGCGCGCTGGGTGTGGCCGCGCTGACCGGGCGGCGCTGGCATCAGGAACATGCCTGCTGCTCGATCAAGGTGGGTGGCAAGTTGCCCGGTCTGACGCCTGGCTGCGGGGCGCGCCGGATGACAGTGGTTGATGTCCTGGTTGTGGGTCTTGGACCGGCAGGCGCCTCTGCTGCGGCAGCGGCAGCGCGGGCCGGGGCGCGGGTTCTGGCGGTGGATCGCCGTCCGCAGCCCGGCCTTCCGGTGCAATGCGCGGAATTCGTGCCGTCGCTTCTGGGCGTTGAAACCGGGGCGGTCAAAGCTGCCGCGCTGCAAGAAATCACTGCAATGGCAACCTTTTTGGGGCCGGGCGGCCCCGAACATACGCCCGATTTTCGCGGTGTGATGATTGACCGCTCGGCCTTTGATGCGGCGCTTCTGGCTGACGCCAAAAAGGCGGGCGCTGCGATCCTGACGGCCACGGCATTTCATGGTGTTGATGGCAGACAGCATCCGTTTGGGCAAAGGCACCCTGATTGATGCCCGCGTGGTGATCGGTGCAGACGGGCCGCGCTCTACCGTTGGGCGTCTGGCGGATATGGTCAACAACGCATTGGTTGAGGCGCGGCAAATCACAGTCCCCCTGACGGCACCCTACCACGCCACCGACATATTTCTGTCGCCTGACTTTGAGGGCGGCTACGGCTGGCTGTTCCCGCGTGGCGCTGAGGCAAATCTTGGGCTTGGTTTGGCTCCAGAGGCGAGGGCGAACCTGAAGCCGCTGCTGGACACTTTGCGCCGCCAATTGCTGACCGAAGGCCGGATCGGGCCGGGTGCTACACATCTGACAGGCGGCTTGATTCCTGTCGGTGGCATCGCCGGGCTTTCGGGCCACATCGGCGTGGTACCTGTCCTGCTGGCAGGCGACGCGGCGGGGTTGGCGAACCCGATCACCGGTGCCGGAATTCACGCCGCTGTCCTGTCCGGCCAACTGGCCGGGGGCGGCTGCGGCTAGCATTGCCGCTGGCCGCCCCAGAGCCGGAGCCGACTATGCCGAAGAGGTCGAAGACCTGTTTGGCCCCTCACTCGCCTTGGCGCTGCGGCGTCGGGCGGAACTGATGACCCATTATGCCCGTGGCCAACGCCCCGGTCCTGACGCCCTCCGCCGGTCTTGGATCGCCTTTGGCGACTACTGGCGGCCTGAGGCACCCCACATAGAGGAGGCGACCACATGACCTGCCTGAAACCAGAAGGCGCCCTGCCGGGTGCCAACCCAGCCCATGGCCTTGACTACAACCCGTTGTCGGCGATGGAACCCCGCGTGCCTGCCCAAGTGCCGGTGCAGATGCGGAATGGCCGCCCGGTGAAAGACGCGCATCTGACGCCGGATGGGCTTTATCGCCCGGATTACCGGATGATGACCCCGCTGATGCGATCGCCGGACTACGTGCAGATGTCCACGGCCGCCGCGATCACGCTCGGTCTGGTTCAGGGTCAGATGCACGGCTGTTCCTGCACACGCTGTCTGAACCTGCTGCTGACCTACCCCGAGGGGTGTCGCGCAAACTGCGCCTATTGCGGCCTGGCCCGCCACCGCGAGGCTGAACGCAACTATGCCGACCGCAACTTCATCCGCGTCGATTGGCCCGCCGTGCCGATGGACGAAATCGTCGACCGGGTCGCGGCGGATGTGGCAGGTATCGCCGTTTCACCGCATGTGCATCTCAATGATCACCCATCCCAACTCGGATGAAGACACCTTCACGGTGCTGAAGAAATGGACCGACCGGATTGACCCGGACGCCATCCCGATCTCGATCCTGTCGAACCCGACCACGATGACCCGCGCCGATGTGCAACGTCTGCATGAGATGGGCAGCGATATCTTTACCGTGGCTCTGGATGCCGCCACCCCGGCGCTTGTTCGACCGCACGCGGGGCAGGGGCGTGCAGTCGCCGCACACTTGGGCGAAGTATTGGGAAATCATGATGGATGCCCGCGACATCTTCGGGCCGAAGAAGTTCGGCGCCCATATCATCGTCGGCATGGGCGAGACGGAGCATGAGGTCATGCAGGTGGTGCAGCAGCTCGTCGATCTGGGCGGGCATTCCCATATGTTCTGCTTCTTCCCGGAAAAGGGCAGCCTGATGGATCACCTTCCCGCCACCCCGCGCGATCAGTGGCGGCGGGTGCAACTGGCGCGCTATCTGGTGGACTATTGCGGCGTCCGGGTCGATCAGATGCGCTTTGACGAAGCGGGCCGGATCGTCGATTTCGGCATGCCGCAAAGCGAGCTGTCGGTCATCATCGACGCCGGGATCGCCTTCCGCACCTCGGGCTGCCCCGGCAAGTTCGCCGACGACATTTCCGCCTGCGACCGGCCCTATGGCGACAGCCCGCCCTCGAACATCGCCTCCTATCCTTTCCCGCTGAAGCCGGTCGATCTGCGCAAGGTGCGCCAGCCAGTTGAACATGGAAAAGCCGGGCGAAATGCTATGTGCCCGGCGAAGAATTCGACCTTTTGTAGAGGAAATACCATGACCCGCCCCTTTCGCGTCATCGACACCGGTGTCCGGCCCTGCCGCGCGCAGATGGCCTTCGATCAGGCGCTGATTGAGGGACATCGGGCCGGCACTACGCCCGACACGATCCGCTTTCTGACCTTTCCCCCGTCGGTTCTTGTCGGGCGGCATCAGGCGATCAGCCAAGAGTTGAACCTGCCCGCCTGCCACGCTGCGGGCGTGGGTATCGGGCGGCGGGTGACCGGGGGAGGGGCGCTTTATCTCGATGAGGGGCAGTTCGGCTGGGAAATCGTCGCCAGCCGCTCGGCCTTGGGTTTGACGGATCTGGGCCAAGTCGCCCGTGCCTTTTGTGAGGCGGCGGCGGATGGCTTGTCGCGTCTCGGCATCGCGGCGCGCTACCGCCCCCGGAACGATATCGAGGTTGACGGTCGCAAGATTTCTGGCACCGGCGGGTTCTTCGACGGCGACACGATCTTCTATCAGGGCACCGTGCTGGTCGATATGGACGGCGCGCGGATGGCAAGTCTTCTGAACATTCCGGCCGCCAAATTGCCAGCGGCATGGTCAGACCAGCGGCGCGCAACGGGTGGTGACGCTGAAAGAGCTGTTCAACGGCGCGCCGCCCCCGGCGGCGGAGGTGAAAGAGGCGATGTTGGCCGCCTTCGCGGAACATCTCGGCATCGCCCCGACATGGGGGGAAATTGACGATGCCGAGGAACGGCCGCTGCCCGCGTGTTCGATGATGAAATCGGTCAGGACGACTTCGTCTATGGCATCGACAATCCTGCGACGCTGGCGGATGTCCGTTCGGCAAGTCATGCCAGCACTGGCGGGACGATCTCCGCGCATCTGCGGCTAGAGGGGCCGACACAGGCCCGCATCCGCGAGGTGGTTTTCACCGGCGATTTCTTCGTGACGCCACCAAGGATCATCCCCGATCTGGAAAGCGCTTTGCGGGGGGAGTTGCTCGAAAACGTCGGCGCCTCTGTCGACACGTTCTTTGCCGCGGCCCAATGTGGCATTCTTTCCGCATCGCCCAGCGATTTCGCCCAAGCGGTGGCAGCAGCGGCCGGGTCCGCTTCCTGAACCAGCGAATCAAAAATCAGCCGCGCCTGGCCGTGCTGGCGCGTGTTACGACCTCTACGCCCAAGTCGATGACCCGTTCTCCGCCGGGCCGGCCTTCCAGCCGATCCTGGATTTCCTGCACAGCGCGCAGGCCGATTTCATAGCGGGGGGTGCGCAGGCTCGTCAGGCCCGGATGCGCGGCGGCGACGATTTCGGCATCGTTGAAACCGGCGATCCCCAACTCCTGTGGCACAGCGATGCCGCGGGATTGCGCTTCGAACAGTACGCCCAGCGCCAGAATGTCGTTGTTGCAGAAGACGGCGTCGAGCTTTGGTTCGCGTGTCAACAGAACGTTCAGAAACTTGCGGCCATCCATCGCGCTTGTGGCCTCACCCAGGCGTCTGTTGGTTGACCCGATCAGTGTGACGCCAATGTCAGGGTCTTCGACACTACCAGCCACGGCCAGTTGCGGGTCGTACAGACCAACCTCTTCCAGCGCGCTGCGCCAGCCCTTCATCCGCCCGCCTGACCGATGGTTCACCCAACCGGCCGCGAAGCCAATATGCTGATATCCCTGTGCGATCAAATGCTTGGTCATCAGATACCCGGCTTGAAAATGCGAGAACCCCACGATGCAATCAATCGGATCGTCGGTAAGATCCATGATCTGGATAACCGGGCAACCTGCCTCTTCCAGCATTTTGCGCGTCCTGGGCCGTTGCTCAGCCCCTGAGACGATCATCGCTGCCGGTTTCTGACCGAGAAATTCGCCGACAAGACGCTCTTCCTCGGCATTGTCATAATGGGTGTTGCCGAGAAGGACGCGGAATTTGGTCGGCTGCAATCCATCATAGATGCCGCGCAGCACGTCGGTGAAAATGTGCTGCGTCAGCGACGGAACCAGAACCCCCACAACATTGGTCCGGATTGAGGCAAGCGCACGGGCGTTCAGGTTCGGACGGTAGCCCAGCTTTTCGACCGCCATCGCGACACGCTGGCGCAAATCGGCAGACACGACATCGGGCGTGTTCAATGCGCGTGACGCACTGATCGGGCTGCAGCCGGCGATTCGGGCCACATCGGCCAGCGTCAGCCCGCGATCTGATTTCTTGGTGGCCACTTGTCCGCCTGTCCTTCCAGACACTTAGTCTATTTTGCGGGTTAGCATGTGGATTGATTGTTGACAACGGGGTGATGACAGCGCTACCAATTTAGATGGTAGCGCTGTCATTGACGCGAAGGCCACGCGGCGGGAGGCTGCGGAAAAGGGACCCGTCCGCACCAAAAGCAGATGGGCAGCACAGGGAGGACTAAATGAAACTTACCAGACGCGGTTTCGTCGGGCGCGTAGGTGCGTCCATCGCAGGGGCAAGCATTGCCTCAAGCTTTGGCACCACGGCCTTTGCACAGGACACTGGGACGCTCAGGGTCGCCTATTCAGCGCGCGGCCTGCGCAACATTGATCCCCACAAGTCAATCCAAGGCGTGGACAACAACGCGATCATCCACATCCACGACAAATTGCTGGATCTGCCGAACTGGCACTTCCCGAAGTCGATGGACGAACTGGTCCCGCGCCTCGCGACAAGCTGGACATCGACCCCAGACGGAAAAACCTGGACGCTGCAACTGCGCGAAGGCGTGAAATTCCAGAAGGGCTTTGGCGATTTCACCTCTGACGACGTGAAATTCACATTCGACCGGGTTCGGGATGCAGAACGCATCGGCGGCGTCCGTCCGAAGTTCAAGAATATTGAAGAAGTGGTCGCTGACGGCCCCTACACTGTGACGTTCAAGCTGAAACAGACCGACCCGTTGTTCCTGCTGGGGGTGCTAAGTGACTATGATGCCTGCATCATGTCGCGCAAAGCGGTCGAAGAGAAGGGCGAAGAGCCGATCGGAATGGACCCGATTGGAACCGGTCCCTATATGCTCGAAGAGCTGCACGCCGATCCGGGGCAGGGCCTGACCGTGGTCGCCAACCCCGATCACTGGGACACGCCACCCGTCACAGAACGCATTCAGTTCATGTATATCGCCGACACGACGGCGCGGACGCTGGCGATCCTGTCCGGTGATGTACACATGGCCGATGGCGTGCGTGCCCCCGGCTGGGCGGACTCGATCAAGGCGCAGAACCCCGATCTTCTGTTTGACGTCGCGAGCCCCGGCAGCTTCTTCACCATGCACTTCAACCTGACGAAGAAGCCCTTTGATGACGTTCGGGTGCGGCAAGCGTTCTTCTACGGCATCAACCGGGATGAGATCGTCGCCGCCCTCGCACCATTCGGCACGCGGACCTACGGGCTCAACCCGCAATCGTTCCCGGGTGGCTTCACGGCAGAGACGGTTCCAGAAGATGTGGCCTACGTCTACAACCCGGACAAAGCCAAGGCCCTGCTGGCCGAGGCCGGATATCCGGACGGCTTCACCTTCCCCAATGACACGTCGCAGCGTGAAGATTATTCTTCGATCATGCTGATGATTCAGGATCAGTTGCGCCGGATCGGTGTCAACATGGAGTTGAACATCAAGGATCACACGGCATTTCACGCCGATCAGAACGCTGCCACAAACACGCTGTCCCAGATGTCATCGGCCTTGCCGCCGGTGTCGACCCAGCCGCTCGTCCAGTATCTGGTCAAAACGGCTGAAGTCAAAGCGGACGGCAAAGGTGGCCAGAACTTCAGCCACTACGGCGTGGCGATGCCTGGGGTCGACGATCTGCTAGCGCAGGCATTGGCCGAGCCCAATCTCGAAAAGCGTCTGGCTCTGGTTCAACAGGTCGACGCCCAGATGCTGCGCGACGCCGTGGTCATGCCGATTTCGGACAATGGCTGGATGATGGTGCGTTCTCCGAAAGTGGACCTCGGCTTCGTCGTCGAGTTCGGGCTACGTCAACTGGCCCCTGACCAAAGCCAAGATCATCGGCTGACGCTGATCGTCTGGCACCGGGTGCGGCGGTACTCCCACGCCGCACCCCACCCATTCCCAATTTGACCCAAACAGCCGTCATGCGGCCTGTGATACATGGATGATGCGATGACTTTCGATCCAGAACTCAACTTCAAAGATTCGGCCGGCCTGACCGGAACTGGCGCGCCGCTTTGGGCACGCGACGAGATTTCCGCTGCTCTGTCGTTGAAGGGCGTGAAGGCCGGGGTTGCGATCACCGTGGTCAGTGACCCGGCCACCGCGCCCGTCGAGGTGCCGCAGGTCGCAGAGAGTTTCGCAATCTGGCGCGACGACACCGGCATAAAGGTCTGGGGCCATGATGCCCGTGGCCTCGTCTATGCCCTGACCGAACTGGCCGACCGCGTGCGTCATGCAGGTGGCGGTGATCCCTTTGCCGGCCCGATGCCTTTGGTCGAAAAGCCCAGCGCCCGCATCCGGTCCATCGCGCGGCTGTTCTGCTCGGAAGAGGAGGACAAGGAATGGTTCCACGATCGCCAAGGCTGGCGCGACTATCTGACGATGCTGGCGACCAACCGCTTTAACCGTTTCGCGCTGACGTTGGGCATGGCCTACAACTATCCCTATCACAACGCCTGGATCCGCGACGTCTACTTCTACTTCCCCTATCCGTTCCTGTTCGATGTCCCCGGCCATGACGTCCGGGTCCGCGAGTTGTCGGATGAAGAGCGTGACCGCAATCTGGCAACGCTGAAATTCATCGGCCAAGAGGCGGCCCGGCGCGGCCTCGATTTCCAACTGGCCCTGTGGACCCAAAACTACGACTTTGATGATGTGCCGAATGCAAACTACCACGTCGATGGCATCGGCAATGACAACCTGACAGCCTATTGCAAGGCCGCCATCACCAAGGTTCTGCTTGAGGTGCCGGAAATCACCGGCCTGACGTTCCGCGTCCACGTCGAAGGCGGTATTGCTGAGGGCAACTATGATTTCTGGCAGGAAGCCTTCGCTGGCGTAGCCGCGGCCGGGCGTCCGGTCGAAATTGATCAGCACGGCAAGGGCCTGGATTTCAAACTGCTGGGTCTGGCGCGTGACTCTGGGATGCCGATTGCCGCCTCGCCCAAATATCTGGCTGAACACATGGGGTTGGCATATCACCAGTCCTCGATCCGCAACAAAGAGTATCCGCCGGAAAAACCCCGCAGCGAGCGTGAGAAGCTGTCCGAAGGGTCTCGCAGGTTCCTGCGCTACAGCTATGGCGACCTGCTCGCCAAGGACAAGGACTACTCCGTCCTCTATCGTATCTGGGCCGGAACCCAGCGCGTGCTGGTCTGGGGTGATCCGAAATTGGCTGGTGGCTATGGGCGGCTGTCGATGTTCGCCGGGTCGGATGGGGTGGAATGGTGCGAGCCGCTCAGCTTCAAGGGCCGGATGGGCACCGGCGTTCCGGGTCAACGTTTCAACTACCAAGAACAAGGCCTCGCGCCCAAGCGTGATTGGGAGAAGTTCGCCTATACCTACCGGGTTTGGGGCCGTGGCCTCTACAATCCCGACGGTCCGCGTGATGGCTGGATGCGGCACCTGCGCGCCACCTGCGGCGATGCGGCCGATGCCTGCGAGGCCGGTCTTTCGCTCGCCAGCCGGGTGCTGCCGCTGGTCACCCTCACCCACGCGCCCTCTGCGTCGAACAACCACTACTGGCCAGAGATCTACTCCAATATCGGTCTGCTCGGGGGTGAGGGTCTGCTCGCCGTTGGCCGCGATATGGAGGGGCCGGTGCGGTTCGGCAATGCGCCGACATTTGACAGCGAGCTCTTTGCAACGGCACGGGAATGGGCCGAAAAACTCCTCGCTGGTCAGGCAGAGCATCGCTACACGCCGCTTGATGTGGCCGAATGGCTGATCGAACTGGCCGAAGGCTGCGAGATCGCACTGATGCAGGCCAAACGCTGCGAAGATCTGCTGCGACCAGAGGCACGGCGCATCCTGATTGACGTCGAAATCTGTGCCGGCATCGCGCGGTTCTTTGCCGAGCGTTACCGCGCAGCAATCTGGGCCGAACTCTTTGTCGCGACAGAGGCCACGCATTTGATCGAGCCTTTGCTCGACCATGCCAAGCGGTCGACACAGGCTTGGGACCGGATCGCGGACGTCAGCCGTGATGTCTACCACGATGATCTGACCTATGGCCCTGAAAGCTGGCTGCGCGGGTCATGGCAGCAACGACAAGCCGAGATGCGGGCTGAGATTCAGGATATCGAAGGTCGGCGCGCGATGCGGCGGACTGAAACCCTGGCCCTGACGCCCCAAGGCGAAGCGGCGGTGGCCGCGTTGAAGGCAAGGATCGCGGTCGCCGAGGCCAACACTGTCGTCGCACCCCAAACCTTCACACGCGGCAAAGACTTTACCGTGCGCTATGAAGGTGCAGCCGATAGCGCCCCGGTTCTGCGCTACCGTGTTGTCGATCAGTCGCAACGCTGGCGCGAAATGCCGATGCAGACGAAGGGCAATGTCCATTCGGCCACGATCCCGGGGGACTACCTCGACAGCCCGTACCATCTGCAATTCTTTGTCTCTTTGACCGAGGCAGGTGTGCCGAAGCTGGCACCGGGTCTGGCAGATGACTTGTCGAACCAACCCTACTACCTGGCCTTGCAGGAATGAGGCAGGTAGTGTCCAATCAATCTTCACAACCGGAGGGAGCCGGATGATCCGCTACATAGCCATCCGACTTCTGGACGCAATACCAACAGTGTTGCTCGTCCTTTCACTGGTGTTCCTCGCCATGCGAGTCCTGCCCGGCGACCCGGCCATCGCGGCGCTGGGGGACCTTGCGACGGCAGAGCAGCTGGACGCCTTCCGCGACAAGATGGGACTGAATGAGCCGTTGTGGCAGCAGTATTTCAGCTTTCTTGGCAACATGCTGACGCTGAATTTCGGCAAGTCCCTGATGAACGGGCGCGAGGTGATCAGTCTGATCGGCTACAACCTGCCCTATACCATCGAACTGACGCTTGCGTCGGTGATGATGGGGGTGGCCGCCGGGGTGCCTTTGGGGGTTTGGGCGGCAACCAACGCCAACAAGGCCGCCAGACTCGGCCATGCGGGGCTTTTCCTTGATCGGCTATGCAGTGCCTGACTTCTACCTCGGGGCGCTGCTTCTGATAACCTTTTCGCTGAACCTGCGGTGGTTTCCGATCAACGGTGGTGGCGACGGGTTTGCAGACCGAATGTACCACGTCTTCCTGCCGGCGCTGACCCTCGCCTTCATCAAGGCGGCGTTTCTGGGACGACTGACCCGAACCGCTTTGCTGGAGGTGTTGGGCAAGGACTACATCCGCACCGCCCGCGCAAAAGGCGCCCGCGAACCGCGGGTGATCTACCGCCACGGCCTGCGCAACGCGCTGCTGCCGCTGACAACGGGCCTTGGGCTTTCGACGCTGTCGGCGCTGTCAGGCTCGGTCGCCATCGAAATGGTGTTCAATCGCCCGGGCATCGGCAAGCTGCTGATCTCAGCCATTGCCGAGCGTGACTACGCGGTGATCCAGGCTGGCGTCACAGTGTTCGCGCTGTTCGTGGTTGGCATCAACCTGTTGATGGATCTGGTTTATGTCTTGGTGGACCCAAGGATCCGTGTGCAATGACCGAACAAAACCCCGCCACGGTCACCACGCTGCTAGAGCCGGTGCCACCGCCGATCTCAACGTACAAGATACTTCTGTACGTCATACTCTCCCGGCCCGCGACGATCATCGCTTTGCTGATTGTCATCGCCTTCGTGGTGGTCGCCGTCTTTGCCCCGGCAATTGCGCCCCATGACCCGGTGTCACAAAGCATTCTTTCCGTGAACAAAGGGCCCTCGGCTGACCACTGGCTGGGGACCGACCAGTTTGGCCGCGATGTGATGAGCAGGTTGATCTTCGGCTCTCGCAACTCCTTGATCTTTGGCTTTGTCGCCCCGCTGCTGGCTGCTTTCTTCGGCACCATTCTCGGCGTAACTGCGGGCTACTTTGGCGGCATCCCGGACCGGATCATTTCCCGTGTCATCGACCTGCTGCTCGCCTTCCCCGAGCTGTTGCTGGCAATCCTGATTGCGGCAGTGCTCGGCGGTGGGTTCTGGAATATCGTCGCCGTGCTGACAGTCGCTTTCACCCCGGGTTTCGCCCGCGTGGCCCGCGCCTCTACCCTGTCGGTCAAACAAGAGCCCTATGTCGAGGCGGCCATCGCGGTCGGTCTGCGCACACCCATGATCATCATTCGGCACGTGATCCCAAACATCGCCGCGCCAATTGTGGTGCTGATCACCCTATGGGTCGCGTCTGCCATCCGGTTGGAGGCGTCGCTATCCTTCCTCGGCATGGGCACGCAGGCGCCCAACCCGTCCTGGGGCAACATCATCCGCGACGGGCTGAACAATCTGTTCGGTTCGCCTTGGCCAATCGTCGGGGCTGGTCTGCTGATCACCCTGGTCGTGCTGGCCTTCAACCTGATCGGCGACGCGCTGCGCGACGTGCTGGACCCGGATAACGCATCATGAGCAAACTTCTCAGCGTCCGCGATATCTCGGTCGATTTCGGCCAAAAAGGCGCAATACTGCGCGTTATTGACGGCGTCAGCTTTGACATCGAGGCGGGCGGCACGCTTGGCCTTGTTGGCGAAAGCGGGTCGGGCAAGTCAGTCACATCGCTCGCCATCATGGGGCTGATCCCCAACCGTCTCGGTCGGGTGACAAAAGGCCGGATCGAATTTGAGGGCCGCAACCTGCTGGACGTGCCAGAGTCAGAGATGCCTGAAATTCGTGGCCGTGACATCGCGATGATCTTTCAAGAACCGATGTCATCGCTCAATCCCGTGATGCCCATTGGTGACCAGATCGGTGAGGCGCTGTTCCTCCACGGCTGGCCGGATCGGCACAAACGGCATGACCGGGTGGTAGAGATGTTGCGTCTGGTCGGCATCCCCAATCCAGAGGGCCGTTTGCGCGCGTATCCGCACCAATTCTCCGGCGGTATGCGTCAGCGGGTGATGATCGCCATGGCCCTCGCCTGTTCGCCCAAACTTCTGATCGCGGATGAGGCGACGACGGCGCTCGATGTGACCATTCAGGCCCAGGTGCTTGAACTCATGAAGAAAATCCGGCGTGAGACTGGCACGGCGATCCTGATGATCTCACATGATCTGGGGGTGATCGCCGATGTTTGTGACCGCGTCATCGTCATGTACGCTGGCCACGTGGTTGAGGATGCCGATATCCGCACGGTGCTGCGCAACCCGGCCCATCCCTATACCCGCGGGCTGTTGGAAAGTGTTCCGCGCAAGGACCGCGAGCAAGAGCGTTTGTTCCAGATACCGGGGTCGGTCCCGATGGCTGGCACGATCAAGCAAGGCTGCCCGTTCCGTGCCCGCTGCTCCTTGGCGATGGATCGCTGTGCAGCTGAAATGCCGCCGATGTTCCAATTCGGCGACGGCCATCGCGCGGCCTGCTGGGTGACAGCCAACCAAGTCGGGGCATCGATGTGCGAGGTGGCGACATGAGCGGGTTGTTGCGGGCCGAGGGCCTTGGAAAGACCTTCGGGGGCGCAAACAGTGGCTGGCTCGGTGGTGGGTCAGATGCCGTGCGCGCCGTCGATGGCGTCACGTTTGATGTGGCAAAGGGTGAGACGTTGGCGCTTGTCGGGGAATCCGGCTGCGGAAAGTCAACGCTCGGCCGCCTGCTGTTGCGCCTGATCGACCCAACCGAAGGCTCCGTCTGGTTTGAGGGGCAGGATATCGCCAAACTGGGCGCGTCCGAAATGCGCCGTATGCGGCAGCGCCTGCAGATCATCTTTCAGGACCCCTACGGCTCTCTCAGTCCCCGCCGCACCATTGGCCAGATCATCAGCGAACCGCTGGAAATCTTTGGCACCGTCAAAGGCCGCACCGCCCGCCGAGAGCGCGTGGCAGAGCTTTTGGTCAAAGTTGGCCTGCCGCCGGGCTATATGGACCGGTTGCCGCGCCAGTTTTCAGGCGGACAGCGTCAACGGATTGGCATCGCGCGGGCCATTGCGCTGAACCCGGCCTTCATCGTGGCGGATGAGCCGGTCTCGGCACTCGATGTGTCCATTCAGGCGCAGATCATCAACCTGATGCAGGATCTGCAACGCGATGACGGCTTCAGCTATCTGTTCATCTCGCATGATCTGGCCGTGGTCCGTCATATCGCCGACCGGGTTGCCGTGATGTATCTGGGTCGGATCGTTGAAATCGGCCCAAAACGGCAGATCTACGACGCGCCGCAGCATCCCTACACGCAGGCCCTGTTGTCCGCAGCACCTGAGCCAGAGGTGGATGAGGTATCCCACCGCATCCTCTTGGAAGGCGATGTGCCCAGCCCTTCGGCCGTTCCGAGTGGCTGCGCATTCCACACAAGGTGCCCGATAGCACAGGACGTTTGCCTGCGAGAACGCCCGCCGTTGAACGAAGTGGCCCCCGGCCAGTTCGCAGCTTGCCACTTTGCCAAACCAAATCCAATCGCGACGGACTGAACCGCCCGTAGCGATCCCATAATCACTGTCGAAAGGACATGCTCCATGGACCACGCTCCCTGGTACCGCACCGCTCTGCGCTGGGCACAGACCAACCTGACCGAGATTGACCCGACCCGCTATGACGCTGCCTTCTGGCGGGCGCATTGGAAGCGGACCCAGATTCAAGGTGTTATCGTCAACGCAGGCGGGATCGTTGCCTACTATCCGTCCGAATTCCCCCTGCACCACCGGGCCGAAACGCTGGGCGACCGGGATCTCTATGGTGAGATCGTCACCGCCGCGCGTGAGGAAGGTCTGGCCGTCATCGCCCGGATGGATTCCAACCGCGTCGCCGAGGATTTCTTTCAGGCCCATCCCGACTGGATCGCACGGCAGTCCAACGGTGACCCGTGGACCCAGGCCGACAAATACGTCACCTGCATCAATTCGCCCTACTACTCCGACTATCTGCCCGGCGTGATGCGTGAGATCATCGACCGCAGCCACCCCGACGGCTTTGCCGACAACTCTTGGGCGGGCCTCCCACGGACCCGGATTTGCTATTGCACCCATTGCCGCGACCAATTCGCCGCCGAGGGCCACGATCTGCCCGCAGCCCACGATTGGGATGACCCAAACTATCAGGCGTGGATCGCGTGGAACTACCGGCGCCGCACCGATCTGTGGGACGCCAACAACGCGGTGACCATGGCCGCCGGGGGCGAGCATTGCCGCTGGATGGGGATGCTGTCGGGTGAGGTGCTGAACAATTGCAACCGCTTCATCGACCTGCGGGAAATCCTGAAACGGTCCGAGATTATCATGCTGGACCATCAGCGCCGTTCGCGTGAAGACGGATTTGAACAGAACGCCGAGGCCGGGCGGCGGCTGCACGAACTGTTGGGCTGGGATAAACTGATCCCGGAATCCATGCCGCAATATCAACTGGGCAGCCCGGCTTTCCGGCTGGCCTCTATGCCACCCGCCGAGGTGCGGCTGTGGTCGTCGGCTGGTTTCGCGGGCGGCATTCAACCGTGGTGGCACCATATTGGCGCGAGCCATGAGGATCGCCGCCAATACCAGACAGCTGAGCCGATTTTCGGCTGGCATGAGGCCAACCAAGACATCCTGATCAACCGCCGCCCGACGGCACGGATCGGGGTGGTGTGGAGTCAGGCCAATCATGACCTGTTCGGTCGCGACCGGCCGTCCGAACGTACCCAAGCCCCCTATCGCGGCGCAACACGGGCTCTGGCACGCGGCGGGATGGACTGGCTGCCGGTTGAGGTCGCCGATATTGCCGCTGCCGCGGGTCGGTTTGACGTGCTGGTCCTGCCCAATGTCGCAATCCTGTCCGACAGCGATGTGGAGGCATTGCAGGCCTTTGCAGGGCAGGGCGGTTCACTCGTGATGACTGGTGAGACCGGAACTTGCGATGCCGCAGGTCAACGGCGGCAACGGCCTGCTTTGGCAGAGTTGTTCGGCCTGGAACCGGTTGCTGGCGGCGCGCTTGGGGATGATGGCGTTCCCGACCCGGACATCGAAGTGCCGCTCCGCCACAGCTATCTCAGGCTTTTGCCGGAAAACCGGGTCGGGCACTATGGTCCAGCCGACGAATTTGCCCCCGTTGCAACGGCGGCACGTCACCCGGTCCTGAGAGAGCTGGACGCGACCGATACCTTGCCCTTCGGCGGCCTGTTGCCAAGGATGCGCGCACTGCCGGGAACCGAGGTGCTCGCCACTTGGATCCCCGCATTTCCAATCTATCCGCCCGAGACATCATGGATGCGCCAGCCCTACAGCGATATCCCGGCGCTCACCGTGCGGCAAAACGGATCGGCACGGCTGGTGGCCGTCCTCGCCGATCTGGACCGCTGCTATGCCCGAGAAGGCTCTTTCGAACATGCCCAGATTCTGGAGAATGCTGTTCGTTGGTGTCTGGGCGATCGCGCAGGGGTGACGGTGTCTGTCAATGGCGGTTTTCTGGCCGTGGCTGGCTATGTGCAAGGTTCGCGTCACATCATTCACCTGAACAACCGGATCGTGACGGCCCCAACCCCCGGTCGGCAAGACGCGTTGATCCCGGTCGGCCCGGCCCGCCTGCGCCTGCCGTGGACCGGTCCAGCAATAGCCACAGCCCGTGTGGCGGGCGGTGCGATCCCGGTTCAGCAGGTGGGCGATTACATCGAACTGACAATCCCAGAGGTCACGGATCATGAGGTGATCGTGATAGAAACGCCGACCTAAGTCGGCGCTGCAACCACGCGTGCGCGGCAATCCGGACGGCAGGCCCAACAGGATTGCCGCGCACGACGATCAGCCCAACTCACCAAATTAGCCGATGGTTTCAAAGCGCAAACTTTTGTCACGCCCCAAGATCCAGCTCGGTCCGACCGGCCGGAAGATTACGCGCCAAAACGATGCCGTTGCCGATGATCCGACCTGACAGCGGCACTGCGCAATCGATAGTCAAACGGCGAATGGTTGCAGCCTTCCACTCCATCTCCAACGTCACGCCACCCCGTTGCCGAAGCCCCCTTACACGCCCCTCAGCCCAGGCCTCTGGCAGCGCAGGCAGCAGGTGAATGTCCGTGCCGTCAGACTGGGCCAGCATTTCCAGAATCCCTGCGGCCCCGCCGAAATTGCCGTCGATTTGAAACGGCGGGTGGGCGTCGAACAGGTTTGGATAGCTGCGGGCCGGGTGCAGCAGCCGTTGGACCACGGAATAGGCCCGTTCCCCATCGCCCAACCGCGCCCAAAGGTTTATCCGCCAGCCAATACCCCAACCGGTCGCATCATCACCGCGAATTTCCAGTGACCGACGGGCGGCCGCGGCAAGGTCGGGCGTGCGATGTATGTCGATCTGCAGGCCGGGATAAAGGCTATACAGGTGTGAGACATGGCGGTGGTGGATTTCTGGTACGGCGGCGTCCCAATCCTCAAGCCATTCCTGCAACTGGCCCTGCGCGCCGATCCGGTCGGCAGGCAAGCGGGCGCGGGCGGCCAGCACTTCGGCGCGCAGGGCAGGGTCTTGGGTGGCGGCAGCCGTTGCGTCGAACAGATCGCGGAGCAGTTGGCTGTCCATCGCAGGCCCGGCGCAGATCGTCGCCCCATGGGGATGCACGTTTTCTGGCGACAAAGACGGTGACGTCACCAACAAATCCGTGCCCGGCAGGGGTTGCAGCGTGTCCAGAAAGAACCGTGCCGCCCCTTCAAGGATAGGACGCAGGCGGGCAACCAAGGGTTCGGGGAACCCAGCAAATCGCGCATGATCCCACAACTGGGCGCAAAGCCACGCCCCGCCGGTGGGCCAAACGCCCCATTGCGCCCCGTCGACCGGGGCAGTCCCGCGCCACAGGTCGGTGTTGTGGTGCAGAACCCATCCCCGCGCACCGTAATGAACCCGCGCCGTTTCCGCCCCGGTGATGCACAGATCCTCAGCCAAGGCGATCAGCGGCTCCATGCAGGGCGCAAGGTTGGCGGCATCGGTCAGCCAATAGTTCATTTGCAGGTTGATGTTGGTGGTCATTTTCGACCCCCATGGCGGGCGCACCTCTTTGTTCCAGATGCCCTGCAAGTTCGCAGGCTGGGTGCCCGGGCGCGAAGAGGCGATGGTCAGATAGCGGCCATAGTCGACATAAAGCGCGGCAAGATCGGGGTCGGGGGCCGACGCGAATTTCTCAATCCGCTCATTGGTCGGCAAATCTGGCTGAGGGTGAGGTGCCAAACTCGATGGCAAAGCGGTCCCACAACGCGGCATGGGCTTCAAGATGGCGGGCAAGTAAGGCGTTATAGCCCAAGGCCTCCGCCGCGTTCAGGCGGGCCTCACTCTGCGCCTCGGGGTCGCCCGAAACATCGTCAAACCGGCGAAAACTGGTGGCGATATCCAAGAGAAGGGTGGCGGAATTGGCACCCGCTACCTGTACCCGGTCGTCTTGCACCGCCACCACGCCGCCATCGGTCAAAATCCGCGCCTGTAGACACCAGCGCAGGCCGGCGGGAATACCTTGCTCGGCCCGGTTACGGCCGTTCCAGTGCAAGCGGTTGCCAGTCAGGGTCAACGCCCCCGGCTGTTCGCTGACAAAATCGGCGGCAAAGCTAAGGGCGGCGGGGCGATCAGCCGTCAGGCGAATGACCAGAACGCCATCGGCGGCAGAGATAAAGGCGGTGCGCAGATGGTGGGTGCCCTCCAGCGAATAGCGCGTTTCGGCAAGGGCGCGCGACAGATCAAGACTGCGGCGATAGTCCCCGAACAGGGACGGGTTGTCGAAATCCAGCAGCAACCGTCCGGCGGGTTGATAGGACAGGCCCAGATAGGGCTTGCCCATCAAATGACGATTGGCGAGCGCCTCTGCCTCGGCATATCTCCCGGCAAACAGCAGCGCGCGGACCTCAGCCAAATGCGCCGGGGCCTCGGCATTGGCGGGGCTGTAGGGGCCACCCGACCACAGGGTGTCTTCATTCAGCTGAAATTCGTCCCGCGTGACGCCGCCAAAGACCATCGCCCCAAGCCGACCATTGCCAAGCGGCAGCGCGTCAGTCCATTCGAAAGCCGGGCTTTTGTACCAAAGCTCTCGGCTCATCCCTGCACCCGCAGACGCGCGCCTTCCGGGGTGAAGTACATCCTGCGGCCGGGCGCAAAGGCCAGCGGGATGCGATCCCCGGCCCGCAAGCCGGGATGTTCGCGGGCCTCGGCCACGACCGTTGTGCCGTCGGACAGAACGCCATGGGCAAAGCGGGTGCCGCCAAGGTTTTCAACCATCTCAACCTGAATGTCGAAGGCTGCCCCCTCGTCGCGGATCATCAGATGCTCAGGGCGGATGCCGATTTGCACGGTCTGGTCCGCCATGGATATCTGCAACGGACCGCGTGCGCCGGGAAAAATCGCCACGCCATCCGAAACCTTCGCCGTGATGAAGTTCATCCGCGGCGACCCGATGAACCCCGCAACAAAGGCGTTTTCTGGCTCATCATACAGGGCTTGCGGCGTGCCAACCTGTTCCACCGTGCCCGCACGCAACACCACGATTGTGTCAGCCAGCGTCATCGCCTCAGTCTGGTCATGGGTGACATAAATCATGGTGGCACCCAGACGCTGGTGCAAACGGGCAATCTCTACCCGCATCGACACGCGCAATTCGGCGTCGAGGTTGGACAGCGGTTCATCGAACAGGAACACCTCGGGGTTGCGGACAATGGCGCGACCGATGGCGACCCGCTGCCGCTGACCACCGGACAGTTGCGCAGGCTTCCGGCTCATCAGCGCTTCGATCTGCAGCGATGCGGCGGCTGCGGCGACCTTGGCGGCAATCTCGGGCTTGGTGAGGCCTGCCATCCGCAGCGAAAAGCCGATGTTCTGGGCCACGGTCATATGCGGGTAAAGCGCATAGTTCTGAAACACCATCGCCACGCCGCGCTCTATCGGATCGGCGTCATTGGCGCGCGTCCCGTTGATAAGCAGGTCGCCGTTTGAAATCGTCTCCAACCCGGCGATCATCCGCAGCAAGGTGGATTTGCCACATCCCGACGGCCCAACAAACACGGTAAAGCCCCCATCCGCGACCTCTAGGCTCAGATCGCGGATCACCTCATGCCCGCCGTAACTCTTGCTGACCCTTCGTAGCTGCACGGTCGCCATGGGAAGTCCTTTCTAACGGGGGCGCTGCGTTGATCCACGCAGGATGATGTCGCATTCCAGACGGAAATCGCGTTTGCCGGGCTCGCCGGGCGTGCCGAGACGCGTCTCAATCAGATTGGCAATGGTATCCGCAATGCGGTCGATGGGTTGGCCGACAGCGGTGATACCGGGTTGATGCAGGCGAAGGGCAGGCACATCGTCAAAGCCGACCAAGGACAGGTCCTGCGGCAGGCGGATGGCCTTTTGATGCAGATAGCCCAAGATCCCCAGCGTCATGTTGTAGTTGCAGGAGAATACCGCCGTCGGCGGCGCGGCCGAGGTCATCAGCTTGGAAATCGCCTCATACCCACCGTCCGGGCTCCAGTTCCCAGCCACGATCAACTCAGGGTCGACCGCCATGCCATAGTCGGCATGGGCATCGTGATAGCCCTGCAACCGCTCACGGCCGGTTGCGTCGCGCATCTGCCCTGTCACGATGCCAATGCGGCTGTGGCCCAGTTCCAGAAGATGCCGCACAGCCCGGGCAGAGGCACCGCAGTTGTCCACAAACACCCGGTCCGCCGGAATTCCGGGCAAGTCATTGTCATAGAGGATCAACGTCTGCTTGCGTTCCAAGGCGTGCAGCACGTCCTTGCGCATGACCTCTTCGCCGTCCATCACGATGGCATCGACCCGGTGCGCGGCAAAGAACTCCAGCCCCTCGTGGATAGAGCGGGGCTGGACATCGTGACAGAACGACAGCACGGCGCGGCCCGTCAGTCGCATCCGGCGGCTAAGCTGGTCCAGGATGCCGGCATGAAACTCGGTCAACGCCGGGGCCATGAAACCGACGATCCGCGTCACATCGGTCTTCATCGCCACGGCGCTGGCATTGCGGCGATACCCCAGATCCGCGATGGCGCGCTCGATCATGTCGCGGTTGGCGGCCCGGACCGTCTCGCCGTTCAGAAACCGCGAGACGGTTCCGATCGCAACGCCGGCCTTTTCGGCGACATCAACGATGGTGGGTGCGCGGTCGCGGGACTGGGGTGTGTCGGCCATGCCTTCTCCTTAGGACGCGTCGCGCGCCGGCGGGCAGATTAGGGGGGCCGGACAGGGCGCGAAAGCCTTGATCATCGGCTGCCCTCAAAGACCACGGCGGCGTGGATGCGCAGACTTGTCCAACCGCACCTCGTGATAGCCCCCGCCGACTGCCGTGCAGGCAATGTCGGCCCCACTCAGCGCGTCAAACACCCGGACAGGTGCCTTGGGCAGGCGGACGCGGGCGGTGACCGGGCCAATGGTCTGCACGTCCTCGATCATCTCCATCACGCGGATCACGCCGTCCTCGCCCCATGCCCCACGCCCGCGCACCGTGGGCGCACCGTGCCACATGTGCAGGATATGACGGTTGTCCTGCACCGAGACCGAGGCGCGGCCTGTGGTCGCCAGATCGGTCTGCACAATCGGGTCGGGCAGAAAGCGCTGGATCAAGCCGGCGACAAGTTTGCGGTACAGCGGCTGGCCGCTGGCGTGATAGGTGCCAAAGATCGGCGTGGCGATATAGGCGAGCCCGCCTTTGACGGTGACCAGCGGCCCCATCGGCGCTGCGCCCGGAATGTCGGGCGCATGTTGGTGCGAACAGAAATGCGCCCAAGTCCGGTTGAAATAGCTGGGCAGGGCAAAGGCCAGAACCTCGGCCCCCTTGGCCTGAATGGCGCGGGCCTTGCCGTAAACCACGAACGGCCCCTGCGGCAGACCCGGCAGGCCAGAGGTCGCATAGAACGGCTTGCGGTCATGCAACGTGCCATCGGCGCTGATCCCAAGGTCAAGCCCGGTCAGCGGCTGGCCAGCGTCATCCAAGGCCCGATTGGTCGGACAGAATGGCATGTCCCCCGGCCTTCACATAGGCGGCAAGGCGGGCGGTCAGGGCCGCGTCCAGACGCACCTCATCGGGCAGGATCAGCAAGCGATACTTGCCAAAATCGGCCGAGGGATCAATGACGTCGAAAGGGTATCTTCATCTCTTGCAGCATCTGTGCTGCGGCATCATCGGCGTGGTGATTGCGGGCCCCACGCGCGTTGAAATACTCAGCCGCAAGAATGGCCACCTCGGAGATTTGCGACGCCCCGCGCAGATAGGGCTCCAGCTTTTCGACCAGCGCATAGGCCGGGGCGATGCTGGCATAGGTGTCGTGGTTGATCGCCCCATCCGGGTGCAAGCTGATCGCCAACAAGGCATTTCGACCCCAGCGACACCATCTGCGCGCATTCATATTCCAAGGCGTCGGGATGCTTGAACCCGCCAAACTCACCCCATGAGGTGTGGAACTTGCCGGTATGGGCGACAACATCAAACCCCATCGGCACGGCATAGCGCGCCGAAGAGGGGAAGTGGTCATAGCCCCAGCCGCCGGTCGGCAGGCTTTCCAGCTCCAGATGGGTATAGGGGGCAAAGCGCTGCGGGCCCTGTTTGTGGATATGGCCGCAGTTGTAGAAAATCCGCAGATCGGGGAACTCGGCCCGCAGGGCCGCGCTCATCTCGGACCGGAAGCGTTCGTTGACCGCCTCATCATTGATCAACCGGTCGGCCGGGTCTTCCGGGTTCAGCCCCGTTCGCCTGCATTCTCGCCAGACATTCGGCGCAAACGCAATCGGGCGGCAGGATGATGTCAAAGAACAGGCCGGGCGTGGTGGGATAGCGCGTGCATCACCTCGCGCGCATGGGCCAGCAGTTCGGCGCGGTAGGCGTGCATGGTTCAGGCAGATGGTGTGCCAGCCCGCCTGCAACTGCCCCGGGTCGAACCGGTTGCCCGCCGTGGCCGACCGCGCCCGCCATTCCGGGTGCAGGCGGGCATTCCGCTCGTCCCATTGGACGGAGATGTAGACCGGCGCCTCGATATCGGCCGCGTTCAGCGCGGTGATCATGTCGCCCAGCAGATCGGGCCGGGCGAGGCCGGGATGCGGCGCGCCCACTTCGGTCGGGTAATAGGACCAGCCGTGATGGCATTTGGCAAAGACGGTGATGCTGTCCACATGGGCCGCCTGCAGCGTCGCCACAAAATCCTGCGGGTCAAAGGCCGCACCGATGTCCGGGATATGTTCAGAGGTGTGGAAGTCCAGATGGATCTGACGATAGCGCAGGGGTTTTTGCATGGGACTTACTCCTTGGTTCCGGAGCTGACTTGGCTGCCAGCCGCGAAGTAGCGTTGAAAGACGATGAAGATGAGCAGCGGGACTGAGGTGGTGACGATGGCTGCCACCGACCGCAGATCCCAGTTCAGGTCATAGGTGCCCGACACCCGGGTCAGCAGAACCGGCAGCGGGATGGACGTGCGCAGGTAAAGCATCGGCAACAACAGCGCGTTCCACGTCCACAGGAATTGCAGGATGCCGACGGCAAAGATCGGGCTCAGCATGTTGGGCAGCACGACGTGGGTAAAGGTCGACATCGGGCCACAGCCGTCGATCCGCGCGGCCTCGATCAGGTCTTTGGGGAAGTCCTCCAGGAAATTCTTCACCAGAGAAGATCGACCAGGCAAAGGACAGTCCGACATAAGGGATCAGCACAGCCGCGAAATGGTCGATCAGGCCCATGGCTTCGCCACAGTTGGAACAGCGGGATGATCACGACCTGCTGCGGCAGGACGAAGGCGTTGATGATCAGGATCAGCAGCGCCTCGCCGCAGCGGAAAGCGCAGATAGTGAAAGGCATAGGCGGCGGCGGGGGTCAGCAGCATCGTGGCACCGGTCGCAATCGCGGCCAGCTCTGCCGTCGTTAGAAAGGACGCGCGCCAGCGGATATGCCGACCAGACCCGCACCCAGGCATCCAGCGTGAAGCGGATATGATCCAACCGCCACCACCCCATCGGCCACATCCTGCGGCGGGCGGATCGAGGTCACCACGATGCCCAAAATCGGAATGACCCAGATGCACGCAATCACGCCCACCACCCAGATCGTCCAGCGCGGAGTCTTGCCGATCATTTCGCACCTGCTGTACGCTGAATGATGGCGGGCAGCGAAACCGATCAGGACCGCGATCAGCAGCACCACCGTTGCGGCCGCGCCGTAGCCCAGCTTGAACTGCGTCATCAACTCGCGGTACATGAAATAGCCCACCGTTTCGGTCGACCGGACCGGCCCGCCGCCTGTCAGCACATAGATGATGTCAAAGGCCCGCAGTGCGCCCAGAAGGTTGATGAATATCGACACCCGAACCCCCGGCAAGTGACAGCGGCATCATGATGTGCCGCATGACCGACAGGGGCTTCGCCCCGTCCATATAGGCGGCCTCCAGCACGGTGCGCGGGATCGATTGCACGGCGGCCGAGCACAGCATCAGGGGCAGGCCCACCCCGCTCCAACTGGCCGCGATCACGATGGCCCACAGGGCGGTATTCACGTCGCCAAGCCAGGCATGTGAAAAGCCGGGGATCACCAGACCTATGACCGCGTTCAGCAGACCCCCCTCATCGGGGCGCAGCATGGAGATCCACATGTAGCCAGACACGGTTTCGGATATGCCGAAGGCCATGAAGATCATCACCCGGAATGGTGCGGTCTCACGTGGGGCAAAGGCACACAACATGGCCAGCACCCAGCCCAGCGACACGGAAATCACCGTGGTCGCCAAGCGTAAAGATCACCGTCGTCACGATGGTTCCGCGAAAGCGTGGCGTCGGAAAACAGGGTCCAGGTAGTTGCCGAACCCCACATACTTTGCCGGGTTCATGCCCTTGATGTCAAAGAAGGATAGGCGGATTGTCTCGATCAGCGGATAGACCGCGGAAATCGTGAACAAGATCAGTACGGGCGTGATCAGCAGGAACGAGGTTTCCCCTGACCCAAGGCACGGCGCCGTCGGGTGGGCGGTGTTCGCCCGCCCGACGACCCGGCCAAGCACCGGGCCTTGCTACGGAAGCGGTAGCAGGCCCGGCCATTTCAGTAGGCCGTCGCCGCTTTGGCCTCGATGGCCGCCAGCACGGCATCAACATTGGCCTCGGACGGGTCTTGCAGGAACTTTTGCAACTGGACGCGGTATTCATCGACCAGATCGCCCGGCAACAGGTCGCCCAGCACGAACTGCACCTTGGACGCCGCAACCGCCGCCGTTGCGGTCTGCTGAACCGGCCCCAGCTTCGACGCGTCCGCCTCGGACGAGGGCGAGGCATAGCCATAGTCGGCCAGAGATGTCCGCCGCCGCCTTGGAGGTGATGAAATCGGCAAAGGCGTCCGCCGCCGCAGGGTTTGCGCCATTCGCGGTCAGGTTAAGTTCCTTTGCATCGACGACGGAGGTATCGTCATGGCCCATGCCCAAGGCCGGGAACTGGAAAATAGGAATAATCCGTACCCTCGGTCGAGCTTGTAATCGCCCTTGGCGGTGGCATTGACCCACATGCCCATCAACAGATAGCCCGCCTTGTCGCTGAAAACCTGACCGGCAGCAGCCGTCCCAGTCATTGGCCAGCATGCTGGCTGCATTGCCGCAGCAGTCAGCCTGCAACCATTTCGGCGATATTTCATCAGCGCGGTTTTGACTTCGGGGTCGGTCCATTTGGCCTCATGGCGGGCCAGTTTTGCCATGAACTCTACCCCGGCGGTACGGGCCAGCAGGGTCTCAAACCATTCGGCATGGGCCCAGTATTTGCCCGGCATGGCGATAGGTTCGGCAATCCCGGCATCCGACAACGCCTTGAAACTGGCAAGGAAACCCGCCCAATCCGTCGGGGCCGCACTCAAGCCGGCCTTGGCAAGGGTGCTTGGCTTGTACCAGATGCCAGAGCGGTCGCCGTAGGTGTAGCTGATGCCATAGGTTTTTCCATCAGTCGTGCCCAGATCGCGCCACGACTGATTCAATCGCTTGTCCCAACCCATCGCAGCCCATTGATCGTCAAGCGGCCGCAGCGTTCCCGAAGCCACCAATTCCGCCCGGAATGCGGGCCAGGTGTTGATGATGATATCCACGACTTCGCCGCTCATCAGCGCGGTCCGCATCAGGCCGCGCACATCGCCTTGGCCTGACGTATTCAATTCCTTGACCGTCACGCCGGGATGCTCGGCGGTAAACGCCGCCTCCAGCTTACCCCACATCTCGGCATCGACCCCGCCCTGCCACTGCATGATCACCAGATCACCCGACAGATCATCCGCATGTGCCGGGCCAAAGACCCAAGCATCGCGGCCGCTGATAGTGCCAGCAGTCCACGGCGACCCAGTTTCAGCTTGTTGATCGTCATTCTCATTTCCTCCCTGAAATGGCCCCTTGCAGGGCGCGAAACTCAACTTAGTTGAAACGTTATCAATTTGGATGAACATGTCAACGAATCCTTTGGCCGCCACACAGGCGCGGCTGTTCGTCCGATTTCTTCTGAAATTCAGGCAACTTGGGACTGAAAGCTGCATTTCCGCCCGCGAAAGAGACGTGGGCCTTTCGAGGCAATTCTCTGCCATCCCGATTCGCGCCGCCCGCGTGGCGGTAGTTGACGACGCCCATTTCGGCGCCCCACATTGTCAGGCGCGGATCTTGCCCCCGGTGTCACCCCCATGGAGAAGCACGGTCTGAGGGCGAAGCCGTGTCCAATACTGTCCAGAAGAGGCCAGTCCTCTGGCCCATCGTCGCTATCGGCAATCCAATCAGAAGAATTGAATGTCAGAGCAATCGGCCGAGATCTGCGAATGCCAAAGGTTCCGCATCAAGCGCCGGTGCCGGAGTGGATAGGTTGGATTGTGCCCGGTGCAACGAAATCCTTGCAAGCGGTGCGGATAGGCTGCCAATGCGGCAAAACCCTAAAATCAGGTTAATTTCAAAAGTCAAAGCATTGATATAAAACAGTTTTGGGAAGTGTCCACATGCGGACACTTCCCAAAACCTCCGAAATCAGTCCGCGATGACGTCCTGTTTCTGCTGGCCCAGTCCCTCAACGGACAGTTCCACCACATCCCCGACCTTCAAATAGACCGGCGGCTTCATCCCCATCCCAACGCCCGGAGGCGTCCCGGTCGAGATCACATCCCCCGGCTGCAGCGACATGAATTGCGACAGATAGCTGACCAGATACTTGACCCCGTAAACCATCGTCTTGGTTGAGCCATTCTGCCGCTTGACCCCGTTCACAGTCAGCCACATCGCCAGATCCTGCGGGTCCGCAACCTCATCCCGCGTCACCAGCCACGGCCCCAACTGACCGAAGTTGTCGCAGGATTTCCCCTTGGTCCACTGACCCGACCGCTCCGTCTGGAACGACCGCTCTGACACATCATGCGCGACGGCAAAACCCGCCACGTAATCCATCGCGTCATCCTCAGAGACATACTTGGCCTGCTTGCCGATGACGACCGCCAGTTCCACCTCCCAGTCGGTTTTCACCGAGCCGCGGGGGATGATCACCGGGTCCGTCGGTCCACAGATCGCCGAGGTCGCCTTCATGAAGATCACCGGCTCTGGCGGCACCTGCATGCCAGATTCGGCGGCATGGTCAGCATAGTTGAGGCCGATGCAGATGAACTTGCCCGTGCCCGCCACGCAGGCCCCGAGGCGGGTGTCGGCCGGAACGACCGGCAGGGCCGACGCATCGACACCGCGCAGCATGGCAAGCCCGGTGTCGGAAATCACCGCGCCACCAATATCGGGCACCAGCCCGGTCAAATCGCGGATTGTTCCATCCGAATGCAGAAGGCCGGGTTTTTCCTGACCGCGAGGTCCGTGACGCAGAAGTTTCATAGTTCTCTCCTCAGATATTGGACCAACCGCCGTCGATCACATGCGCGACCCCGGTCGTATAGCTCGATTCATCACTGGCCAGATAAACCACCAGTGCCGCGATTTCCTCAGGCTTGCCGATCCGCCCGATAGGTTGGCGGGCGACGAAGGCCTTCTTGGCGGCTTCATAGTCACCCATATCGTGCAGACGCTGGTCCAGCGACGGGCTTTCCACCGTACCGGGGCAGATCGCGTTGGCCCGGATACCCTTCGAAACGAAATCGGCGGCGATGGATTTGGTCAGCCCGATCACCCCCGCCTTGGTCGCGCCGTAGACAAAACGGTTGGGGGCCGCGATGACCGAACCTGCGACGGAAGCCATGTTGATGATGGAGCCGCCACCGTTCGCGATCATGCCGGGCAAGAAGGCGCGGCACATCCGGTACATGGCCGTCATGTTGAGATCCATCGAGAAGGCCCACTGATCCTCATCACAATCAAGGATCGTACCCGCCGCAACGAAGCCCGCGCAGTTGAACAGCACATCGACCTTGCCAGCGGCTTCCACCGCTCCGGCAATCGACGCCGGCTCGCGGACGTTGAGCAGGCGGGTTTCCAGCCCCTCAGCCGCTAGGCTGGCAAGTGCTGCCTCGTTTACATCGGTCGCCAGCACCTGCGCGCCCTCGCGGGCCATCATCAGCGCGGTGGCGCGGCCGATCCCTTGACCCGCAGCCGTCACCAAAGCCCGCTTACCCTTTAGCCGCATAACTTACTCCTCATGTGTTGGAACGTGTCTCGATGGCGCCAGATAGGGCTTCGACACGTCGCGCAAGGTGGCGTCCAGCGCCTCAACCTGCAAGGCGATCGTGCCGTCGCCGGCCAAGATCAATTCGATGCGCCCGGCGCCAAATTCAGTCGGAACAAAGCTGATCGACAACAGCGACAATACGGTATCTGCATCTTTGCGATCGATCCCCTGCGACTGTACCGACAGCACATCTTCAAATACGAGCAAGCTCTGCACCCGCTCAAAACCGCGCTTCTGTCGCTCAGCTGCTTCGCGATCTTCCCAACGAAACCGGTTGAGAAGCAACGCAAAGCGGCGGCGTTTTGCGGCATAGGTCATTTCGGTGATCGGAAAGACAGCATCCTGCAGCAGGGTGGACAGGACCGACAGCCCCTCGGCGTCCTGTGCGATCAGCCGCAGTGGGCCTTCGTCAGCATCTTCGAACCGTGCGTCGTTCATCCCTTGATCCGCTCGATCTGCGCCCCGCAGGCGCGGAGTTTCTCTTCGACCCGCTCATATCCGCGATCAAGGTGATAGACGCGGCTGACCACCGTCTCACCCTCGGCTGCCAAGCCTGCCAGAATCAGCGAAACCGAGGCCCTGAGATCTGTCGCCATCACGCGCGCGCCGCGCAATTTGTCCACTCCGGTCACTGTAGCATGGCCGCCGTGGACCTCTATCTGGGCGCCCATCCGGATCAGTTCCGGAGCATGCATGAAGCGGTTCTCGAAAATCTTTTCCTCCAGAACCGAAGTGCCGCTCGCGGTGCAAAGCAGGGCCATCATCTGGGCCTGCAAGTCTGTCGGGAAGCCGGGGAAGGGTTCCGTCGTCACATCAACGGCCGAGACACGGCCATTTTTGCGAGAGACTTTCAACCCGCGTTCGGTTTCGGTTACCGAAACCCCCGCTTGATCCAGCTTTTCCGCAAATGCCCCGACGAGCTCAATCTTTCCGCCCAGACATTCGACTTCGCCACCGCAAATTGCGGGCACCAGCATGTAGGTGCCCAGCTCAATCCGGTCAGTGACTACGGGATGAGTTGCGCCGTTCAGACGGTCAACACCCTGAATCGTGATGGTCGAGGTGCCCTCACCTTCGATTTGCGCGCCCATTTTGCGCAAACAACGGGCCAGATCGACGATCTCGGGTTCACGCGCGGCGTTTTTCAGGACCGTGGTGCCCTTGGCCAAAGTAGCCGCCATCAAGGCGTTTTCCGTGGCGCCAACCGAAACGAGGCCGAATTCAAACACGGCGCCTCGCAGTCGCCCACCCGGCGCTTTGGCATGAACATAGCCGTCGCGGAGGTCCAGTTCCGCCCCCATGGCTTCGAGCGCCTTCAGGTGCAGGTCCACAGGACGGGCACCAATAGCGCAACCACCCGGTAGTGAAACGATAGCATGCCCATCCCGTGCCAGCATTGGCCCGAGGACAAGAATCGATGCGCGCATTTTCCTCACGATGTCATAGTCAGCGGTATGGTTGTCGATCTTGTGCGAGGACATGGCGAGAACCTGGCCATCCTGCAGGCTGGCCACCTCGGCCCCCAGCGATTGCAGAAGCTGGGTCATCGTGGCAATGTCAGAGAGACGCGGCGCATTGGTCAGCGTCAGTGGTTCATCCGACAGCAATGTCGCAGGCATCAGCGTCAAACAAGCATTCTTGGCTCCAGCAATCGGAATAACCCCCGACAAAGCCCCGCCGCCCCTTACCAGAATCGAATCCATCTGCCCGCCTCACTCTTTTTCATTATCCAGGCTGGTCTCGCCAACCGTTGCGTCGTCTGCCCGCGCCCGCATCTGCGCCTTGCGCTTCGCCATATTCGCCTTCAGCGCGGCCTTCAACCGGTCCTCCCGGTGCTGAGCACGTGGAGACTTGGCGGTTTTGCAAGCTTTGGAACGGGTCTCCTGCGTCATGGGGACCTCCTTACCGCAGCCAGTTGCAAGGGTCCAGTTCGGAAGGTCAGTTTGCGCTTGCAAGCCCGTTGGTTTGCGTCTAATCAGCCGCCACGTCGAGTGGGAATGACCTGCAAGACACCGGCGCTGCAGTAGCTCAGTGGTAGAGCACTCCCTTGGTAAGGGAGAGGTCGAGAGTTCAATCCTCTCTTGCAGCACCATTTTCTTCCTTTCAGTTCAAAACGTTAGCAGAAACAGGGGATTGACTTGTATTTTTGTGCTAATGCCTGTGCTAAGGTTTGTGCTAACCCGCATTAGCACAGGCTCCGTTATATGACACTCACCACAGTTGCCGGAACGCAGATCAGAGGCACGACGTATCATTTCAATCTGCCCATCCCGACCCTGATCAAGCATCTGTACCCAAACCAACCCACTGGCATCTTTCGGGGGACGTTGAAGACATCCGACGCAAAAGACGCGGTACGCAGGGTGCGAGAACAGCGGGCGATTTTCGACAGGCAAGTGACGGAAACGCAGCGGCTGCAAGATCGCTCGCGCATCATGGAGACGTTGGGGCAGGAAGATCGGGACTTGTTGGCCGAGATAGGCGGGGCAGACAAACTGTTGCAAACTATACGCCAACTAAAGACAGCAAGCTGCCTTCACGCTTGCCGGGCGGGGCGCTGATGTGGCCGTCATGCGCGAAACGAGCGACGCTTCCGAACACACGTTGCGGGTTGCAGAGGAAGTAGACCGGCGGGAGACAGAGGCCGTGGTCACGACCCTCGCTGCTGAAACCCGACGCCTGAAAGGTGTTGCCGAAACCCTTGGGAAGCCGTGCCGGGGACCCCAAAGGGCATTGACGAAAGCGGTGAAGGCATCCGCGAACTGGTTGCGAAGTTCGCTGACGCGAACCATTGGACGATCCAAAACCGGGAATTCCTGGTGCTTACGGTTCGGCGCTGGATCGAGACACACGGCGACCTGCCAGTGAAAAAGTGGGAAAGACGGCACCTAGACCAGTTTGACGAACTGCTTACAGGGTTTCCGACTACCAACGGTCACGAAATCCGGAAGCTGCCCATCCGAAAAGCAGTGGAGGCAGCAAAGCGGGAAAATCTCCCCCGACAATCGCCGCCAAGACCCGCTACCGCTACTCCGAACACATGAAAGCCCTGAGCAAGTATGCGTTGAACAAGTCTGGACTTATACAAGCTGATCCGTTCGCGGGTTATGAACCGCGCAAGGTCAAAGAGAAATTTAGCACGCAAAAAGAAAGCGACACGCTCCCCTTCTCTTGCGCTCAAGTCGGTCAAATCATCGACCATTGCGCCAGCAAATTTGACGCGGATGTGGTCGACCACTGGCTTCCCGTCTGCGGCTTACACGGGTGCGCGTAGAGAGGAACTCGGACAACTCTTGGTGTCCGACGTTCGCCTTGAGGGCAATATCCACGTGCTGGAGATTACTGACAACGATCCGGCCCAGAAGGTTAAAACAAGCACTCCTTGAGGGTCACGCCATTTCGTCCGCAATCATCGCAGCCGGGTTTCTGGACTTCGTGGAGCGCCGACGTCAGGCGAGCGGTCATTTTCTTTTCCTTGAAGACGTGGAGGACAAGCGCCACATCGCCGCGCGTAGTGAGGTAGTGCAGGACAAGCGGGGGCGTCTTACTCAGCGATACGGACACCGGTTTGCAAGGCAGGTTAGGGACAAGCTGGGGCTGAAATTGCCCGGTTTGGTCTTTCACAGTCTGCGCCATAGCTGGACCGACGCCGCACGCCGCGCGGGCATCGACAAAGAAATTCGCCGACTTATCGCGGGACGCCTAGACGGTGAAGATTATGTTGAAGCGGACTACGGCGGCAATGACCTGCTAGCCGAAAAGTTGAACGCGCTTGAAAAGGTGGCGGCTTTCGTTCGGGCCTGACTCGGAAACGGTTGATGTCACTTATCTGACAAACACAGGTCAGAATTCGCTGAGAAACCATAAAACGCCGTTAGGCGCGATTGAATGCAATGGGAAGGACTGCGATATTCCTTTCCTATTGCGATTCCAACTCAATACCGCAATAGGCAGATAACCGCGCATTGTGAAAACGAGACTCTAAGCCAAAAACTCTGTTATTATTTCTTCAGAGCGAAGAATATCAGAGGACGCAAACGACAATGTTGACCATCACACATTCGGCCTACCAAATGGCCACCCGCTATGGTGCGGAATATGCAAAGAAGAAACTGACAGGGATTACACGCATGGGGAGGAATTCCTACTGGTGGCTGACCTGCTGATCAAAATGCGCCCCTATAAACACGCGGAAAGCATCCTAAGACATTCGGTAGATGACGGGCAATTCCATATTGACGCAAGCGAAGTCGTGATCGCCGATTTCGCCGCTCTGGTTGCGACAATGCCCCATGCGCAAAAACGAGCTGTTGAATGTGAAAGGGCCTTTACAAAATGCCTTTCGTCGCTCTCTGGCATGCACATTTTCTTTCCGTACCTTCCCGCTATGCTTTCAAAGCTACTGCTTTGGGGGCCGATTACGCGGTATGTTATTGCCGGTGGGGCTCCTATCGAAAATTGGGACGAAATCGTTCCCCCATTGGCGTTGTGCAATTGCACCTATATAGCAAAGGCTGCGGCATGACACATTCAACACAGGATGATTCCAATGAATGAAGATACATCAGGGTTCGTCAAAATCCTAAGCACATCAAAGCAATTGACCGACAAGTGGGCGCAAGGTCTTGCAATCCAAGCTGATATTCTTGATCGGTTTGGGGTCTCGGTTGACGAGGCGGCAATCCGCAGTCTTCAACAGGCACGGCTGGTCACGCTCTCAAATTCGGAATTGAGTGAAGAAGAATATTGGCCCAAGTTGAATTGCTACCCCAACTAGCTGAATGCCTTATGCAACGCCGAATAAATTCGGCTACTTTGCGGCACGGCAACAGGCGCTAGACGAAGTATCCTCAATCCCAAGCCGTGGAGGTAGGATAAGTCGCGCGCGCGAGTTGAACATTGCCACACCACCAGAGGGTAATGACACAAGCGGGAAGACACGTGCCGAAAAGTTGGAACTATTGATGCAAATAGCCAACCCGTCCGCCCGTCTGTCTCAAGCACGGTTGTGGGGGATTTGCTAAATGACCCATGCAGAGATAGCCGCAATCGCCAGCAAGATCGCTGAGAGCGGGAAGCACGCCATCACGTTTTTCACCGTTGCTGCAACCGACGGCACGAGGGCATGCTTCTTAGATGGCGTCGGGCGGGTGTCAGAGACTGACTGGCAGGCCATTCTAAGGGCCTGTCGTGGTCAGCGCACCAACGAGGTGCAGACCGGCGAAGAGAGGGCGCTAGGACGGGCTTGGGCCAAGGGGAACAGCTTTTAGTCTGCGTCCCTACCGGAAACCGCTAGCTTGGTCACTAGGAGCCTCTGCAGGGCCGCTGTCTTCATCATGGCGGCGTGTATGTCGGCATGACCTAGCATGACCTAGAAGGTCTGTGCAATCCTCTGCAATCGTTGCCGAGGCGTTGATGATGGCAACCTCAAGATTGTCAAGATTGTGCGGTGTTGGCAGTCCCATGTCGGAAGTCACCTTGTTCTGTTGAAAATCGAATCACCAATCGCCCCACTTTGAGCCGTCTGGGAACGATACTTGACAAAACAACTGGAAACAAGCTACTACTGAACAAAGCTACGCAGCCATGAAGATAAGCCTCATATTGAGTGATAACATGAAATGATCGGCGGAGCAAGCACAAAATGCGCTTGAAGCGCAAATAAGGAGACGAAGAATGGAACGAGAGAAAATCAAGGTCGTAACAAGGTCGATGATGACAAACGCCTTGAACGTGGCTGCCAGCACCTACGGGGCATTCATCGCCCTTGCCAGCAATGGGGAAGCCCCGCCAATCCGCTGGCAAGCGAAGAGAAAGGCACCCGTGGTAGTGGTGTACAGGTTGACGGACATCCAACGCATTTTGATGCGAGCCTGCGCTTTCTACAGCCCTGCGATAGCCGCCCACCTGTCAGCACAGGCGTTCGAGATTGAGGTTCGATGATGGTTTCTTACATCCTCGAACCAAACAAAAGTCCCGCCGAAATCCTACGCCAAAGAGACTCGGGATGCCCAATTCCGACTTGCATTGCACATGCGAAGCAAGTGGTCACCTCAAGCAAAGCTAGAGGAAGAGCAATCTCTTGCGGCTCAGGTTGCCGCCCTCGTTGCCGCCCGCGCCCACAACCCTACCCCCCAAACCACAGGAATCTAAACATGTACCT
>CAWAEL010000015.1:0-143171 GCA_963781185.1 uncultured Alphaproteobacteria bacterium
AAAACCACCGTACACCTGAGGGGTGGCGATCTGCTGATTGAGTGGGCCGGAAACAATCATGTCTATATGACAGGCCCTGCCGTGGATGTTTTTGAAGGTCAGGTAAGGGTCTGACACATGACATCATCCGGGGATAAAAGAAAACAACCCAGGATCGGCTATGACATGCCGCTTGAATTTTCCGTGTCAGTGTGCTGGAGTTCGGCAACCCGAACCTGGTATATTTCACCGGTCGCGGTGTGGACAGATCCGAGTACCGGCCTGGGTTCATAACCGGTTTTCATCTTGAGGCGGGATACTGTATTGAGATTAAACAGGAAGACGGGTCCTACCAGACAGCAGAGGTTCAATGGGTTGGAGAGCTTGACGGCAGGCTGAGGGTCGGCGTTCTCCTGTATAATGATAGAAACAGTTCATGAGGAGGACGTAATGTTTAAAGGCTCAATCGTTGCGATAGTCACACCATTCAAAAAAGGCAAGGTGGATGAGAAGGCCCTCGGCGATCTCATCGACTGGCATATAAAGCAGGGAACGAACGCCATTGTACCATGCGGCACAACCGGCGAATCAGCCACACTCGATTACAAGGAGCATTACCGTGTTGTCCGGTTCACGGTCGAGGCAGTCAATAAACGCGTCCCGGTCCTGGCCGGCACCGGCGCAAACTCCACCGATGAAACAATTATGATCACCAAAGAGGCAAAAAAAGCAAAGGCTGACGCAGCCCTGATCGTTGCCCCTTATTATAATAAGCCGACACAGGAGGGCCTGTATCGTCATTACAGAATGGTTGCCGAGGCGGGTCAATATCCCGATCGTTCTTTATAATGTGCCCGGCAGGACCGCGGTCAATATGCTGCCGCCAACGGTTGCACGCCTCGCAGAGATAAAGAATATCGTTGCGATCAAGGAGGCGACCGGAGATCTGAGGCAGGTGAGTGACCTGCTGCGGCTTTTGCGGCGACAGACTTGCCGTGCTCTCGGGCGATGATTTCACGACGCTGCCGCTCATGGCGCTCGGCGGCAAGGGAGTCATTTCGGTCACGGCGAACGTCGCACCGAAGATGGTTGCCGACATGTGTGCTTTCTGGGAACAGGGCAGATACGACGAGGCGCGGGCACTCCATTTCAGGCTGGAGCCTCTGAACGCCGCCATGTTCATTGAGACCAACCCGATTCCCGTCAAGACCGCGCTTGCCCTGATGGGCAAGATAGAGGAAGAGTTCAGGATGCCGCTTTGCGAGATGGCACCGGCAAACAGGGACAGACTGAAGAAGGTCCTCAAGGACTTGAAGCTGATTAAAAAATAGGTTTGATTAATTTGCAGGGGTTTTGCTTCGACAACCCCCTGCAGATATAATTCCCAGGGACCGGTGTCAGGCAGTGCTTGACACCGGTCCTTTCAGACTCCTACAATTAACCATGTCGTCACGAACGAAAGTCCTGCTTGTTGAGGATTCGCCCTCCATACTGGCCATCTACAAAAATATGCTGACCATCGAGCAGTTTCAGGTCACAACTGCTGTTAACGGCATGGAGGCGATCAAGGCCCTTTCACTGGAAAGGCCGGACGTCGTCCTGCTCGACCTGATGATGCCGATCATGGATGGCTATAAGGTCCTGCAGGTGATCAAGACCGACGCGAAGCTGTCGAGGATCCCGGTCCTCGTCTTTTCAGCCAAGGGACAACCAGAAGAAATCGAGAAGGCCTTAAGTCTCGGCGCAGCAGGGTATGTCATCAAGGCAACGACAAAGCCGAAAGAGGTTATCGAAAGGATACGGACGATCCTCCTGGACAAGACACCCACTGCACAGGATGTCACCCACTATGCCCTCCAGATTATTGAGGATGCGTTCGATGCGAAGAAGCTTTCTGATGATTTCAACCTGGGAAACTTCATCTGTCCGAAATGCCAGACACGGATGCTGCTGGACCTGATCCCCGAGTTTTCACACGACACCCCGTGGTTCTGCGGAAAATTCTTCTGTCCGAACTGCAACCGGCAGCAATAAAAAAGGGACGGATAGCTGTCCCCTTTTTCCCTGAGTCGGCTTCGCTTTCTATCGCAGCATAATCAGCATTTCAACCGTACCCGTTCCCTGTTTCAGGGAACCCAGCGCCTTGCCTATAATGGTCCCTGCCAGTGGATTCGATGGAGCACGCATCGCGTGTCCGGCAGTTGAAGATGATACGAGAAGATCACCGGGTTTGATAACGCCGTTTTCAGCGCTCACCTTTACCGGTACGCGCCCGGTAAGTGCCAGCTTTGGGCCCTGGTCAGGCCTTCCGCCTGCCGGATCGGCAGCATTCATAGTCAACCCCGGGTTCGGCGCATATCACGCCGGCAACCATGGTGCTGTTCGGCGACTCGGCCGGCCGGAAAAGCCTTCATGATCAGGGGATCGATCTCCACAACATCCGCAAGGGTCGGCGCCTTGAGTACAGGAATATACTCGGCAACGTCCGCGCCACTGCCATAATACCCGCCGTTCGCATAAACAGTCCCACCCCTGTTGATCCTGAAGACATTTACAGAGTTATTGCATCCAAAAATCGTGGCCGAAGTACAGACCTTGCCCAAAAAAATCTGTCCACCCAGTATATCGCTCGGGTAACTAGAATAGAGGGGGGAATACGAGACAATACCATATCCGGCCGAATCTGTTGCCTCGGCATATACCGCGTTTTCTCCCACAGCCCATACCCCTCGGTCTATTCCGCTGGCATAAATGCCCGCATAATATATGGGTCCGAAAAAGCTGGACCCTATGGGGGCAGAACTGGTTGCATGTATTCCGAAAGAGTTGGTACTATCTGCATAGACTCCATATCCATCGGTCGAACTGGCCCAGATCGCGTGATCCAAAGTCCCATAAGCCTCTATACCTGCAGCAGCGTCAAACGGAGCAGCGAGGGAAAGAATCAGAGCCAGTAGCAAAGAGATCTTCAATGAATATTTCATACTCATATCCTCCGAGTTGGTTGAGATATGGAGATAATACCAGAATTGCCGTAAAAGAGATAGAGAGATTACCTGTCTAAAAAAAAGCTTGCAGGATCAGCTTACCGAAACTTAAATTGCCTTGCTCGTCAGCCGGACTGTCCGGAGGCCTCCTGCTCAGCACGTTTTAGCATCATGGTCGCCTCATTGCAGGACCTGCAGGAAAGCAGTTTTATGATTATCGCATCGAGGGGATGGTTGGCTTTTTTACCTGTCTGCCCCAGAAACAGATTTGTCAGTTCCTTGTGCGCCTTTTTCTCTGCTGTTTCCTTCGCGCTATATTCCCATATCGTTTTATAGGGGAATATCCCGAAAAGCAGTTTAATCACCTTGATGCTGTATCCAGGGACACTCGCAACGGATACCATGACCCGTTCCCTGCTATTGAACCTGATCTGGCAGAAACAGTGCTGTCCCGTGTTTTTATAGGCGATGACCTTACTCATTGCCAGATATTGTAGCAAAGCCCGCCGGCGAGGTTCAAATTCTGGCGGGTGTAAAACGTGATGAATGCGTCAGGACGGGTTTTTAAAAACTTCGGGGGCAAGGCGCGCGAGAAATGAGGAATGAGGCGTACTTTGCCGGTACGTCGCAGTGACGAGTTTTGAAGCGGAACGCAGCATACGGAGTTTTACGAAGCCGTCTATCGTGCGAGCCCCGGCAGCAGCTGAATCAGCCCGCCGCTGATAAACTCCACGGCAATGGCGGCAAGGATCAGCCCCATGAGACGAGTCGCGATATTGATACCGGTCTTGCTCAGCATCCTGCTGTGAGAGGATTCGCAACATTCAGTGCCGCCCAGGTGAGCAGCGAAATCAGCAGGCAACTGGTAATGATCAGGCCGATATGCAGCGGATGAGCCGATTGGTCAGCGTAAATAATGACCGTCGATATGGCGCCGGGCCCCGCCAGAAGCGGCATGGCGATCGGGACGACTGCAATGCTTTCCTTCTCCTCTGCCTCCGCTGCCTCCTCTGGGAATTGGATTGCTCTGTTTATGCTTTGCCTGCATCATGGCGATAGACATAAGCAGCAGCAGGATGCCGCCGCCAACCTTGAATGACGCAATGCTCACCCCGAAGAAATCCAGCAGCGGTTTCCCCAGCAGGGCGGAGAAGATCAGGACGACCGCAACGGCAATACTCGTCGTCCGGGCGATACGCCGTCTCTCGCCCTCATCCAGTCCGCCGGTCAGACTGACAAAGATGGGGACCACGCCGAGAGGGTTCACAATGGCCAGAAGGGTCGTGAATATTTTTATGTATACGGTCCATTCGATCATGGGACATATACGCCGCCTCGTTTCGTCTCGGCTCTCGTAAGCGTCAACCACGCCTTCTAAATCGTCAGGTGAAAGCGCAGCATCCTCTTTTGCATTCTGAGTGATCTGCATCGTGTACCACGCAGTCACACCGCCTTCTGGCGGGTTCTTGAAACGTGGAAACTGCGGCTCGTTGCGCTGACCAGACAGCCAAAATGACGGAAGTTCCGGATCGACCACCAGCACACGAGCCAATCCGATGAGATCGGCTTTGCCTTCGACGATAGCGCTTTCAGCTTGGGCGAGCGTTTTGAACCCGCCAGTGACCATCAAAGGTATCTCTGTTTTTTGGCGGGCGCGACCTGCGAATTCCAAGAAATAGGGGCCGGAGCCTGCTCGATCAGACGAGGATGCCGCACCGGGGAAATATGTGCCGCCGCTGATGTCGATAAGGTCGATTGCCATTTGATCGATGGCGGCAATGACCTCAAGGGCTTCATCCTCAGCAAAACCGCCGTCGAGCTGATCTGTGGCGTTCAATTTAATACCGACCGGAAATTCAGGGCCGACAGCTTTTCGCACTTCATTGATGACTTCGAGCAGCAGCCGCATTCGGTTTTGCAGTGAACCACCATAGGCATCCTCTCGTTTGTTGAACAAAGGTGACAGAAACTGACTGAGCAGAAATCCATGCGCCGCGTGTATCTGCACACCTCCGAACCCAAGTCCTTTCGCAAGGCTGGCAGTGTGGGCAAATTCGGCAGGCAGCGCGGTTATCTCGTCCATAGTTAACGCGCCGCAAGTTAGGCCGGGTAAGTCCAGCGCGCTCGGTCCTTTTGGTGTGCTGATTGGGGCATCCGCCATTGCGCCCGCGTGTCCAAGTTGGAGCCATAGCTGCGCGTTGTCGGTTGCACCTGCTTTTGCGAGGCGCTCAAGCAAACCACTGTTTGATTGGTCATTCAAAATCAGGTTGCCGGGCTTCTCTGCAAAGTGGGACGTACCTTGAACCTCGCCGATTATGGACAGCGCCAGACCGCCCTCGGCCCACCGTTCGTAAAGCCTGATTTGATCGTCGGTTGGGTTGCCAGCGCCGTCGCCAAGAGAGTCCGACATCGCTGACTTCGCGATCCGATTCTTTAGCGTAGCGCCGCATGGCAGTGTCAGAGGTTGGGCGAGTGGTGAAGTTTGCATTTTGGACATGACGCCTCGTAATGCCTTTGTCGTGATACGTCAAAGCGGCCATTGGTGCAAAGCGCAGCATCAAGAAGTTTGGGCTCCAAGCGGTCATGCTGCGGTGCAGTACAGCTCGGTTGAGGCGGGCCAGTCCTGAAACGACTTGGTCGGACCTTTTCTGCCCTTCGCCTAGATTTGATCGCTGCGGCCAAGCGTATCCAAAGCCGCCGGTCAAGCTGCTACTGAGGCACGTACCCTTCTTCAAAGATCGGCCGTTCAGGAGCATCGCGGCAAGCATTGTTGCACGGCGCGATCTGCCCGGATGCCAACGCGCATATCAGGTTGTCAAGGTCACCTAGACACGAATCTTGGTGCCGTGCTAACTCTTGAGTTCCAGCGGATGGAGTGCAATCTAATGGCAATTGGCGACATCACAATCCTCGTCGGCACAACCAAAGGTGCCTTTCTCCTTTCTGGCGGAAATCACCGGAGCGGTTGGAAGGTCACAGGGCCGCACTGCGACGGCTGGCCCATTAACCACATCATAGGCGACCCCGAAACGGGTGATCTCTGGGCCGGGGGTGGTAGCGATTGGCATGGTGCAGGCGTCTGGCGCTCGACGGACGGTGGCGCCTCCTGGGAAGTGGCCAAACTGACGACTGGCAAGATGGATGAATGGGCTGCCAACGACCCGGAATTCGCCAAGATGATTGGCTGGACTGGTGAAGCGCCGCCTTTCTCGGCAGAGTTTTCTCAGATCTGGTCGCTGAACCACGCCCACGGCACCCTGTTTGCCGGAACCAAACCGGCCAGCCTGCTGAAAAGCCAGGACGGTGGGGAAACCTGGGCCAAGGTTGAAGGCCTGACGGACCACCCCTCTGCTGGCAACTGGGATGGTGGGGCCGCCGGTCTGGTGCTGCACACAATCCTTGCAGATCCTTCCAACCCGAAGAAGATTTGGGTCGGAATTTCGGCGGCCGGTGTGTTTGCAACCGAAGACGGCGGTGCGAAATGGGAGCGCCGCAACCGGCTGTCAAACGCCGAGGCCTGCGCGCACCACGATCATCCGGCGGCACCGCGCAACGGAGAGACCGGGTACTGCGTGCACAACATCATGCGCGCACCCGGGACCGACGACGTGCTTTACCAGCAGAACCACCACGGCGTTTGGCGCTCCTCTGACGGCGGGCGCAGTTGGGAAGATATTACCGAAGGCCTGCCTTCGACCTTTGGCTTTCCCATCCGCGTGCATCCTCGAGATCCGAACACGATCTGGACCCTGCCCCTGAACGGCGACAGTGCCGGGCGATATCCACCTGATGCGGCAGCGGCAGTCTGGCGGTCGCGCGATGCCGGTAAGACGTGGACCGCGCTGCGCAATGGCTTGCCGCAAGACTCCTGCTTCTTCACGGTCCTCCGTCAGGCGATGGCCGGAGATACCCGCGAACAGCCTGGCCTCTACTTCGGCACCAACAGCGGCTCGGTATTTGCAAGCTTGGACGAAGGTGACACATGGCAGGAGATTGCTCGACACTTGCCGACGGTTCTGTCGGTCGAAGTGATTGACCTTGCAGAACGGGTCGCTGCGCGGCCTGGTGTCTGAGTGAGCTAAATGCGGTCGACGTAGAGGGTCTTGCCGTCGCTAACCCAGGTTCGGCAACTTGCCGTCCCTGTTCGCTCAGGATCAACCGGGGTTCGTGCTGAAATCTGATCACAGGATCGAGACTGCGCCTCCGCCGCGCATCGTCACGTGCCTCGATCACGCCAACGGTTTGCAGTGAAAGCCTTGGCTTGGTCGCAAACGGCCCAAAGCAGCTATTGGCGAAGGTTGCTCCTTCCGCCGCTTTTCTGGGTCGCAACATTGAACCATCATCACGACGCAGGGGCGTCAACCCACTGCATCCTTTGCTTGTTCGCGAAGCCAGTCGCGCATTTGCAGTGCCGCCGCCGACAACGTGCGTCCGGTGTTCCAAGTCAGGTAGTAAGCGCCAGCGGGCTTCATCGTCAAAGGGAAGAGCCGCACCAACTCTCCCCTTGCCAGCAGTGGGTCCACGAGCCGGTGCCAACCGATCACCACGCCCTGACCGGCCACAGCCGCAGCAATGGCCACGCTGAACTTGGAAAACCGCCTGTGTGTCGCGCCCTCGTGGCGCAGACCAGCATGGGACAGAAGGTCCTCCCAGCGCACCCAGTCCGAGGCGACCCAGTCGACCTCCAACAATGCCAGCCCGGTCAGGCACCGCACCTCAACCCCGGCATGGGCTGCGGCAAAGGCCGGCGAGCAGACGGGATAGACAAGATCATCAAACAGTCGCTCTGCAGTTTCTTCGGCCCAGACGCCCCCACCAAAGCGAATGCGCAATTCAACCTCCGCCCGGCGTAGGTCGCGCAGATTGTCGGTCATCAGATGGTCGACTCTGATCATAGGAAAGCGCCGCCAGAAATCGGGCATGCGCGGCACCAGCCACATCGAACCCACCACGTCGGAACAGGCGAGCGTTACCCGCGCCGCCAACTCTCCGCCTCGGATCGAGCGCACGACGTCAGATGCCCGCGCAAATCCCTGCGCCAGAACCGCCTGCAGCTCCTCTCCCGCCGCCGTCAGCACGACACCACGGTTGTGTCGCAAGAACAGAGGACTGGAGAGGTCATCCTCCAGCGCGCGCACCTGACGGCTGACCGCGCCGGGTGTGACGTTCAGTTCGGCCGCTGCGAGCGAGAAACTGCCGTGACGGGCGGCGGCCTCAAAGACGGCCAGCGTGGTGATAGGGGGAAGGGCATAGAAGCGTTGCGCCATGGCTGTGATCCTTGCACAGGCAGATGTGGTCAATCCAGTCTGATGTGAGATGAACTCATAGCCAAGACGATTTTTTCGGATGTTGCGCAATCTGGGTGGCGACGTTCAATTGGGCTTAGCTGAACGGAGTTCCTATGCCCCTACTGACTCATTTGACGGCTGATCTGCTGATGGGCCACGGCGGCGCTGCGAAGCTGGAGTTGCGCCACGATGTGCCGGTGCCAAGTCCCAAGGCCGCGGAGGTTTGGATCAAGGTCGGGGTCTCAGCGGTGAACAACACCGACATCAACACGCGGATCGGCTGGTATTCCAAACGCGTGGAGGGCGCAACGACGGCCGAGAACATGATGCACCGGGCAAGCGTCGGTGCCGAGCGTCTAATCTCGGGCCGATTGCCATGAATATGATGCGGTCCGGTCCCTATCTGACGGATCTGACAGAACCCAATCAAACGCGCTGCATGCGCGCGGTCCTGTTGCTGACGGAAGGCGCCAATTTGCTGTCCGTGGCGATTGCAGCCGACCTTCTGCATGCCATGAAGGACCATGTGGAGCTGCTCCGGGTCGCCCTGAACGGCCCGGCGGTGACCTCCTCGGCTGGAGGGTGCATGACCGCAGACCATCGCGCGGAAGCTCTTGACGACGCCGATCTGATCCTGGTCTTTGGCGGCGATGCGGAACCGGCGCGGCTTGGGTCGCATTTGCGCCGTGTCGTCGAACGGGGCATCTGGATTGGCGCGATTGGCACCGCAGTGCTTGATCTTGCCGATGCCGGACTTCTGCAGGACCGCAGCTTCAGCATCGACGGGGCGCTGACGCAACAGTTGGCAGCGATGTGCCCGGACTTGCGCCCAAGTCCTCAACTTTTCTGCATCGACCGTGGGGTGGCAACCTGCCCCGATGGCGCGCCCGTGGTCGATCTGGTCCTGCAACTGCTTCAAGAGCTCTTTGGCAAAGAAGCGGTGCTGGCCGTCATGCGCAGCTGCATGATCCTGCGGCGCCGCACCGGCGCCGATCTTCATATGCTGCCCGCTTCGAGCCCGCCAAAGCTGCAGGCCGCCTTGCGACATATCGCGCAGAACCTGGCCCGACCGGACGTCCTGCGCGAGGCCGAAGAACTTGCCAATATATCGCGCCGCCAATTGGAACGCATGTTCCGCGCGAACCTGTGCACCAGCCCGGTGCAGCATCTGATGGATTTGCGTCTGCGCCACGCGCGTGGGCTCTTGGCCCAAACGGATCATCCGGTTGCCGAGATCGCCCAATTTGCGGGCTTCGGCTCGGCCACCCATTTTTGCAAGACCTACCGCCGGGCCTATGGTCAGTCTCCGCATAAGGTCGATGTGTTCGCTTGATGGCTGGCTGAATGTCGGCAGTGTTGCCTCTGTGGTTGCTCAGCAAGCGAGGAACGGGAGAATTACAGCCTCCGCATCAGATTGCGCAGATTTGACACCTGCCACTTCCCTCCCATCCGGGGTCAGCGTGCCCCTCGCAACCTAACCGCGTCCGCCATCGCCTGCAGGCTCGTCGCCCGTCCAGTCCGAATGTCGGACACCACGTCAGCCAGATCCGCCGCGCGGCGTTCTGCATTGCCTGACACCGCCGCCTTGTGCGCCACTGCGCACTTGCCAGCCCGCTTAAGTGCTGCCACGCCGTTCTCGGGTTGCCGAGCTTCACACCTTTCTCGCCTTGGCCACCGCCAGCGCCTCCTTGGTGCGCCTGGAAATGGTTTCCCGCTCCGCCTGCGCCACCACAGCCACGACGCCAAGCGAAATTGAGTCGATGCCGCTGCGGCCTGCGCTGCGCAGTTGCAAAGCGATGCCGCCCTTATTCGACAATCAAATTCAGCTTAACTCGGGCGGCGGCAGCAAAGACGGCCAGTTTGGTGATAGGGGGTAGGGCAGAGAAGCCGTTGCGCCATGGCTGTGATCTTTGCACAGGAAGATGCGGTCATTCCAGTTTGATGTGAGATGAACTCACAGCCAAGACGATTTTTTCGGATGTTGCGCAATAGGGGCGGCGACGTTCAATTGGACTTAGCTGAATGGAGTTCCTATGCCCTTGCCAACCCATATGACGGCTGTCCTCCTGACGGGCCATGGTGGCCCCGAGAAACTGGAACTGCGCCATGACGTGCCGGTGCCAAGTCCCAAGGCAGGGGAGGTTTTGATCAAGGTCGGGGCCTCAGCAGTGAACAACACCGACATCAACACGCGGATCGGCTGGTATTCCAAACGCGTGGAGGGCGCAACTTCTGAACTCGTTGTGACCGACGAGAAAGACGCCACATGGTCGGGCGTTCCCTTGCAATTTCGGCGCATCCAGGGGGCTGATTGCTGCGGGCATATCGTGTCGGGAGGGGAAGGAGTCGACACGGCCCGCATCGGAGAACGGGTTCTGGTGCGCAACATGCTGCGCGCTCCGGTCGGATTTCGCCCTTACGAATGCTGGACGTTCGGCTCCGAAATGGACGGCGGTTTCGCGCAATTCACCGTCGCCCCCGCTGCCGATGTTTTCAGCGTCCGTTGCGACTGGAGCGATGCGGACCTCGCCTCAATCCCCTGCGCGTGGTCGACGGCTGAGAACATGCTGCACCGGGCAAGCGTCGGTGCCGAGCGTGTGCTGATCACCGGTGCCAGCGGCGGTGTGGGGTCTGCCGCAGTGCAGCTCGCCAAACGTCGCGGGGCCGAGGTCTTGGCACTTTGCGGGGCTTCAAAGACAGAAGAGGTCCGCGCTTCAGGGGCCGACCAGACGATGGAGCGCGGTGCCGACCTGGTGAAGGCCTTGGGGCGGAACACGGTGGATGTGGTGATCGACATGGTGGGCGGCGAAGGCTTCCCACCCCTTTTGGATGTGCTGCGCCCTGGAGGCCGCTATGCGGTGGCTGGTGCCATCGGGGGTCCGCTTTGCACTCTGGACCTGCGGACTGTCTATCTGAAGGATATCACGCTTTATGGCTGCACGTTTCAAGAGGACGCAGTCTTTGCCAATCTGATCCGCTACATTGAGGCTGGAGACATTCGGCCCCTCGTGGCGCGCACCTATCCTCTGGCCGAGATCGCAAAGGCCCAAGCAGATTTCCTGACCAAAGCACATACCGGAAAGCTTGTCCTTATTCCCCCTGAGGTTTCTCCATGAAAATAGCCCGCATCGAACTGTATCAGGTCCAACTGCCCTATTCCGGCGGAGTTTACCTTCTGTCCGGCGGTCGGGAGTATACCGGCTTTGACGCCGCCATCCTGCGCATCGAGACCGATACCGGGATCGAAGGCTGGGGCGAAAGCACGCCGTTCGGGTCCACCTATATCGCCGCCCATGCGCGAGGCACGCGCGCCGGGATCGAAGAGATCGCGCCCTATCTGTTGGGTCGCGATCCCCGCCAGATGGACCGCATCAATGACGCAATGGACGAGGCTTTGGTCGGTCATCACCACGCCAAAACCCCGTTCGACGTCGCCTGCTGGGATATTTTCGGCAAATCGGTTGGCTTGCCCGTTTGTGAACTGCTGGGCGGCTCAACAGGAAACAGGCTGCCCACAATCTCCTCGATCTATGCCGGGACGCCGGAACAGATGCGCCAGCGCGTTGCCGCACATCGGCAGATGGGCTACCTCGGCCATTCGGTCAAGATCGGCGCACTTGACAGCGAAGGCGGTCCGGCACTGGATGCCGAGCGCATCACCGCGTGTTTGGCCGACCGACGGCCCGGCGAATATTTCATTGTCGACGCCAACGGCGGTATGATCCCGGAAACCGCCTTGCGCATGCTGCGCATGTTACCATCCGGCCTCGATTTCGTGCTGGAGGCGCCTTGCGCAACCTGGCGCGAGACGGCCAGCCTGCGCAAGCGCTGCCCTGTGCCGATCATAATGGACGAACTGGCCGAACTCGACGCTGACATCAGCCGCATCGTGGCAGAAGATATCGCAGATGGGATCGGACTCAAAATCTCGAAAGCTGGGGGTCTGACGCGGGCGCGTCGGCACCGTGACATCGCCCGCGCGGCGGGGCTTACGATCTCCGTGCAGGACACTGTGGGCTCTGCCATCGCGTTCGCGGCAATCGTGCATCTGGGTGCCACAGTGCCAGAGCGGTATCTGCGCTGCATCCTTGATTGTCGCGACATGGTCTCGCTGGTGACTGCGGATATCGACGCCCCAGTGGAGAAAGGTGGCGTCTTGCCACCCAATGCCCCCGGCCTTGGTTTGACCGTTCGCCGAGAGACCTTGGGTGCGCCTGTTGCAGTCTGGGACTGACGCTGGGAACATCGACATGGCCTGTGCGCGACGGACGCAACCAGCACCCAAGATTGCACGGTGAACGGCAGCTAAGTCCGCGTCTCCGACCTCCGGGTCGATCCGTCTCTGAATATGCTGCGCCATGGGCGAACGACCGCTCCTGCTAGATGCTGCGGCTGCCCTGCTGCACCGCCATCCGTCCGCTTTCCGCCCGTTGCGACGATCCTGCGAGTCATCGAGGAAGACGGCTTAAGAGGGGGGGGACTCCGAGATTTGAGCGATGCCAACTCGGCCTGTCCGTGGTGCATGGCGAAGAGAAGGCTGCCTGGAGGATCTGACCCCACTACGGGTCTGGCCGGCTGCCAATGGCGCTGCCGGTTCCCGGCAACCGTGGCGTCCGTCTTCAAACTGAACAGAAAAAGAAAAACCAACGCGGGTGTTCCCCCGCACCCCCGCCGCAGGCGCATCCCCCCTAAGAAAGACAATTGGATCCGAAAGTGGTGCCAAGACGTTTGCTGCGCTGTTTTTTGTTTTCAAGGAGGAGTGGTCCAGCGGCGCACGCTGGCCAGGTTCCAAGGGGTGGAGCCCATTGGTTGTTACCCCATCGGGGGGTAACGAAACCGTCTGTAAAGGAGCTCCGCGAGGATACGGACGGGATGGGGGGCAGATTTGCCATCCTTCGTTTGGCGGAAAATCAACCTGACTTCGCATCAGAACTCTGGGCCGTTGCCATCGGCCGGAGCTTCTGGTGGCGCCAAGGAGCGCAAAAAGGCTTCGCGATCAGGATCCGGGAGAGCATCGACCTTTGCCTGGGCACCCGTCCACCACGACCGCACAGCCTTCAGGGCCGGAAGAATGACGCTCCATATCTTCTGCAAGGCTGGCCTGTCCGGGTCTGGTACACGCCATGTGCCATTGGCACCCAAGAATACTTCACCGGTGATGATGCTGGAGATCGTTCGGGAGGTGAGTGCCGCGGCCTCGGACACCGCCACTTCGATCTCGCGCTCGATCCCGGCCTGTCGCTCATCCAGCTGGTCTGACCGGTGCTTCTGCGCCAACGCCACTTGTTGCTGATGCGTTGCAATCCGGCCTTGATCAGCCTGATGGCGTCCCAGGGCTGCATCGCGAACGTCCAATGCCGCAGAACGGGTCTTGGTCTCAAGGGCCCCAGATGTCACGGCGACTTCGCGACGCTCAATGTCCGCCGCCCGTTCTACCAGTGCCACCGACCTTGCATCCTGGGTGCCTTGCCTTGCATCCTGATCCGATGACCTCAGGTCCAGCTCAACCTGCCGTCGATCAAGGTGGATCTGTCGAGCATCCAAGGCCGTCGTTCTACCTGCAAGTGCGGCCTTCTCGACGAAGATCTCGGCGGACAGGGCAACAAGGTCGGTCTCCGTCTTGTCCAGTTTTGCCCGGTGCTCCTCTTGCTCGTTTTGTCTGCTTCCAAGGGCTGCATCTTGGGCATCCAAATCAGCCGAGCGCGTTGCGATCTCAAGGGAGCCTGATGTCACGGCAGTTTCACGACGTTCGAGATCCGCCGCCCGATCTTCCAGTGCTGCCGACCGTGCATCCAGGGCGTCGTCCCTGATCCCCTGTTCAAAGGCCCGCAGGTTCTGGTCGATATGCCGCCGGTCAAGGTCGAGCTGTCGCCCATCCAATGCCGACACGCTATCTGCAAGGGCGGCCGTCTTGACCTCGATTTCGGCGGAAAGGCAACGAGGGTAGCTTCCGTCTCGTCCAGTCTTGCCCGACGGTCCACTTGCTCTGCTTCCCGGCTTACAAAGGCTGCATCGCGGATATCCAGTGCAGCCGATCGGGTTCTGTTTTCAAGACCCCCAGTTGTGACGGCGATTTCACGACTCTCGATTTTCGCTGCCCGAACTCCCAGTTCAGCCGACCTGACATCGACAGCGCTCTCCTTTTCGTCCTGATCCAAGGCCCGCAGGTCCTGTGCGATCTGCCGTCGATCAAGGTCGATCTGCCTCGCATTCAATGCCGACACCCTATCTGCAAGCGCGGCAGTCTTGACATCGATCTGGGCAGACATGGCAACGAGGGTTGTCTCCTTCTTGTCCAGTCTCGCCCGGTAATCTTTCAGCCGTTCTTCCTCCCTCGCATTCAGCTGTTCCTTGGCCACCAGCTTCGCAACCCGACCCCGATCCTTTTCCGCTGAGTTCACGAGTTCCTGGATGGTGGCCTGGATCTCCTCGAGTTCTTTCTGCTTGGCTGCAATCTCGAACGGCAAATCATGGTGCAACTGTTTGACCGACCTGTTGACGGTTTCTGAGAAGTTCGCCCCGGCAGCAACACGATCCCATTTCTTGTGTCCCCGTTCGATCTCCGGACAGTACTTCGCCAAGATTGTTGCGGCCAGATCCTGAAGAATGGAGGTGACAGGACGATTGGCAGTCTTGCTGATGGGCTGGCCAAGATCGGTATAGGCCCTGATTTCGAAGTGGGCATGGATCGCACTTTCATCGAGGTGGACGGACAGGGATTCCAGGGATGTCTGCAGTCGGTCGGCAATGGCGCTGGCAAGTTCTCGAAACGCGTCATCTTGCTGGTCGGGGGTGAGGCGATTGAAGAAGACCTGAGCTTCATGACCAAACGTGATGATGCCAGCCGTGACAATCGCAGCGTTGGACTTGATCTCCCTTTGTGCTTTTGCCTGCGTTCGAAGAGCCACGATTTCCCTTTTGATGTCTGGGAGTGGCCGAGGTTCCATCAGATACCGGTTCATGTCGGAACGATTTGCATCGACATAATCGGGCTGTGTCCCAACTCGAAAATCATGCCGCCTCTGTCCATAGGCTTGGCTCATTGTCCGGGCCTGAATACGAACGGAAGACGCACGTGGATTGCCTTTTGCGTCGTCGGGGGTGATGGTGAGGATGTCATTTGTCATGCCCGCAGTTTACGATGAGGCAAAGAAAATCGAAAACGAGAATACGGATTTTTTTGGAACTTTGGTTTGTTATTTTATAACCTACTAGCCGTAACTATAGCTGTGGGTGCCCCCCTTGCTATAGTTACCGCTTTCCGGCGAAGGGGGGAAACGCCTGCGGCCGTTTTCCCCCCTTTCGAAACCCCCCTCAGTCCCATTCGGCGGAATGGGATCTGTTCAACCACCACGATCGCTGGCGGTCGTGGTGAGAACGCGGGCGCGGCGCGAGATCGAGGTCCAATCCGATGACCTCGTTGCTGGTGCCTGCCCACCGGTCCGGCACCAGACACGCGGTCATCGGGCCAGCCTCGCTTCGCTGTGCCATGGGCCTTGTATCGGTCGCGGGGTCGGCATCTCACGGACGACACCGTCCTCCGCCGTGATCTTCCATGTCGGGACCAGGCATGCGGCCTTATCATGTGCATCGGATCCGAGTTCCTCGGATTGCGCCGACCGCCGGCCATCGGCCACTGTGGTCAGGCAGCGGCCCGGCACGAGGGACCTGCGACTGGACCTGCCAACTCTCGTCATTGCTGTTGCGCCAACCCTGAGCCTGGGCGCGATCCGCACTACCCGGTGACGCCTGATCGACCCCTTGATGAACTGCGTCCGCCGGATATTCAAAGGTCGGACCGTCTATTCACTGGTTGTCATGGAACTCGCACCGGTTCCCCCCCCCCGTCGGCCTCAGTGCTTCGTCGGGTTCCTGCGCTCCAGCCATTCGGCAACAATGCGCCTGATGAGTTCGGGGCGAGAGGGCAGGTCCTCCTCGATGCGCCTCTGCTCGTCGAGGGCCTTGATCATCTCGGGCGTCATGCGGACCATGACGGGTTCTGTGTCCGTAACGGGGCGGCCCAATTTCTTTTTTTGATCTGTCATTCTGGTTCTCTCCGAATGTCACTTGACTTCTTGATTACCAGATTACACAATAAGCGGACCAAGGCAAGAGCGCCAACTCTCACCGAGGTCCTGACCACAGCCAATCTTTATGGGAGATCAACCATGGCTATCCAAACCCCTATCACGTCATCCCCACCGGATGAAGCGCCTTGCGCCACGCCCCTCGCGCTGGCCTTCGCGGGCTTCTTGCCGCTTCTGGCCACCTTCATCACGGCGGAGCGTGACCTCGAGGACATCCAGGGCGCGTTCGACCCCGCCTACCAGGCGTGGGAACGGGACGCTGACATCGCACAGTCCCGCATGACGTCGGCACTGGGCGAGGTGCGCCGGACGGCGACCGTGACCCGCGAAGACCGCTTGATCCTGCGGATGGCCATCCTGATCGACGCTCTCTTGTCGGCCGAGACGCAGCGCGGCTTCCGCGATCTGCACCGGGGAATGCAGCGGATGTTCTTCGCGGCCTTCCAGGTACCGGGCTATGGCCCCCGCGCCCGACAGGTGAATGGCTTGCTGATCCAGTCGCGGCACCTGGTCGACGCCATGGTGGCACTGCCCCTGTTCGAGCGGTGGTCCGATCCGGATCTGACTTCTGCGACGAAACCGGCTCCAGACTTCATCGACGACGAAGGCAACGGTGCGACCGCTGAGTTCTGCCCCGTCTGACCACGACCGCTTTCGGCGTTGACCCTCGCAGCCTGCCCGGCCGGACCCATCCGACAGGCAGGCGGCAAAGGCGTCGTGTTGCGCCGGTCGGTCGGATGTTGTCCGTCACCCCTTTGCCAGCGATGCGACGCCGCTCCACGCAACGACCGGGTGGGTCTGTCGCATGATCTGCGCTGACCCCCTGTCGATCATCCATCCGCAGTCACTCAGCGTCAGGCTGTCCCCTATCTCCCTTGACCCGACTCGCGGCTGACCGGCCGCGATCATCCTCCCCCTCGTTCTCCTCCCGACCTCCGGACGATGCCGTCCGCCCTATCGTTGCCCGACCTTCCCGGCCCCATGCCGCATCAGGAGTTTGCCCATGCCCAATATTGCTCTGCCCTCGACCCTCCCTGCAGACGGAGATGCAATGTCCCATCCCGTCACCCCCTCGCCCACCGCAGCCATCCCGCAGCCTTGCGATGCAGACGGCCCCGCCCCTGCCGATCCGGCTGCCCCCGTCGCCCGCCATTCCGTCCAGCGCGGGATCGCCCTTATCGAAGATGGCCGGCCCGGATCAGAGGGGAAGGTCCGGACCGCCGCCAAGATCCTCGACCCACTCAACGCCGCAGTCCTTGTCCAGCTGCGCCACGCCGAGTTCGAAGCCCGGCGGAACGGCAGGCCGCTCTTTCGGTGCGCGCTTTGCCAAGGCCCGGTGCACAGCCGGGTCAAGGGTGTTCACGCGACCGGCGCGACCGGAGGCCGGCGGGCCTTCTTTGTGCATGACCCTCGCCCCGCCGCGCGGTTCTGCCCCGCCGGCGCCCTGTCGGACGGCAATAGCCCAGCGATGATCGACGCCCTGCGTTTCAATGGCCGGCAGGAGGGCAAGCGCCACGCCATGCTGAAGACCGCCCTGATGGCGGCCTTGCAGCAGGACCCGCTGTTCCAGGATGTCACGGTGGAGCAGATCGTGCGGGACGGAAGCGGCGCTTGGCGGAAACCCGATGTGCTGGCCCGTTGTCATGCGCAAGAGGCAACCGCCCGCCTCAGAGACCGGCCAAAAACGAACTAGGGGGCACGACGGCCCCGCCAACCATCGACCGAGGCCGCTCACAGACCCAGAAAAAGGCCATCGCAAGCGTCGAAACCGACACGAGCCGCTCTCGGAGAGGGGTTCGATGAATATCCCGGGCTCAGGAAGCATGGACCAGTTCAGCCATACACAGAAGACCGGACACTCTCCTTATCGCCGGGCGGCGCAGCGGACGTCTCAGACCTGACATTCGCCGCGAAGCACCCAACCCCCTGTCATACGGCCATCGTGGCCCGACGAGGGACCAACGCCTTGAACAGATCCGACATCTTCAGACTGCCGACCACTTGTCCGCCGTCAACGACCTGGAACACCCAAGCTGAATCGCCCTTGGCAATCTCGATCGCTTGTTCAAGGGTCGCATTGGCGTCGATTTTGTCCGCCGCGTCCAAGATGGACGGCGACATGACCGACTTGACCCGCAACACCCGCACCCTATTGATATCGCAGACAAAAGTCTCGATGTAATCGTCGGCGGGGTTCAGCACGATGCTTTGCGGGTCGCCCTGCTGGACTACGCGGCCGTCCTTCAAGACCACCAGATGGTCAGCAAGGCGCAGCGCCTCATCCAGATCATGGGTGATGAACACTATGGTCTTGTGAAGCTCATTTTGCAGCTCCAACAGCAAGTTCTGCATGTCCGTCCGGATGATCGGGTCGAGGGCAGAGAAGGCCTCGTCCATCAGCATGATCTCTGCCTCGGAACACAGCGCCCGGGCAATGCCGACCCGTTGCTGCATGCCACCTGACAACTGATGCGGGTACTTGGATTCGTAGCCACCAAGGCCAACCCGGTCCAACCAGCGCGCAGCGTTGGCTTTGGTCGCCTCAACAGGCTCACCGCGCACAATCGGCCCCAGCGCTGCATTTTCAAGCACGGTGCGGTGCGGCAACAGGGCGAACTTCTGGAACACCATCGACATCCGGGTATGGCGCAGCTTTCGCAACCCGGCTTGGGACAACAACGTGACATCCTCACCGTCCAACAACACCTGCCCGGCGGTCGGTTCAATCAGGCGGTTCAGGTGCCGGATCAGCGTTGATTTGCCAGAGCCGGACAGCCCCATGATGACAGTGATCTTGCCTGCATGGATGTCGATGTTGATGTCGTCGAGCCCCAGAACATGCTGATGCTTGGCCAGCATTTCGGGTTTTCCCATCCCCGCCTTGGCAAGCGCCACCATCGCCTCAGGCTGCGCGCCAAAGATTTTGTACAGGTTCCGGATCGCAACTTTCGGGGTCTTCTGTTCGCTGTTCATTTCAAACCCTTATGCCTCATGTGCGCGGTTGATCCGCGCCATTGCGGCTTTCGTCACCCGGTCCAGCAGGACTGCCAGAATGACGATGCCCAAACCTGCGACCAACCCGACGCCAAGCTCCAGTTTGTTGATACCACGCAAAACGAGTGTGCCCAGACCCGGTGCCGAAACCAGAGAAGCAATAACTACCATCGCCAGCGACATCATGATCGTCTGGTTCACGCCCGCCATGATGTTGGGCAGGGCCAGCGGGATCTCAACGCCAAACAACTTTTGGCGCGGCGTCATGCCGAACGCATCCACCGCCTCAAGCACATCTTTGTCGACAAGACGTATGCCCAAATCCGTCAAGCGGATTACCGGCACAATCGCATACAGGATGATCGCGATGCCGTAGAGCTTTGCCTCAGTCACGCTGAACAGGAAAATCAATGGGATCAGGTACACGAACGTCGGCAGCGTTTGCAGCAAATCCAGTATCGGGATCGCGGTCCGTTGCAGCCGGTCGCTGCGGGACATGGCAATTCCAATAGGGATGCCGAACAACACTGAGATGACGGTGCAAACCAGAATAATCGCCAAGGTCTGCATCGACACGGTGTAGTGATCTATGAACGACAATAGCAGCAACGACCCCAACACCAGCCCTGTAACTTTAAGGGACCGTGTCGCGTATTGCACCAGGACCAACAGCATCGGAATGACGATCCACCACGGCAAAGCCAGAATGCCCGCCAGCGCCCCATCCAGCGCCCAACTCAACGGTTGCGTCAATGGGTCCAGCACAACTTTCAGCGGGTCTTTCATCCACAGAAAGCCGGCTTCCAGCCCGGCGGTCATGTCACGGGTCCGCGGAATGGCGCCGCAAGCCTCATGCAGGGTATCAAGTGACGGGAAGGGCAGGTTCCACAGACCAGTATCGCCTTTGGCGCCGCCGCTTTTGGCCAGCAGTTGTGCCATCGTCATCGGCCCGCCACTGGATCCGGTATCACACCAAGCACGCATCCCAATTGCATCGAACACACCAGAATACTCGGTCATTTGTCCCCCGGAAAATTGGCTGGCTTAGCGCCATTTGGCAGAAGACGCTGCGGGGGCTTGGCCAACTGGCCACCCCCCCGCAGGATCCGGTTACTTGAGAAGCGCGCTCAGCTTTTCGCGCGCGGAGTCGTCGATCCAGGTGCTCCACACGTCCTTGTACTCGGTCAGGAAGTGAACGGCAGTTTCGTCAGCCGAAGCCTTGTTTTCTTCCTGCCACGCCAGAACCGCACCCATCTGTGCGTTGGTAAAACTGACATGGGCCATCAGGGCCTCAATGGCAGGCTCACGCGCGGCAAAGGTGGGTGTCACGCCGGTCACGACTTCGGCCGGTGCGAAAGCGGTCTTTTTCGGATCGGCGCAATCGACTTTCGAGACACAATCGATCGCTTCAGGATCGTACGGACCGATATCGACCATCACCATCGGGTATTTGCCCAGCAGCGATGTCGGCTCCCAATAGTAACCCAGCCACGGCGCTTTCGCTTCATAGGCCGCGGCGAGCGACGCCGCGAGGGTTTCACCTGAGCCGTGGTTAAACACTTCCAGACCGTGGCCAGCAAAGTCCCAAACCTTGATTAGGTTGTCATCCTTGACGCGGGCGCCCCAACCATCGGGTGCATTGTTGAAAATGCCGCCGACAAGTTCGGGATGGGCAAGGATGCCGTCCATCGTTGCCACTTCTGGATGCTCGGCAACCAGATAGGCCGGGACATACCAGCCCTCAACGCCGCCATCCGACAGGACATGGGTCAGCGTCTTGATCTTGCCTGCCGTTTCCAGATCGGTATAGGCGGGCACTGCTGACCGCCAAAGCTCGGTCAGGATATCCGGCTCGCCGGTTTCGGCCACCGAGGCCACTGCCGGCACTGTCGAAGACGGCACCACGGTGACAGTGCATCCATAGCCTTGCTCCATCAGGAACTTGGAAATGCTCGTGACAACTGCGCCAGAAGCCCAGTTCATCTCAGTAATCGACACGGCACCACATTCCGCTGTGGCCGCACCCGCGGAAAGGCTGAAGGCTGCCCCCACAAGTGCCAGCTTCATCTTATTGGACATCAGGTTTCTCCCTTTCAAGGATTTGAACGCGCATTGCCGGATTGACCCCGGTCTAAGGATTTCTCTGTTTCAAGTGGCGGGTGTCTCCAGGACCTTTCGGGCGACGCGAAAGCATTCGAGCGCCTGCGGCACGCCGCAATAGATCCCCACCACATGAATGATGGCGCGGATTTCGTCTCGGGTGACGCCGTTGTTGATCGCCCCACGACAATGGATTTCCCATTCGTGCATCTTGCCCAAGGCCCCGATCATCGCGAGGTTCATCATCGATCGCGTCTTTGCGTCGATCACGTCATCGCCCCAACCAAAGCCCCAGCACCACGCGGTCATCGCCTCTTGAAACGGCCGGGTGAAATCGTCAGCGGCAGCGAGGTTCTTTTCCACATACTCCGCCCCCAAAGTCGCCTTGCGCTGGGTAAGACCCTTCAGAAACAGGTCTTCGTCAAAAGTGTCCGACATGTTATCCCCTCAACCGAATGGCGACGTTTTTCGTCTGCACATAGTTCCACAGCGCCTCACGACCCTTTTCCCGGCCATAACCAGATTTGCCAAAGCCGCCAAACGGGGTTTCCACGCCGCCCGCGTACCATTCGTTGACAAAAACCTGACCCGCCCGCAGCCGCCGCGCCGCCGTCATCGCGCGGTCCAGGTCGCGGGTAAACACACCGCCCACCAGCCCGTATTCGGTCGAATTGGCGATGGCCACCGCTTCATCATCGGTGCGGAACTTCAGGATGGACAGGACCGGGCCGAACACCTCTGACTTGGCAATAGTCATGTCCGCGGTGATCCCGGTCAGCACCGTAGGCTCCAAAAAAGCGCCCGGACGGTTCATCTTGCGCCCGCCAGCCGCGACCACGGCCCCCTCAGCTTGCGCTGCCTCAATCATGCCCAGGGCGCGATCCCGCTGCTGCACCGAAACCATCGCCCCCATGGCCGGGCCAAACTCAGTCTGCTCAATGCCAGGACCGACCTTCAATGATGTGGCCAGACCTCGAATCCGCTCAACCAACTCGTCATGGATGCGGTCTGACGCGATCACCCGGCTCATTGCCGAACAGACCTGACCCGCGTTGAAATAGATGCCCCAGCGCACATCGGACATAAAGGCGTCAAGGTCGGCGTCATCGTGCACAATCGCAGCCGACTTGCCGCCCAGCTCCAGCACGCACGGCACGACATTCCGTGCTGCCGCCGTGGCAATCGCGATGCCAGTCGGAACCGATCCGGTAAAGACGATCTGATTGACGCCCGGATGCGCCGACAGCGCCGCCCCGGCCTCATGGCCATAACCGCACAGGATGTTGACCGCCCCGTTGGGCAGACCCGCCGCCTCAGCTGCCCGTGCGATCCACGAAATCGACAGCGGCGTCAGTTCCGGCGATTTGATGACACAGGCATTGCCCGTGGCCAGTGCCGCCGACAGCGACCGCGCCGTCATCTCCAGCGGATAGTTCCACGGGATGATCTGTGCCGACACGCCATAAGGTTCCATCGTCGTGAAGTCGAAATAGCCTGAGCCGAGCGGGATCGACCGACCCTCAACCGTTTCGGCCTGATTGCCGTAGTATTCGAAATAGCGCGCCGCACCCTCAATTTCGATCCGGGCTTCCCAAAGCGGCTTGCCCTGTTCCAGCGTCAGAACCCGCGCGATGTCGTCGATATTGTTCAGCAGATAACGCCCCATCGCCTGAACCATGCGCCCTCGTTCGACGGGACGCAGGCCAGAGAACAGCGCCCGCCTCATGCACCCGCCGCGCAGCCTGAACGGCGCGGTCCACATCGGCGGCATTGGCATTCGCCTGTTCGGCAAGCACCATACCACTGCCGGGATCTTCAACCGCGATGCGCCCCGCCCCGCCATCTATCCACACACCGTCTACATAGTTCTGCCAGTACGGCTGCAGATCACTCATCGACAGCTTCCCGCATCCACTGCTGCAATGTCCTGACTGAATGTTCGGAATTGAGCCCGCAGGCAGGGTCCAGAACCAATGGGCCGGGCTTGTATCCTCGGCTCTTCAGCCCCTTGGCCACGCTTTCGACAAGGCGGATATCCTCTTCGACCGTCGTCCCACGATCCTGAACTGCCAGCCGGCGGACCACATCATTGTCTTCACCACGCGGCGTGAACCAGCCACGCCAGACAGAGCAGTTGTCCACGTCATGTGCGCGCCAGTGATAGGTATTGAGCACGTTGCCGGGATAGACTTGGAATGAAAACATCGGCCACAGATAGAAGGACCGGTATTCACCGGCATGCGGCACTGACAAGTCGATCGGATAGGTCATCGCCTCGATATTCTGACATTCCGTGGTGTGGCGCAGGACATAGCCTTTTCCCATCGGCTGGATGTCATAGGTCTCGGGCTTGATCACGCCGGTCGCGAATGTCGGATGGTTCAGCGAACAGTGATAGCACTCCGAGTAATTCTCGACAGAGACTTTCCAGTTGCAATGCTCTGGGATCTCGACCCATTCCAGCGGCTCCAGTGTTGCGATGTTTGGCACGAATTCGCCTAGCTCTTCGCGGACACCGGGATACCATTCGTCCATCGACGCTGCATTGGGATCAAGATTGACGAACAGGTAGCCGTGAAAGCTTTCGATGCGCACGGCGGTCAGGCAGATTTTCTTGCGGTCGAATCCGGGAACGGATTTGGTGTTTGGCCCGGCGCGCAAGTCGCCCGACAATTCATAGGTCCAGGCATGATAGGGGCAAACCACGACCCGTGTTGTGCCAGAGCCTGACACCAATTGATGCGCGCGGTGCTGGCAGACATTGTAGAACGCCTTGAGGTTGCCATCGCGGCCCCGGATGCAGAAAAGGCTTTCGCCAGCCAATCTCGAAGGCGAAATAGTCACCGGCATTGCGAACTTGGCTTTCGTGGCCGGCGATATTGCCAGGTGCGTGCCAGAAGGCCTTCGCGCTCCTTGGCAAAGATTGCCGGGTCGGTATAATATCGCGCTTCCAAGGAGTGGACCGGGCCCGAAGTATCTTGGATTGTCATTTCTGAGGCTCCTTTTCGTCTACATAGATGCCCAACGCGTGGCGCTGATTGTGATAGGCTTCGATCGAGGCTACGACCTCGTCGCCAGCTTCTGCGATGATGAAGGCGATCAGCACCTCGAAGAACGCGGTTAGTGCTATGGTCGAGATGAAGAACTGCGGCGTGTTGATCGGCACCACGAAACGTTGCTGAGCATCCGCCATGATCGGACAGGCCAGACTGTCCGAAATTGCAATCACAGGAACGCCTTGAGCCCGAGCGACAGCCACCGCTTCTACGATCTCGCGCCGGTAGGGGCGAAACGTCATCGCAATCAGAATGTCCCGCTCATTGGCCCGTGATATGCCGTCCACCGGCAGCGTGCCGCCCTGCGGCAAGGCCCGCACGCCGTCGATGGCCATGCCCGCAAGATAGGCAAAATTCTGGGCGACCGCGTTGTTGACCCCGACGCCCAGCACATAGCACCGCCGCGCGGCCACGATTTCCTTCGCAGCCCGCTCAAACGACACGTGGTCGGTCGACAGAAACAGGCTCTCTATATTGTCGATCGCCGATTCTGCGCTGGCTGCGTAAAGCGCGCCCAACTCTCCACGCTGCTGCAATGCCTGCAACCATCGGGCGCGGTCGGGATAGGCCTCACGGCCCTGCCGGATGTCGGTCTTGAACACATCCCGGAACGATTCGTAGCTGTCCATGCCAATTGCACGGGACAAACGTACCAAGGTGTTCGGCTTGACGCCCGCTTTGGCGGCAAGCTGCCTGATCGAACTGACACCAATCTCAAAAGGGCTTTCCAGCAGGAAAGCGGCCAATTTCTTAAGCTCTGGCGTGAACTCACCACGCATCGACTGCAGCCGATCCAGCATGTCGGCTGTAGTGGCGGGGCTTGGAACGTTTGTTTGTTTCATGTTGACGACGATACAAATGTCTCTTAGCCATGTCTACAGAAAACATTTGTTCGAAAGGACTCTACGAATGATTCCCACAAGCGCGCAGGTCGTCATCATCGGCGGCGGCATCATGGGTTGCGGCATCGCCTATCACCTTGCCCATGAAGGATGGACGGATGTCGTGCTTTTGGAAAAGGCAGAACTTACCTCTGGTTCAACTTGGCACGCCGCAGGTCAGATCACCCACTCGACCTCGTCGCATGGTTTGGGCAAATGTGTGGGCTACAACATCGACCTGTATTCCAAGGTGCTAGAGGCTGAAACCGGCCAATCGGTGACCTGGCATGGCTGCGGCTCGCTGCGCCTCGCCTACACGGATGATGAGATGGACTGGCTTTATCAGACCATCAGCGTCGGCAAGGGCCTCGGCTTCCCGATGGAGATGATCGGCCCGGAACAGATCCGCGCCCTGCATCCGTTCTACAATCTCGACGGCGTCAAGGCGGCGCTGCACACGCCAGAGGACGGCCACGTCGACCCCTCAGGTGCCGCGAACGCGCTGGCCAAGGGCGCACGGCAGCTTGGCGTCAAAGTCATTCGCCGCTGTCAGGCCACCAACGTCACCCAACTGCCCAGCGGCGAGTGGTTGGTCGAGACATCGCAAGGCCCAATCACCTGCGAACATGTCGTCAACGCAGGCGGCACCTATGCGCGTCAGGTGGCGCTGTGGTCGGGTTACGACCTGCCCACCACCTCAATGACCCACCACTACTTCATCACCGACACCGTGCCGGAATTCCAAGCGCTCGACAAAGAGTTGCCCGTGGTCCGCGATGACAGGCTTGTGTCGGGCTACATCCGGATGGAGCAGAAATCCGGTCTGATCGGCATCTACGAAAAGGCCAACCCAAATACCGTTTGGGAAGATGGCTGCCCGTGGGAGGCCGAGAATGAGCTGTTCGCGCCTGACTATGACCGCGTCATGCCGTGGCTGGAAAACGCGATGGACCGGATGCCGATCCTCGCCAAACTTGGGATCAAGCGCGAGGTCCACGGTGCGATTTCCCACCCGCCAGACGGCAATCCGCTGATCGGCCCGGCGCCGGGACTAAGGAATTACTGGTGCTGCTGCGGCACCCAGATCGGCATCGGCTGGGGGCCGGGCCTGACCCGCGAACTGGCGCGCTGGATGGTGCACGGTGCGGCCGACATCAACATGCGCGAATTCGATCCCCGCCGCTTTGGCCCCTATGCGGACCATGAGTTTCAGATCACCAAGGCCAAGGAAGACTATCTCCTGCGCCACGAAATCCCGTTCCCGTTCTTCAACCGTCTTGATGCCCGCCCAGTAAAACCCTCAGCCATGTATGACGATCTCAAGGCAGAAGGCGCGGTCTTTGAGGAAGTCTTCGGCCATGAACGCCCCCGCTGGTTCGCCCCAGAAGGCGTTGAGGCTAAGGACATCTACGGGTTCCGCCGCACCGCTCTGCACGACATCGTCGGCGCGGAAGTAGAGGCCGTGCGGACCCATGCCGGTATCATGGACATCACCGCCTTCACCAAGGTCGAGGTTTCTGGCCCCGACGCCGCCGCATTCCTTGACCGGCTGGTCGCCAACCGGCTGCCCTCGGCACCGGGCCGTATCGCCCTGACCCATCTTCTGAACGCCAGTGAGCGGGCGGATTGAACTGGAAATGACCGTCGTGCGGCTTGGCCGCCGATCGTTTCTATCTTGGTCTGTGCGGCCTTCTTCGAACAGCGTCTGGTCGACTACCTGACCTTCGCCACGGGCTGCGAGAAGATGTGACCATCACCAACCGCTCCTCCGACTGGGGCGCCTTCGCCCTGAACGGCCCGCGTGCGCGCGACATCCTTGCGCGCCTGCACCGACGCACGCTCTGACAATGCGACGTTCAAATGGATGACGGCGCAGGAAATCATGGTCGGCGGGCACAAACTCTTGGGCCTTCCGCATGTCCTATGCGGGCGAACTTGGTTGGGAATTCCACGGCCCGCGCGATACCATCCTTGCCGCCTTCCGCTCAGTCAAGGCCGCTGGCAAAGCTGCATGGTCTGGTCAACTACGGCTCCTTCGCCATGAACGCGATGCGGATGGAAAAGGCGCTTCAAAGGGGCAGGTGAGCTGACCAACGAAGTGACCCTGCCAGAGGCGGACGTCATGCGCTTTGTCAAAATGGACAAGGATTTTCGCGGCAAAGCGGCGACGGAGGCCGTCCTCGCCAAACCGTCTCCGCTGGGTCTGCGCCTATCTAGAGATTGACGATGACGGCAAGTCGGACGGCAACGGCGGTGAGGCGGTGCTGTCCGGCGGCATGCAGGTCGGCACCGTCAGCTCCATCGCCTTCGGCCACGGCGTCGGCAAACTTCTGGCCTTCGCCTATGTTCAAGCCCCGCTATCCGCACCGGGGACAGCGTTGCAGGTCATCGTCATGGGCGACGCCCGAGCCGCCCGTGTTCTCGCGGTCCCCGCCTATGATCCGGACAGCGTTCTGCCCCGCACCGATGCCACCGTGGAGGTACCAGCATGACCAAGACCATGAAAGCGATGGTTCTGACCGGCCACGGCGGCTTGGAAAAATACGTCTGGCATGAGGATTGGCCCATGCCAGAACCCGGCCCGATGGAGGCGTTGATCAAAGTCGGCGCCTGCGGGCTGAACAACACCGACGTCAACACTCGGACCGGGCTGGTATTCCAAAACTGTAAGCGAGGCGACGACCGGCGGCGCCTATGCCGAGGTTGATGAAGAAGACCCGACATGGGGTGGAAATCCCATCCGCTTTCCGCGCATTCAAGGTGCCGATGCCGTCGGCCGCGTGATCGCTATCGGCCAAGGGGCTGACCCAGCCCTGATCGGCAAACGCGTGATGACCGACGGCTGGCTGCGCGACTGGACTGATCCCGATAATATGGACAAGGCGGGCTACTTCGGTTCTGAAATCGACGGCGGCTTTGCGGAGTATACCAAGACCGATGTCCGCAACCTGTCGGTCGTCAACTGCGATCTGACCGATGCCGAGCTTGCGACCTTCTCATGTTCTTACTCCACCGCTGAGGGCATGCTGACCCGCGCCAATGTCACCTCGGCCGATACCGTGTTGGTTCCCGGCGCATCGGGCGGCGTAGGTGGCGCATTGGTGCAGCTTGCCAAACGTCGCGGCGCACGGGTCGTCGCGATGGCATCCGAGTCCAAACACGCTGATCTGGCAAAGCTCGCCCCCGACTTGATCCTGCCCCGTGCGCCGACAGATCTGCGCGCGGCACTACGAGGCGAAAAGATCACCGTCGTCGCCGACATCGTGGGCGGCCCCTATTGGCCGACGCTGATCGACATTCTGGAACGCGGCGGCAGCTACACCTGTTCGGGGGCCATCGCCGGCCCGATGGTGACGCTCGACCTGCGGACCTTCTACCTGCGCGACCTGACGTTCACCGGCTCTACCGTCATCCCGACCCACATCTTCGGTGATCTGGTGGGCTATATCGAGCGCGGCGAAGTGAAGCCGGTTCTTTCCGCCACCTACCCGTTAAGCGACCTGCGCGACGCCCAGCAGGCCTTCATCGACAAGCGCCATGTCGGCAACATCGTCGTGACGCCATGAAGATCACCCGCATCACCGTCTGGGCCTTGGACTTGCCGTTGACCCAACCCTACTGGCTATCAGGCGGGCGGCTGAAATTCGAACGGCTCGACAGCACCTTTGTTCGCATCGACACGGATGAGGGCGTCACTGGTTGGGGCGAGGGTTGCCCGTGGGGCACGACCTATCTGCCGGCGCATGGCCCAGGCATCCGCTCCGGCATCGCCACGCTGGCCCCGGCGATCCTTGGTCGTGATCCGCGTGCGTTGCGTGCTTTGAATGACGCGATGGATGTGCAACTGCCGGGGCATCTATATGTCAAGTCCGCCATCGACATGGCCTGCTGGGATATTCTGGGCAAAGTCGCTGGCCTGCCGCTGTGGCAACTGTTCGGTGGCGACAAGGCAACCCCGGTCGCCGTAAACTCCTCTATCTCAACCGGCACGCCAGAGGCGATGATCGCGCTGATCCGCAGTGCCAGTCAAAAGGGCTACCGCGTGCATTCCGCCAAGCTCGGCGGCCACGACATCACCGCCGACATCGCCCGGATCGAGGCGATCTCTGCCGCTTTGCCCAAGGGCGAAAAGGTCACCTATGACATCAACCGCGCGTGGACGCCCGGCGTGGCGGTGCAGGTCCTGAACTCTGTCACCGCCCGCGATTGGGTCGAGCAGCCGTGTGAGACGCTGGACCAATGCGCCCATGTGGCGCGGCGTGTCGCAAACCCGATCATGTTGGACGAATGCCTGCACACCTTCCAAGACCATCTGGACGCGTGGCGGCTTGGCGCGTGTGAGGGTGTGAAGGTCAAGCCAAATCGTGTCGGCGGTCTGACCAAGGCCCTGCAAATCCGCGACTTTGGTGTCGCGGTCGGCTGGCAGATGCATATTGAGGATCTTGGCGGTTCAGCCCTCGCCGATACCGCCGCGATCCACCTTGCCGCCTCAACCCCGGATGCGAACCGGTTGGCCAGCTGGCTGTGCCACTACCACCTGTCGGTTGATCCGGTGCCCGGCCAAGGTGCCCGCAACGAAGGCGGCTTTGCCACGCCGCCCTCAACCCCCGGTCTGGGTGTGGTGCCCGACGTCGATCTGCTTGGCGAACCCGTCGCCGTTTACGGGGCCTAAGATGAAAATCACCCGCCTGACCCTGTGGGAAGTGCCGCTGACCAGCCACGTCGCCTATCACATGGCGGGCGGCAAAACCTGTGATACCGTCACCTCGTGGTGCTGCGCGTCGATACCGACACCGAAATCTCTGGTTGGGGTGAGGTTTGCCCGATCCCTCACTATCTGCCCGCCTATGCGGAAGGGGTGCGCCCGGCGCTGGAATACCTCGCCCCGGTCCTGATCGGGGCCGACCCGGTTGGCCCCGAAGCCGTGATGACGCGCGCCGACGCTTGGCTGCAAGGCCACCTCTATGCCAAATCCGCCCTCGACCTCGCGCTGTGGGATATCACCGGCAAGGCCGCTGGCCTGCCGCTCTATGCGCTGCTTGGTGGTCGTCAGATGGCGGACATGCCGCTCTACCACTCGATCACCTGCGTTGCCCCGGATGAGATGGCCCGCATCGCCAAGGACGCGCAAGCGGAAGGCATGGCCCAGTTTCAGGTCAAACTTGGTGCCGATGGCGATTGGCAAACCGACGTCGCCCGCCTGACGTCTGGTGCGTGAGGCGGTGGGCAACGGCCCGCTGGTCTATGGCGACTGGAACTGCGGCGCGACCCGGCTAGAGGCGACACGGGTCGGCAGAGCGGTCGCGCATCTCGACATCATGCTGGAACAACCCTGCGCCACGCTGGAGGAATGCGCCGCGGTCCGCGCCGCGACTGGCCTTGCGATGAAACTCGACGAATGCGCCCATGACACCGCCTCGCTGCTGCGGGCCTATGAGATCGGCTGCATGGATGCCGTCGCGCTGAAACTGTCGAAATTCGGCGGACTTAGCGCACTGCGCCGTGCGCGCGACCTGTGCCTGCATCTCGGCGCGAGGATGTGTATCGAGGATACTTGGGGCTCTGATATCACCACTGGCGCGCTGCTGCATCTGGCAGCGGCCACCCCGGCGAACCGGCTGCTGAACACCTGCGATCTGTCGGGCTATGTCTCGCCCCGTCTTGATCCGAGTGCCCCAGCGCGTCGCAATGGTCGCATCGCCCCGCCGCAAGGCCTGGGCCTTGGCGTCGAACCTGACGCTGAAACACTCGGCCAGCCCATTGCCGTCATTGACTAGGAGCCTTCCCATGCTCGACAAAACCTCGATGACTTCTTGGGCCGAACGCGCCCGCGCCGTGCTTCCGGCGGGCGGTTTCGGCAATTTCGACCCGTCGATCTTCATCCGCGAAGGCAAGGGCAGCCGCGTCTGGGATGAGGATGGCAGCGAGTACGTCGATTACCTGATCGGTTCTGGCCCGATGCTTCTAGGCCATGGCCACCCTGAGGTGCTAGAGGCGGTGACCGAACAGCTTGCCAAGGGCATGACATTTTTCGCCAACAACACCGCTGGCGTCGAACTCGCCGAGGAAATCTGCCGCGCTGTCGCCTGTGCCGATCAGGTGCGCTTTCTGGCCTCGGGCGGCGAGGCTGACATGTACGCCATGCGTCTCGCCCGCGCCTATACCGGCCGCGACAAGATCCTGAAGTTCGAGGGCGGCTATCACGGCATGTCCGCCGAGGCGCAGATGAGCCTTGCGCCGACCCGGATGGTGAACTTCCCGCAAGCAGTGGCCGACAGCGCCGGCATCCCCGAGGCGGTGCGCTCTGAAATGCTGATCGCGCCCTTCAACGACGCGGAGTATCTGGAAAGCCTGCTTGCCGAACATGGCGATCAGATCGCCGGTATCATCGTCGAACCTCTGCAACGCATCATCCCGCCCCTGCCCGGCTTTCTGCAAACGGTGCGCGATCTGTGCGACAAATACGGCATCGTGCTGATCTTTGACGAGGTGGTGACCGGCTTTCGCTTCGCCTACGGCGGCGCTCAGGAGGTTTATGGCGTCACGCCTGACCTGTGCACCCTCGGCAAAATCATCGGCGGCGGCTTCCCCCTCGCCGCAGTTGCCGGGCGCAAGCCGATCATGGACCATTTCGACAAGGCGCTCGTTGGGGCGGATCGCTGGCTGATGATGCTGGGAACGCTTTCGGCCAATCCGGTTGCCGCTGTTGCGGGCCTGAAAACGATGGAGATCCTGCGCCGTGACGGGGCCTATGACCAACTGCGCGCCAATGGGAAGCGTCTGATGGCGATGTACCGCAAACATCTGGATGCCGCAGGCCTAGCCCACCGCATCGTTGGCCACGAGACGCTTTTCGATGTGCTTTTCACCGACCGCGATGTGCGCACCTACCGCGATGTGCTGGGGGCAGATGCCGCCAAAAGCGCCAAGTTCAACGCCGTCTTGCGCGCAAACAGTATCTTCAAATCGCCCGGCAAGGTCTATCCGCACCTGGCCCTGACCGAAGAGGATTATGCCGTGACCGAGGCCGCGATCTCCAAGGCCGCGCAGGTCGTGGCTGATCAGTAATAGTTTGCAAGAGAATACGCCCATGAAAGTTCTGGTGCCGGTAAAGCGCGTCATCGACTACAATGTGAAGGTTCGGGTCAAGGCGGATGGATCGGGGGTCGACCTCGCCAATGTCAAAATGTCGATGAATCCCTTCGATGAGATCGCCGTGGAAGAGGCCATCCGCCTGAAGGAAAAAGGCGTGGTGACAGAGATCATCGTCGTCTCGATCGGCGTGAAGCAGGCGCAGGAAACCCTGCGCACCGCCCTTGCGATGGGGGCCGACCGCGCCATCCTGATCGAAGCCGCAGCCGATGTGCAGACTGATATCGAGCCGCTGGCAGTGGCCAAGCTTTTGAAGGCGGTGGTTGATGCCGAACAACCCGGCCTCGTCTTGTGCGGCAAGCAAGCCATAGACAATGACATGAACGCCACCGGTCAGATGCTGTCAGCGCTGCTGGGCTGGTCACAGGCCACGTTTATATCTGACCTTGCGATCGACGGCGACAGCGCCACTGTGACCCGCGAGGTGGACGGCGGTTTGCAGACCATCAAGGTCAAAATGCCCGCCATCGTGACCGTGGACCTGCGCCTGAACGAACCGCGCTATGCGAGCCTGCCCAACATCATGAAAGCCAAGAAAAAGCCGTTGGAGGAGAAGACTCCCTCCGACTACGGCGTCGATGTCACCCCGCGCCTGCGCGTGCTCAAGACGATAGAACCCACCGGCCGCAAAGCCGGCATCAAGGTCGGCTCGGTGGCGGAACTGATTGCGAAACTCAAAGACGAAGCGGGGGTGATCTGATGGCGGTTCTGGTTTTGGGCGAAGTGACCGATGGACAGCTTTCGGTCGATGCCACGGCAAAGGCGGTGACGGCAGCAGGGCTGATGGGCGATGTGACGGTGCTGTGCGCCGGGGCATCGGCGGCCAATGCCGCCGCTCAGGCCGCCCGGATCACTGGTGTCACCAAGGTGCTGTGCGCTGAGGATGCCTCGCTTGGACACCGGCTTGCCGAACCGACGGCGGCGCTGATCGTCTCGCTCGCGGCGGGCTATTCGCATATCGTTGCCCCCGCGACCACAGATGCAAAGAACGTGCTACCCCGCGTGGCGGCACTGCTTGACGTGATGGTGATTTCCGATGTCTCCGGGGTGGTGAACGCTGACACGTTTGAACGCCCGATCTATGCCGGCAACGCACTGCAGACCCTGCAATCTTCTGACGCAACAAAGGTCGTCTCGATCCGGACCTCAAGCTTTGAACCGGCAGACCTGGGTGGGACGGCCCCGGTTGAAATGATCGGTGTCGGCGCCAATCCGGGCTTGTCAGAGTGGCTGGAAGACAAGGTCGCCTCATCGGACAGGCCAGAGCTGACGAGTGCCAAGATTGTCGTATCGGGCGGTCGCGGCATCGGGTCGCAATCGGACTTCCACCTGATTGAACAGCTGGCCAACAAGCTGGGTGGCGCCGTTGGTGCCAGCCGCGCGGCGGTGGACAGCGGCTTTGCACCGAACGACTGGCAGGTCGGTCAGACCGGCAAGGTCGTGGCACCCGATCTGTATATCGCGGTCGGCATCTCTGGCGCCATTCAGCACCTTGCAGGCATGAAGGATTCCAAAGTCATCGTCGCCATCAACAAGGACGAAGAAGCACCGATCTTCCAAGTTGCGGACTACGGCCTCGTCGCGGACCTATTCACTGCTCTGCCCGAATTGATTGAAAGGCTTTGAGTTAATTGGCAGGTATCGTCGTTATCGGGGCGGGGTTGGCGGTTTCGTCGCTTACGGCAGAGCTTCGCAGCCTTGGATACAAGGGCACGCTGACGCTGATCGGGGCCGAGCCAGTGCCGCCCTATCAGCGTCCGCCTTTGTCCAAAGGCTATCTGTCGGGGGCATTGGATCTGAACCGTCTGGAGTCTTTATCCAGCCAGTTGAGGGAATTTCTGGAATTGAAGGAGCACCGGCGTGAGTTGGCTCCTGCGAACCAGGTTCAATACTTCGATGTCAGCCAAAGCAGAGGCCTTGAGCCCAAGCATCGATCGCGAGCGGGGCCTGATGGAACAATGCTTCTAATCGACGGTATTGGCCGGACATTCGCGCCAGACCATTACCCCCAAAAGTCTGGAACAGATAACCTACATGATACGCCTCCGGTTCTAAGATTGTCCGGAAGATAAGATACATAAGTGCCACAGGAAAGATGGACTATGCTCATACCACGTATAAATCAGGTTCATGGAGAACTTCCCCCCCTTGCCAAATGGAATTATCTTGGGCCGGGACGGGGCGGTGTGCCGGATAGCCTCCGTCAAGCCAGTGCAAGTTTTGAGAAAAACTCTAACGGATTGAATCTCGGAGGCAAACTGGGCCGCTAAAACAGCGGGATTATCTGGCCGTCGCGGAGTAAAATCCCGACATTCTGACACCCGAGGCGAGAGCTGAGGGTAGGGAGTTATATTCTGTGGAACTGTATAATCGGGAGCGCAGGACTTGCCAAGTTGAGGGTATAAGAGGGCGCAAGACAGTACGTCAGTTTGGGATAGACTGCAATACTGTATCAAAGATCCTTAAGCATTCGGTGATCGTCGACGCGGAACGCTGCAAGGCCCGTTCGATGGAGCGGAGAGATTGTCGGGCCCCTAGGCCACGCGAAATCTCCTCGCGCACCGCCGGGCTCAGCGCTAGGTGGGATATCTCGCACACTGGCGGGCGAATGCCTCCCTTCCGAGCCAGAAGTGGATAAATGAAAATGAATTGCGTTCAAATCCCCGGCCGATCTGGCTCATCGGCACGCTGCCTAATTTGGTCAATGTCAGGCCTCTACGGACGAACTATTTCATTGTGCAGCACATTCCCCCTCAGCCAGTTATACATAACGTCGGCCTCCCAGCCTCGCGGTGGTGGGTCGGCTCGGGTCAAAAAGTAGTGAAACGGGGCGGGCAGCATCTGACGGAAGGGCGCAACAAGGCGTCCCTCGGAAAGCAGGCCGTCGATCAAGGGCAAAGTGCCAAGCGCGATGCCATGGCCGCGCATGCAGGCTTCCATCATCAAGGCCGGATCGTCAAAGACCCATTCAGCCGTCGCCTCGACATCGCCAACTCCGGCCAACCTGCACCAGTCCTTCCATCCCTTCGGGTTGCCTTCGTGCAGAATGCGATGCTGGCGCAAGAGATCGGCCGGTTCTGCCACGTTGGCCCCTCTTGCCAGCGCCGGGCTCACCACCGGCGTCTGAGTGGCGGACATCAGCTTCACTCCCTGACGGCCGGACGGAACCTGTTCTGCACAAACAATGGCGATATCCACTTCACGCAGCAATTCAGGCCGGTCTTCGGTGGCGTTGATCAGCCGGAATCCGACGCCTGGATTGGCCCATGAAAAACGGTCGATCCTTGGCAAAAGCCAATGGGCACAAAATAGCGGAGGCGTGGCGATCGTCACGGTCCCCGACAGGTCGCGGCTATCGGTGTCCGCGCCAAGGCGGGCAAGTTCCGAGAACGCTGTTTGCGCGACTAAAAACACCCTTTGGCCGTGTTGGGTCAACACGAGACCCGAGCGCAAACGGCGAAAGAGAGCCGCGCCGAAATAGGTCTCAAGTGCCTTGACCTCATGGCTGACCGCGCTTTGCGTCAAAGACAGCTCCCGCGCTGCGGCAGAGATACTGCCGTGCCGCGCTGCGGCTTCGAAGGCACGCAGTGGGTAAAGCGGAGGAAGTCGGCGGTTCATTTCAATCACCCTATGAATCAGATTCATGCATTGCATGAGATTTATCAGCATTCCGGGTTTACGGTAAGGTTCCTATTATCTGCGCAGACGCATGGAATAGAGGCGCATCATGCAGCAGTCGGCACAGGTTCTCATCATCGGCGGCGGCGCAATCGGGTGCAGCATCGCTTGGCACCTGACCAAGAAGGGATGCCGCGATATCGTCCTATGCGAAAAGCATGAATTTGCGTCCGGAGCGACCGCCTTCGCCGCCGGAAATGTCATCCTTTATACACTCGACCCGACGATCAGCCGCCTCAATCAGTACGGCGTTGATCTCTATCCGCACCTCGAGTCCGAAACCGGCATGTCCCCCGGCTTTCATCCCTGCGGCAACTTGCGTCTCGCAACACATCCTGACCGGCTAGACGAATTTCGCCGTTACAAGGATCTGGCGCTGGCTGTTGGGATCGCGGCACAATTGCTCACCCCCGACGAGATCGGTGCGCTGTGTCCGCTGATGGCCGCCGACGGGGTGCTTGGCGGGCTTTACAACCCGACAGACGGACATATCGCACCCGCCGATCTTGCGCAGAGCTTTGCCGCCGGGGCGCGCAAGGGTGGCGCCAAGCTGCACCGGAACTGCGCTGTGACCGGGCTCTTGCCGCGAGCTGACGGGAAGTGGCGGGTTGAGACCGCGCAAGGCGTGGTCATCGCAGATCATGTCGTCAGCTGCGTCGGAAATCATGCGCAAAGCGTGGCCGCCATGGTCGGTCTGACCGCGCAATGCGTGCCCGTCCGCCACCAGTATCTGGTGACGGAACCCTTGAGCGAACTTGCCGAACGGCGTCAGGCGGGCCTGCCGGAACTGCCGGTAATGCGCGATCCCGAAGATGTCTTCTACTGCCGTCAGGAAGGCGATGCGCTGGTCGTCGGCGCCTATGACGGGCGCGGCGAGGCGCGGTTCGTGCATGACGCGCCCATCGGCATGGCCGAACCCTTCCCAGACGAAATGGAAAAGCTGCTGCCCTATCTGGAGCGCGCGATGGAGCGGATACCTGCACTCGCCACGGCCGGGGTGCGGCGAGTTGTTAACTACGCGATGCCCTATACGCCGGATCACTTGCCGACCGTCGGGCCTGCCTTCGGACTGAAGAACTTCTGGCTGGCCGAGGGTATTCCCTTTGGCATCACGCTTGCGGGCGGCATCGGCTGGCAGATGGCAGAATGGATCATCGAAGGCGCGCCCTCGATTGACATGGCCTGCTGCGACAGCCGCCGCTTCGGGGATTGGGCGTCGCGCGAGTGGTCGGCCCGCAAGGTCGAAGAAGCCTACGAGCACACCTACCACTTGCCCAAGCCGGGCGAAGAACTGCCCGCCGCTCGCGATCTGCGCACGACGCCGATCCACGACCTTCTCGTGGCGCAGGGCGCACGTTTCGGCGCTGTCGCGGGGTGGGAGCGGCCCAACTGGTTCGCGCCCGCAGGGGTCGAGGACAGGCCCTCATTCTACCGTCCGAACTGGTCGGAGGCGGTGGGCTTGGAATGCCGCGCGGCAACCACGGGCGTAGCATTGGCCGATGTCAGCCACGACGCATCGATACGTGTCTCGGGCACCGGGGCGGCGGATCTACTTGACCGCATTCTTTCGGTCAATTTGCCCGCGCCCGGCTGTTTCGCTTCGGCACTGGCCTTGACATCAAAGAGCGGCATCGACGCGACGCTGTCGGTCGCTTGTGAGGCGAAAGACAGCTTTGTCGTGACCGCTTCGTCCGACGCCGAACGCCGGGTTCTGGATATCCTCTTGCGGGCCCTGCCGGCAAAGGGCGGCCCCAAGATCGACAATCTGACAGGTGGGGAAGGCGCGCTCCTCCTCTTCGGGCTCTTGGCGGGAGAAAGGCTGCAGAAGGCCACCTCAACGGCGCTGGATGACAAAACCTTCCATGCAGGCACGTTTCGGCGGATGATGATTGGTTACGCGCCGGTGCGGGTCTACCGTTGCGATCCGTTCGGACTGCCGGGCTACAGAGTACACTCGAGGTCCGACATATTGCGGCATGTCTACCTCACGCTTGCACAGGACACGACGCCGATCGGCGCGCGCGCGCTCGAAGTGCTTCGCTTGGAAAACGCGGAACCGGCATGGCCGAACGAATTGAACTCGGAAGTGACACTGGCCGATTTGGCCGGTGATGTGGCGGCGACGCGGTGGCTCGTCCACCTTGCGATCGACGGCGCAGAGACCGCGCCCCATGGCCTAGAACCGGTCCGCGACGCGACAGGCCGTATCGTCGGACGCACGACCTCTGCATGCTGGGGCCATCTGTGCGGCAAGGCATTGGCCTTCGCATGGATTGGTGCGTCCGAAGGCGACCTCGAGGTTTGTGTGATGGGCCACTGGCACAGGGCCGTGCCAACCGAAAGATACCCCGCAGCGGGCAACTGAAACATGATAACAAGGAAAAGCGCATGAACGCTCCGATAAAGGACTATTGGCAGAATTACATTGGCGGGAAATGGGTCGATGCCTCAGATGGGGGCAAGATCACGCTTCTGAACCCGGCCACCGGAAAGTTGCTTTCGACCGTCGCCAAGGCGACGGCGGCTGACGTGGACAAGGCCGTGGCCGCAGCACGCAAATGCGTCCGCTCGCGCGCCTTGATCGACATGCGCCCGATGGCACGTGGCCAGATGGTTGCCGCAATGGGCCGCAAGCTGCGCGCTCGGTCAGAGGAGATCGCCACCCTCATCTCGCTCGATGCCGGCAAACGCATCTCGGAAGCGCGTGGCGAGGTCGAGGGCTCTGCCAAGTATTTCGAATATTACGGCGGACTTGCCGCGCAGATTGAAGGCAAATACATCCCACTCGGCGGCGGCTACGTGGATTTTGTGGTTCCCTACCCCTATGGTGTCAGCGCCCATATTATTCCATGGAACTTCCCGATCAACATGATTGCGCGGTCGATGGCGGCCGCCCTTGCGGCGGGCAATGCCTGCGTCGTCAAGCTGCCCGAACTTGACCCGACTGCCGGTTATGTTTTGGCTGAGCTGGCCGAAGAGGTCGGCTTTCCCGAGGGTGCCGTGAACCTTATCTGCGGCCTTGGCGAAGAGGCTGGCGCCGCGCTGGCCAGCCATTCCGACATCGATCAGGTCGTGTTCACCGGTTCGCTCGTTACGGGCCGCAAGGTCGCCCATGCTGCCGCGCAAAGCCTGATCCCGGCGGTGCTGGAACTTGGCGGCAAGTCACCCGGTATTGTCTATCAGGATGCGGACTTGGACAATGTCATCGCCAATGCCCAAGCGGGCATCTTCATGAACTCGGGCCAATGCTGCGATGCGATGTCGCGTCTTGTTGTGCATGAAAGCGTCTATAATGAAACTGTCGACCGCCTGGCCGCAATGGCGAAGGGGTTAAGTATCGGCGCGGGAACGGACGATCCCGATATCACGCCGCTGATTTCGGCCGACCAGTTGATGCGGGTCGACAACTATGCCCAGATCGGCGTGCAGGAAGGTGCCCGAGTGGTGGCAGGTGGCCGCAAGCTCGACCGCGAGGGCTTCTACATGGCGCCGACGATCCTCGTCGACGTGACACCAGAGTCGCGCGTCAACAAGGAAGAGATCTTCGGCCCGGTCCTGTCAGTCCTAAAATTCTCCGACCCACGCGAGGCGGTAGAGATCGCCAATGGCACCGAATACGGGTTGGCGGCGGTGGTCTTCACCAATGACCTCGACCTCGCGATTTGGACGACCGAGAGGCTCGACGCCGGGCAGGTTCATGTCAACGAATGGGGCGTGGGCGGGGTGGAAACCCCCTTCGGCGGATTCAAGAACTCTGGCATCGGTCGCGAAAAGGGCGCCGAGGCGCTGGCCAGCTATTATCAGTCCAAGAACGTTGGCATGAAGCGCCTGCAATCCTTCTAAATCGCCTTTAGAGCACCCGAAAGTCGGGTGCTCGCCTGCACAGAGAGAACCGGGATGATCTACAAGGCACATCATGGCAGTGACCTTTATGGCGCTCCGGTCGGCGTCATCGTGATGGATTGCCTGGTCCCCTACCCGCCCGGCACCCCCGGAAATGCCAGCAGCTTCGGCTTCCCGGTCCTCTACGAAGTCGTTCGCGGCGCAACGATGGAGAGCCTGATCTACATGCCTGATGCCAAGCTGGCGGAACCCTTCATCGAAGCAGGCCGCCGGTTGGTGGCGCAGGGTGTAAGGGCGGTTTTCGGAAATTGCGGCTTCATGATCCTGTTACAGGAGCAAATCGCCGCTGAACTGCCGGTCCCGGTCTTCATGTCGAGTTTGTTGCAATTGCCGCTGATCGCACGCGGGCTGGCCCGGGGAAAGGCGGTCGGCATTCTTTCGACCAGTGCGGCGTCACTGACGCCAACGCATCTGGAGATCGCGCTTGGTGGCGCGACAGCCTCGATCCAAGTTGCGGGGCTTGAGAACAAGCCGGCCTTCAAGGCCGCCGTTCATGACCAGTGCGGCGAGCTTGACTTCGACGCGGTCGAGGCAGAGGTCGTCGAGGCTGCCTGCGATCTGGTCGCCCATCACCCGAAGATCGGCGCTCTCATTTTCGAATGCACAGACTTGCCGCCCTGTGCTTACGCCGCGCAGCGGGCCACCGGCCTACCTGTCTTTGACGCGTCGACCCTAATCAACTACGGAGCCTCAGGTGTCACGCGGACCAGGTTCTCGGGTCACAACTGAACCGAAGGACCTCTGAAAGCCGCGGCCGTCGCATATAAATTAAGTCATCAGAACGGCTTGAGCGTTGGGGGTTCTCCGCCCTCCGCGTTGATTTGTAGCCACGGCACCGCTGCAATAGCATAGCGTGATGGCCATTTTTTCGCCGAAGCGATCCTTCAGACGATCAGCCCCGGACACCATCATGAGGCAGAACGATCTGACTTCGGAGAGAGCCACGATCCCGGCGGGCAACGAGCCCAACGCCTTGTCACAACCGTGATCAGAGTGCCGCTTACACATATCAATTGGAAAAGGGAGTTGATTTCCAAAGTGACCGTTTTCCGCCCGTTGCGAGATTACTGCGAGTCATCGACGAAGATAGTCCAAGAAGGGGGGGGGAACCTGAACTTCGAGCGATGTCACCTCGGCCTGTCCGTGGTGCGTGGCGACCAGAAGGCTACCTGGAGGATCTGACACTACTACGGGTCTTGTCGGCTTCCGATGGAGTTGCCGGTTCCCGGTAACCGCGGTCGCGGTGTCCATGTCGAACTGACTATAAAAGGAAAGACCATTGCGGGTGTTCCCCCGCACCCCCGCCGCAGGCGCATCTCCTCTAGGAAAAGGAATTAGTTGTGGAAGTAGTGCCAATACGACTGCTGCGCTGTTTTTTTCAAGGAGGAGTGGTCCAGCGGCGTACGATGGCCGGGTTCCAATAAGTGGTGTCCATTGGTTTTTACCCACTTGGGGAGGCACGAAACCGACTGTAAAGGAGCTATGTGAGGTTATAGACGGAATGGGGGGCAGATTTGCCATCCTTCATTTCGCGAAAGATCAACCTGACTTCGGATCAGAACTCAGGGCCGTTGCCAACACTCGCTATTGCTGTCGCGCCGGCCTTGAGCCCGGGGCGCGATCTGCAATGCCCGGTGACGCCTGATCGCCCTCTTCCTGAACTGCGTCTGCCCGACGTTCAGAGGTCGGATGGTCTATCCACCGGTTGTCATGGAATTCGCACCGGTTTCCCCCCCCCGTCGGCCTCAGTGCTTCGTCGGGTTCCTGCGCTCCAGCCATTCGGCAACAATGCGCCTGATGAGTTCGGGGCGAGAGGGCAGGTCCTCCTCGATGCGCCTCTGCTCGTCGAGGGCCTTGATCATCTCGGGCGTCATGCGGACCATGACGGGTTCGGTGTCCGTGACGGGGCGGCCCAATTTCTTTTTTTGATCTGTCATTCTGGTTCTCTCCGAATGTCACTTGACTTCTTGATTACCAGATTACACAATAAGCGGACCAAGGCAAGAGCTCCAACTCTCACCGAGGTCCTGACCACAGCCAATCTTTATCGGAGATCAACCATGGCTATCCAAACCCCTATCACGTCATCCCCACCGGATGAAGCGCCTTGCGCCACGCCCCTCGCGCTGGCCTTCGCGGTCTTCCTGCCGCTTCTGGCCGCCTTCATCACGGCGGAGATTGACCTCGAGGACATCCAGGGCGCGTTCGACCCCGCCTACCAGGCGTGGGAACGGGACGCTGACCTCGCACAGGCCCGCATGACGTCGGCACTGGGCGAGGTGCGCCGGACGGCGACCGTGACCCGCGAAGACCGCCTGATCCTTCGGATGGCCATCCTGATCGACGCTCTCCTGTCGGCCGAGACGCAGCGCGGCTTCCGCGATCTGCACCGGGGCATGCAGCGGATGTTCTTCGCTGCCTTCCAGGTAACGGGCTATGGCCCCCGCGCCCAACAGGTGAATGCCCTACTGATCCAGTCGCGGCACTTGGTCGACGCCCTGGTGGCACTGCCCCTGTTCGAGCGGTGGTCCGATCCGGATCTGGCTTCTGCGACGAAACCGGCTCCAGACGTCATCGACGACGAAGGCAACGGAGTGTTCGCGGAGTTGTGCCCCGTCTGACCGCGACCGCGTTCGGCGTTGACCCTCGCCGCCTGCCCGGCCGGACCCGTCCGACAGGCAGGCGGCGAAGGCGTCGTGTTGCGCCGGTCGGTCGGATGTTGTCCGTCACCCCTTTGCCAGCGATGCGACGCCGCTCCACGCAACGACCCGGTAGGTCTGTCGCATGATCTGCGCTGACCCCCTGTCGATCATCCATCCGCAGTCACTCAGCATCAGGCTGTCCCCTATCTCCCTTGACCTGACTCGCGGCTGACCGGCCGCGATCATCCTCCCCCTCGTTCTCCTCCCGACCTCCGGACGATGCCGTCCGCCCTATCGTTGCCCGACCTTCCCGGCCCCATGCCGCATCAGGAGTTTGCCCATGCCCAATATTGCTCTGCCCTCGACCCTCCCTGCAGACGGAGATGCAATGTCCCATCCCGTCACCCCCTCGCCCACCGCAGCCATCCCGCAGCCTTGCGATGCAGACGGCCCCGCCCCTGCCGATCCGGCTGCCCCCGTCGCCCGCCATTCCGTCCAGCGCGGGATCGCCCTTATCGAAGATGGCCGGCCCGGATCAGAGGGGAAGGTCCGGACCGCCGCCAAGATCCTCGACCCACTCAACGCCGCAGTCCTTGTCCAGCTGCGCCACGCCGAGTTCGAAGCCCGGCGGAACGGCAGGCCGCTCTTTCGGTGCGCGCTTTGCCAAGGCCCGGTGCACAGCCGGGTCAAGGGTGTTCACGCGACCGGCGCGACCGGAGGCCGGCGGGCCTTCTTTGTGCATGACCCTCGCCCCGCCGCGCGGTTCTGCCCCGCCGGCGCCCTGTCGGACGGCAATAGCCCAGCGATGATCGACGCCCTGCGTTTCAATGGCCGGCAGGAGGGCAAGCGCCACTCCATGCTGAAGACCGCCCTGATGGCGGCCTTGCAGCAGGACCCGCTGTTCCAGGATGTCACGGTGGAGCAGATCGTGCGGGACGGAAGCGGCGCTTGGCGGAAACCCGATGTGCTGGCCACCACCCCGTGGGGCAAGGTCGGCTTTGACGTGCAACTGGCCCCGCCGCTCCTCGACTCCATCATCGGGCGGCAGCGCTTCTATGCTGGGGCGGGCATCGGCCACCTCTGGGTTGTCGATGGCGCGAACCCGGACCGCCTGGTCCAGCAGGGCTTCCTCGATGTCGTGATGCCTCAGGGCGGCGTGGTGATGGGCTTTGACGAAGCGGCCGCATACCTGTCTCAAAAGAGCGGCACCCTGACCATGCACCTCGTGTCGCTCACCGAAGATGCGGACCAGCACCAGTTCACCGCGGCGTCCGAACCGATCGGACGGCACATTATCCTTGATTTCTCCGGCTTGCGGTCCGCGTCCGCCACGCCCATGGCCCGTGATCTGGCGGCTGCGGCCTTCTTCACTGCCCTGCGGGCCGGGGACCACCGGGGGAGTTCGGCAATCCTTGCCGCACTGGCGGCAGGTTGCGGCATTCCGGACATCACCTCGGCCGAGGCCGAAGGGATCTTCGGCCTGACGGCAACGCTCGCGACGCTGGTCACCGGGCGGAAGGCCGATGCCTCGGGCTTTGCCGAGAGCGGCGTCAATGCCATCGTCAACCACTTCCTGCGGTCTGAGCAGGCCGGCATGCGCCCCAACCACCTGCACCGGGCTTGGGCCCCGGTGCTGGCGCGGGCGGCCTTCCATCCTGCCGCGCTGCCCTGGCTCGACAAACCAGGCACCAAGACCCGTCAGCTCCTCGACGCTGCCCTGGGCGAGGTGGCCCTCGCGCCCGCCCTCAGCCAGAGGCTCATCCGGGACTGGCTGCCCCTCCTCGACCGCCTGTTCCCAGGCTTGCGCCTGGTGGGTCTGGACGTGTCGGTGGCCCTCCCTCCCGCACCGTGACCCAGATCGGCATCGGTAGCTTGGGCTCAGCGTCTGACCTTCACGACAACCGATGCTGCGCCCACCGCCTCGAAAAGAAACTCGCGAATCCCTTTATTTGATTGAGAATATCATGAAAAAATCCGCCACACTGAATGCTGCCTCGGATGACCTGCCCGCCTGGCACGCTTTGGCCGTCCAAATCCAGAAAAGGCTCTACCCGTCGACCGGGTCGAGCGTCGTTGCAGAGGGAAATCCGGCGACCGCGCTGTCTGAAGGCGAGGCCGAGTTTGTGGCCGATTTCAACGCGTTCTGGCTCGACCATCAGCCGGAGCAAGAGTTGGCCGCCGATGCAGCCGGCGGCACGGAGGAGGCACCGACCGACGCGCCCGCCGAAGTGCCCGTTGTCCCCATCGACGCGGAAACGGCGATCCACATTGCCAGGATGGCCCAGACGTTTCATTTGGTGCCGGATGTCTTCCTCAGTGCAACGGAGCCTCGCCGGATCACCTTGATCGAAACCGGCAATGTTTCGGCCATGGAACAAACAAAGGAAATGATCGAGCGCGGCTTTTTCCCTCTTCCGACCGGAGGAAATGAAACGCTGCCGAAAGGTCAGTTGCCAGGCTTCCTGAAAGTGCTGACCCCGGATGTTACGGAAGGAACCGTTTCCGACAGTTCGCGCCGGTCCTTCCGGTCGCGCGTGGCGAAGGAGTTGACAGGTCAGCATCCCCTTGTGGTTGTCGTGCCGTCGAAATCCGACCTGTTGGCGGACCTGCGGACAGCTCTCGGCAAGCCGATCACTCTGGCTGCCGCGACGGCGGAAACCTTCATCTATGCGCTCTCGTTGACCCACAACCTGCCTGACAGGGCAATGCGGATCGCGCTGCGTCAGGAACTGCCGGACGATGCGCAGATCCGCAGTCTGACCCCGGAAAATATCCTGGTCGCGTGGCGAGAAGGCACAGCTTTGGGCGTTGCCGCCAAGTTGAAGTCGGCCTCGGGCTCAGGTGCGAAACGTCCCGGGATCGAGGCTCTGGCAGGAACCGGAGAATTGGAAACCGCAGCCAGGCAGATCGTAAGCGATCTGGCGGCCTATCGTCGCGGTGAGTTGGCGTGGGCCGACATCCCTCATGGCATGCTTTTGGTCGGCGCCCCGGGGACCGGAAAAACTTTTTCCATCGGATGTATTGCTCAATCCGCGGGCGTGCCGCTGATCGAGGCGACGGTCGGCGGCTGGCAAAGCTTTGGCCACTTGGGTGATATGCTGAAAGCAATGCGGTCAGATTTTGCCCGGGCAAAGAGCATGCAGCCTGTGGTCCTTTTCGTCGATGAAATTGACTCGCTTGGCAGTCGTCAATCCGACGATAGCCAAAATGCGTCGTATCGGCGGCAGGTCGTCAATGAGTTTTTGGCGCTTGTGGATGGTGCAGGTGGCACCGAAGGAATTCTTATCATCGGTGCCACAAATCACTTCGCCAGCCTCGACCCCGCCATCGTCCGTCCTGGCAGATTCGACCGCCTTGTCCAGCTTGGTCTGCCGACGGAACAAGCCCTCGTGCAGCAGGTCCGGCGGCTCCTGAACACCGAAATGACTGACGCCAACATTGCAACGCTGGCACGGGCATTCGGGGGGCGCACCCCGGCCGACGTGGCCGCCACAATCCGCCTTGCCCGCGGCGATGCACGTGCTGAGGGGACGGCCCTCACGGTGCAACATGTGATGCGTCTCCTCGATGGTCAGACAGCCAAGTCTAGGGAATCAGACCACATTGTCAGCGTTCACGAGGCGGGCCACGCCTTGGTCGCCGCCAGTCTCGAGATCGGATCCGTCGAGGAGCTGCGGTTGACCCGCGACGGCGGGTTGACTTTGGTAAAGCTGAACCCGTCGACAGCCCGGCTTTCGGCATTGCAAGATCATCTTGCCTACACCCTGGCCGGCTACGCTGCCGAACAGATGATCTTTGGCGAAACCAGCGCGGGCAGTGGCGGCCCGTCCGAATCTGACCTGGCGAAAGCGACGGCGATTTGCCTCACGATCGAGCGCTCGTCGGGGCTTGGCGCCAATGGATTGGTCTGGGAGCCAGCGATGGCCGGTGACGGTGGCCGCCCAATGACCCAGGACGAACGCAGGCTTGTTCAACAGCGTCTCCAAGCCGCTGTCCAGAAGGCATCGACGATCCTGCAGGCCGTCAAACCGCAGCTTATGTCCCTCGCCAAGGCTTTGCTTGACCAGCGCCACATGACCAAAGACGAGATCGCCACCTACTTGCCGAGCTGCAAGGAGGTGGCGGTTGAATGGCTGGATCAAAGTATCGAAGCCGCGGTCCCTGGATTGATCCGCAGCCATGATCACCATCGATCGCTACACACCATTCCCCCATTGCAGCAATCCGGAGACCCGCCATGACTCATGACATCCCAGACTTCAAAACCAGTTTGCGACTGGCATTGGCTGAAACGGACACAGGACCATCACCAGAAACTCTGCTCAAAGCCCCGTTGCTCAATAACTGGTTTGGCGCGTCCAAGAATGGCTACCCTCTTATGTTTGGCAGGATCCGTCATACCGTTGAACCGCCCCGAGCACTTCAGACTTGGAAGCAGACCTCGCTGGTGGTCGGGCGGGACAAAAACGGCAGTTGGGTGCGGACTCTGAACCGCTTTTACCAGTTGTCTGACGAGCCCTGTCCATCGATCCCGGATTTTGAAAAAGGCTTCGGCAAGCTCATTCTGCAGGGCTTCCAGGCTGTGTCCCAAGATGAATTCACGGAACTGGTCGATAGATTTGCCGGGCGTGCGAGGTGGTATTTGGGCCAGATCAATTGATCTGCGGGATCAGGACGGAATGACGCCCGAGCATATTTGGGCAGGGCGCCCTCGCGGGCCTCTTCAATCGCAAATGCCCACCCTCCCACAACCCTTTTTATTCCTGGCGACGCCTACCGAAAATCCAGATAATTCGCGTTTGGTAAATATTTGCCAAACGGAGCAGACCCATGGCGCACAAATCAGGAGGCGCAAAATCCAATGAAACGCCCGAAATCTGTGGCAAAGTTTTTCATATAGAGAGAAATCTATGCGGTTATCAACAGATAAGAAAATGACGGCCTTATTCTCTGCGGTTCGGGCCGCTCCATTCGGATATGATGACTGCAGGGTGGAACGGAAACGCCGTGCCGCTGAAATCATCATTATCAGGCCCACCGCCAAACGGCGGCGGGGTCGGCGGAAGGACTCGTCGTGGCGCGGGATCGGGAGAGGCATGTCAAGCGGACAGAACTGGCAACTCAGCCAATTCGCTTTGTCACGCTTGCAGAACGTGTCGCGGTTGCTCAATCTCGGGCGGCGTTCTTGGACTTTGTTCGCGCCATTGCCAGGGACGCCGCCCGGTGCGATCATGAAAAGGCCAGCGGCTGAATCCATTTCCAAGTTGAGGAATGCCAATGACGAAACCACTTCGCGGTGTCATCTATGCCCGCTTTTCCACCGACATGCAGCGCGACGCCTCAATTGATGATCAAATCCGGGCCTGCCACGAATACGCTGCGCGCCAAGGATTGGACATCGTGGACAGCTACACCGACCGGGCGACATCGGGTGCAAGCCTGATGCGAAGTGGGATTCAGCGCCTCATCCGGGATGCACAGGCCCGAAAGTTTGATGTCGTGGTTGCGGAAGGTCTGGACCGGCTCAGCAGAAACCAGGCTGACATCGCGACCTTGTACCAACGTTTTGCCTTTTCGGACGTGATCATCGAAACCTTGTCGGAAGGGGTCATCTCTGAAATGCATATCGGGCTCAAGGGCACGATGAACGCATTGTTCCTCAAAGATCTGGCAGCCAAGACGCATAGAGGGCTCAAGGGGCGCGCCCTGGCGGGCAAATCGGCCGGCGGCCTTACATATGGCTTTCGCGCGGTCGTGCGGCTTTCCAGCAAGGGTGAACCCATCCGGGGCGATCGCACCATCGATCCCGATCAAGCTGCCGTCGTGCGGAGGATCTTTCGGGATTATGCCCGAGGGACATCGCCCAAGAAGATCGCAGAGGCCCTCAACGCAGAAGGGATTGTCGGGCCGCAAGGCGGGCAATGGGGAACATCCACCATTCACGGCAACCGGGAACGCGGGACCGGGATCCTCAACAATGAAATCTATATCGGGCAACAAATCTGGAACCGACTGCGATATGTAAAAGATCCTGAAACAGGCAAACGCGTTTCCCGGCTCAACGCGCAGGCGGAGTGGGTAATCACTTCAGTTCCTGACTTGCGAGTCATCGACGATGACCTGTGGAAGGCAGTACGCAACAGACAGGGTGCGATGAAATCAAAGGACACAGGCGTACCTGTCTGGGATCGACGACGCCCTCGAACACTTTTCTCCGGATTGATGAAATGCGGTTCTTGCGGCTCAGGTTTTTCGAAGGTTTCCAAGGACAGCTTTGGCTGCTCGGCGGCTCGAAACAAGGGCCATGCCGTCTGCACCAATATGCGCGTGATCAAACAAGAGGACTTGGAAGGCGTTGTCTTGGACGCGCTGGCGCGCAATTTGATGGACGAAGAGGCCGTGACGATCTTCTGCACAGAATACACGGCCGAACGCAATCGACTGGCTGCCGTAGCGAGTGGTGGTCGCAAAGAATTGGAAAGAGCCGTTGCGGCGGCAAAACGCGATCACGCCAAACTTGTGGACGCTATCCTGGCAGGGGTTCCGGCGGCACAGGTCAAGGATCGGATGATCGAACTCGACGGAAAACGTCAGACGCTCGAATCACAGCTTTCGTTGGCCGCGGCGCCTGAACCCATGCGCTTTCATCCCTCAATGGCAGGCGTTTATCGCACAAAGGTCGCTGACCTGATCTCCTCACTATCAAACAGTCAGGAAATGGAAACGTCCAAAGAGGCCCTCCGCGCACTCGTCGAGAAGATTGTCTTGACGCCGGATTCGCAAGGAACTGGCCTGACAATTGACCTGCATGGAGCGCTGGCCAGCCTGTTGCGTTTAGCGTCGGGACTCACCATAGATCCCACCGCAAAACCGAGACAAGCGCACGCGAAGAGCGTCACGCAAGTCATTGAAAACATTGCGGAAAAAGTGTTGGTTGCGGGGACAGGATTTGAACCTGTGACCTTCAGGTTATGAGCCTGACGAGCTACCGGGCTGCTCCACCCCGCGACACTTCTATGGACCATATAGCTCGCGGCGAATTGGAACGCAACCCTGCCAGATGAAAAAAGGCACTCTCTCTTTCTCATTTACTTTCAGCCTCTTGGCGAAATCACCTTCCTGCAAGTCAAGGCGTATTCGTCGCACAAATGTGTGGCGCGGCACAGAATTGACATTTTGGGAACCGCGAAGGCCCTTGGTCAGGGCAGCGCGCAATGGCGCGCCGTTCGTAATACGTGGAAGGGACAAACTGCAGTGCCCTTCAGATTGGCGTGACCTGACGTTGCCCCGTCCACTTAATCCATTTTGAGGTAGACTTTGGCCTAACCTGATCCGCTCCCCAACGTTGGACCGCCCGAAGGCAGAGTTTTACGGCTTCGCTCAGGGTGACGGGCTGGTGGCGCCCCCCGATTTTGTCAGCATGATCGGAACCTTGTTCCCAATCGCGCCATGTGGCCGTTCCTCATTTTAGTATCTACGCCAAGCCTCCAACTTTTCGGCCGCGTCTGCAAGCGTCAAGAACCAATGTGCGTTCAGGCATTCGGCGCCGAAACGGCCATAGAATGCTTCGATGAAGGCCCTCGCCACTGTCATTGGACCAATGGCGGACAATGGCTCGATCGGTGGGTTTGCCTGCCTTCATCGCGATTCCGCTCCTCTTCCAGCCAGGAAAGCGTAGCGGAAAACTCCAGCTTCAGACGGTCCAGTTTGCGGGGGGCATGTATGAACTGCCTTCCCCTGCAAGTGATTTGTTGATGCGCCGCTAACCCTGCTCCTATGTATTCGGTCTATGTTGGGGCCCTTCGGTTTGCCCCTGACCAAGATGGGAAGTCGCGCGCCCTGTGTCTCGTTAGCTCATCGGCCTTCAAAGGCCATGCCCCCCGTCAGACTTGCAGGACGCCGATCAGGTCGTTGGTCCATCTCCTTTTCACTCGCAAATTCCGTTGTTTCTTCCCTCAAATGTTTCTCCCCTCAAAAACGCGCCGTCAGGTGCTCGCCATAGCGGCTGGACGATATCGCTCGCCCGTTGTCAGCACTGCCCAAGCGATGCGCGCCAACTTGTTGGCCATCGCAACGGCCGCGACGTTGACATGCATCCTGGCTTTCAAGCCGTCGACCCAGCTGGCGAGTGGGGTCGACCTGTCCTTGACCAGGTGCAGCACGGTTCTGGCCCCATGAATGAACAACTTTCGCAAATACGTATTGCCGTGTTTGGATATGCCGATCAGCTTGGCTTTGCCCCCGGTCGTGACTTGCCGCGGAACGAGGCCGAGCCAAGCCGCAAGATCGCGCCCCTTACTGAAAGTCTTCCCATTGCCCACGGCCGCCACGAGTGCAGTCGCGATGGTTGGCCCGACGCCGGGGATTTCCATCAGACGACGCATGTCCTGATCCGCTCCTGCGACCGATTTGATCTCGCTATCCAGTGCAGCGACCTTTTCGTTGATCGTGCCCAACTCGGCAGCCATGTCCGCCAGCATCGCCAGCATCCGCGGCGTCAGATCGCCACTGTGATCTTCGGCGAGCCTTGTCAGGAATTTCTGGAACACATGCCGCCCCTGCGCAGGACGAACGCCCCGCTCCATCAGAAAGCCACGGGCCTGATTGATCAGTCGCGTCCGATCCTGCACAAGCCGCTCGCGCGCCCGATGCAGGGCTTGCAAGTCCAGTTGCTCTTCCGTCTTGATCGGCACGAAACTCATTGTCGGGCGGGTCGCGGCCTCTGCGATGCCCTCGGCGTCACGGTCATCATTCTTGTGCACCTTCACGTAAGGCCGAACATAGAGCGGCGACATCAAGCGAGGCTCGTGACCGAACTGCAAACAAAACCGCCCAACGTGATGGGCGCCGCCACAGGCTTCCATGGCGACAACACAAGGCGCCAACTGCGCCAGAAACTCCAGAAGCCGGAAACGTTGAACACGTTTGCGCAGGACAACCGCACCAGTGCCGTCGACTCCCGCCAAGCTGCAGACCGTCTTGCCCAAGTCAATTCCAAGAACCGCGATATCCATCGGAATGCTCCTTCCTGTCCTACCGATGACCGCAACTATAGCTGCGGTTGGGCGGGAAGGCAGTTCATCCCATTAGATCAAACCGAAAGGACCAGAGATGAAGCGCAGCAGGTTCACCGCAGATCAGATCATCGGCATTCTGAATGGGCACGAAGCCGGGATTTCCGTCGCCGATCTGTGCCGCAAGCATGGCGTCAGCGATGCGACCGTTTACATCTATGGACGTCTCTCCCTTTGCAAGGTTTTCGTCGAGCTGATCTGACCGTTTTTCCCAAGTTGCGAACATCTATCCGGCGTCACCGGATATCGGTGCGCCCAAATGAGAATTCCGCGTGGTGAGCCTCGACAAGTGGTCGGACTCAAAGGGCCATCATAAACGCCAGGTTCCTCACACACCGGATCTTGCCGGTCGGTCACATTTCTTGGATCTCCTTGCAATCCTCATCCCAGCCTCAGGCTGTGGGCTGTTATTCCATACCTTTGCGCAGCATCGCCCAGATGATGCGGCGCGTTCTTGTTGGCCACGGCTACGATGGTTCGGTTGACACCGCGCCGCTCACGCAAGGCATTGATCCACCGGCTGAGCGCGTCGGTCTTGCCCGCGGCCACGCGCACGACGGATCTGGCGCCGTGAACCAGCAAGGTTCGCAAGTGCTGATCGCCGCGCTTGCTGATGCCCATCAGGATCTGTCGGTTCCCGCTGGAATGTTGCCTTGGGACAAGACCCATCCAGGCAGCCAGATGTCGACCGTTCTTGAACTCGGCACCATCACCAACTGCCGCGATCACTGCCGTTGCGGTCTTTGGACCAACGCCACAGATGCGCGCGATGCGTTGGCAGGCTGCATTTGCCCGGAAGACTGCTTCAATACGGCGGTCGAAAGCCTTGATACGCACATCAATCTGACCGAGGAACTCGGAGAGTTCTGCAATGATCTCCCGTGTCATTGCGGTCAGGCCGTTGCCCGGGTCGGCAACAATTTCCGGGATGGCGCGCCGGGCACGGCTGATTGAAACGCCGATAGTGACCCCACGGTCCAACAGCAGGCCACGCATCTGGCTGACAAGAGCGGTGCGGTGGTTCACCAGACGGGTGCGGGCGCGATGAAGCGCCTGGATGTCCTATTGCTCTTCGTTCTTGGTCGGCACAAACTTCATATTCGGCTGGCGCATCGCGGTGCAGATCGCCTCTGCGTCGTTTCTGTCGTTTTTCTGATGCTTGACGAAGGGCTTCACGTATTGCGGCGCAATGATCCGGACCGTGCGGCCGAGCGTCTCAAACTGACGCTGCCAGAAGAAGGCCCCTGTGCAAGCCTCGATCCCGACCACACAAGCCGGAAGCTTCGCCAACTCCGACAAAAGCTGATCCCTCCGCAAGCGCTTGCTCACGATCAGCCGCCCTTCGGAATCGGCACCGAGCATCTGGAACACGCACTTCGCCAAGTCGATACCCATGAATGCAATCGCCATCTTCTCCTCCCATGTTGGCCGCAACGAGTGGTCTTGTCGCGGTTTGGTGCCGCTCCTTTGATAGCGTAATGTGCAATAAGGGAGCTGAACCATGGGCACAGTCAGGACGGATGAATCTCGCAAGGATGCGGTGCGGATCGCGCTGACCGGCGGGCTTTCGCGGCGTCAGGTTGCCGATGATCTTGGGGTTGGCATGTCGACCCTGAACAAGTGGGCAACGGAAGTGGTTTCGCCTGAGGATCGCGAACTTGCGCTTGAGAATGAGCGGCTTCGGCGCGAGATCCGGATCCTGAAGGAGGAGAGGGACATCCTAAAGAACCGTCACCGGCCGCAGCCCGCCTGTGTGCGGTATAAACAGCCTGTGTTATCCTCGGCGGTCTGGAGGGCAGTTGCCGATCGCTTATTGGAGGGTCAGACCCCGTTAAAGAACGTGGCACATGGGCTGATGCGCACTTGAGAGTGGCGACGCCGCTTCGTCGGCGATCCCGGTTAGGAAGATGACGGACTTGCATGGCCCACGCCATCCTTCGTGAACGGAGGATTTGGCATGACAAAATTAGCGACCGGGGGCCCGTTGCCTGACAGGCAATCCAGTTGGATTGCCGAGAAGGGCCCGGAACTCAAGATGGTCAACCCGACCGCGGCAGCCATCGACATAGGCTCGACGATGCACATGGCGGCGGGTCAATCCCGATGCCAGTGATACGCCGGTCCGCGCATTTGGCACCTTCACCCAAGATCTGCATGACTTGGCCGACTGGTTCAAATCCTGCGGCGTCACCAGCGTGGTCATGGCATCCACCGGGGTCTATTGGATTCCCGTTGCCTGGCGGGGCATGTTTACATGCCCGAGAAGGGGCTTTCGAAGTTCTTGAGGGCATGGGTTCAACGTGATCCTCGTGAATGCGCGCTATGCCAAGAATGTGCCCGGGCGGAAGACCGATGTCAGCGATGCCGGGTGGCTGCACCAGTTGCATTCCTACGGCTTGTTGCGGGGCAGTTTCCGCCCTCAAGCTGAGATCGCCACCCTCCGTGCCTATCTGCGCCAGCGAGAACGTCCCCCTCTCGCGGTTTGCGGGCCTCAGAAGCTTTTTCTCAGAATTTCTTTCAGCGTCGACACGTCCATCATCTGCTCGGCCAGCAACCTATTGAGCTTGGCATTCTCAGCTTCCAGCTTCTTTGCATCTGACACTTCCAGCCCGCCGAAATTAGCGCACCGCTTATAGCAGGTCGCGTCGCCGACGCCGTGTTTCCGGCACAAATCCTTCGCACCAAGCTCCGCCTGATGCTTCTTCAAAAGTGCCAATGGTCTGTTCTTCCGTGAACCTTGATCGCTTCATCGTCTGTCTCCTATGATAGGAACAGACTAACCCCAAATTGAGGGCGTTTTAGGGAAGCGGGTCAGTTGGGTTATGCTTTGATATGTGACGAGAAGGGCGTGCCGCTTAGCTGCCCTGATTATTCAAGACGGCGGATAGCCTTTGTGAGGCATCGGCCAAGTGCAACTTCATGGCACCGTAGGCGGCGGTTGGATCTTGGGCTATGATCGCCTCTGCGACATTGGCGTGGAGCGGCACTGAGGTGGCATTCTGTCTTGCGTTCGGATTTGTGACCCGAATGCTCAGCAGCAGGCCGGCGAATATCGCACTTTCCAGAGCATCGAGGTATTGATTGTGGGCCGCTCTCAAAACGGCTGAATGGAAGTGGGCATCAGCGATTACATATTGGCTGTTGATCTCAACAGAGGCCGCCATCATCTTCAAAGCGCTGCGAATGGCAGCAACATCCTCTTCCGTGCGACGGGTCGCCGCGTACATAGCTGCGTCGGGTTCAATCGACTGGCGCAACTCCATCAACTGTGCAAGGCGGCTGCCTTCGACCTTGATTGATTGGTGCCAAAGCAGCACGTCCCGGTCGAGAAGCTGCCAGTTGCGCGGCGGTAAGACCCGGGTTCCGGTGCGCGGCCGAACCTCTAGCATGCCTTTGGCAACCAGCATCTTGATGGCCTCGCGCACCACGGTCCGACTGACGCCGAACAGCACAGTCAGGGCGGGTTCGTCGGGCAAGGTTTCGCCCGGCACATAGCCGCCGTTCAGGATTTTCTCTCCGATTCGCTGCGATACCTGTTCAGAGAGGTTCCGGTTCAGTGAACGGTCCGCAATGTTCAGATTGATCGCTGCCATACAGTCGACTCCAATTGGTTCCGGTCGGATTACCAAGACTTATCATAGCATTGGCGGAGGTTTAGGGGCAGGGGCACCATGGTTCCTCCTAGCATGGATAATATCTTTGACCCTGTAGTTCCATCGATTTCTGTCATCGCTACCCGCTGTGAGGGAAGGTCAAAATAGGACTGGATTTGTCATTCATAATATGTTTGAACGTTGAAGCGGAAGTTGAGCGTTGGATCCGCAACTGAACATTTGGCCCCTGCAGGGTTGGACAAGTTCAGTGCGGACCAAGTCGATAAATCGGTTGGAACCGTCGTGCGCCATGACCGAAGGATCTGGGTCGTGACGGCACGAAGGAGCCAGAGCCCGAAAGAAACGAGCGCCTGAAACCAGGCCTGCGACCGATCCGGCGATGTCTTCGCCGGAGGGCCGGAGGTTTGCCAAGTTCGAAACTGCATCAGGGAGGAAACGATGCACATGAAGAAGTCCCTTAAACTCGCCCTTATGACCGGCGTTGCCGGGTTTGCCTTTTCGGCCAGCCTTGCCACTTCGGCTTTTGCCGAAGACATGGTCGCAATGCTGCTGCCTGAAAACGTCAACGCCCGCTGGGAGGGGCAGGATGCTCCGGGCTTCGTCAAGGCAATGGAAGAGCTTATGCCGGGCGTGAAAGTCGAAGTTTACAACGCGAACAACGACACCGCGACCCAGCAAACGCAGGCTGAACAGGCGCTGACCAAGGGGGCCAAGGTTCTGATCGTGATCCCGATTGACGGCCAGGCTGCCGCCGTGATTGCAGACAACGCCAAAGAGGCCGGCGTGCCCGCCATCGCCTATGACCGGATGATGCAATCGAGCAACACCGCGTTCTGGGTGCAGGCTGACATGTTCGCGACCGGTGCCGCGCAAGCCAAGCACGTCGTGGATCGCACCAAGAAAGGCGACACGTTGGTCATGCTGAAAGGCTCGCCCACTGATCCGAACGCAGCCGTGATCTATGCGGGTCAGATGTCAGTTCTCAAGTCTCTGTACGACTCGGGTGACCGGGTTCTGGGCTATGAGGATTGGACTCCGGGTTGGGACCCAGCAATTGCACGTCAGCACATGGATCAGGCTTTGACCCAGCTGAACAACAATGTGCAGGGTGTCGTGTCGTCGAACGACGGCAACGCCGGTGCTGCCATCGCGTCGATGGCGGAACAAACCGGCCTTGTGGGCCATGTTCCGGTCACCGGTCTGGATTGCACGGTTGCCGCACTGCAACTGATGCTTCAGGGGCAGCAGACCGAATGCGTCTGGCGGCCGTTTGACCAGATGGCACTTGTGACGGCGAAGGTTACAGCGGCGCTGATGAAAGGCGAGGATACGTCCTCACTGATCCAAGGCACCGTCAAGAACGACGCCGATGCCGACATCCCCTTCGTTCCAGTCGCCTTCTATGAGGCTGTTGGCGACGAGGGCGTGGCTTATGTGATCGAGCATGACCCGACCGTCACCAAGGAAGCTGTCTGCGCCGGTCCGGCTGCTGAAACTGCCTTCTGCAAGTCCTGAGACATGTCAGGGGACCAAAATCCGGTGGGGCGCTCAGCCCCACCTCCTCACCTGAGGGTGACGGCAATCCGCAAACGCTTTGGCGGCGTCGAGGCCTTGCGCGGGATTGATTTCGAAGTGGCGCGCGGCGAGGTCATGGCTCTGGTGGGCGACAATGGCGCGGGCAAATCGACCCTGATGAAGGTGCTCGCCGGAGCGCACCGCGCTGACGAAGGCCAGTTCTTTCTGGACGGCAAGGAAATCACGCTTTCAAGCCCGCAGGATGCGGCAGCGCTGGGAATTCAGATTGTGTATCAGGATCTTGCCCTGTGCGAGAATCTGGACGTGTCGGCCAACCTGTCGCTGGGGGCGGAACCCACCAAGCCGGGGTGGAGCTTTCTGCCGCGCTTCCTGCGCCCGATCGACGATCTGGCGATGGAAGAAAAGGCCAAGGCCGCCATCGACAAGTTGCAGGTGCGCACGCTGAAATCGGTTCGCGCCACGGTGGGCGGCCTGTCGGGCGGGCAGCGCCAGGCGATTGCCATTGCTCGCGCTGTCGGGGCCGACAGTTCGGTTCTGCTGCTGGACGAACCGACGGCGGCCTTGGGCGTTGCGCAGACCCGTCAGGTTCTGGATCTGGTCAAGCGGCTGCGCGATACCGGCCATGCCGTTGTCTATATCTCGCACAACCTGAAAGACATATTTGAGGTCGCCGACCGCATCTGTGTTCTGCGCCTTGGCGGCAATGTCGCGACCTATTGGGCCGATGAAACCACCCCCGATGAGATCGTCGTGGCGATGACACGCGGGCTTGAAGATGGGGCAACTAATGCAGCCTGAGACCAAATTTTCGTTCCTCGTCTGGTTTCAGAAGATCAGAGCCACCCGCCTTGGGTCTTTCCTGCCGGTGATCTTGGCGCTGATCGCGATCTGGCTGTACTTTGGCATCACCTCGCCGGTGTTCCTCAGCCCGCGCAACTTCTACAACCTGTTCATGCAATCGGCGGTCGTCGGTACGCTGGCGGTCGGTCTGACCGTGGTCTTGCTGCTGGGCGAGATCGACCTGTCGGCCGCCGCCACCGCCGGAGCCTGCGCCGCCCTGATGGCCGTCTTGCTGATGGCCGGGTTCAGCGGACCGGTTGCCTGTCTGGCCGCACTGGCTTTGGGCGTCGTGCTGGGCGTGCTGCAAGGCCTGCTGATCGCCTATGTCGGCATCCCGTCCTTTGTGGTGACTTTGGCCGGGCTTTTGGGCTTTCAGGGCCTGATGCTGAAGATCCTTGGCGTCAACGGCGCGGTCAACGTGCAAGACCCCTTGGTGCGCGGCCTGACCACGGTGACGCTGTCGCCGATGATCGGCTGGGCCTTGGGCATCGCTGCCATTCTGGCCTATGCCGCCCTGACGCTGGGTCGCCAATCGCGCCGGGCGCAAGCGCGGGCTGGAGTTGGAGCAGACCTTCGCCTTGTGGCTGCAGATCGGTTTCTTCGGGCTGGCGGTCGCTTTGAGCATTGCGACGCTGAACGCCTACAAGGGTGTGCCGATCCTGATCGTCTTGCTGATTGCGCTGACCGCCTTGCTGGGCTGGGTTTGCGGCTCGACCCCGTTTGGCCGCTCGATCTTTGCGGTGGGCGGCAATGCCGAAAGCGCGCGGCGCGTGGGGATGAACGTCAGGGTGATCCGGGTTGCGGCCTTTGGCATCGTCGGACTGATTGCGGCGATTGGCGGTATCGTCGGAGCCTCGCGCTACGGCTCGGTGTCGTTCAACGCTTTTGCCGGCGGATCGCCCCTGCTGTTGCAAGCGATCGGGGCGGCGGTGATCGGCGGCACCTCGCTGTTCGGGGGCCGAGGCTCGGTCTGGAACGCCATTCTGGGGGCGCTGGTGATCGGGTCTCTGGGCAACGGGCTGGACCTGACCGGTGCTTCAGCAGCCGACAAGCTGATGTTTTCGGGCGCTATCCTGCTGCTTGCGGTCGCTATCGACGCGGTGTCGCGGGTCGGCAATGCAACGTCAAGATGAGGGAAGTCTCATGCTGAAGGATGCGGTGATCGACGCGCTGCTGGACCAGATCATCCCTGCCAGCGCTGATGGCAAAGTGCCAGGCGCAGGCCAGTTGGGTGTGGCTGGTTTTGTGCTAAGGACTGCCGGTGACGACCCGGCGCTTCACCAGATGCTCGACCGCGCCCAAGCGCTGACCGAGGCCGGAAATCCGCTGGACGCTGCCCTCGTCCAGCGGCTGGAGGCCGACTTCCCGCAGGCCTTCACCACTCTGCAACGGTTGACCTACATGGGCTACTACAGCCGCGCCGATGTCCGCCCCTTGTTCGGCCTGTCCGCGCTTCCGGTCCATCCCAAGGGCTATGACGTGCCAGAGGAATCCCCCGAGCTGCTGGAGGCTCTGACCGCCCCGGTCAAGGCGCGCGGAGGTATCTTCCGTGACTGCTGACCGCCACGAGATCGTTGACGTTCTGATCATCGGCGCGGGTGCTTCAGGGGCTGCCATCGCTTGGTCCTTGCTGGAAACCCGGATGCGCATCCTGTGTCTGGAGCAGGGGCCCTGGGTCCAGGACAAGGACTTCCCCAGCCGCGATACCGATTACGAACTGGCCCGCTATGGCAAGTTCAGCTGCGATCCCAACGTGCGCAAACTGCCGCAAGATTATCCGATCAATGTTGAGGACTCGGCGATCTCTCCGGCCAATTTCAACGCGGTGGGCGGCTCGACGATCAACTTTCTGGGCCACTGGCCGCGGATGAAGCCTTCGGATTTTCGCGCCAGAACGCTGGACGGCGTGGCCGATGACTGGCCGATTGACTATGCCACGCTGGCACCGTTTTACGCGATGAACGACCGCAATACCGGGGTTTCAGGGCTGGCCGGAAACCCGGCCTATCCGGCCTATAGCCCGCCTTTGCCGCCGATCCCGATTGGCAAACTGGGGCAGACGCTGGCCAAGGGGTTCAACGCCTTGGGCTGGCACTGGTGGCCTTCGGACGTGGCGATCCTCAGCCGTGATCAGGATGGCCGCTCCAAATGCGTCAATGCCGGGACCTGCGATCTGGGCTGTGCGGCGGGGGCCAAGGGCGGCACCAACTTCACCTATTGGCCGATGCTGGCCAATGCCGGGGTCGAACTGCGCACCGGCTGCCGTGTGCGCGAGATCTTGATCGACCAGACCACCGGCATGGCGACCGGTGTGCTGTACCACGGGCCGGACGGGCAGGTGCACGAGCAAAAGGCCGAGATGGTCATCGTGGCCTGCAGCGGCATTGGCACGCCCCGGCTTTTGCTCAACTCCAAATCGCGGCTGTTCCCGGATGGGTTGGCCAACAGCTCCGGTCAGGTGGGCCGCAACCTGATGTTCCACCCGCTGTCCGGCGTGTCGGCCGTGTTTGACGAGCCGATGGAGGGTTTCAAGGGGCCGATGGCCTGTTCCATCCTCAGCCAGCAGTTCTATGAGACCGACAAGACCCGCAACTTCGTGCGCGGCTATGGTCTGCACTCGGGCCGGTCCACCACGCCGATGACCTATGCCTTGGGCGGTTATGGGGTCGACAAGCTGGTGCCTTGGGGCGCCGCACATCGGCGCGAGTTCGACGAGGTCTATCCCTATCTGGCCGGCCTGACCGTGGTGGCCGAGGACCTGCCGCGCGAGACGAATACCGTCACACTTGACTCCAATCTGACCGACAGCGACGGCATCCCGGCACCCAAAATCACCTACCGGATTGACGACAACACCCGCGCGATGTTTGCCCATGGCGAGGACCGCGCCGAAGAGGTGCTGCTGGCGGCGGGCGCCAAGCGGATCGTTGGCAAGGGCGGCAAGGCCTGGTGGCGGGCCGGTTGGCACCAGATGGGCACGGCGCGGATGGGGCATGACCCGGCGCGCTCGGTCGTCAATTCCTGGGGCCGCAGCCATGACGTGAAGAACCTGTTCATCGTCGATGGCTCTATCTTCGTGACGGCGGGGGCGGTCAACCCGACCTCAACTATTCAGGCACTGGCGCTTTATATCGGCGACCGGATCAAGACCAACCTCGCCAATCTGTTCGACTAGGGGACCAAATGACCAATTCCAAGAACTCAGCACTTTTGACGTTCCCTGCCCATGACAGCGGGCTGGCAGAACGCCCCCGGCATCAAGCGCGTCCGCCGCGCATTGGCGGTATAAAATGAAAATCACCCGGATCACGAGCCACGTTCTGCAATGCGACATGCCCGAGGAATTGGGCTACTCGCAGCAATATTACGCCAAACGCACCGCGCATCTGGTCGAGGTAGAAACCGACGAGGGCATCACCGGCTGGGGCGAATGCTTTGGCCCCGGCAACATCGCCTTGGCCAACAAGGCGATTGTCGAGCGTGTCATTCAGCCGATGGTTCTGGGCATGGACCCGCTGGACCGCGACGTGATCTGGCACAAGGTCTACAACCTGATGCGCGATCACGGCCAAAAGGGCATGCCGCTGCAATCCTTGTCCGGGGTCGATATCGCGCTGTGGGACATTGCCGGCAAGGTGATGGGCCAGCCGATCCACAAGCTGATCGGCGGCGCGCATCGCAATACGGTGCAGGCTTACGGCTACGGCATGATGCTCAGACGCGAGAGCACGGCTGACCATGTCGCGCGCTTTATCGATGAGGCTGCGGCGATCAAGGCCATGGGCTTTGCCGCCGTCAAGATGAAGATCGGTCTGGGACCAAAAGACGATGTGAAGCTGGCCGAGGCCGTCCGGCGCGGCATCGGCGATGACTTTGATTTCATGGCCGACGCCAACCATTGCTACACCACGCACGACGCCTTCTACGTTGGCCGCGCCTTGGGTGAGCTCGGCGCCTATTGGTTCGAGGAACCCATCGCCCCCGAAGACCTGACAGGCTACCGAGAACTGCGGGCGGGACTGTCGGTCAACATCTCCGGCGGCGAGGCGGAATTCAACCGTTGGGGCTGGCGCAACCTGTTGGAAGGTCGTGGCCTCGATATCGCTCAACCTGAGGTTTGCGCCCTGGGTGGGATCAGCGAATACCTGCGGGTTCTGGCGCTGTGCCACGCGCATTTCACGCCGGTGGTCAATCATGTGTGGGGTTCGGCCATCGCCGTTGCAACCAACTTGCAGCTTCTGGCCGCGATGCCGCCCATCCCCGGCGGCCTTTTCCCGCGCGAACCCCTATTGGAGTTTGATACCACCGAGAACCGCTTCCGCGATCAACTTTTAGCCGAACCGTTGGACATTCAGGGCCAGATCGCCCGCAACGGCTGCGTGACGATCCCGACAGCCCCTGGGATCGGCGTTGAGCCTGACCGAGGCTTCTTGTTAAAGTACACAATTTCATGACTTTAGATGGCCCTGTTGCACACCTCATCTTGAGGTGGTGTTGTCCCTACCTTTGAACAGAATCGGCCCCCAAATTGAGTTTGTGGTGTTTTGATCGCCGTGAGCTCGTTCAGGATGGCGGCCCTGACCTGCGGTTAGACGATTTGCCTGAAGAAGCCGCTTTCCATGACACACTCGTCCATCATCTTGGAGCACCACATCCAACCGCCGGGAAAGCGATCCACCGGATCGTCGTCTGGATCAGACTTCGGCGGCGGGGCTGGGTGCTGAAGTTCGGATCCGACCAAGCGAGCCCGGTATGCTCCCAGAAGCTCGCCAGTCGAACCAGACCGGCAGAGAGCCACGCTGTTTCAGGGCTGTATTGTTGGTGCACCAGTTCGTTGTACGGTAAGTCGGGCGCTTGGGTCTGTTCGCGGTGATCGGCTAACGACTCTGAAATTACGAAAGGAATTCCTAGAGAGGGCGCCAGTTCCGAATGGTTTTTTGTCAAAGTCGCCATGGCGCAGGCCGAGGTGAACTTTAACCCGGAAATATTTATGCGAAAGCATTGCCGATGCGGACAGCGTCCGCTGCTCAATCGCCTTTGCTGAATGGCCCGAAAACCCAGGATCCGTAGCAGCTTTTATGCCATAGGGGCTAAGCGCCCGGCACAACACGCCCGCTCGACTGTTCCAGCGAGGCCAAGCGACGCAGCAACGCCAAGCAAAAGAGGGCTTCAATTCGCAGTGATTGGATGACCCAGCGGTTCCAGATGTTGTTGGATTGGTCGGGTTGGCCCGATTCACGGGCACCGAGGCGAAGCATAGTCCTAGGTTCGCAACGACCGGAAGTAATCATCCCAGCTTTGGTGTGCGCGTCCGGCTACCGCTTGGAAATCGCTCGGGTTGTCGTAGGCACCAAGGCGGATACCGTCATAGATCCCATCAATGATCGGTCGTAAAAAAGCGCCCAATTGAGCTGTTCGGTCTACGACAAAATCCACCGACGACATTTCGCGATGCGCAAGGTTTGTGCCGAACGCACCGTTCAGAAATCTCACCAACTGCGCCTGAGTGATCAATTCGCCATGCAAGTTCACCGTTTGGCCGACGTGTAGACGCCGTGTCAGCAAGCTTGCATAGGCGTGGGCGAGTTCGGAACGTGTCGGGTAGCCGCATTTCCCGCCGCTGGCGCTATTGGCAATCTCACCGGTCACAGCAAGGGTCAAGGTTCCGTCATCCGTGCTCATGGCGCAGGTGCCAAAGGGCAAGCTGATCTGGCCCGCTTCGGGCGTGCACTCAACTGGGACCTTGCGGCCAATGTGCTTTCAGAGTTGCCGCAAGTAACTGCTGGCACGGGGCGTCGTGATGGTGGCAGCGCTGGTGGGCATGGGCCTCATTTGTCTTGTCACTATCTAAGTAGACAGAACGCAGCTTCTCGATTTGTCCATGATTGGTGGAATGATATTTTCAGGAATTAGAAAGATGATCGAAAACTATCGTAGCCTCGCCGTGGCCGTGGCCGTCGCCGACGCTGGCAGCCTTAGCGCGGCAGGGCGCCGGTTGAAGCTGTCTACCTCTGTCGTCAGCCATCACCTGTCCCGGCTGGAGGCAAAGCTGGGCGTGACGTTGTTCTTTCGCTCGACCCGGTCAATGTCCCTGACGTCCGAGGGGAACGCAGCCCTTGCACCTGCCCACCGGATGATCGTCGCCGCCGAAGAGGCGTTGGACGCCCTCGGCGCGCAAAGCGACGAACCCGTTGGCGCGCTGCGCGTGACCATGCCAGCTTGGGGCGAAAAGACGCATCTGCGTCGGTCATTATGGGAATTCGCCCGCCAGCTCCCCTTGGTCGCAATTTCACTCCACAGCAGCGACGCCGACGTTGACCTCGTGAAGGAAGGTTTCGACTTCGCAATCCAGCTTTGAGAGCTTGCTGACAGCGACCTCAAAAGCCGTCGCATTGGGGATTTTGATTGCGTCCTGGCTGCCTCGCCCAGCTATTTGTCCACCCGACTCGTGGTCCGTACAATTGAAGACTTAGTTACCAGCGATTTCGTCGCAATCTCCATGCTATCCGATGTGATGACGCTGTTCTGCGACGGTAGGGCCGCTTCGTTTCAGCAAGTGAATATCCGCGTAGAGGTGGATACCATCGCATCCGCGAAATCCGCGATCATCGCGGGCCTCGGTGTGCAGCTCCTTCCGCTTAGCGAGATCGAAGAGGAAATTGCTGCTGGAAAACTTGTCCTGGTGCTGCCTCAGTGGGGCCCTCCCGATTTCGGCATCTACGCGGTCTGGCCTGATATCGGGCCGAAAAAGGCGCTGACACGCAGGTTGATAGCTTTTTTCTGGGCAGCAAGGCGCGATTGCACGGCGATGACTGTGAAAGATTCACCTCGTGAAGCCTTGGTACTGTAATCGAGTCCCGACAAAAGGTCGGACTGCCCAACAAAAACACGCGACCTGAAAGAGACCCGAGTTGGCGCAATCTGCGATGCCATCCGCCCGGCAGGGATCCATGCAGTGCATTTGGGCGAATTCATTCTTTCTGGGCGCAGTGGGCTTGGCGGCCCTCGTGTGTAAAGCTATCACGGTCGTCCGACCACATGAAGGAACTTGCCATGACCGCTGTCGCCGAACGCATTGCCCGCTCGATCGCTACCGAAATCGGTGCCCGCACAGAGCAAGTTACCGCAACGATTGCGCTGCTGGATGGGGGCGATACGGTGCCTTTTGTCGCGCGCTATCGCAAAGAGGTCACGGGGGGCTTGGACGACACGCAGTTGCGCAAGCTGGCCGAGCGGCTGGATTACCTGCGCGATCTTGAAAAGCGGCGCGCCAGTATCCTTGGCGAGATCACATCGCAGGGCAAGCTGACGGATGTTCTGGCCCGTGCGATTGCGACCGCGGACACCAAATCGGTGCTCGAAGACCTTTATCTGCCGTTTAAGCCCAAGCGCCGGACCAAAGCGATGATCGCCCGCGAAAACGGGTTGGAGCCGCTGTTGCGGGCCATCTTGGCGGACCGCGCCGCCGATCCGACCGTGCTGGCGCAGGCCTATATCACTGAGGCGGTCCCTACGCAGAAAGACGCGTTGAACGGCGCGCGTGATATTCTGGTCGAAGAGCTGGGCGAAAACGCAACTTTGCTGGGGCGCCTGCGCGAACTGATGCAACAAGAGGCTTTGATCACCGCCAAAGTGACCGCCGGCAAAGAAGACATTGGTGCGAAGTTTTCCGACTATTTTGACCATAGCGAAAAATGGGCGACGATTCCGTCGCACCGTGCCTTGGCCATTCTGCGGGCGTCCAAGGAAGAGATTGTGACCCTCGACATCGCGCCTGAGCCTGAGGCGGGTCTGCCCCGCATGATCGGTGTTGTCGCCAATTCGATTGGCATTCAGGGGAATGGTCCCGGCGACATCTGGCTGCGCGACGTGGCCCGTTGGGCATGGAACGTCAAGCTGAGCCTGTCGATGTTCATGGACCTGATGACCGACCTGCGCCGCCGCGCGCATGAGGCTGCGATTGACGTGTTTGCCCGCAACTTGCGCGACCTGTTGCTGGCGGCACCGGCGGGCGCGCGGTCGACGCTGGGTCTTGATCCCGGGATCAGGACCGGGTGCAAAATCGCCGTCGTGGATGAGACGGGCAAACTGGTGGATACCGCCACGATCTATCCCTTCCAGCCCCGGATGGACGTTCGCGGCGCAGAGGCCACGCTGACCCAGATGATCCGCAAGCATGGCGTCGCCTTGATCGCCATCGGCAATGGCACCGCCAGCCGCGAGTCTGAACGCCTCGTGGCCGATGTGATCAAGAACCTGCCCGCAGGTAGCCCGCGTCCCACGCCGGTTATCGTGTCAGAGGCGGGGGCGTCGGTTTATTCCGCGTCCGAGTTGGCATCGCTGGAGTTCCCCGATGTCGATGTATCCATTCGTGGTGCGGTGTCCATCGCCCGTCGCCTGCAAGATCCCTTGGCCGAATTGGTGAAGATCGAGCCGCAGGCCATTGGTGTCGGCCAATATCAGCATGACGTGGACCAGCGGCGCTTGGCCCAATCCCTCGCCGCCGTGGTCGAGGATGCGGTGAACGCGGTCGGCGTTGACCTCAACATGGCGTCGGCGCCGCTATTGTCGCATATCGCAGGACTTGGGCCGTCACTGGCGCAAGCCGTGGTGACCCACCGCGACGCGAATGGCCCGTTTGCCAACCGCAAAGCCTTGCTCAAGGTATCTGGCCTCGGGCCAAAGGCGTTCCAGCAATGTGCGGGTTTTCTGCGGATCACCGGCGGATCTGAGCCGCTGGATGCCTCGTCAGTCCACCCGGAGGCCTACGGCGTGGCGCGCAAGATCGTGCAGGCTTGCGGCCGCGACATCCGGGCGATCATGGGCGATAGCAGTGCCTTGGCAAATTTGCGTGCAGAGCAGTTTGTCGACGAGAGCTTTGGCCTACCCACCGTGCGCGATATTCTGACCGAACTGGAAAAACCGGGTCGTGACCCGCGGCCAACTTTCAAAACCGCCACCTTTGCGGACGGCATCGACAGTATCACCGACCTTAAACCTGGCATGTCGCTGGAGGGCACTGTGACCAACGTCGCGGCATTCGGGGCCTTTGTCGACATCGGGGTGCATCAGGATGGGCTGGTCCATGTCAGCCAGCTTGCCGACCGGTTTGTCAAAGACCCGCATGAGGTGGTGAAGGCAGGCGATGTGGTTCGTGTTCGCGTCACTGAGGTCGATGTGCCACGCAAACGCATCGGGCTGACTATGCGCAAAGAGGGCGATGCCAGCCCGCCACCGCGCGGACGCGAGACCGAAAAGTCAAAACCGACGCATGCATCAAAGACAACAACCGCTCGGCCGCCTGAAGCGAAGAGCCAAGGCGCGTTCGGATCCGCTTTGGCAGATGCAATGAAGCGAACAACGGGCAAGTCCTGAATTCGCGTCCAACGGGGCATTTGCCTCATCGAAGGGTCGCTGTGACTGGCGACCCCAATTTGCGATCTGTTCGAAGCTGCGCACATTTACTGGCGTGAGATGCCGCGTTGCTGCGGGTCTCATGCCTGCCAACCGTGCTATTTGACGGTTTGCGCCATGTCCTGACGTTCAATGATGATTTTCAGGACCTGAGAGCGGTTTTCCACCCAGTAGGGCAGGGCGGAAGCTGCCTCTGCAAATGGGATGATCCGGGTAATTAAATCGTCGCTCGCAGGACCCCGCTCTTCAAGATACCGCACTACCGCGGTGAAATCTTCGGGCAGCGCGTTGCGCGAGCCCATGATGTCCAGTTCCTTGAGGTTGAAGAATTTGGTGTCATAGGTCACAGGGGCCTTGGAATAGCCGATGTAGACGACCCGACCGCCAAAACAGGCAACCTCAATTGCGCGGGTGAAAGTCTCGGGTAGGCCAACCGCTTCGATCACCACATCCGCGCCGTCGCCATCGGTCAATGTGGCGATCCGGGCCGCGACGTCTTCGGTCGCTGTGTCAATGGCATGGCGGGCACCGCAACGCAGGGCGAAATCTGCCTTGCCCTTGAAATCGACGGCAATCACTTCAGCGCCGCGCGATGCGGCGGCTGCGATTGCACCAATACCGATCATCCCGCACCCCAGCACCACAACCCTATCACCAGCGGCAACCTTGCCGCGTGAAACTGCATGAAACCCGACCGACAACGGCTCAACCAAGGCGAGATGCCGAGGCGCCAGTGTGTCGTTCAAGATCAGCTTGCCATGGGGCACCGTGATACGCTCGCGCAACCCGCCGTCTTGTTGCACGCCAAGCGTCCGGTTGAAACGACAGGCATTGGTCTTGCCCTTCCGGCAGGCAGAACATGCGCCGCACGCCGTGTATGGCATCACAATCACCCGACGACCGGGGGCAAATTCAGCTGGCACCTCAGGCCCGACGCTCAAGATCACCGCGCCGATCTCATGTCCTGGAATCCGTGGAAAGCTGACCAACGGGTTCAGCCCGGTGAACGTCGCGAGATCCGAGCCGCAAAGGCCGACATGCCGAACATCCAGCAGGACCTCACCCGCGGCGAGAGTAGGCTCGGCCACGCTATGGATGGCAGAAGTTCCTACCTTTTCAATGACAAGGGCGTCCATTTGGTGGTCCTTCTTTTGGTCTTGTGGCGCTCGGTTCGGTTGCCGCTGATTTCTGCGGCTTTTGCCACGGAAACAAAAGCGCAATCTGCTGGTGTCAAAGAACTCTTTTCTCAGACATGAACGCGTTCAGCTTGGCAATCTGGTCGTTGTCCAACCTGAGGCCAAGTTTGGTCCGCCGCCAGACGATATCAGCGGCCTCGACGGCGAATTCATGCGTCATCAACCATCGCACTTCTGCCTCGGTCAGGGTTGCGCCAAAGTCCTGCCCCAGATCGGCGGCCTTGGTGGCGCTGCCCAACAGCGTGGCGGCCTCGGTGCCATAGGCGCGGATCAGGCGGGCCGCCCAATATGGGCTAAGAAAGTCGTATTTGGCGCGAAGCCTTTGGATCAGATCTGCCACCCCGGTATGGGGGAAATCGCCGCCGGGCAGGGGCGCGCGGGCAGTCCATGCTGGCTTGGCATTGGGGAATGTGTCGGCCAGTTTCCCAAGGGCACTTTCAGCCAGACGGCGGTGGGTGGTGATCTTGCCGCCAAACACATTCAACAGCGGCGCGCCATCCGTATCCAATGACAGAACATAGTCGCGGGTGGCGGCGGTAGCGGATGCCGCCCCGTCATTGTACAGCGGACGCACGCCGGCATATGTCCAGACGACGTCAGACCTTGTCACGGGTTTCGCAAAATACTGGCTGGCGAAAGTCAGCAGGTAGTCCCGCTCTTCGTCGGTGCAAACCGCATCCTGCGGCGCGCCATGGTGGTCTTTGTCGGTGGTCCCGATCAGGGTGAAATCCTGCTCATAGGGAATGGCAAAGATGATGCGACCGTCTTCGCCCTGAAAGAAATAGCACCGATCGTGGTCGTACAGCTTTTTGGTGACGATATGGCTGCCGCGCACCAGCCGCACGCCCTCAGTCGTGTTGATATGCGCGACGTTGCGGATGATGTTTTCGACCCATGGCCCACCAGCGTTCACCAATGCCCGTGCGATGTGGGTCCCGGTGCCCTGTGGGCCTGCCGTCGTGACATGCCAGAAATCGCCCACACGTTCAGCTTTCGTCACTTGGGTACGTGTCAGGATTTTGGCACCCCGGTTGGCTGCGTCACGGGCATTCAGGGACACCAGCTTGGCATCCTCGACCCAGCAATCCGAATACTCATAAGCACGCGCAAAGCGGCTTTGTAGCGGCTTTCCGGCGGGATCCTGTGCCAGATCCAACGTCCGCGTCGCGGGCAGGATTTTACGACCACCCAACGTGTCATAAAGAAAAAGACCCAACCGGATCAGCCATGCTGGGCGCCGACCCTTCATCCATGGCATCAAGATCGACATCAGCCGCCCTGTCGGCGTCTCACCTTCAAACCGCATGTCTGGATGATAGGGTAGTACGAACCGCATCGGCCAAGAGATATGGGGCATGGCGACCAGCAGCGTTTCGCGTTCTTCCAGTGCCTCACGCACCAACCGGAACTCAAAATACTCCAGATACCGCAAGCCGCCGTGGAACAGCTTGGTTGATGCGGAACTGGTGGCCTGTGCCAGATCGCCCTGTTCGGCCAGAACTACCGACAACCCACGTCCGCTGGCATCCCGCGCAATCGCGCAGCCGTTGATCCCACCACCAATGATGAAAAGGTCCGTCGGTCTCTGGGTGCTGCATTGACAAACCTTGCCGTCTGGGTGCCAACCGACCTTGCGGCAAAGGGTAGGGCTGGTCAACGTTTAGTTTTCGTTTTTGTGCGAGTTTGGGTGAAGTTGATTCAATGACTGCTCGCTTTGCGCCATTCTTGCGCATCTTCGACAGATACGAACATTTGCGCGGCTTGTTTCGCACTTGATCGTCGCAGCAACTTAGGGGAAGGTTGCGCAGGAACCCGTTTCGCCGGCAAGAAGGATATGCCTTGGCACTGAGCTTTCGGCAAAGTGAGATCGTCGAGATTGCGCGCACGGATGGTCGCGTGTTCGTTGAAGATTTGGCGCATCGGTTCGATGTAACCCTTCAGACAATTCGTCGCGATCTGACAGAGCTCGCCGACACCGGATTGTTGGCGCGGGTACATGGCGGGGCGGTTCCACAAACCGGCGTGACCAATCTGGGCTATGAGCAGCGCCGACACATGAATGCAGCCCCGAAAATGGCAATTGCCAAAGCTTGCGCTGCGGCGATCCCGGAAAACTGCTCCATCATCCTCAACCTCGGCACCACGACCGAGGCTGTGGCGCGCGAATTGTTGAACCATCGCAATATCACGGTGATCACCAATAACATGAATGTCGCCAATATTCTGGTCGCAAATCCGGGCTGTGAAATAATGGTCGCAGGCGGCGCATTCCGACGTTCAGACGGCGGGCTGGTCGGTGAATTGACCACCCAGTTTTTTGAGCAGTTCAAGGTAGATTTTGCCGTGATTGGCACCTCTGCCCTCGACCTCGATGGCGATCTGCTGGACTTTGACCTTGCCGAAGTTCGGGTGTCCAAGACGATCATTCGTCAGGCGCGCCAAGTCTTTCTTGCCTGCGATCATTCCAAACTCGGACGGTCGGCCCCGGCGCGATTGGCGTCGCTCAGCGAGATAAGTCAGGTCTTTACCGACCAACCCTTTCCGGATGGGCTGGCGCAACTTTGCAATGGCTGGGGTACCAAGCTAAACTGCTGCTAAGCAGGGCAGGGCGCTGACATCCGCGAAAGAGCCTGTCGCGTCACCGTGCGAAAGGATCGTCCAAAGCGGGGAGCGCTTTGCCAATGCACTCACCAAATCCGATGAAATAGCCATCGCCCTTGGCCGCACCACGTAGCGTCAGCGTGTCATTGTCCTCGACAAAGCTGCGGTTGCCACCGTCCACGACTATGGGTTCCTTACCGCCCCATGACAGTTCCAACAGGCTACCCCGGCCGTCCTTGGTTGGACCGGAAATCGTACCAGATCCCCGGAGGTCATGGCGCAACCGCTTGTCGTGTGATGCGCCAATTGCTGGGCGGCTGAATAGTGCAACTCGCGGCTGTTGGTGTGCGAAATCACCGTTTCGGTGCCGCCCTCAGGCGTCAGGCCCACCTCTAGCGCGATGTCAAACAGCATCGGCTCCGGTTCCTGCAGGTGTGGCAGCAATGAAACCTCCCTTTATGGGGTGGGTGCGCGGAACGCCTCCAACGCCGCCGTCATCACGATCCAGGGTGACAGAGTCGTGGCTGTCGCCTTGGCCACTGTCACCGACCCATCGGATGGCACGGCGACGACAGCGCCCAACTCCAACTCAGAGTCGAACCGACGAGTGGGTTGAAAGGCGGGCAATGTGAAATCTGTCCCTTTGACCTGTCCCCAAGGGCGACGCACCGATTTGCCGCGCACCCCGACGGCAGAGGCGTCTATTGTAGCCAATCGGCATGTGGAGCCAATTCGGCGGCAGAGGGCTCTCGGCACCTCAAAGCATAGCGCCAACATTCAAGGCATGGTGACGCCCGGCGTGGAAATCGGTGTATTCGGCTGCAAGAGTCGGCAGGAGGGTGCGTTGTCTCATTCTACCCAGGTTCGCTATAGTCCATGCCAATCCCTTCATTCTGGGGACAATAATCAGGCTTGTCGGCGGTTGCCCCTAACCCCACAACTTCCCGCTGTTTGATGCCGGGGGGGCGCGTCAAACGACTTCTGCCTGCTTACCCGTCAATCGCTATGGATGTCTCGAGGTGCGACTGTGTCGGTTGCATTGGAACGCACGAAACCATGCTGCCGTCGCCGCGTGATATCCGATCCGCATCAAACCAGCCCCGTGACAGATTACGAAGTCTGTGGCAGGTTCGCGCAGCCCTGCGTTGTGGAACGGGCAAATGAAAGACGACATGGAAAACCCTGCTGTACAAAGTGATTTCGATCTCGAGACGTTTCTGCCTTACCTGCTCAATCAAGCGGCCGAAATAACATCGAATGCGTTTCAACCCGCTTATAAGGTGCCCTATGCCATGTCGCGAACCCAATGGCGTGTCCTAGCCAACCTTGGCAAGTTCGGGACCATGACGGCCCACGATATCTGCATGCGGTCCCACATCGAAAAGACCAAGGTTAGCCGTGCGGTCGCGATTCTTGAAAGCGGGGGAATGCTGAAACGGGATCCTAGTTTGCAGGACCGGCGGGCCGAAAACCTTAGCCTGACCGACCAGGGCACGGCCGTCTTCCTGAAGCTTGGCCAACAAGCAAAAGCCTTTCAGGACTCTTTGCGCCACCAGTTGGGTCAAGATCGCGCCGAAGCACTGGAACGCCTGCTACGGGAACTGGTGGCGCTTGGCGCAATCGACGGCAGTTCGGTTCGGGACTGATTTGGTCCGGGCAACCGAATGCCCGGACATTCCACAAATGACGGTCGCTAGTGCAGCCTTAGGCAAGTCAAAATTCGCCCGTCGGTGTTCTAGTCGTACCTCAGGCCGCGAAAAGATGCGCCTCATCGGGGTTGAACCGCAGCGAAATCTCGGTACCCATCTCAAACACGGCATCACGGGCCAAGGCGACGATCAGCGGTTTGCCATCGGTGGTCATGACCTCGACGACAGTTTCCGCCCCTAGACGCTCAGTCATGACGATCTTGCCGTTCAGGATGCCAGCCCCAGCACTCTCATCCGGCGACAGATATTGCGGCCGCAGGCCCAACCTTGCCTTGGTGCCCGCCGTGATGCCGGGCTGGCGCACGGTCAGCGAGATCGGGGCAAGAGCCTCGTTGGAAACCGTGGCACGGCCATTTTCAACCGAGATCACATCTACATCGAGGAAGTTCATCGATGGGCTGCCGAGAAACCCCGCGACAAAGGCGTTCTCCGGGCGATGGTACAGATCCATCGGGGTGCCGATCTGCTGGACCAACCCGTCCTTGAGCACCACGATCTTGTCCGCCAGCGTCATCGCCTCAACTTGATCATGGGTGACATAAACCATCGTCGCGCCAAGGGTCTGGTGTAGCTTGCCAATCTCCATCCGCATGTCCATCCGCAGCGATGCGTCAAGGTTGGACAGGGGCTCGTCAAACAGAAAGACCTGCGGCTTGCGCACAATGGCGCGGCCGATCGCCACCCGTTGCCGCTGCCCGCCTGACAACTGCGACGGACGCCGATCCATCAGATGTTCCATTTGCAGGATCCGGGCGGCTTCATCTACCTTGGCGTCCTTTTCTTCCTTTGAGGCTCCGGCAATGGTCAAGCCAAACGCCACATTTTCGCGGACGGTCATATGGGGGAAGATCGCATAGCTCTGAAACACCATGGCAACGCCGCGATCCTTGGGCGGAAGGTCGTTGACGACCCGGCCTCCGATGGACAGCGTGCCTGCCGTGATATCCTCCAACCCGGCGATCATCCGCAAAAGGGTGGACTTGCCGCAGCCTGAGGGGCCGACAAATACCACGAACTCGCCGTCCTCGATGTCGATGTCGACGCCCTTGATGACATGGGCCTTGCCGTAGGATTTCTTCAGGCCTTTTAGGGTAATGGCAGCCATGGCTTTACTCCGCAGCTAAAGTGATGGGGTGAACGGTCAACAACCCGTCGGGGTCGGCCGTTACGATTTCAGGATCCATGATGTAGCCGCCGAAATGACCCTGCGGGCCATGGGCAAACCCCATGATTACCATGCCGTTTGGCCCGTCCACGATGCGCGCCGCATAGCGGCGGCATGGCTCTGCCCCATCGAGAAACCCGGGGGCGATGCGCCACGGCCCACGGGGATGGTCGGCCATCAGGTAATGCGTGCCGGTGACAGGTGTCTGCGGATTGAAGCGGCGCTGCTGTTCGGACCAATGATGGGAAGAGGTGCAGAACAAACAATACCAATGGTCGCCGTGCTCAAAGACCTGCGGCACCTCCAATTGACCAAAGCCGCCCTGAAACACCGGTGGGCACAGAGTCCAATTGTAAAGGTCTGGCGAGGTCGCAAACCCGATCGCACCGCCTGCATTGGGTTCCGGGACACCGGGCACGCGGGCAGTGAAATACATCAACCAGCCTGCGCCGTCGGGATCACGCATGACCCAAGGATCACGCATTGCACGATCATGCCAATGCCCCTTGATGTGGTCTTTCTCATAAGTCTCGGCAATTGGCCCGGTGAGGTCGAGACACAGGCCATCGCCCACGCGCTGCCAATTGTGCAGATCGGTTGAAGTGGCATGGCCGATCCGCTGATACAGCGAGGATTCAGACAGTTGCGTCCCAGTGTAAAACAGATGCCACAACCCCGCATCATCCTGCACCACCGACCCGGTCCAGGTTGTGCTGTCATCCCAAGCGGGGCCGTTTTCCTGCGGGCCAAACATCGTGCCCAGATATTGCCAGTTCACCAGATCAATCGAGGTCGCATGGCCCTGAGTCACATTCATGTGGCGCAATTCCGGGTCGATCAGGCTGGTGTCGGCCTGCAAGAAAAAGCCGTGAAACGTATTGCCGTCTTTGGCATACCAACTGTCCCAGATCCATTTTCCGTCGATTGCGATGACCATTGTGTCTGTCCTTGTTTTGGCGCCGCCGGGGGCCAGCCCCCGAACCCCCAAGTATTTATGAAGAGAAGATGGGTGAAGCGCAGAGCATGATCAGCCTTTCACGCCGGTTGAGGCGATAGAGGCGATGAAGGCTTTTTGCAGGTAGAGATAGAAGGCCAGCACTGGGACCGTGATCAGCGACAGATAGGCCATGATCTCGCCCCAAGCCCGGTTGAGCTGGAAGAAGTATTGCAGGCCGACCATGACCGGGCGGTAGCCTTCTTCCTGGGTGACCATGATCGGCCACAGATATTGGTTGTACATGGCGAGGAATTTCAGGATCGCCGCTGTGGCCAGAACCGGGCCTGAGAGCGGCATCACGATCCGGCGGTAGACGTCAAACCATGTCGCACCTTCGACCCGCGCCGCCTCGATCAACTCACCCGGCAGGTCCTTGAAATACTGCACGAACAGATAGATCGTCAGCCCGTCGGCAATGAAGGGCACGATCTGCACGCGGTAGGAATTCAGCCAGCCCCAGGTGATGCCGTCAAAACCGATCCAAGGCAGCCTTGATGCCTCCAGCAGTAGTGGGATCGCGATGGTCTCAAACGGGACAATCAGCGTGGCGAGGATCACAGTCAGGATTAGATCGCGCCCCTTCCAATGGACGAAAGTAAAGGCAAAGGCAGCGGCCGAACATAGGATCAGCGATAAGATCACTGTGACCCCGGTGATCAGGACAGAGTTGAAGACGAACAACCCGACCGGTGCCCGCTTGAATGCGGCGAAATAGTTGTCGAGTGAGATGTCCCCGATCGGCAGCAACGCGCGGAAGGAATGGGCGTCTGCCAGCAGTTGATCGGAAGGTTTCAGCGAAGAAATGACCATGAAGATCAGCGGGAAGCTGAAGATCGCCGCGATCAGCAGCAGGACGGTATAGCGCACGACCAGACGCAGGCCACGGTTGTCAGTGGAAATTTGTGCCATGTCAGGTCTTCTCCCGGGTCAGCCAGCGTTGAATGAGCGAGACCGACAGCACCAGCACGAACAGGATGACCGAGATGGCCGAACCGCCCGAAATATCCTGCTTGCCATAGCCGCGCTGGATCGCCTGGAACACGATGGTCTGGGTGCTGTCCAAGGGCCCGCCCTTCGTCATCACGTCGATCTGCGCGAACAGGCCAAACGCCTGCATCGTGATCACCACCAGCACCAGCACGGCGGTATTCTTCAATCCCGGCCAGGTGATGTAGCGAAAGGTCTGCCATTTCGACGCGCCCTCAATCGCCGCCGCCTCATAGAGCGTGGGCGAGATGGTTTGCAGCCCGGACAGCCAGATCACCATATGGAACCCGACCGCCTGCCAGATCGACATGAAGATGATCGCGCCAAGCGCCGTAGAGGGGTTGCCCAGCCAGTCCACCCTTGGCATCGCCCCAAAACTGAGCGCGCCTAAAAGGTTGTTCAGGATGCCTTGGTTCTTGTCGTAGACGAAACTCCACAGCAACGAGACCACGACGATGGAGACCACCACCGGCATGAAATAGATCGCCCGGAACACATTGATGCCCCGCAGCCGCTGGTTGATCAGCAGCGCCAGCCCCAAGGCCAGACCGCCCTGCACCGGCGCCACCACGATCACAAAGATGAAGGTGTTGATGATGGCCTTCAGGAACACCACATCGCGCGCCAGTACGTAGGTCCGCCCCTCGCCCGACGACCAAGAGAACCATTCGCGCATCCCGACATACTGCGGGAAATCTGGGTTGTTCCGCGTAATACTGCGCAGTTCGGGCAGCTTGGGTTGACCTGCATCATCCCGCACAACCTGACCTGCATCATCTTTCACGGGATCCAGATGCAGGATCCCCATGCCAAGAAGCTGGCGATAGTTGGACAGGCCGGTGAATTCGGTCGGGTTGGGTGACACCAACCGTTGATTGGTGAAGGACAACCCAACAGCCAGGAAAAACGGCAACACGATAAAGGCGGCGATCAGGGCGATAGCAGGACCTGCCATCAGCCATCCGGTCCGGTTCGAAACAGTGAATCTCGATGCCATATCAGCCTCTTGCCAAGCGGTTGGGGAAGGGAGGGCGGCTGTGAAGCTGCCTCAGGGAAGCACCGGGCGAAACATGCCGCCCAGTGCTGTAGATCAACGATCTTAGTTGACGGGGGCGTAGCCCTTGTTCTTTTCGATATCGGCGTTGATCTCATCAACGGCGGCATCAAGGGTAGCGCTGACATCCGCGCCATCGGCGATGTCGGTTGCGGCCTTTTCGAACACTTTGGCCTGAACCACGTAGCCCGGTGTCACCGGGCGGACCATGCCCTCGGTTTTGGAATAGGCGAAGAACACATTCAGCGGCCCGCCTTCTTTGTAGTTGTCAACCATCGCGGCGGCGCTGGTGGTGGCCGGGACCAGGCCGATGCCATTTGAGAAGTCGGCCAAGTACTTGTCCTGAATGGCAAACTCGATGAACTTGGACGCACCGTCCGGATGGGGCGATTTGGCTGTCACACCGAACTGCCAGGAAGCCGAACCGATCTTCGGGCCGTGGCCAAAGTCGGGCGCGGGCAGGAACACGACGTCGTCATGGGCCGCCAAATTGCCAACTGCTGCCCAGTTTCCGTTCCAGGAAAATGCATATTCCCCGGCGTTGAAGCCGTTGTCGCGGTCAGCGCTGTCTTGCTTGGCCTGTGCATAGCCATCGGTGAACAGATGCTGCCACCACTTGCCCCATGCCATCGCCGCATCGCCGTTCAAGACACCTTCAGCCGTGGTATAGTTGCTGCGGTCAACGATATCGCCGCCGAATGACTGCAGGAAGGGCGAGAAGGCGTAGGGATACCATTCGCCAGTCCAAGCCATGCCAAGGTCGAGCGCATATTTGTACTTGCCTGAATCTTTGGCAGCCTTCAGCGCGGCCTCAAACTCGTCCCCGGTCCAAGGTTGCTCCAAGGTTGGCATCCGAAGGCCAAGCTCTTCAATGGTCGACTTGCGCGACACCAGCGAGATCGCGGCATCCCACAGGCCGATGGAATAGAGTTTGCCATCGTACATGCCCTTGGTGCCGGGCAGGAAGTTGGCGATCTTGGTTTCATCAATTTGCAGCGGCTGCATATAGCCCGCCCAAGCCCAGTTCGGCATGTTCGGCCCATCAACGTCCAGAATATCGGGCAGATTGCCCGCCAGGGCACCCGCCGTCACCGAGTCATTGTAGGCGGCCTGCGGAAAGCTTTGCAGTTCCACTTTCCAGTCGGTCTGGCTGGCGTTGAAATCGCTGATGATCTGATTGATGATCTTGGCTTCGACTTCGTTGCCCGCACCGTGATACCACATCGTCAGTGCCGTCTGGGCTTGCGCCATTCCGGCCCAAGTGCTGGCCGCGATAGCGACGCCCGCCATCCATTTTGAATTCGTCATGTCTTTGTTTCCTCCCTGAAAGGTCGCAGTTGAGTCACTTTGGTTGATTTTTTCTCTGTGACAGACGTTCGCCACATTACCGGACCGGATACGAGTGTCCGGGCACGGTCATCCCGGCCTTGACCGGAAATGAGGGACAGCAGCCGCTGACCGGCGCGCACACCCATCGTGAAATAGGGCAGCTCTACCGTGGTCAGAGGCGGGTAAAGTGTTTCGGCGATCACCCGGTAATTGTCATACCCGGCGACCGAGATTTCATCAGGCAGCCGCAACCCGCGCGACCGCAGAATTCCATAGACCTTCAACGCCATCTGGTCATTGCCGCAACAAAAAACCGTAGGCGGATCGGGCAGCCGCAGCATCTGGTCAATTGTGTCCCAGATCAACTGCGTCTCGGCCTCATGTCCGTTCAGGTCACAGGGACGCACAAGGTCCGGGTCATAGGGATGACCAGCCTCCGCTAACGCACGGCGATAGCCAAGACTGCGCAACTTCGTCGCCTCGATGTTCTCTTGCAGTGTCAGATAGGCGATCCGGTGATGGCCGGCACCAATCAGACGGCCCACCAGATCGTGCTGTCCACGTTCGTCATCCGGCAAAATAGCCGGCGTGCCGTGGTCGTCAAAACAGTTGGCCAGAACCAACGGAGTGCTGGCAGGAATTGGCGGCAGGGTCACCCGCTGATGGAATTCTGCGACATAGATCAGCCCCTCAACCTTGTGGCTGAGGAAGGTGTCGATCAGCCGCGGCACCTTATCATCGCGCCCACCAGTGTCGGCAATCATGACGGTCAAGTCTGCCTGCGCCATGACCTCCTGGATGCCCTGTACGATGAACAGATCCGGCAGCCCGGCGGGTTGGGTCGATTCCTTGACGGTGCTGATGGCGCCGGTGATCAGCCCGACCAGCCTCGATTTGCTGGCGCGCATCATCCGCGCGGCGTTTGACGGAACATATCCCATTTCACGCATGGCCTTTTCCACCGCCTCGCGGGTGACAATGCCGACAGGCCCGTCACCATTCAGCACGCGACTCACGGTTTTGGCCGAAACGCCCGCAGCACGGGCGACATCGTAGATGGTGGCCATTCAGATCTCTCTCCCCTGTCCGTCATCATATGACACCGATGACATGACACCGGTGTCATAGCCCTTTTCTGCACCCTGAGTCAACGTTCTTGGCTGAATTCCACCAAATCGAGCCTGCTAGGCTTAAGGCCAAAGCCTTTTGGGCGCGGCGAAACCCGTGTTTTTGTCAGCTTTGCTCAAGGTGCCAAACCCGCCAAAGCCAGTCATCTAAAAGACTATTTTCAACTTACTACCGCAGTAACGGCATTTGCCGCGCGCGTTCAGGGCCAATTGACCAGACCGTCAGTCCGGGTAGAACTGGGGTAGGGCAACCCGCTTTTCTCGCCCTGCGCCATATGACAGCGGACGAATCGCTTTATCGGACCTGTCTCGTTTCACCGCAAAACTCACAGCGAAAGTACCGTTCAGATGCGCGTCCTCTTCGATCCCGAACCCCGAGCCACCGCAGAAATTTTCTCTCCCGACGCTCTGGCCCGTTTCCGTACCGACTTTGATGTGGTGGAATGGCAGGGTGAGGATCGCGACAGTTTCTACACCAGCCACCTGCCCAATTGCGACATTCTGATCAGCCAGCAACCCATGCCGATTGAGCGGTTGAACCTTGCGCCCAAACTGCGGGTAATCTTCAACGTCGAGACCAATTTTCTGCCCAACATCGATTATGACGAATGCTTCCGGCGTGGCATCCATGTGCTGGCCCCCGGCGGCGTCTTTGCCTTGCCGGTGGCCGAAATGGCGCTTGGCATGGCGCTGTCACTTGCCCGCAACATCCATGGCGAACACGCGGCGTTTCAACAGGGCCATGAGAAATGGTTGTTTGAGGGCAATGGCCAATCCGAACTGCTGACCGGATCTACGGTCGGGATCATCGGCTTCGGCGATCTTGGGCGGGCGCTTTTCAAACTGCTGTCGCCATTCGGGGTGCGGGTGCAGGTCTTTGACCCATGGTTATCCGAAGGCCATCTGCGCCGTCTCGGGGTCGAAGCGGTCAGCTTCGATACCTTGATGTCGCAAAACCGCTTTGTCTTTGTGATGGCCACCATCACCACCGAAAACGCGCATATGATAAACGCCCGTGCAATCAGCATGATGCAACCCGGCGCCAACCTGCTGTTGATGTCCCGCGCTGCAGCCGCCGATTTCACCGCGCTGACCGAGGCCGCCAGATCCGGTCGAATCCGTATCGCCACCGATGTTTTCCCCGTTGAGCCAACACCGCCGGACGATCCGATCCGTCAGGTGCCCAACATCCTGTTCTCCCCCCACCGCGCTGGGGCACTGACATTCGCGCTGCGAGAAATCGGCGACCGGGTGTTAGAGGATATGGAGCTGATCGCCCGCGGCCTTGCCCCGCAATCCTGCCGCCGCGCCGAACGTGAGACAGTGGCGCGGATGCGGTCAATGCCGGTAAAGAAGTCCTGACCCGTTCACCGCACCGGCACATTTTCCCGCAAGATGATCCGCGGCTCTATGTTCTTCAGGGTCAGCAAAGGAGAGTGGCTGGCGATTGATCCCAGCAGCCGGATCACCGCCTGCTCTCCCAACATCCGCGCGTTTTGGTCAATGATCACGTCGATCAGGTCATCCACCAGCCATGATCGGGTGCTTTCGGTCAGGTCGTGCAGGATCACAAACGGCCGCTTTCCGACAGCCGCCGTCTGCAACGCCTGCGCGATCCCGGTCCGCCCCGCGCCAACGCAATAGACGCCGACCAGATCTGGCCGGGTCCGCAGCAAGGTCACCATAGCGGCCCGGGATCGTTCACTGTCCTCTCCGGTTTCCAAAGCTGGCAATATCGTCAAACCAGCAAACTGATGCTCCAACAGCGCCCGAAACCCGAACTCCCGCTCTCGGTGGCCATGAAACTCTCGGGATCCAAGGAATAGCGCAACCTCACCCTTCGCCGTTCCCGTCATCAACCCCATGATCAGTGCGGCAGTGCGCCCGGCCACCGCATTGTCCACCCCGACATAGGCCGAGCGGGGCGTTGACAAGACATCTGACGCGATCGTCACCACCCTCACGCCGGCCTCACACAGTCGCCGGATAGCGTGGCGCGTCTTGGGATGGTCAATCGCCACCACCCCAACACCATTCGTCCGCAACTCCACCCGCTCCAGCGCCTGCACCAGATCGTCGGCCCCGATCCCCGGCATCGGCGTCACATTGCATGACGCGACCAGCGGCAACGAGGCTGCAAAACTGGTGATCCCGTCGACCAACTCTCGCATGAACCCATTGCTGACAAAGGGAATGAAAAACTCCAGATGTGCGGGGCGCGAGGGCAGGGGCACCATGCCTTCTGATGACAAATACCCCAACTCTTTGGCCGCCTTTAACACCCGCTGACGGTTCGACGGGCTGCAACCGGCGCGTCCGTTCAAGGCACGGTCTACTGTTGCCGTGGACACATTGGCGCGGCGCGCAATGTCGATGATCGTAGTCCGCCCCATGCCTCCTCCCCGGTTTGAATATCCCCAACCATGACCACATCAGAAGTTCGATGCAATCACATCAGATATCTGACGCTGCACCGAATTTTCCTATCAGCCTAAATGGCGGTTGGGCAGACGCAGCATCGAACATTTGCCGGATATCAAGGAAGCCTCTGATGTGATCTGATGGTATTCGGCATTGAAGCCACGGCCCGAATGGACGAACATCAGGTAAAGGCACGTCGTGACAGTCATCTGCCACTAGGGAGGGGCGGTGATTTATCCTGCAACATCTGGCAACTATGGGATCGGTGCCGCCAATCCCTCCGAAGGTCAGTCATGGCCTGCGGTCGGACAAATGGCCTGATCTTCGAACCCGCGAACAGGAGGTGGACTGAAACATAAGACCGAATGACTGGGGAGTGAGACGACGGGCGAAAACGCCCGACCAATACCTGTGGAGGAGAATTGAATGAACAGAAGAATTTTGATGGGCGCTGCGGCGGTCCTTGCACTTTCGTCGAGTATGGCACTTGCCGAAGGAAAGACCTTCTACTGGGTTTCGCATGGTGGCCCGGCTGATCCGGTCTGGACCTATTTCCTGCAAGGCGCTGAAGCCTGGGCCAAGGAAACCGGTAACACCGTAAACACCTCGTTCCATTCCGGCGACGTGCCGAGCCAGCAAGAGGCCGTGCGTGCTGCCATCGCCGCCGGTGCCTCTGGCATCTGCTCGACAAGCCCCGATCCGGGCTCGATGGTCGATGTGGTCAAAGAGGCCCGCGCGGCTGGCATCCCGATCGTAAACTTCAACACGCCCGATCCGCAGGCTGACTGGAACGCCTATGTCGGTGGCGATCTGCTCTATGTGGGCCGTGCCTGGGCGCAATATCTGGTCGACAAGGGCTTGGTGAAAGCCGGCGATTTCGTCTGGATGCCGGTTGAGGTTCCGGGCGCATCCTACGGAGTCGAGGAGGAAAAGGGCATCAAGTCGGTCTTTGAACCCCTTGGCATCACATGGGAAGTCACCGACGCCACGCTCGATCAGGCCGAGGTTATCACCCGGATGACCGACTACATCACCGCCAACCGCGCCAAGATCTCTGCGATGATCGGTCTGGGTGACATGGTGACGGGCTCGGTCAAACGGGTCTGGGATCAGGCTGGCGTCAAACCCGGTGAGATTCCGGTCGTCGGCTGGGGCAACTCGCTCGACACAACCGCCGAGGTGATGGAGGGTTATGTCAACGCAGGCATGTGGCAGGATCCGCAGGCCACGTCGTACATGTGCCTGTCGTCGCTGCTGATGGAAACCAATGGTATTCCGATTGGCTTCAATATCATCACCGGCGCTTTGTATGAAAAAGATACGGCGCCAGTCTACGACAAGATCATGGGCGGCAAGTAAGTTCAGGCCACCCGCGCCCTCGGTGCGGGTGGCTCCATTCCCTTCAAGGACCTCTTTATGACCGACTCCAGCTCCGCGCAGGCGCCCTTTGCCCAGCCCAGCGCCCTGAAACGCCTAATCTCTCGCCCGGAATTCGCCCCGCTGATCCTGCTGATCGTGATGGTGTCCGTGTTCACCGCGATCAACCCGGCCTTCGCCTCGCTCACCAATATCGGCAACGCGCTGACCTTCACGGTGGAACTGGGCCTGATCGCCCTCGCCATGACCCTCTTGATGACCGCTGGGGAGTTTGATCTGTCCGTCGGTTCCGTCTTCGGATTTTCCCCGGTCGTGATGTGGTCACTATTCAACGCGGGCACCATGTCACTGCCGCTGGCCTTTATCGTCGCCCTCGCGGTGGCCATATTCATCGGCTATGTCAGCGGGCTGTTTGTCACCCGGCTTGGCATTCCCTCCTTCCTTGTCACCCTCGGGATGCTGTTGGTGGTCCGTGGCACCGCCCTATGGCTGACCAGTGGCTTTCCGCAACGGACCTGGGACGCGGGCGACCAATGGCTCGCCACGGTGCTGGTCGGTGACTTCTACATCGGTGGCCTCAGGATCTATATGAGCCTGATTTGGTTCATCATTCTGGCCGTGATCCTGAACTATATGCTGGCAGGTTCACGCTTCGGCAACTGGATTCAGGCGACCGGCGGCAACCCCAGCGCCGCCCGCAACCGCGGCGTGCCCACATCGCGCGTCAAGGTCATCCTGTTCATGCTCTCCGCCGCCATGTCGGCCTTCGCTGGCATCATCTCCTCCATCCGCGTCTCCGCCGCCAACCCCAACTCCGGTACGGGCTACGAATTGGAGGTCATTGCGATGGTCGTGATCGGTGGCACCGTCCTGACCGGCGGGCGCGGCTCGATCATCGGCACCGTACTTGGCGTGCTGATCCTGCGCCTGATGCGCAACGGCATCGTGCTGATCGGGGTGCCCGGTCTCGCCTACAACATCTTCATCGGTGCGATCATCCTGAGCATGATGGCGCTTCATGCCGGGCTGGAACGCCGGCACAATGCGGGGACATGACATGACCGACACCGAAACTCCGCTGGTCGAAATGCGCCAGATCGAGAAGTTCTATGGCCGCGTCCACGCCCTGCACAACGTCAACCTGACCATCAAACGCGGCGAAATCGTCGGCCTTCTGGGCGACAACGGTGCCGGAAAATCAACGCTGATCAAGGTGTTGTCTGGTGCAGTGCCCTACACCTCAGGCCAGATCCGGATCAAGGGCAAGCAGGTGAACCTACGCAGCACCAACGACGCCATCAACAACGGGATAGAGACGATCTATCAGGACTCCGCCCTTGTCCCGCAACTGTCCATCGCCCGGAACCTGTTCCTCGGTCGTGAACTCCGCAAAGGCCCGGCGTTCATGGATCGGATGGACATTGACCGGATGAATGAGGTGGCGGGCGACCTGCTGAAACGTGTCGGCATCTCGAAAAACATCCCACCGACCACGCCCATCGGATCGCTGTCTGGCGGTGAACGGCAAGCCGTCGCCATCGCCCGCGCCATGTATTTCGACAGCGACCTGATCGTGCTGGACGAACCCACCAACAACCTCGGCGTTGCGGAAACCCAAGGCGTGTTGCGGTTTGTGCGAGAGGCGCGCGATACCGGGCACTCCTGCATCTTCATCGCCCACAACATCCACCACGTGTTTCAGGTGGTGGACCGCATGGTCGTCATGCGCCGCGGCACGATTGTCGCCGATGATATCAGCCCGAAAACATCCACCATTCAGGATGTTGAGGACGTCATCACCGGCGAACATATCGAAGCATAGAAGCGGGCGCGGCCCTAAACCGCGCCCAACCCCCTAGCCGAGTACAGCCTTCACGGCCTTCGTGGCGACATCCACCACCTGATCCACCTCATCCCGCGTGATGCAGAACGGCGGCGCAAAGCCGATGATGTCGCCCTGCGGCATCGGCCGCGCGATCACCCCACGCTCCAGCATCGCTGCCGCCACCTTTGGCCCGATCTTCAGCGCCGGGTCGAAGAACGCCCGCTTGTCGCGGTCCGCCACCAGTTCCACGGCGCACAGCAATCCTTCGCCGCGCACTTCACCAACATGGGCATGGCCACCCAGTGCCGCTGCCATCGTCTCATTCAGATAGCGCCCCATCTCTTTTGCATTGCCAATCAGGCCCAGTTTGTCGAGCAAGTTCAGGTTCGCCACCCCCGCCGCCGCACAAATCGGATGCGCCGAATAGGTCCAGCCGTGGCCCAGCGGCCCGTTTTCATCCGTCCCCCGTTCCAATACCTTCCACACCCGGTCCGACACGATAGACCCCGACAGCGGCGCGTAAGCCGAGGTCAGGCCTTTGGCAATCGCCATGAAATCCGGCTCGATCCCGTAGTGATCCGACCCGAACATTGACCCCAATCGCCCAAACCCTGTCACCACCTCATCAGCGACCAGCAGAATGTCATATTTCCGTAGCACCGCCTGAATGGCCGCCCAGTAGCCCTTGGGCGGCGGTACGATCCCGCCAGTGCCCAGCACAGGCTCTCCAATAAAGCCCGCAATTGTATCCGGCCCCTCACGCAGGATCAGCGCCTCCAACTCAGCCGCCAGATGCGCAGAAAACGCCTCTTCGCTTTGGCTCGCATCCGCCCGGCGATAGTAATAGGGGGCCTCGGTGTGGATCACCTGCGACAGCGGCAGATCGAACTTCTTGTGAAAGAACTCCAACCCGGTCAACGACCCGGTCATCAGCCCCGACCCGTGATAGCCACGCCACCGCGCGATGATCTTCTTCTTCTCCGGCCGGCCAAGGATGTTGTTGTAATACCAGATCAATTTGATGTTGGTCTCATTGGCATCCGACCCCGACATCCCGAAATAGACCTTCGACATATGGGCTGGTGCGCGGTCCATGATCATCTTGGCCAAAGTGATCGACGCCTCTGTGCCGTGACCGGCATAGGCGTGGTAGAACGCCAGTTCCCGCGCCTGTTCCGCGATGGCATCGGCAATCTCGGTCCGGCCATAGCCCACATTCACACAGTAGAGGCCCGCAAACGCATCCAGCAGCCGATTGCCGTCGCGGTCCTCGATATGGACACCAGAGGCGGTGCGGATCACCCGCGTCGGCGTCTCACCCCGGGCATGTTGCGCCAAGTGGGTGGAGGCATGAAAGAAGTTTTCGCGGTCCCATTGGTCCAGCGGGTCATTTCGCAGCATGGTATTTCCTTTGTGATAGGCCCGGTCAGGCCGAAACTTCAACGGCCAGCACGGCAAGGCAATCGCCTGCCGCCACCAGTCCGGGGTGATGACGGGCGGTAAACAGCCCGTCGCGCTGCGCCTTTACAGGCAGGGGCGCGCGGCCCGTATGTCCGACAGGCCAGATCAGCGCCAACACGTCGCCCGCCTGCACCGTCTGGCCGAGCGTCACGGCAAACTCGATCAGCCCCGGTTCCGGTGCGAAATGGAAACAGGCATCGTCCGGCTGGGTCAGAAACCGCGTCGGCCCAACCTCCAACTGCCCGTCCAGTATCCCGGCATGGATCAGCACATTGCGCGCCCCCTTGCGGGCAATCGTCACCGTCTCCGGCGTCGCCGTCCCGCGCCCGCCCAACTCGGTCGATACCAAGGTCTTCCCCAACCCCTCCGCCGCCTCATCATACATGCCCAAGGCGTCAATCTCGCGCATCTCAATACTGAACGGCGCGTTGAACGCGTCCCGCGCCGCACGACACCGCCCCTCCAACTCACGGTCGGCCAGCAAGTGGTTCGCGGCAAACGGCAGGAAATCCAGCGTCTTACCGCCGGAGTGGAAATCCAGCACCACATCGGCCAGCGGCAACAGCGTCCGCTGGAAATAGTCGGCAATCTTCTGCGTCGGCGTGCCATCCGGTGCCCCCGGAAACGCCCGGTTCATGTTGACCTGATCCAGCGGCGACACCCGCGTCCCCGCCAGAAACGCCGGATAGTTCATGAACGGCACCAGAATGACCGTGCCCTGAACCTGTTCCGCCCGCAACGTCTGCGCCAGATGGGTCAGCGCCAGCGGTCCCTCATATTCATCGCCATGGTTGGCCCCGGTGAACAGCGCCACCGGCCCCTCACCATTATGAATGACAGTAATGGGGATCATCACTGACCCCCAAGCGCTGTCGTTCCGGCTGTAGGGCAGGCGCAGATGGCCGTGCTGCACGCCGTTCTTGCCGTAGTCCACGGTGGGCGAAATCGGATTGTCGCGCATGGGCTATCCCTTGATGAACAATTCGCGGGGCGTGGTGCAGAGGCACTCCACCCCAGTCTCGGTGATGACGATCGGCTCGGTAATCTCAAGGCCCGCCATCGTCGAGCCACAGCGCGGGCATGAAGTGGAACGTCATCCCCGGTTGCAAAACGGTCTTGTCGCCCGCCCGGAATGACATGGTGCGCTCGCCCCAATCAGGCGGATACGACAGGCCGATGGCATAGCCACAGCGGCTGTCCTTCACAAACCCGTTCCGGTTCAGCGCCGCGTTAAACGCAATCGCTATATCCTCACACAGGTTGCCCGGCTTCGCCTGCTCCAGCCCCGCCTCAACCGCTTCCAACACCGCCTTTTCCGCGTCGAGGTACTTTTGCGGCGGCTTGCCCAGAAACAGCGTCCGCGACTGCGGGCATTGATAACGCCGATAAGCGCCCGCAATCTCAAAGAAGGTGCTCTCACCCACCTTAAGCGGGCTGTCATCCCATGTCAGATGCGGCGCCGTGGCATCCGCCCCCGAGGGCGCCATCGGAACAATCGCCGGATAATCGCCCCAATGCCCATCCGCCCCGGAAACCGAGGCGTGGTAAATGTCGGCAATCAACTCATTCTTCCGCATCCCCGGCTCGGCTTTCTCACGGACCACGTCATGCATCCGCTCCACAATCCGCGCCGCCCGCCGCATGAAGGTAATCTCAGCCGGTGATTTCACCGCGCGTTGCCAGTTCACCAACCCCGTCGCATCGCTGATCCGCGCCTCCGGCAACCCCTTCTGCAGCGCCAGATAGGCTGAGGCGGTGAAATAGTAATTGTCCATCTCAAACCCGATCCGCCCCGATGACAGACCCCGCGCCCGGATCACCGCCGACAAATCCTCCATCGGATGCTTGGCGGGGTTCTGGACGTAAGTATCTTCATACCCAAGGATATTTTCGGGCTTCAACCAAGTCGTCCGCAGCGCCCCGACGGCATCCATCGCGCGGCCCCACCACACCGGCTCCCCATCGCCCATCAGCAGGACACCTTGGTGGACATAGAACGACCAGCCGTCATACCCTGTCAGCCAAGCCATGTTCGAAGGATCGGTCACAAACACCGCGTCGAGGCTCCGCTCGGCCATAGCGGCGCGGGCTTTGCCCAAACGGGCGGCGTATTCTTCGGGTTCAAACGGCAGATTGGGCATGGTCGTGGCTCCGGCAGGGTCAGGACCGATTGTAGCTGCCCATGCCGGTGAAAAGCTGCATAGTTGAACCGAACTTGCGGCATTGCTGCAAAGACCAATCCAAGGCGCAGGGAACCGGCATGATCGACGCGATAGACCGCAAAATTCTGCACCACATGCAGCGCAACGCCCTTTTGACCAGCGCCGAATTGTCCGACCTCGTCGGCCTGTCGCCCACCTCCGTCCAGCGCCGCCTGCACAAACTCCGCCGTGACAAAGTGATCGAGGCTGACGTCTCCATCGTCTCCCCCGCCGCAGTTGAGCGCCCGCTGACCCTGCTGGTCGCCGTCGAACTCGCCCGCGAACGGTCCGACATCATAGACCGCTTCAAACGCGCCGTGCGGGATTGTCCCGAGGTGATGAGCGCCTATTACGTCACCGGCGAAACCGACTTCATCCTGATCGTCACGGCGCGAGACATGGCCGATTATGAGGCGTTCACCCGCGAATTTTTCTACAACAACGCCGACATCAAGGGGTTCAAGACCACCGTGGTGATGGACCGCATCAAGGCCTCTTTCGTGCTGCCGGTCTGAACAAAGCCTGCTTGATCGGTGCAGGCGCACAAATTAGCGTCTGGGGTTTGTGACCGGACCACAGCAAATGGGACCTGCAACTTGGCCACACCTCCACGGCGCAAAATCGTCCCAGACCCGCACGAGCGGAGAATTTCGCAGCACCGATGCCGTTGCCCCACTGAGGGCATGAGCCCACGCATCTGAATCCTGCGTGCCACACTCGACATCATCCAAATGCCCCATATCGGCAACCAAAGTGAATTCGACTATTTCCGCAATGCTGGCCTTTGTGAACAGACCATCCTCGTCCCCTTTATCACCGCTGTCGCCGAGTCCGACGCCAACCACGACGCCATCAAATACTTGCAGCTTGCTCTCGCCCAGTCGCGCGACTAGCCGCATTTTCTTGATTTTTTCTCGACTTAGAGGTCGCCACGCTCCTGCAGTTGCATCCCAATGTTTAGGCTTTGACCGTCGCAGAGCATGGGCTGACCCTCACCCCGAAGGCCCTGTCCCTGCAACTGACACGCGCTGACGCAATCTTGGCCCTGACCCGCCCGCAGGACGCCCTGGCCGCTGATCAACGCACCCTGAAATTGGACCCTGACGGCGGAAATGGCATCATTGCCAAGATGCGCGCCGACCTTCCGGCCAAACAGCAGGACTGACGCTCAGGCCAGATCGCGCTTCAGAAACTCTTTGAACGCCTCGGCATAGTCGGGATGCCAACGCGACAGGGCAGGGCGGTTCTTGATGATGTCGCCCGCCGCCCACGCGATCCGCTTTTCGTCGGTCGCGCGCTGTACGTCATTGTCTGGGCAAAGAATGTAGAAGTCGCCGCGCTGCAACGCTGCAAGCATGAAGTCCACGGCCTGCACCGGCGTCCAGGCACCATCAGGCTTCGGCGCGCCACTTGCGGCGGTCAGGCCAGTATGCACCCAGCCGGGGATCATCAGATGGGCGGAAACCTTGCTGCCCGGCAGATTGCGCAACTCATGCGCCAAAGCTTCGGTATAAGACTTTATGCCCGCCTTGGAGACGTTGTAGGCCGGGTTGCCCGGCGGGGTCGTGATGCCCTGCTTTGATCCGGTGTTCACGATTATCGCAGGTTCCCCGTGCGCCAGCATCGCCGCTGCAAAGGCCTGCGTGCCGTTGATAACGCCCCACAGGTTCACCCCCAAAGTCCGCGCCCAAACGTCAGGGTCCGTCAGCGTTGAGGACGGCGCCCCGATCCCGGCGTTGTTCATCAGCACCGTCACTGGCGGCATTTCCCGTGCAACCAACTCCGCCGCAGCGGTCAACGCCGCCCGATCTGATACATCCGCGCCAATCGCCAGCACCTTGAGCCCACCCCCGGCCAGTTCGGCCGCTGCCTGGTCCAAGGCTGCACCCGGCAGGTCAATCAATGCCACGGCCATGCCCCGCGCCGCCATCGCCCGCGCGGCGGCCAACCCGATGCCAGAGGCCGCCCCGGTGATGACAGCAGTACGTCCGTTGGCAAGGGCTGGATGAGTCATGGTTTGGCCTTTCTGATTTGTCGGCCAACACTATCGCGCCAAGCAGGTGGCAAAGTCCAGACCATCCCCAATGTTACATCTTGACACGAAACCGCGAGCCTGACGCCCGTCCTGAAACTTTGCCAGCCGGCGCCCCGTAGGTTCAGCAACGGCCGGATGACCCGGACCGAAACCTGGAGACCTGATATGAAAACCACATACCTTGCCGCCTCGACCGCCCTCATCCTGTCTGTGTTTGCAGCCCCTGCCTTTGCCGAAAACCCAATGGTCGGCGGTGCCGCGATGTTTGATAGCAGGAACATTGTCGAGAATGCTGTGAACTCGGCCGATCACACCACGCTGGTCGCCGCTGTGAAAGCCGCCGGATTGGTGGATACGCTGGCCAGCCCCGGCCCGTTCACTGTCTTTGCGCCCACCAACGAAGCCTTCGCCGCCTTGCCGGCTGGTACCGTTGACACCCTGCTTATGCCGGAAAACAAGGATATGCTGGTCAAGGTACTGACCGCCCATGTCGTTGCAGGTCGCATGACCACTGCCGAAATCGCAGCCAAGGCCAAGGCGTCCAAGAACGGCTTTTACAACATGGAAACCGTGTCGGGTGATGCCCTGTCGGCATTCGTGCGCGGTGGCAAGCTCTACATCCTCGACGAATCCGGCCATGCGGCTGAGGTGACCATCTCGGACGTGATGCAGTCGAACGGCGTGATCGACGTCGTCAACGCTGTCCTCGTACCGAAGTAAAACGGCCTCCGGGCGGCGCTGCTCCCAAACCCACTGATCCCGCAACGGATCGGTGGGTTTCCCTATTTCAGAGTGCCAAAACGCAGCAGAATGAAATTCTCACCATCGTCTTGCGACCCGCCGGCAACCAGAATCTGGTTGGCTGCGATCTGCTCGACGAACGGGTAGGCCGCCAAAGTTCGGCCAAAGGGCAGGTCTGCAAACTTGAAGTTATGGGCTGTTGCGTCCCCCAACCAGACCGAGATCACCTTTTCATTGCGCGAGGCCATGATAATCCGGCCATCCGAAAGAACCGACGCGTAGGGACCATTGCCAAAGGAGGCGGTCTCAGCAGGCCAGGCATTCTTGGTAGACCTCGGATAGACGTTGCGATCGCCTGATCCATCATAATCGGCGCTGGTCCAGGGCCCCTGGAATTCCGGGCCGTTCCAATCCCAGTCGCCAGGATCGTTGGCGACTATATAGGGCGACTGGACCATTTTTGTTTCCTCGACGACAAATCCGACCCGGTTGTTGGGCAGCAAGAAGGGCTGTGGCATCCCCCCGGCGCTGCGGCCGTCCTCTTCTTTTTCAGCGGAGTTGCGCAGATCGAAATTACGATGAATTAGCTTGCCGGTATAGCGTTCGGGGTTGGGATCTTTCCACGTTTTGCCGCCGTCATAGGACACGATGAAGGCAACCCCGCGCCCATTGTCATTCCGGCGAGTAGCTTTTTTCTTCGGCTTGGTGGTTTCGATAATGCGCTGGGTGAAGAACAGGTAGATGTCGTTCTTGCCATCGGCGTTGGCGTCATGCGGCACCTGCATTGGCCGGGCTTCCCAATTGGCACCTTGGAAAACCTGTTGCGGCTTGCCCCAGGTGACGCCCCCATCTGAGGAATACTTGACGTCAATGTAGTAACCCCCGCCGAGGTCAGAACGCGGTTGCCTGCGCTGCATCGACATCAGCAAACGGCCATCGTCCAACTGGATGATATTGCAGCTCGCGAAATTCCAGTTGTCAGTATCCTTATTGATCAAGGTTGGGCCGCTCCAAGTCTGGCCCTTGTCGGACGAACGATACATCATGAAATCGCCACCCATCAGCTCAGTCTGATAGGTCAAAAGCAGATCGCCCGCATGTGGCCCTTTCGTCAACTGAACGAGCCGGGGATAGCGCCCCAAGGTCCCGTTGGGCGGGGTCAGGGTGATCGTCTTACCCCAAACAATTTCATTTCCCGGGGTCAACGCGGCAAGAGAGCCCGTCTGCTTCGGGCTGGACACAGCCATACTGGCGGTAAGGCAAACCAAGGCGAGCAGCGCCGCCACTCGGAAACTACGGAAGGCGAACATTCTTGAACTCCTGGTTCATCTTGTCATGACTATTTAGATGCGTTTCAGCCTTATTACGACATCAACCCGAGAGACCTGCATCCCAGCGGGCGCATCTGGTAATCCGGTGATCTTTACGTCCTCGGCCGGGGCGTCGGTCAAGTCATGGCTGTCTTCCCAGTAGAAATGTGGGTGATCGTCCATGCGGGTGTCGAAATAGCTGCGCGCGCCATCGACCACGACCTCGTTTATCAAACCCGCAGCACAGAAGGCCCGCAGCGTGTTGTAAACCGTCGCCAGACTAACCTTGTCTCCCGCGGCGACGGTCAGCGCATAAAGGCTTTCGGCGGTGACATGACGGTTCTCGCCATCACCAACCAGCAGCGTCGCGAGAGCCAGCCGTTGACGGGTTGGCCGCAGTTTGCCCTGCGCCAGCCAAGATGTCACCCGACCCTGTTCCGCCTCATCCATCTGTCTGCCTTCCGGTAATGCAATTTCAGCATAGCCATGTTCTGGTCTGCTGTCCAAATCACTTATGCGCGCAACAGCCTCAGCAGGCCGAATCCACCGACTGCGGCCACCCCCGAAGCTGCCAGAACGCCCAGACGCACCGCATCCATCTGATTACCCTCTGCAAAGCTCAGACCCCCGATGAACAGCGACATGGTAAATCCGATGCCCGACAGCAATGCGATGCCCGCCATATGGGCCCAGGTGGCCCCATCCGGCAACCACGCCCTGCCCATCCACACCATCAGGAACGTCGCCCCCAGTACGCCGGCAAACTTGCCCACCACGAGGCCCAACCCGACGCCAACCGTCAACGGCGAGGTCAGCGCCTCCATCGACATGCCGCTGAAACTCAACCCGGCATTGGCGAAGGCGAACAGCGGCACGATCAGAAAGGCGACATAGGGCTCCAATCCGTGCTCCAGACGGTGCAACGGAGAGTGTCCCTTGTAGTCTTTCAACGGAATGAAGAACGCGGTGATCACCCCCGCCAAAGTGGCGTGAACCCCCGATTTCAACACCAACACCCACAGAATCGTGCCCAGCAGCAGGGCAGGGGCGATACGTTGCGCCTTGCCCCAATGCAGCAGGGCCAGTCCCACCAGAGGGATCAGCGCAAAGGCCAGATACATCAGGTTCAGATGGTCGGTGTAAAAAATTGCGATGATCAGAATGGCGCCAAGGTCATCCAGAATGGCCAAGGTCAGCAGAAAGGTCTTCAATCCATCCGGCAGACCTTTGCCGACCAAGGCCAAAACGCCCAAAGCAAAGGCAATGTCTGTCGCCGTCGGAATGGCCCAGCCGCGCACCTCACCACTGTAATTGAACACCAGATAGACCAACGCAGGCACCACCATGCCGCCAAGCGCGGCCATGCCCGGCAGCACGATGTCCGACGGACGGCGCAACTTGCCCTCCAGCACCTCACGCTTCAATTCCAGCCCGATCAGAAAGAAGAAGACCGCCATCAACCCGTCATTGATCCACAAGATCAATGGCTTGGTCAGGCCGGTACCGCCCAGCGTGATGGAAAATGGCGAATCCAATGCCGCCAGATACCATGGCTGCAGGGGCGAGTTCGCGACGATCAACGCCGCAATGGTCGCCAGGATCAGAACTACACCGCCTGCAGCTTCATGCTGAAATAGACGGCTCAGGAACGGTGGGGTCATCTTGCCTCGGCCAATTGGATCTTTGCTTGAAGATAGGGCCATATAGGGCAGAAGCAACCAAAGATCCAGTTTAACAGGCAAGGCAGGGCCGCAACCCACCCCTTGCGGTGCGCCGCACTTGCCACCACTTCTCACGCGGTGTTACACGGGACGAAACAACCGGGCGAGGAGCAGGCGGGATGGGCGCGTTTCCGACATATTTCGACAAGGAGGCGTTATTGGCCTGCTCGCGGGGCGAACTGTTCGGCCCCGGCAACGCACAGTTGCCAGCACCTCCGATGCTGATGATGGACCGTATCACCGAAATTTCGGGCGATGGCGGCGAATTCGGCAAGGGCCATGTGGTCGCAGAATTCGACATCACGCCTGATCTGTGGTTCTTCGGCTGCCACTTCCCCGGCAACCCGATCATGCCCGGTTGCCTGGGCCTCGACGGGCTGTGGCAGCTGACGGGCTTCAATCTCGGCTGGCGCGGCTGGCAGGGCAGGGGCTACGCGCTTGGCGTGGGTGAGGTCAAACTGACCGGCATGGTGCGTCCTGACCGCAAGATGCTGCGCTATTTCGTCGATTTCACCAAGGCCATCGAAACCCGCCGCCTGACCATGGGTGTGGCGAACGGTCGGGTAGAGGCAGACGGCGAAACCATCTATCTTGTGACCGACATGAAAGTCGCGCTCTCGTCCACCTAATGTCGGCCAACTGATCCCGGAAAGGATATCCCATGCGTCGCGTCGTCATCACCGGCATCGGCATCGTCTCTCCCATTGGCAATTCAGCTGCCGAGGTTGAAGCCTCGCTGCGTGCCGGTAAATCCGGCATCATCTTTGCCGAAGACTACGCTGAGCACGGCTTCCGGTCACAGGTCAAAGGCCAGCCGCAAATCAAGCTCGAAGACCATATCGACAAACGCGACCTGCGGTTCATGGGTCCGGGTGCTGCCTACAATTTCCTCGCCATGAAACAGGCCGTGGCCGATTCCGGGCTTGAGGAAAGCGATGTCTCGAATGAGCGTTCCGGCCTGATCATGGGGTCCGGCGGCCCGTCGACCTCTAACTTCTTCCTCGCATTTGATGCCGTCATCAACAAAGGTGCTCCGAAAAAGATGGGCCCCTTCATGGTGACCCGTTGCATGAGCAGCACCAACTCCGCCTGCCTCGCCACCCCGTTCAAGATCAAGGGTGTCAACTATTCCATCACCTCCGCCTGCTCGACCTCGGCCCATTGCATCGGCAATGGCGTTGAACTGATCCAGATGGGTAAACAGGATATCGTCTTCGCTGGCGGCGGCGAGGAACTGGATTGGACCCTGTCCTGCCTGTTCGACGCGATGGGGGCGATGTCGTCCAAATACAATGACACACCAGAGACGGCCTCCCGCGCCTATGACGCCACCCGCGACGGCTTCGTCATCGCTGGCGGCGGCGGTGTCGTGGTGTTGGAAGAACTGTCCCACGCCCTCGCGCGCGGCGCGAAAATCTATGGTGAGGTTACCGGTTACGGTGCCACCTCAGACGGTTACGACATGGTCGCCCCCTCGGGTGAGGGCGGCGAACGTTCGATGAAACTCGCCGTCTCGACCCTGCCGCAGGGCCGCCACATCGACTACATCAACAGCCACGGCACTTCGACAGTGGTGGGTGACGTGACCGAGATGGAGGCGATCCGCCGAGTCTTTGGCCGTGGCACCACGCCGCCGGTCGCTTCGACCAAATCGCTCACCGGTCACTCCCTCGGCGCGACCGGCGTGCATGAGGCGATTTATTCGCTGTTGATGATGAACGGCAATTTCATTGCTGCCTCCGCCAACATCACCACCCTCGACCCCGCGCTCGATCCCGGCGAAATTGTGCAAACCCTGCGCGAAAACGTCCAGCTCGAACTCGGTCCTGTCCAACAGCTTCGGCTTCGGCGGCACCAACGCGACCCTGGTGATGAGCAAATATCTGGACTGAAACGCTTGATTTTTCGCAGAAAAATCGTGAACAGGAGAAGTCTATGGCGGAACTGATGCGCGGCAAACGCGGCCTGATCATGGGCGTCGCCAACGAACGCTCCATCGCGTGGGGCATCGCCAAATCCATGGCAGCCGAAGGCGCAGAACTCGCGTTCTCGTATCAGGGAGAGGCGTTCGGCAAACGCGTCGAACCCCTCGCCGCGTCAGTCGGTTCAGACTTCCTCGTCGATGTTGACGTGATGAACGATGACAGCCTGACCGCCTGCTTTGGCGCGCTCAAGGACCGCTGGGGCAGCATCGACTTCCTCGTCCACGCCATCGCGTTTTCGGACAAGAACGAACTGACAGGCCGTTTCATCAACACCTCGCGCGGCAACTTCTCCAACTCACTCGCCATCTCATGCTTCAGCTTCATCGACGTGTCGCGCCGCGCCTCCGAAATCATGCCAAACGGCGGCACGCTACTGACCCTGACCTTCCAAGGCTCCAACCGTGTCACCCCCAATTACAACGTGATGGGTGTCGCCAAGGCCGCGCTGGAATCCGCCACCCGTTACCTCGCAAATGACCTCGGCCCGCAGGGCATCCGCGTCAACGCCATCTCGCCCGGTCCGATGAAAACCCTCGCCGGCGCGGCCATCGGCGGCGCCCGCGCTACCTTCCGCCATACCGAGGCCAACGCCCCCCTGCGCGCCAATGCCACGCTCGAAGTCGATCGGCGGCACCGCCGTCTACCTCGCCTCCGACTACGGTGCCTGCACGACGGGTGAGATTATCCGTGTCGACGGCGGTTTCCACGTCTTGGGGATGCCCCAGCAAGAGGGTCTCTGACATGCGATCCGGCTTCACCGGATGATACCGCTGCTGCTGGCCCTCGGCGTCACCTTCGGAACCTGGGCCGATGCTGCGCGGCGGCTTCATCGTGCCCGGCGCCCGTGGCTTTCGTCTGGCCAGCTTTGATCTCAATGCCGCAGCGCTCGCCGCCCTCGCCATCGCCGCTGCTGTCTACTTTTACGGCTGGGTCTTCGGCGTGGCGCTCGTGCTGGCGGTGGTGATCCACGAATACGGCCATGTCGTCGCCTTCCGGGTCTGCGGCCACTCCGACGCCCGCTTCCGCCTGATCCCCCTGATGGGCGGCGTCGCCATCTCGAACCGCCTGCCCGCCACGCAGAATGAGGCGTATTTCATCGCCATCATGGGCCCCGCCTTCTGCCTGGCCCCGATGGCTCTGTGTTTCGCCCTTTCCAACCTGCTGTTCGTGCAAATGCCGATCCTGTCCGGCATGATGCTGATCTTTGCCATGGTGCTGGCCTCGTTCAATTTCTTCAACCTGCTGCCGTTCTGGCCGCTCGACGGCGGCCGCATGGTGCAGATGCTGTGCCAGACCTACATCCCTTGGGCCACCCGCCAGGTCTCCATCGCGATGACCGTCATCGGCGCGGGGTTGGCTTGGTTCAGCCATTCCTACTTCTTGCTGTTCTTCATCCTGATTTCGTGGGGTGGCCTCATGCAATCCGAACGGGTGTTGGAGGTTCAGCGCCCGATGTCCAAATGGCACGCCTTCATCGCCCTCGCTGCCTACGGCTTCACCGCCGGGTCTTTCTTTCTCGGCGGCTCTTTCCTGCTGCGCGGTCTGCTCTGACAGCAGAATTAGCTTGCTTCTGCCGGCCCCGCTGCTCCATACTTAGCAAATAGGCTTTGTATTGGAATGCGCCATGCCCCAGATGATTTTCGTGAACCTCCCCGTCACCGACGTCGCCCGCAGCCGTAAGTTCTATGAGGCGCTGGGCTATACGATCAATGAGCAATTCTCAGATCCCACCGCCGCCTGCGTGGTGCTGTCTGAGACGATTTATTTCATGATCCTGAACCATGAACGCTTCCAAGGCTTTGCCAGCAAGCCGCTGGCCGACCCCGCCAAGTTCACATCGGTCGGCATCGCGCTCAGCCAAGACAGCCGCGCCGCCGTTGATGCCTTTGCTGAGGCGGCGCTAAAGGCCGGCGGGTCAGAGCCGAAACCGGCTGAGGACTATGGTTTCATGTACAGCCGCAACATCTGCGACCCCGATGGCAATTGGCTTGGGCCAATGTGGATGGACCCCGCCAACGTTCAGGCCTGACCCATGCGGCTTTACTTCAGCCGCAACTACAATCCCAGGCTGGCGGTTGCGACGGCCCGTCATCTCAACGTGCCCGTGACTTTCGAATTCGCCAGCCCGTTCTCGCCGGATCAGGCAGACAAGTTCAGGGCGATGAATCCCAACGGCAGCCTGCCGATCCTGCAACTGTCAGACGGATCTACCTTGTGGGAGGCTGACGCCATCGCCTGCTACCTGTCGCAGCGCGCGAGGTCAGATTTCTGGCGGCAAGGGGCGGCGCAACCCGACATGATCCGCTGGCTCAGCTGGGGCTATTGGAACTTTGTCCGCGCCTGCGACCTTGTACATTTCGAACGGGTCACCAAACAACGCTACAACTTGGGCCCAATCAACGCTGACAAAGTACAAGAGGGGCTTGCCGAATTCGAACGATCGTCCCGATTGCTTCAGGCAGAGCTTTCTGGCCGCGACTGGCTGCTGCCAGACGGTCTGTCCTATGCAGATTTCCGATTGGCCTGTGTGCTGCCTTTTGCCGAACTCGCGGGCCTGCCACTGCCAGACTTCCCGGCAGTGCAGGCATGGCACAACCGCCTGCTGCAACTGCCCGCCTGGGCAGAGCCATTTGACGGCCTGTCAGCGCCAGACCTGCCGCTGATCTTATAATAAGGGAAATTTGGAGCGGGCGGCGGGAATCGAACCCGCGTCTTTAGCTTGGAAGGCTAAGGTCTTACCATTACACAACGCCCGCGTTGATGCATGGCGGTCTAAGTTAAAGCCCGCCTGAGGTCAAGCCGCTACGCCCTCCACTTTGCCCCGACATTCGTAAAAGACGCGGTCGGACCAACCTGCCCAAGTGGGGCCAAAATCCCAGACCATCGCGAAAAACATGTAACCCCTTGTTAATTCTTTTGACAGGGGTCCAAAGTGCTGCAAAATCGCCGCATGTTCGCTCCGGTCATACCTGCTTTGTTGCTGGTCTGGCGGGGGCGAAGACAAAGTAAGACATCAAGTCAGACGGCCGAACCACGGTCGCAATCGAGCATGAGGCGCAAAGATGATCACTACAGTAACTGGCTCTGCTGGGCCGTTTTCCTTCGCTGACCGCGGGGACCAACTCATCGTCAGGGGGGTGCTCACCAATGTCGGCCTCACCATAACGGAAGCCGTATTCTCGAATATGGTTAACACCAAAACGGTAAACTACGGTGTGATCGCATCGTTGTCCGCCGACTACGCAGCGATCAATCTTCTGGGCGGCGGGATCATCATCAACGCGGCGGGCGGCTATATCAACGGCAGTATTCATGTCGCAGGATCCGTCAGCCTGCAAAACCTCGGCGCGATTTCCGGCCCTATCGAGGTCTATGCGGCGGAATTCTCCGTCAGTGATAGCCGGATAGTCACCCGTGGGATGATCAACAGCTATCAGAGCAGCACTGGCGACGCGATCCACCTACTGTGGGGCAATGATGTTGTCATCAACACCGGAAGCATCGTTGGAAACATCGATCTTGGTGACGGGAACAACGTCTTTGACGGGCGCTCCGGAACCGTGGTGGGTACGGTTCACGGCGGGATGGGGGATGATACCTATTTCCTGACAGAGGCAACTTCGATCACCGACGCGGGTGGGATCGATCAGGTCAACGCGCGGATGAGCTATACTCTCGGCGATGACATCGAAAACCTGAACCTCAATGGTTACGGCAATTTCTCGGGCACCGGCAACGTGTTGGACAACGTCATCACCGGGAACGGCAGCGGCAACCAGCTGTTCGGCCTGAACGGCAATGACACGCTGTCAGGCCTGCAGGGCAACGACATCCTGTACGGCGGCAACGGCGATGACAACCTTGACGGTGGTGGCGGCAATGACCAGCTGACCGCTGGCAATGGCAACGATATCATCTCCGGTGGAAGCGGAAATGACCAGTTGTTCGGCGAAGTCGGGTTTGACACGCTGCTGGGTGGCGCCGGGAATGACACGCTGTACGGCGGTTCTGCTTCGGACACGCTCGACGGCGGTTCTGGCAACGACGTGTTGTACGGCGGCAGCTTTGGCAGCGATTTGATGACGGGTGGCGACGGCGCCGACATCTTTGTTTTCGACGTCCCGAGCACCAGTTTTGCGAACAACGCCGCAGACGTGATCACCGATTTTCACGTCGGCGTCGACAAGATCGATTTCTCGGCTCTTGTCGATGGGGCGCTGACATTCGTCGGAACCTCTGCCCTCAGCAAGATCGACGACAGCGTCCGCTGGTTCCAGAGCGGCGGCAAGACCGTCGTGCAGGTTGACCTGAACCACAACGGCGTCGCCGATATGCAGATCTTCCTGACGGGGGCGATGATCTTGAACGCCGACTGCTTCATCCTCTGATCAGTCACGCACCACCAAATCCACACTCTCAAAGCCCCGGCTTTGAGAGTGTTTTCATGTCGGGCTATTCCTGCCCGGCGCGGTCCGCTTCAGAGCGGAACCGCGCGGCCCATTGGTCGCTGACAGCATCGGCCATCTTGCGGTTGGCGGCGTACAACGGGCCCGTTTCCGGCACGCCCATGTGCCGCAAGACTGATCGCGCCGAGGCTTCCGGTGCCGCCGAAAGACCCTCATAGGTCAAGACCAGCGGCTCCACGCCATGGGTCGCAAACCAAGCCTGCCACGCCGCCTGATCCGCCTCGGCCTCAGCAATGTAGCTGGCAATGGCACCATGGTCATAGGTCGGCTTACGCGGGTGGGCCGCCTCTTCAATCCCCAGATGCCATGTGCCGCTGACCTCGGCCTTGTGCCGCGACACCGCCTGCGCAACCAGATCCTTTCGCGTCAGCAGGACATAGCTGCAGGGACCAAAGGCCTGCGCCAGTCCTGCGGGATCGACCCTGACCTGACCAAGACACTCTGCCAAGGCCGGTAAATGGTCCCACATCAGCCGCAGTCCGAACACCCCGTTCGCGCTGCGGCCAGCCTGCCATGCGGCCGCGAGGTAGTCTTGCGGGGCAAAACCCGCCTCCAATCCCCACTCCTCGGCATAGTCCGCCATATCCACAGGCCGGAACCACGACTCCGGCCAGCCTGCCACGCCAGAGGAGCGTAGCAGCGTGCACAGCAAGGTAGACCCGCTGCGTGGTGTGGCACAAAGGATCAGATTCATGGTGTCACGGGTTCAATCAACTGCGGCCCTTGAGCCCGGTTGGAATTGACAGCCGGATCGACGCGCCACGATTGCAGCACACCTTTCGGCGTCGATTTCATCAGCACCGCCGCCCCATGCCCTGCCTCTCCCAGCCAGAGCGGCCAGGCATCGGGCTCCAGAACAACCGGCTCGCGGTCATGGATGCCCGCCATATTCGCGCCACCGTCCACCGTGACCATCGCCACCGTATCTATATCCCCCCAATGCGACCACAGCGCCCCAAACGCCATCGGCTGCCCATCGGTCCGCGTGATGTACCATGGCAGCCGTGTCCCGTTCGGCCCCGCACTCCATTCATAAAAGCCTGAGGCGGGCAGAATACACCGCCGCTGCCGGATCGCCTCGCGGAATGCTGGCTTCTCGGCCACGGTGTCCGACCGCGCGTTGATGATAAGTGGCCCATCGGTTGGCGACTTGTACCAGCCCGGCACCAACCCCCAGCGCATCGTCCGCAGCCGACGCCCGCCGTCAGAGGTGACAACCGCGACCGGATTGGTCGGGCAGATGTTGAACCGCGGGCTGTCGGGCAGATCATTGCCCGGCACTGCATCAAACAGCGCCGCCAAGGCCTCATTCGGATGGGTGATGGTGAAACGCCCGCACATCGCCCAAAGCTAGGGGTCTTTGCCGCAGGGGTCTAGAGGGCGCGGAACGTCATGTAGTAGGGCGGCCGCCCCTCGCGCAGAGCTTTCTGCTCATAGCGGGTGGAGAACCAATCCTCCCACGGCACATCGCCCTCATGAACCAAGGCAAATCCGGCCTGCGGCACCTCTTCCAAGGTTTGCCGGACATAGTCGGCAATGTCCGTCGCCACCCTGAACTCTGCCCCTTTGGCCATCACCCGCCGCAGCGCCGCCAGATACCCCGGCGTCACAAAGCGCCGCCGATGGTGCCGCGCCTTGGGCCACGGGTCGGGGTAGTTGAGGAAGCACTTCTCAACCACACCCTCCGGCAACACCTCAAACAGGTCGCGCACATCGCCGGGATGGATCATCAGATTGTTGACATCAGCGGCCCGGATCTTGCCCAGCAGCATCGCGATGCCGTTGACATAGGGCTCACACCCGATCAGCCCGACCTCCGGGTGCCGCGCTGCCATATGCACCAGATGCTCACCCCCGCCAAAGCCAACCTCCAGCCACAACGGCTTGCCGCCGAAAATAGACAGATCGACCAGCCCGCGTGCCGGATTGTCCTCACGGGTTACGCCCGGCAACGTCAGCGGCCCGAGATCCTCGGCCAGATAGGTCTTCTGCGACGTTCGCAGGGTTTTGCCCTTTATGCGCCCGTAGAAGTTCCGCCGTTCTGGTGTAGGATCAGTCATCATCGCCCCGTTTTGCAGGCGGGCACATAGGCCCAACCGCCAAGCCGGGTCAAGCAGGAAGGCAACCCCATGCCCCGATCTATGGATTTGACTACGGCCCATATCGCCCGCGTCCACCGCGTCGTCGCCGATCCGGGCATGTCCCCCAGCGCCCTGCACAATGACGCCGACTATGCAGAGCGTGTTCAGTCCATCCTCGCCACCAACCCGGCCCCAGACCAACCCATCAGGCTTTTCGCCTATGGCTCGCTGATCTGGAAACCCGAAATCCCCCATACCTCCGAAGTCGTGGCCGTGGCTCACGGTTGGCATCGTTCATTCTGCCTCAAGCAGATACGCTTCCGTGGCTCTCCTGACCAACCCGGCCTGATGATGGCGCTTGACCGTGGCGGCCAGTGCAAGGGGATGCTTTATACCCTGCCACCCGACGATCTGCCCGGCCAGATGGACCGCTTGTTCCGGCGTGAGTTTACCGTCAAACCCATTACCAACATGCCGCGCTGGATCACGGTGGGCGTGGAGGGTCAAAAAGCACCGGCCCTCGCCTTTGTCATCAACCGTGCATCGGCCAACTACGCTGGCCGCCTGCCACCCGAAGCGGTGGCCGACGTCTTGGCGACAGCCTGCGGTCATGTCGGCAGCGGCGCGGAATATCTGCTGAACACCGTCACCCATCTGGAGGCCTCTGGCATCCGAGACAGCGCCCTTTGGCACCTGCAACGGCTGGTCGCGGCGCGAATCGACGCCGCCAACCCAACCCCGTACAAAACCTGATCGCACCGGTGCGCAGGCAAGGTTCGTCCAATGACCGGGACTCCTTGAGCGCCTGTTCGCATGGTCAAGAAATCCGATCGGATCGCGAAACGCCAAGACCATGGCCGTCGCCGGAGTAGCCTGACTGGCCGCTCGTCAAAGCCCGGTTTCAAATAGCGACACGGCCCGCGCCAGAAATGTGTCACGGGTGGCCAGACGCTCCATCAGCAATTCATGCTCGCAGGCTTCATAGCGGTCCAACCGCCCGGTTTTCCAACCCGTCATCCGGGCCAAAATCGGCGCGGGGTCAACAATCTGCTCTTGATCGCCCAAGGCGACCACAACCGGGTAATCCGGTGCCGGCATCGCGGCGAGGGCGCGGCATTCGTCCAACGCCGCCTTTAGCCAACCAAAGCTGGGCCCGCCGAGCGACAGGTCAGGATGGGCAAGGGCCTGGCGGCGCATATAGTCCCACATTTCGGGGTCAGTGGTCAGTTGATTGCCCGAAAAGGGGGCGTCGATGACCAAGACCTTCTTGGTTTGACCCAAGACGAGTTGCCCCGAAAATCCCAACCAAGGTGCTGCATTGCTGACAACCGTCGCGATTGGTCGCAGCCAGCCTGCCATCGGAATTCCCCACATCGGTGCCGAGAACACCGCCGACTGGATCGGCAATCCCCGCATCAGGCTTCGCAACCCGATACAGCCGCCCATCGAATGGGCCAGCATGTGATAAGGCCGCGGCAGGCCCGCCGCCTCTGCAAATACCAGCATGGCATCGAAATCGCGCTGATACTCTGCGAAATCTCTGACATGGCCAATCATCCGGTCTGGCAAAGCCCGGTCTGCAAGCCCCTGCCCACGCCAGTCGATCGCGGCGGTGCAATAGTCCGCCGACGCCAGAACCGCCTGCCGCGCGGCCATATTTTTCGACATACTCACTGCGCCCCGGCAGCAGCAAAACCGTCCCCCGGGTGGCTTCCGCATTCCAGACCGCCACCCGAATCCGCACCCCATCCGCGCCGGTCACCCATTCCGCCCGGCCATCCTCTGGGCCATCGGCCACCTCATGGAACAGCGGGGCGACGCTCACCCCAACACCGAACCGAGCTTCATCGCCAACCCCATGGAGCCATCGACCGACAACTTGCCCGACATGAACGCACTCGCGGCACTCAAATCCCCGGCCAGCAGTTGCTCAAATACATCCGCCGTGGCCGTCAGGGTCACATCGGCCTCGGCATCCCCTTCATGGACGCCGGTCCCATCAACCATGATCGCGCCTTCGCCCGTGATCACGAATTTGGCGACCCCCTCAAACCCCTCGGACAGTCGGGCGGACAGGGCCTCAACTGCGGTATCAATGACTTTGCTCATCGCTATCTCCATCGTGAACGCCCGCCTCTGGCGTTTTGCTACAATTAGGCTACGCTTATCTTATGAAAGCCTTAGCCGCCCTTCACAACTGTATCGTTGCGACAATTCTGTTGCTTTTTCTGGCGATTCCCGGGCAGGCCGATCAGGCCCGGCTGGACGACCTTTTTCAACAGCTGCAAACCGCTACTGATCTGGAAGCGGGGCAGATATCCGACAGCATCTGGCTCGAATGGTCAAAGTCTGGCTCGCCCGCGATGGACCTGCTGTTAAAGCGCGGCCGCGATGCCCTCGCTGCGGGCCACCCCCAAGTTGCCATCGAACATTTCACCGCCCTGATCGACCACGCCCCAGACTTCGCCGAAGGTTACAACGCCCGCGCCACGGCCTATTACCAGACCGGCGATCTTGGCCCTTCAGTCAGCGACATCGCCAAGACGTTGACCCTGAACCCCCGCCACTTCGGCGCACTGGCTGGCTTGGGGATGATTTTTGAGCAGTTGAACGAACCCGCCAAAGCGTTAGAGGTCTACAAGGCCGCCCTTGAAATCAACCCCCATATGACCGAAGTTAAAGCTTCGGTGAAGCGGCTGGAAACCAGCTTGGGCGGACAGGACCTTTAAGGCAGTACAATGGACTTGAACGCGCGCCCGCCGGGACGGGTCACGGCCGTTCTTGGCCCGACCAATACCGGCAAGACCCATTTTGCCATCGAACGGATGCTCAGCCACCGGACGGGGGTAATCGGCCTGCCGCTGCGGCTGCTGGCGCGAGAGGTGTATGACCGTGTCGTCGCCAAGCGTCGGCCCGTCCGTCGTGGCGCTCATCACCGGTGAGGAACGCATCCTGCCACCCCGCGCCACCTATTGGGTCTGCACGGTTGAGGCGATGCCACTGGAAATCGGCGCCGACTTTCTGGCGGTGGATGAGATCCAGCTCTGCGGCGATCCAGAGCGTGGCCATGTCTTCACCGACCGCCTGCTGCGGGCGCGGGGGCTGCTGGAAACACTGTTCCTCGGCTCAGATACCATGCGCCCGGCCATCGCGGGCCTGATCCCCGGCGTGCAGTTCATGAAACGCGAGCGCCTGTCGACTTTGACCTACGCGGGTTCGAAAAAGATAAGCCGGATGCCCGAACGCAGCGCAATCGTCGGCTTTTCGGTTGATAATGTCTATGCCATCGCTGAGCTGATCCGCCGCACCAAGGGTGGTTGTGCGGTGGTTATGGGCGCGCTTAGCCCGCGTACTCGCAACGCTCAGGTTGCTCTGTACCAAAACGGCGACGTCGACTATCTCGTCGCCACCGATGCCATCGGCATGGGCCTGAACCTCGACATCAAACACGTCGCCTTCTCTTCCATGGCCAAGTTTGACGGTCGCCGGATGCGGGCTCTATACCCGCAAGAACTCGGCCAGATCGCGGGCAGGGCAGGGCGGCATACTGAGAATGGCACCTTTGGCATCACGGGTGATGCGCGGCCCTTCGATGAAGATGAGATCGAGGCGATCGAAACCCACAGCTTCAATCCGGTCCGCAAACTGCAATGGCGCAATGCCCATCTGGAGTTTGGCTCTGTTGAACGGCTGGTCCGCAGTCTGGAATACCCGACCTCTGACCCTTGGCTAAGCCGGGCCCGCGATGCCGATGATGTCGTGGCGCTAAAGGCGCTGAGTGCGATTCCAGAGGTGGCCGACAAGCTGACCAGCCCGCAGCGGGTGCAATTGTTGTGGGATGTCTGCCGGGTGCCGGATTTCCGCTCTGCCTCGGACAGCGAACACATCACGTTGCTCGCCCGGATTTTCGACTTTCTGACCGGGCGCGGGCTGGCGCAGACCCGTATTCCCACCGACTGGCTGGCAAAAGCGATTGAACGCATCGATAAACCTGCGGTGATATCGCTACCATCTCGAAACGACTGGCCTATATCCGCACCTGGACCTATGTTGCACAGCGGAATGGCTGGGTTGATGACGAAAGCCATTGGCGCGACGAAACGCGCGCTGTAGAAGACCGTTTGTCGGACGGCCTTCATATGGCGCTGACGCAGAGATTTGTTGACCGCCGCACATCCGTGCTGTTGCGGCGGTTGAAGCAGAAGGAGACCCTCGTGGCCGAGGTGAATGACAAGGGCGAAGTGACGGTCGAAGGCGAGTTCGTCGGGCGTCTTGAGGGGTTCCGTTTTCAACAGGATGGGACGGGGTCCGAAGGGGCCACGCTCCGGCAGGCTGCCATGGCAGCGCTAAAGCCGGAATTCCATCTGCGCGCAGACAAGTTCTACAACGCGCCGGATACCGAGATGGACTTTACCACCCAAGGTGGTCTGATGTGGGGCAACTCCGCCATCGGCAAGCTGGTCAAGGGCGGCGAAGCATCGCGCCCGCAGGTTGAGGTGTTCGTCGAAGAAGAGGCTGGCCCCGATATTGCGGACAAAGTCCGCCGTCGCGCCCAGCATTTCATCGACCGCAAGATTGCCGCGCAGTTTGAACCGCTGATGGCGATGTCGCGGGATGAAACGCTTCAGGGTCTCGCCCGTGGCTTTGCGTTCCGTCTGGTTGAGGCGATGGGTGTCATCGCGCGCGATCTGGTGGCGACTGAGGTCAAAGAGCTCGATCAGGAATCACGGTCTGCCCTGCGCAAGCATGGTGTCCGGTTCGGTCAGTTCACCATCTTCCTGCCGCTGCTGCTGAAACCAGCGGCGACGCGGTTGCGGCTGGTGCTGTGGTCACTGTGGAACGGGCTTGAGGATTTCCCTGAAAGCCCGCCGCCCGGTTTGGTGACCATCCCCAACCTGCCCGAAGTGCCGCGCAGCCATTATACACTGGCGGGCTATCACCCGGCAGGGGCCCGCGCGATCCGCATCGACATGCTGGAGCGCCTGGCCGATTTGCTGCGCGCCAAGGATAGCCGCGTCGGCTTTGAGGCGACGCCAGAGATGCTGTCGATCACCGGCATGACGTTGGAACAGTTCGTCGATCTGATGTCGGGCCTCGGCTACAAGGGCGAAAAGAGTGAGCGGGTCAAGGTCAAGGCCGCCCCCGTTGTCGCGCCGGTTGTCGTTGAACCAACAGAGCCCGCGTCGCTGAACCCGGTGCCGGAAGAAGTGTCACTTATCAAGCCGGTAGCCGAAGCCGTGCCTGAGGTTGTGGCCGATCCGACTGCCGAAGTGGAGCCAGAAGCGGCGCCCGAGATGGAGGCATTCTATACCTTCACCTGGGCCCCGAAACCTCGCGAACGTCCCGCCCGTCCGGAACGCGCCCCGCGTGCAGACCGTGGTCCGCGCCGTGACGCAGCAACGCCGGCCGCAACGCCCGAAGGCGACGCGCCTGCGACCGACGGCGCGCGCCCACCGCGCGAAGGCGGCCGTCCGGATCGCCGCAAGGAAGGCGAAGGCCGCCGTGAGGGCTATCAGGGCAAGCCGAAAGAGGGTGGAAAACCGCGTGAGGGTGGCAAGCCACGCTTCGACGGCAAGGGCGATCGTCCCCCGCGCCGTGACGACAACAAGGGTAAATCCTATGAGGCCCGTCCGCCGCGCGCGGAAAAGCCAATAGATCCGGACAACCCCTTTGCCGTTCTGGCCGCTTTGCGGCTCAAACCCTGATTGGCGGGGCCCGGCGCCAAGCCGGATTCTGCTGTCCAGCCGAGACTTCGGCTGGACAAATGGCTGTGGCAGGCGCGCTTCTTCAAGGGGCGTGACCTAGCGGCCGAGGTCATCACCAAAGGCCGTCTGCGGGTGAACGGCCAGCATTGCCGCAAGCCCGGTCACGGTGTTCTGCCCGGCGACGTGCTGACCTTCGCCCAAGGCAGCCGCATCCGGGTGATCCGTGTGCAAGCGCTGGGCGAACGGCGCGGCCCGGCAAATGAAGCGCAGCGGCTCTATCAGGATCTTGATCCCGGGGAGGCCGATCCCGCTGCATCCGACCTTGAATGATCCGCGCTGCTCCTTTAGTCAGGCGCTATCGCGAAGAATGGGACGACAAGACGATGACTTACGTGGTGGTCGACAACTGCATTGCCTGCAAATACACCGACTGTGTCGAGGTATGCCCCGTGGATTGCTTCTACGAGGGTGAAAACATGCTGGTCATTCATCCCGATGAATGCATCGATTGCGGCGTCTGCGAGCCGGAATGCCCCGCTGACGCGATCCGCCCGGACACCGAGCCGGATCTGGAGGCTTGGGTGACGTTCAACCGCAAGTATTCGGAAATGTGGCCGGTGATCGTGACCAAGAAAGACCCCTTGCCCGACGCCGAAGCCCGCGACGGCGAAAAGGACAAGATGAAGAAGTACTTCTCCGAAACGGCAGGCCCGGGCGGCTGAGCACTGGCGATTCGCACCACGCTGCACAAGTGACGTGGCGTTACTTTGCGGAATATGAGCACGGCGCGTTACCAATTCTTCCGATCCGCGTCGCCTGCCGCATCGAGACAGTTGGAATCAGCCATTTTTTGTGTTATACAGTTGTCACAATCAACGAAGGATGCCTGTATCCCGCTCAGTGCTGCTCGCCTGAGTGCGGATTTTCTGACCGACAAATTCAACCTGAAACGGCACGGCGCAAGCGGTGTCCGGGGATTTTGTCGTCTGAACAGGCTTGGCCCCTGAGGAAGAGACTGAATGACCAAGATGAAGAAGCCTGAGTTCCACCCCGACGAGTTTGTGGTGTATCCTGCGCATGGCGTGGGTCGCATCATCTCGATCGAAGAGCAAGAGATTGCCGGTATTCGTCTCGAGCTGTTCGTCATCTCCTTTGAAAAGGACAAGATGACCCTGCGCGTTCCGACCCACAAGGCGACCGAGATTGGCATGCGCTCGCTGTCCACCCCGGATGTGGTGACCAAGGCACTCGACACCCTCAAGGGCAAGGCGCGGGTCAAGCGGGCCATGTGGTCGCGCCGGGCGCAGGAATATGAACAGAAGATCAACTCGGGCGACCTGATGGCGATTGCCGAGGTCGTGCGCGACCTGCATCGCAGCGACGATCAGCGCGAGCAGAGCTATTCCGAGCGTCAGCTGTATGAAGCTGCGCTGGAACGCCTGACCCGCGAAGTGGCCGCAGTGGCCGGTTCGGATGAGGCTGGCGCACAACGCCGCGTTGGTGAAGTGCTGATCGGCCGCGCAGCCTGATCCTGCGCTACGAATACTGAACGGCGGTCCTACGGGGCCGCCGTTTGCATTTGTGTCGGGAATTGCGCTTGGATGGTCTGCGGCGTCTGGCCAAGCAGCCTGCGCAAGCATAGCAAATGGGCCAACCCTTGCTGGATGGACATCATGACCAACACCCCCCAAACCCTCGCCCAGTTTCGCGCCGTTCTGTCCGATCTGCCCGCACCTGATGCGCAGGCTCTTGCCGCAGCCGCAGGATCGCAACGGCAACCTGACCAAGCCGCCCGGCGCCTTGGGGCGGTTGGAAAGCATCGGCGATCTGGCTGGCTGGCTGGCAGGGCACCGGCCAACCGCGGATCGAGACACCCGCAGATCGCGATTTTCGCCGGAAATCACGGCGTGGTGGCACAAGGCGTCTCGGCCTTTCCGGCCGAGGTGACGGTGCAGATGGTGGGCAACTTCCGGGCAGGGGGGGCGGCGATCAACCAGATGGCCAAGACCTTTGGGGCCACAATGACCGTGGCAGAGCTGGAACTGGACCGCCCGACGCAGGATTTCACCCAAGGCCCGGCGATGACTGAGGCTGATCTGGTGACGGCCCTGCAAACCGGCTGGGATGCGGTTGACCCAGCAGCGGATCTGCTGGTCCCGGGCGAAATGGGCATCGGCAACACGACCTCTGCCGCCGCCATCGCCTGTGCCCTCTTTGGGGGGGCTGCGGGTGATTGGGTCGGTCGTGGCACCGGCGTTGACGATGCGGGGCTGGGCCGCAAGGCTGACGCCGTCGCTGCGGGCCTTACCCGAAATCCGTCGCGTGACCCGCTGGAGGTTCTGCGCTGCCTTGGTGGCCGCGAGATTGCCGCCATGACCGGGGCGATGCTGCACGCCCGCATCCTGCGCATTCCGGTCATTCTGGATGGCTTCATCGCCTGCTCGGCTGCCGCTGTGCTGCCACGTCGCCAATGCTGATGCGCTGGACCATTGCCTGGCTGGCCATGTCAGCGCCGAGGCGGCCCACGGTCGGCTGCTGGCCGCGCTGGGCAAAGAGCCGTTGCTGACCCTGGGCCTGCGTCTCGGTGAAGGCTCGGGCGGCGGCTTTGGCCATCGGAATCGTCAAGGCGGCGGCGAATTGCCATGTCCGGCATGGCAACCTTTGCCGAGGCCGGCGTCGCCGCTGGCGCTGCCTAACCGTCTGTCCCGGTCTTGGGGCGGCGCGCCTCAAGATCGGCCAGCAATGTGGTCTGCATCGCCCCGTCCAACTCTTTGGCGCGGGCGACAAAGGCTGCATTCAGGTCCATCCGTTCGCCCGGCACCCAAAGGTCGGCCAGATCCTGCACTGCGGCGCGGTCCATCCTGAAATAGGTTGAGGCAAGGCCCTCGGCTTCAAATTCGGTGAAACCCATCAATTCCAACACATAGCGCCCGGCACGCAACGACGAATCGAAAGTCTCCCGCACGATCTGGTTCGCCCCGGCCTGATACAGTTCATAGACATGAATCCGGTCGCGCGCGCGGCTGATGATCTGAATATCGGGCCGGAGTGAGCGGGCATAGCGCACCAATTCGGTGGCCTTGTCCTTGTCATCCATCGCCACGACCAGCACCTCGGCCTCCATGATGCCAGCTGCGTCAAGCAGTTCGGGCCGCGTCGGGTCGCCAAAATAGCCCTTCACACCAAAGCGGCGCAGCGTTTCGATGGTGCCCATATCGTTGTCCAGAACCACGGTGTTCAGCCCGGAATGGCGCACCAGACGGTTGACGACCTGCCCGAAACGCCCAATCCCCGCGATGATGACAGCGCCCTGTTCGTCGATCTCATCATAATTGGGTTCCGGTTGGTTCGCGGCGATCCGTCGCGCATAGGCCTCATACGCCAGAAACAACAGCGGCGTCAGCAGCATCGACAGGCTGATCACCAATTGCGCGGTCTGCCCGATCTCAAGACGTCAGGGCGTTTTCGTTGCGGGCAATGGTGATGATCAGAAACCCGAACTCGCCGCCCTGTGCCAGCCCAAGGGCAAACAGCATCCGGTCGCGCGCCTTGATCCGAAAGAGCAGCGCCACGAACTCTAGGACGGCCGACCTTGATCGCGATCAGGCCCAGCACCAGCCCGATGATCATCAAAGGCGACTGGATGAGCAGAATGAAGTTGATGCCGACCCCGACGGTCATGAAGAACAACCCCATCAGCAGCCCCTTGAAGGGTTGCAGATCGGCCTCAAGTTGATGCCGGAATTCCGAGTTGGCCAGCACCACCCCTGCGACAAAGGTGCCAAGTGCCGGGCGACAGGCCAACCAGCATCATCAGAAACGCAATGCCGAGTACCAGAAACAATGAGATGAAGGTCGACATTTCCGACAACCGGCGGCATGGACAAAGCGGAACAGCGGACGGCTCAGGAAATGCCCCGCCAACACGATCCCCAAGACAATGGCCAAGGTCAGCAGCGTGGTTTGCCATGCGGGCAGGCCCGCAATCAGCGACATCAGCGGCTCGGCAACGCCGGACTCCGTTTCGGCCGTTTCGGTATGGATCGGGGCTGACTGGGCCAGAAACGGCATGATCGACAGGATCGGCACCACCGCCAGATCCTGCGTCAGCAGCACAGCGAAGGACGATCGGCCGCCGGTCGTCCGCAACAATCCCTTTTCGGCCAATGTCTGCAACACGATGGCGGTCGATGACATCGCCCCCATCATCCCCAGAACCACCGCCACCTGCCAAGTCGTGCCCAGTGCCAGCATCGCGCCTGCGACGGCTGCCAAGGTCAGGCTGACCTGCAAGCCGCCCATGCCAATCAGCTTCTTGCGCATGTCCCACAGGGCTGCGGGTCGCAGTTCCAACCCGATCAGGAACAGCATCAGGACGACGCCAAACTCGGAAAACTCTTGCAGATCGGCATTCTCGGCCCCTGCAAGGCCCAGAACCGGCCCCATCAGGATGCCCGCCGCCAGATACCCCAGCACTGAGCCCAGACCGAATCGCACCGACAAGGGAACGATCACCACGGCTGCGCCGAGGTAAATTGATGCCTGTAACAGAAAACTTTCCATGCTGCCCTTCGAACGCGAAAAAACTAGACCATCCGACAGACTGGCGACCGCGCTTCCTACCGGACAGACAGGCAAGATATTCCGGCAAGGTCAAGCGACGAGATGTTTCAAGCCGGCCTTTGCCGTCACAGTTACCGGGTCGGCCCGATTTGGGTGCAGCAGTCTGGTTAGCCCGTGGGCAAAGACAACGTGACCATGCGGCCACCCTTTTGGTACTGAACTGCATTGGCAGAGATGGCAGCAACCCGTCCGCCGTCCAGCGTGTCACCCACGACGACTTTCTTCACCTTGCCACCGGGCTGACGCACCATGGCATAGCGACCGGACGCCGTGCCAAAGATGCCGAGCAGCGCCACACGGGACAGGTTCAGCGCGTTCTTGTCGGTCGCCTGTTTCGCTACCGATGCGTTTGTCGGCAGGCGCGGAGCAACAGCCTCGGACTCTGGCTCAGAATCCGCTTCAGGGGCCGTTGGGGCAGCGGCGACGGCGGCCACCTGCGTGTTCGGTTCTGGCGCCCGCACTGCGGCGGCAACAGCGGCGTTGACCGCCTGATTCATCCCACTCGGACGCGCGGCGGGTTTCTTTGAGACGGCAACAGCCAAAGCGCTTGCCGATTGATTGATACCATTTGCGGCCAATGAGGCCGAGGCGGCGTCGGATGCCGCAACAGCGGTCGTGTCCTCAGCCGGTGCAACTTCTGCCGCCCGGGTCATCGCTGCCGGCCGCTTGAGGGGGCGTAACGATGCGAAGCGGCTGTTCGGGTCCGGCGCAAGCGCCTCACCCTGCTTGGCCGTGGCCGCCGGATCAATCAAACCATCCGGCCGGGTCTTGGGCTTCTTTCCAGCGAGGGCGGGATCCGACGGGAAGGGCAGCTCGGCCGCAGTTGACGCCGCCGTCGAGGCTGCCGCAGCATCGCCTAACGCAGCATCGCCTGTCGGGGCCACCTCAACCGTCGCAGCCGCAGCGGTGGTCGGTTCGGTTGTCAGCGCGGCAGGCCGCTCTGGCGGTACGATCTTGGGGGCCCCCGCGATAAGCATAACGCCCTCGGGTGTGATGATCCCCGTGGGCGTTGGTATAATTCGTCCTTCCGCATCAAACTGATAGACCATCCCGAATGGTGGAGGAGGGGCTATGGCATCGGGCGGTGGATCGCCGTTGGCCGCCATCTGCGGCATGACCAAAGGGTCAGAGGTCTGTGGCGGCGTATCGGCATTGGCCAGGAAAATCTCATCCTGCGGATCGTTGCGCGGGGTGGCGACAGTTGCGGCATCCGTGGACAGGGCGGTCGCAGGGGCGGGCTCCGGCTTGGGTGCTTCGGCGACAACCTCGGCAGGCTGTGGTTCTGGCAATGCTGCCGCTGGATCCGTCACATCAGCAACGGCCAGATCTGCCGCAGTAGGATCAGACACAGCCGGATCGGTTACCAAGCTTGGGTCTTGACCGTCCGCCAAGGCCTCATCCTCAGCTGTCGGCATGTCGCTGGCAGCGAGGTCGGCCTCGGCAACTATCGTCGAAGGGACAACGGCATCGACGGCAGTGTCAGCCGTTGTTGTACCTGTCTCCGGCACAAGGGCTGCGGTCGCGTTGGTCGGCGGCGTCGCGCCGGGGTCGACCTCGTTGGACGACAGATAGAACGTCGACCACGCCGCGACCAGTGCCAGCGCCACCAACAGGATCGCTGTCAGAATCAGGCCCAGATAACGCGGCTTGCCGCGCTCTGGCAGCGGCCTGCCGTCCAGCCCGGTCAGGACCGAGGCTTTGGTTCTGACAATCGGCTCCGGCACGGTGCCATCTGCGGCTGCTTCTGCCGACTTCGGCAGCGGCACCACCACATTGCGTTCGCGACGGGGGCCAGCAATTCCGGGGGCCACAACGCCCGCCTTGCCTGGTTTTGCAGCGCCGGGCTTGGCGGTTTGGGTTTTGGTCGGAAACGGCACTGTCTCGCGGACAACATTGCCTTGTGCGGGGGCAGGGCGGGCCAGCGTCGGGCGCGCGACTGAGGGGCGTTGCAGCGGGGCTGGCCCCAAAACCGGCGGCTTGTTCGCCTTGCTGGCCTCTGTCGCTGCAAAATTCGCCGACTTGGGGTCATTGGCCTGACCGGCAGAGCGGCGGCTGGCAAAGGACGCGATAATCGACGGGGCCGGACCGGGCGGCACATCATCAATGGTCGGGTCGGTGATTCTGGCCGAGGTTACTTTGGTCGGCTCAGCAATGTCAGACTTCGGCGGTGCTGCTTTGGCAGATCGCACGGTCGGTTCCGGGGGCTCTTCACCAACGTCCAAAGCCATTGGGGCCTCATCCACCAGATCAGCCGCGAGTGTTTTGGGATCAAAGGAAGCAACCCCTGCGGCTGGCGGAATTGCAGCACGGAAATCAGGCAGCGGGTTCTTGTCGGCCGGTGCCTCTTCTGAAACAGGTTCCTCGACTGCCGGTGCCTTGGCGCGCGCAGCAGCGGCAGCGGCGTCGTTGACCGGAGGCGGGCTGGCCGGGGCCGGCTTGGGTTGTTCAGCCTCGGCAACAGGGGCCTTTTCGACGACAGGCTCCGGCTTGACCACTGGCTCAACCACCGGGGCGGCTACAGGCTCGTCCACAGCTGCTGGCGTTGGTTTCGGCGGCTCCACTGTTTCGGTCGGGGCGACGACGGGTTCATTGCGCGGAAAATCCCGGGCCACAATCGTAATAGGCTCTTGATCGCGCTCAACTTTTTCGCCGTCGGCCAACAGGGTCGCCGACATCGCCGACGCGCCAAAGAACGGCTCACCGGTAAAGGCATTGTCGTCTGGCGATCCGACGAAGGAGACCGGGTTCAGGCGATGCTCTGCCGCAAAGGCCTCTGCCTCAGACAGGGTTTCCTTGGCGACCACGGCAACCCGAACCTCAGGCCCGGTACCCCACCAGTCGAAGACCAACTCGTCAATCTTGTAGGGCGTCTGCCCCTCAAGCGCAGCCTTGATCTGCCGACGCCGCTTGGCGGCCTCGGGTCCCGGGGCGTAAACGGTGGTGTAAAGCACCTGCTCATTCGGAATGACGAGTTTGGTCGCCAACCCATGCGGAGACAGGCCAAGTGCGGTCGAGCGCAGATAATTCAGCGCCTCGCCCAGATCAGGGGCGTCGGCAGGGGTCGATCCGACCTGTTGCCAACCACGGGTGGTGCGATGCAACAGCGATATAACGCCGTCGCGGAAATCCAAGGCGAAAGAAGGTTTCATATGTCCGGTCTTACACAGCCATTATAGCCACGGGAACGCCGTCCGTGCTTTGCGCGCCTTCCTACAGCAGCTTTTTGCCGAATGAAAGAAAAACACCTTTGATCACCAAGGACTGTCCTATGACTTGCGTCATAACCAGTGAAGTCAAACGCCTGTAATCGGAGAATATCCAATGCGCATCCTGTCCCCGCTCGTCCTGGCCGCAGCCTTTTCTACCCTGCTGCCGCTGTCCGCCCTAGCCGATTCACCCGCGACACTGACCGTGACCGGCACGGCAGTGGTCGAGGTCGCCCCGGACATCGCGACAATATCGCTGGGTGTTACAACCAATGGTACCACCGCTGCGGCCGCCATGTCGGCTAATAATGACGCTTTGTCAGCCGTTTTGGCCCGAATTCGGGCCGCCGGAATCGAAGATCGCGATGTTCAGACCTCCAACCTGTCACTGAACCCGAATTGGGTCAGCAGCGCCAACGGCACCTCCAGCGAGATTCAGGGCTACATCGCCTCCAACATGCTGACGATCCGGGTGCGCGAGTTGGACAAGACCGGCGCGGTTCTGGATGCCGCAATTTCCGACGGCGCAAATTCGCTCAACGGTCTGAGCTTCGGACTGCAAAACCAACGTCCGCAAGAAGATGAGGCCCGTAAACAGGCCGTGGCCGACGCCATCGCCCGTGCTTCGCTGATTGCTGACGCCGCTGGTGCCAAACTGGGACCGATTCTGTCCATCGCTGAGGGCGGGATGTCCGAACCGATGCCCGCGCCCATGTACCGCATGGCGGATAGCAAGGCCGTGCCACTTGCCGGTGGCTCCGTCGAGGTTTCGGCCTCTGTCACGATCGTATTCCAGATCGCGCAGTAAGGCCGTGCTCGCGGGGGCAGACCTGCGGCAAGGTTGACACGGATCAAGGCACCACTCAGCGCGAAGCTGGAAGATAGCCGGGTACTCAAATTGAATGAGGTTTCCCATGCGCCCATTGTTACCCGTGTTTGCCCTTGCCGTTCTGACTTCGGCGACCGGCCCAGCCTTGGCCGGCCCGGTCGCCGATTTTGAATCCGAACTACGCGCGGTTTATGGCACCTACCGCGTGGCGCTTTTCGCCACCAACACAGGCAACGCGGCCAAGTCCACCGAGTCCATCGCGGCGTTTGAGGCTGGCTGGGCCGATCTGGCCAAAGGTTTCACCACAGCCCCGCAATACGCCGACGACCCCGCCGTTCCTGCAACCGTCACCGCAGTCTCGGAAGATGCCGCCAAAGCAGCCGAGGCGGCCAAGGCCGGAAATCTGACTGAGGCGCATGAGGCGTTGGAAGGCATCCGCGGCGAAATCGGTGCATTGCACCGGCGCAATGGCATGTGGGGCTTTTCGGACAGCATGAACGCCTACCACGCCATGATGGAAGCCGTCCTCGCCACCGATCCCGCGAAACTGGATGGGCCCGGGATGGAACGTCTGGCCGAACAAATCGGCGTGCTCGGCTTCTGGGCGGCAGATATCGCGGACCATCCCGCACCAGAGGCCAGCGACCCCGCTTACCCCCCACTCGCCCAGACCTTTCAGGCATCCGTCGACGCGATGGTCAAAGCAGTGCGGGCCGGCGACCCCGAAGCTATCAAGTCCGCCCTCGCAGCGCTCAAGCCAGCCTATTCCAAGTTCTTCCTGAAATTTGGCTGAAGATCTCCCCCGCGGCCAACTGGCTGCGGGGGAGGTGTCGCGTCAGGCCGTCGCGGCAGTCATCGCCTGATCGAGATCGTCGATGATGTCTTTCACATCCTCGATCCCGATCGACAGTCGCACCACATTCGGCCCGGCCCCCGCAGCAACGAGCTGCTCTTCTGACAGCTGACGGTGAGTGGTCGAGGCGGGGTGGATCACCAGCGACCGGGTGTCGCCAAGGTTCGCGACATGGCTGAACAGCTTCAGATTGTCGACAAACTTCACGCAGGCCTCATAGCCGTCCTTCATCGCAAAGGTGAACAAGCCGCCAGCACCCTTCGGCACGATCATCTTGGCCAGATTATGATAGGGCGACGATTTCAGACCGGGATAGGACACAAATTCGACCCGTGGATCCTGCTCCAGCCATTCCGCCACGATCTGCGCGTTCTCGACATGGCGCTGCATCCGCAGGCTCAGCGTCTCGATCCCCATCAGGGTGTAATGCGCACCCTGCGGGTTCATCGTCATGCCCAGATCGCGCAAGCCCACGGCGATGGAGTGGAAGGTGAAGGCCATCGCACCCAGTGCCGCGTGGAACTGCAGCCCGTGATAGGCGGGCTCCGGCTCGGACAGCGACGGGAACTTGCCAGAGGCAGACCAGTCGAACTTGCCGGAATCTACCAGAACGCCGCCGGTCACGGTGCCATTGCCGGTCAGATATTTGGTGGCCGAATGCACCACCAGCGTCGCGCCATGTTCAATCGGGCGGCACAGGAACGGCGTGGCGGTCGTATTGTCGACGATCAGCGGCAATCCGGCGTGATTCGCGACGCGCGCAATCGCATCCAGATCGGAAATCGCCCCGCCCGGATTGCAGATTGTCTCGCAGAACAGGGCGCGCGTGTTGTCGTCAATCGCCGCTGCAATCGCCTTGGGATCGTCGAAATCCACCAGCTTGGCCGACCAGCCAAACTTGCGGATGGTGTTGGTGAATTGCTGAATCGTGCCGCCGTAGAGCTTGGTCGAGGCCACGATATTGCAGCCCGGTTGCATCAACGGGAACAAAGCCATCAACTGTGCCGCATGGCCGGATGAGCAGCAGATAGCGCCTGCACCGCCCTCCAGGGCCGCAACCCGGTTGGCCAGGGCCATAACCGTCGGGTTGGTCAGACGCGAATAGATGTAGCCCACTTCCTGCAGGTTGAACAACTTCGCGGCATGTTCCGTGTCGCGGAACACATAGGCCGTGGTCTGATAGATCGGCACCTGCCGCGCGCCCGTCGCCGAATCTGGTTCTGTGCCGGCGTGGATGGCCAGAGTGTCAAAGCCTTGAGTCATGAAATCCTCCTCTGTTGTGGCGCCAAGCTAGGGCAGGGGGCAACAACGGGCAACGTCAAAAGCGCGACTTCCCGCCGCACCCATCCATCGCTAGTCTTGCGCCAAAGCAGGAGAATGCCATGCTGACCCCGTTCCATCTCGCCATCCATGTCCACGATCTCGACGCTGCCCGGCAGTTCTATGGCGGCGTGCTCGGCTGTGCCGAAGGGCGCAGCACCGCAAGCTGGGTCGATTTTGCGTTTTTCGGCCATCAACTCAGCCTGCATCTCGGCACGCCCTTCGCCAATGCTGCCACCGGCAAGGTCGGGGACAAGCTGGTGCCAATGCCGCATTTCGGCGTTGTCCTGCATTTGCCCGATTGGCAGGATCTGGCCAAGAGGTTGCGCGCGGCGGGGACAGAGTTCGAATTGGAACCCTCAGTGCGGTTTCAAGGCGAACCCGGTGAGCAATGGACGATGTTCTTTCGCGACCCCTCAGGCAACCCCATTGAAATCAAAGGATTTCCCAGCCTCGATGGTGTGTTCGCCCATTGATGCAGCAGACCAAAATTTTTCGGCGAAAAATTTTCGCCCCACCCCTAGGCCCGCTCGTCTTTGGGGCTATCCATCACCACAAAGGTCGTAATCGCATGAACCTGAGGCAAAACACCCAGCACATTGGTGTGCCAGTGCTTGTAGTCCGCCAGATCTGCCGCCTCGACCCGCAACAGGTATTCCACGGTGCCGGTGACATTGTGACACTCACGCACCTCAGGCGCCCTTGCGACCGCCCTCTCAAACGCCTCTTGCGCGGCCTTGGTGTGACTGTTCAACCCGACCGTCACATAGGCGACAAACCCGATGCCAACCTTGGCCGGGTCGATGATGGCGCGGTAGCCCTTGATGACGCCCGCCCGCTCCAATTCTTGCACGCGGCGCAGACAGGCAGAGGGCGACAGCCCGACACGGTCCGCAAGGTCAAGGTTGGAGATCCGGCCATCCTCTGACCAATGCGCGCAATATGCGGGTGTTTATGTCGTCAATCTTGGTCATTTGTTGTGAAAACCTATCAGGACTTCGTAACTTTGCAATCTTATGCCGCGAATTTCGGACAATAGTTGCGCCATGGATGCAAACCTCTTCGTCGGCCTCGTCTCTTTCGTTTTCGTCACCTCGGTCACACCGGGGCCGAACAATCTGATGCTGATGGCGTCAGGTGCCAATTTCGGCTTTCGCCGGACCATATCCCATATGCTCGGCGTCAGCCTGGGGTTCGGGGTGATGGTGATACTGGTCGGATTCGGCTTGGCGGGGCTGTTTCTGGCCTATCCGCCCGCCAAAACCGCGTTGAAGGTGCTTTCCGTCGCCTACATGCTGTGGCTGGCGTGGAAAATCGCCCATTCATCGGCACCGGGGCAGGGCAAGGCCGGGGCGCGCCCGATGACCTTTTTGCAAGCGGCGGCCTTTCAATGGGTCAATCCCAAGGCTTGGGCGATGGCGCTTGGTGCCCTCAGCGCCTATGCGCAGGGGGCGGGTCTGCTGCCAATCCTGCTGGTGGCCGCAGTCTGCACAGCCATCAATCTGCCGAGCATTTCGCTCTGGGTCAAAGCCGGCGAAAGCCTGCGTCTGCTCTTGTCCAACCCCAATCGGCTGCAGGTTTTCAACTGGACAATGGCCACGCTTTTGGTCTTGTCCCTATGGCCCGTGCTGGAGATCTGAGAGCGGGGTTTCGTTAAAAATCGCTTAACAAAAATCACGAAATTGTTTTATTTCAAATGGTTATAAAAGTGTCCACATGCGGACACTAGCGAAACCACAGACCTTCCCGCTTGATCGCGTTGCGGATCATCTGCTCCCGGCGGGGCAAGTCACTGCGGTCAAACAAGCCGCGCACCGTTTGCCCTTTGCCCTGATAGATGACCTTCCTGAAACGGCTCATAATCCTTGATGATCTTCTTGATCTGATTGGGCGCTGAAACGGATTCCAACACCTTGACCACCCGGTCGCTTTCGCGGGCATAGAGCAGGGGCAGGGTCCGATAGTGACAGGTCACCTCCCCATCCAGTCCCGCCAACTCCGGCCCCGGACGCCCACCTCCGAAAGAATGGATCACCAACGGCAGCACGATCTGATCCAGCCAAGGATTCATCTCCTGACAGACCAATTCCGCCGGGCGGTCCATCCGGACCTGCGTGGCATAGTCCAGAAACCGCGCGCCGAATGCGTGGGGGCTGCGGTGGAAAAACCAGCCCGCGTTGAAATAGAGGTAGCGCTGCCAATATTCATCCGGCTCATCGAGGTCGAGAGAGCTTTCAAAGTCCAGCCCGAAGCGATCATACAACGACCGCCAGATCGCCGAATAACCCGGCCCGTAAAGCTCTATGTTGGGCCATGTCCCCTCGCGCCGCATCGACGCGGACGGGCGGTCGAAATCGAAGGCCACATCATCGAAAGAGCCGACCACCAACGTATCGGTGTCGAGAAACAGGAACGGCTCATCCGGCAGCGCCGCCAAAGCCTCAATTTTGTTGCCGTAAGGGTAGCTCGCCCCGAACGCCTTGGATTCGAACGGCAGAAACGTCACGCCCAAATCCTGCAACAGGTCGCGGCAAGGCCCTGCCGGAATTCGCGGATCGTCGGGCCACAGCGGTGAGGGCTGCGGTTCTGCCAGAAACAGACGGCCAGAGAAATCAGGGTTGAACGTCCGCATCGATGCCGCCAGTAGAACCGCCTCATATTGCAGGCGCCCGGATTGTCCGACGGCAATGATATTGAACGTTTGCCCGGATGGGGTGGATTGGGTCATACTGACGAGGCTCTCTTGTTTGCCGAGACTATATCGACGCTTAAGGCAATGAAAAGTGAAAGGATCCCAGAATGATGCCAATTTCCCGATCGGGCCTTATGGGTGTGCTCGCCGCAGTACTTGTCGCGGCAGGTGCACACGGACAAACCTTTACGACGGCGGCTGAGGTGAAGCCGATCCTGACCGCAACGAAACCAAACTGGATCGCGGTGCGGCCCTACGATGGTCATGACCTGCTCTACTTTACCAATGCCCTAGCATGGCGGTGCGCGCTGACGGAAATCCGCTACGGTCTTAACGGCGCCCCGGCTGAGACCGTTTTGCCGATGGAGCCGTGCCATGAGACCGAAGCCGCCCCGAATGCGTTGAAGATGGAAGACTTCCTGCCCTATGTCACGCTGCCGATCGAGTCCGTTCAGTCAGTTTCAGTGCTGCTAACCTATGATGACGGCACACAGGATCAGGCGGAGTATCAGCGGGCAGCAGTTTTCATGAACTAGGTGAAAAGCGCAACGACAGGCAGGACATGCCGCCATCCAGTTTGGCACATTCTGAATTTCCGATTTCCTGCACCGAATATCCGGCTGCGTCCAGCAGGTCCCGAGTGCGCGGGAAGCCGGCTGGCATCAGGACCAGATTGTTGAACCGGATTGTGTTGGCGCAGGCCTCTTCCCCCTCAGCCGTGTGGATGACCTTGTAGCCTGCAAAACAGCCGGAAGCATCCAAGCGATTGGTGGACAGGATCGTCTCCTCATCCAGCAACGAACAATCTGTTTTGAAATGCAACACTCCCGGTGGCGTAATGACCTCGCGGACCGTGTGGCCCCAAGGCGCCACCAACTGCCGTAGCTCAGCTATGCCGGCGGCATTCGTTCTGGCAGAGCGGCCAACCAAAATCTCTCGCTCTGTCGTCAGAATGTCACCTCCTTCGATGAAACTGTTCTGTCCGGTGATCCACACAACATCCTTATACAGTGCCGCCAGATGGGGGGCCATTTCTGCGGCCTCGCCCAGTCTTGTGGGCGCACCCGGTCGCATGACGACTGCGCCTTCTGGCAAGCACAGGGCGGTATCTTCGACGAAAACCGAATCCGGGAATGCCTCGGATGCCGCCAGTTCCACGACCGTCGCGCCGGTAGAGCGCAGGGCGGTGACGTAGTCAGCGTGGTGCTTCAACATCGTTTCCAGCGAGGGCGCGCCTGTATCCACAGCCCGTAGGCCATGAGTGATGCTGTGCGCCGGCCTGCGGGTGATGGCATGTGTGAAGGTATAGGAGTGGGCGGACATGACGGACCTCTACAGACTGTTCTTGGTTGACCTATCATTCAACGCCGCTTGCTCCAAGAGCGCACTGTCGACCTTTTGCGGTGGGCACGGGTAGCCGCGTATAGGATAGGGCGCTTTAAGCCTTTACAAATTCAAATATTAGAATATGTAGATATGGTCTAACCGAGGATTTGAATGATGCGCCTGCCCCTGATGATGATTTGTGTGACAGCCTTGCCCCTTTTCGGGCTGCCTGCGGGGGCTGAATCGCCTGCGCTGCAAGCGACCACTATTACCGAATGGAAGGCGGTTTATGGGCAGATAGAGGCCAGAGACCGTATTCCCGCGCGGGCCCGGCTTGGAGGCACATTGATTGAACTATCGGTGATTGAAGGGGATCTCGTTACAGCAGGTCAGCCGATAGGCCGGATTGAAGATGAGAAGCTGGCTTTTCAGTTGTCGGCGCTGTCCGCACAAAAGGGCGCTCTGATGGCCCAACTGACCAACGCCCAGGCTGAATTGGCGCGTGGCGAGAACCTTTTGAAGCAGGGCGTAACCACGGCCCAAGGTCTAGATGCTTTGCGGACGCAAGTTGACGTCCTCAAGGGCCAGATTGCCGCGATGGATTCCCAGGCGGATGTCATCACCCAGCAGGTCAAAGAGGGCACAGTTCTGGCCCCCGCTGATGGGCGGGTGTTGGACGTGCCGGTCTCAAAAGGCGGTGTCGTGATGCCGGGCGAGGCAATCGCCACCATCGGCGGCGGCGGCACCTACCTGCGGCTTTCGATCCCAGAACGGCACGCGCCAAGCTTGCATCAGGGCGACCAGATTGAAATATCAGAGGGCGATCAACCCCAGACCGGTACGCTGTCGCGGATCTACCCGCTGATCCAGAATGGCCGTGTTGTGGCGGATGTGGATTTGGAAGGCCTGTCTGACACATTCTTGGACGCGCGGGTTCTCGTCCGTCTACCAGTTGGAAAACGCACAGCCCTGATGGTTCCAGCCACAGCAATATCCACGCATTCCGGGCTCGATTTCGTCGGTGTCGAGGATGCGTCAGGCGAGGTTCAGCGCAGTGTTGTTCCCGGTGAACACCAGATGATTGCTGGAGTGGAGATGGTTGAAATCCTCTCCGGTCTCGAACTTGGCGATCATGTCATGCCGCAGGCACCCACCGCGAAAGGCGCCGCACATGAGTGACCTTCCAGAAAAATCTCTCGGCATTGCCGGGCGTCTGACGCGCGCCTTCATTGGCTCTGCGCTGACACCACTATTCATTCTGGCTGCCCTGGCAGCTGGTTTTCTGGCTGTCGTTTCCTTGCCACGGGAGGAAGAGCCGCAGATTTCCGTGCCTTTGGTAGACATCCACGTCCAAGCTCAGGGACTGAAAGCCGAAGATGGCGTCAAGTTGGTGACAGAACCACTTGAAGTTATCGTCAAGGGTATCAATGGGGTAGAGCATGTCTACTCCTCAACCCGCGATGATGGCGCGATGGTCACCGCGCGCTTTGCCGTCGGCACAAATGCAGATGAAGCAATGCTGCGTGTGCATGACAAGGTGCGCGCCAATATGGACCGGATTCCGCTCGGAATCCCGGAGCCGCTGATTATCGGGCGTGGCATTGATGATGTGGCGATCTTGTCGCTGACCCTGTCGTCAGCGCCCGGTCAATCCATCTCGGCGAACGACCTGACCCGGATCGCCCGCACCCTGCAAACCGAGGTAGCCAAGGCCGACAATGTAGGCCTGACCTATCTGGTCGGCGATGCACAGGATGCGATCCAGATCCAACCCGACCCGGACCGGCTGGCGCTTTACGGCGTCACGCTGCAACAACTGGCGCAAAAGGTCGGTCAGGCGAACCGCACGTTGAACACCGGCAAACTGCGCGACGACGGCCAACAGATTGACCTTGTGGCCGGGCAGACCCTGACTGCACCTGCAGAGGTCGCACAGCTACTTCTGACAACGCGCGATGGTCGGCCAGTTTATGTTTCTGACGTGGCCAAGGTGACCTATGTTCCCGATACATCGGACCACATGGTTGCCAATGTCACCCGCAACGCCGATGGCTCAATCACCCGCGCGCCGGCCGTCACGCTGGCTGTAGCCAAGCGGGCAGGCGCCAATGCGGTGGTGGTCGCCGAGGACGTGCTTACCCGGGTTGAGGCGCTGGAAGGCGGGCTCGTCCCGGATTCAGTCAGCGTCACAGTAACGCGCGACTACGGCGACACTGCAAACGAAAAGGCCAATGAGCTGCTGTTTCACTTGGGCTTGGCCACCGTCTCGATCATTATCTTGGTTCTGTTTGCAATCGGTTGGCGCGAAGCCGTCGTGGTGGCCATCGTCATCCCGGTGACCATTCTGCTGACGTTGTTTGCCAGCTGGATCATGGGCTACACCCTGAACCGGGTCAGTTTGTTCGCGTTGATCTTCTCGATCGGTATTCTGGTCGACGATGCCATTGTGGTCATCGAGAATATTGCGCGGCATTGGGGCATGAAGGACAGACGCTCCCGCACCCAAGCTGCCATTGATGCTGTGGCCGAGGTCGGCAATCCGACCATCGTGGCAACCTTGACTGTCGTGGCGGCATTGCTGCCGATGCTGTTCGTCTCGGGTCTGATGGGCCCGTATATGAGTCCGATTCCGGCCAACGCCTCTGCGGCCATGATCTTCTCGTTCTTCGTGGCTGTTATCATCACCCCATGGTTGATGGTAAAGATTGCCGGTCGCGCCGATATGGTCGCGCATGGTCATGATGACACCTATGGCGGGCATCACGGCGGCTGGCTGGAACGCTCCTATAGCCGCATCGCCCGCCCACTGCTGAAATCAAAAGCGCGCAGTCTTGGCTTTCTGCTGGTGACAGCGGTGCTGTCTTTCGGCTCTCTTACGCTGCTGTACACGCGGGACGTCACCGTCAAATTGCTGCCGTTCGACAATAAGTCGGAACTGTCGGTGATGATCGACTTGCCAGAGGGATCGTCAGTCGAGGCGACAGACCGTGTGGCACAAGATGTGGCCAAGATCGTCATGCAAATGCCGGAAGTGACCACGGTGCAAACCCACTCAGGCACCGCCGCGCCCTTCAACTTCAACGGATTGGTGCGTCACTACTACCTGCGGCAGGAACCTCAACTCGGTGAAGTCGCGATCAACTTGCTGCCGAAAGGCGAGCGCGACCGCGCAAGCCACGATATCGCCCTTGATATTCGCAGCAAGATCGCCGGCCTTTCGGTGCCCGAGGGAACGAGCCTGAAAGTGGTTGAGCCACCACCCGGCCCTCCGGTCATCTCTACCCTGCTGGCTGAGGTTTATGGCCCCGATGCTGACACCCGCCGCGCGGCCGCCGTCGAAATCCGCAAGGCGTTTGAGGCTGTGCCCTTCATCGTCGATGTCGATGATAGTTTCGGCACGCGGGCGCGCAGGCTTCGTGCGACAATCTCTACCGACAACCTCGATTTCTTCGGGGTGCAGGAATCGGATGTCTTTGACACCCTGGCCTTGCTCAATGGTGGACAGACGGTGGGGTACTCCAATCGCGGTGACGGGCGCCTGCCTATTCCGCTAGAGGTTGCCCGGCCCAAGAATGACCGTGTCATGGACCAACGTTTCCTGACCACACCGATCCCGGCCAACGTTCTGCCCGGAGCTCGTGGTGTGGTGGAGCTTGGTGACGTGATCAACATTTCTGAAGAGCCCGCCTCTTACCCGATCTTCCGCCATAACGGCCGCGATGCTGAGATGGTGACAGGGGAACTGGCCGGTTCGTTTGAGGCACCCTTGTACGGTATGCTGGCAGTGGCCGATCAGATCGAGAAGCAGGATTGGCCGAATGGAAAGCCAACGATCAGCATGCATGGCCAACCCAAGGATGAAAGCAAAGTTACGCTTTTGTGGGATGGTGAGTGGGAAGTGACCTTTGTCACCTTCCGCGACATGGGGGCTGCCTTCGGCGTGGCGTTGTTGGGCATCTACATCCTCGTAGTGGCACAGTTTGGTTCGTTCCGTCTGCCGCTCGTCATCTTGACGCCCATACCGCTGACATTTCTCGGGATCATGGTAGGTCACTGGATCTTTGGCGCGCCATTCTCGGCGACCTCAATGATCGGCTTCATCGCCTTGGCCGGGATTATTGTGCGTAACTCCATCTTGCTGGTCGATTTCATCCGCAACAGCGAAGCGGGGGCCGTTACGATCGACATTCTCGTGGAAGCAGGGGCAATCCGGTTCAAACCGATCCTTCTGACCGCAATTGCCGCGATGATCGGTGCCGTGGTGATCCTGACGGACCCGATTTTCCAGGGGCTGGCGATCTCACTTCTGTTTGGTCTTCTGACTTCGACCCTGCTGACAGTGTTGGTCATTCCCGCGATCTATCGCGTGTTCAAGACCTGATTTCGCGTGCCGCCGGAACATTTCGATCCGGCGGCACGCCCCAACAAATCACCAAACATCCATCCGAACGGCGCTCAACACTGATTTAGCCAAATGCGGCTTCCCAACAAACTCTCTACGACCGAAAAATAACCCTGAAGGAAAACCAATGTCCCTTGATCGTTCTGTACTGCTCTTTGCCGGTGTCATGGTTCTGCTCAGCGTCGTGCTGACCGCCTACGTCTCACCCTACTTCGTCTGGTTCACCGTGTTCATTGGCGCAAACTTGGTCCAGTCGTCACTGACAGGTCGATGCCCCGCCGCGATGGTTTTCAAGTGGATCGGGATCCGGAAAGGTTGCGCCTTTGAATAGGCCTGCGATCGCTCGTTGCGTCCAATGGAACAATTGAAGTGATGAAAGACATGAGCGACTCCCCTCCAGAACAAGATGGCTTCGGCGGCGATGGCGAGGCTGCAGCGCGGGCCGTCAATTTGCTAAAGGCGCTGTCACATGAAGGGCGCCTGCAAATCCTCTGCCTGCTGTTGGATCAGGAACTTGCCGTCGGCGAATTGGCAGAGGCGTTGGGGGTCCATCAGGCAAGCGCCTCGCAACAGTTGATGCGACTGCGCGCCGAAGGGTTCGTTGCTTCGGAACGGATCGGCAAGACGATGAAATACCGATTGCTCCGGCAAGATATCATCCCAGTAATATCCACGTTGCGGGATATGTTCTGCGCCCCTTCTGATGCAAACTAGCAAAGTGTAGCGGTCTGGGACGGACGCGCACGAAAAACTGGACTCAAAAAGCCCGAACTGACCGCAGTTCAAACTCGTCTGACTTTGGTGCTGACCGGACAAGCAATCTTTGTGCCGTCAGGACAATGCCCAATCTAGAAAAGCGCGCATTCGGATCGCACCGTAGTCGGCGTTCATATGCGTATGGTCGAGCTTTTTCCCACCGCTGAACCTTACAAAACCGCGAGAGTATTCAGCGCGAGAAAAGCCGGATGGGGCCAAACAGCTGTCCGGCGGGGCGAAATGAGTTGCACCACGAACAGCGCAGGCATCGGCAATCGTGCGGTCAGCCAAGTGCATCGCTTCCCGAATCCCAATAGGGTGCGCCGCGATTTGGTGGAACCAAGGTTTGGCGTCGGGATCCGTCAGGATCGTCTCGCTGAGGCGCGGTGATGGTGCGACGCCAACTTTGCTGTGCTGTCCGAAAGCAGAAATCAACTGCTCTGGACATTGTTGCATGGCGAAGGACAGGGAAAACGCGCGGTAAGCCGATTGAGACAGGCGCGGCAATGTGTGGTCTGTTTCACGGATCTGATCCACTCGATGGGCTGACAGCATTCGCAGGATCGCGGATGCGCCAAAATTATGGCCTGCGATCACGACGTGGCTGAAATCGGCAATCCTGCGAAAAAGTGTTCCACTGAAAACCCGGGCCAATTCGGCCTGTTTCGGCGGGACAACGGAGCCGTCATGCAGCCCGAAGATACCCTCACTGTTCATGGAAAAGGCCGCATATTCTGTCGAATTGGCAGCTAGAAAATCAACTTCAAGCCCATCGGGCCGATCAGTAATCGTATCCCAGCCCGCTTTCAGCGACGCGACATGCGAAGTTCCGGTGACAAGCAAGCGCCTCATTTGCGGGATGCCTCGATCAACGCTTCTTCGCAAATCAATCCGTCTTCTTCGTCTGATTGCGATGACAGGGAGGCGCCAGGTGACTGGACGTCTGAAGTAAGCTCTGTCGCGCCATTGGTGAAACCGTGGGCACGCAGGAACAATGACATGGCGGTGTCCACTCCTTGCTTGGAGACAGAACGCTTGTTCGCTTCAAAATACTGACCGCGTGCGTTGGTCGAGGTGATAACTTCGTAGGAGGGGAAGTAGTCCACATTGGGAAACATCTCGCAAAGTTGCCCGCAAACCGCGCGCAGCACAGCTTTGGAATAGGCGGTCGCCACCTCAACATGCATGCCAGAGGCTGTGGCGGTGAGGGGAACTGGCGATACGGTTACAACAAAGCGAACAGGCCCGCCCTTCAGCGCTATCAGCTTGCGGCGGAAGGTCTTGAAGTCGGACAAAACGTCATGGAACGAATAGTTCTTGAATTCGAACAAGGCCGGATCATAGTCACCGGCAATTGTTCCGGGTGCGGTGGGGTAAACCGTGCCAGTCTTGCGGTGAATCCAAGCCTCGGTCAGGCCGAAGGTGAAAACGAACACATCAGCCGAGGCAAAGGCCTTGAGCACAGCAGACAAGTGTTCGGCCCTGTGCTCGCGCACCAGATCCTCGGATTCAAAGCCTTCTGGTTCGACATTCGGCCGGAATGCATCATAAAAGCGGCCATTTTTCTGCCAGATCGGCAAAGCGGGTGTGAATTCGCCCTTCGCCTCATCGAAGAGTTGCACGAGTTGCCGCGCGGTATAGATGTTTCCATACCGCGCTGAATACAGGCCGTAGCCGAATTTGGCTTGCACATCATCTGGCAACCCGATCGGTGCAGGTTCAGTGTCGATCACATTGCATCCGGCCCCTCGCAGCGTGCGTCCGATATGTTGTGCAAAGCAGGAACCGGCAGTAACAATTGCAGCCTTTCGCCGCACAGGAAAGCGCGGCGTATAGAGTTGACCGGGATCCAAAGGCGCGCGGCCACCTACTGCGCTACGCCAAAAGGCCGTATCGGGAAGGTCATCATAGGGCGATATCATCTGGCAATTTCCCGTTGGCGATTAGGTCAACTGTTAAACCATGCATCCTCTTGGTGGAATAGGCGAGACATGCCGATCCACGTCGAGCAGGCGCACCATTACCGGGACAGACCGAGTTTTCTGGTCTGCGATGCTGGTAGACGAAACGGCCACGGTCGATCTTGAGGTGTCGGACCTACTTCGTGTCGCTCATGAATCGAAATCCACCTGAGTGTATCGAGAGGCGACCAAACTCGTGTCCGGACGTAGGGGAAGCGGAGCCCCTAGGCTATGAAAACGAGCAATATAGGATTGGATGGTGGGCGACCCTGGAATCGAACCAGGCGTGGGTTTCCCCGGCGGAGTTACAGTCCACTGCCGCACCTTGCAGCTCGTCGCCCAACTTGGGCCGGGAATAGCTAAGGGATTTGCGGGCGTCAAGGGTGGATCGCGGGGATCTATGCGCGTTTTTCCTTGCAAGGCAGGGCAACGCGGGCGACATGGGTCTAAAGCAATGTGATGAGGCGATGTGATGAGCGGTACGACGAAGCCAACCTGGGTTGTCGACAAGGAACGGTCACGGCGGGCCGAGGCCAAGGAAACCATCTGGCTGTTCGGTTTGCACGCAGTCCGCGACGCATTGGTCAACCCTGCCCGTGAGAAGCTGAGACTGGTCATCACCAAGAATGCTTTGGACAAGCTGCAGGATGCCGTTAGTGCTTCGGGGATTGAGCCGGAACTGACTGACCCCCGCCGCTTTGACGTGCCGATTGCGGAAGATTCGGTCCATCAAGGTGCTGCCTTGGAAGTTCGCCCGCTGAATTGGGGAAAACTGGAGGACATCTGCATCGCAGGCACCGGCGCCCCGCTGGTTGTCTGTCTGGATCGCGTGACCGATCCGCACAACGTCGGCGCCATTCTGCGCTCGGCTGAGGTGTTTGGCGCGCGCGCTGTTATTGCCCCGCGCCATCACTCTGCCCCGGAAACCGGCGCTTTGGCCAAAACCGCGTCGGGCGCCCTGGAGCGTCAGCCCTACCTGCGCGTCACCAATCTGGCTGATTCCATGGTGTCGCTGCGGGAAATGGGGTTCCGGCTGATCGGCCTGGACGGTGATGGCACTGTGACGTTGAATGACGCTTTGGGCGAGGCGGGCAATCGTGCAATTGCACTGGTTTTGGGTGCAGAAGGTCCGGGCCTGCGCGACAGAACCCGAGAGACCTGTGATGTTGTGGCAAAGATTCCGTTCCAAGGGCAGTTTGGCTCGCTCAACGTATCCAACGCTGCCGCGGTCGCGCTTTACGCCGCCTCGACACGGTGATGTGAACGTAGATCCGGGTTTGCATCTGGAAATGGGGGGACAGCGTCCCAATATAGAGTGAGAGGGCATGGCTCGGAACGCCGCCTTCAGTTCACTGTCCCTCGTTCCGTCCTGCGCCCGTCCGATTTCGTACGGGCGCTTTTTTTGGTGAACGATGGACACTAGGCAAAGCGTAGCGGCACAATGAATGTGAAACGACAGTCAAGAACATCGCCGCGCGGGAGAACTTGAAGACCATGAAAACCACTGATGATACGCTTCGCGATATTTTGACCACCACCAAAACCATTGCCTTGGTCGGTTGGTCCGCCAGAACAGATCGCCCCAGCCACAGCGTGGCGCAATATCTGGCGCGGCGCGGTTACCGGGTCATACCAGTCAATCCCGGCCATGCCGGGCAGGTGACGACATGGGGAGAGACTGTCCGCGCCTCGATGGCCGACATTGATGTCCCGGTCGATATGGTCGACATCTTCCGCAATTCAGACGCCGTCGGCCCCGTTGTAGATGAGGCTCTCAGTGTTTTGCGCGGCCTCAAGACGATCTGGATGCAGTTGGGTGTCATCAACCACGATGCGGCGGCGCGGGCAAATGACGCCGGGGTGACCGTTGTGATGGACCGTTGCCCCGCCATCGAAATTCCCCGTCTCCAACTTTAGCTGATCGCGGGAATCGGGGTGGCGCCACCCTTGGGATTGAGGTAATTGGCGGCATATAATTGCGAAAGGGATCGGTCATGAAAGCCGCAGTCGTCACCTTCCCCGGCTCGAATTGCGACCGTGATCTTGCCGTCGCATTTGAAAAGGCCGGATTCGACGTGACCAGGGTCTGGCACAAGGATACTGCCTTGCCCCTTGGCGTGGATATCGTTGGCCTCCCCGGCGGTTTTTCCTTTGGCGACTATCTGCGCTGCGGCGCGATTGCCGCACAATCCCCGATCGCCGCAGCCGTGCAAGCGCATGCCAAGCGTGGGGGCTATGTCCTCGGCATCTGCAACGGCTTTCAGGTGCTCACGGAAATGCGGCTGCTGCCCGGCGCCCTGATCCGCAATGCTGGGCTGAAGTTCGTCTGCAAGACAGTTGACCTGCGGGTCGCGACCACCGACAGCGCCTTTACCAATGCCTATGGACGCGGTCAGGAGATTCGCGTTCCGGTCGCGCATCATGACGGAAACTACACGATTGATGCCGAAGGGCTGGCGGCCTTGCGCGACCAAGACCGCATCGCTTTCACTTATTGCGACAATCCCAATGGGGCCACCGCCGATATCGCGGGCGTGCTGTCCGACAACCGCCGCGTGCTCGGAATGATGCCCCACCCAGAGCGTGTGATTGACCCAGTTCAGGGCGGCGCCGATGGGGCGGTATTGTTTGCCAGTGTGATGGGCGGGATGGCGCTGGCATAAGCCCGCTGACATTGTGCTTGTCTTGAGGTGCGGCTGATCGAGGCCTAGAACATCGCGATGTCTGTCCTGGCACCCGGCTCATCCAAATCTGACCGAATCCAACGCGTCTCGCCCTGGCTGAAGCTGGTGGTGGCGGCCTTGGTTTTTCTGGCGATTGGCGTGGTGCTTATTACCAACCGCTACCTGTCTGAACGGTTCACAGAAACCACGCGAAACCGGTCCGAACTGCGGCTGGCCCTCTATTCCGGCAACATGGTGTCAGAGCTTCAGCGGACCTCAGTCGTGCCGCTGCTTTTGTCGCGTGACCCGGCGATTTCGCAGTCGCTGTCCAAGAGCGACTTCTCTCATACCACGCAGCGGTTGATTCAGGTCCAAGGCGATATCGGTGTGGCCTCTATCCTGCTGTTGGACAATGCCGGCAGGGCAGTCGCCTCGACCAACCGGAACCTGTTGGGGACCAGCTATCGCGGTCAGAATTTCTTCATCGATGCCCAGCGGTCCATGGATACCGTGTTCTCGTCGTCGTCACTGGCAGGCGGTGGGTACGAATTCACCTACAGCCAGTCCATCGTGGCCGATGGCCGGTTGCTGGGTGTGATCGTCGTGGCGGTCGATCTGATGAAATACGAACGCGCCTGGGCGGGGTTGCAGGATGTGGTTCTGGTCACCAACTCCGAAGGCAACGTCATCCTGTCCACAGAACCCCGGTGGCGCGGTCTGTTGCTGGACGAGGCGATCGCCGTCAAGGATGACCCGTCGTCGTTGGACCGTGCCTTGAACCAAGCCTTGAACGTCACCACCGATTGGACGCGCAACCGACCCGACGCCTATTTGAAAGGTGTGGCCTTCCTGCGAACTGAGGCGCGGGTGCCCTTCCGGGGCTGGCACATGGTGACCTTCACCGCTTATGATTCTGTGCGGGAAAAGGTCAACGGCATCCTCGCGCTGGAGATTATGGGTTTTGCCATCCTCATGGCGCTGACCTTCTATCTGCTGTCGCGCCGCGCGTGGTCGCAGACGCTGACCTTCCGCCGCGAGTCGGCCGAATTGCGCCAGTTGAACGCCCGCCTGCAACGCGAAATCGCTGAGCGGGAGAAGGTCCAGAAAGACCTCGCCGTGGCTGAGTTGACGCTGGCCCAAAGCTCCAAACTCGCGGCCCTGGGTGAGATGTCGGCCGCGGTCAGTCACGAATTGAACCAACCCCTTGCCGCGATGAAGACCTATCTCGCCGGCGCCCGCTTGTTGTTGCAGCGCAAGCGCCCGGATGAGGCGCTGTCCTCCTTCCAGCGGATCGACGATCTGATCGACCGGATGGGCGCGATCACCCGGCAGCTGAAGTCCTACGCCCGCAAGGGTGGTGAGGCATTTGAGCCGGTGGACCTCAGGCTCTGCCTGTCGTCGGCTTTGGCGATGATGGAGCCGCAATTGAAGCTGCGGGTGGTGAAGATCACCCGGACGCTGCCGCGCCAGCCTGTTATGGTGATGGCTGACCGGCTGCGGCTGGAGCAGGTTCTGATCAACCTGCTTCGCAACGCCTTGGATGCAACCAAGGACTCGCCAAGCCCGCAGATCGACCTGATACTGTCAGCAGGAGAGACGGCGACCCTGATGGTCCGTGACAACGGCCATGGGATCAGCGATCTCGAAAACCTGTTCGAGCCGTTCTACACGACCAAGACCCCCGGTGAGGGGATTGGACTTGGCCTCGCCATTTCGTCCGGGATCGTCACCGATCTCGGCGGACGATTGACCGCGCATAATTCCGACCACGGTGGCGCGGTGTTTGAGATGAAATTGCCGATCCTCGGCACAGACGTAAAAGCAGCAGAATGAGGTGCCCATGGCCCGCGCAATGAAGGTGGCGATCGTCGATGACGAAGCCGATATGCGACAGTCGATCAGCCAGTGGTTGGCCTTGTCTGGTTTTGATACCGAGACCTACCCCAGTGCTGAAGACGCCCTCAAATCCATCGGGCCGGAGTTTCCGGGTGTGGTCGTGTCGGACATCAAGATGCCCGGCATGGATGGCATGGCGTTTCTGAAGCGGCTGATGGGGATGGACTCGGGGCTGCCGGTGATCCTGATCACGGGCCACGGGGATGTGCCGATGGCGGTCGAGGCGATGCGGGTCGGGGCCTATGACTTCCTTGAGAAGCCGTTCAACCCGGACCGGATGACCGAACTGGCCAAGCGGGCCACGCAGGCGCGGCGGATGACTTTGGACAACCGGGCCCTGCGCAAGGAGTTGTCGGACGGCACGGTTCTGATGAAAAAGCTGATCGGTGGGTCGCCGGTGATGGAGCGGCTGCGCGAGGATATCCTCGATCTGGGGCAGGCGGACAGTCATGTGCTGATCGATGGTGAGACGGGGACGGGCAAGACCTTGGTTGCCCATGCCTTGCATGCTGTCGGGTCGCGGGCGGGCAAGAAGTTCGTCACCATTTCTTGTGCGGCGTGGTCTGAAGATCAGCTGTCGGCCAAGATCTTTGGGCCGGGCGAGGACGGGGCGATCCCGCTGATTGAAGAGGCGCGGGGCGGGACGATCTGTCTTGAGGATATCGAATCCCTGAGCATGGCGTTGCAGGCGCGGCTGTTGACGGTGATCAATGAGCAGGGCACGCCGCCTGAGACGCGGATCATTGCGATCTGTAATGATCACGCGCCTGACAAGACGGTTGAGGATGCTTTGCGGCCGGATCTGTTTTACCGGCTGGGGGCGATGACGATTGTGTTGCCACCGCTCAGGTCGCGTGGCGAGGATATTCTGACGCTGTTCAACCGGATGTCTGAGGGGTTCTCGGAGGAGTACGGCTGTGAGGCGCCGCAGGTGACGGCGCAGGAGGCGGCACAGTTGTTGCAGGCGCCTTGGCCGGGCAATGTGCGGCAGTTGGTCAATATTGCCGAGCGGGCGGTGTTGCAGAATCGGCGTGGGTCAGGCTCGATTGCGTCGCTGTTGATGGCGGACAATGAGGCGGCGGGGCCGACTTTGACGACCGAGGGCAAGCCGTTGAAGGACTATGTTGAGGCGTTCGAGAGGATGCTGATTGATAACACGATGCGGCGGCACAAGGGGTCTATCGTGGCGGTGATGGATGAGTTGTGCCTGCCGCGCCGGACGCTGAATGAGAAGATGGCGAAGTATGGGTTGAGCCGTGGGGACTATGTCTGACCTGAAAGCGTCCGACTGCGCGACACTTGGTTTTATCTATGTAAATCATATGGTTGGAATTTTCTGTTAACCAGAATGAAAGCATGTTGCGAATGGTTCGCAACTGGAAAAGCGGCCCCTTCGGGGGCCGTTTGCATGTCTGAGGTCGGTGTTTTTGGTGCGGTTGGATGGGGGTTTCACACCCCCAGGCCACATTGGCAGGGCCAATGTAGCTACCCCCGTGGGATATTTGTGCCAATTTGTAAGGGGCGAAGTTTTAGGTAAATTTTAGGGATTGGGGCGTTTGGTGATCTTGATATGGATGCCGTCTTTGGCGCGGACGGTCAGGTGGGCGACGGGGATTGGGGTGTGGTTGGGGAGGGTTTCGAACTGGAAGGCGCGGGTCAGCATGGCGAGGAGGAGGACGCCTTCGGCCATGGCAAAACCTGCGCCCGTGCAGACGCGGGGGCCGGCGGAGAACGGCATATAGGCGTCGCGGGCGTGGGCGCGGTTGGCCTCGGTTTGCCAGCGGGCGGGGTCGAAGGCGTCGGGGTTGGGCCAGATGCGGTCGTGGCGGTGCAGGTGCCATGGGGATAGGACGATCTGCGCGCCGGGTTTGACTTGGCGGTTGCGGAAGTCTTCTGGTTTCAAGTTTTCGCGGACCATCATCGGGACGGGGGGGTAGAGGCGCAGCACCTCACGGAACACGTCGCGGGTGTATTTGAGTTTGGCGAAGGTGGAGAAGTCGGGGGTGTCGCCGATCTGCTGGGCCTCGGCTGCGACCTTCGCTTGGACCTCGGGGTAGAGGGCGAGCAGGTAGAGGCCCCAGGCGAGGGCGGAGGCGGAGGTTTCGTGGCCCGCGAGGAAGAAGATGGCGACTTGGTCGACCATTTCCTCGGTCTTGAAGGTTTGGCCGGTTTGCGGGTCTTGGGTCGTCATGATCTTGGTGGCGAGGTCGTCGGGGGCGGTGCCTGCGGCGATCTCGCGGGCGCGGGCGGCGGTGAGGTCGGTGATGAGTTGGCGGATTTTCGCGGCGGATTGTTTGGTGGCGGCGCGGTGAAAGCGGGGGAACCAGCGCGGGATTGGCAGGAAGGCCGCGAGGTTCAGGATGGGTTGCGTGCGTTGGTAGGTGCGGAATTCGGCGAAGACGGCGGCGGCGGTTTCATGTTCGATCGGGATTGAGAACAGGGTGCGGAAGATCACGTCGGCGGCGGCGTGGCTGGCGGGTTCCTCGATTTCGGTCTCACCTATGGGCATTCTGGCGATGGCGGCGTTGGCGGCGGCGAGCATGGCGGGGAAGGTGTCGCGCAGGCGGCCGCCTTCAAAGGCGGGGTCGATGATGCGGCGTTGGCGTTTCCAGACCTCTCCATTTGTGACGAAGACGGAGTTGCCGAGGAGGGGGCGCAGGCCTTCGCCGATGCGGTTGGATTTGGGGAAGTCGTCGGGGCGTTCGGTGAGGACGCGGGTCACGAGGGCGGGGTCGTTGGTGAGGTAGGAGCGGAAGAACGGTGTGCGAAACTCGGCCATCCATGCGTGGTAGAGGCGGGCGGGCTGGGCGGACAGGATGTCTTGGCGGAACAGCTTCAGGTAGGCCCAGAGCGAGACCTTGTCGGGGCGCGGTGTGGGTTTGGGCGGGATCATAGCTTGCGGTAGCCCGAGCGCGGGGTTTCGATGCGGCTTTTGGACGGGGTGCGGCCTGCGTAGCGGTTGGCGAGGGTTTGGGGGCCGGCGGTGATCTGGAAGTAGTCGTAGTCGCGAGGGCGGTCGAAGGCGCAGAGGTATTGGAAATGCAGGCGGAAGAAGCGCCACCGCAGTTCGGCCCAGCGTTCGGGCGACAGGGTTTGGGTGAAGGCGGCGGAGAGGACGAGGGGCCAGCGTTTGTCTGGCGGGGCGACGCCGGTGACGGCGACGGGATCGCAGAGCGCGAAGGCGCAGCCGTCGCCGGGGGCGGTGACGTCGATCCATGTCAGTTCGTCGCGGGCGGACAGGTAGCGCAGGTCGGCGCGCAGGCGGTTGGCGTTGGGCAGGAAAGAGACCATCGGGACGACTTGGCCGAGGCTGAGGAAGCTGAGCGCCGGGCCTGCGGGTGGGGCGGTGCGGATCAGGTCGGCGAGGATGGAGACGGCGAGATGGGCGCCGGAGGAGTGGCCGACCACCAGCACCTCATCCAGATCTTCGGTCAGGGCGGTGGCGATGATGGTGCGGAAGGTGGCCATCCGCTCTTCGAGTTCGGGCGGGTAGGCGCCGAAGGATTGGGCGGAATAGGCGTAGTCGTGCATCAGGTAGTAGGCGTAGAGGCGGTTGTCGATGCGGCGGAAGAATTTGAGGACCTGCCAGACCATCGGCAGGCCGAGGAACAGGCCGACGATGGGGTGAACGAGCGCGCCGAGCAGGTAGAGCAGCCAGCCCGTGATGAGGGCGAGGGTGAGTTGCAGCAGCAGCATGCCGATGGGGTAGAGGGCGGCGATCATCGGGCCTTTGCGCAGGCGCATCAGGCGGAACAGGGCGCCGGTGAAGATATAGGCGGCGGCGGTGCGGACCAGTTGCAGGTAGGTGGCGGCGATGCCTTGCTGCATGGAGGTGCGGACGATGTCGGACCAGACCAGAACCTCGACATCGGTTTGGGTGCCTTCGGGGCCGCTGACGTGCCAGCCGTAGGGGCCTTTGGTGGTCTTGGGCAGCAGGGTGAGGGTGTAGCCGGAGATGCGGGCCTGATCCGCGCCCTCTTTGCGGTAAAGCTCGCGGTAGCGGCGGGGATGGATCGGGTCGTAGCCGGGGATGTAGAAGACCCGCCTGCGGAAGGGCGGGGTGGGTTGATTTGGGGGTGGTGCGGGCGTGGTCATTGCGGGCTATCATGCCGCAAGATTGTGGCTTGTCTAGGGTAACTCAGCCGAGTTGCATCCACGGTGGCAGGTGTTCCAGCAGCCAGTAGGAGAATTGTGAGAAGCCGCCGGTCAGCATCAGCAGGCCGATGGTCCACGAGCAGCAGGCCCATCAGACGCTCGATCCGCTCCATGTGGCGCTTCATGAAGGCCATCACGGGGGTCATGCGGGGGAAGAAGGCGGCGACGAGCAGGAAGGGGATGCCGAGGCCGAAGGCGTAGGTCGTCAGCAGGGCGGCGCCGCGGGTGACGGAGTCTTGTTGCGTCGGCGATGGACAGGATCGCTGCCAGGATCGGGCCGATGCAGGGCGTCCAGCCGAAGGCGAAGGCGAGGCCGAGGAGGTAGGCGCCGAAGGCCGAGCCGCCGTTGTCGCCGGCATCAATCCGCACGTCGCGGTCGAGAAAGCGGATCCGGATAGATGCCGATGAAATGCGCGCCGAACAGCATCACGATGATGGCGGCGACGGTTTCGAGGTAGGGTTTGATCGCCGAGGAAGAGCCATGCCGAAGGCGGTGGTGGCGGCCCCGAGCAGGAGGAAGACGGTGGACAGGCCCAGGACGAAGAAGACGGCGGCCAGCGAGCGGCGGAGCGGCCTTGGCGCAGGTCGCCCATCGAGATGCCGCTCATATAGGCCAGATAGGGCGGCACGATGGGCAGGACGCAGGGCGACAGGAACGACAGGATGCCTGCGAAGAGGGCCACGAACAGGGCGGGCAGCAGGCTTGCGTCGATGATATCTATGCCAAACATGGTCTCTCCTTTCCCGGTGGTCTACAGGGTTGGCGCGGCGGCGTCACGCGGTTTGGGGTCACTTTGATGTGGGGTCGGAATGGGTTGGGATGTTGAGGTGGATTGTGAGGGGTTGCTGTGCCCCTTGCCGGTGCTGAAGGCGCGCAAAAAGCTGATCGGGATGGCGGCGGGGCAGGTTCTGTGTGTGCGGACAACGGACCGGATGGCGCTGATTGATCTGCCGCATTTTTGCGGTGAGGCGGGGCATGACTATCTGGAAGCGCGCGAGGAGGGGGCGGTGGTTTTGCACCTGATCCGGCGTGGGTCGGTGGAAGCGTCCGTCTGAGCGACACTGGGTGTTATTGTTATTTTTCAATGTGTTGCAGTTTTGAATTAACCACATTTTAATCACGTTGCGAATGGTTCGCATCTGGAAAGCCGGTAGGTTTCGCGCCCCGTGCCAAAGGCGGGGGCGCGACATGTCGCGGTGCCGGGGTTAGGGCCAGCGGGCCTATTGCGCGGTGTAGCCGCCGTCGACGAGGTGATAGCTTCCGGTGATGAAGCTGGCCTGATCTGACAGCAGGAAGCAGGTCAGGGCGGAAACCTCTTCGGCGGTGCCGAGACGGCCGATTGGGTGCATTGCGGCGATGGCGCCCATCGTCGCCTCATCCAGGTTCTTTTCCAGAAGCGGCGTTGCGATAAAGCCCGGACCGACGGAGTTCACCCGCACACCGGATTTGGCGTATTCGATGGCCGCAACCTTGGACAGGCCGACAACCGCGTGTTTTGCCGCGACATAGGCGCAAGCCGTGGCAAAGCCGACCGATCCAAGAATCGAGGCCATGTTGACGATGGCACCGCCGCCCGCCTTGACCATTTCGGGGATGCCGTAGCGCATCCCGAAAAAGACGCCGTTCAGGTTGACGTTGATGACCTTGTGCCAGCCATCCAGAGAATATTCGCCAACCGGTTCCGCCGGGCCGCCGATGCCGGCGTTGTTCACGAGCAGATGCAGCGCGCCGGTCTGTGCCACGGCAAAGGCTACCAATTTCTCAACCTCAGCGGCCTCGCCCGTGTCGGTCTTATGGGTCAGGGCCACGCCACCGGCGGCCTTGATCTCTGCGGCGACGGCGGCCATTCCTGCTTCATCCATGTCAGCCAAGACGACCTTGGCGCCAAAGCGCGCCAGATCGCGGGCGATTGCCGCGCCGATGCCGGACGCTGCCCCTGTCACGATTGCAGTTTTTCCGTTGAATTCGAATTGCATAGCTTACTCCAGAAATTCTTCTTGCAGCGCCGTGATCTCGCAGATCGCACGGCATCACATTGATCTGAGTCAGTCGGCGGGCAATCAGGGAGGTGGGCGAGGCTCTACCGGCCAAAATCCGCCTGATCCGGGGGATTTGATCAGCCTGCGGGCGGCCCAATTTGCAGACTTGACCGATTAAATCGGGTCGGCTACATGGCGCACAGGCTGCAGACGCCTGCCACCCGCTGACAATTCTGTCTTGGTGAAGTTCTGTATATGGCTGACTAGTAATCCTCCACGCAGATCGCGCGGGTGGTAACGCGGGTATCCGTCCATAAATTGCGCGCCTTGCAAGGGGAGTACGGGGTCATGTCTGACAGCCCGACCAATTCGTTTCTGACTGGATCACTGGGGTCCATCTACGCCAGGACCGCCATTCCGATCATCCTTGTGATGGGGATGAACGGGCTGCTTGCGGTCGTGGATGCGCTGTTTCTGGGGCATTATGTCGGGCCAGAGGCGCTGGCGGCGGTGACGCTGATGTTCCCGGCCTATATGCTGATTGTGGCGCTATCGACCTTGGTGTCGAGCGGCACGTCCAGCCTTTTGGCGCGCCATCTGGGGGGCAATCGCGGGGCTGAGGCGCGGGCGGTGTTTGCCGGGGCGCATGGATTGGCGCTGGTGGTGGCGGCTGTGTTGATCGGTTTGTATCTGCTGTTCGGCCGCAGGGTCGCGCTGTTGGCGGCTGGTGGGGCGCCGGATCTGGCAGAGATGGGCTTGGTCTATCTGCGGATCACGGTCTGGTCCGCGCCGCTGATGTTCGTGCTGTCGGTCAATGCGGACAGTTTGCGCAATGAGGGGCGGGTCGGGTTCATGGCGGCGATGAGCCTGCTGGTGTCGCTGGCCAACATCGGGTTCAACTATGTGCTGATCGCGCTGCTTGGGTTGGGGGTGGCGGGGTCGGCGCTTGGCACCGTTCTGGCGCAGCTCTTGGCGCTGGGCATCATTCTGGGCTTTCGGATGCGCGGGCGGACGGAGTTGCGGCCCAATGCCCTTGTGGAGCATGGGGTGACTGGCGGGTGGCGGCAGATTCTGGCGCTGGGCGCACCGCAGAGCCTGAACTTCGTGGGGTTGGCGTTGGGGTCGGCGGCGATCATGACGGCGTTGCAGTTGGCGGGCGGCGCGGGCTATCCGGACACGGTGTCGGCCTATGGCATCATTACGCGGGTGCTGACCTTTACATTCCTGCCGCTGCTCGGCCTGTCGTTTGCGATGCAGACGATCACCGGGAACAACTATGGGGCAGGGGCGTGGCAGCGGTCCAACAGCAGCCTGAAGCTCGCCATTGCGATTGCGGTTGTGTATTGCGCGGCGGTTCAGGTGATGCTGACCGTGTTTGCCGCGCAGATTGGCCGGGCGTTTGTGGCGAATGGCGCTGTGGTGGATGAGGTGGCGCGGATCTTGCCGGTGATGGTGGGGCTGTATGTTCTGTCGGGTCCGGCGATGATGATTGCCGCCTATTTCCAAGCCATCGGGGATGCGGCGCGGGCGGCGGTGCTGAGCCTTGCCAAGCCGTATCTGTTCGCGATTCCGTTGACCTTTGTGCTGTCGTCCACGCTGGGCGAGGCCGGGATCTGGTATGGCGGGCCGGTGGCCGAGGGGTTGCTGTTCGTGCTGACGGTGGCCGTGTTGACGCGGACGGCGCAGCGGCAGGGGCGGCGGTGGGGGTTGTTCCAGACGGAGGCGGCAGTCAGCCTGTGACTATTGGGCGTCGCCCGCGTCAGGCGGTACGCGTGGGCAGGCGGCGCTCA
>CAWAEL010000016.1:0-72316 GCA_963781185.1 uncultured Alphaproteobacteria bacterium
GAGCACATGGGTCCGGCGTCGGGCAGGCGCAAGGACAGACCCACTTATATACAAACAGCCTGCCGAGGGTCGCGATTTTCGACCTAAGCAATTGTTACAAATATGTTTTTCGTTGCGGACCTATTTGCTACCCCGCTACCCTGTAAGCCAAGCGTAAGTTATCAGCCTGCATCGGGGGAGCAAAATGGCGCAGAATTTGGAAATGGGGATCGACACGGCGGTAACACCCGCGCTGCATCCGCAGAACGTGGCATCGCTTGAGGAGTACGACGACGAGACGAAGGTTGTCCTTGGGTCGGTCGTCACCGCGTTCGATGAGGCGTATCAGGGTATCGGGAAGGTGTTCGCAGCGCGCGAAGCTGCCAAGACGAACCCGACATGGAACGAGGCGCAGCAAATCTTGCACACCTCGGACTTGGCTGAAAAGGTGTTCAAGCGCGCTGCGGCTGGTTTTGACCGCGTAGCGAACACCCTCAAAACGCAGATCGCGGCGTTGGAAAGCGAACTGGCTGCACCTGTGCAGGCGCGTGCCGCCCACACCATCGCAGTCGAGATACGGAACTATGTGCGCGGGTTGAAAGCCGATGGCAAGTCGGCCATGGACTTTGTGCGGCAGGCAATTGAGGCAGGCGACGTTGACAGCGCGAGCGCAGTGCTTGGCGCTCCAGCCTATCTGTCCGGCATCACCCCTGACATGCAAGCGATCCTGCTCCGCACGTGGCACGAGAAGCAAAGCCCTGCCACCGCCAAGCGCCTGCGTGCGGCACAGGCAGGCCTTGACCTTGTGGGCGAGCGCAGCGGTCTGCTGTTCGGTCAAATCGAGAAGGCGGTGGGCGCACCGCCGCACAAGGTCGCGGCCCTGCGCAACGCCAAGACCGCCGCTGAACGGCACTTCATTGCGAACACCCCGTGACCAGTCACGGTCGTGGATTGATGAAACAAGGGTGATCTGATGAATGATGTAGTGCAGCCTGACTGGATGAAGAACCATGTTCCGATGCCGAACCCCGGCAACCCGAACTGGAAGAAGGGCGCTCCCTCGCCCAACCCCGCTGGCAGGCCCAAGGGTGTGCTGGACAAGAAACAGAAGGTGGAAGCGGCACTGCGGGACGAGGGACCACAGGTCGCCCGCGTGGTCCTTGACGCCGCACTGGCCGGAGACATGACCGCTGCGGGCATCGTACTGGCACGCATCGCGCCGACGCTCCGCGCTCAGGCTGAGAAGGTGCAGTTCGAGTTTGACCCATCGTTGCCCATCACGCGGCAGGTGGAGGCGGTGCTGGCGGCTGTCGCTGGCGGGCAGGTGGCACCGGACATTGGGCAGGTCATCGTGACGATGGTCGGGACGCTCAGTCAAGTTCGCGCCACCGAAGAACTTGAACAACGGCTGGCAATCCTTGAAGCGAAGGCAATCAATTAGATGACGGTCATCAACACAGCGCGGAACCATGTTTACGCCTACGAACCCGAGGTGGGCGACTGCTTCGTGCAGACGCTTCTGCGCGGATCGGAGCGGCGTTACGTGCTTCGGACGCAACTCATAGACGAGTACCAAGCCGCAGTCGATTCCGCTGTCAGCGTCGCTGACCAGATGGCGCTTGGGATTGTGGTCATGCCCATTACTGCCGTCGAGTTTGCAGCCGAGAACCGGGAGCGCTTGGAAAACGGGCTTGCCAGCATGACTGACCGCGAGCGCGGCGAACTGCGGCAGGTGGCGGTCGCATCCATGCTGGAGGTGATGCGCGACTGCGGCGACCCCGTACTGCGAGCCGAAGCCTATGACGTCCTCAAACAGATGAAGGTGATACGATGAAGATACCCCAACCGAAACCGCGCGCCATGGCCGCGATGGGCGCAAATCGCGCCGCCGAGCACAATGTCAACAGGGTCGCGGAGGCGATTGAGTTGGCGCAAGCGATCGCCAAGCGGGTCGTCGAGTTGACCGATCAGGTCGCGACCCTGACGCAACGGGTCGAGGACTTGGAAGCGAAATAACCACATGGGCACCGCTCAGTCCATGTTGCGGCGCGTGCAGAAGCTAGAGGCGGCACGCGCTGCACCGCAGTCACCCATCGTCCGCCAATACGGGTCGCTCGAAGCCTTCGGCGAGGGTGTCGAAGGGCTGGACCCTGTGGACTGGCCGCTCGTCTTGGGAAGCCTGCGCCGTTGGGAGAAGGACGGCACTTGGCGCACTTGGCAGCGCATGTCGAACGCGGCTTGGGAGCATGGGGTGTGACCGAGGAACCTGACTGGCTGGTAGCTTGGAGGCAGGGCACCACGGCACCGCGCCTCACAGCGGCGGCGCAGGGGGGTGAGCAGGGTGCGGGCCGGGGTAACGGCGGCACCAGCGCACAGCCCGCACCAGCGCCAGCGCTGCCAGCGGTGCGCGTCATGCAGCTTGCCAAGGTCGGTGTCGGGGTCAGCATGACCGGGTTCAGCGAACCGGGGATGTGGGCGTGGGACGGAGGCAAGCGGCGCGAACCCGTGCTGGACCATGACCACAATCCGCCCCGCGTAGTCAGGTCTGTCGGCTGGCGGGTCTGCTTGAAGTGCTGTGACCCATACTTCAGCCAAGACGTGATCGGCTGCGCCTGTGTGAAGGGTGCAAGTCGCTTGCCCCCAAGCGCGACTGGCCGAAGAAGAACCCTTCGCGCGTGCCCCATGCGCAACCGGAGGTCCGGGCTAGCGACACGCCCGGCGGTGATAGAAAACCGTGTCATCGTGATCAACAACGGACTCAGCAGCGGCGCGAGCTCCTTCGCGTGAACCTGTACTGCACCTCGCGCCCCTCGGGTGCGGGGTGCTTTTATTTGGGGGCTGAGTTGGCGGAAGCGCTCTGCGCTGCTTATGATGGCTTACGAGGTGCATCTAGCTGGCCAACAGCGCTAGCAGGGTAAGCTGTAAGTGGCTGTTTTAATCTCGGGAAATTGGTCGGAGCGAGAGGATTCGAACCTCCGACCCCCTGCTCCCGAAGCAGGTGCGCTACCAGACTGCGCTACGCTCCGACTGTGCGCGGGGGTTACCGCGTCGGAGCGGGCTTTGCAAGAGGGGTGAAAGGGATTCACCCCTCATACTTGCTGCCTTTGCGACCTTCGAACACCTTGAGCCATGACGACAGCCGGGGTGTCAGGCCAAAATCGGACCGGCTGCGGGTTTCCAGCACCGGGCGGTTGATGGACACAGCCGCTTTATCCTCGCGCAGCACGATGTAGATGCCTGAGGCGATGATGATTCCGGTGCCGAGAATGGTCACCAGATCATGGGTTTCGTGAAAGAAGATCGTGCCGTAGATCGTCGCCCAGATGATCTGGGAATATTGCATCGGCGCCACGATGACGGCAGCGGCGGCCCGATAGGCAAAGATCGACAAGAGCGAGGCCGTCAGTCCCAGCAACGCCATGGCCGCAACCAACCCGATATGTTCGATCGGCATGGGTTTGTAGACGAAGGGCAGCGCGATGCCCGACACCACGAAGTTCGCGATCATCGGGTAGAGCATGATGACTGCAGACCGTTCGGCCTTGCCGGTCTTGCGCACCAGAACCGAGTTCAGCGCGCCCAGCGACGCTGCCGCCAAAGCGGCAACATGACCCAGACCGAACGCTGCGGAACCGGGACGCACGACCACGATCACCCCGGCCAACCCGACCGCCACCGCGACGCCACGGTGCAGCCCCACCTTTTCGCCCAACATCGGAATGGCGATCAGCGTCACCAGCATCGGCATCGCGAAGAAGATGGGATAGGCCTCTGACAACGGCAGAACCGAAAAGGCGTAAAACCCGGTCAGCGCGTTCAACACCGTCAGAACGGCGCGCAGGGCGGTCCAGCCCGGCATCTTGGGGCGCAGGTTGCCGTCGCTCTTGTCGCTCATCATCAAGATGGTCATCAAGGGAAAGCTCATCAACCCGGAAAAGAAGATGGTCTGGAACGGGTGATAGCTGGCGTTGGAGCCGAGGAACTTCACGATCACGTCGTTGGAGGCATAGATGCCAAATGCAGCCAGCGACAAAAGCGCCCCGCGCAGGTTCGATGAGGCCATAGCCATGATTTTGGGATCCGCAAACTGGGCCGCGACAGGATTTTCGCGTATATGCATCCCTTTCGTGGAACGCCGAAAAGTTCAAGGGGGGAATCCGTGAAATTCGCGGCAGGGCGTGCAGATCGGCGTCAGGGGCGGGGATCCGCCGTTAAAGGGCGGCGGATTGCCCGGCCCGTGTGGGGCGACCTGCCACAAAAAGCAGCGCCAGCCCGGCCGCGATGATAACTGCAATCCCGCTTGCGGTCGCTGGGCTGGGTCGTTCGCCAAAGAAGATGAAGCCGAGGGTGCTGGCCCACAGGATCTGCGAATATTGCATGGGTGCCACGACGATGGCCCGCGCGGTACGGTAGGCCGCGATGATAAGCAGCCCGCCCAAGGTGGACAGCGCCCCCAGTTGCAGGCCGATTTGCAAATCATGGCCCGAGATCGGCCGCCAGACGAAGGGCAGGACGCAGGCACTGCCCAGCAGTTGAAAGATCAGCGGATAAAGCAGGATGACCCCGGCGCTTTCCCGGTGCCCGATCTTGCGCAGCAGGATTGAGTTCAGCGCCCCGGTCGTCGCGGCACAGAAAGCCGTCAGATGCGCCAGTTGAAACGTCGTGGTCGAAGGTTGCAGCGCAATCAGCACGCCGCCAAACCCCACCAGCACGATGACGGCACGCAGCGGGTCAATCGGCTCCCCTAGCAGCGGCCAGGCGAGGAGGGTTATCATCAGCGGCATGGTGAAGATCAGCGCATAGCATTCGGCGAGCGGCAGATGCGTGAAGGTATAGGTGACAAAGGCGCTGCCCAGCATCGTGATCACGACACGCAGGGCGGTCAGATACGGCAGTTTCGGCCAGAGGCCGGCGCCGCGTTCGGTCCAGAAGATGCGGGCCAGCACGAAGGGCAGCGTGCAGGCAGCCGCCATGAACATGACCTGAAACGAGTTCATATCCTGCCCCATCGCCTTGAGCGACACGTCGCAGCAGGCATAGGCGGCAAAGGACCCGAGCGCCAGAAGCGCGCCGCGCAGATTGGAAGTCATCACCATCGGAGAAACCGCCGGTCCAACAGAATGAGTTGGGAGAAGTAGATACAATGACCTCGCCCGGCGGCAGGGAAAGATCAAGGGGCCATAACGCGGTGCGGCTGGAATAGCAGGGAAATGGGCCGGGGGATCGCCCCGGCCCGGATCGTATCAGAGGCTGGCGTCGAGCGCGGCAATCACCGCGTCCCCCATCTGGGAGGTGGTGACCGGGGTGCCGCCGGTCGGACCCATCAGATCGGCAGTGCGGACGCCATCGGCGAGCACCTTTTCAACCGCCTTTTCGACCCGCGTCGCATCGTCGCCCATGTCGAAGCTGTAGCGCAGCGCCATGGCGAACGACAGGATGCAGGCGATCGGGTTGGCTTTGCCCTGACCGGCAATGTCGGGGGCCGAGCCGTGCACAGGCTCATACAGCGCCTTCGGGCGGCCATTGGCTTGCGGCAGGCCGAGCGAGGCCGAGGGCAACATGCCGAGCGACCCGGTCAGCATCGCGGCCATGTCGGACAGCAGGTCACCGAACAGATTGTCGGTCACGATGACGTCGAACTGCTTGGGCCAGCGGCACAGCTGCATGGCGCCAGCGTCGGCATACATATGCGACAGCTCTACGTCCGGGTATTCCTTGTCGTGGATTTCCTGCACGACGTCGCGCCACAGGATGCCGGACTCCATGACGTTGGCCTTCTCCATCGAGCAGACCTTGTTGCCACGCCGACGGGCCAGCTCAAAAGCCGAGCGGGCGACGCGGGCGATTTCGGATTCGGTGTAACGCTGGGTGTTGATGCCGACCCGCTCATTGCCTTCCATGAAGATCCCGCGCGGTTCGCCGAAATAGACGCCCGAGGTCAATTCGCGAACGATCATGATGTCCAGACCGGCGACGACTTCTTTCTTCAGGCTGGAAAAATCGGCGAGGGCGTCAAAGCACTGGGCCGGGCGCAGGTTGGAAAACAGGTCCATCTCTTTGCGCAGACGCAGCAGGCCGCGCTCTGGCTTTACAGAGAAATCCAGCTTGTCGTATTTCGGGCCGCCAACAGCGCCCAGCAGCACGGCGTCCGCCTCTTGTGCGCGGGCCATGGTTTCGTCGGTCAAGGGCGTGCCATGGGCGTCATAGGAACAGCCGCCGACCAGACCTTCGCTGACGTCAAAGGTGATTCCGCGCTTGGCGTCGAACCAGCCGATGATCTTTTTCACCTCGGCCATGACTTCAGGACCGATGCCGTCACCGGCGAGGATAAGGAGGGAAGGGTTGGCCACGGGCGTATTCCTTGGTTGTAGGGGTTGGCGTGGCCTAGCCAATGGCTGCCCCGTGGTCAAGAGAGCCGCCCCCCTGCCCCTTTCATTCTGGGAGAAATATCCCACGGGAGGAGAGCGCTTGGTTGCTGCAACCAATCGGTCGCGAAGGGTGTGAAACCCTCTGCCCGCCGTTTGTCATGCAGCGGGCGTCAGGGATTTGAACGCTGTTGCAAGGTGGTCCATGACCCGCCGGATGCGGGTGTTCTGGCGCAGGGCCTCTGGGGCGGTCAGCCAGATCGGCAGCGCGGGCATGGCGATGAAGTCTGCACAACGCTCTACCAGCGGGTCGGCGTCGCCGATGGGGGTTTGCGCCGCCCCCACGCCGCAACCGGCGCGCACCAAGGCCCAATGCACCACCTGATCGTCACAGCGCACCGGAAAATCCTCTCGCTTCCGTTGGATGCCGAGACCGGCCATCATCCGCAGGATCAGGTCAGAGCGGTCAAAACCGACCATCGGCAGGGCCAGCAGTTGTTCGGGGGTTTCGGGGCGACCGTGACGGTCGAGGAAGGTTTTGGCGGCATAGATTGCGATGGGCAGGTCACACAGATGGCGGGTGACGACATCCAGTTGCGTGGGGCGGTACATGCGCAGGGCGATGTCGGCCTCGCGAAACAGCAGGTTTTCGCTGCTGTCTGAGGGCACCAGTTCAATCTCTATCCCCGGCTCCTGTTGGCGCAGGTCGGCGAGGATTGGCGGCAGCAGGTAATGCGACACGACGCGGCTGGCGGTCAGCCGCACGGTTCCGGACAGAGAGCTTTCGCGCCCGGCAGCGAGCAGGGTCAGTTGGGCCGCAGCCTCACGCATCTGGCGGGCGGCGGGGATCATCGCGGCCCCGGCATCGGTCAGCACCAGACCACGGGTTACGCGGGTGAACAGCACGGTGTTCAGCCCCGCCTCCAGTTCCGCGATATGGCGGCCAAGGGTGGGTTGGCTGAGGCCGAGTGCGCGGGCAGCGGCGGACAGCGAGCCGGTTTCGGCCACCGTCAGGAAAGAGCGGAGCAGGGTCCAGTCGAGGTTATCCATACATTTATGTATAGCAGAGATAGAAATTCTGCCAATATCCATTCGCCGGTTTTGAGTCCATTTTGGGATCACACCAAGGAAAGGACATCACATGGCACGGACGGTTTTGGTTTTGGGTGCATCGGGGCTGTTTGGCAGTCAGGCGGCAAAGGCCTATGCGGCGGCAGGTTGGACGGTGAAGCGGTTCCAGCGTGGCACCGACATGATGGCCGCAGCGCAGGGGGTCGATGTGATCGTCAACGCGATGAACCCGCCGAATTATCACGCTTGGGACCGGCTGATCCCCGAGATTACGGCGCAGGTGATTGCGGCGGGCCTCGCCTCTGGCGCGACGGTCGTGGTGCCGGGGAACGTCTATGTCTACGGCGATCAGGCCGGGCCGTGGGGGCCGGATACGCCGCATCGGCCGGTGGCGCGCAAGGGCGCGATCCGGGCGCAGATGGAGCGGGAGTATCGGGCGGCGACTGAGCGGGGGCTGCGGGTGATTGTGTTGCGGGGCGGGGATTTCATCCTGCCGACCGAGGCGCGCAGTTTCTGGAACATGATCGTGCTGAAATCGGTGGGCAAGGGCAAGATTGTCACCGCCGCCGCGCCCGGTGTCCGCCGCGCCTATGCCTATTTGCCGGATATGGCGCGGGCCGCCGTGGCGCTGAGTGAGCGGCGCGATAATTTGCCCGCCTTTGCCGACATTCCCTTTGCGGGTTTCACCCTATCGATGGAAGAGGTGGCGCAAGCGGTGGAGCGGATGACGGGCAAGCCGATGCGGCTGTCAAACTTCATGTGGTGGGCGATGCGGCTGACGGCGCCGGTCTGGGAACTGGCGCGGGAGTTGATGGAGATGCGCTATTTGTTCGACACGCCGCATTCCCTCGACCCGGCCCCCTTGGCCGCGCTGTTGCCGGAGTTTCGCCTGACACCGCTGGAGGATGTGCTGCGGCAAGAGTTGGAGGTGCTGGCGCCGGAGTTGTTGGCCCCTCAGGGCAACGTGATCTCGGCCCAGACCGGGCGGTGACGTGAGGCGGCGGCAAGGATGGCCGCGAAGGGATCGGTTTCGGCGGGCCACAGGATGCCTGCCGACGCCACGTTCAGCCCGGCCTGTGGCAAGATGACATCCACCCGCAGCCCGCCGACACCTTTGGGATAGAAAGCGGTGTCGAGGGCCGGATCGCCCTTCTGGCCCGGATCGGTGTGGCCAGAGGTGCCGCGCGGCTGCGGGTCTTGCAGGGCGGGGTTGGTCAGCAGGGCCTGCATGGCATCGTGCAACCCGTCGCCATCGACCGGATCGAGGTTGGATTGGCCGAGCAGGACAAAGGGGCTTGGTGGCGGCGGATAGGGCAAGCTGCCATCGAGGAGCCGCAGCCAGAAGGCCGCCTCATCCCGGTTGCGGCGGCCATTGCGATCCTCTGGCCCGTCAAAGACCGGCGGGGTGGCGTACCAGACCAGCAGGTTCAGCGCCCGCCCCTCAGCATAGAGCACCGGCACCTGATAATGGCCCGAGGTGGAGAGCAGTTGCACAGCCTTGGCGGCGTCGGTCATGTCGGGGGGCAGGTCTGCACCCGGCAAGTCACGCCACAGCAGGCCCGGAATAGTCGGCGGGCGTGCCCAAGGGATAGCGGGACAGGATCGCCATGCCAGCCGATCCGGCAAAACGGCCATAGCCCTGGGCATCACGCGCCTCGCCGGTCCGGCCATTGCCGTCGAGATCGAGGCCAGTCGCGACGCCAGTGTTGGGGCGCAGGGCGAGGTGGTGGGGATAGCTGAGCCCGGCTTCGGCCAGATCGGCGGCCAAAGCAGAGATCGCGGCTTGGCCGTAGTCGTAATCGACCCCGGTCAGCACAACGACGTCGGCCTTCAACCGGACCAGCACGGCCACGGCAGCCTGCACCTGCGGATCATCGCGCTTGCGGATGGCTTGCAGCAGCAGTCCGGGGCCTTGGCGGGTCAGTTCGGGATTGTAGGTGGCTATTCGCAGCACATCGGCCCGAACCGGAAGGGTCAGGACCGCAAGCAGACAGAGCCAGACGATCAGACCGGTGACAAATGTGCGGTGGCGGCAGGCCCACCCTCGGCCTTGCGGCGGTCGGCGATCATGTCGGCCACCCGGCCCATCGCGATGCCGCGCATAAACAGGCTGGCGGGAAGAAAGGCCCATGCCGTCATTGTCCAGATCAGGGTTTGCGGCGACGTCAGTTCCAGCGGTTGAAACCCGGCAGAGGCGACTTCGACCACAGCCGGAATCAAGAATGGCAACAAAAACCCTAACGCAATGTTAACGCGGGCGTCGCGTGTCAGGCGGGCAACCACATCGCCGCCCGAGGTCGGGTCAAAGGTCGGCAGGTTGACCCAGACGTTGAAGGCCCGGTCGCGGCGCGGCCACGTCCCGACGCGCAGTTGGATTGCGAAAATGCCGAGCGAGACCAGCGAGATCAGGTAGGACATGCCCGCCGCAGTCCGCACGGCTCCGATTTGGGCATCGGTCGCGCCAGACCCCATCATCAGCGTCGCCAGACGCACCGGGCTGTAGGGGAAATCCATCGACAGGCCGATCAGGGCGCCAACGGCGTGGATCAGTTCGGTCATTGTCGACGGCTCTGTCCGGCCACGCTCTATCGCGGAGAGGCAGAACACGGTGGCGAACAGCATCAAGAAGCGGATGCGGTTGAACGGCGGCGCATCGCGGAATTCAAACAGCCCGGGATAGACGGCGTTGTATTCGACGAAGGTCAGCACCCCGGCAAACAGGGCGACAAGTGCCACCATCTGCTGGCTGTCGGGCCGAATATCGATGAGCAGTATCGTCGGCGTCGCTATGACGATCATCACCAAAAGCGCGCGCGTCGCTGCACCTGTCAGTCGCGAAAAGACCACCCCTGCACCCTTTGCCCGGACGAACCTGATACTCTGCCAGGCTCTTGTTCCGATGATATTCCCGCACATTATGGCGGACCGCCTCAATCTTGCCCAAATTGTGCCTTCTTTCGCTCTGTCCCGCAACCGCATGGTTAACTTGACGTAATCCGTATGGCTCTTTCAGGGACAAGGTGTTGCAGGATTGAATCAATCAGGTGGTGAAAAAAAGGCCGCCTTGGGCTACGGTGACCAAGGCGGCACAAGATGTAGTGGTCAGGAGCAGATCAGGCCCAAGGGCGCAGGGCCTCAGCCTTGGCTTCGAAGGAATCAATCGCGGCCGCCTTTTCCAGCGTCAGGCCGATATCGTCCAACCCATTGATGAGGCAATGCTTGCGGTGGCTGTCGACCTCAAACTCGAACACCTGACCATCGGATGTTGTCACGGTCTGCGCCTCAAGATCGATCGTCTGGCGGGCGTTGGCCCCTTTGCGGGCGTCGGCCATCAGAACATCAACCACTTCTTGCGGCATCACGATCGGCAGAATGCCGTTCTTGAAGCAGTTGTTGTAGAAGATGTCGGCAAAGCTGGTTGAGATCACGCAGCGGATGCCGAAATCCAGCAGAGCCCAAGGCGCATGTTCGCGCGAGGAGCCGCAGCCAAAGTTCTCGCCAGCCACGAGGATTTCAGCATGGCGATAAGCGGGCTGGTTCAGCACGAAGTCCGGGATTTCAGCGCCGTCTTGGGTATAGCGCATCTCATCAAACAGGTTCTTGCCAAGGCCGGTGCGGGCGATGGTTTTCAGGAACTGCTTGGGGATGATCATGTCGGTGTCGATATTGACCAGCGGCATGGGGGCCGCGACGCCGGTGATGGTGGTGAACTTGTCCATGATGTTGGTTTTCCTGTGCTTCTTTATGTGCGCTGCGAATGTACGATCGCAGCATATCGGTGACTGATGAGAGGGAACAGAACTGTGGCCCATGTTCCGGGATGAATGGATCCGCCCGACATTCCGCCGGCGTCAAAACGTTTGACCACGGTGGTTTCGGGGTTGGTCAGGGGCTGTCCGACGGCCTTTTCGTAAGCCTCTTCCAGCGTATGCCAAAGGTCGGCAAAACTTTGCGGTAGGGGCGTTTGGGCGAATTGAGTCTCCAACTCGCGCCATAAACCGGGATCGCCGCGCAGACCCCATGTCGCGGGCGCTGTTTCGAAGAGGGTATCCAAGGTCGGTCGCCCCATCTTTCAGACCGTCTCGCTGTTTTGCCCGGTCAGGTGGCCGGTGTATGTGGCCGCCGCCGCGCGGGTGTTGGTGGTGAATTTGTCCAAGACAGACTCCGTTTTGTGGGCGAACCCGGCCCGGATAGGGCTAGAACAGCTTGCGGGCAATGATCCCCAGTGCAATCAGCGCGATGCCGTCGGCCAAAAGCTGGATGCCCAGAAGCAGGCCAAGCAGGGTAGTCGCTGCCGCAAGCAGGTTGGTGAGCACCAGAATGCCGATGACCGCAGAGGCCGCGCCTGACAACAGCAGCACCCAATAGACCATCTGATCGCGCTGCCGAAAGGACATCGCGATGCGGACGGCGCCATTGACCAGAAGCAGCGCGCCGATCAGCAGGGTCAGCGAGATGACGCCCTGCAACGGGTTCGCCAGCAGGGACACGCCCGCCACCAGCGCGATCAGCGCGGTGATGATGGTCCAGACCCGGTGGGGGAGCGTGTTGTCCCGGTAGGCGAGCCAGAGCTGCATTGCGCCGCTGACCAGAAGAAAGACGCCAACCAGTGTGGTGACCGCAAGCGACGCCGCAAACGGGTTCGCCACGGCCATGACGCCGCCCAGAAACACCACGATGCCGAAGATCACCAGGATCGTTGAACTGCGCATTGTTGTCGCCTTTCTGTCTGGGCCGAGGCCCGGTTACATCATCCGCCCGCGCCAGTCAGTCAGGGGCCCGATAGGACGCTGCGGCTGGCGATGTCATTCGCGGAACTGTTTGGGAGGATCTCACGTGGTGTCAATGTTGGCCAGCGGAAAGTGGGCCGTGGCGCCGATTATGGGTGTGAGTCTTTCCAACTATCCGTTCCTTCGCGCCCTGTCCCAATACTGGAAATCGCTTGAGATCAACGCAGAGTCGCTATGCCAGATTGGGTCGCACGAATAAACCCGAAAAAGCGAAAGCCCCGCCGGATGGCGGGGCTTTCAGCAATGTCGATAAAGTGGAGCCGTCTAGTTCAAGCGGTCTTACGACGACGCTTGAACGCAGCCAGACCACCGAGAGCGCCGAACAGCAGGAAGCCCGCTGCCGGAACCGGAACTGTGGAAAGCGTGCCGCTGCCGCCGCCGTGATTGAAATACGGATCGCCATGTCGTCGTGGTTGTCATCTGGGCCGCACCATCGTCGTCAAACCAAAGCACTATCGATAGCAACCGTTGTCCAACCGGTCTACCACCGTCAAAGGAAAGGAAGAAATTGGGTGGAGCATTCGAACCAGTGGGTCCGATTGGACCCGTTGGCAACTTCAGGAGCACCATTTGCCATGAAGGAAAAGTCCAGCAGGCCGGCCATAGACACGGCACGGTCGACTGGTTTGCAGCCCCCGCAACCCATGAATTGTTCGCCGGGCGTCGCGGCTTTGGAACGACGTTGTCCCACCAGAAGAACTGATTGTTGTACCCTGCTTCAGCATCCCAAATAGGTGATCTGAAGGGTGGCAGGACCAGTCAGATAGAGGTTCGCGCCGTAATAGCCCGTTACGCGAGCGTGAGACCCATAGACGATCATCAGACACCAGTTCGTTGAACGCCGCCGGGGATTCGCAAAATCGTCGCCGCGAAACTACGGCGCAGTCACAAATGCGACCGTCGCCGACTAAGGGCTAGAGCAGCTAATCTTCCAAATTTCATTTTCATTTCTCCTCGGACCGAGCAAATATTCACAATACTGGCAGCCGGACAGTCCACACCGCGCTAAGGCACTATAACCCCATCGTGAATTGAATTTCAATGATTGTGGCAAAATATAGGCGATTTCACCACTAAAGCGGGATCAATTTGAGGCTAATTCAATCTAAGGTTGTGTGACCGGTTTGATCTGGGGAAGAGTTGTTTCCTGTGCAGCGACAGTAGGCAAGTGGCGACGGCTTCTTTGATCCGACGCCACTTGCCGTGCGAATCACATCAGATCGCGCACATCGGTCAGGTGGCCGGTGATTGCCGCGGCGGCTGCCATGGCGGGCGACAGCAGGTGGGTACGCCCGCCACGGCCTTGACGGCCCTCAAAGTTGCGGTTTGAGGTGGCGGCGCAGCGTTCGCCGGGGGCGAGTTGGTCGGGGTTCATCGCGAGGCACATCGAGCAGCCTGCCAGACGCCATTCGAAACCGGCGTCGATGAAGATCTGGGCCAGACCCTCTTCTTCAGCCTGCGCGCGGACAAGACCCGAACCCGGAACGACCATCGCACGGATGCCGTCTTTCTTCTTCTTGCCCTTCAGGATCGCAGCGGCGGCGCGCAGGTCTTCGATGCGGCCATTGGTGCAGGACCCGATGAACACGGTGTCCACCTTGATTTCGGACAGTTTCTGACCGGGGGTCAGGCCCATATAGTCGAGCGCGCGTTGCACGGCCTCTACCTTACCACCGGTGAAGTCGGAGGGTGAGGGGACGACGGCGGTGATCGGCAGGACGTCCTCAGGCGAGGTGCCCCATGTGACCAGTGGCGCGATATCTTCGCCCTTGATCGTCACGACCTTGTCCCAATGCGCGTCGTCGTCGGAGAACAGGGTTTTCCAATAGCCGACGGCGGCATCCCAAGCAGCGCCTTTCGGGGCGTGCGGGCGGCCGTTGCAATAGGCGAAGGTCTTCTCATCCGGGGCGATCAGGCCGGCACGGGCGCCACCCTCAATCGCCATGTTGCAGACCGTCATGCGGCCTTCCATCGACAGATCGCGGATCGCCTGACCACAGTATTCGATGACATAGCCGGTGCCGCCAGCGGTGCCGGTTTCGCCGATCACGGCCATGGTGATGTCTTTGGCGGTGACACCGGGGCTCAGGTGGCCAGTGATTTCGACCTTCATGTTCTTACCCTTGCGCTGGATCAGCGTTTGGGTCGCCAGAACGTGTTCAACCTCGGACGTGCCGATGCCGTGGGCCAACGATCCAAAGGCACCATGGGTTGCGGTGTGGCTGTCACCACATACCACAGTCATGCCGGGCAGGGTCCAGCCTTGCTCGGGTCCGACGATGTGCACGATGCCTTGGCGGACATCGGACACCGGATAGTAGTTGATGCCGAAATCCTTGGCGTTCTTGTCGAGCGCGTCGACCTGAATGCGGCTGTCTTCGGTCATGGTCGCGGCATTGGCGCGGTCCAGCGTGGTGGGGACGTTATGGTCCGGCACGGCGATGGTTTTCTCTGGCGCGCGGACGGTGCGACCCGTCAGGCGCAGGCCTTCAAACGCCTGAGGGCTGGTCACTTCATGGACCAGATGGCGGTCGATATACAGCAGGCAGGTGCCGTCTTCGGCTTGGTCAACCAAATGGTCGTCCCAGATTTTATCATAGAGGGTACGAGCGGTCATGGCTCTCTCACTTCAGCAATGGGGAATGGGGATAGGCGAAGGGCGCGTTGATACGCGTTGCACGGTCAGGCGCGTGCTAGGACAGAGCGCAAACGCTGGGTAAAGCGCCAAGGCAGGCGCGCGTGATCAGCCATGTCGAAAAAGCGGTACATGGCAGGTGTTCTACGCTGGAATGACCCATCTGGCAATATCACAGGGCTGTGTTTGCGAATGCGCAACTTCCATGCAAAGTAGAGGAAAATGGAAGAGGTAGTATGGACCAAATCGACCCGGACATCATGGCGACCGCCGTTGACCTGCTAAACCAGATTGTGGCGTTCGCGAAATCGTTGACCCTGCAATCGCGGCTGATTCAGGTCGTCGTATTGGTCTTCGTGCTGATCTTGTCCGAGGTGATCCGATGGATCGTTGAACCGAGGGTCGAAGACTATCTGCGCGGGCTGGAAGGCGTGACCATATCGCGCATGCGGACCTACGTGGTGCTGAAGAACCGGATCAGGGGGATCAGCTTCATCGTGCTGGCCTGGATGGCGGTGTTTGTCATGCAGCAGGTCTCAATCTACCCGTCATGGCGCTACCTGCTTGTCATTGCCGCTACAATTGCAACGGCTTGGGTCTTGATCGGGCTGATGGCCCGGATGATCCGAAACCGGTTCGTGCGGCGCATGGCCAGTTGGGGCGGCTGGATCTATGTGACGCTGCACTACACGGGGTTTCTGACAGCCGCGACAGAGTTTCTGGACAGTCTGGCCATAACCTTCGGCGATTTTCGAATTTCGATGTTCGGGATATTGAAGGCGCTCGTCATCACGGCAGCGCTTATCACGATGGCAAGGCTGATAACCCGGACCATCCACTCAAAACTCGCCCAAAACGAGGATGTGTCGCCCGCCGTGCGGGTGCTGGCGATCAAGCTGACGCAGGTCATTTTGTATGGTTCTGCCGTGTTCCTTGGGTTGAAGGCGGTTGGGTTTGACCTGACGGGTCTTGCGGTGTTGTCGGGTGCTGTCGGTGTGGGTTTGGGCTTTGGTCTGCAAAAGGTCGTGTCCAATCTGGTGTCGGGGGTGATCATCCTGCTCGACGAATCAATCAAGCCCGGCGACGTGATCAGTCTCGGCGATACCTTCGGTTGGATTGAGGCGCTTGGTGCGCGCTATGTTTCGGTCGTCACCCGCGACGGCAAGGAATACCTGATCCCGAATGAGGATCTGATCACCGGTCAGGTGGTGAACTGGTCGCATAGCAATGAGTTGGTCCGGCTGGATCTGGAGTTTGGCACCTCTTACAACGACGATCCGCACAAGGTTCGCAAAGTCGCGGTGGAGGCGGCCAAGTCAGTCGGGCGGGTGCTGAAAACCACGGACCCGGTGTGCCACGTCACGGGCTTTGGTGAGAGTTCAATCAATTACGTGCTGCGGTTCTGGATCCATGACCCGCGAGAGGGGCTGACCAATGTGCGCGGGCAGGTGTTTCTGGCGTTGTGGGATGCGTTGAAGGTTGCGGGATTCTCTATCCCCTTCCCGCAGCGCGAGGTGCGGATTCTGGGGGCAGATACCCCGCCAGCCATGGGCACCCAGTCCAAGCTGCCCGATTAAGCCCGATTTGGCCCGATAGCGCTTGCAATGCGGGGTTATTGCCCATATTGCGCCTAGCCTTGCGTTTCCGTTGAGGTTGCCGGCGTGCAGTGATACGTTGACGCAGAACTGACCTTGTGCTGGTCGCCCCATCCCGGGCGCTGAACCGCACGTTTTTTGGAGGACGATGTCCTGTCTCATTCTGACCCTGCGACCGGTTTGCCGGTCGGGCCGCGGGCCGAGCGCATGAGTGCTGCCGCTTCGCCAGACTATTCCCCTGAACAGGTTCTTGCCGCCGTTCTCGCCTCTGTCGACGATGACAAGGCTGAGGATGTGGTCGAGATTGACCTGCGCGGGCGTTCGGACGTGGCGGATTACATGGTAATCTGCTCTGGCCGGTCGTCGCGTCAGGTCGCGTCGATTGCTGAAAAGCTGGCCGACCGTTTGCGCCAGCAGTTTGGTGTCGCGGCCAAGATGGAAGGCAAGGAAACCGGCGATTGGGTTCTGATCGACGGCGGTGATGTGATCATTCACGTCTTCCGGCCCGAGGTTCGGGAATTCTATCAGCTGGAAAAGATGTGGATGCCTGCGGGCGCGCATCGGACTCCGTCCGTCTAAGCGGGCGGGGCGGGTGCGGCTGCATGTCTGCGCTGTCGGGCGGCTGAGGGCCGGGCCTGAACGGGTGCTGGCGAATGACTACTATGAACGCTTTGATCGCACCGGGCGGCCCTTGGGTCTGGGCCCGGTGTCTGAACATGAGGTTGAGGATAAACGCGGCGGGGGCATGACGGCGGAGGCTGAGTTGTTGGCCCGTGCTGTCCCCTCGGGTGCGTTGCTGGTCACGCTGGATGAACGGGGGCGGGTGATGTCGTCGCCGGAGTTTGCCGGGATGCTGGCCAAGTGGCGTGATGATGGGCGGCAGGATGTGGCCTTTGTGATCGGCGGGGCGGATGGGATTGATCCCAGCCTGCGCGGTCGGGCTGAGGCCTCGGTCAGTTTCGGGTCGATGGTTTGGCCGCATATGTTGGTGCGGGTGATGCTGGCCGAACAGATTTACCGGGCAGCGACGATCTTGGCGGGCGGGCCGTATCATCGGGTTTGAGGGGGCGTCCAGATCTGGACGCTTTGATAAGCTGTTGTATTGATTGTGTTTCGCGAATTTTGTTAACCAGATTTTAGGCTTTTGGCGACGCGGCGGGACTGGACCAAATTTCTTTTCAAGGAATTCTGCTGTGCATTCCCGGCGTTGCCCGTCTGGTCCCAACCGGGTAAGAGCAGTGCATCAAACCGAAAGGCCGTGCCATGACCAAGAGCAAACCCGTCGTCCTGTGTATTCTTGATGGCTGGGGGATTGGCACCAATCCGGCGGTATCGGCCCCGGCGTTGGGCAATGTGCCGAATTTCAACCGGATTTGGGCAGAGTGTCCGCATTCCACGCTGACCACATTTGGGCCGGATGTCGGGTTGCCGACCGGGCAGATGGGCAATTCTGAGGTCGGCCATACCAATATCGGCGCGGGTCGGGTTGTGGCGATGGATCTGGGCGCGATTGATCTGGCGATTGAGGATGGCACCTTTGCCAAGAACCCATCGGTGGTGGAATTTGCGGCCAAGGTGAAGGCCAGCGGCGGCGTGGCGCATCTGATGGGCATGATCTCTGACGGTGGGGTGCATGGGCATTTGAACCATGTGCTGGCGGCGTGCCGGGCGATCACGGCGGCGGGCGTTCCGGTGGCGCTGCACGCGATCACCGACGGGCGCGATGTGTCGCCGGGGTCTGCGGATGAGTTTGTAGAGCAGTTGATGGTGTCGCTGCCCGAAGGGGCCAAGGTTGCCACGGTGATCGGGCGCTATTGGGCGATGGACCGCGACAACCGCTGGGAACGGGTGGAGCGGGCGTACCGTGCCATGGTCAACGCCGAGGGCGCCCATGCCGCGACACCGCAAGAGGCGGTGGCGGACAGCTTTGCCAAGGGTGAGATGGATGAGTTTATCGCCCCCACGGTGATCGGGGATTATGCCGGGGCCAAGGATGGCGACGGCTATTTCTGCCTGAACTTCCGGTCTGACCGGGCGCGTGAGATTTTGGCGGCTTTGGCGGCACCGGAGTTTGACGGCTTTGACACGGGCAAGCGCCCGGTCTGGTCGGCGCTGCTGGGGATGGTCGAATATTCCGACTGCGCATAGCAAATACATGGCGACGGCCTATCCCAAGCGGGTGATCCCGAACAACATCGGCGAATGGGTGGCCAAGCAGGGGCTGACCCAGTTCCGGCTGGCCGAGACGGAGAAATATCCGCATGTGACGTTCTTTCTGAACGGCGGGCGGGAAGAGCCGTTTGTTGGCGAGGACCGCTTCATGCCGAAATCGCCCAAGGTGGCGACCTATGATTTGCAGCCAGAGATGTCGTCGGTTGAGGTGTCGGATCATTTGGTGATGGCGATTGAAAAGGGGTATGACCTGATCGTGGTCAACTACGCCAACCCGGATATGGTCGGGCACACCGGGTCTTTGCCAGCCGCGATCAAGGCGGTTGAGGCGGTGGATATCGGGCTCGGCCGGGCTTTGGCGGCGTTGGAAAAGGCTGGCGGGGCGATGATCGTGACTGCTGACCATGGCAATTGTGAGCTGATGGTTGATCCGGTGACGGGCGGGCCGCACACCTCACACACCGTCAATCCGGTGCCGGTGGTGCTGGTCGGTGGGCCTGCGGGGGCGAAGTTGCGCGATGGCGGGCGGTTGGCCGATCTGGCGCCGACGCTGCTGGCGCTGATGGACGTGCCACAGCCGCCAGAAATGACCGGGCGGAGCCTGCTGCTGGCATGATCCGCGCTGCTGCCCTTGCCGTGCTGCTGGCCCTGCCGTTTTCGGCGGGGGCGCAAGAGGTGACGGGTGATGTGGCCAAGACTGCGGCTGCGGCATCGGCAGGTCTGAAGGCCTCGGTAGAGGCAATGCAGGCTGCCAAGACCGCAAAGGACCGGGTGTCGGCACTGACCACGACGATCAAATCCTATGAGACGGGGCTGGGCGCCTTGCGTGAGGCGTTGCGGCAGGCCGAATTGCGCGAAACCACACTGACGCTGCAGTTCGACGCCAAGCGTGAGCGTTTGTCGCAATTGCTTGGCGTGTTGAGCAGTCTGGATGCCGATCAGGGGCCGTTGTTGCTGTTGCATCCGGGGGGGCCGCTTGGCACGGCGCGGTCGGGCATGATGCTGGCCGATGTGACCCCGGCGCTGTACCGTGAGGCCGAGACGCTGCGTAGCAATTTGCAGGAACTCGCCGATCTGCGCGGCTTTGCAAAAAGAGGCGGGTCAGTCGTTGGGGGCGGGGTTGCAGGCGGCGCAGGATGCCGGGCAGCGCTGAACCAGGCGATATCGGACCGGACCGACCTGCCCAAGCGGTTCACCGAAGACCCCGAGGTGTTGAAGGCATTGCTGGAAAGTGCCGATACGCTGGATGCGTTTTCGGCTGGGTTGTCGCCAGACGATTATCAAGAGCCGGGCTTTGCCGAGGCCAAGGGCAGGCTGGCTTGGCCGGTGCTGGGCGACGATCATCCTGCGGCCGGGCGAAACCGATGCCAAGGGTGTCAAACGCCCCGGCGTCACGCTGGCGACGCGGCCGCTGGCGCTTGTCACCTCACCCTGGGCGGCGACGATCCGCTATCGGGGGCCGCTGCTCGACTACGGAAATGTGATGATCATTGAGCCCGGCGGGGGCTATCTATTGATCCTGTCCGGGTTAGAGACGGTATATGGCGACGTCGGCGATGTGATTGGCGCGGGCCAGCCTTTGGGCCTGATGGGCGGAACGGCGACGAACGGGGCCGACATTCTGTCGCCCGCAAAAGATGGCGGTGGCGCTTCCGGGTCGGAAACGCTTTACATGGAAGATCAGGCAAAAGGCCGAACCAGTCGACCCGTTGGAATGGTTCGAGCCAAACGAGGAATAGACGCGCATGAACAAGATCTTGATGGCCGCATTGGGCGGTACCTTTGCCGGGGCCCTGATCACCACCCAGTTCGCCGGGCCGCTGATTGCCGAGACGGCGGGCAAAAGCACCTCGGTCTATGAACAGCTGGACCTGTTCGGCGATGTGTTCGAACGCATCCGCAACCAGTATGTCGAAGCGCCCGACAGCAAGAAGCTGATGGAGGCGGCCATCAATGGCATGCTGACCTCGCTTGACCCGCATTCCAGCTATATGAATGCCGAAGATTTCGCCGCCATGCAGGTGCAGACCAAGGGCGAGTTTGGCGGCCTGGGCATCGAGGTGACGCAGGAGGACGGCTATGTGAAGGTCGTCAGCCCGATCGACGGCACGCCTGCCGACAAGGCCGGGATGAAGACCGGCGACATCATCACCCAGGTGGACGGCAAGACGGTTCTGGGCCTGACCATGGATCAGGCGGTTGACCTGATGCGCGGGCCGATCGGGTCGGAGGTGGTGATCACCGTGGTGCGTGAGGGTGTGCCGGACCCGTTCGACGTGTCGATCATCCGCGACACGATCAAGGTGGCGGCGGTCAAGGGCCGGGTTCGTGGGCGATACGGTGGTGCTGCGGATCACCTCGTTCACCGACCAGACCTATACCGGGCTGCAAGACGGAACTGAAGAAGGCGGTCGATGAAGCGGGCGGCATGGACAAGGTGAACGGCTTTGTCCTCGACCTGCGCAACAACCCGGGCGGTCTGCTGACCCAGGCGATTGACGTGTCGGACGCCTTCCTTGAACGCGGGCGAGATCGTGTCGACCCGGGGCCGCAACCCGGCAGGACAATGAACGGTTCAACGCGACGCCGGGCGATCTGGCGGATGGCAAGCCGGTGGTCGTGCTGATCAACGGCGGCTCGGCCTCGGCATCCGAGATTGTGGCGGGCGCGTTGCAGGATCACCGCCGGGCGATTGTCGTGGGCACCAAGAGCTTTGGCAAAGGCTCGGTCCAGACCATCATCCCGGTGCGCGGCGATGGCGCGATGCGGCTGACGACGGCGCGGTATTACACGCCGTCGGGCCGGTCGATCCAGGCGCTGGGCGTGATGCCGGATATCGTGGTGAACCAGCCGCCGATTGACCCGAACAAGGCCGCAACGGATGAAGCGGCGGCCAAGGACAACCAGACCCGGTCCGAGGCCGATCTGCGCGGCATCCTGTCGAACGATTCGATGACGGACGAGGAAAAGGCGCAGCTGGAAGCCGACCGCGCCCGCACCGAAGAGGCGGCCAAGCTGCGCGACGACGATTACCAGCTGGCCTATGCGGTGGACATTCTGCGCGGTCTGGCAGCCGTCGAGAAGAAGCCGTAAACCCAGCGCCTGAAAAGCAGGGCCGCGCCCGGAGCGCGGCCCGTACCAAGGACCCAGCATGACCGATCCTACCGCCCTGCCCTATCGCCCCTGCGTGGGCGTGACGCTTGATCAATGCGCAGGGTCTGATCTGGGCCGGGCGGCGGCTGGACAGCACGGCAGACGCCTGGCAGATGCCGCAGGGTGGCATTGACGACGACGAAAAGCCGCGTGAGGCCGCGCTGCGCGAGTTGTGGGAGGAGACCGGCGTTGGCGCCGAGCAGCGTGAAGTTTCTGGCCAAGACGCATCACTGGCTGACCTATGATCTGCCGCCCGAATTGCTGGGCAAGATCTGGGGCGGCAAGTACCGCGGGCAGCGGCAGAAATGGTTCCTGTTCCGCTTTAACGGCCAAGAGACCGAGATCGACATCGCCAAGGAGCACCCTGAGTTTGCCGAGTGGCGGTGGATCGGCGCGGCAGATTTGCTGGCCGCAATCGTGCCCTTCAAACGCGACGTCTACACCCAGGTCATCAACAGTTTTCGCGCCCATTTGGCGGACTGATCGTCTGACAACGGCAGGTGGAACGCGTTGTCGCGCGGACTGAACCGATGGCTGCAAGAGGCCAAAATCGCAGTTTGGCGCGGGGCACAACCCCCGGTAGTTTCGAGTCTAATATGGCAAAATATTCGGCTTGAATCCTTCCGATTCCAGCGCGAAATGGTTTGCAACTTGCCTTTTAGCAACTCACATGACATCCAACGAGCCAACAATCCCAAGGTATGCATGTGCACACTGCGGGCCGTAAATATGATCGGGCTGCGAGAACCAGGTCGATGCGCACTTTGAGAAGTATATGACAACACTGTACCTGCACATCGGCACGCACCGCACGGCAACAAGTTCCATCCAAGCCTTCATGGTCGCCAACTGGGAAACACTGTTGGCGCGGGGCATCCTTCATCCCATGCGGACCGGCCGTCACCATGCTGTGTTCAACTCGATCTTCTCGGGGCAGAACTCTGTCAAACAGGTGTCGCTGGATTTGCAGGAACGCGCCCGCAGGCTTCCGGCCAAGATCGACTCGATCCTGCTGAGCGATGAAGACGTGTGCACGCGCCATGACCTGTCCCAACTGGCCGAGTTCCGCAACGATTTCGATGTGAAGGTGATCTTTGCGCTGCGGCGTCAGGATCTGTGGCTGGAAAGCTGGTACCTGCAGAACATCAAGTGGCAGTGGAACAAATCGCTGAGCCATTGCACGCTGGCGGAATTTCTGGCGCGGGCGGAAGAGTTTCACTGGATCCATTATGACCGCCTGTTGGGCCATCTGGATCAGGTTTTCGGGCAGGAAAACGTTCTGCCCTATGTCTATGAAAAGGCGCAGATGCCGGATGGGCCCGTTGCGGCATTCTGCAACCGGATCGGCCTGACCGACCTGAGCGGGATGATCCCGGCACCGCAGCTGAACTCCAGCTACTCTCCGTCAATCGCTGAATTTGTGCGGCGTTTGCCGCTTGATGAGGCACCCGACAAATATCGGGCAGAGCTGGAGTCGGTGGCACAGGGCGTTGATTTGCAGTTGGCCCCGCTGGCGGGCGACAACAACACCCTGCTGATCGATTATGAGACCCGCATGAGAATTCTGGCGACCCACGCTGAAGGAAATGCCAATATCGCAAGGCGCTACTTCAACCGGGACGACCTGTTTCTTGATGAGCTGCCCGGCCCGGCTGTGCCTTTGGCCAATATGTCGTTGCCCACTGACAGCGGCATATTGATGCGAGACTATGTGGCACCGATGATCCGGGGCCTGATTAAGCAATATGTTGACTCGGCCGCAAAGAGTTAGTCTTAGAAGGCCCGATTTGTCCTTCTGCCGTATTCCTGCTGGCTGAACCCGACCCGCGTTGATTTGGAGACCGACCTTGCCAAATGCCCCCGTCATTAGTGCCCCCGTGCGAAATGCCCTTAGCTTCACCCTGCCCGTAAGCAACTCGGCAGAGACGCACAGCGCCGAAAAGGTTCTTCTGGGCCGACCCGCCGTGACATTGCAGACCATGGTTTTGTCGTTGCAGGGCGTCTGCACGGAGCCCGGTGTCTTCTACAACCTGACCGGAAAAGGCTGGGTCAGCGAATCCAGCGGGACCGTGTTCCTGGCGCCGGAAGCGACGCTGAAGACCGACACGTTCGGCAATATGATCGGGATTGGCAACCTTGACCGGGCTTGCAGGCTGGACGGGTTGTATCTCGCCATCACGGGCACCGGGCAAGTTGAGATCAAGGTGTTTCAGGTCGCCACGGGCCGGTCATGGGAGCGTTTGACCAGCGACGTGCTGGACCTGTCGCCGACGGCAGAGACCGTGGTCGATCTGTCGCATTACGCGCTGAACACGGTGTCGGGCGGGATTTGGTTCGAACTTACCAATTGCAGCGAGGATAGCATCGCGACCGTGACCGGCGCGCGCTATCTGACCGCCGGCAAGGTTGGTGCGGGGATGCGTCTGGCCATTTGCATGGCGGATACCGAGACCACGGTCTCGCAAGAGGTGATGTCGCGCGAGCATCTGGAGAAGTGGTGCGCTGGTGCAGGCAAGGCAGCAGGGGCGCAGGTTTTGCATGCGGCCGCCGGAACCGCCGAGTTGGCGCAGTTGCAGGATGCCAAATCGCAGGGATACAGCCATGCGATCGTGCTGGACCCGACGACGCTGATTGCCTCGGAAACGCTGAACCGGATTCAGGCCTATCTGTCCCTTGCCCGCAGCCCCGACTATGCCTTGGGGGCCGCCGTTCTGGACCCCGGTGAAAAGTGGTTCATTGCGTCAAACGGTGTTTTGCCGGACCAGGACGACAAGCCAGCCGCCAAGTTTCAGGGCGTCGATCTGCGCGACCGGTTGCAGGTTGTCAGCATGGAAAGCGAACTGGCTGAAGAGGCCGAGCTATGCCTTGGTGTTCCAGCCAGAATTCGTCGCCCTGTCGCTGCACAATTTGCCCGATACGCTGGACGTCAAGGCTGATTTTGACGACACGCTGCGCGAGGCCGGGCTCAACCTGCTGCAGGTGACGGGCATCGTGGTGAACCGCGACAGTGACCTGACCGATGTGCTTGGCGAGTCTGGTGACGTTGCAGCATGTGATCTATCCCGAGGCCGGGCTGTGCACCGAAGCCGCCATGTTCTTTCACGCCAACGGCCCGGCTGACCTATCAACAGCGACACCCAGACGCTGAGCATCGATCAGCGGACGGTTGTGCATTTCGACAGCTATTTCAACGCGCTGAACATCGGCAAATGGCATGCCGCCTGCGAACCCGAAGGGCTGTATCTGGGCCTGCTGGGCCGTGGCCGGGTTCTGGTCAAGGTCTTCCATGCCATCCCGGACCGGTCATGGGAATTGCTGTGCGATGCAGCCTATACGCTGTCGCCGGCGAATGAGACGATGATCGACCTGTCGGACTATGCCAAGACGGCCGTGACCGGCATGATCTATTTTGAACTGCACGCCATCAGCCCGGGCGTGCAGTTGATGGAGGCGCGCTATGCCGTGCCCGGCCGCATCAACCCGGACGTCAAGCTGTGCCTGTCGATCACCACCTTCAAGCGCGAGGCCGAGGTGGAAAACACCGCGCGGCGCATGTCACGCTATTTCAAGACCTGCGACTTCGCCGATCAGATGCATCTGAACATCGTCGACAATGGCAACAGCGCCAACATCATCGAGATCCACAAGATCACCCGCATTCCCAACGCCAATCTGGGCGGCGCGGGCGGCTTTACGCGCGGGCTGATCGAGGCCGACACGGCCGGGTTACAGCCATGTCTTGTTCATGGATGACGATGCGTCGATCCCGATGGAGGCGCTGCACCGCGCCTATGCCTATCTGACGCTGTCCAAGGACCCCAAAGCCACCGTTGCGGGCGCCATGATCAGCAATTCCGACAAGTGGCGGATGTGGGAGAATGGCGCGATCTTTGACCGCAATTGTCGCCCGCAGTTCAACGGCGTCGACCTGCGCAACTGGATCGCAGGTGATGAACATGGAGTTCACCTCAGCCGCCCAACGCAGCCCGAAAATCTATGGCGGCTGGTGGTTCTTTGCCTTTCCGATCAAGCAAGTGACGCGTTATCCGTTTCCGTTCTTTGTGCGCGGCGACGACATCAACTTCTCGCTCGCCAATGATTTCCACATCACCACCCTGAACGGGGTGGTGTCCTTTGCCGAGGATTTCAGCGACAAGGAATCGCCGATGACGCTGTACCTCGACCTGCGCAACCACATGGTGCAGCATCTGACGCTGGAAAAGATGGACAATGGGACCGCTGAACCTTGCCCGGATTGGCCTGGGCTTTTTCTTGCGCAACTTGTCCAAGTTCCAGTATGAGACGGTCGAGGCCCAGTTGATGGCATGGAACGACGTCCTGAAAGGGCCGGAGTTCTTTGCCGAAAACCCGGATGCCGCGGCCCAGCGGGCGGCCGTCAAGGCGCTGTACAAGGTTGAGGCGTGGAAACCGATTTCGGAATTGGACCTGACCGAGCGCCGTCGCTTCTGGGCGGGGGATGCCGGGACCTGCCACCAAGTTCTTTCGCTGGACGCTGAATGGCCATCTGCTGCCGTTCTACAGGATGTGGGGCAACCATGTTGTCTTGCAGCCGCGCGATCGCAACAACTTTGCACCGGTCTGGGGAGCATCCAGATCACCTATCTGAATTCGACGCGCGACAAGGCCTATACCGTGCAGCAATCCAAGATCCGCTTCTGTGCGCTGTCGGCTACGGTTGCGGTGGCTGACGCTGCGGCTGATGTTCGGCTATGGCGCCTTGCTGGACAAATACCGCAAGGGCTATGCCGAGATCACCGTGCCGAGTTTCTGGCAAAAGGTGCTGAAGCTGGTCAAGAAGCCTGTGGTGGATGACGCGCAGAGTACCATCCACGAAGCCCTGAGGCCGCGGCCTGTAGCCACAGCAAATCGAACTGGAGACGGCTTTGACGGCTAAATCACTGGTTCTGCATATCGGCGACCCCAAAACGGGCAGTTCTTCGATTCAGGAAGTGCTGCGTCGGGGTTTGTGGGACTCACCCTCAGCCACGGTGGATTTATCCGGATCAGTTGAACTCTTTCCCGCTGGCCAATGCCCTGAGCGACCCCAAGCAATGGGGCGGCGGTATGATCGCTACAGCAAGTTGGCAAAGTGGCTGGACGCTTCGGATGCCGATGTCGCCATTGTGTCGAGCGAGCAGTTCTTTCGCGTCGATCCCGCAGGTCTTGCTGGACACGCTGACCGAATTTGTGCCGGACCATGTCGCGACGATGCGTGTCATTGCCTATGTGCGCCCCCATGCGAACCGTCTGGTGTCGGCATTCATGCAGCGCACCAAGGCCGGGCTGTTTCAGGGCGACATGGAAGCGTTCTTTGTGCGGACCCAAGCCGAGAACCTGTTGCACTATGCACCGCGGTTCCAAAACTGGCGCGCGGTGTTCGGCGACCGCTTTACCCTGCGCCCGATGATCCGCGAGGAATTGCGCGACGGCGATGTCGTGAAGGATTTTCTGCACCTCGCCCTGAATGACGCGCCGTTTACGCTGCAGCAAGCGACGGAGGCCAACACCTCCTTGCCGCTGGAGTTTGTGGTCGGGCTGCGCGAGGCGCAGGCCGTGCTAAAGCGCAATGAGGTTCCGGTCGGCACGCGCCATTCGGTGGGCGACTACATCAACCGATCTCTGGCGCGGTCACATCCCGGTGTCGGGACGAAATTGCGGATGAACCGCAAGCTGTATGAGGACATCAAGGTCTATTGTAAGGGCGACGCTGACACGCTGGACACCGAGTTCTTTGGCAAGCCCATCATGGCCAACGCGCTGGAGGCCGCTGCGTCCGATACCGTCGACAGCGATCAGAACATGTTGACGCGGTCATATTATACCGAAGAGGCCATCAAGACCCTGCGCGGCAAGGCCAGACAGGCGGCGATGATGTTCAAGCGGCGCCCGGCTGCCTGGAACATCGCGTTTGAGCGTGAAATCGGGCAGCGGGCCGCGACTGACGCAGAGATGCCGATGCCGATGCAGGTCTATGTCGACAAGGTGAATGCGCTTCTGACTGACATTGCGACGATCATTGCCGCCCCCGGCATCAGCAGTGACGTGTGAACGCCCCCATTTGACCAGTGACTCTCAGGGACCAGAAGGCAGGACCATATGACGGCGCATCTGATTCTTCATATTGGTGATCCCAAGACCGGGACGAGCTCTATCCAAGAGGTCTTGTTCAAGCGCGCGTTTGAATGCGAGTCCATGTCACTGGATTACCCGGAATTGTTGAGCGCGGTCGTGCTTGCCAACAGCCTGAAAGCAAACAAACGCGCCGGTCTCAAAGAGAAGCAGTTTGCCAAATACGCTAACTGGTTGTCCGAGTCGCGGGCCGATGTGGCGGTGATTTCGGCAGAGCAGTTTGCGCCAGTGGATCCTGAGTTGGTGCAGCAGACATTCCAAAGCTTTATGCCGGATCAAGCTGGCGACATGCAGGTCGTGGCCTATGTCCGCCCGCATGTCAGCCGGTTTGTGTCGGCCTATGCCCAAAGAACCAAGGACGGGGCGCTGTTTACCGACATCGACAGCTTCTTTGAAAACCAAAAGACCGAAAACGTACTGAACTATCACACCCGTTTCATGAAATGGCAGGCGGTCTTTGGTGACCGATTTGTGCTGCGCCCCATGGTGCGCGAGGCCTTGCAGGATGGCGATGTGGTTGCCGATTTCTTGGGGATCGCCTTGGCGGGGGCGCCGTTTCGCATTCTTGGGGAGACTCAGTCAAACAGCTCATTGTCGGTTGAACATCTGTCCGGGCTGCGTCTGGTCCAAAAGGTTCTGCGCAAGTTTGAGATTGCAAACTCCACACGGCAGGCCGTCGGAAGCCGGATCAACACTCTTATTTCGGCAACAGGTGCCAAGGGGACGAAGTTGCTGCCGAGCAAGGCCCTTTACGACAGGATTGCCGAAAATTGCATGGCAGACGCCGAAAATATGGACCGCGACTTTTTCGGTAAACCGATCATGGTGCCCGCCTTGATCGCCGCTGGAAATGACACGGTTCAGGACAAGATGGACCACACCGTCAAGGCGTTCCATGCGCCCGAGGCCATTGTGGCGCTGCGAGGCCATGCGAGAAGACTGGCCAAGATGCTGCTTGACCAGCCCGGCATCTGGGATGCTGCTTTTCGGCGTGCGCGCGGTGAAGTTCCAGCGTTGCGCCCGGAAGAGTTTCTGTCAGACGAAACACAGGCTTTCATCAAGGACGTCGACGACAGCTTGGCAGAACTTGCCGCGATGATCGGGAATATCGCAATACCAACCACGACATGACGTGACAGCCGCGCTTGACGATGTCCCCACTGACCAATTCGGAGCTTTCCAAAATGACCAAAGTCGTGTTCCACCTCGGGGATATGAAGACCGGTTCGACGGCAATTCAAACGGCCCTGTCGTCCAAAGGTTGCACCTGCGACAGCGTCAAACTGTTCTACCCACAGGCGCATAGGATCAGCCACATCGCCTTTGCCCAGAGCCTGAATGGGCGCGGGGCGAGCAACAGGGCAGAGCCTTTGTTCCGCGACATTCTCGACGACATCCGTAGCAACCCCTGCGACGTGGCCGTCATTTCCGCCGAGCAATTTGAAAATGTGGAACCTGCAACGCTGAAAGAGGCGATCGACACCTATATGCCTGATCTGGCGGCGGGTGCGCGGTTCCTGTCCTATGTTCGGCCCCATGCCGAGCGTGTGGCGTCAACCTATGCCGAGCGCGTCAAACTGGGCGCATTTCTAGGGACGATGACCGAGTTGCATCAGACGCTATTCAACAATTCGGCCTATATTTACACGCCGCGTTTCACCAAATGGCGGGAAACCTTTGGGGCGGCTTTCGAAGTGCGTCCGATGATCCGGGATCTGCTGTTCCGCAAGGATGTCGTGGCCGACTTCATGAAATTCGCCTTGGAAACCGAAGAGTTCACTCTGGCTGAGGCGCCGGATACGAATGAGTCGCTGTCGCTTGAGAACCTGTCGATCGTGCGGCAACTGCATCTGGCCTTCGCCAAGAATGGCCCCGGGAAGCCTGCGGCCGCCAATCGGGCCGTGTTTGGCCGCGCCTTCGCCCGCCGGATGAATGCCAGTACGTTTAGCAAGGGCACCAAGGTTAGCATTCACCGAGAGTTGGCCGAAAGCCTGCGCGGTCTGTATTCAGAGGATGCGGCCAAGATGGACGCGACCTTCTTCACCGGCACACCGATGAGCGACGCGTTGAATGCGGCCCCCGGTAAGGCTGTTGCGGACGCGCAGTCTGTGCGGATCGAAGATCACTTCAGCGATCGGGAGCAGTATCTGATCAACCTGTTTGTCGATCAGACCGTCGGCATGGTGGAGTCTGACCCGGAACACACTGCACGCATGATCCGTCTGGAACACCGGGCACGGGTGGTCACGCCCGATGCACTGGCGGGCACCGCACCGCGCAAGAGGGCTGCGGAGAAGGCCCAAGGCAGGGGCGGCAAGGGTGGTCCTTTGAAGGGCGCCGGCAAGGGCGCTGGTGCTGGGAAAGGCGCTGGCAAAGGTGGGGGTGGGAAACGCCGCGCGGCGCGTCTTGCGAAAACGGAAGACTAAAGCGTCTTGCGTTCTATTGGAGTTGAGCATTCCCTCTGCACCCCGAGGCAGCGATTGCGCTGGCACACGCGTTCGGGGTGCAGAGGGAATTCGATTGAACGCAACACGCTCTAACCAACCTGATGTCTGACGACGGCGGGCGGCGAGATGCCGCCCTATTCGTCCACAGGGCGTGGTGTCGCAGGACGATGCGGATGTGCTGCAGCCTTGCGCACCACCCGATGCGACCGCGTGATATCGCCGCGCAGGGCATCGGAAATCGCCAGCCATAGCAGTTTGATATACAGCACCCAATCGGGGCCATAGAGCCGGGCTTTGAGCAGCCACTTGGGCGTGACCACCAGCAGCACCGGCCAGAACAGGATCGGCCCGGCCGCCTCACGGTAGGCCAGCAGGCCGTTGCGGTAGTTGTAGTAGACCTTCCACATCGGGCGGTGCACATGGCCGCCGCCGCGCCGGAAGGTGGTGCAGTCATGTTCAAACCGCAGCCACGGTGCAAAGCCGATGTGCCCGCCCTTGCGGGACAGTTTCAGGGTGTAAAGCACGTCGTCGCCGTAGATGAACAGATCGCCGTCCGGGAATCCGGCCCGGGCGATGGAGGCACGCGAGAGGAACAGGCCGACAAAGGAACAGACATCAATCGGCAATTCCTCTTCCGAGGCGTAGTCCTGATCCTGAATATGGAACCCGGACCGCCCACCGCCGCACAGGGTGCGCACAAAGCTGCCGATATTCCAGAACGGATTGCGCGACGGGCGGTTCATTTCGCAGATATGGCCGTCGGGGTAATAGACCGCCGCCGCGACCGCTTCCCAGCGGGCGGGCTTATCCTTGGGCAGTTTGCTGCGGAATTGCGCGATGGAACCGGGAACCGGGCGGGCGTCGTCATCCATCACGACGCACCAGTCGGGGTCGAACTGCGCCATCGCCTCACGCAGGCCAACTTCGAAACCACCCGCCCCGCCGCGGTTCTGATCCAGCGTGATCATGTGCAGGCGGGGGTCGTCGATGTTGAACAGGAAGTCGGTGCTGCCGTCGGTCGAGGCATTGTCGACGACGACCAGCTCATCCAGATCCTCGGCCAGCAGGGCCTGCACCGTGCGGCGCAACTGGGCCTTGCGGTTGTGGGTGACCACGACCGCCACGATCCGCAGTCGCGACGAGACCCGCTCGACCAGATCGGGCGATCCGGCGAGCGGTTGGTTCATATCGGCTTCACCGCGAAGGCCGGCATCTTGGTGCCGTTGGCCAGATGGCTCGCTGAAGGCGCGGGCGGTGTTCAGCGCCTCGCGGATGGTCACGTCCATGTCGAGATAGCGATAGGTGCCCAGGCGGCCCGACAAAGGTCACGCCCTGCTCTGCCTCGGCCCGGGCGACATATTGGCGCAGCAGGTCCTGCTCTTCCATCAGGCGGATCGGGTAGTAGGGAATGTCGTCCGGGCCGCATTCGCGCGAAAACTCGCGGTAGCAGACCGAGCCTTCGATGGCTTTCCCACGGGGCGAAAGTATTTGTGTTCGGTGATGCGGGTATAGGGCACCGACACCTCGCCATAGTTCATCACGGCGCAGCCCTGATAGTCGCCCTGATGGGTGAAGCGTTCGAAGTCGAGCGTGCGATAGCCCAGCCGGCCCATGTCGAAATCATACCAGCCATCCAGCGGCCCGGAATAGAACACATGGTCATAGTCGGCCGCCTGATCGCGGGTGAAGCGGGTGTTCAGATGCACGGTGATGCCGGGATGATCGAGGATGCCTTCGACCATCTGGGTATAGCCGTTTTCCGGCATGCCCTGGAATTTGTGGAAGAAATAGTTGTCGTCATAGTTGAAGCGCACCGGCAGGCGTTTCAGGATCGAGGCGGGCAGCGCGGACGGGTGGCAGCCCCATTGCTTTTGGGTGTAGCCCTTGAAGAACGCCTCATACAGACCCTGCCCGACAAAGCGCAGCGCCTGTTCCTCAAAGGTTTGCGGATCGGTGATGGTGGTGTCGGCCTGCGCGGTCAGAAACGCGCGCGCCTCGTCCGGGCCCATGGTGGCGTCGAAGAACTGGTTGATGGTGTGCAGGTTGACCGGCAGCGAATAGACCCGGCCCGCCCGAGGTGGTCTTGACCTGATTCTTGTAGGGCATGAAGCGTCTCATAGCGGTTCACATAGTCCCACACCTCGGCATCGTCGGTGTGAAAGATGTGCGGGCCATAGATGTGGACCATGACGCCGGTTTCGGCATCGCGTTCGGTGTGGCAGTTTCCGGCGACATGGGGCGCGCGCATCGACGATGGTGACCTGATGCCCGGCCTCGGCCAGATGACGCCCAATCACCGCGCCGGACAACCCCGCGCCCACCATCAAAAACTTGCCCGCCATAATACTTTCCTTCCGAAACGTTCCGTATTCACATCTGTGTTAACCGCACTTAACAGATCAACCGACGCAGGAAAACTGCCCAGTTTCCTGAAACGCCGCTGAAAATCCACCCGCTTGCAGCGTGGTCTCCGCGCAAGAGGTTGCAGCGCTTGTATTGTTGCCCATCCGTCACCAATTGACTCGTTGGAGAAAAGGCATATCCCAGTTTGGGGGCTACCAAAGGAGTTTAGGCATGAGTGAAGTGACAGACGTAGACGCCGGCGAGAAAAAGGGCAAAGGCAAGAAGGGCAACGCGGACAATTCGCCGACCATCGAAGGACAGATCGGTCGTATGCTGGTTCGTGCTATCTGGGCGCAGGAATGGGTCGCGGCACATCCCGACGCCAAGCCGGAAGAGCGTAAGGCCGCCTGGAAAGCTGGCCGTGCTGAGGTGATTGAAAAGAACCTCAAACTCTATCGCCGCGCCCTCAACTCGCTGACGCGGTCGGGTGTGACCATGACGTTGAGCGAAACCGCCACTGAAGACGACGACGCAGACGCATAAGCCGCCGAGGCTGTGACAGGGCAAGGCATCACGGTGCCTTGCCCTTTGTTTTAGCTGACCGGGCTTGCGGTTGGCTTAGAGCGTGGTGCGTTCAATCAAACGCAACACGCACTAGTGGCGCGGATCGGTGCTGAGCAGATCGCGGACCATCGGAATGACCTTTTCACCATAGAGCGCGACACCGGCCACCAGTGCGACATGCGGCATGCGGGCCTGACGAGTATTTCATGTCAAACCGCTGCACGCCCAGATCGCGCACCGTTGCGGCAATCTTGCGGGCAACCGTCTCGACCGATCCCACATAGAGCGAACCCTGCTCTACCTCGGCCAGATAGCGGTCTTTGGTTGCGGGCGGCCAGCCGCGTTCGCGGCCGATGCGACCGAACATGTCTTGGTAATGCGGCCAGACCGCTTCGCGCGCCTCTTCGTCCGTGGCGGCGACATAGCCGGGCGAGTGAACGCCAATCGGGCCGCACCGGGCGTTCCAACTGGGCGCAGGCACGTTTGTAGAGGTCAATATAGGGCAGGAAGCGGCGCGGGTCGCCACCGATGATGGCCAGCATCAGCTGCAGATCCTGCCGCACGACGCGCACCACCGATTCAGGGCTGCCGCCGACGCCGACCCAGACGACCATGCCATCGGGGCCAAGTTGCGGGTGGACAATTTGGCGGTCCAACCCGGTGCGGGTTTCACCGGACCAGGTCACCTCTTTCTCGCGCACCAGTTTGGCGAACAGGTCGAGACGCTCTTCGAACAGCTGGTCGTAGTTGTTCGAGGTCAAAGCCGAACAGCGGATAGCTTTCGGTAAAGCTGCCGCGCCCGACAATCGCCTCGGCCCGGCCATTCGACACGGCGTTCAGGGTCGAAAACCGCTGAAAGGCGCGCACCGGGTCATCGGTCGACAGCACGGTGACGGCGGTGCCAAGGCGGATGCGGCTGGTGCGGCCGGCAATGGCGGCCAGCACGATTTCGGGGGATGAGATTGCGAAATCGGGCCGGTGATGTTCGCCAAGGCCGATGAAATCGACACCCGGCCTGATCGGCCACCACGGCCTCTTCGACGACGTCGCGCAGCACCTCATCGGCGCGTTTCAGGGTGCCGTCGGCGTGGCTGGTGATGTCGCCGAAGGTGTCCAGACCCAATTCAACTGTCATGGGGAAGCTCCTTTGTTCAGGCAGAGATAGGCGGCATGGCAGGGTCGGGAAAAGGTGCCGGTTTGCAGAGGGCTTGCGCGCGGACGCACCTAGTCGCCGGTGGTCACGCCGGAAATCAGGTTCGCCTCCATCAACCGCTCCATCAGGCTGGCGCGGGGTTTGGCCAGCTCGGTCAGGTAGGTGGTCCGGGTGGTGTGGGCAAGGCGGGCTGCCTGAATGGCGGAATCAGGGTCTACGACGGCGAAACGCACCTCATCCCCGGCGCGCCGCTGCACGAGGTTGTCGATATCCGGGCCGATGATGGTGGCGATCTTGGGGTAGCCGCCAGCGGTTTGATGATCGGCCAACAGGACTGTGGCGATGCCGTCGCCTGCGACCTGAACCGAGCCGCGCAGGACCGGTTCCGACGGCATGTCCAAGGCGGCATTGATCGGCAGTTTCGGACCTGCGAGGCGGACGCCCATGCGATCATAAGCCTGAGTCAATTTGAAGGGCATGGAGGTGAAATCGTGCAGAGTGGTGGGGTCGAAAAACCGGTCCTGCGGGCCAAGGACGACACGAATGGGGCCGCGCGGGCGGGCGTCCTCGGCAAGCGGCAGATCGCCTTCGCGGGCAGGCCGGGTTTCGGCGTGGTCGATGGTCAGCCGCGTGCCGCTTTGCAAAATGCCACCGCCAAGGCCGGATTGCGAATGGGTGGCGCGGCTGTTCAGCCATGTTTGGCCCTGTAACTCCCCCGCGAAGGCCAGGATTGCCCAAGAGCCCCAGTCGCCGGGTCGGATCGTCAGCCGCTGGCCAGCTGTGATCGTCGCCACGGTCCACGGCGCCAGAGGGCGCCCGGCCAGTTGCACCTGAAATCCGCCACCAGCTACGGCAAAGGTGACGGCACCAGCCGTGCAATCGAGTTGCAGCCCGCCTAGTGAAACCTCGACGCCAGCGGCATCCAGCGGATTGCCGAGGGCCGCATTTGCGATGGCCAGACTGCGGCGGTCCATCGGGCCGGACTGGGGTACACCGTAGCGCATCAGACCGGGGCGGCCCGCATCTTGCAGCGTGACCATGGGGCCAGCGAAACTGACGGTCAGGGCGCAACGCATCATTGGCCCCCTGCGGCGTGGTAGTCGGCCCGACTTATACGGTGAAAGCCGACGGTATCCCCAACGTCGAACAGGAAGGGGCGGTCGGGGTCGTCGCGCAGGATCCGGGTGGGACACGCCCCGACAATCCACCAGCCAGTCGGCATTTTCAGCGTGGTGATGAGGCATTGCGGCCCGGCGATGATCACGCGGCCAGCCGGAATGTCGCGGACGGCGGCGGGTTTGCGGGGCATCTGGATGGCGGGCGGCGTGCCCGCCAGATAGGCATAGCCGGGGGCAAATCCGTAGAGATAGACCCTATATTTGGCGGCAAGATGGGCGTTGATGACCGACTCGACACTGGTGCCGGTATGATTGGCCACAGCCGCAAGATCAGTCCCCAGGTCAGCGTCGTAGCAGATGCCGAGGTCATGATGACGCGGCGGGGCCGTGGGCAGGTCAGGGCTGTGCAACCGGTCTTGCAGAGCGGCGATCAGGCTTGCGTGGTCGGTCAGCACCGGGTCGAAATTGACCAGCAGGTTGGCATAGGCAGGCACAACCTCAACCACGCCGGCGGGTGGCGATGCGGCCAGCAGACGGTCGAGGCGCAGAACCTGTGCGTGGATGTCGTCGGCGATTTGGGTGCCGAATTCGACAAGCACGGCACGGTCGGCAACCGGGCGATAGGCCGGATAGGTGGTCATGGGGACAGGAAAGGCCGGATGGTGATGCCCTGCGCCGTCAGCGCCTTGGCGATGTGGCGGGCCATGGCAACGGCACCGGGGCTGTCACCGTGCACGCAGATCGACTGGCCGCGCAGGGGGATCGGGTCGCCGCCCACTACCGGCATCAGACCGGTTTCGATGAAACGCAGCAGGCGGTCCGCAGCGGCTTGGGGGTCGTGGATCATGGCACCGGGGCGAGATCGGGGGACAAGGCGACCGTTGGGCAGATAGCCCCGGTCGGCGAAGATCTCGCTGTAGGTTTGCAGACCTGCAGCCTCAGCCGCCGCTTCTTGGTGCGTGCCTGAGATGGCCAGATAGGCGAGGTCGGGTGAGATGGCCTTGACGGCCCGGGTCAGGGCGTCGGCCACGGCACGGTCGTCAGCGGCGAGGTTGGCCAAGGCCCCATGCGCTTTGACATAGCGGACCTTTGCCCCGGCAAGTGCGGCTACCCCCATCAGGGCACCGATCTGCGCCGCAACCATGCGTTCAATCTCTACTGCGGCCATCGGGATCACCCGGCGGCCAAAGCCTTCGCGGTCGTTGTAGCCGGGATGTGCGCCGATGATCACGCCCTTGTCGCGGGCGGTCGTCACCGTTGCGAACATCGTTTCGGGGTCGCTGGCATGGCCCCCGCAGGCGACATTTGCGCTGCTGACCACCGACAGCATCGCGGTGTCGTCGCCCATAGTCCATGGGCCGAAACTTTCACCAAGGTCAGAGTTGAGGTCGATTGTTGCCATTTATCCCACCATGGGGTGAAGGTTTTGGGTGCAAGGTGACAGAGTGGGCCGACCGCGCCAAGTCCATCTGCAGCGAAAGGGCTGAATACTGCCGCTGGTCAGGTGACGTTAGGCAGCGCCGTGTCGGTCGGCTTGCCATAGAGGCCGATATGCGCCTCACCCCAGTCTTTCAGCGCCCGCAGGATCGGCTCCATCGTGCGGCCGAGGTCTGACACGGTGTACTCAACCTTCGGCGGCACTTGGGCATAGACCTTGCGGGTGATCAGGCCGTCATTTTCCAGTTCCCGCAACTGGTTGGTCAGCATGCGCGGGGTGCAGTTTTCGACGTGACGCCGGATTTCACCGAACCGCAAGGTGCCGGATAGCAGGTGCCAGAGGATGATCGACTTCCACTTGCCCTCAATCAACCCGATGGACGCCTCTACGGCGCAGCCTGGGGTGCAATCGAACCGGGTGTGTTTGGCCTTGGCCATGACAGTATCCTTTTTGATACTATGTGCAGATTTTGTACGTATTGCAGTTCTGTGAGGGTAGGCCCATTTGGGGTGTAACGCAACACACCAGACGGAGCAGAACATGAAAGCCATCGGCTACAAAACCCCCGGAGACCTCAACCGCGATGCAGCGCTAGAGGATATCGACCTGCCGCGCCCCAAGGCTACTGGCCACGACCTTCTGGTCGAAGTGGCGGCGATTTCGGTCAACCCGGTCGACACCAAAATTCGCCAGAACGCTGGCCCTGAGGCCGGTCAGTACAAGGTGCTGGGGTGGGATGCGGTTGGTCGGGTTGTGGAAATCGGCTCTGACGTGTCGGGTTTCGCGGTGGGGGATGAGGTGTACTACGCGGGCTCTATCACCCGGCCCGGCGCGAATGCGGAGTTTCATCTGGTTGACAGCCGGATCGTTGGCCACAAGCCGAAATCCCTGACCAATGCCGAGGCGGCAGCGCTGCCGCTGACCGCGATCACCGCTTGGGAAATGCTGTTCGACAGGCTCGACATTCGCCGTCCGGTTCCGGGTGCGGCCAATGCCATCGTGATCATCGGGGGCGCTGGGGGTGTCGGCTCTATCGCCATCCAATTGGCGCGGGCGCTGACCGATGTGACCGTGATCGCCACCGCCTCTCGCCCGGAAACGCAGGAGTGGGTGCGCGAGTTGGGGGCACATCATGTTCTGGACCACAGCAAACCGCTGGCTGACCAAGTGGCGGCCTTGGGTCTTGGGGCACCGGCCTATGTGTTTTCGACGACCCAGACCCAGCAGCACATTGACCAGATTACGACCCTAATCGCCCCACAGGGCCGCTTTGGTCTGATCGATGACCCCGAAAATCTGAGCATCATGGGGTTCAAGCGCAAGGCCGTGTCGATCCATTGGGAGCTGATGTTCACCCGGTCGATCTTTGGCACGCCGGATATGGCCGAGCAGGGTAAACTGCTGGATGAGGTTGCCGGTTTGGTTGATGCCGGTCAGATCAAGACCACGCTGACCGAGACGCTTTCGCCGATCAACGCCGCCACGCTGAAGCAGGCCCATGCGCTGATTGAAACCGGCAAGGCGCGCGGCAAGATCGTGATTGAGGGGTTCTGAGCTTTACGGGTCCGGGCGGGGATGTCTCGCCCGGACCCTTTCAGACTGTCGTTTTCAAATGCCGCTCACGTCCATAGAGCGACACGAGGATCAGGATTATCAGGCCGAACGCGGCCTGCACGGCGGCTGGTTTGAAGCCCAATCCGATCAGCAGGGTGTTGATCTCGGTCAGCACAAGCGCCCCGGCAATCGTGCCAAGGAAGTTGCCACGCCCGCCGACCAGCGCCGCGCCACCGACGACAACGGCAGCGATGGTCTGGAACAGGTAGGGCTGCCCTACGTCACCATAGGCCGACCCGGTGAAGCCCAGCAGCAGGATCCCCGCTAGGGCCGAGAACACGGCGCTGATGGCAAAGGTTGCGGTCCACATGGCCAACGGGTTGATCATGGCGAAAGGGGCGGCGCCGGGGTTGCAGCCTAGGGCGAACAGGCGGCGGCCAAAGACGGTGCGCTCTAGCAGCAGAACCACCAGCAGGGTCAGCACCGCCACGCCCGGCACGATGGCCGGTACCGGCAGCGGGCCGAAGTGACCGCCAATCGACACCGTTGCAGAGACAATCGGCGGTGCAGAGCCTGATGGGAAGCCCTTGGTCCAGATCAACACCACACCCTGCACGATCATCCCGACACCGAGCGTCAGGATCAGGGGATGGATGTTCAGCCCGCGCGACAGGGCGCCGTTGATTGCCCCGATGGCAGCGGCGATGCCCAGCACGATCAGGATGACCCAGCCAAACCCGATCCCTTGACCATAAAGCTGCGCGGCGGTGACGTTGCCGAAGCCGATCAGGAAGGGCACCGACAGGTCGATCCCGCCCAGAATGACCACCAGCGTTTGCCCGACAGAAGCCACTGCCAGCAGTGAGGCGATCACCAGCATGGCGCGCATGGCGAAAGGGGCCGAATAGCCGGGGATCAGCAGGGTGCCCGTGGTGTGCAGCCCGATGGCCACGACGAAGGCGCCCAAGCGCGCGGTACAGGGTTGGGGACAGACGGATCATGCGACACTCCTCCCGGCGCGGCGTTCCTGCACGGCCATCAGCACCACTGCCGCGACCAGAATGGCCCCGTAGGCGACTTGCAGAACATAGGTGGACACGTTGAAGGCGGTCAGCAGGCTTTGCAGCAGGAAGATGTCGATGGCACCGACCGCCGCCCCTGCCAGCCCGCCGCGACCACCGCCCAGATGCACCCCGCCAAGGGCGACAGAGGCAATGGCGATCAGGGTGTAATTCGCGCCGACGTTGGGGTCAGCCGAGCCGATCAGCGCGGTCAGCATCATGCCCGCTGCGCCCGCCAAGGCACCGGTCATCACATAGGCCGCAAAGCGGATCGTGGTGACGGGCAGGCCCGCCGTATAGGCCGCCCGGTCATCGCTGCCGACCGCCATCAGTTGCAGATGGAATGGTGTGCGGCGGAGCAGCCACCACAGCACCGCAATCGTCCCTATTGGCGCAATAGACCATGTTCCTGACATCGATTTCAGCCAATCCGGGGCTGGGCCGACCGGGGCGGGCAGCAGGGTCAGGGTCAGGCCGGTCAGGATCAGATAGGTGCCGAGGGTTGCCACGATGGGTTGAATGCGGATGATCGTCGCGAGAAAGCCGTTGAACGCCCCAATGGCTGCGCCGAGGCCGAGGGCGACTGGCCACAGGATGAAGGGCGAACTGATACCAGCCTGCAAGAACAGGTTCTGAATAACCACCGCATTGACCAGCCCCATGATCGGACCAACGGAAATGTCGATGCCGCCGCGTCCGGCCAGAATGACCGGGGCAGAGGCAAAGGCCGCGCCGATCAGGGGGGCCGGCAAGGCCGATCAGCGTTCCCCAAGCGGCGGGGGCAAAGCGGGCGGGATTCATGAAAAGATTGGCTGCCAGCAGGATCAGCAGCAGGATCAGGGCGAAGCCAAGGCTCTGTTGCGCCGCAAACCACCGCCGGATCATGCTGCACGTCCAAACATCGCGGCCACGACAGCGGGTGAGGTCATCGCATCACCCGACATTTCCGCCGCAACCTGAAAATCGCGGAACACCAGAACCCGGTCGCAAAGCACCAGGATCTCCTCAATCTCGCTGGACAGGATCACCAGCGTCATTCCCTCCTGCGCCAGTTCTCGGAACAGGTCATACAGGACATGCCGCGTGGCAACATCGACCCCGCGCGTCGGGTCGTTGAGCAGCAGCACCTCTGGTTCGCGGGCTAGGGCGCGGGCCAGCAGAACCTTCTGTTGGTTGCCGCCGGACAGTGCGGTGATCGGGGCGTCGGGGCGGGGTGCCACAATCGACAACCGCTCTCGCCACGCCTCATACCGGGCGCGGCGGGCGGCGGGGCTTATCAAACCAAAGCGGCGGTCGTTGCCGACGGTGGCGATGGCGAAATTGTCGAGGATCGACATTTGCGGAAAGATGCCCGTGGTGCGGCGGTCGCGCGGGACATAGACGATGCGGGCGGCGGTGGCGTCCCTTGCCTTCGCAATCTTGCGCGATTGGCCGTTCAGGGTGCGGGTCACGCCACTGGCGGCGGGAACGAGACCCGCCAGAGCCTGCAAAAACCGCTCTTGCCCCTGCCCGTCCAGCCCGGCGAGACCCAGGATCTCTCCTTGGCCAACTTTGCAACGGATCGGCTTGGCGCCAAGGCGCAGCACCATGTCGGTGATTTCGATGGCGGTGTCAGCCATGCTGCAACTCCTGCAATTCGGCGGCGGTTTGCGGTGCCATCGCGCGCAACAAATCTGCGGGAGTTGAGTTCCCGCGCGCCTCTGTTTGCACAACTTGGCCGCCACGCAGGACGGTGATGTCATCGGACAGGGCCATCACTTCGTCCATCCGGTGGGTGATGAAAAGGATCAGCACGCCCGCTGCCGCCTGCGCGCGCATGAAGTCGAACACCCGCTCACGGTCGTTGAAATCCAGCGCGGCGGTGATCTCATCCAAGATCAGGACGCGCGGCTTGCGGGCCACGGCGCGGGCCAGCACGACCAATTGCTGGGCCGCGAGGGGCAGGCGACCTGCGGGCGTGTCGAGGTCAATTGGCGTGCGGGCGATCTGATCCAGCACGGATTTGGCGCGGTCACGGCGCAGGGCGCGCGGAACGGTGCGGCGCCACAGCCCATCGAGGCCAAGCAGGATGTTGTCAGTGACGGTCAGATCGGGGGCGATGAGTACCTCTTGAAAGGCGGTGGCGAAACCGGCATTTTGGAAGGCTGCGGGCGTAGAGCCGGAAAACGCGGCCCCGTCGAGCAAAATTTGACCCGAGTCTGGCTGAACGATGCCCGACAGCACCTTGACCAGCGTGCTTTTGCCAGAGCCGTTTTCACCCAGAATGGTGTGGATGGTGCCGGGGCGGAAGACGATCGACGCCTCGGTCAGGGCCCGTGTTTCGCCGTAGCGTTTGGATATGTCGCGTATGGTTAGCATAGAGCCCCCGGAGAGTGGCCGGCCCGGAACGTCCGGGCCGGTATTGGTTGCTTACTTGGCGCAGGCGTCCGGCACCTTGGCGTAGTCCCAGCCCATGGTCGGCGCGGGATTGGCGAAATAGGCGTCCAGCAGATCCTCACCCACCGGATCGGTCGGCGGAACCGGGAAGATCGACACGGCGTCGGGCGTCATGCAGTCTTTGTACCAAGCGCCGAGGTCCGCACCATGCACCGCCGGAATCGGCATAAGCAGGGTGTTCAGGGTCGGTTTTTGGCCGTCCATCACCCGAACAGCGACACGGAACAGCGTCTCAGCAGTCCAATGCGGCAGAACGGCATGGCCTTCGAAGTGGTAGTTGTCGGGATTGGCCTTCCAGTAGCCCAGCGCGTCGCCGGTGATCGAACCGGTGATGGTGGGGGCAGGACGACCAGCCTCGGCAAACGCCTCAGCCACGACGCGGCTTTCGGAGCCTGTAGTCCAGACTGCGTCGATCTGTGCCGGATCGGTGGCGAGGGCCTGCAGCACGACGGTTTTGGTGACGTTGGCGGTCCAGTTGCCGTTCACGACACGTTCGACCTTCAGGTTCGGATGCTCGGCCAATGCCTTGTCGGCACCCTCACGCTCCATCACCACGATGGGGTGACCAGCGATACCTTCGACCATCAGCACATTGCCGCCATCGGGATGGGCTGCGGCAATCGCGGTGATCATGTCATAGCCCCAGCGCGCATAGTTGCTGTCGACATTCAGCGCGTTGACGTCGGTGACGGAACCGGCGGCGGTGATGAAGGGGATACCCTTGGCCCAAGCCGCATCAATCGCGTCGTTCAGGCCAGTGGCCGACCCGGGGATTGAGGTGATGACCGAGCAGCCCTTGTCGATGAAGGCGCGGATCTGGTTGATCTGCTGGCCCACGTCGCCGTTGCTGTCAGAGACCTCAAAGCTGGACACGGTGCCGTCGGCGATCAGGCCGTCGACCAGACGCTTCAGCTCAGCCGTGACGGTCACGCGCCACGGGTTGCCCTGATAGGATTCCGAGTGGCACCATTTCCACGGCTTGGCGGGTGCGGCGAAATCGGCGAAGGGGCCGGGCAGGATGGTCTGCGGGGCGCCGTCGTACTGGGATTTCAGCAGATCAGGCAGGGCCGCGATGGTGGCCGTGACATCGCCTTCGGCATAGGCCGCGGTGGCGGACATCAGGGCTGTTGCGGCCAAAACGCCGCGGATCATGGTCGTCATAGTTTCCTCCCTCAGTTTCGAAATACCCGGTTGCCGGGCTGGTGGTTGCCTGGCTCAGAAACTCTCCCGAAACAGGCGGTTGATGTCGTTCAGGACTGGGCCTGCGGCGTCATGTGCAGCTAGGCCAGCGGTGATGCGTTCGGCGGCGGCGGACTGAAAGCCCATGGCACCATCATGCCGGGGCCGCAGCCATGCGCCCTCCAGCGTGGCGCGCGTCGCACTGTAGAAGTTATTGCAGGCGGCATTGGCGGCGGCATCCTCCCACGCCGCTGCGTGACCGGCCTGACCGCCAGAGCGGACGTAGAGGCCGCTTTGCACCGGCGCCACTTGCCACCCAATAGGCAAAGTCCATCGCCTCTGACACATGGGCAGAGCGGGCCGAAACGGCGATGCCCGTGCCGCCAAGGCCCGAGCCGATCGGCCCGGCGGTGCCCGCCACCGCGATGTCGGCAAACAGGATCGGGTTGGGGCGAAAACCCGGCAGGGCATAGTTGATATAGCCGTAGATCAGCGGCGCGCAGGCGATGGGTGAGCCCGGTTTGGCCATCTCTTCAAACACCGCAATCGGGTCCATCTGCGCGCAGGCCGGATCGAGCAAGTCATATAGCGCTTGCATCATCTGCCAGACCCGCGTGCCCGTCTCAGTGTCGATCAACGTATCGCCGGTCACGTTGCAGGGATGGCCGAGGTTGCCGGCCAGAGTGTAGAAGGTCATCACCGAATGGGGCGGCCGCAGCGGCAGCATGACGCGGCCCTGCCGTGCAAGGTCCATCACAGCCTCCCAAGTCGTCGGGGCGGCGGCGATCAGGTCGGGACGCCAAGCCAGAACCTGCGTGGCGGCGTCGATGGGGAAGCCCCATTGCCGACCCTGCCAGTTGTAGCTGCGATAGGACGGGCCGACAGAACCCGCCTCCAGCGCCTGCCGCTCTGCCTCACGTCCCGGCACGTCCAGCGGGGCGATACAGCCCTCACGGGTGATCTGGCCGACATGAGGGTGGTCGATGACGATCAGGTCATAGGCTTGGGCGAGGTCTTCGACCGGATAGGATTCAAAATCCTGCAGCGAGCGCTTCTCCCACTCGATGGTGACACCGGTCAGTCGTTGCCATTCAGCGGAGCAGGCGACCATTGGGTCGTAGCCGCGCGGATGGCTCCACGTCATGCCCTTCAGGGTGGTCACAGCCCGAACTCCGCCCGGATCGCTGCTGAATCCGCCCCAATTTTCGGCGCGGCGTCGGCGCTGTGCGGGCGCTGCCCGTCGATCCGCAACGGTGAGCGGGTGGTCACGATGGACACGCCGTCATCACGGGTCACGGTCTGCAGCAGGTCGAGATGGCGGAAGCCCTCACTCTCCAGCATTTCCGGCCATGTCAGAACCTTGGAGCACCAGATGTCCGCAGGCTCCAGCACTGCGAGCCAATCGGCGATGGAGCGGGTGGCCACGGCTTCGGCGATCAGGCGTTTGATCGTGTCACGCTCGGTAAACCAGCGGGCGGGTGTGTCGCGGTAGGGCTCCAATCCGGTTATCCCCATCAGGTCGGCCAGTTTGCCGACCGGCGTCATGGCAATGGCCAGATAGCCGTCTGCGGCCTGATAGACCCCATATGGCGCCGACAGATAGGCATGGGCGCTGCGGAAATCTGACCGTTTGGGCAGGCGGCGGCCGTCGTTCAGGTGGGTGGTCAACACTTCGAACTGGAAGTCGATCAGCGCCTCAAACAGACTGGTTTGCACCAGACCGCCCTTGCCGGTGATCCCGCGCCGCACCAAGGCGGCCAGAATACCTTGGGCGCAGGCCGCCCCTGCCAACATATCGGCAATCGCCAGACCAAAGGGCACCGGCCCCTGATTTTCGTCGCCGTTCAGCCACATCACGCCGGATCGCGACTGGGCCAGCAGATCCTGACCGGGCCGAGAGACCCAAGGCCCCTCTTCGCCATATCCGCTGATCGAGGCATAGACCAAACGCGGGTTCTGCGCCCGCACCTCGTTCCGGGCCGAGGCCCAGCCGTTCAATCACGCCGGGGCGGAAGTTCTGGATCAGCACGTCGGCTTGCCCGATCAGCTTGCGCAGGGCCGCCAGATCGTCCGGGTTTTTCAGGTCGATGGCGAGGCTTTCCTTGCCACGGTTGATCGCGTGGAAAATCGTCGAATCGCCGCCGATTTCGGTATCGGACAGGTAGAGCCGGCGCGACAGGTCGCCGCCATCTGGCCGTTCAATCTTGATCACCCTTGCGCCAAGGTCTTGCAGGCGCAGCGAACAATAGGGGCCGGACAGAAACTGACTCATGTCAATCACCATCAAACCGCTCAAAGGCGGCATGTCGTCCGTAGCGTGCATTCAGCTTCCTCCGCCCGCCCGACACACCGCTGGAACCGGCCAGATGAGCGCGAGGCATCAACCGACAGGGCCGACGGCACCGGGCCGTAATTTTGTTGGTAAATTATCTTTTCATTTATGGAACGGCCTTGCAAGCAAAATTTCGCCCCCCTCGCTGCCGGACCAGCCCGCAGAAAGTGTCAGGCTGGTGCCAAGCTGGACAGTTCGCGCCCGGCCTCTATCAGCAACTGCATAACCGTTTCGCGGTCAGGGGCGTTGGGGTTGTCCAGTCGCCGGACGAAGGGGCAGGTCAGCGCGGCAAAGGGGGTTCCGTTGGCACCAAAGATCGGCACCGACAGGTTGGAAACCCCGGCAGTTTGCTGACTGTCCATCGATTCGTAGCCCTGCTGGCGGACTTGGGCCAACCGTGCGTCAAGATCACTGGGCGGAACCTCATGCTCCATCCATTCATGCTCTTCGAACATCAACTGGCGCTCTTCGTCAGAGGCATAGGCCAGCAAAATGTGACCCGAACCTGTGTTGACCATACCGACCCGCGCGCCAACGCGGATCGGCCAGCCCCCAATAGCCCGGCGCCTCAACCTGGGCGATCACCACGAAATCACCACGGTCGTATTTCACCAGATGGCAGGCCTGTTCCGCCGTCGCGGTAAACCGCCGCATCAATGGCATCGCATGGGCCACCAGACGGCGAATCGGCGGGCGCAAATGGGCCAGCAGGAACAGTTTCATCGTCAGTTCGTAGGTATCCCCACGCCGCGCGACATAGCCGCGCCGCGCCAAGCGATCGAACATGCGATAGAGTTCGGTAGAGTTGCGACCAAGGGCGGTCGAAATCTCTTTCAGGGTCATTCCTTCTTCGGTGGCCGCGAGCAGCTCAATCATGTCCAGCCCTTTGTCCAAGGCTGGCGCACGGTAGCGGCCTTCGTCTTCGTCGTGGTCTTCTTCGACACTGGCCATCACAACTCCACTCATTGACCGTCACGGGATAGGTGCAAACGGACATTGACGGAGCGGCCCGGTTGCAGTTTACTGGCGATATTCTGTTTTATTAATGGAATATGGTCAAGCGATTGACCAAGGGGGAGGGAAGAATAATGCCACAGGATCTGCTGCTGTATGTAGGCACATTGAACCGCGAGGCGCCTTATTTTCAAGGCGCCCGTGGCAATGGCCTTAACATCTATCGGTTCGATGAGACCAGCCTTTCCGTGACCCATCTGACAGGTTACGCCGAGGTCGAAAACCCCAGCTTTCTGTCGGTGTCCGCCGATGGCACCCGGATCTACGTCAATTCCGAGGTGTTCACATGGCAAGAGGGTCTGGTCACCACATTTGCCTTTGACCGCGATACCGGGACGTTGCGCTACATCAACACGCAGCCGACCCTTGGCAGCATCACCGCGCAAAGCACGATTTCCCATGATGGGGCGCGGCTATATGTCGTCAACTATGTGATGAGTGATGACGGGCCGGGTCAGGGGCTGGTCGCGTTTGACATCCGCCCAGACGGCGGGTTGACCCCGGTGGTGACCAGTGCCGAACATCACGGCCACGGCCCTGACCCGGCGCGCCAAGAACGCTCTCATATGCACAGCGTGACTGTGGTGGGCGACGGGCTGTTGTTGGTCGCGGATCTGGGTCTGGACCAGTTGGTGACGTACCGGGTTGCGGCGGATGGCAGCCTGACCAAGGTTGCCGTATTTGATACCGCCCCGGGTGCTGGCCCACGCCACGTCGCCCGGCATCCCAGCGGCAAGTTCGTCTTTGTGATGAATGAGTTGAACTCCACCGTCACGGCACATGGGTTTGATCCTGCAACCGGGACGCTGACCGCCATCGACAGCCTGCCTGCGGTGCCTGAGGCGGCGCGGCAAAGCAACCATTGCTCCGACATCCAGATCTCGCCGGACGGTCGGTTCCTGTATGGCGGCAATCGCGGGCATGACAGCATCTCGGTCTTTGCGGTCGATCAGACGAGTGGCAAGCTGACGCCGATGGGCTTTACCCCCTGCGGTGGCACCACGCCACGCCATATGACGCTGACACCATCGGGCGGCCATCTGCTGTGCGCCAACCAGAATTCCGACACCATCACCATCTTTGCCCGCGACGCCGCCACCGGCGCGCTGACCAATACGGGCAAGTCCATCGCCATAGGCACGCCGATGTGCGTGAAGTTCGCCGGCTAAAATCGGCCGCAGAAGGAGACTAACATGGCCGAAATCGGCATTCACGCCCGCAGCCTGCCCGGCTTGCCAGAGGATCACGCCGCCATTCCGGTCTGGAATGCCGAGAATTGGTATTTTGAGGACTTCGAGCTTGGCGACAAGATCCGCTCGATCCGCCGCACCATCGCGGAGGGTGAGTCGATGCAGTTCAACAGCCTCGTCATGGACCATCACCCCTATGTCAGCGATGAGATGTTCGCGCGGGACGAGGGCGTGTTTGGCCGCCGTCTGGTGGCCGGGGCGTTTGTGTTTTCGTTGGGGCTGGGGCTGGCCGCGACCAATTGCCTGAACTCATTTTCCTATGGCTACGACCGGCTGCGGTTCATCAAACCGGTGTTCATCGGCGACACGATCTACACCATCCGCGAGAACCTGTCGAAAGAGGTTCACAACGAAAAGATGGGCAAGCTGCGGGTCAGCTATTCGGTCTACAAGAATGAGGGTGAGTTGGTGCTGTATGCCGAACATCTGCTGACCGCGCTGTACAGCAACCCTGAGACGTTCAAGGCAGAGGCATTGGTCAGAATGGCCGCCAAGGCTGCGGCCAAAGCGCAGGCCACCGCGTAAGCTTTGCGGGCCGGGGTTTGTAGCCCCGGCCCTTTGGATATGGCCCTTTTGATCAGGCGTCGTTCTCGCAGACCTGACGCTGGCTGCCCAGACCGTCGATCCCCAGTTCCACCACATCGCCCGCCTTCAGATAGCGCGGCGGCTTCATGCCCAGACCGACACCGGGCGGTGTTCCGGTAGAGATGACGTCGCCCGGATGCAGGGTGAAGAACTGCGACAGGTAGGATACGAGGAAGGCGACCTGATAAACCATGGTCGATGTCGACCCGTTCTGCATCCGCTCACCATTCACGGTCAGCCACATATGCAGGTTCTGCGGATCGGCCACCTCATCCGGCGTGACCAGCCAAGGGCCGATCGGGCCGAAGTTGTCAGAGGATTTGCCCTTGGACCATTGGCCGGACCGTTCGGTCTGATAGGCGCGTTCGGACACATCGTTGACGGTGAAATAGCCCGCGACGTGGCTCAACGCATCAGCCTCGGCGATGTACTTGCCCGCTTTGCCGATGACGAAGCCCAGCTCAACCTCCCAATCGGTCTTTTCTGACCCGCGGGGGATGATGATGGGATCGTTCGGGCCGCAGACGGCACTGGTGTATTTGGCAAAGATCACCGGTTCGGGCGGCACGGCCATACCGCTTTCGGCGGCATGGTCGGAATAGTTGAGGCCGATGCAGATGAACTTGCCGATGCCTGCGACACAGGCGCCATAGCGCGGATCGCCGGATACCAGTGGCAGCGTTTCGGGGTCGATGGCCTTCAAGGCGGACAGGTCGGCCAGCACGGCACCCGAAATGTCAGTGACATGGCCCGACAGATCACGCAGGCGGCCTGCGGCGTCGATCATTCCGGGCTTTTCGGCACCCCGGTCACCATAGCGACAAAGTTTCATAGTCTCTCCTTACGCGGTCAAACCGCCCTCAATCATTGGCTAGGTGCCGGTGGTAAAGCCGGCCTTGGTTGGTGCGAAGTGGCAGACCGGCGCTGCCACCTTCGCGGGTTTGGCCGGCCAATGGCCTGCATGTCGTCCTTGTCGCCGCATCCTGTCAGGGACGGACCTGAACCATGTAAATATGATCGGTCACCAGCACGACCTCATCCGCCTGCTTGGTCACCGTCAGCCGTTCGACCACGCGGCCAAAGCCGGGGCGCTTTTCCATCAGTTCTTTCTCGGTGATCTCCACCCGGCTGCGGATCGTGTCACCGATGAACACCGGTTTGACAAAGCGCATCCGGTCATAGCCATAGGAAAAGGCCACCGGGTTGATGATCGTCGCGGTCAGGCCAACCCCGATGGTAAAGACCATTGTGCCATGCGCGATCCGCTGGCCAAAGGGCAGGGTCTTGCAAAACTCGGCATCCAGATGATGTGGGAAGAAATCGCCCGAATGACCGGCATGGACGACGAAATCCGTCTCGGTGATGGTGCGGCCCATGGTCTGGCGGGTTTCGCCAATTTGGTAGTCTTCGTAGTACTTGACCTGCTCAAACACGGGCCTCTCCTCTGATCGGATGTGCAGGCAAGGCGCTGCTTTCATAGGCCGCCTCAACGAGGGCCATCGTGTGCCAGGCGTCTTCGGCAGAGCCTTCCAGTTCGGCATCGTCGCCCACGGCATAGCGCATGACTTGGGTGAAACGCCCGATGAACGCCTCTATGAACCAGTTACCTTGCAAGGGAATCTGGGTCCAGCCATCGCCGGTGTTCAGCCAGAACTCATCCGGCTCGCCCTTGGGGTAATCGAGGTTCACGCCCAGTTTCAGCCAGACAGCGCCTTTGGTGCCGCAAATGCGGAATTCGCAGGCCTGAAACTTGCGGCCAAAATTGTGGTTGTGGTTGATCGACAGCGCACAGCGCACCCGGTCGCCATAGTCGAGGATCATCGAGGACCGGGTGTTCGACACGGTAGAGGACGGGTGGCCGAGGGTCTTGGCATGGATGCCCAAGGGATTGCCCAGCAGATCGCGCACCACGTCGAGATAGTGGATGGAGTGCAGCAGAATCTCGACCCGCGGCATGGTTTGCAGGAAGTCCCACAGGTGCCACGGGGTGTTGACCGCCAGCAGCGCGTCGAAATCCACCACCTCACCCAGCAGGCCCTGCGCGATGGCATCCTTTAGCGCCAGGATCATCGGGGCAAAGCGTAGTTGGAAGTTCACGGCGGCGCGCAGGTTTTTGGCGCGGATGATGCCGATGATCTCATCCGCTGCCGCGAGGTCGGCGCCCAACGGTTTCTGGATGATCACGACTGCGCCATCCGGCAGCAACCGCAGGGTTGCCGGGATCGCGGCAGGTGGCACAGCCACGTCATAGACAACGCCAAGCCCCTGCCCCGCAGCCGCCTCAGCCGAGGGAAAGGCTTGGGTGCCATGCGTCGCGGCGAGGGTCTGCGCCTTGGTCAGATCAGGGTCGTAGATGCCCGCGACTTTGAACCCGGCGCGGGCGTAGGCTGGCAGATGGGCGTCAGACACGATGGACCCGGCACCAAAGATCACGACGGGCAGGCTTCGGCTCGGCGGGGCAATGGTCTGGCGCAGGTCAGTCAACGTGGAAGACCTCTTCCATCCCAGCCCACCATTCGCCGTCCTTGCGGGTGTCGAGCGGGCGCTGCAACGGCATGCAGACCGCCCACCAGCGTTGGGTCTCGGGGTCAGCGGCCATCTTCGCCATATCGGCGGCATAGTCGGTGCCGTGATATTCGAAATAGGAAAACATCAGGTTTTCCGGTTCTTTCAGGTAGATCGAGTAATTGCGGATGTTGCAGTCGGCGATCTTGGCCAGAACGGTCGGCCAGACGGCGGCGTGCAGGGCCTTGTACTCGGCCTTGCCCTCTTCACTCAACCCAATCAACGAACCATAACGTTGCATCATTGTCCCTCCTTCACGGTGAACTGCGACCCGGATGACGTTCGCGCCGCCAAGGCCGCATGGTCCCATTCGATGCCCAGACCCGGTGCCGTGGGGGCAATCGCCATCCCGCCGGAGTGCATCATCGGGGCCGCAATTTCATCGAGCTGCGGGATATATTCAAGCCACGGCGCGTTGGGCACGGCGCAGACCAGACTGACATGCAGTTCCATCAGGAAATGCGGGCAGATGATCAGGTTATGCGCCTCGGCCATATGGGCGACCTTGAGCCATGGGGTGATGCCGCCAATCCGCGCGACATCGGCCTGCACGATGCCGCACGCCTCGGCGGCGATGTAGTCGGCGAACTGGCCGGGGGAGTACATGCTTTCGCCCACCGCAATCGGCACGCGGGACAGGCGGTTCAGCCGGGCATGGCCTGCGATGTCGTCGGCGGGCAAAGGCTCTTCGAACCAGCCGATGTTCAGCGCCTCCAGCAGCCCCAGCCGCCGGGCGGCTTCGGGCTGGGTCATCGACTGGTTGGCGTCGGTCATGATTTCGTAGTCGGGTCCAAGGGCGTTGCGGACGGCAGACAGCCGCGCCTCATCCCCGGCGACACTGGGCTTGCCGATCTTGATCTTTGATCCGCGGAACCCGGCCTCGCGCATCGCCAAGGCATCCTCAACCAACGCTGTAGGCTCCAGATGCAGCCAGCCACCCTCAGTCGAATACATCGGCACCTGCGGCTTGGCCCCGCCTGCCAGTTGGTGCAGCGGCAAGCCCGCACGTTTGCCGCGCAGATCCCACAGGGCGGTGTCGATCGCAGCCAAGGCCAGCGACATGATCGGGCCGACCGCCGTGGCGTGGGACAGGAACAGCAGGTCGCGCCATGTCTGTTCAATCATCTCACCCTCACGCCCCATCAAGGCGGGCAGCAGGGTCAGACGCAGCAGCGCGAGGATCGAGGGGCCGCCGTCGCCGATGGTGTAGGAATAGCCCATCCCCTCGGCGCCCTCGGCGTCGCGCAGGCGGACGAAGATCGTCTCCTGGCTCTTGAAACTCTGGATCGCGTCGGTGCGTTTCACCTTGGGCACCAGATCGACCATAAAGGCTTCGGCTTGGATGATGCGTGGCATATCAGATCCTCAAAGTATCGCCGCTGGCGGCGTCAAACAGGTGGCATTTGTCCAGCGCGATGCCAAAGCGCATCCGCTCTCCAGAGCGAACAGGACGGGGGTTCAGCATCTTGGCCTGCACCTCAGTGTCCGACAGGCTGGCGAACAGCAGCGTCTCGGTGCCCAATGGTTCGGTCAGGCTGACGGCCATATCGACATAGGCCATGTGTTCGGTCGGCGGCAGGGCGTGGCCCTCAGGCATCATGTTGTCAGCCCGAATGCCCAGTTCCACCGCTTGCCCATCGCGTACCTTATGGCCGGGCGGCACGGGCAGCAGGGTGCCATCGGTCAGCCGCAGATCTTCGCCCTGCACCGTGGCGGCGATAAGGTTCATCGGCGGAGAACCGATGAAAGTGGCGACAAAGGTGTTCAGGGGCTTTTCAAACACCTCCAACGGGGTGCCGATCTGAATGATGTGGCCGTCACGCATGATGACGATGCGGTCGGCCAGCGTCATCGCCTCTACCTGATCGTGGGTCACATAGACGACCGTCGCGCCGACCTTTTGGTGCAGCCGCTTGATCTCAACCCGCATCTGGGTGCGCAGCTTGGCGTCGAGGTTGGACAGCGGCTCGTCGAACAGAAACACCTCTGGATGGCGCACGATGGCGCGACCCATCGCGACACGCTGCTTCTGGCCACCCGACAGTTGGCCGGGCTTGCGGTCCAACAGCGGGGTCAGCGACAGGATTTCCGCCGCCGCATCGACCGCCTTGGCGATATCCGCCTTGGAGCGTTTGGCGATATGCAGCGAAAAGCCAAGGTTCTCCCGCACGGTCATATGCGGGTAGAGCGCATAGTTCTGGAACACCATAGAGATGTTGCGTTCGCGCGGCGGCAGGTCGTTGACCACCCGGTCGCCGATCCGCACCTCACCGCCCGAGATATCCTCCAACCCCGCGATCATCCGCAGCGTCGTGGACTTGCCGCAGCCCGAAGGCCCGACCAGCACGACGAATTCACCATCCGCGATGTCGAGGTTGATCGAGTGGACCACCTTCACCGAACCATAGCGTTTCGCCACGTCTGTCAGTTTAACCAACGCCATGTCTTATCCTTTCACGCCGCCAAAGGTCAGGCCAGCGATGAGGTGTTTCTGTACGAGGAAGGTCAGCACGGCAGCGGGGATGATCATCAACACCGCCAGCGCGCACATGCCGCCCCAATTGAGGGTGAATTGTGAGGTGAAATCGAGCAGCCCCACCGGCATCGTCTTGGACCGGACCGAGCGGGTCAGTTGCGACGCCAGCGCGTATTCGTTCCATGAGGTGAGGAACGCAAAGATCCCGGCGCTGGCGATCCCCGACCGCGCCACCGGAAATTCGACCTTCCAGAACGCCTGCCAGCGGGTGCAGCCGTCAATCTCTGCCGCCTCAGCCAGCTCTTTCGGCACCTGCCGGAAGAACCCGTCGATCAGCCAGATCGTGAAGGGCACGTTCATCGCCACATAGACCAGAATCAGGCCGAAGTGGGTGTCGATGATGCCGACCCGGCCAAAGATGATGAACAGGGGCAGCGACAAGGCAATCCCCGGCACGGCCCGCGTCACCATCAGCGACACAAAGATCACCGACTTGCCGCGGAACCGGTAGCGGGCAAAGGCATAGCCCCCCGCCATGCCGATCAAGCAGGGCGATCAGGGTGGATGTCAGCGAGATGATCAGCGAGTTCTGGAAATAGGTCAGCACCGGCACGCCACCGGTTCCGGCCCCGCCAAACATCGCGCGGTAGTGGTCAAGGTTCAGCTCATGCGGAATCCAGACCGGCGGCTTTGCCATGATCTCGACCGTTGGACGGAAAGAGTTCAGGACGACCCAGAGGCCGGGCAGGCAGATCACAGTCATAGCCAGAAACAGGCCGATGAAATGGCCGACACTCAGCATTCGGCGGCGCAGGCGGTGGGTTGCATTAGAGGCCATCGCTCAGTCCCCCATGCCAAGAGTGGTCCGCGCGGCGTTCAGCTTGCGGAAGAAATAGACCGTGAACGCGATGGCGAGCAGGATTGAGATATAGGCCATCGCATTGGCATAGCCCATTCGCGCGTCGACATAGGCGGTTCGGCCAACAAGGGTCCAGATCAACTCTGTCCTCCGCGCAGGCCCGCCGTTGGTCATGATCTGCACGATGTCATAGGCCCGCGCGATATCCAGCGACCGGATCGCCATCGCGATGTGGATGAACGGCATCAGGAACGGCAGCGTCACATAGCGGAAACTTTGCATCGGCGTGCAGCCGTCAACCTTGGCCGCCTCTAGCGGGTCTTGCGGGATGGCGAACAGACCGGCGAGGATCAGGATCGCGAAGACTGAGGTAGAGGTCCAGACCTCTGCCGTCAGGATCGAGAAGAACGCCAGTTTGGAATCCACCAGCCACGGAATCGCCGTGTCAGACAGGCCAAGCGCCTGTAGCGCGTTGTTCACCAGACCGACGTTGTCGTTGAAGATGAATTTGAACTGGAACCCGACCAGCACGGGGGAAAACATCATCGGGAACATCATCAGCGTCCGCAACGTCCGCTGGCCGCGCGTCACCTTGGACACCAGCAGCGCCAGTCCCAAGCCAAGCAGCATTTCAAGGTTCAACGCGATGGTCAGCAGCAGCACCGTCCTTCCGAACGCCACCCAGAAATTGGAATCCTTGGCCGCCTTCTCATAGTTGAACGTCCCCACCCAGCGATACAGGGTTTCCGGGCGCGTCAAGTGAAAGGCGGTAAATGTCGAATAGAGGCTGAGGATCAGCGGAACCAGCACGACGACGGCCAGTATGACAAAGGCCGGGGTCAACAGGACCAGCCACGGGGGAAGTTTCGTGCGATACATGGGGACTTTCGGCATATCGAAGGAAACGAGCGGCACCGATCCCGGTGCCGCTCGGCCGTCGTATCAGCGCATCAATAGACGCCGTTTTCTTTCATCAGCCCGTCAACCGCAGCCGACGCATCCGTCAGGGCCTGATCCACGGTCTTGTCGCCCAGAATAGCAGCTTGCAGTTCCGGGTAGATCAGGTTGGTAGCCTCGATCCAGTAGGGGGTCGGGGGCACAGCAAAGGCAGTCTTTGCGGTTTCCTGGAAGGCTGCCAGCACTTCGGACTTGTAGGGGTCGGACTTGGCCTGTTCGACCACATAGGCCCAGACATCGTCACGCGTCGGCAGCGAGCCGTTGGCGCTTTCCAGTTTCTGGCTGTCGCTGTTGGTCAGGAATTCGACCAGCGAGGCCGCTGCTTCCTTTTGATCGCAAGCCTCAGTGACCGAGAAGCCGTGGAAGCCCGACCAACCGGTGCGGACGCCAGCAGACCCTTTGGGCGCCGGTGCGATGCCAACATTGCCCGACACTTTCGACGCTTTCGGGTCGTTGAAGAAGCCCGACCATCCCGGCCAATCCAGGTTCAGCGCGATGGTGCCCGAGGCAAAGCCGTTGCCCAGATCGTCCCACAGATAGTTCGTGGTGCCGGGCGGAACAGCGCCTGCCTTGTAGAGGTCAACAAACCACTGCAGCGACTGCTTGCCAGCGTCAGAGTTGAAGGCAGGCGTGAAGTCGTCGTTGAACAGCTTGCCGCCATTGGCCACGACCAGCTCATAGAACCGGCCTACAATCGCTTCGTCTTTGCCGGCATATTGCGTGCCGTAGAAGTTCGGCGGATTGGAGAAGAATTCGGCCTGATCGCGGAACTGGTCCCAGGTTTCTGGCACAGCCAGATCATAGCCAAACTTGGCCTTGAACGCCTCGGCCTTGGCCGGATCGGTGTAGAGCGTCTTTTGATAGTACAGGGCAGACACGTCGAACTGCGCGCGCGGCAGCATGACAAGTCGGCCACCAATGGTTGCGGCAGCGATGTTGGCCCCGACGTAGCCAGCCACCTGATCAGCCGGAACGAGCGGCGTCAGATCGGTGAACAGCGTCGGATATTGCGGCGCAAAGGACGAGTGGTTGGAGCCGACGCACCAGGTGATCGCACCAGCGGCCATGTCGGACTTGTATTCCTTGTCCAGCTCAAAGTGGTTTTTCTGGCTGACGATGTTGACCTTGGCGCCGGTCTTGGCTTCCCATTCAGGGATGCGCGCATAAAGGGCTTCATATTGCTGGCCGCCAATAAGTTTGGCATCAATGGTCACGCCAGCATACTCGCCATCGGCCAACGCCGCCGAGGTGAGCCCTAAGCCGATCACGAGCGCCAGCGAACTGCTGGCTGCAAGTCTTTTCATATGTATTCCTCCCTTGGACGGCGGTGGTCAGATCCATTCTGCCCGCCCGCACTGCGTTCGAATTTTATATTCGCAACGACAATTCACAGATAAACTTGACAATCGCATCGAGTTAAGTTGTGTTTACACAGGGGCGCCAAGGTGACGGCCGTGCCGCAAGGAGGGTCAGAATGGTCTTTGATACGCATCTGCATTTGGTAGACAGGAAACGCCTGACCTACCCATGGTTGGCCTCAGCGCCGCCGCTTGACCGGGACTGGGGTTTTGCCGATTACAGCGCCACTGCCGCACGGCTGGGCATAACGGATGTCCTGCATATGGAGGTCGACGTGGCCGAAGCGGATATCGACGCCGAGACCGCCTTTGTCGCCAGCCTGATGGATGAACCCAGCAGCCTGATGCGCGGCGCCATCTCTGCCGCCCGGCCCGAGTTTGCCGATTTCGCCGCGTGGCTAGAACGGGCCGACCGCCGTGTCATCAAAGGCATCCGCCGCGTGCTACATGTCGTGCCGGACGAGGTCTCACAGCAACCCACCTTCCGCGAAAATATCCGTCGGTTGGGCGCGGCTGGGCTGCCGTTTGACATCTGCATGGCAGAACGCCAGTTGCCGCTGGCCTGTGAACTGGTGGACGCCTGCCCCGATACCACGTTCATTCTGGACCATTGCGGTGTGCCGGATATCGCCAGTGGCGATGCGACCGGATGGGCCAAATCCATTGCAGACCTCGCCCGGCGTCCCAACGTGAACGCCAAAGTCTCTGGCATCACGGCCTATGCCAAGCCGGATTGGACGCTCGACACCCTGCGACCCTATATGGAGACGGTGATCACCAGCTTTGGTTGGGACCGTGTCGTCTGGGGCTCTGACAGCCCGGTTTGCACGCTGCAATCTTCACTCGACCAATGGGTTGCGGTGACGCGGGCGGTGATTGCCGGGGCGAGTGTCGATGAGCAAGCCAAATTCTTGCACGACAACGCGGCCCGCCTGTGGCAGATCGCGACGCACTAGGCCATAAAGCGGCGACCGCCGAATTCGACCCGATCCAACGTCGCCCAAGTGGAACCCAAAATGCGCCTGACCGATTGCCACAACTTTCACGACTTCCGCACCCTGGCCCGCAAGCGCCTGCCAAGCCCGATCTTCAACTACATTGACGGCGGCGCGGACGACGAAGCCACCATGCGGCGCAACACCAAGGCGTTTGAGGATTGCGATCTGGTGCCCAATGTCCTGCGCGGTGTGGCGGATGTCGACCTGTCGGTGACGGTAATGGGCCAAAAGCTGGACCTGCCGGTCTATCTGTCACCCACGGCTTTGCAGCGGCTGTTCCACCATCAGGGCGAACGGGCGACTGCCGCCGCGGCCGAAAAGTTTGGCACGATGTTCGGCGTGTCATCCCTCGGTACGGTGTCGATGACCGAATTGGCGCGCAAGCATAAAAACCCGCAGGTTTACCAGTTCTACTTCCACAAGGATCGCGGGTTGAACCGCGCCATGATGCAATCGGCGAAAGAGGCTGGCATTCAGGTGATGATGCTGACCGTAGACAGCATCACCGGCGGCAACCGCGAACGTGACCTGCGGACCGGCTTTTCGATCCCATTTCGCCTGACTCTCGGGGGCATGACGCAGTTTGCGATGAAGCCGATGTGGGGCATCAACTATGTCACCCATGAAAAGTTCAGCCTGCCGCAGTTGGACGCCCATATCGATATGAAGGGCGACAGCCTGACCATCGGGCGCTATTTCACCGAAATGCTTGATCCCAGCATGACATGGGACGACGTGGCCGAGATGGTGGCCGAATGGGGCGGCCAGTTCTGCCTCAAGGGCGTGATGAGTGTCGAAGACGCCAAGAAAGCCGCCGACATCGGCTGCACCGGCATCGTGCTGTCCAACCATGGCGGGCGGCAACTCGACGGGTCGCGCAGCGGGTTTGACCAACTGTCCGAAATCGTTCAGGCCGTGGGCGACCGAATGGACGTGATGATGGACGGCGGCATCCAGCGCGGCAGCCATGTGCTCAAGGCACTGTCCTTGGGTGCGAAGGCGGTTGGCCTCGGGCGGTTCTACCTGTTCCCCCTCGCCGCAGCAGGACAACCGGGCATCGAGCGGGCTTTGGCCCTGTTGAAAGCCGAACTGACACGCGACATGCGCCTGATGGGCGCGAAACGCGCTGCGGAATTGAGCACCGATAATCTGCGGTTCCGTCGGGTCTGACGATCCCACATCCATCTGCGGCCACTGCCTGTTCGGGGCAGATCTGCCCTATTCGGCGTTGGTTAGCTTTTCTAACGCCTGAAACGCCTCAAACTCGGTAATCGCGACAAGGGATTGCAGATGGCTGGCCGACTGGCTGGTGGACTGGCCAACAGCACCCATGCTTTTTGTCAGCGCGTCAACGGCTTCCCGCATGGCCCTGACATCGCCCGCAATGCCGTCGACCGCACGATTGAGGCGTTCCGTCTGCGCATGGATCCGCTCGTTCTGCCAAATCCCGACAACGACGGCCGTGTCTGCCAAGCGCAACTGCTCTGCCGCGCGCAAAACCGCCGTGCCCTTGAACCGACCAGAGCGCAGCCTGTCCCAGCTTGCGTCGTCGATCCGGCGCAAGGCATGGGTCGCGACAAGCGCATAGTCCCAAAAGGCCGAGGCGCGCAGACGCTCCAGGTGCCACGCCATGTTGCCTATCAACCAATCAATCGCCGCAAACCTCTTTTCCGAATCCGCGCCATAGGACAGCTGATCCAGATTGTCGGTGATGGTTTCGAAATGCGTGAAGAATGCTGCAAGCTCCGCCCCGGTGGCGGACATGGTCTGGCCTTGGCGGTTGACCCGGTGCTGGCATAGGACCGAATTGCGAAACTCAATCGAACCCGCCCTCAGGCAAACGTCCCAATGGAAGGGGTTGTCCTCGTAGAAGAACTTGCCCTCAGGAAAGCGCAGCTTGTTCTCTTCCAGAAATGCCCGCCGGTAGAATTTGCGCCACGGCACGGCAATCAGCGAGAGCGCCAGTTTGCGCCGCTCTTGCAGGCCCGTCGGGATGCCAAGATCCCAGCGCAGCTGATCTGCCGGCGCGCGGCTTACATTGGCCCGCTGATCGTATTCCAGATAATTGCCGATCAGGATATCTGGCTGAAGCTCTTCAAAGACCCGGCGGCAGGCCCGAAAGCCGTGGCTCACCAACCAGTCGTCGCCATCGACAAAGAACACGGCTTCACCCGTGGCCTCTCGCAGGCCGATGTTGCCCGGTATCCCCACGCCGCCGGGCGTGTTCGCCCCCAAGAAGATCAGTTGGACATTGATGTCCGGCGCAAAGCCGCCCCGCTCGACAAAGCGCGAAATAATCTCAACCGTTTCATCAGAAGAACCGTCATCGACGACGATCACCTCATCGCCCGAGTCCAGGCAATCCACCAGACCGTCCAGACACTGCTGGATATACGGCGCAATGTCGAAACTCGTAACAATGAAAGAGGTTTTCATTCTGGTTCCACCGTCAATTTGTATCTTGACGCAAGACGTCATTGATCCGCATCGCCAAGTCCGGGCTTCGTACAGCGATCAAAGCGTATAGCGGCGGCGTGAGACGGCCCAGCAGGAATTTTCGCATTCCTGCCCGAAGCGCAGGGTGAAACTGCGGCTCCAGCGCGCCCTTGATCCATGCCGACAGACGCAGCGCAAATTCCAGAAGGACGGTCATATAGGCCAGCCGCTCCGGGGCTTCCACGAGGATATCCAGCAGGTTGTCGAACGCCTCAAACACCCGAAGCCGCTCTTCGCCAGTCCGATTTGTCAGGCGTGACCCGTTCGGATGGACAAAATGCTCACAACATACCCGCGCGCTGCACAAGATCGACTTTGCCTTGAGGAAACTGGCCCAGTGCAGCTCCAGGTCATTGTGAACCGGGATTTCAGTGCAGCGGATATTCTGCTCTCGCAGGAACGCCGTCCGGTAGATCTTGTTCCAAGGATAGGCGGCAATCCGGCATAGTTGCAAAGCCCCGGCGCGTGGCAGTTTCCTGGGTTTGCCTTCCAGATCAGCCGCCGCCGCCGCACCCATAGCGGATGCCCAATAGGCCTGATCGGATTGCAGCGGTCCAAGGCCACCACGCTCTCTGACCCGACTGTCAACATGGCGAAAAATCGTGAAATCGGCGGAGTGAATACTTGGATTCACCCGCAGTTCATCGACCAACTTGCGGAAATCGGGGGTGAAAAGATCGTCCGAGTCAAAGAAGATCACGTGGCTTGCCGTCACGGCGTCCAGCCCACGGTTGCGGGCAAATCCGGCACCGTGCCGTTCGTCCAGCCTCAGCACAACCAGTTCGCACCCCGGATCGGCAAGATCCTGCGGCACCGGCGGGTCAGACGCATCGTCAACCACGATCACCTGAGAGAAAACACCCAGTTCAGGCACCTGCGCCAAGAGTTGGGCCAAGCCTTCGGCATCGTTCCAGACTGGGATCAGCAAGGCCAAGGTCATCGGGCCAGCAGGGTCCATTTCAGTGGACATCCCGTCTCCGCTCATACGACGAAAACTCGCAAGTCCCTTATGGCAACCTCTTGGCTCTGCGGCTCAAAGAACAGGATAAGATCGCGCCACGGGGCATGTGTCGGAACGGGCGCATTCACGCCCATCTTCAAGACATCAAGATGGATTGTGGGATCAGAAAACGTGATGATCCGCTTGGGGAAGAAGCAATCCACAAACCCGTCGGCGGTTCCCGAACGCAGACAGGCGCGGAACGTCACGGTCACTGGCGCATCGCTTTTCAGGACGAACCCGAGAACCTGGGCACCGTCCAGTGGTACGTCGCCCAAGGCCACATGCAGACCCATCCAGCGGCCCGGCTGCTCTACCTCAAACTTGAGGGACAGCAGATCTCCGGGTGTTGTGGTGAAAGTCCCGCCGACCTTACCGTTCGGGTCTAGCCCGAAGAACACGCCCGAAACTGCAATAGGATCAACATTTATCTGACCGCTCTGCTCAGTCCCGCGCAATGCTGCAAGGGTGTGATTGGCCTGTGCATCAGGCCCAAGGTTCAGATTATGTTCCATAAGTTTCGATTCGCTCTTCAATGCCAAACTTCCAATATTCCACAATTCTCAAGGCAGGTAGGCCCCCTACTGCAAAATCGAACCTTTTCCGTGCCATGGCCTGACCCATGTAGCCGCGGAAAAAGTTCCCGTATTTCTACGATACCACTAGTGTCAATCAAGCGAAAAGACTTTTGCGAACCCCGCCGCAGGTCGTCCCGCCTGTTTTCGCAGGTCAAACAACTAGAAAAGCAGCCTCAGCCGCGCAAGGATCACCTCGGCGCGGCGGGCGAAGCTGTGTTCGTCGCGCACAAGGCGGTGCAAGGCGGCGGCACGGTTGGCCCGTTCTTCCGGTGCGTTTGCAAAGTGGCGCAGCGCGGCATCCAGCTCACCAGCATCGCTGACCAGAACCATGTGGCCGCCAAACAAATCCGACCCTGCAAACCCGTCAGAGATCGGAAAGCCGCCTGCCATCGCCACATCGAACAGCCGGTTTGAGATGAAGCCTTTGGTCGCCATATCCGGCCAATGATCGTTCAGAACGATACCCGCCTTGCGGTAAAAGCTGCCCAGACTTGTATTGGCGATATTCTCTGCCTCAACATAGGGTTCCGCAGCGGTCCCTTGCCACTCGGCCCCGTAGATCGCCGGCCGGTAGCCCAAAGACAGCGCGGTTGAGACAATCCACCTCTCGCTGCGGCGCGAATTACCGACAAACAGCAGGGGATGCGACGGTGTTGCAGCCTCCTCCTCCGGCGAGGTCGCGCCGGGCAGGAAGCGGTCAGGGTCGCTGCACTGAAGCAAGGGGGAAACCCGGGGGCCAAGCAAGGGGCTCAGGACATCGACATAGGATTGCGACGCGACAAAGACATGGTCATAGCGCTGAAGCTCGCTCGCCTCGACACTTTCAGGATGGCTGACCATCCACATCAGATTGACCGGACCGGGCTTCGGACGGCACCGACGCACCCCCCGCAACAACAAGGTCGCATCGGGTTCTACGGCCGGTGCGACGGTCCAATCATCTGAGAGGGTGACAGCAACCTCGGCACCTTGGGCGCGCAGGGCGGCGGCTAGGCTTTCGGCGAAGTGAAAATCGCCCCACCGTTGGGCACGTTCTAGGTTCGGCGCGGGACAGCGGATTGTGATCCGTGGGGCAAGCGTGCCATTCCGCAGCCCCTCCCGGCGTTCAGACGCATCGCGCCCCCCGAAATCCACCCTTTGCTGCTCTTGTCCAACCTGCAAATGCCTTGCCTCTTTCTCACCAATCCACACGGTCAACAGGTTCCGAATCGACGTTTTCGAAGTCCCGAAGACCATTGTGTCATTTCGCACATCTGAACATGGCACAAGGCGGCAGGGGCCGGAACTGCTATCGGCAACGGTGGGCCGCTATTGAGATTCTGGCAATCTGCGCGCCCAGACCTCACAGCGATTTCCATCATCGCCGGGCGTAAACTTCCCACCTCAGCAATATGCCTCCAAGGGACATCCCGAACCCGTCATGGTTGATGGCAGCCGCTTGACGTGAGATATTGGTCGAATGATACGCCGCGCCTATCCGTTGCGTCATAAGTGATCCACCTCTATGAACCGAAAGAATAGACCGAATATTAACCTAAAGCCTGAGTGCACCCAACGAAGTGAGTTCACGCCGGAGACATTGCTTGACGAGACCATTGCAGAACAGAAATCACCGCCCCTTTTGGAACTGGACCTAGGGTTGCGGATCGAACAAGCAATCATGCGTGGTGAATTTGTTCGCCCAGTGCGGCCGGGCGATGGATCTTTTGTGGCGCGGCTGGACCCGCCTGCGGGATTTGCCACCAAACCACGCGCGGCAATTCGGTTTGGTCTTGCCAGACTGCATGAAGGCCGGGCTTTGCGATTGAAGAATACGCAGTTTCGCGCCCTGCACGCAGCCAACAAGACACTCCCCCATTTGACGGGCTGGCCCGCAAGCATCGAACTTGGCCAAATTGGCTTGGGCCAAGGGGCGAGAGGTGCAAAACTGATCCTCGGCGTATTCGGCAGTCTTATTGATTTGCTACCGAAGGCGCCAAACCGCTTTCCGCTACGCCCTGTACTTGTCTAGCCTGCAGAACGCGAACAATCTAATTTTGTAATTCAGTGCGAAAGCGCACAAAAAACATGAGGCGGAAGAATGGTAGTGGCCCCGAGGAAATCTGCGCCAAAAACGAGCGGGGCACCCAAATCACCCCGGCGTGCGCCCGTCAAATCGCCCACAACCGCCATGGCGGCAAAACCCGCCCGCGTAGCTGTCGTCGTCCTTACGATGCACAGGTCCGGCTCAAGCGCACTGACGCGCGTTCTCAATCTGCTGGGCTGCGATATGCCCAAGACCCTGATGGGCGGCGACAAGTCGAACGAGACTGGGTATTGGGAGTCAACGGTCGTCCGGGCGCTCAACGACGATATCCTGTCGTCGGGCGGGTCCGATTGGCAAGACTGGGACGCGTTCAACCCCGCCTGGTATACGACCGTTCGCTATGGTGAATTTTTGCCGCGTGCGGCGCAGGTGCTTGCGGATGAATATGGCCCGGCGTCGCTGATCGCATTGAAAGACCCGCGTATGTGCCGGATCTTCCCGATCTGGCGGCAGATGCTGGCGGATGAGGGGTTCGACACCAAGGTCATCATTGCCCTGCGAAATCCGGTCGAGGTGGCGGCATCTTTGCTGCATCGCAACGGAGTTTCCGAAGTCCACGGTCTGCTGCTGTGGTTGCGCCACACCCTTGAGGCCGAACACGCCTCTCGCGGGCTGGATCGCTGCGTCGTGTCCTATGAGGCGTTGATGAGCCGACCAGTCGACCTGATGACCGACCTTCAAAATCAGCTGGGTCTGGTCTGGCCCCGCCTGTCGACCAAGGTGGCTGGTGAGATTGCAACCTTCATTTCCCCCAGGCTGCGCCACCACAAAGCCGCCGATGACGCCGCCGTCACCAAAGGACAACTGCTGCGCGTCTGGCTTGAACAGGCCTACAATGTCTTCCAACGCTGGAGCCAATCCGGCGAAGATGTGGCCGATCACCCCGCGCTGGACCAACTGCGAATGTCCATGAACGATCTGTCCGCCCCACTAGGCGAGGTCGTAGCGACACTGACCCGTCAAACGGTTGGGATTGCTGAAAAAGACAAGGAAATCGGCTATCTGCGTGGCGAAGCTGGCAAGCGTGGCGATGCTATCGCGGCCCTGACGGCGGAGAAGGCATCGCTAAAGAAAGACAGTGAAACCGCTCGGGCCAATGCTGCGGCGATGACCGAACAATTAGCCGAGTTGAAGTCCAAATTTGATGCACTGGCAACCGCAGAAGCGGCCCACAAAGAGACGTCCTCGCGTTTGGCATCCATCGAAGCGGCCTATCAGGCGGTTCAGACGGAACTGGCAGCCAAAGAAGATGAATTGGCAGCGGCCAGAGGACGGGCGCGCGACCACGCCGCACGTCTGCTGGAAGTTGAAACCGCCTTGCAGTCGGCCAGTGAAACCGCGGCAGAAGCGAATGCGATTGCGTCCCAGTTGAAAGAAGACGTGACGGCGCGGGACAGTAAGATCGCGTATCTGCGTGGCGAAGCTGGCAAGCGTGGCGATGCTGTCGCGGCCCTTACGGCGGAGAAGGCATCGCTGAAGAAAGACAGTGAAACCGCTCGGGCCAATGCTGCGGCGATGACCGAACAATTAGCCGAGTTGAAGTCCAAATTTGATGCACTGGCAACCGCAGAAGCGGCCCACAAAGAGACGTCCTCGCGTTTGGCATCCATCGAAGCGGCCTATCAGGCGGTTCAGACGGAACTGGCAGCCAAAGAAGATGAATTGGCAGCGGCCAGAGGACGGGCGCGCGACCACGCCGCACGTCTGCTGGAAGTTGAAACCGCCTTGCAGTCGGCCAGTGAAACCGCGGCAGAAGCGAATGCGATTGCGTCCCAGTTGAAAGAAGACGTGACGGCGCGGGACAGTAAGATCGCGGCGATTGAGGCAGATTTGGATACGCTCAAGCAAGAGAACGTAGACCTGTCCCAAACGGTGGCCAAAACCACGGCTGAACGGGATGAGGCGCGATCACAAGTCGCCCGCGACGCGCAGTTGCGGCAGGACCATGAAGCCGCCGCAGCCCGGCATTTGTCAGAACTCGGCGCTATGGCAAAGTTGGTTGAGGCAGCCGACACCCATGCGCAAGACATCGAAACCACACTGAACGAATTGCGGCAGTCGAGTTCTGAGAATCAGCAAGCCAGCGAGGCAGAGACCCGCGCCCTGCGCGACTCACTACAGACCACCCTCAGCGCGTTGGAACAGCGCAGCCACGAGGCTGAGCAGACCGCCGCAGCCTATCAGGAGGCTCGCCAACAGGCAGACGCCCTTGCCAGCGAAATTGAGACGTTGAAGACCAAGCTTGCCGAAAGCGACGCCGCCGCCCAGTTGGTGACGCAAAACGCGATCGCCGAGGCCAACGCCATGCGCGCGCAATCCATCAAGGACCTGTCGGAACGCGACCGCGCGGTTACGAAACTTCGCCAAAGGATGAATGATTTTGAGGGTGAGATCGGGACCCAATCCCGTGACCTTGCAGCAATGGCGAAGATCATTCTGGACAAGGAAGAAGCGCTCAAAATCCGCAACGCCGCCGCTCATGAAGCTTTGAAAGTGGCAAACGACAGCGAAAAGCGCATCAAGGCCCTGCACGATGAAGTCGCAAGGTTGAAGAACGAAGCAGAAGTCGCCCAACTGCGCAGGGAGGAGGAGGCTGCGCAGCGACATAGTGAAGAAGAGGTTGCCAAGATGAAGATACAAGAAGAAGTTGCACAGCTCCGCGCGGAAATTGACACCCGGAACCGCTTGCTTGCAGAAGCGGAAGGCAAACAACGCGCGCTGATTGCCAGCACCTCGTGGCGTATCACGGCGCCTATGCGCCGAATTGTCAGCGCCTTTCGGCGGTAATTTATCATCGCCAGATTGACCGCGTGCTCCCTTCCTCACGGCAGACGAAATAGGAAACTAGAATGAGTATTTCAGACGAAGTTAAGAATTCGGGCCTTTTTGATCGCGACTGGTATTTGGCGAAATACCGTGATGTGGGCATTTCAGGAATTCAGCCGCTGGCCCATTTCGTGCGGATCGGCATGAAGATTGGCAGAGACCCCGGACCAAGGTTCAATACACGTTACTATATTGAACAGGCCCCCGAAGCCTCCAACGTCGATGTTTCGCCGCTGTTGCATTACATTCGCGTGGGCAAGGCAAAAGGCCTGCGCGCTGTGCCGCCCAAAGACAACACGGGCGTTGACCAGCCCGCCCCGGAGCCACGACAACCCCGATCAGCCCCGCCGACGACCCAAGCCCCCCAAATCGGACCTGCCTTCCGATCCGGTCGGGACGCCTTCATGCTGCGCGGCCTGCGGCCAATGGCAAAACTTGCCGTGATCGTGAGTGTCGTCGACGAAGATGGCTGGACCAGAGCGATTGATCTTCTAACTCTCCTCAAGCTGGACCATGACCTGTTCGTGCTGGGACAAGCCGCCGTCGAAACCTCTGTCTACCCCGGTCAGACCATCTCAGTCACCGAAGTTGGTGGGGCGGACTCGACAGGTGACACGGTGTCGTTTCTGCGACTGGCGATATCCAATGTCTTTGATGACTATGATGCAGCCCTCTGGATTACGCCCGCAGAGGCGACGGATGAGGCGTTGATGCAGTCCGTGGGTGCCGCAGAGGCTTTCCTTTCGGACAGCGACTGCGGGATCATGTCTGGTCATCTCATTGATATCAATACTGTCTCAGAGTCTGATCGCATCATTTCGTCCTTGAAGACCATGCTGCCCAGACTTGGCCTTAACATGCCAGAATCCGCCATCGTGCCGATCGGTGGGGCGATATGGCTGCGCCCGCTGCTTTTCCGCGGCCTCGGACCGACGATCTACCCCGGCGATCTTGCCGCCAAGACGTCCAAGGTCAACGGTCGCGGCAGGGTGACCATGCTATCCTTGCTGTCCATCTTCGCGCGTGAGGCTGCATTTGCCGTGCAAGCAGTCCCGCCCGCCGGGGCTGCGGGCAAAGTCGGCGGGGCCAGCGACAGACCCTCGTGAGGTCAAGGCAATCGCGTTCTACCTGCCGCAGTTCCACCCCATCCCGGAAAACGATGAGTGGTGGGGCAAGGGCTTTACCGAATGGAACAATGTCACACGCGCGCGGCAACTGTTCCGGTCGCATTACCAACCCCGCGTCCCGACAGAGCTTGGCTATTACGATCTGCGGCTGGAAGACACCCAGGTGGCCCAGGCCGATCTGGCAAGCGCCTTCGGCATCCACGGGTTCTGCTTCTACTACTATTGGTTTGACGGAAAGAAACTGCTGAACCACCCGATTGAGCAATTGGCGAATTCCAACAAGATCGACACGGGGTTTTGTGTCTGCTGGGCCAACGAAAACTGGTCGCGCAACTGGGACGGGCAGAACCGCCATGTCCTGATCGAACAGACCTACACCATGGAAAGCAATCTGGCGCTGATCCGCGAGTTGATCCCGATGATGAAGGACCCGCGCTGGATTCGCCGTCAGGGTAAGCCCGTGATGATGGTCTACCGCATCTCGATCATCCCCAACTGGATTGAGACAGCGGCGGCGTGGCGTGAGGAATGCCGCAACGCCGGGCTAGGGGAGATTCACCTCTGCGCCGTGCGGTTCGGGTTGGAGACGCTGCAGGGCGGGCCACAGGATCACGGATTGGACAGCTATGTCGTGTTCCCGCCGCATGAATCGGCCCGTGTCGATCTGCGCGACAAGGTGCTGGACCTGCACCGCGATTTCAACGGCACCATATTTGACTACTCCGCCGTGGTGGACGGCGATCTTGACGCCTTCGCAACCAAATCGGAATGGCCGGTCCATCGCGGCGCAATGCTAGGCTGGGACAACACGGCCCGCCGGTTGACAGACTCCCGGATATTCCATGGCGCTACACCCTTTGGATTCCGCCGTTGGATCAAGGGTATGCTGGTGCAGGAACAGTCGCACCGGGCCGAAAGCGAATCCCTGCTGTTCTTCAACGCATGGAACGAATGGGCCGAGGGCACCTATCTGGAACCCGATCAACGCTGGGGAACCGCCTATCTGAAGGCCTACCAATCCGCCGTCGCCGCGATACCGGGTGTGGCGGCCAAAGTCCTGCCAAGGGGCGTGGCCGCCCTGCCACGGGCCGACACGACGCTGGAAAAGCTGGGCAACCCTATCGCGGACAAAAAGGCGCTGTTGCCGCCGATGTGGCACGAAGGCATTCGCGTCCAGAACCCCGATTGGCCGACCATTCTGCTTTGCGCCCATATCTCGGGCCACCACCTGTTTGGCGGTGAGCGTAGCCTGCTTGACGTGCTGGAGGCGCTGGCGGAACTGCCGGTCAACGTGGTGATGACCCTGCCGAGTGGCAACAATCTGGCCTACATCCGCGAAATCTGCGCGCTGTCGCTTGGGGTCTATGCCTTCCCCTATCCGCAATGGAAGGGCGACCGTGACAGCTATGGCTGGCTGACCACGACCTTCGCCGACATCATCGCCCGCCATGCCATCGACGTGGTTCACGCCAATACGATTGTCGTCTGGGAACCGCTTGAGGCGGCGACACGGATGGGCCGGGTGCGCGTCACCCATTCGCGTGAACTGATCTCGCTCGATGACCAGTTGCGCGACCAGCTTGCCCTTAGCGTCAGTGAAATCCTGCAACGTGTGTTCGACCGGTCTGATTGGGTCATCGGCAACTCTGCCGCGACATGCCAACTGTTTGCCAGAACGGGGCGGACCTTCTACGTCCCGAATGCCGTGTCGGTAGAGTTTTTCGACATGGGCAACAAGTTCGGCAATGAGATCAAGTTCGGCATTGTCAGTTCCAACATCCCGAAAAAGGGCGTGGGCGATTTTGTTGAGGTCGCACGGCGTGCAGCCTCCATCGCACCCCGCGCCAAATTCGTCATCGTCGGGCCGATCAATGCGCAGGTCAAACAATGGCAGGATGAGGTGGGCCAAGGCACACGGCCCAACAACCTGATCTTCGCGGGCTATGCCGACAGCCCGCGCACCGCGATGTCGCAGATCAACGTCCTGCTCAACCTGTCACATTTTGCCGAAAGTTTTGGCCGGACCTTGGCCGAGGCACTGGCCGCCAGACGCCCGGTAATCGCCTATGAATGGGGCGCGTTGTCAGAACTGGTTCGTCAGGGAGAGACGGGTTATCTGGTCCCCTACCGCGACCTTGACGCTGTGGTTCAGGCCGTAAAGCAAATCTGCGACACCTCCGACAATATCCCGCAAATGGGCGAGGCCGGGCGTCAATTCATCAGCGCCAATTTTGCCCAAGCGAACCTGCGCACCGCGGTCGCCGATGCCTATGAAAAGATCCTCGACCGGCCGCTGCGTGGAACCGAAACTGGAGCGGCGTTGCCCACAGCGGCGCAGACGATTGGCCCCGCCCCGCGCACCACCGTCATCATCCCGGTCTATAACGCCCCGGAAGAGTCGCGCGCTGCCATCCAATCCGTTCTGGATCACACCGACCTGAAACACGACAAGCTGTTGGTCATCAATGACGGCAGCCCTGACCCCGCCGTGGCCCCGATGCTGGCGCAGTTTGAAGGCATCGAGGGCGTGACCATCGTCACGAACAGTCCGAACATCGGCTACACCAAGACCATCAACCTCGGCATCCGTACCGCTGGTGAGGATGACGTGGTGCTGCTGAACTCTGACACCGTGGTAACACCCCGCTGGCTAGAGGGGTTGCGCGCCGCAGCCTATTCGCGGCCCAAAGTGGCGACCGTCACCGCGATGAGCGACAATGCCGGCGCCTTCTCTTTCCCGACGTTCAACGCCTATTGCCCGCGCCCCGACCATCTGTCGCATGAGGAATATGCGCTGCTGATGACCCAGGCGACGCGCCACTGCGTCCCACCAGAGGTGCCGACCGGGTCAGGCTTCTGCATGTTCATCCGCCGCGCCCTGATTGAGGAGTGCGGGTTGTTTGACGAAGAAGGCTTCCCGCGCGGCTATGGCGAAGAAAACGACTTCTGCATGCGGGCGCTCAAGGCGGGCTGGCTCAACCTCGTCTCGCCGTGGTCCTTCGTCTACCACATCCGAACCGCAAGCTTCAAAGGTGAGAAGACGGCCCTCGTCAAGGCCGGTGTGGATGTTGTCACCCAGCGCTATCCGGATTATGCCGCATTGGTCAAAGCAGCATTCGCGGGGCCAGAGATGGCGGCGTTGCGTGTTGCAGCCGGAAGTTTGCCCGACTAGGCCACCAGCATCGGTTGACGCACGGATTTTGGGAAGGTGAAACCCGACGATGATGAAGACCACGTTTTGCCTTGTCGCAAACAGCGAAACAGCCAACGCCCTCAAACCGTGCCCAACCGGGTTGGCGGGGGCGGACCTGTGAAGATCATCCTGCATATCGGCGACGCCAAATGCGGCAGCTCCTCCATCCAGGCCAGCCTGTATCAGGCCCGTGAGACCCTGCTGTCACGCGGTGTGTTGTATCATCCCGCAAGCACGGCCAACGGTCACTTCAGCTATATCACCTTGCTGAATGGCAAGACGCGCGGCGACAATGCCGATCAAGAGGCGATGGCGCGGGCCAACATTGCCGCCACCCGAGAGATGATCGCCGAACACCGGCCTGAGTATCTGATTGTGTCCGGGGAAAGCCTGTTCAGCGTTGTTCCCGATCTGGTGATGGGTCTTTTGACCGAAATCACCGGAACACCCGCTCCCGTCCATGTGGTCGCTTTTCTGCGTCATCCCGTGGATTTCTACCTCTCCGGGGTGCAGCAGGGCCTTAAGGCCAGCCATGAATTCACGTCGCCGCTTGATTTCATCCGTGACACGCCCGGTACCTTCCGCCGCTGGTCGGCCTTTCCGGGCTGTGACAGCGTAACGGCACGTCTGTTCGATCGCAGCCGACTGACCGGCGGCTCTGTCGTGACAGAGTTCAACGCCATTCTACGCAGCATCATCGGCCCTGACCTGCCGGAACTGCCCGACGCCAACAAGAATACCTCGCTTTCAGCCGAACAGATGGTCGTCCTGCAACAATATCGCCGCGATTTCCTTGCCGACCGGAAGGGACAATTCGTATCGCAGTCCAATTGGATCGTGAGCTTCTTTGAAGAGTTGAACCAAACCGGATCACTCGTTGGCACTCAGCCCACGCTGACCGATGGCGTGCGTGCCTGCATCGCCAGCCGCAACGCGCGCTTCACCAAAGGGTTGGATGACATGTTTCCAGATCTGGGCATGGCAGAGTTGCGCAGCATCCCTCCGGTCGAATGGGAGGCTCAGGCAGCGGGTTGGACAGGCGACATTGCCAATATACTGGCTGGCCACGATCCAGAGATTGTGCAGGCGCTTATGGCACTGCTGCCCGACTACGACCCCGCGTTAGAGACCGATGACGGGATCAGCGGGTTGCGCGAAAAGCTGACGGGGCTGGGCTTGGGCCAGGCGGCACACCGCCCCTATTTCCGCTATTTGGACCGCAGCGGTCGCAAAGCCATGGCCGACAAACTGCGCAAGCGGTTAAAGGGCCCGTCCCGGACCTAGGACCGCTTGGCGGTCTTTTCCGAGAATCAAACCTTGGGACAGAAGACTAGGCAATACCGTTGGGCGGACCCTCGTCCCCCCAACGGTAGAATTCGGGCCCGCGCAAAGATGCCGGTGCCCGAACTGCAG
>CAWAEL010000017.1:0-106021 GCA_963781185.1 uncultured Alphaproteobacteria bacterium
GCATGACCGGCCTTCGCAGTGGGGACGACGACAACTGGTCTTTGCCGCCGGCCGGGGACGAATGCCTTCATGATCTCCCTCCATCGTCACATCGACCAACGGCGCGCGCGCGCTCGTGCGTGTCGAACGGATTGAAACTAAACCGGCACACCCGCGCGCATCCGACTGAGTTGCGGGGCAAAGGCGAATGGCATTGGGACGATCGCCCATATGATCCGATCGCGGGGGTTCCACCGCGCGCTCGTCCAGGCGGAGGTACTGTAGGTGTTGTACTTTGTGTCGGATATTTAACACGGTTCCGAGGTGGCCTATGTCGGAAATATCTCACAATCGGCAAGCAGGTCGGCTGGGCGGGGAGGCTCGTTGTTACCTTAAAATTTCCGCCAAAAGCTTCTGCGCTTTTCGCTGGCTCTTCGTCCTACGGGGGCCATGAAAGTGGGGAGATGGGCTTCCGCCCACACCCTGTGGGACCAAGTTCAAAATATTTCAAGCTGTGCTAGATCCGCGACGGCACGGCCCAAAATGTGCGAAATCTGTGCCCTCTGTACTGTACCCCATCTTGGTGGTGATTTACAACCGTCGGCGGGATTTAGGCATTGCGACAAGAGTCCAAGGGCAGGGCGCGGTCAATCTCGTTTCATATCGGGCATGAGGCGACCGAAAGCACCTAGTTGCTCGATGGGACGCGATTGACGCTGTGATCGACCAGAACCCGCGGGTAGAGGGACGAGAGGCGTTGAACATCCTGACAGCGGCAGTGCGGCAGCAGTAGCCTCAACATCTACATCCCGCTGCGGATGAATCGATTGAAGGAAAATATCCCCGGTACCGGACGATGCGGGAAGCGCCGACATCATCCTGCTTTGATGTAGGGTGGGTCTTTGACGGCCAAAATGCGTCCAAAGGTGACTGAAAGAGTTCGGACTTTACAAGGGGCCGACAAAATCAATTGAGTCATAGGCGTGTCCCTAGCCACCCGTCACTCGGGGAGAGCCTGGTCCGACGACAAGCTAAGCCCCGTTTGCCGAGGAAACCGATGAGCCTGAAAATTGTTCGGACCCACGCCGCTACCGGGACCCACTGGCCCCGCGCCATATCGTCCGGCCACACGCCCAGCCACTCCGCGACACGCCCCATGACGCGCGTGCCGGGGATTCAAATCGTGCCGGATGACCAGACTACATGCTGCGTGTCACCAAGGCCCAAAAAGTGGATCCTGAATAAGCAGTCATTGGTCCATTCCATGCATTCCCAGCTAGCTCATTTCGCATGGCCTAAAATTCCTTAAACCCACCTTTAATGGGCAACATACATTTTACATGACCATTCAGGCCATTTTTTCGCTTGCTTATTGGCACGAACCTTGGTGCCGCCATGTCCGTCTTGCCTGCCTTTGCTTAGGATCTCAGCTGAGACGCTGAAGACCTACTCCTAATCGCAGCAGCGGCCTTTGGCTACAGCCTGGCCACTGCGAAGACTGTCCAGGCCGTTCGATCGCGGTACCCTCGGCAGAGACCTTCCATGCGGCCTGGGACCCATGGGATCGCCTCGCGTCCCGCCCACGTCCTAGGTCTTTCGCTTGGCAACGCCATTGTTGACCACTGGGGAGGCAGGCCGAACCGTCGGCCTTTGGATGAAGGGTCGGAGCATTGATGACGGACGCTCTTTGGGTTAGACGAAGAAAACGAGACTTCTCCGACGCGCAACGTCATCGCCCACCGCGCCGAATTCACCCCGCCCCGGGGTGGAGGTGGACGCCACCCCAAGAGCCACTTCCGTACGTCGCAAGAGGCCGGGGGGATCGAGGCCGAATGTCGCCTCTGGCTACCACGCCCATCGAGGTCCGCTGTGGGGGCAGGGACTTAACGGCAGGGGCGGACCGGCCCAGCACTGACTATGCGGCAGGTGATGGCTGTACGGCAATTGCGATCCGCCGCGCCGCCTATCTTGCCGCCGCAACCACCTCTCGCCGGTCAACGATCTGGCCGAGATGGCGGCGAACTGGGACGAAAGGCGGGGCTGCGCGCAAGGTCATCGAAGACGGCCAAGGCCGCGTTGACCGCCATGCTGACGGACCGGCCACCGCGAGTTTGCCGGCAGCGGATGCGGCTCCGCCTAGTTGTTGAGCCGACACGACCGCTTTTCGGACAACACCCACACAAGTGAATGATTACGACGCTCGGGGATCAAGGTCACTCGGCCGAGACAACCGGCACGACGGGAGCGTCGTTCCGGCCCTCTCCCTCGTCGTAGCGGCGACCTAGAGCTTGACGCGCCGGCAGCTGGACACGATGTTGCGCTACCGACTCAGACGCGTGAGGGGGAACGGCCATGACGAGACGCTGGACCCTGGAAACAAGCAGCGAAGACCTTATGATGGCGGGCGGCCCACCACGCACACGCCTCTATTCAACCGGCCACTTCAAGGCTGGGACCGGCAGGAATGTTGAGGCCTCCCTACAGTCGACGCCGCCGGCGCTCCCATAACGGACCGTCCAAGGGGCGGCGTCCCTGACGCCGGATCCAACAAATAAGTGTTGAATCCATGTTACATAACACAGGCATCATGCACGCGCAGGACAACCGGCGCCGGACGGCACCTCCGACCCCGCGCGCCGGCCCGCCCGTCCACGCCAACAGTTGTCGACGCCAGCCCCCTCGCCACCCTGTACCAAGGCAGAGATGGCGCGGATCGCGGCGGGCCGGCGCAACCACCCACGGGATTTCACCAGCCACAGTGTTTCAAGTTAGCGGGCGCCACCGACGGCGGATGCTTTCTCACAATTCTCAGGAGCATGGCCTTTACGGCCAACTGGGCAACGCCCTGAAATCACCAAGACCGGCGCGCGCCTCGACACTGGCCTCAGATGGGCGGCCGTCGTTCAATGCGGTGGGACGTCTTAGGCATTGCCATTAAGCATGGGTGTGGCCATGTGCCAAAGGGTGACGAAGGCGTGTTGTGTCCTGTGTGTCAGGTTCCGGGGTGGCACGGCCACAGGGTAGGACCGACCGGCTGGTAACCCTGCCAGAGCCGACCTATGGCGGGGAACAGAGTTGCAGAATTTTGCCGTGAACGGGGGTTAAGGCCAGATGCAAGATCACCTACACCGACGTTCCGGCTGCAGCCGGGCCATGGATTTTTGGTCACTGGCGCCTCATTACACGAGGGTTACGGATGCGGGGATATGCCCATGGCAGCCGGACACCACGGCGTCGCCCCGCTTGGCGCCGCAAATGATCGGCTCGGCTTGCTGGAGGCGATCCCGGCGGCGGATATTCTGGCCCGCGCATGGTCCACGAGGCGGATGCTGATGGTGATGGGATGGCCGAGCATTGTGCCCAGCCCGGAGATTGGCGGACCGGCCATTGGCAGATTTGGCTTCAAGGGCCGCGCCGCCACGGTGCGCTATTAATTGGAGCGGCGTTTTCGGGCGATATGGGCCTGTCCACCCCGCTGCATCCCGGACCCTATGGCGATTGCAGTGGCGGCCGATACACCAAACCTCGCCCACCGGCGCAAAAGAAATGCACCTGCGCGACGGGTTGGAGGTTGACCAGCAAAGCCTTGATCTTGTGACGTCTACGCCCGCAATCTGGCTGTGCCAGAACGTCGCGCGTTGGATGACCCAGCGGTTGCAGGGCAAAGAGGTGTTCCACAGCCTCAACTGCACCTGATGGTCACATGCTGAAATATGTCACGGCCCGGTCTGCGGAAAAGGCAGAAGGAGAAGCTTCAGCTGATCTGGCCTTATACTGAACTTTTGCTGCATCTACAAGCGGCTGGCCGACAACCGGCCGAAAGCCGCGACGGGGCAGTGAGTGGAAAACCCCGCCGCTTTGGGTATTGGTCTCGACAGCGAGCCACAGCGATTCCCGCACCAGGGGCGCGCGCAGACCTTGCTCGCTATCTCTGCACGGCGAAGCGCATGCTCAAAGGCATGTGGTAAACCTGCTGAAAAGCTGACCGTGACGCCCACCGCCTCGAAGGCTCCGAGATGCTGGTCTGGTTTGGGGGACGCTGCGCCACCCCCGGGCCACATTTTCCTATACGGTGAACGAGTTTTACCTGCCCGGCTATGTGGCCGGGCCGCGGCCGATTATTTCGGTGCGGTGGCCCGTGGAAACCTGCCACCGAGGCGCTGCGCCGCTGTTCAACGCCGCCTTTACCGTAATGGTTGCGGTGCAGCCGCTGCGCTTTGGCCCGGTTCTACAGGACGGCTCGGGCTGGCGATCGAGTATCGGCCGGACCCGAAGGGTCTCGGTGCCAAGTGCGCACCCGGTCGCCGCTGGGTCATCCGACGGCCTTGCAGCCTGAGAATTTTGCCGACCATCGGTTGCCGCGCGCGGGCTGTCGGGGTTGGAGCGTCTCGCTTTACGCCGCCGCCCCCCAGCCTGCCGATCCCTGCCCCTTGATCCGCGCCACCGCCGATGGATCCGCGCGAATTTGCAATCTTATCAATGACGCTTGGCTGTCCGGCTATGCGGAAACCATGCTGACCGCCGGAGAGCCGGGCAACACCACCGATCCGACCCGCCCGAAGTGCGGCAGATCCTGTTCACCCGATCGCCGCGCTGGAGTTTCTTGAGGGACAGCGCATTGGCCGACTCTTGGGCGATTTCAAGGAACCTATTCCGAGCGGCAGGCCATCGCCTCTTGCTGCGTATCGTCGAATGTGCGCCTGACCCTGCGCAGCCTGCGGGCGATGGTCGAAAACCTGACCCCGGACGTGCCGCTGACCTTGGCGAGTTTTGACCGGGCGATTGCCCTTGCGGATAAGCTGGAAGATCCGGTGTTCGCTGTGTGGCCGACCCACAAGGCCATCTGAAGGTAGAGGTTTTGCAGCAGGCGCTGACGTCCGGGACACCGCCTTGGCCCTGGCCTAGAACTGGACGTTGGCATCGGTTTCAACGCGGCGGACGGTGATTGACATGGCGACACGCCGCGCCTTTCTAACGGTCCTCGTCTGCGCCGCACCTTGCCCCGGGGTCAGCTGGGGCAGTCGGCAGCCCCTGCTCCGGCCGCCGGTAAACTGGGTGCGGAGTTTGTGCTGCACGGGTTGACCGCGCAGGGCGACAGCCTGTTCCAGATCGGACTGCCGCGGCGGGCCACAGCGGCGGCCCATCCGACACAGGCGCCGCCGTGGCCTTTGCCCGCCGGCCCCGTACCTTGCCTTGGTGATTGATCGCCTGTCCGGTCTTGTGTGCATTTAACTGACCACTAGGGCCGCCAATTCAACGGGCATGGCGTGTTTTCCTACTCCCGCCGACCTCTGAAGTCGTGGCCGAGGGGTCTGCCGGGCGCATCTCGGAGTTCGGAAACGGCGGGGTTTTGGCGGATTGCCGAGATGGACAGCGGCGGGGATCGGGCCGCATGACCTGAAACGCCTGCCCAATGGCCGGGTCGCGGGTCGCGACTGGCGGATACAGACCCCGGCGACCGGAACGACCTGCCCGAGATGCGGCCAAATCCTGACCCTGCTGTCTGACAGTGGGGAATTGCTGGAATTGGGTACGTGCATCGGGCGACCTGTACCAGAACTCGATCCGCCATCTGGCGCTGCTGGGTGTAGGGTTGCCTTTGCCATGCAATGGAGGGCGCGCAACACTGCCGCCGCAACTGGGCCTTTGCACGCCGGGGGACTCCGCTGTGTTCGGGCGCCGGCCACAGCCTTGCGATGAGGCTACGCCCGGGTCCATCGCCGTCAGTGGGGCGGGCGGACACTGGATCGGCCTGACCTCGGCGCCGGGGGCGGCGACGTTGTTCGATGCGACGGGCGCGCCGATTGCCACCCATCGCCGCGCCGACCTGTCTGGCATCGCGGCGAGGGGCGGGGCGGCTGGGTGCGACTGACGGGCAGGGGCGGGGTCTGGTCGGTCGGAATGGAATTGGGGCCTACGGTTCTGGAAAGGCGGATACCGAATGGGACAACCATCCTATTGCGCGTGTATTAGGCATTGCGGCCAACCGAAGGAACGTATTTCTACCGGCTAGACCTGTGGGCCTGTAAATGCGGAAGGGTCGGGGCAGTGAAAAAGGGCCTGAATGTCCGAGAGCAGTATCAGCTTGTGACGCCACCGCCCCCGGTCGATATCTCGAGATCGAAAACATGCGAATTTTGGGTCGTAAAACATCTACTATGGGGTGATCGACATTGATTCAACTCCATCCGGTTGGTGCTTTATGATGACCAGCCGCGCGCGCTGTCCCGGCCGGTTGGACGAGAAGCTCATGGGCGCTGGGGGTGCGGGTATCGGCGCGGATGGCCTGGTTCGAGCGCCACCGCCCACGCCTTCAACGTGTCCTGCGGCTGGATGCCGATCGCCAAGGCCGATGCAGGTGGACCGGTCGACGTCGGTGATGTGGCGGGCGAGAATGGCGTCAATCAGGTCGCCGCCATTCTTCGCCCGCCGCGTCGCCGCAGCGGCGAAAGACATTCACCGGGTCCCTCGTTGACCTGCATCGCCTTGGCAATGGCATCAGCCGGGATGGTGTTCAAGGCGTTGGCCATCACCTCTTTGGAAAAGCGGCCATCCGCGCCGATACCCGCGCCGAGCGCCACCATCGACTTCTCATTAAACCGCGGGAACGGCGCGCGGCTCAGGTCATCATAAACCACCAACCGGACGGAAACGGCACCTGATGTCGATTACCCCATAGTGGAATTGTTTGCGACCCAGAATTGGCGCTGTTTCGATCTCAATCAACCGGGGGCGGCATTGCTACTTATACTGCTTCTTGCATATTTAGGTCCCTTCAGGTGAATCTTGCCGATCTTTGCATTTACAGGGCCGGTCTAGCCAGTCAATCGTTACTTCGTTGGCGGCAATGCCTAGATCAGCGCAATCAGATGGTTGTCCCATTCGGTATCCGCCTTTGCCAGAACCGTAAGCCCGTCCATTCCGACCGACCAGACCCCGCCCTGCCCGTCAGTCGCCACCAGCCCACCGGGCAGCGCCGCGATGCCAGACAGGTCGGCGCGGCGATGGGTGGCGATGGGCGCGCCCGTCGCATCGAACAACATCACCAGCCCCCCCGGCGCCGAGAGGTCAGGCCGATCATGTCGCCCGCCCGGCTGACGGGGAAATCCACCGAAGCATCTCCACCACCAGGGGCTGTCGCCATCGGTCGGCGGGCAGAACGCGGCGGATTGCCCGGCGTCCAGTGGCCCAGTTGCGGCACGGCAATGGCGGTGTCGCCCTCCCATTGCATGGCGACCTGATCGCCCAGCAGCGCCAGATGGCGGATCGAGTTCTGGTACAGGTCGCCCGATAGCGTCAACTGATCCAGCAATTCCCCACTGTCAGACAGCAGGGTCATATTTTGGCCGCATCTCGGCAGGTTCAGTCGGTCCGGTCGCCGGGGTTGGTCATCTGCGATCGGCGGCCACCACAACCCGGCCATTGGGCAGGCGTTTCAGGTCATGCGGCCCTATTGCTGCTGTCCCATTCGGCAATCCGCCGAAACCCCGCCGTTTCCCAGACTTCGATGCGCCCGGCAGACCCCTCGGCCACGACTTCAGAGGTCAGCAGGATGGCACCATCGGCGGAAAACACGCCGTGCCCGTTGAACTCGCGGTCCTCAGGTGGTGCCAGTCGATGCGCACAAGACCGGACAGGCAATCAATCACCAAGGCAAAGGTGCCGGGGCGGCGGGCAAAGGCCACGGCGAGCGCCTGTGTCGGATGGGCCGCCGCTGCATGGCCCCGCGCGGGCAGTCCGATCTGGAACAGGCTGTCGCCCTGCGCGGTCAACCCGTGCAGCACAAACTCCGCACCCAGTTTACCGGCGGCCAGACAGGCGGGGCTGCCGACCTCTGCCCAGCTGACCCGGGGCAAGGTGGCGCAGAGAAGACGAGGACCGTTAGAAAGGCGCGGCGTGTCGCCATGTCAATCACCGTCCGCCGCGTTGAAACCGATGCCAACGTCCAGTTCCGGGCCAAGTTCGGCCAAGGCGGTGTCCCGAACGGCGGTCACCGCCTGCTGCAAAATCTCTACCTTCAGATGGCCTTGTGGGTCGGCCACACCAGCGAACACCGGATCTTCCAGCTTATCCGCAAGGGCAATCGCCCGGTCAAAACTTCGCCAAGGTCAGCGGCACGTCCGGGGTCAGGGTTTCGACCATCGCCCGCAGGCTGCGCAGGGTCAGGCGCACATTCAACAGACTGCGGCCAGAGGCGATGGCCTCAGCCCGCTCGGGATGGGGTTTGTTGAAATCGCCCAAGGGTCGGCCAATGCGCTGTCCCTCAAGAAACTCCAGCGCGGCGATGACTTGGGTGAACAGGATCTGCCGCACTTCGGGGCGGGTCAGATAGGTGGTGTTGCCCGGCTCTCCGGCGGTCAGCATGGTTTCGGCATAGCCGGACAGCCAAGCGTCATTGATAAGATTGGCAACCCGCGCCAGATCATCGGCGGTGGCGCGGATCAAGGGGCAGGGATCGGCAGGCTGGGGGGCGGCGGCGTAAAGCAGACGTTCCAACCCCGACAGCCCGCGCGCGGCGACCGATTGGTCGGCAAAATTTTCAGGCTGCAAGGCGGCCGGATCACCCAGCAGCAACCCGCGCTGCGCCTTGGCACCCGAGCCCTTCGGGTCCGGCCAATACTCGATCGCCAGCCCCAAGCCGTCCTGTTCAACCGGGCCAAAGCGCAGGGGCTGCACCGCGACCCATGCGTCAAAGGCGGCGTTGAACGGTGGGCGCAGCGCCTCAGGGTCGCAGGTTTCACGGGCCGCCGCCGCCAGATCATCCGCCGCACCCGCAAAGGCGGCATAGCCGGGCAGGATGAACTGGTTCACCGTCTCAGGAAAATCCGCCCGGACCGGGGTGGCGCAGCATAGACCCAAGGCCAGGTATTTCAGCATGTCAAAGGCTCTCCAAGAAGGCGATCAGGGCGTCACGGTCAGCTTTCGGCAGGTTTACCACGGCATCCCTTTGGGACTGCGCCTCACCACCATGCCAGAGGATCGCCTCAAGCAAGGTCTGCGCGCGCCCGTCGTGCAGGAAATCGCTGTGGCCAGAGATTTGCGCTGTCAGACCAATACCCCAAAGCGGCGGGGTTTTCCACTCACTGCCCGTCGCGCGGCCTTCGGGCCGGTTGTCGGCCAGCCCCGGCCCCATGTCATGCAGCAAAAGGTCGGTATAGGGCCAGATCAGCTGAAAGCTCTGCTCTGGCTGCCCTTCAAGTCGGGCGGTGACATATTTCGGCGTGTGACATCCGGTGCAGTTGAGGCTGTAGAACACCTCTTTGCCCTGCAGAACCGCTGGGTCATCGAACGCGCGCCGCTCTGGCACGGCCAGATTGCGGGCGTAGAACGTCACAAGATCAAGGCTTTGCTGGTCCACCTCCAACCCGTCGCGCAGGTCGGGTTGTTCGCCGGTGGGCGAGGTTTGGCAGATGTCTTGCGCGGCCGTGCAATCGCCATAGGGTTCGGGATGCAGCGGGGTGGACAGGCCCATATCGCCCGAAAACGCCGCTGCCGATTGATCGCGCACCGTGGCCGCGCCGCCCTTGAAGCCAAATCTGCCAATGGCCGGTCCGCCAATCTCCGGGCTGGGCACAATGCTCGGCCGCCCCGAAATGCCGTCACCATCAGCATCCGCCTCATCGACATGGGCCAGAATATCCGCCGCCGGGATCGCCTCCAGCAGGCCGAGGCCGATCATTTGCGGTGCCAAGCGGGGCGACAGCATCGTGTCCGGCTGCATCGGGCCATATCCGATATCAGTCACCGCGTAGTGTGGCGCCCGAAGCGTGACCAAAGTGCCATCGCCCAGCGTCACCGGAACGTCGGTGTAGGTGATCTGCATCTGGCCTTCCGCCGCCTGACCGTTCACGGCAAAATTCTGCAACTGTCCGCCATAGGTCGGCTCTGGCAGGGTTGCCAGCCAGTCCGCTATGCCCTCTGGCCCGGTGCCGCCCGGAACTGACAGCCGCAGAAACAGCGACACCGCCTTTTCGTCACCCTTTGGCACATGGCCGCGCCCGTCCTTCAGGTGGCAATCCTGACATCCCCGCGCATTGAACAACGGCCCGAGCCCATCTGAGGCCAGTGTCGAAGACGGCGCAGGCACCCAGGTCTTGGTGAACAGGGCGTTGCCCAGATTGAAATCCATCTGGCGGTCAAAGGCCATGTTGCCTGAGAATTGTGAGAACGCATCCGCCGTCGGGCGCACCCGCACCGTGGCGGCGCCCGCTGACTTGGCCTCAAACGCCTCTGGCTTGGTGAAATCCGTGGTGGGCTGCACCGCCGCCGCGATCCGCGCCATCTCTGCCTTGGTCCGGGGAAGTGTGGCGAGGGGGCTGGCATCGACCGTTTGCGCGTAGGACGGGCAGGCCAGCAGCGGCAGGATCAGAAGTGCCGTCAGCACGGCCGTTGTCCTGCGCCGCCCGCACTGCATGATGCCTTTGTTATCTAACATCAATTCGACACTTCCTCTTTCGATCCGCGCGCCCGTCAGGACGCCGCCACTTCGGACAGTCCGTTATTGAAACACCGCAGCCGGCTGGTCGAGACTGTCAGAGCCTTCAAACGTCGCAGCCCCCAGACCCAACACCTGAATGGCCCGTTGAATGGAGGCCGTCTGCGTGGTCAGCCCGTTCACCCCCGCCATGATAAGGTCTTCGCCCTGTTTGTTTCCGGGTGCCAGCATCTGGTCAATGGCCATTCCCCCCTCAGCCGCCGTCTTGATCGCGGTCATGGCGACCATCGTGGTGTCCAGCTCTGCCCGCAAGCGGGCGTCAACCTCTGGGTCCGCCGCTGCGACCAATTCCGCGAGGGAGGGGCCAGAGACGACGCTGCCATCAATGCGGGTATAGTGGCCGAGATAGACATTCTGGATGCCCAAGGCGTCGTAATAGTCGCTGTTGTGGGTGTTGTCGGAAAAGCAGTCATGCTCCTCTTCCGGGTCGTTCAGCATCAGGCCAAGCCGCATCCGCTGCCCGGCCAACTCACCATAGGACAGGCTGCCCATTCCGGTCAGCATGGCGGTCAACGCGGCCTTGGGGTCGTCTTCGATGACCTTGCGCGCGGCCCCGCCTTCGTCCCAGTTCCCCGCCATCTCGGCCAGATCGTTGACCAGCAAGGTGGTTGCGGCGGCAAGATAGGCGGCGCGGCGGTCGCAATTGCCACCCGTACAGCCATCACCCTGCACATAGTCGGTGTAGGGCCGGTTGCCCGCCCCCGGCCCGGTGCCGTTAAGATCCTGCCCCCACAGCAGAAATTCGATGGCATGGTAGCCAGAGGCGACATTCGCCTCGATCCCCCCGGCCTCTTGCAACGTGCCGGAAATCAGCTCTGGCGTGATCTGGGTGGCGTCCACCTCCACCCCGGACAGGGTGAATTTGGGCGTGGCGATGACGTTCAGCATCGCAAAGTCGTTCTCTTCATTCTGACCGAAAGACGGGTCAACATAGTCGATCAGCCCCTCATCCAAAGGCCAAGCGTTCACCCTGCCCTCCCAGTCGTCAACAATGGCGTTGCCAAAGCGAAAGACCTCTGACTGCATATAGGCGGGACGCGAGGCGATCCATGCGGCCCGGGCGGCGGTCAAAGTCTCTGCCGAGGGTGCCGCGATCAGCGCCTCAACGGCCTGTTGCAGGGTCTGCGCAGAGGTCAGGCTGTCACCAAAGGCCGCTGCTGCGATGTCAGAATAGGTCTTGGCGACCTCTACTGGGGTGGCGGCGACGGCAGGCAAGACGGACATGGCGGCACCAAGGGTCGTGCCGATAAGCAAGCGAGACATGTGAATGGTCATGTGAGATCCTGTTGCAGATTTAAGGGTCGGTTGAATGGGTCGGGCCGTCAATGGCTGGCTGGGAATGCGTCGAAATGGACCAATGCGTGCTCATTTTGTCAGGATCAGCTTTTGGGCCTTGGTGACGCGCAGCGTGTAGATCTGGTCATCCAGCACGATTTGGACCGACGGCCGATCCCCCAGCAGGGCACGCGCGTCATGGCAGGGCGTGTCGCGAGTGGGCGGGACTGGCGTGTCGCGGGACAATCGCGCGGGGCCAGTGGCTGCGGGTGGCGCATGGTCAAATGGTTCAGGTCTCATCGGTTCCTCGGCAAACGGGGCTGACTTGTATCAGGACCGGGCTTCCCGAGTGACGGGTGGCTAGGGACACGCCTATAACTGAGTGATTTTGTCGCCTTTGTAAATCCGATTCTTTCAGTCACCTTTCATCGCGCCAAGATTTGGGCCGTCAAAGACCACCCTACATCCGAATTGCAACAGGATGATGTAGCGCTGCCCCGCGTCATTCGTCGGGGATATTTTCTTTCAAGATCAATTGCATCCGCAGCGGGATGTAGATGTAGGGCTGCTGTCGCGCCGCCGCTGTCAGGATGTTCAACGCCTCACGCGCCTCTACCCGCGGGTTCTGGTCGATCACCGCGTCAATCGTGCCGTCGAGCAGAAACCGCTTGGTGCTTTCGGTCGCCTCATGCCCGATCAGCACGATGGACCGCGCCCGACCCCGCGCCTGCAACTCTGTCGCGATGCCTGAAGATCCACCGCCGACGTTGTAAATCGCCGCCAGATCGGGGTGCAGGTCCAGCAGGGCGCGGGTTTCTTCAATCGCGCGTTGGCGGTCGTCGCGGATCTCACGCAGTTCCAGAATCTGAATGTTTGGAAACTCATCCCGCAGGATATGGCGGAAGCCCATCTCCCGCTCTTCATGGCCCCGGTAGGACAAAGAGCCGGCGAAAAGCGCGACTTTGGCGGGGACATTCGCAGGTAACAAGCGCCCCATGACCTGCCCGGCCAGCCGACCTGCCTGCCGATTGTCGATGCCGACATAGGCCACCCTCGGGACATTCTGAATGTCCGACGCAAGGGTCAACACCTGCGTACCCGCCTGGACGAGCGCGCGAATCGCCTCCCGGACAATCGGATGGTCTTGGGCGATCATCCCGATGCCATTCACCTTGCCCCGCAACTCCATCAGATGCGCGGCCAGTGTTTGCGGGTTAAACCCCTCAATCCGTTCAACACGCACCGACACACGCGCGCGGCCAACCCCGTTCAGGTCGATCTGGCGATGGAGGGAGTCGATGAAGGCATTCGTCCCCGCAGGCAGCAAAAAGACCAGTTCAATCTGACTTTCGTCGCCATCCCCGGCAGCCGAAGGCTCCTCATCAGCGATATAACCAAGCCTGCGCGCCGTCTCGAGGACGATCTCGCGGGTCCGTCCGCGCACCCCCTCACGGCCGTTCAGAACCCGGTCCACGGTCGCCGTCGACAAGCCAGACGCCAAGGCCACATCCTGCAACGTCACCCGCGCCGGGAGAACGTGGGTTTTTGTCAACTGCATCGTATTACCTGCCCTCACTCCAGGGAATTCCCCGCTCTCTACTGCCATCGAATTGTCAATCTGTAAATGATGTATTTTGATGTAAAGCGCCGCGAAAATGATGCGACCACATCCAAATCACCGGAATCTCTGGCAAAAAGGCTGCAAAATTTGCGAATTCGATGCGTTATGACGAAACAACCACTCAACTTCGGCGTGAAATTCGATCATTCAGCGCCATTTATTCCGCAAAAGCGTTGACGGGACGGCAAAACTAATCATAAAACATCAGTCCGGGCCATCAACGAATGGCCCCTGCTGTCTTGGGAGGGAAGCATGGACCAATCGAACCGCATTTCGCGGCGCCAACTGCTGACGACCGGTGGAAAACTGGCCGTCTACGGCGCTGCCATCGGGATTGCACCGAAATTCATCCGGCCTGCGCGCGCACAATCCGCCGACGCCTTGGCCCCCGGAATGATCGGCGGCCCGACGGGCTTTGCCGGGGCTGAGCGGTATCAGTACGGCCCGGATACGCCGGAAGGCCGCGCGATTGAGGCGGTCAAGGCGCTGAAGGGCGCGGGCAAAGCCCCGACCAAGATCGTCATGGGCCTGTCTGATGGTTCCATCGGCCAGTTGACCCAGCCTTTCCCGGCAGGCGCCCCATCGATCAAGGATCTGTGGGAAAAGGAAACCGGCATCACGCTGGAAATCGTCGGTCTGCCGAACGGTCAGGAATTCACCAAGACCATGCAGGACATCTCCACCAGTGGTGGGGCCTATGACATCTATTCGACCGACTGGAACCGGCTGGGCGATCTGGCGGAATCCGGCGGCATCGCCAAGCTGGATGACTTCGTCGACCAGTACAAACCGCAGTGGGACGACCCCGAGCGCGGCTATGTGAACGGCGCGCAGGGCGTCGCCCTGCTGAACCAATATCGCGGCAGCACCTATGGCGTGTCGCTGGACGGCGATTTCCAGACTTGGGTCTACCGCACCGACCTGTTTGGCGACGCGGCAGAGCAGGCGGCGTTCAAAGAGAAATACGGCTACGACCTCGCCCCGCCGCGAACATGGAAGCAGCATTCTGACGTGGCAGCGTTCTTCCAGCGCCCCGACAAGGGCCTGTTCGGGTCGACCGACCTGCGCAACCAAGGCTGGGGCTATACCAACTGGTATCAGCGTTACACCTCGATGGCGTCGCCCAACCAGTTCCTGTTCGGCGATGACGGCGTGCCGCTGATCAACTCGGACCAAGGCATCGCGGCGACGCAGGAATATATCGACAGCCTGTCGCACCATTCGCCCGATGCGATCAGCTGGGGCTGGCCAGAGCAGTATGGCAACTTCGCCTCAGGCGGCGCTGCCATGACCTGCGCCTTCTCTAACCTGCCGAAATTCCTCGACAATGCGGGCAACACGGGTTCCACCGTCACCGGCAAGATCGGCTCCATGCTGCCCCCGGGACGTGAGATTGATGGCAAGATCGTCAGCCGTTCGGTCCTGTGGTTCTCTCTGACCGGCATGGTTTCGGCCCAGTCGAAGAACCAAGAGGTGGCCTATCTGCTGCTGCAATGGCTCGGCTCTGCGCGGATCTATTCGTGGATGACCGCCAACCCCGGCGGCTATTTCGACCCCTTCTCGCTGAACGATTTCGCCGATCCACTGGTGCGCGAAACCTACCACGCCTACCACATGGACAACGTGCGTGAGACGGTGGCGCGGACCGTGCCCTCGATCAACTATCCGGGTGCGACGGCGTTCCACAATGCGCTGGATGAGAACCTCGTGGCGTCCCTGACCGGGGCCAAAACTGCGGCGCAGGCGATGGCCGACACCGCAGACGCCTGGGCCAAGATCACCCGGCGCACCGGCGAAGACAAGATCATCGACGCGATCAAAGCCAACAAGGCCGCATGGCCTACCGTGCTCGACCCGGTCTGACGCTCCCGTTTAGACCGACCTCTGGACCGGCGCGGACCCTGCGCGCCGGTCACTTTCTGGAATACCTAGCGTCGGACACAACATGACCCGCTCTCTGGCCTTTGAGGCCTTTCGCTACATTGCCATCCTGCTGGCCGTGGCCTTGGCCCTGATCCCGATCCTGTGGATGGCCTCTATGGCGTTCAAGCCGATCCCGGAATGGCAGGCCACCGGCGCCGCCCTGACGTGGATGCCCCGCAACCCGACGCTGGACAATTTCCGCTTTATCTTCGGCAGCAGCAATTCCGACCTGATCGTCACGCTGGACCGGACCGCGCTGAAGCCGATCCTGTCCTCGTTCCTCTGCCGCCGGCATCGGCACCCTGATCGCGATGACCGCCGGCACGGCTGCCGCCTACGGCCTGTCGCGCTTCGGCTCTGGCGCGCAACCTGCCCTTGGCGCTTGGTGCAGTTGCGGCTGTTCCCGCCGATGGCCGTGATGACGCCCGTCATGATCATGTGGGCCTTCCTCGAACCTGACCGACACCTGGTGCGGGCCTGGCCCTGATCTACGGCATCGTCACCCTGCCCTTCGCCTTCTGGCTGATGAAGACCTTCTTCGACGACATGCCGCGCGAGATTGAAGAGGCCGCCCTGGTCGAAGGCTGCTCCCGCGCCCGCGTGTTCTGGCGCATCACCCTGCCGATGATGCGCGCGCCCCTCGCCTCTGCCGCGCTGTTCGTGTTCATCCTGAACTGGTCCGACTACCTGATCGCCCTGCTGCTGACGACGCGGGAATGGGTGACGATCCCGGTCTACATGGCCTCCCTCTCCTCCTCGATGACCGGGCAGCTTTACGGCGCCAAGGCCGCCCTCGGCCTGATCGCCGCCGTGCCGCCCGTGGTGCTGGGCGTGCTGATCCAGAAACATCTGGTGCGCGGCCTGACATTCGGGGCGTTGAAGCAATGAAAGACGACTCCGCCAAACTGGGCTTTCGCCTGACCCTGCCCGCACAGGTCCTGGTGCTGTTCATCTCGGTCTTCCCGCTGCTGATGCAGCTTTACATCTCGCTGACCGACTGGTCGCCGCTGTCGGGCCTGACCTGGACCGCGCGCGTATGAGATGTGGAACACCTTTGCCAACTATACCGACCTGATCCACGATCACCGCCTGTGGGCCGCCCTTGGCCGCACCGCCTTTGTCATGGCCATCTGCGTGCCGGTGGAGTTCCTGCTGGGCCTCGGCCTCGCCACCCTGTTCATGGACAACTTTCCGGGCAAGCGGGTGCTCTATTCCATCCTGATCATGCCGATGATGGTGGTGCCCGCCGTCGCGGGCTACATGTTCTTCATGCTGTTCCAGTCGGGCGGCCCGGTGAACGACATCCTGTCGTCGCTGATCGGCCAGCCCGTCACCATCGCCTGGCTGTCGAGCCCCACCCTCGCCCTGTTCGCCGTCATGGTCGCCGACATCTGGCAATGGACGCCGCTGATGTTCCTGATCCTGCTGGCCGGGACTGGTCGGTGTGCCCGACGATCAGATCAAGGCCGCAACCCTGCTCGGCGCCAACCCGTGGCAGCGGTTCCTGACCATCGTCCTGCCGCGCATGAAAACCATCATCGGCATCGCCCTCGCCATCCGGGTGATCGAGTGTTTCAAGATCTTCGACACCCTCTTCATCATGACCGGCGGCGGCCCCGGCGTCGCGACCGAAACCATCAGCGTCTACATCTACAAGATCACCACCCAAGACCTGATCTGGGGCTATGTCGCCGCCATCGCGCTCGCCATCCTGATCGTCCTGTCCATCGCCTGCGTCTGGGCCCTGAAACGGATGGCCCGCGAAATGACCGCGATCCACCTTGAACACCTCGTCAAACGCTTCGGCCCCTTCACCGCGCTGAAAACCATGGACCTGACGATTGAGAATGGCGAGTTCATGGCCCTGCTCGGCCCCTCAGGCTGCGGCAAATCCACCACGATGAACATGATCGCCGGGATGGAACAGCCCTCGGAAGGCCGCATCCTGTTCGGCGACCGTGACATGGACGGGCGTGCCGATGGGGCGGCGCGGCGTGGGCTTTGTGTTCCAGAACTACGCGATCTTCACCCATATGACCGTGCGCCAGAACCTCGCCTACGGCCTGCGCGCCACCCGCCGCCCAGCGGCATGAGGTCACCCGCCGCACCCATGCCATGGCCGAACTGCTGCAACTGACCGACCTGCTGGACCGCCCCGCCGCTGGCCTGTCCGTCAACATCCTGCAACGCGTCGCCATCGGGCGCTCGGCGGTGATGGAGCCTGCGATCTTCCTGCTGGACGAGCCCCTGTCCAACGTCGACGCCGCCTTCCGCGCCGTGATGCGGACCGAACTGAAGCAACTGCAACGCACCTTCAAACAGACCATGGTCTACGTCACCCATGACCAGCTAGAGGCGATGACCATGGCCGACCGCATCGCCGTGATGGACCACGGCGTGCTGCAACAGGTCGGCACCCCGCTGGAGATTTACAACAACCCCGCCAACCTGTTCGTCGCCCGTTTCATCGGCTCGCCCGGCATGAACCTGCTGGAGGGTCGCCCGACGGAAACCGCCCAAGGCATGGCGATCGACCTCGGCCCCCTCGGCCTGACACCCACCTTGCTGCCCGAACAGGCCGCCGCCGTCGCGGCAGGCCAAGGGCGCTGTCGTCTACGGCTTCCGCCCCGAACAGGCCGCGATTGTGGCCGACGGCGAAGGCATGGCGATGCCCGTCACCTTTGTCGAACGCATCGGCGCGCGGACCATCCTGCACCTCGGCCAAGGCACGCAATCGGCCAAAGCCGTGTTTGAAAACGACGCCGGGTTTGAACAGGGCAAGACCCTGCACTTCGCCCCCCACGCCCGCCGCGGTGCGCCTGTTCGACGCCGCCACCGGCACCGCATTGAAGGGGCAATAGATGGCCGAAATCGCCTTCCACAACGTCACCAAATCCTACGGCACCAACGTCGCCGTCAACGACGCCAGCTTTACCGTGGCCGACAACGAATTCTTCTGCTTCTTCGGCCCGCCCCTGTCCGGCAAAAGCACCATCCTGCGCCTGATCCTCGGCCTCGAAAAACCGGACGCAGGCGAAATCCTGATCGACGGCAAGCGTCGTCAACGATGTCCAACCCGCCGCCCGCAACATCGCGATGGTGTTCCAGAACCTCGCCCTGTTCCCGCATATGTCCGCCGCCGACAACGTCCGCTTTCCCCTGGTGGAACGCCATGTGGACCCAAACACACATCGCCGCCCGCCTGAAAGACGTGGCCGAGAAGCTGCACATCACCCACATCCTGCACAAAATGCCCGGCCAACTGTCCGGCGGCGAACGCCAACGCGTCGCCATCGCCCGCGCCCTGGTCCGCGACCCCGCCGCCTATCTGATGGACGACCCGATCTCCGCCCTCGACGCCCGCCTGCGTGAGGAAACCCGCGTGGAATTGAAACGCATTCAGCGCGAGGCGGGCCGCACCCTGATCTACGTCACCCACGACCAAGAAGAGGCGATGTCCGTCGCCGACCGCATGGCGATCCTTGAAAAGGGCACCATCCGGCAGATCGGCCGCCCGGTCGAGATCTACGACCACCCCGCCACCACCTATGTCGCCCACCTGCTCGGCTCGCCCGTGATGAACATCCTGCCCGCCCGCCGCACCGGCGCCAGCTATGACGTGGCCGAGGGCACCATCCAACTGACCGCCCCCGACGGCCTTGCCGGGGTCGCCGAACTGGGCCTCAGGCCCGAAGACTTGCGCGTCACCCCGTGGCAAGGTGGCTCTGGCCGCCCCGCCACCGTGACCGAGGTGGAACCCTTGGGCGGCTACACCGTCGTCACCCTGATCCGCCGGGTCCATGCCACTCAGGGCCCTGATGCGCGGCCAACCCGACATCCGCGTGGGGGCCGAAATGGCGCTGGACTGCGACCCCGCACGGGTCATCTATTTCGGGGACAAGGGCCAAGCCCTGCCCCGCTTGGGAGGAGTATCACAATGAGCGACGCTATGGGTTTCCAACCCGATCCCACCGTCCGCACCAATGATCTGGCCATCGGCTGTATCGGCGCAGGCATGATCATGGCCGAATGCCACCTCGCGGCCTACAAGGAGGCGGGCTTCAAGGTCGCCGCCATCGCCAGCCGCACCAAATCCAAGGCCGAGACGGTCGCCGCGCGATATGGCATCGCCAAGGTCCACGACACGCCCGAGGCGCTGATCGCCGACCCGTCGATTGAGGTGCTCGACATCGCCTACCCGCCAGACCAGCAACCCGCGCTGATCTATGCCGCGCTGAAACAGCCGCATATCAAGGCGATCCTCGCGCAGAAAGCCGCTGGCCCTGACCCTCGCCGATGCGATTGCGCTCCGCGATGCGGCGGCGAAGGCGGGCAAGATCCTCAGCGTCAACCAGAACATGCGCTACGACCAGTCGATGCGGGTGCTGAAACAGATCCTCGACCGGGGCGACCTGGGCGAAATCGTCTTCGCCCAGATCGACATGCACGCCATCCCGCATTGGCAGGGCTTCCTCGCCGATTACGACCGCCTGACGCTGGCCAACATGTCGGTCCACCACCTCGACATCCTGCGCTTTCTGTTCGGCGACCCGGATCGAGATCACCACCCTGACCCGCAACGACCCGCGCACCACGTTTGAGCATACCGACGGCATCACCGTCTCTACCCTGCGCTTCCCGACGGGCGTGTTGGCGATCAGTCTGGAGGATGTCTGGTCCGGCCCGCGCGCCGAGGGCTATGACAACGACCAACACATCACCTTCCGGGTAGAGGGCACCCAAGGCGTCGCCAAGGGCACCATCGGCTGGCCCAATGGCGCGGCATCGACCCTGACCTATGCATCGCAAAAGACCACCGACGGCAAATGGGTCACGCCAACCTGGGACACGCATGTGGTTCCCGCAGGCCTTCATCGGCGTGATGGAGCAACTGCAACACGCCGTCAAAACCGGCACACCCCCGGCCCTGACCGTGGCCGACAACGTGAAAACCGTGGCCCTGATCGAGGCCGGGTACAAATCGATGGCCGAAGGCCGCACCGTCAAACTATCCGAAATTTCAACCATCTAAGGGAGGACTACCACCATGATGCACGCTGGCATTTTCACCGGATACTACCCCTACGGTCTCAAAGAGACCGCGAAGACGATCCAATCCCACGGCATGACGACCGTGCAGCTTGACCTGCATTTCAAGGACGTCGACCTGTCTGCAGGCCAGATCACCGCCGCCAAGGCCAAGCTGGTCCGCGACACCTTCCGCGACCACAACCTGCCGATCTGCTGCATTTCGGGCTATACCAACATCATCCACCCCGACAAAGACGAACGCGCCCGCCGGGTGGGTTATCTGAAAGAGATCATCCGCAACGCCCGCGCCTTTGGCACGCCCTATGTCATCTCGGAAACCGGCACCTACAACACCGAACTCCGACTGGGTCCACCACCCGAAGAACAAGACCGAAGAGGGTTTCGAGGAATGCCGCAAGGTCATCGCGGATCTGGCGCAGACCGCCTATGACCACGGCGCGACCTTCCTGCTGGAAACCTACGTCAACAACGTCGTGGGCAGCGTCGAGGAAACCGTGAAGATGTTCGCACAGGTCGATCACCCCGGCCTCGGCCTGCTGATGGACCCGACCAACTATTTCGAGACCCACAACATCGACAAGATGGATCAGATCCTGAATCAGGTGTTCGACACCCTGACCCAGCACATCAAGATCGCCCATGCCAAGGACGTGGCCCGCTCGGCGACGACAAATCCGAAAAGCATGCCGACATCGGCGATGATGACGCGCTGGAAACCCACACCTTCCGCGGTGTCGGCGAGATCATCCTGCCCGCTCCGGGCATGGGCGAGCTGAACTATGACCTCTACCTCAAGCGGCTGTCGGAAAAGCACCCGAACATCCCGGTCATCATCGAACATCTGGACGAAAGCGATATCCCGCGTGCGAAGGCCTTCCTTGACGGCAAGTTCAAGGCGCAAGGGCTGTGACAAAACCGGGCGGCGCACAACGCGCCGCCCCCACCAAAGGTGCCGCATGACCAAACTGTACGGACGAAGACCTGACCAAACTGGACCTCGCGCGCCGCAGCGGCAGCCTTGCCGCATTCGGCGGCGTGCGGCTGATGGAACTGTCCGACGGGCTGGAACGCGGCATCCGTATGCTGGAATTCCGCACCGGCACCGGGTTGCGCTTTACCGTGCTGATCGACCGCGCGATGGACATTTGCGAGGTCGAATACAAAGGCCAATCCATCGGCTGGCACGGCCCCTCTGGCCTGCGCCACCCCGGATTGCACGAATATGACAGCGAGGGCGGCTTTTCCTGGGGCCGCAGCTTCACCGGCTTCCTCGTCACCTGCGGCCTGGACCACACGTTGGGCCCGGAAGAGGTGCCCGCCGACAACTACAACTACCCCGGCGTCAAGACCAACCGACACGGCGCTGCACGGCCGCGTCTCGACCATCCCCGCCAAGCTGACCGGCTATGGCGAGCGGTGGGAGGGCGAGCGTTGCATCCTGTGGGCCGAGGGTCAGGTCCGCCAGGCCGCCACCTTTGGCGAGCATCTGACCCTGCACCGCCGGATCGAGGTGGACCTCGGCAGCAATGACATCCGCCTGACCGACCGCGTGGAAAACACCGGCTTCCTGCCCACGCCGCACATGTTCTTCTACCACATCAACATCGGCGCGCCTTTGCTGGCCGAACACAGCCGCTATCTCGCCCCGATCACCGATGTCGTCTGGGCCGCCCACACCGACCGCTACCACTCCCAAGGCGTCGGCTACCAAACCATGCCTGCGCCGATGGACAATTTCGCCGAACAGGTCTGGCAGCACGAGACCGCCGCCGACGCCGCAGGCGAAGTCCCGGTCGCCCTGATCAACGACCGCCTCGCCCTCGGCATCGAGGTGATGACGCGCAAGGACCAACTGCCCTGCCTGTATGAATGGCAGCATTTTCAGGCCGGCGGCTATGCCCTTGGCATCGAACCCTCGACCCATCACGTCCTCGGCGACACCGCCGCGCGCGAACGGGGCGAGATGATCTGGCTGCAAGGCCAAGAAAGCCGCCACTACGACAGCACCTTCCGCATCCTCGACGGCGCCGACCAGATCGCCGAGGCAGAGGCCCGCATCACCGCCATCGCCCGCCAGCCGCAAGACGACTACCCCCAGCCCTCAGGCCAGTTCCGGCCTTTGACCGGGCGCGGAACCAGATAGAGGACCGACCATGCCTAGACCAAACCCTTGTCGAAAAACGCGACTACTCGCTGACCGGACCCAGTGCCAAACGGGCCGTCGAACTGGGGCTGGTCTCGGCGGAATGGTATCACTCCGAAATCCCGCGCAAGGTGATGAAGGAGCTGATGCAGCGCAAGGACGGCCCCGCCATCCGCGACACGGTGATCTGGCTCGGCCTGATGCTGCTGACCGGAATCGGCGGCGTTTATTACTGGGGCACATGGGCCTGCGTGCCGTTCTTCTTCGTTTACGGCGTCCTCTACGGGTCGGCCTGCGACAGCCGCTGGCACGAATCGAGCCACGGCACCGCCTTTAAAACCGGCTGGATGAACGACGTGGTCTATCAGATCGCCAGCTTCATGGTCGTCCGCAACCCGGTGAACTGGCGGTGGAGCCATGCCCGCCACCACACCGACACCATCATCGTCGGTCGTGACGCCGAAATCGGCTTCATGCACCCCTCATCCATGCTGCTGAACGCCCTGCATTTCGTCGGCATGGTGGATTTCTACCAATCGCTGAAAATCCTCGCCCGCAACGCGATGGGCAACATGAGTGCGGATGAACGCGACTACATCCCCGCCTCTGAAATCCCCAAGGCGATCTTCGCCGCCCGCGTCCATATGGCGATCTACGGCGCGACGGTGCTTGCCGCGCTCTGGATGCAGTCCTTCCTGCCCTTCATGCTGATCGGCGGCCCGCGCCTCTATGGCTGCTGGCACATGTTTATGACCGGGATGATCCAGCACGGCGGCCTGGCCGAGGATGTCATCGACCACCGCCTGAACAGCCGCACCTGCCTGATGAACCCGATAAGCCGATGGATCTACTGGAACATGAACTACCATGTCGAACACCACATGTTCCCGATGGTGCCCTATCACGCCTTGCCGCGCCTGCACGAATTGATCAAAGACGACCTGCCCACGCCCTGCCCTTCGATCTACGCGGCCTTCGCCGAGATGGTCCCGGCCATCCTGCGCCAGCGCCACGAAAAGGGCTATTACCTGCGGAAAGAGCTGCCCCCAACGGCCCGCCCCTACCGCGAAGAATTCCACCAAGAAGTGCCCGTTCGCTCGGGAATGGAGAGTTAAGATGCCTTGGATTACCGCCTGCGCACCCGATGATATCGACCCCGAGGATGTGCTGCGCTTCGACCACGCTGGCCAGACCTATGCCATCTACCGCGACCCCAAGGGCGCCTTCTTTGCCACCGACGGGCTGTGCAGCCATGAAAAGGTCCACCTCTGCGATGGCCTGGTGATGGGCGACCAGATCGAATGCCCCAAGCACAACGGCCGCTTCAACTACAAGACCGGCGAGGCGCAACGTGCCCCGCGTCTGCATCAACCTGAAAACCTACCCGACCCGCGTCAACGGTGACGCCGTCGAAATAGAGGTATCCTCATGGCCCGCAAGAAACCCACCGTCTCCGACCTGCGCGCCCTCAAGGGCAAAGGCCAGCTGACCATGCTGCGCCTGTTCACGCTTGGAAGAGGCCGCCGCGGCTGAGGAGGCTGGCATCGACGTGGTCTCGGTCCCGCCCGAACTGGTGACACACCCCGACTACCGCAAGGTCGCCCCCTCCCTCTTCTCGATGACCGGCATCGACCACCGCGGCGCGGGCACGCCCGAGGATTACCTGCGCTTTTCCGGCAAGATGCTGATGGCGGGGGCGGATGCGATGTACTGCTCTGGCAGCCTCGCCACTGTCAAATACCTCGCCGATGAACATATCCCGGTCGTCGGCCATGTCGGCCTCGTCCCCTCGCGCAACACCTTCACGGGCGGCTTCAGGGCCGTCGGCAAGACCGCCGAAACCGCCGCCGCCATGTTGGCACGAAGTCCGCGCCTATGAGGCCGCCGGTGCCTTTGCCGTCGAGATCGAGGTCGTCCCGGTAGAGGTCGCCACCGAGATCAGCCGCCGCGTCAACATCCTGCTCTGGTCGATGGGCGCGGGCCCGGGCTGCGACGCGCAATACCTGTTTTCCGAGGATATTCTCGGCGAAAACCGGGGCCACATGCCGCGCCATGCCAAGGTCTACCGCAACTTCGCCGCCGAATATGACCGCCTGCAACGCGAACGGGTCGCCGCCTACACGGAATTCATCGCCGACGTCGCCTCTGGGGCCTATCCCGAACCCAAGCATGTCGTCCAAATGGCCGCCGAAGAGCGGGCGGCCTTTCTGAAGATGATCAGCTAGGCTCGCATGCAACAGCGTGATGGACGGAACACGCCCCGGCCATCACATGAACCCGATGTTGCGCTGCACCCCGGCCTGCAGATGGGCCTGCAACGCCACCTCTGCCGCATCGGCGTCGTGCTTGATACAGGCGTTCAGAATCTCGACATGCTCTCGCAGGGTCCGCAGGACGATCGGGGTCGACAGCTTCCGGTCCAGCCGCAACAACCGCAGGTAATTCATCATCCGTTGATAGCTGATGATGATCAACGGGTTCTGCATGATCCCGATGATCGACCCATGCAACAACTGCTCCAGCCGGTCCATCTCTGGCAAGTCCTCCGGCGACAGGCCCACGCTTTCAAATTTCGCAATCAGCGTCGCATGGCCCTGGATCAGCTCTGCCAGCAGCGCGTCATCGGCCTGCTCGGCGAACTCTCTGACGGCCACGCGCTCAATGATGCTGCGGAACTGATAGGTCGCCCGCGTCAACTCCATCCCCGGTCGCACGAACTGAATGCCCGACCGCGGGTGAATGGTCAGCACACCCTCGGCTTCCAGCCGCCGCAACGCATCGCGCAGCGGCGCAATCGGCACATCCACCAGTTCGGACAATTCGGCCTGCGACAGAAAGGCGCCGACCTGCACCTTTCGGGCAAACAGCCCTTCCAGAATGCGCTCGTAGGCCAGCTCACTCAGACGGGGGGCGGGATCGGCTTTGGGTTTGGCGACCATTTGGCAATTATCCGTAGTTGACAGCTCACACATTATCACTGATAGATCAGATAGCAAGTCAAAGCGATCAGAGAGACAATCACATGAGTCTAGTCGAGTTTCGCATTACACGTTTCCAGTTTGCACGAGATCGCGTGATTGGCGACAGTCAGGTACGCGCAGATGACGTCAATTGCGCGGCGCTGGAACTGGTATCTGCCTCCGGGCAGGTTGGTCTGGGTTTCATCCAGACCCTGTTCACCCCATTGCCCGATCAATCCGAGATCGAACGCATCTTCGCGACCGAGGTCTGGCCGGGCATGGAGGGTCAGCCGGCCATCGGCCTCGTCCACCGCGTTTCGCGCCCGCGTGGCGGCAACCAGCGCAGCTATTCCCTGCCGTTTTACGAGGCGCTGCAGGTCGCCCTGTGGGATCTGGCCGCCAAGGAGGCTGGCCTGCCCCTTCACAGCCTGCTCGGCAGCCGTCGCAACCGTGTCCGCGCCTATGCCTCGGGTCTGGATTTCCACCTGTCCGACGACGATTTCTGCGCCTTGTTCGCCTATGCCGCCGTCGATCGGTTACAATGCCTTCAAGATCAAGGTCGGCCACGCCGATTTCGACCGCGACCTGAACCGCCTCGCCCTGCTGAAAACCGTGATTCCGACGGGCAGTCAGGTGATGATTGACGCGAACGAGGCATGGGGTGCCAAAGAAGCCGCCATCAAGATAGAGGCGATCCGCGCGGCAGGACATGACCTGCTCTGGGTCGAAGACCCGATCCTGCGCCACGACATTCCCGGCCTGAAACTGCTGAAGCAGGCCCTGCCGTGGACCATGATCAACTCGGGCGAATACCTCGACCTGTCCGGGCAAACGCGCCCTTCTGATGGCCGAAGCCACCGATATCCTGAACGTCCACGCCCAGGTTGGTGATGTGATGCGGATCGGCTGGCTCGCCGCCGACATCGGCGTGCCGGTCTCCTTGGGCAACACCTTCCTTGAGATCGGCGTCCACATGGCCGCCGCCCTGCCCGAAGTGGAATGGCTGGAATACTCCTTCCAGAACTTCGACCACCTCGTCGACGAACCGATAGAGATCACCAACGGCTGGGCCATCGCCCCTGATCGCCCCGGCCACGGCCTCGTCCTGTCGGAAACCGCCCGCCGCGACTGGGCACGCCCGCATCTACTGGCCCGCGCCGACCTTGGCCCGGCCCCCGCCAATCCACGCCTGCCTTTTTGATACACCCTGCGGCCGGGACAACGGCAAGGCCGCCAACCAACTCTGGGAGGACAACCATGAAGAAACTAATGCTTAGCCTGCTGCTCGCTGGCACCGCCTTGCCCGCCTTCGCAACCGAACTGACGATCTGGGACTGGAAATCCGGCGACCCCGCCGCAGCCCCCTATTATCGACAAGGCCAAAGAGGTGTTTGAGGCCGCCCATCCCGGCGACACCATCAACTATGTCATGCAGCCCAACGACCAGTATTACACCCTGCTCGGCACCGCCCTGTCCTCTGACGGCGGGCCGGACCTGTTCCTGCTGAACGGCGGCGCGACAGGCCCGCGCGCGTTTCCAGAACGCCGTCGACCTGACCGACAAACTGGGCGATATGAAAGGTGATCTTGCTGGTCTGGCAGATTTCTCGGACGCCACCGGCATCTACGCCGTGCCGCTGACCATTCAGGGCTTCGTCGTCTACTACAACAAGGCGCTCTACACCGATGCAGGCCTTGACCCCAACGCCGCGCCCAAGACTTGGGACGATCTGACCAAAGTCTGCGCCGCCTTCGTCGCCAAAGGCAACGTCCCCTGCATCGCCCTTGGCAATAAAGAGGGCTACGGGATGGAGTTCTGGTTCTCCTCCATCGCGGCTTCGCTGTGGTCGGCACAGGAGCAGGCTGATTTCGCAGCGGGCAAACTGGCCTGGACCAGCCCGCAGGTTGTCGCCGTGCTGCAAAGCTGGGTCGATGCCAACGCGGCTGGCTGGTTCCCCAAGGGCGCCAACTCCACCGCCAAGTTCATGGATGAATACGAAGGCTTCATGCGCGGCGAGTCGGCCAACACCATCGGCCTGATCTCTGACGTGGCTCATTGGAAGCAGTTTGATGAGATGCTCGGCGCCGAAAACGTCGGCGCGTTCCTGATGCCCGCCCCCGGTGGTGCTGCGGCCAAGATTCCGGCTTCGGGCGGCATCGGCTATGCGGTCAACAAGAAGTCGGCAAACATCGATCTGGCGGTAGAATTCGCCAAAGTACTGGCCTCGCCAGAGGTGTTGCAAGAGTTCTTCAACGCTGCTGGCGCTGTCACCGCCAACACCAAGATGGACACCTCGGCAGTGACCAGCCCGGGCGCCAAGGCGATCTTTGGCTGGTTGGCCAATGACGTGGTGCCGACGGCCCACGCCAACGCGACACCCGCGCAAATCGAAGAACTGCACCGCCAAAGCCAGCTTTTGCTGAACGGCGACACGACGGTAGCAGACGCCGCCGCCGCGCTGGACAAAGTCGGCAAGTAAGCCGCCGTACCCTCGGGCCGCCCGGTCACTCCGGGCGGCCCTTTTGCTGAAAGGATCAGCCCCTTGGCCAACCGCTCCGAACAACGCGCCGCTATCCTCTTCGTGCTGCCCGCCGTGGCGCTTGTCGTGGTGTTCCGCATGTTCCCCCTGGCTTGGGGCTTCCTGTTGTCCTTCACTTCCGGCGACGGTGCTGGCGGGTCCAAGTTCGTCGGCCTCGACAATTACCGCGCCCTGACCACCGACGCGCCATTCCATGACAGCCTGATAAACACGCTCATCCTGCTTGCCACCCTGCCGATCTGGGTGATGCTGCCGATGCTGCTGGCCATCCTGATCCACCAGGGCGTCCCCGGCGGCAAACTGTACCGCGCGGTCTATTTCTTCCCCGCCGTCCTCTGCGCCGTCATCATCGGCTCCATCTTCAACATCGTCCTGCGCTACGACGGCAGCCTGAACGCCGCCCTCAAATCCGTCGGGATCGAGGCGGTCGATTGGCTCGGCTCCGGCACCACCGCCCTTGCCTGCCTGATCGCGGTCCAACTCTGGGCCACCTTCGGCATGTCGGTCCTGATCTTCATGGCCGGGCCTCTCCACCGTATCCGTCGGAACTGATCGAGGCCGCACGGCTCGACGGCGCCAAGCCCCTGCAAATCTGGTGGCACGTCATCCTGCCCGCCATGCGCCCGATCCTGGAATTCGTCGCCGTCGTCACCACCATCGGCGTGCTGACCTCGATGTTCGGCCTGATCTATGTGCTGACCGCAGGCGGCCCCGGCACAGCCACCACCCTGCCCGAATTCCTGATCTGGATCGAGCAGGGCAAGATGAACCGCCCCGGCTATGCCTCGGCCATTTCCATGGTGCTGTTCGTCGATGATGGCGGGGCTGGCCTATGTCCAGATCCGCATCATGTCGCGCAACGCGAGCGTTTAGGGGGCAACAATGGCCATTCGCAACTCGCGGGAAAAGTGGGTGATGCGGGCCGCCTCGGTGCCGATGGCGCTGCTGGCGCTGTCCTGCGTCTACCCGGTGTTCTTCACCGATCAACAACGCGCTGAAGACCAACAAGGGCTATATCCTCGACCGCTTTGGCATCGTCTCTGACCCGAGTTTCGCCAACTTCACCGACGCCTGGACCCGCTCTCATCTTGGCGATTACCTGTTCAACTCGGTCACCGTCACCCTCGGCGCGGTGTTCCTGCTGCTGCTCACCTCCTCCCTGGCCGGGTTCGCCCTTGCCATGCTGCGCTTTCCGTTTCGCCGCGCTGCTGTTCGTCGTGATCCTCGCCTCGCTGATGATCCCGGTTCAGGTCGTGCTGGTGCCGTTCTACCGCACCATGCTGGGCCTCGACCTCGTCAACACCCGCATCGGCCTGATCATCGCCTATACCGCGTTCTTCCTGCCGTTCTGCGTCTACCTGATGACCGCCTTCTACTCCCGCCTGCCCCGCGAACTGGTCGAGGCGGCGCGGATGGACGGCGCCACTCTGCTGCCAGATCTGGTGGAACGTCATGCTGCCGATGGGCAAGCCTGCACTGCTTGACCCTCGGCATCCTGAACACGCTATACTGCTGGAATGACGTGCTGATCTCGCTGCTGGTCCTGCAGAAGCGAACGCACCGTCATGGTCGGCATCGCGGCCCTGCGCGGCGAATACACCACCAACGTGCCCCTGCTCTGCGCCGGCATCGCCCTCGCCGCCGCCCCCATCATCGTCATCTACGTCTTCTTCCAGCGCCAGATCGTGGACGGCATCGCCGTCGGCGCCGTGAAAGGTTAACCCATGTCGCAAATCATTCTAGACAAACTCAGCAAACGCTTCGGCGGCGCCGAGGTGCTGCGCGACGTCTCGCTGTCCATCGAAAAGGGCGAGTTCACCGTCTTCGTCGGCCCCTCCGGCTGCGGCAAATCCACCCTGCTGCGCTGCATCGCGGGGCTAGAGGAAATCACCTCAGGCACCCTCGACATCGGCGGCAAGCGGATGAATGAGGTTGACCCCGCTGAGCGCGGCCTCGCCATGGTGTTCCAATCCTACGCGCTTTACCCCCACATGACCGTCGCGGAGAACATGAGCTTTGGCCTGCGCATGGCCCACCGCCCCAAGGCCGAGATTGCCGAGAAAATCGCCAAAGCCGCCCGCATCCTGCAACTGGAACCGCTGCTCGACCGCAAACCCGCCGCCCTGTCCGGCGGTCAGCGCCAGCGCGTCGCCATCGGCCGCGCCATCGTCCGCGACCCCGATGTGTTCCTGTTCGACGAGCCTCTGTCGAACCTCGACGCCGAACTGCGCGTGCAGACCCGCGTCGAAATCGCCAAACTCCACCAGACCCTCGGCAACACCATCATCTATGTCACCCACGACCAGACCGAGGCGATGACGCTGGCCGACAAGATCGTCGTTCTGCGCGCCGGTCGCATCGAACAAGTCGGCACCCCGATGGACCTGTATAACGACCCCGACAACGCCTTTGTCGCGGGCTTCATCGGCTCCCCCCGCATGAACTTCCTCTCCGCCACCGTGACACCCGACGGCCTGTCCATCGGCGGCATCGCAGCCCCCATGCCCGCGCTGTCACGGCCCCTGACCCAAGGCCAAACCCTGCAACTCGGCATCCGCCCCGAACATCTGGACCAGACCGAGGGCGTCCGCCTGCCCGTGACGGTGGAAGTGGTCGAGACAACTCGGCGGCACCTCCTTCGTCCACTGCCGCCTCGCCAGCGGTGAAACCCTGATCGCCGAGCAACGCGAGACCCTCGCCCGCCCCGGCGCCACCTTTGACCTGCATTTCGACATCACCCGCGCCCGCCTGTTCGACGCCGACGGCGCAAGGCTGCGCTAGATGCAACGCATGGGCATGGTGATCGGCCTGCACCCCGACCGGATCGCTGACTACAAGGCGCTCCACGCCGCGCCATGGCCGGAAATGGACGCGGCGCTAAAGGCGGCCAACATCCAGAATTATTCGATCTTCCTGCGCGAACCCGAAAACCTGCTGTTCGGCTATTGGGAATACACCGGCACCGACTTCGCCGCCGACATGGCCCACCTTGGCGAGCAGCCCGTCACCCGCCGCTGGCTCACCCTGACCAACCCCTGCCAGAAACCCCTGACCACCGCCGCCCCCGGTGAGTGGTGGTCCTACCTGCCACAGGTCTATCACCTTGATTGACCGCCGCCTCGCATCAACCGGCCTGCACCTGACCGAATTCAGCTTTGGCTGCGCCGGGATCGCCGGCCTCTACCAAGCCTGCCCCGCCGACACCGCCCAAGCCACCCTGCAAACCGCATGGGACGGCGGCATCCGCTATTTCGACACCGCACCCTTCTACGGCACCGGCCTGTCCGAACAGCGCCTCGGCAGCTTTCTCGCCACCAAACCCCGCGCCGAAGTCGTCGTCTCCACCAAAGCCGGCCGCCTGCTGACCCCCGTCCCCGAAGGCACCCAACCCGACTACGGTTTCGTCGGCGCAAACCCGGCCCTTGTCACCTATGACTACTCCGGCGACGGCATCCTGCGCTCGGTTGAGGCCAGCTTGAATCGCCTCAACCTCACCCATATCGACATCCTCTACATCCACGACATTGGCACCTTCACCCACGGCCCCGACGCCCCCCGCCACATGGCCGACCTGACCACCACCGGTCTGCAAGCCCTGAACCGCCTGAAAGCCGACGGCACCATCCGCGCCTGGGGCCTCGGCGTGAATGAGGTGCAGGTCTGCCTTGATGTCCTAGCCCAAACCCAACCCGACGCCATCCTGCTTGCAGGCCGCTACACCCTGCTCGACCGCCAGGCCGAGACCGACACTCCTGCCCCTCTGCCAGACCCGCAACGTCCCCCTCATCATCGGCGGCGTCCTCAATTCCGGCATCCTCGCCACCGGCCCCATCCCCGGTGCCAAGTTCAATTACGAACCCGCCTCTCCCGCGATCCTGACCAAGGTCCAGCACCTCGACGAAGCCTGCCACCGCGCCGGAACCACCCTGCTGTCCGCCGCCCTCCGTTTCCCCCTCGCCTCCCCCATCGTCGCCTCTGTCCTGATCGGCGCCGCCACCCCCGCCAGCCTGTCCGCCAACCTCACCGCCGCCCAAGCCACCGTGCCGCCAGATCTGTTCCGCCAAACCGCCGCCTTCGCCCTCAGGTCCTGACGGCGGCCCCAAGGGACTCGACATCTCGTCCCCCCTGCGGCACAGAACGCACAACCAGATTTGACGGAGATGACAAATGCATGTTCTCGTAACAGGCGGCGCGGGCTACATCGGGGCACATGCCTGCAAAGCCCTGTCCAAAGCCGGGTTCACCCCCGTGGCCTTCGATAACCTGACCACCGGCTGGGCTGAGGCGGTCAAATTCGGCCCGCTCTTCCAAGGCGACCTGCTCGACCGCGCCAGCATCGACGCCGCCATCGCCCAGTACAACCCGTCGCCATCATGCACTTCGCCGCCCTGTCGCTGGTGGGTGAGTCCATGACCAACCCCGGCAAATACTGGCGCACCAACGTCAACGGCTCGCTCAACCTGATCGAAGCTGCGACCGAGGCCGGGATCAAGAACTTCGTCTTCTCCTCGACCTGCGCCACCTACGGCGACCAAGACGGCGTGACCTTGGATGAGGACACCATCCAGACCCCGATCAACGCCTACGGCGGCTCCAAAAAGGCTATTGAGGAGATCCTGCGCGACTTCTCCAAAAGCGCCGGCCTCAACCACGTCATCTTTCGCTATTTCAACGTCGCCGGTGCCGACCCTGAGGGTGAGGTCGGCGAACAGCACATCCCTGAGACCCACCTCATCCCCCTGATGCTCGACGCGATAGAGGGCAAACGCCCCGCCCTCACCGTCTTTGGCTCGGATTACGCCACCCCCGACGGCACCTGCATCCGCGACTATGTCCACGTCTCCGACCTCGTCGATGCCCATGTCCTCGGCCTGCAATGGTTGCTCGACGGCAAGGGCAACCGGGTGTTCTGCCTCGGCTCCGGCGAGGGCTTCTCGGTCCGTCAAGTCATCGAGGCCTCCCGCGCCGTCACCAACAGAGAGGTCCCCATCATCGAAGGCACCCGCCGCCCCGGCGACGCGACCTCGCTCGTCTCAGGCTCCACCCGCGCCCTCAATGAACTCGGCTGGACACCAGAGCGGTCGAACCTGACCCAGATGATCGGTGACGCGTTGAACTGGAGCCGCAAAGCGCCCTTCCAGAAATAACGTCCGGGTCTGGACGGTTGGGAAATTAACGAAATCGCAAGGGTTTCTTAACGTTCGTTCATCGAATGTTGAGGGGTTTGTGCCGTTGCCGATTCTGGAGGCCCCTTCGCAGATCAAGGTCAAGCGACTCCAAGGATGCTTCCGTTGCCGGCGTAAAGCGCGGGCAAGGAACGCCATCTGATTGCAAGGTTCGGATGCCACCCGCGCGAGCGGCCTTCGCGAGCGGGTTTCATCATCACCAACCCGCCGATGGAGCCCGAACGGTTGGCACGTCATGCCCGCACCATCAACTTCCAACTGGCCAGGTCGTGGTGACCGGCCCAATGGTCTGGGCGATCCCTGTCGTCATGCGTTTCGGCTCGAAACTATTGAAAATAAATCAAAATATGCAAAGCGTTTTTGTCGATCCTGCTGTAAACGTGGCCGCATGACGATGATGCTCCTATTCGCCTCCGATCCGGTTTCATTCGATCAGCCTGATGAACGCGGCGCTCCATCCACAGCTCGGAACAATTAGTCCGTTAGGAGGTTTTTAAATCTTGAAGTCAAACGGCACCCACTTTCGGAAAGTCGGCGATGGCTGCGGCGGCCACGACGCCAATTAACGTTGACGATCAGATCCCAAACATGATATGTGTTGCCATTAAGCCGATTCTCGAATTCTTTTGCGTATATAGGGGGAAGCTGGAAATGCTAAAACAATTCACGATCTCTATTTTTCTTATGGCAGCCGCTGGAAGTGCTGGTGCCGCAACCTGTACCGGGGCGTGTGGTGCGTTGGGCGCGGATGGCGTCGTCACCGCACCTCCGACCGGACCGACTTATAACTACGTGACCACTGACGGCGGGGTGTCAGGTGCTGGCCAGATCTCCTCAGTGTAGCGGAGGAGCCACGAACGGCTCTGAGTACAGCCTCAGCTTTGTGGCGGCGGCAGCGGACACGCTTGAATTCTACTTCAACTACGTGACCTCAGATGGTGCTGGCTATGCTGACTATGCTTGGGCCGAGTTGCGCGACGGTGTCGGCGCCCACGCCGCTTGGCTCTTCACCGGTCGTACGACGACAGTGGGGAATACCAGCCCTGGCTTCGGCCTTCCTGCCAACGAATCAACGCTGACTCCTTCCTCCAGCGCAATTGTCAGTGGTGCACCGGCGTGGTCGGCTCTCGGTGGGTCGAGCGGTACCTGCTGGAGCGGGGGTTGTGGTTACACTGGTTGGATCCAGTCAACCTATACGATCGCTGCTGCTGGCAACTATTCGATCGTGTTCGGGGTCACAAATTGGGATGACACTGCATTTCAGAGCGGTCTAGCGTTTGCCGGCACCAAAGTCGGTGATGTTATCATACAACCGCCGCCGACAGTTCCGTTGCCTGCAAGCGGCCTCATGCTGCTGAGCGTGTTTGGCTTCTTTGCGTCGATCCGCAAATCGCGGCGCAGCGCCTGATACAGCGTCTTGGCCTGAGCGTACACATCGCCCTGCCAAACGGTGCGCAATTGAATTGATTATTACCAGCGCGCTGCAAAGAGCAGCGTGCTGGTAATTGTTTTGTGAGCGGCCCGCCACACGGATATTAACCGAGATGGCCCAATCGGGTGATGAGCGTTCATGCCATGCCGTTTAACCCACAGCCAATTCAAACCAGACATCTGTCGGGTGATTGGAAATCGTCTTTGCCAGCAGACTGACTTTTCAGGCACGGGATGACCAACCAAGTCGAAGTATCCCAGCGCGTCGGCGGCTATGGGTTTGAGGTTGACCTCATAAATTGACAGCGAACCATATGGTATGAATTTGACGAGCAACTCTACCGCACATCTAAGAAACGATGCAGGACAACTGCGCAGTCCACGGATCTCTTAATATCAGATTAAAACTGACATTTAACCCATTGAATTTCCACAAGACGACACCCTGTCCACATGCGGACAGCCGCGGGACAGACCAACCTTCACCCATCCAACTGGTCAACAAGGCCGGCATCGTCACGCGATGATCGAAACCTTCTGACAGGTTGTCCCCAAATCACCCCACCCCCAAGCGACCCCGGACCGCGATCCGTTCCTTCAAAGTGGAACTCTTCGACCTGAGGTGCAGTTTTTGATAGCATGGCCGGGTTTTCCGGGCCAATAATGGCGGGCAGGCGCTGTTTCTTTGGTGGAGGATGCCTGCCGGCCCTGATGCTGCGTGGTGGAGAGGGATCAGCCAACCGAATTGGAAGCCAGATGCCATTTTCCCAACCCCTTTCCCAAACCGACGAACGACAGGATCAGCCAATGCGGGTCGGCGTGCTGGCCCCGGCGCAGAATGCTGGCGGCCTGCCCCCTCAGGCGGTCCGGCTGCTTGCGGGGTTGCTGACCGATCCCTCCTTTGCCGTCCGGGTCTTCGCCGCACCCGCCCCCCTGCGTGAACCCCTGCCCGTCACAGTCGCGCCGATCCTCGCCGCCGAGCGCTGGATGGTGCCGCCCCCGCGCCGCTCAGCCCTGCCCACACTTCCCGCTGTCACGGTTGAACCTGCCGCGGCGGATAAGCAGGCGCTGGACATCATCGTTGACCTAGGCGGTGGCGCGGTCGACGTGACCTTGGCGGCTTCGGCCACTCATGGGCTGTGGCGCATTGCTGCGGCACCCCTTCGCGACGCCCTCGCCGGCGCCACGTTCACCGAGGCGACTTTGGTCCGACACAGCGGCGGCACCTCCCACCGCCGGATCATCGCCCGCGCGATCTACGACACCAAGCCGCTGGCGACCCACAACGCCGCCTATGTGTCCGAGAAATCGGCACAGGTGATCCTGCGTGAGTTGAAACGCTGTGCGCGCGATGGCACCCCGGCTGATCTGGGCCCCGAGGAGGTGGCGGCCCCGAACGCCACGCCGGGTGCAGCAGGTTATCTCATGCGGACGGGACACAAGGCCATCCAGCGGGTCCGCAAGCGGATCGACCGGCGGCGCGGCCGGTTTTCGCAGGGCTTCAGCTTGCGGTTGGGTCGCGGTACTGCGCTGGACTTCGATCCGACGGCGGCGTGGCCGGTTCCGATGCCGCCGGTGGCGCTGCGGGCTGATCCGTTCCTGATCAAGCATGAGGGTGCTGTCTATTGCTTTTTTGAAGATGTCGATCCGAGTGTCGGCTACGGGCACATCGGCGTGGGCCGCGTCACTGAAACCGGGCTGGCCGACGTGCAGACGGCGCTGAGGCTGCCGCATCACATGTCCTACCCATTCGTCTTCCACCATGAGGGCGTGCTGATGATGATGCCCGAAGTCCATGCGGCGGGCAGGTTGGAGATTTGGCGCTGCACCGATTTCCCTGGCGGTTGGGAGCTACATGCGACCGCGTTTGAAGGGACGCCCGTGGCCGACAGCGTGCTGTTCAACAAAGACGGTGAGTGGTGGCTGTTCACGCATGTATCGCGCGACTCTTTTGGCGATTTTTGCAGCGATCTGCATGTGTTCCGCGTGGATGGTCCTGAGTTGACCGGGCTGGTGCCGCACCGGATGAACCCTGTGGTGACAGATGCGTCAACGGCGCGGGGCGGCGGTCGTGTCCATATGACAGAAGGGCGGATGCTGCGCTTTTCGCAGGACAATTCAGGCGGGTCTTATGGCTATGGCCTGAACGTCATGGAGATTGTGCGGCTGGACCTCGATCATTATGAGGAACGCCGGTTGCGCCATATCACCCCGGACTTTGCCCCGGGGTTGATCGGCTGCCACCATTTCGACGCTTTGGACGGCTGGTTCGTGATTGACGTCCGTCAAGTCTGACCGGCGTTATTCGGCGGCGATATCGGCCTCAACTTGGTCCTCGACAATGCCCATTTCCTGCAGGACGCGTGTCATCTTGGTGCGGAAGACCGGTTCGGCGAAGGTGGCGGCATGACGGACAAACCGCTGCGGATCAACATGTTCCAGCCCGGACGCCTCAAACCGCTCTACCGCATCGACCAAGGCCTCTACGCTTTGTTCGTTGAACAAGAGACCGGTTTCGCCATCCACGACGGAATCCAGCACCCCGCCACGCCCATAGGCGATCACCGGGCGACCTGAGGCCATCGCCTCGACCGGGACAATGCCGAAATCTTCTTCGCCGGGGAAAATCAGGGCCCGGCAACACGCCAGATATTGTCGAAGACGTTCATCATCGACCCGCCCGAGAAAACGGATGTTGGCCTTGGACTTTGCGGGCCAAAGCGGCCTCTGCCTTATCGGGCCCGCCAATCACGAACAGCGGCCGGTCCAGCCGGTTGAACGCCTCGATCGCGAGGTCCGGGCGCTTGTAGGGGGCAAGTTCCCCCAGCCACAGATAGTAGCCGCCCCGCTCTGCCGCAGCGACGGGCGAGAATTTCTCAACCGAAACCGGCGGGTTGATCACATCGGCGTCGCGGCGCCAGTATTTCTGTACACGTTTCGCCACGTGGCGCGAATTGGCGATAATCCGGTCAGGACGGGCGGCCGTCTCGACATCCCAAGTACGCAACCTGCGGGCCATCGACGGCATGAGTTGCCGGGTCAGGAAACCGGCATTCTTGCGGTAGATCGGGTACTGGTCCCAGATATAGCGCATCGGCGAATGGCAATAGCACAGGTGGGGCACGTCGACCGGTGTGATGACGCCCTTGGCCGGCCCCGCCTCGGATGACAGCACAAGGTCATAGTCCGACAGGTCCAGCTCATCCAAAGCGGCTGGCATGAAGGGCAGGTATTTCTGGTACAGCCGGTTGGCCATAGGCAGCTTGCCCACCGAGGTGGTTATCACACGGTGCTTGCGGATTTGGGCGCTGATCTTGTCGGGGCGGTAGGCGTGGGTGAAAATGTCAGCCTGCGGAAACATGGTGCAAAGCGATTCAAGCACCTTTTCTCCACCACGCATTCCAACCAGCCAGTAGTGTATGATTGCTACGCGCAGATCCGGACGGAGGTCCGATCCACGTTCGCCTTGCAGGAACCGCCCGCCACGTCTCTGGGTGCCCGAAGTCATAACCATACCCTCCTTCTAATAGGTTCGAAGATCTGCGCGGATCGACCTTGTTCAATATCAGGCCACGGATCTCGATCCCCATCTCACTCAATGTCGTCAAACTGCGCTGGACCAAGTCCCGGCGCGTCTGGTCACAACTGACCAGAAAGAAATTCGTCTCTACTTCCTGCGCGACGATCAACGCGTCCGACACCGCAAGAAGGGCTGGTGCGTCGACAATCACGAAATCATAGGCGCGTTCCAACTCACGCATGACTTGGCCCAGCCAAGTCACCGACAGCTCATCCCCACCGGAGCGCAGCGGCTCCTTCGCGGCAAGCACGTCGAAGTCGTAGCCAGCCGGGCTATAGATCGCCTCTGGCAGGTCGCACTTGCAGTCGATGTAGTCGCCGAAATCATGCGCCTGTTCATACTTGCCGCCGAGCGAGCGCAGGACATGCGGCCGCCGCAGGTCGCAATCGACGATGATCGCGGAACGTCCCGAGGCGGCGGCCATCTGGGTCAGCGCCAGTGCCGTTGTTGTCTTACCCTCACCGGGAACCGAGCCAAGGATCATCATGCTTTGGCCACGCCCGGTCGCCGGTCGGCGCATGTTTATGGCGGCACGAAGATGTCGGATGCGTTCGGCATAGACCGAATGCGGGTTGTTTTTCAGGTCGGCCAGCATGTCGCGGGTGTCCGCCCAAGACTTCGTCAGGCAGCGCGGTCAGCACCGGCAGCCCGGTCGCAGAGATAAGCTCTCGGGTAGAGCGGAAGGTTGTCGGCGCCATTTCCTTCAACAGAACCCAAGCGGCGGCCAAAGCGGCGGTCACCGTCATCGCAAGCGTGGCGAGCAGGGTCGGCCGGGGCGCGGAGGGCACCTCTGGCAGCATCGCACGCTCAACAATCACCGAGTCGGGCTGCTGCAAGTCCTTTTGCGCGCGCGTTTCGGCGATACGGGTGAGGAAGGATTCATAGGTCTGCCGGGCGGCGTCAGCTTCACGGTTCAACTGGCGCAGGCCAAGCTGATTTTCGGTCATATTCATGACCTTGCCTTCCAGCGCGCGGATGCTGGCCTCTGTCCCGGCCTCGCGGCTGCGGGCCAGCAGCAACTCGCTGCGCCCGGCGGCAATGGCGTTTTCAAGTTCGCTTTGCATCGCGACGCGGACTTCTTCGAGTTTCGTCCTGATCTCTACGCGGCGCGTCTGTTTCTCATTGTAGCTGCGCGCCCAGACCGCATCATCCTGCCGCAGTTTCAGCTGTTGGGCGGCCAGTTCCTTCATCGCCGGTGTGTCTATGATCGCTGCGGCGGACTCGATGTTCTGATTGACCAGCACGTCGTTCATCTGGCTCAGCCGTGACTCGGCCTCAACCCGTGCGGTGCGGGTCGCGGCAAGCTCGGCGTTCAGGGCGCCCAGTTGCTGCGTTACGTTGTCGAGCGTGCCACCATCAGCGATCAGGCTATCGGCCTGAAACTGGGCGACGGCACGTTCCGATGTCTCAACCTTCTGACGCAGATCGGTGAGCTGCTCTTCCAGCCAAGTGGTCGCGCGGACCACCGCAGACCGACGGTTTTCAAGCTGAAGCGCGATGTAGGCGTCGGTTAGTCCGTTTGCCACATCACGCGCCAGAACCGGGTCGGCGGAATCGACCCGGAGGACCATGACATAGCTGTCGGGCTGGGCGTAAGCCGTCCGAATGCCCCGCACGGCATCGGCAAGCCGTGCCTGACGCGAGGCCGCGGCGTCAGTGTCGCTTGCCGGGGGCGGAGAGGCAGCAACCAGCCATCTGACAGCGCCCTTCACCCGGGATAGCAGCGATTTCGGCTTCAGCGCCGGGTCAAGCTCATCAAGTTGTTGGGGCGTCAGACCAGCCAGCATCTTCTCGATCACCAGATTCGACTGAAGAACGCCAATCTCGCCATTCACGATCTGTTGGCTTGGAGTGACATCAGCGACGACCTCATCACGGCCAACAATCTGCGCTTTGCGGGTATCGAGCATCAGCTTGCTGTAGACGGTATAGGTCGGTGTCACCTGTAACATGGCGATCCAGACCAGAACCCCGACCGCGAACGCCAAGCCACCGATCTTCCAGCGACCTTGCCAGAGCGCCACGAACAGCGACCGGGTTTCGATTGCATCGAAATCCAGCGCAGTGGGCACTTCCTTACCGTTCAACGATTGCGCCTGAAATCGTGCAGCGCGGGAGTTCATTCCAATTTCCTCACCTAACAGCCACACAAAAAAGGCGACGGTACTCATGCCGCGGTCCTGCCTATGAGGCCGCGTCCTGACACCGCACCGACGGTCGCAACTACACTTCTCTGTCGGCCCTCTTCTTGTCAAATTTCTGGATTTTTTCCGACGCTTTTGGCGACAAAAGTCACCCAATCCGGGGCTATGGCGGTCATTATCCCTGTCGACGGGAAAGTCGAACCGTTTCCTTTCAAAGGGTTCGGAGTTTTCTTCCAATCGATTCGAATAAGTGGCAGGGTGCAGCCCAATTCCCCGCCGCAGCATTCAATCCGGGGGCCAGTAGACGGTTCAGGCGACGCCAAGTCATGCAGTTTTTACCCAGCACTTTCATTGCCATCGCCATGATCGGCGCCCTTATGGCAATCGGCCTGCGACGCGGGCTGTGGCTGTTCTTCGCGATGATGCCGCTGGGGGCTGCGGCGGCGTTCAACCTGCCCGCCGTCGGCAATGCGTCCTTTGGCGTCAAGGAATTGGCCGTCATCGTCGTCCTTGGGTTGGTGCTGGTGCAGCCGCGCGGGTTTGACAACGTGATGGGCACGCTCCGGCTGGGTCAGCCGGGCGGGATCGCCCTTATGCTGTTGCTTTTCTGTATCGTGTCGGCGCTTTGGGTGCCGCGGGTGTTCAGTGGCATGACCGAAGTCTTCACCATCTCACGCAGCGCGAACGTCAACGGCATCCGGTCAATTCCACTGGGGCCGACCTCAGGCAATCTGACCCAGCTTTTTGCCCTGTCGCTCAGCCTCGCGGCATTTCTGGCGCTTGCCACCCATAGCCGGACCGACCCCGACCCGCGCCGCATCGAAAAGGCGATGGCGGTCGCCACGGGGCTGAACCTGGCGCTGGGGTTGCTCGACATCGGCAGTGCCGCCGTAGGCGCATCCTATCTGATGGACCCGCTGCGGACTGCGAATTACTCCATCCTGTCAGAAGCCAAGATGATGGGGTTCAAGCGGATGATCGGCGGCTTTCCTGAGGCGTCGAGTTTCGGCAGCTTTTCCATGGGGTTGTTCGGGTTTTGGCTGCACCGCTACCTGATCGACCCGAAATCGAGGCTGCCCTTGGTGATGCTGCTGATCGCGCTGTTCTGCGTGGTGCGGTCCACCTCATCTGCGGCCTATGTCGCGCTGGTGGTCTATGTCGCGGTTTATGCGATCTATGGCGCCGCGACGCGTATGCGGTCGGTTCTGTCCAAGCAGATCGCGATTACGGCCATTCTGGGCGTGCTGCTGATGTGGCACGCGATGATCTTGATCTATGCCGCCTATGAACTGGTAGAGCCTGTCACCGCCTTTCTGAACGAAACCCTGTTCGACAAACTAGGCTCGGACTCGGGGGTAGAGCGGATGAGTTGGAACGCGCAGGCGCTGCGAAACCTCACCGATACTTGGTTGATCGGCGCGGGTCTGGGCAGTGCGCGGGCGTCAAACTGGCTGCTCAGCAGTCTCGGCAGTATTGGCGTTCCGGGGACTGCGCTGTTCATCGCTTGGTTGATTGCCGTGGTCCGGATGCGGGTCTGGACGCGGGGGACACCGGCCGAGATGACGGTGACCTCGCTGAAATGGGGCTGTGTCGCGACGATCGTGACCGAACTGCTGATCGCATCCACGCCCAATATCGGGGTGTTCTTTTTCGCCATGGCGGGCCTTGCCACCGGCCTCGCGCGCAGCACACAGCAGGCTGAGGCTGCCGGGGCGACGGTTTCCCTTGCGCGGGGGCATACTGCATGACCCTGCGCCGCGCGTTCGCCACGGCGCTTATGCTCTGCGCGGTGGCTGCCCCGGACATTGGGGCGGCCTATGAACGGGCGCTTGTGGGGCCATCGTTGGGCGCATCGACGGATTTCGGCCAGACGTGGCGACCCGAAGTGTTGGCTGGATCGGCGGCGCTGCCTCTTTCCGTCCTGCGCGATGAGATCTTCTGGAAAGGCGTGGAAACGGATCGCGGCACTTTCGTCTTCGACAACCCACGCACAACCTATCCCGATCTGTTGCCGCCGCTTGGGGCCGAGCTGATGTTTCTGGTCAACAACCCGCACCCCAATCATGACGGCGGGACAACGCCGTGGACTGAGGCAGGTGCGCGGGCTTTTGCGCATTATACTGTGGAAACGCTGCGGCGCTTTCCTGATATCGGCATCGTCGAAGTCGGCAACGAAATGAACTCAGAGACCTTCGCTTGGGGCCCCGGCTGGGAAGGCTCGATTGAGACCCGCGCGGCCAGCTACGTCCGCCTTCTGGCAGCCACGGCGCAGGCTGTGCGTGCTGAACGGCCAAAAGCGGTGATTCTGGGCGGCGCGGCGCATTCGATCCCAATTGCGTGGTTCCGCGAGATATTCGCGCGCGGGGCGGCGGCCTACATGGATGCGTTGGTGATCCATCCCTATACCGTGCGCCCTGAACAGTTGGCCCGGCAGATCGCGCTCTTGCGGCGTGAGGTGCCGCAAACGGCGAACCTGCCCATCGCTGTCACGGAGTTCGGCCAGACTGATGCCGCAACAGCCCCGGCCTATCTGATGAAATCCTACTGCCAGCAGGCGATTTCGGGCGTCACGCGGGCGGACTGGTATCCGTTGAATCCCCGTGGCGACGGGCTTGCGGCCCTGCTTACCCCCGAGGGTGATCTGACGCCGGTGGGCGAGACATTCCGGTTCATTCGCGCCACCTTTGAGGGGCGGCCGGTGGAGGATATTTCCCCTGACCCGTTCACCTACGGTTGCAGTTTCGGCGCGGCGGGCATGGTCCTGTGGGGCGAGCCGCGCGACATTGCGCTGGACGCTGGCGTGCAGGCGCTTGACCTGTCTGGCCGCCCCCTGCCCGTTGGTGCTGTGGACAGGCTTTCGCCTGACGTGCCGCTGATCTTTGTGGCCGCATCGCGCACCCTGCGGCTGGGCCATGATGTGCGGCTTGGCCCAAACCACATCCTTGCCGACAGCTGGCATCAGTTCGCCTATCCCGGGTCGGCAACCACGCTCGACCCGTTCGAACGGATCGTGCGTCAAAACGGGCGCGAGACCCCGCTGCTCATGCGGCCCGGACAAGAGCGCGACGGCGTGCCTTGGACACCCTATCTTGGCACCGACATTGACGGTATCGCCCGGGCATCGGCGGAATGGGTCCAACCCTCCAACCCGCCCGCTGGGCCGATAGACATCGTGTACCGCTACCGCGTCCCGCGCGCTGTCGTGGCGGTGGTTGAGGTTCGCCTCGCCCCATGGGATGGCGGCGTGACGCTGTCGGTCGAGTTGAACGGCAGGGTGCTGCATCGGTCAGATGTGACTGAGCCCGGAACGATCACGCTTGACCCGCTGTCCCTTAAGCCGGGCGATGTGGTCGAGGTTGTGGCTGCGCCGAGTGGCAGAGATGGCGGTGCAGACCTTCGGGTGATCTTGAAAGAGGGTGGGGGCTGATCCGCAGGCTGCCTACAGAATACCGCCGTTCTGGCCCCGAATGGCTGCAATGGCCTGAAAGGAACCGGGATATTCGTCGAAGGACAGGACCGAAATGAACATTGGCAAGATCGTCATGATAAACGACACCAGCGTTGCGCGGGGCGGCACGGCGGCCTTGGCGCTTCTCGCGGTCAGAAACCTGCGCGCCCGGGGTATTCCGGTGCATTGGCTGTGTGGCGACGATGGCGTCAATGACGAGCTCACGGCGCTGCAGGTGCCGGTTACAGCCGCGCATCAGGCCCCGCTGCTGGAGCGTGGGCGGGCCGATGCCGCGCGGGCCGGGATATACAACACGCCTGTGCGGGACATGGTCGCGCGCTACATCGCGGCGCATGATGATCCGACAACGGTTTACCACCTGCACGGCTGGGCGCAGATCCTGTCGCCGTCGGTGTTTTCCGCCTTGGCACCCGTCGCGGAGCGGGTCTTTGTCCATGCCCACGACATGTTCCTCGCCTGTCCGAACGGGGTTTACATGGACTATCGCAAGGGCGTGGTTTGCAGCCGTGTGCCGCTAAGTCTCGACTGTGCGCTGACCAACTGCGACAAGCGGGCCTATCACCACAAACTGTGGCGGATCACGCGCCATGCCATGCTGCGGCGCACGTTCAATGGCACCTTGCCTTGGGCCGGGGTGTTCCAGATCCACCCCGACATGCAGCCCCGGCTGGAGCGCGGTGCGATTCCCGGACGGCTCTGCCGGACCCTGCGAAACCCGGCGGAACCCTACCGGACCACGCGCATTGAGGCTGAGGATAACACGGGCTTCGTCTATGTCGGTCGGCTTGAGGCTGACAAGGGCGTGCTGGCCCTCGCGCAGGCGGCGCGGCGCACGGGGTCGGCTGTTACGTTCATCGGCGAAGGCGTCCTGCGTGGCGAACTTGAGGCGCTTTACCCGGAGTTCCCGGTCACCGGCTGGAAAACCCGCGAGGAGATCGGCGAGATTGCGGCAGGTGCGCGTGCCCTTGTGATGCCGTCACTTCATTCCGAACCCTTCGCGCTGGTCCTGCCAGAGGCGATCCATTCCGGCCTGCCGGTTCTGGTCGCGGACTCTGCCCTTATGGCGCAAGAGATTGTCGCGCGGGGTCTGGGGATTGCTTTTGATGCGACCGATGACGCCTCTTTTGACGCTGCATTGATTGAGGCCAACACCGCCTCGCCCGACCGACTGCGCGCGATGAGTGAGGCAGGTTTCAACGCTACCCAGCGTCTGGCCCTGACGGTTGAGGCTTGGACAGATGGCCTGATCGACGCCTATCAGGGTGCGGTCTTGCGCCAGCGGCCCTCTTGATACGTCCGTGAACGGTTGAAGCTGAGGATACGCTCAGGGTCACAGCGGCCCAGACAAATATCCACTATCGCCTTCATGTTGCCGATCAGCCGACCGCGGTAGTCAGCCCAAGGGCGCGGACGCAGGGTACCCAGCAGGTTCGACCCGATATTCCGGATCATCAGCCGCCGCGCGCGCGGCCAGGCCATGGTGCCTTTGCGCAGCATATAGACCGGATTGGCGATCTGCGAATAGCCGAGGTTCAGGCCCGGCGTCCTGCCCGTCTTGGTGCCCAAATGCACGCCGCGTGTGACGGTCGGCTGCACAAAACGGCCAAATGGCTGAAGTTGTGCAGAAAAATCAGCATCTTCCAACCAACTGTAAAGCGGCAGACGCTCGTCAAAGCGGATATCGTGGGCAATGATAGGTTCCGCCCGGAGTGCCATGTTGCAGCCATAGCCGCCAATGACCGGGTGAAACTGCCGTTCGGCCGGGGTCCGGATCGCGTCGGCAAGCAGCTTTTCCCCTTGTTCGAGGTTCAGCCCGGGCCCGAGGATGCCGTCTGCAATCACGGTGCCCGTGGTCATCACGATGTCAGGATTTGCGTCGAAAATCCGCTCAACTTCCTGCAAATAATCAGGTGCCATCAGAAAGTCGTCGTCGAGAAACATCAGCAGGTCTTGGGGGCCAAGTTCGTCCAGGATCGCGTTGCGTTGCCGCGACAGGCCTTTGGCCACCAGCGCCACCTCAACCCGAAATGGCAGATCCGCTGTCTCAATTCCACCGGTATGGGCCATGTCGCTGACGCTGAGCACCACAAGATCGGGGCGCCGGGTCTGATGTTTCAGAAAGCGCACGGTCGCAGCCACAATCGCAGAACGCCCGGCAGTCGGAATCCCGATGACAAGGCGGCCTGCGGGTTTCGCGCCGGGAATTAGGCTATCATTCGGATCGGTCATGGTCCGCATTCTCTTTCAGGCAGCGCCTTGGCGCCTGAGAACGACGTCGACAGTCCGCAGCAGAATGCTGACATCCCGCGAAAAGCTCAGGTTTCGGATGTAGTCGACATCCAGCGCGACACGCTCGGAAAAGGTGCAATCGCTACGGCCGCTCACCTGCCACGCGCCGGTAATGCCGGGACGGACAGACATATAATCACGGGCATGTTCGCCGTATTGGGCCAGTTCCTCTGTGGTGATCGGGCGGGGGCCGACCATCGACATGTCACCAATCAGGACGTTCCACAGCTGCGGCAGTTCGTCGAGGCTCGTTGACCGCAGAAACCCACCCAACTGCGACACACGCGGGTCACGGAAGACCTTGCGACGCACGGCCCAATCCTCACGCGCAACAGGGTCGATGGACAGGATGTGGTCGAACAGCTTGGTGCCGTCAGGGACCATGGTGCGGAACTTGTGGCAGCGAAACATGCGCCCGCGACGCCCTACCCGAACATGGCTGAAGAAGACCGGTCCATCGCGGCGCAACAGGATCAGGGTAGCGATGGTCAGCATCACAGGGGCAATCATCAGCAGCGCGAAAAATGCGGCCACACGATCAAATACCGTTTTTAACAGCGACTCGGCCGGTGAGGCGAAATCAGTCTGCTTCGACGCCGAAGGATCGGGACGATTTACGGAGAAGTGTGACTTCACAAATGGATCGGGAGCTATACTCAACACGGCTACTCCTTAAAATTGCACCTGTTAAGCCACAATCACGCCCGATTTTCGACACAAGACTGCTAAACAGTTTGTTTACGAATTGAGAACAGTGACTGTTCACACCGGCCATCGAATCTCTCTGAGAACCATGAAATTTGTAACAATTGATATTGTTCAACTGGTTACAGACATTTTCGGCGTGCGCGGTTCGGGCTAGGAAACGCAAAGCTCCTGATTTCTGCGTTTCCTGCGCCAGACACTCACTCGGCAGCACTGGGGCGCTTAATCTGAGCAAACGCTGACCAAAACTGATTGTAAACCGGCCACAAGCAAAACCTGAGAGTAGCGGCGATTGTTTCCAGAAGCGCGCCAAAACCATGGCTTTTCTCTGCCATATTTGACAATGCACGGTCTGATCCCAATACTCCGGCCATCACATCGCAATTTGAGTATTTTCATGAATCAGGTTCGTCCGTCGCAAGACACAGAATCGCTGTTTCCAGCGACCCCGGCGCAGGATCGGTTGTGGTGCCTTGCCCGAGATCATGGCGATTTAGTGTCCAAGAACATCGCGGTGCAGTGGGAATTGCAGGGTCGGTTCAGCGACGCCAATGTTGAGTTGGCGTTCCAAAGGGTCTTTGACCGGCATGAAATCCTGCGGACCGCGTTTGAAGAGCATGATGGCAAGCTCTGGCAGCGCGTGGTCGACCAAGTGCCGTTTCACCTCGGTTCGATCGACATTCGCAGCATTCCACCCGCCGACTGCGACACGCGCATTTACAGCATTGCCGAAGAATTGGCCGCCAAGCCGTTCGACATGGGGACTGCGGGGCAACTGCGTGCTTGCCTCGTGCGGTTTGCACCGGAACGGGCGATGCTGCTGATTGCCACGCATTATGGCGTCTTCGATGGCTTTTCGATCAAGGTTCTGGGCCGCGAGATCGGGGCGCTGATCGGCGCTGCCGAAACCGGCACCACGGCTGACCTGCCGGAACTGGCGCTGCAATACGGCGACTATTCCCAGTGGCGGGCCGCCTGCTCTGACAGCGCGGCGATAACAGAGGCCCGCGCCTTTTGGCACGCCAAGTTGCGCGACAAGCCCTATTTCGAGGTGCCGACAGATCGGCCGCGCAGCCCCGGCACCGAGCGAACAGGCACCACGCTGAAGCTGCCGATGGCGCCGAATTTCCGCACCGACCTTGAACGCTCGGCCAAGGCGCAGGGCACATCGCCCTTTGCACTGGGCGCTGGCGTGATGGCAGCGGCGCTGCATGCGGTGACCGGACAGCCCGAGGTTGGCTTTACGACCTGCGTTGCCGGGCGCGAAGAGGTTGAGTTGGAAGATATGATCGGCACCTTTGTGAACCCGGTCGTGCTGCATTTCAAATGCGCGGGCGCCACGGTGGGCGATCTGGTCAGCGCGTCGCGGCGCATCGTGGCCGAAGCACTGGCCAACGGCGATTATCCCTTCGACCAACTTGCCAGCGATCTTGGCCAATCCTTGGACCCCGCCAAGACCCCGTTTGTGTCACCGTTCTTTTCGCTTCAGTCGGTGTTCGTGGAAGAGCAGGATTACGGGCCGCTGCGCATCGTCTCTGTGCCGTCCCACACGCCGCAGGTCACGCACGACCTCGCCGTTCAGGTGATTGGTCGCGCGTCGGGTTGGCACATGATCATCGATTACGACACCGGCCTGTTCGACGAAGCCACGGTGAGACGGTTTGCTGAGCTGATCCAAAAGGGTTTTGCCACCGCCTTTGACCACCCGGACATTGCGGCGGCTGCCCTGGTCGCGCCGACATTTTCCGCGAACCATCCGTCGCCGCTGACCCCGACGGCTGCGGCCGTGCCGGTGCCTGTCATGCGGGCGACGCCACGGACTTTGAAGCGGCTGTCGGCGATCTGGCGGAACAGCCTTGGCACCGCACCGCAGGGCCCCGGCACCGATTTCTTCGATCTTGGCGGCAATTCGTTGGGTGCGCTACGCATGCTCGCGAAGGTCGAGGCTGATTTCGGCGTGCGTGTCGCCATCGCCGGTTTCTTCGATGACCCTACGCTTGGCGGTCTTGCCTGCAAGATTGACGCCATTCTGGGGACAACGGTATCTGCCGCCGAGGATGAAAGCGACGGCATCTGGAATCGGATTTCCTTGCGCCAAGCCCCGGCCACGGCACCCTTGATCGTGTCTATCAACCAGCCGTTCCTCTATCATGGGCTGGTCCGCTCTCTCGAACCTGAGGTTGAGGTGATAAACCTGCACGTGAGGGACACCGCCGTGCTGGAGGGGGACGATGCGGAGGTATTGTCGGCGCTGGTTGACTCGGCTGCCGAAATCGTCGCGCGGCGGTCGGTGGGGCGGCGGTTGTTCCTGATCGGCCATTGCGTCGATGGCACGTTGTCGCTGCTGATCGCGCGAAGGCTTGCTGCCATGGGCCATGCGCCCGAAATGGTTTCGATGATTGATTGCTGGGCACCCGATGCGAATGCTGGGCTTTCGCCTGTCCGGGTGCGGCTGCGCAGACTGGGAGAGAAGGCGCGGCGGCGGAGCCAGAACTTGCGGCAGTTTGTTGCGGGCGAGATCGGCGTGACCGAGTTTCTGACGCTCAACAAGATCACTCGCCCGATTGTGGAATGGATGGGCCGCGCTGCCCGTGCGACCGATGCAGAGCGCGAGGAATGGGCCGTCAACGCCCGGCTGGTGACCTTGGTGCGGACGATGCCAGACGCTTCCTATACCGGCCCGGTGATCCTGTTTTCGACCGGGGGCCAGCACAGCGACGCGCGCGGTCGCCTGTTCGGCTGGACCGGACGGGTGCCCGCCGATACGCCGATTTACGACCTGCCGGGCTGGCACGAATATGCGCTGAAGAAGCACGGCGTGAAGACGATCTCGGCAATCCTGGGGTGCCGCCTGAACCGCAGCGCGCCTTGACCCAAGACGCGATGTGACCAGCGCCGCCGTCCCCATAGATCTGTGGCTTTGGCAGCTTGACTGCGACGCGGCTGAGGCCGAGCGCCGCAGCACCGTCCTGAGCGATCCCGAACGCGCACGCGCCGACCGCTTCATCCATGAGCGGGATCGCATCCGCTTCATTTCGGGGCGGTCCCGTCTGCGCGAAATTCTGTCTGACCTTGTCGGGACGGCAGCGGCGACCCTACCTTTGGCGGAGGGTTTGAATGGCAAGCCGATGCTGCCGGATGGCCCTGTGTTCAACCTCAGCCACGCGGCGGGGATGGCCGCACTTGCGGTCACTGCGGACACCTCGGTCTGGTTGGGGGTGGATATCGAAGGGGCGCGCGACCGTCGATCCGGGACTTGACGCCTATGCCTTCGCCCCTGAGGAGCGTGCGGCGCTTGGCGCAGTTGAACCGTCGGAACGCGACTGGGCCTTCTTCCTTGGATGGACGCGCAAGGAAGCCTTGATAAAGGCCACTGGTGAAGGGCTTTACGCTGACCTCAAGAGTTTCGCGGTCACGTTGGAGCCGGGCCAGCCCGCCCGCGTCGTCAGGATTGACGGTCAGAACCCTCGACGCATGGCGCCTGTACGATTTCCGCCCGCGCCACGACCTTGCAGGTGCCATCGCCTGTATGACGGGTGGCCGCGAGATATCCGTGACGCACCGCACCTGACCCGACCAGCCGGTCAGGTGCCGGTGCGTTTGCGCAGGAAATCCTTGACCGAGGGTTTGGTGGAGGATGCGCTCAGCGCACCACGCCTGTCGGCAAAGGCTGCAAGCTCACGCAGGCTGGGGTTGTCCAGCACATGGCGGGCCTCCAACCCATGCCCCTTGGCGATCATGCGTGCGGCCAGTCGGAACACTGCCAAGCTGTCGATGCCCATCGCAAAGATCGTCTCGGTCACCGAGATGTCTTTCAGCCCGAGAACCTCTGTCCAGATCGCGGCGAGCGCCTTTTCGGTCGGGGTCTCCGGTGCGCTGTCGGCAGTCATGACTTTGCGGGTGGCGCCGAAATCGGGATCGGGCAGCGCCTTGCGGTCAAGTTTGCCATTGGCGGTCTGCGGCAGTGCGTCAAGCATCTGCCACAGCGTCGGCACCATGTAGTTCGGCAACAGTCGGCCCAGTTTTCCAGCGAGAGCAGCAGTGTCCGTCGCGCCGACCAGATAGCCGACCAGCCTGTCTTCGCCGCCCGGAGCGGATTTCAGCGCCACAGCGGCCGCGATGACACCGGGTTCAGCACGAAGCCGCGCCTCGATTTCGGCCAGTTCGATGCGGAAGCCACGCAGTTTGATCTGCCCGTCGCGCCGGCCGAGCACGGAAAGAGTGCCATCGACGCGGCGCACGGCAAGATCGCCGGTGTGGTAGAGCCGCATGGTGCGTCCTGCTATGTTGGTGTCGCGGAAGGCTTGGGCGGTCAGGTCGGGCTGATCGAAGTATCCGTTGGCCAGACCGTCGCCGCCGATCATCAATTCACCCACCTGACCGGGGGCGCAGAGCAGTCCCGGACCGCGTCCAGCACATGCAGTTCGGTGTTGGCCATGGGTGCGCCGATGGTGACCGGACCGCCGTGGCTGATCCGAGACAGTGCGGACCAGATCGTGGTTTCGGTGGGACCATACATGTTCCACAGCGTGGCACCGTTGGCAGTCAACCGCGCGGCAAGGTCTGAGGGCAAGGGTTCACCACCGGCCAGCATTCGCAGACCCGCGTCGGGTTCAAACCCGGCCTCCAGCAGCAGCCACCACAGGGTCGGCGTTGCCTGCATCACGGTAATGTCGCCGCGTTTCAGCCTTTGGACCAGACGGAAGCCGTCGAGAACGTCGTCGCGGGTGGCAATCTCGACCTCAGCCCCGATGGTGAGGGGCAGGAACAGTTCAAGCGCCGCGATGTCAAAGCTGACGGTGGTGACGGCCAGCAGTTTGTCGGTCGGCCAGAGACCGGGCGCCTCGGCCATCGAGGTCAGGAAGTTCACCACGGCGCGGTGCGGGACCTCGACCCCCTTGGGCGTGCCGGTGGAGCCAGAGGTGAAGATGACATAGGCGGCATCTTCGGCCGAGACCCTGTGGGCTTCTGGGCAGGGCACCGGGGCGGGCGGCGTAGGGGTGAATGACGCGGCGTCGCCGATCAGATCAACGGCATGGTTTCCGGCGCCACGACGGCGGCAACCCGGGCGGTTTCCAGCACCAGGGTCTGGCGGGCCGTCGGCAGGTCGGTATCGACCGGCACATAGGCGTGACCGGCCCTGAGCACAGCCAGCAGCGCCACGACCATGCCCTTGCCACGCGGCACGGCAACGGCGATCCGCTGGTTCTGCCCGGGGACCTCGGATTGGATATGGGCGGCCAGTGCGTCGACCTCTGCGCATCAAGCCCGGCATAGGTCAGCGTGCCTGCGGCATCGCTGATCGCTGGGGCAGTCCGGATAGTCTTGGCAGGTGCGTGCGACAAGGTCCTGCACCAGTGCCGTCCGGTCAAAAGTCATCGCGCTGCGGTTCCAGCGTTCGGCAATTTCGCGCACCTCGGCTTCGCGCATCAGGGGCAGCGTTGCAATGGCGGCGTCTGGCGTTGCGGCCAGCGTGTCGAGCACGCATTCCAGATGGCCGACCCAGCGGTCGACGGTCGCGCGGTCAAACAGGTCGGTGTTGTAGTCGACATCGATCGCGCAGGCCGTCGCGGCCTTCGACCATGTTGAAGAACAGATCGAAGTTGACCGCAGCCTTGGGATTGGCGGAGACCGTCGCGCGGGCGCGTGCCCAGCCGCAGATCTTCGGGCACGCGTTCCAGATTGAACTGCACCTCGGTCACCGGCAGGCGCGACAGCGTGCGTGGCATGTCGAGGTCGCGCACCAGGGTTCCGAGCGTATAGGCGCCGTGGTCAAAGGCCGCAGCCGACGGCATCGCGGACGCGGGCAAGGTGGGTGGCGGCGCTGTCGCTCGGGTCGAAATCCGCGCGGATCGGCAGGAAGTTCACGAGATGGCCGACCAGGGACGGATCGTCCAGCTTGGCCTGACCCCCGGTGGGTACGCCCAGCACGATCTGGTTGCTGCCTGACAGGCGGCCAAGTGTGATCTGCAACCCGGCGAACAGCGACGCGAACAGCGTGGCACCGTGTTTCGCGCCGGTCTTGCGCAGGCGCTTGACCAGATCCGGCCCGATGTGGCTGGAAGTGGTGGCCCCGGCAAAGCTTTTCTTGGGCGGGCGTGGGCGATCGGTCGGCAGGTCGGGCAGCGCCGGGATGTCGGCATATTGCGCCTTCCAATAGGCGCGCACGGCGGCGTCTGGCACGCGGTCTGCGCGGTGCGGGCATAGGCTGCGAAGGACTGGGGCGGGGGCCAGTTGTGGCCGCGCGGCCCTCGGTTCGGGCGGTATAAAGCTCGGCTAGTTCGGTGAACAGGGTGTTGTAGGACCAGCCGTCACAGACGATGTGGTGGGCTGTCATGACCAGCACGTGCAGGTCCGGGCGCAAGGCGGATACAGCATCGTGCGGAACGCCTCACCGCCGACAATATCGACCGGCAGGCGCGCATCGGCGGCGAGGGCGTCGCGCAGGGCGGCCTCGGGGTCTGGTCCGGCAAGATCCTCAAGACGGGGGTTACATCGGCCGCCGGCGCGTCACCTCAAAGCTGGAGCCATCCCGTGCGAAGCGGGCGCGCAGGGCATCGTGGCGCGCGACAAGGTCGCTCAGGGCGGCTCCAAGGGCGGCGCGATCCAGCGGCCCCTCGATCCGCATCGACACGCTTTCGTTGAAACTGGCGGCGGGCAGATCGCCCAACTGGTGGGTCATCCAGATCTCGCGCTGGCTTTCGGTCAGGGCGACCGGGCCGGTCACCTGAGGGCAGGCGCTTTTGGTGCCGCAAGCGTCACCGAGCCTTGTGGCGCGAGGATGCCCACGGATTGCAGCGCATCGAGCGGCGGTTTCAAAGGCCCGCAGCACGGCGGCGCATTCGGCCTCGCCATGGGTGGTGGTCAGGAAACCACAGAACCCCTCAAGAACATGTACGCCTTCCATCCGCATCAGCGGGAACAGCAGGGTGGCGCGCGGGTCATGCTGGCTGGTGTTGATGACGAACCAGCTGGAGAATTGGGTGACAAGGGCCGGCAGGCCACGGGCGGCCAAGGGCCGCGTTCATTTGCCCGGCAAGAGTTCGGGCGTGGGTCGGCGGTGGCGGACCACAGCCGGTCGCCCTCCGCTCCAGATGGTCCAGCACGGCATCGACGGCGGCGATCACCAGGGGGTGGCGCACGAAGGTGCCCGCAAAGAAGGTCGGTGCCACCTGCGGCGCGCTGTCGTCGCCATAGGCCCACGCGCCACCGTCCAGCGCATCCATGAAGCGCCGTTTGCCCGCCAGAACGCCCACCGGCATCCCGCCGCCGACGACCTTGCCATAGGTGGCCATGTCGGCCTCGATCCCCCACAGGCCCTGCATCCCACGGGCATGGGTGCGGAAGCCGGTGACAACCTCGTCCATCACCAGGGCGGCGCCGCCGTCCGGCGGTGATCCGGCGGATGTCGCGGACGAAATCGGCGGGCTGCAGCTCGGGGTGGCGGCTTTGCACGGGTTCGACCACGACGGCGGCGATGTCGCTGACGTTGGACTTGATCCAGTCCAGCGCCGACGGATCGGCCCAGGGCAGCACGACCATGTTCGACACGCGCTTCATGCGGGATGCCGGGGGCGATGGGCAGGGCACCCGGTTCGCCCCGCGCCTTGGCCTTGATCAGAACCTCGTCGAACTGGCCGTGATAGTCATTGGTGAAGGCGACGATCCGCTTGCGGCCGGTGACGGCGCGCGCAAGGCGCATGGCGGCCATGACGGCCTCGGACCCGGTGTTGCAGAAGGTCACGCGCTCATGGCCGACAAAGCGGGCAAAGCGGCGGGCGGTGGGGCCAGCGGTGTCTTGTTGCGGGCCGATGGGGAAGCCCCGCGCCATCTGGGCCGCGACGGCCTCGGTCACGAAATCGGGCGCATGGCCAAAGGCGGTGGTGCCAAAGCCGTTGACCAGGTCGATCAGGCGGTTGCCGTCGACATCCTCGATATAGGCACCATGGGCTTTGGCGGCGACCAGCGGAAAGATCAGCTCTTTCCACTCGGCCCGGAAACCCGCGACGGTGCGCGGGTCGGCATGGGTAGGGGCGGTTTTCCTGGGTGTGCGCTTTCGATCCGTGGAATTGGCGCTGTAGCGTGCGGCCAAGATCGGCGGCAAAGGCCTGCTGGGCGGGCGTCAGTTCGGCATTGGCCAAGGCGGGGGCGCGGCCAAAGCGGATGGGTTCGGGTTTCGCCTGCGGTTCGACCGGGGCGGGTCTTGCGGCGGGGCTTGCGGCGGGCTGCGGTGCGAGCGGAGCCGGTTGGGGTGCCGCAGCGGCCGCCGGGGCCGCGCGTCCCATGAGCGCGCAACTGCTCGGTGAAAAGCGATCTGCATCACCTGCATCTGGATCTGCATCAGGCCGGCCATGATCGCCTGCAACCGCGCCGGAAACCGCGGGACGCTCAATCGTCGGAAGCGGCATCGGGGCGGCAGGTGTCGGCTGGGCCGTGGGGATTGCTGCCACGGGAGCCGGCAACTGCGACAGGGCGCCTCGGGGGGCAAGCGACGCGTCAAGATGGGCGGCGACGGCGGCGATGTTGGGATAGTCGCTCAGCAGGCTGCGGAAGCTCATCTCTACCCCATACGTCTTGGCCAAGGCCTGCGACATTTGCCCCATGAACAGGCTGTCGAAGCCAAGTTCGAGGAAGGACGTCTCGGCATCCGCCACAGCTGACATCGTCGCCGGACAGATCGGTCAGCATCGCGGCAAGGTCTTGGATCAAACGGTCGGCACGCGGGGGTGCAGCGGGGACCTGGGACATGACGGGCCTTTCAACAGGGGACGGGGCTGCCACCGGGGCAGCAACAGGAACGGGCGACGCGGCGGGGACGGACGCTGCCGCGACCCAGTGGCGCTTTTTCATGAAAACGGTGCCCGGCAGGTCAAGCTTGCGGGTGCCTCGACGGCTCGCCAGCGTCCAATCAACCGGAACGCCAAGCGTCCACAGGGTGCCGGTGGCACTGGCCATCGCGGCGCTGTCTGACATAGCGCGGGTATGGTCGGGCAGCGACTGAACCAGACCGGCATGGGCTTCGCGCGTCAGGCTTTGCGCCGCAAAGGTCGACAGGGTGTTGCCCGCCCCGACTTCGAGCAGGACTGGCGGCCCAGCGTCGGTCACGCTGGCGGCAAGCGCACGCACGGCGCGGGCAAAGCGGACCGGAGCACGGGCTTGCTCGGCCCAATAGCCGGGATCGGTCGCCTGTTCGGCGGTCAGCGCCGCACCGGTCACGGCAGAGATACAGGGGATCGTGGGGGCCTTCAGGGTCAGCGCCCGCGAGCGTGTCGCGCAGAGGGGCCACCACGGCGGACATCATGCGGCTGTGGAAGGCATGGCTGGTGTGCAGCCGCCGGTGCGGCAGGCCAGCGGCATCCAGCCGCAACTCCAGCTCAGCGATGGCGGCATCGGACCCGGCCACGACCTGCATCTTCGCCGCGTTCTCGGCGGCCAGATCGACGTCGGGGGTCATCACCGCTTCAAGTTGCGCAAGTTCGGCCCGGACGGCAAGCATCACGCCGGGTGGCTGCGCCTGCATCAGGCGACCACGCGCGGCGATGGCCTGCAGCGCGGCCTCAAAGCTCATGATCCCGGCAAGGGCGGCGGCGGCGAATTCGCCGACCGAATGCCCCAGCAGGACGGAGGGGCGGACACCACGCGCGATCCAGGCCTGCGCGGTGGCAAATTGCGTCAGGAACAGCGCCGGTTGGGCCATGGCCGTTTGCTTCAGCACCTCAGCGGCCTCGGGGCCATAGAGGTGTCGGTCAGCAGCGGTTTGAGGGGGTGGTCCAGCAGGGGTGACAGGATTTCGCAGCCTTCGTCGATCCAGCGGGCATAGGCGGGCAGGTCGGCATAAAGACCGCTGCCCATGCCGGGATATTGCGCGCCCTGCCCCGGGAACAGGAAGGCCACCGGCGGCGCATCGGGTCTTGCCCGAACGACAGGCGCTGCCAGCAAACCTGCGGCGGCTTCGGCGGGTGAGGTTGCTGCGACGGCCAGCCGGTGGTCGTGCACCGTGCGCCCGTCCTGCAAGCGTCAAAGCGACATCCGCCAGATTTGGCGGCATTGGCGCACGCAGCACCGCCGCCAACTGATCGGCCATGATGGCCAGCGCCTCGGGCGATTTCGCGGACAGCGGCAAGATCTGCACGCGGTCAGGCTCAATCGCGTCTGGTGCGTCGCGCAGCGGGGCCTCTTGCAGAACGATATGCACATTGGTGCCGCCCACGCCAAAGCCGCTGACCCCGGCGATCCGCGGCCCGTCGCAGGTCCAGTCTTGCAGACTGGTCGGCACATGGAAAGGCCCGGCGGCAAAGTCGATCCGCGGGTTTGGGGCGCGGAAATTGGCCATTGGCGGGATTTCGCGCGCCTTCAACGCCTGCAACGTGCGGATCACGCTGACGGCCCCGGCCCCGGCATCGAGATGCCCGACGCTGCCCTTGACCGACCCCAAAGCGATGCGGCGGTCGACCTTGCCGAAGGCCTGATGCAGGGCGCGGACCTCGATCGGGTCGCCCAGCGGCGTGGCGGTCCCGTGGCATTCGACAAAGCTGACCTCAGATGGCGAGATCCCGGCGTCACGGTGGGCCGCGCGGATCGCCCCGGCCTGACCCGTGACCGACGGCGCGGTGAAGGATATCTTGTCGGCGCCATCGTTGTTCAGACCGATGCCCCGGATCACGCCCTCGATCCGGTCGCCATCCGCCAAGGCGCGGGCCAGGGGTTTCAGCACCAGCAACACCGCCGCCGTGGCCAAAGACGGTGCCACCTGCCTCGCGCATCAAACGGGCGGCACAGCCCGTCGGGCGACGACATGCCGCCCTCTTGGGTGATGTAGCCGCGCTTTTGCGGGAAGGTGATCGAGATGCCACCCGCGAGCGCCATGTCGCACTGACCCGCCCGCAGCGCCGTGACTGCCTGCGCGATCGCGGTCAGCCCGGTTGAACATGCAGTGTGCACGGTCATCGCCGGCCCCTTGAGATCCAGCTTATAGGCCACGCGCGACGACAGGGTGTCGGTGATGTTGCCGGTCAGGGTCGTGTAATTGTCGATCTGAAAGCCGTCGGTGAACTCTGCAAGGGTCGCACGGTCGGACATCAGGTTGTGCAGCATATAGGTGCTGGTCGAACAGCCGGCATAGACACCGATTGCGCCAGTCGCGCGGGCGGGATCGCAGGCGGCAGCGTCCAGCGCCGCCACGCAGATTTCCAGAAACACGCGGGCCTGCGGGTCGATCTTCTCGGCCTCACGCGGCATGATGTTGAAGAAGCGGGCATCAAACATGTCGACATTGTCCAACACCGACCGCGCCGGAACGTAGTTCGGATCGGACCTGCGGGCGTCGCCATCTTCGAGTTCGTCAGGCGAAAACCGCTGGATCAGGTTGGCACCCTCACGCTGACTGGCCCAGAAGGCGTCAAGCGTCGCGGCACCCGGAACGCGGGCGGCATAGCCGATGATCGCAATGTCAGAGGCGCGCAGATCTTCTGTCCGGGCCTGCGGGGGCGATTTGCGGCACAGCGGATTTCGCCTCTTCTGCCAATGCTGCGGCGATATCACCTAGCCGGGGCCGCTCGAAGAACAGCGTCAGGTCGAAGGGAAATCCCAGCGCGCGCTCCAGCCGGGCATGGGCGTCGATCAATTGCAGCGAGGTGCCACCCGCGTCAAAGAACGTGGCGCTATCGCCCAAGGGACCACAGGCGAGGATCTCATCCCAGATGCGGGCGATTGTTGCGCGGATTTGGCTGGCTGCAATGGCAGGCGCGGCAGGTGCGACCCGGTCTGCGGCGATCTGCGCCTCAATGGCCGCGCGCACCGCCTTGCGGTCTGGCTTGCCCATCTTGGTGACCGGAAGCTCCGCCATCAGCTTGACGTGGCGCGGCAGGAATTCGGCATGGAGTGTCTGGCGCGCCTCCTCCATCACGCGGGCGATGAACGCCGGTTCGTCTGTGGGCATGACGGCTGGCTGCAGCGCCAGACCGATACGCTTGTCCCCACCGGGGCCCGTCACCGCCTCAAGAATGGCAAGCTGCACACCAGCGGCGTTGCGGAAGACATGCTCGATGCCGTCCAACTCGATGCGGCGACCGCCCAGCTTGATCTGACGGTCAGCCCGGCCAAAGAATTCGAATACCCCGTCAGCCCGGCGCAGGGCCATGTCGCCGGTCCGGTAGACGCGGCCAGATTGGCCGGGGCGCGGGTCGTCGATGAAAACCTCATCAGTCTTGGCCTGCATCCCGTAGTAGCCGAGTGCCACCCCGGCGCCGCCGATCAGCAGTTCACCGATTGTCCCGTCAGGCATTTCGACAAGGGACTCGTCCACGACAAACGCGTGTTCATGGGTCAGTTCGCGACCAATCGGGATCGGGTCGCCGTTCAGCAGATCCATGCCGATTTCCTGCACAATCGAGATGCAGGTCGTCTCGGACGGGCCATAGATGTTGACCATGGAAAGGTTCGGCGCGACCTCTTTCAGGCGGCGCAGCGGATCGGGCGACAGCACGTCACCCCCCGCCATGGCCAGCCGGACCGTGGCAAACGCCTCAACATGGTGGGCCACGATCAGGTTGTGCATCCCCACATATTGCGAGGTCACCGTGACCTTGTGCCGGGTCATCGTCGCCGCGATCTCGGGCAGTGCGGGACGCGGGGTTTCCACCACCGCCAACGCAGCCCCTGCCAGCAGCGCCGACCAGACCTCAATCAACCCACCGTCGCAGGCGAGGCTGGAGGCGTGCAGCATGATGTCATCAGGGCGAAGGCCGATCACCGGCTGATCGAGTGTGAATGCGGCAAGCCCACGGTTCGCCAGCACGACACCCTTGGGCGTACCGGTAGTGCCTGAGGTGAAGACCATGCAGGCAGCATCCTCACCATGACCCTGCGGCCAGTCGTTGTCGCCCGTGGTGGCGTCAAGCTGGGACAGCGCGATCACCGGCACCCCGGCAGCGGCGACGCATCCTTCAGGCAAGGGCGATGGGTCGGCCTGAAGGATGGCCGCGAAGGGCACCTGAGCCACGATCTGTGAAAGCTGTGCGGGGTCGGAATAGGCTGGGTCGAGCGGCACAAACCCGGCACCAGCCCGCAACGTTCCCAGCATGGCAACAAGGTTATCCGCCGAACGCAAGAAGGCCAGACCGACGAAATCACCGGGACGGACGCCAGAGGCGCGCAGCGCTGCCGCCACCACATGCACCCGGTCCATCATCTGGCTGTAGCTCAGGCTGCTGTCGCGCAACAGGATGGCCGGCGCGTCGGGACGGTTCCGCGCGATTTCCTCGATGTAGTCGATCAAGGGGCGCGCAGGATTGAAGGCCCGCAAAGGCAGGGATACGACGGTTCCAATTGCCATTTCAGCCACCTCTATCTGTCATTAAATGTTTGAAACCCGACCAAGCCTGAATATTGGCCCGCCAAGACAAATAGCGATCTGACCCTATCCGTCGGCTCCTTCGCTTGTCGACGTCCCAAGCGGGATGGCAGGCTGCATCACAGCACGGGTCGCAAAATTCATTAACGAAACAAAGCACTTGCAATGTATTTCCAAGAGCGAAACAATGTGTTTCGTCCGCTGCGCACTGCACCTTGGCGCAGACAAAGCTGCAATTGGCGGGTGATTGTTTCCGTTTGGGACGCAAGACCGCGACGCATGGAAAAGCGCGCTTTGCAGGGAACGATTCGCACGGTAACACGGGCCAGTCGCCCTGCCGAAACACAAGGACAGCGCTGTGCCCCATTCGCCCACCGGCCCGCTTGACCCCGATGCCCGTGTCGTCATCGACCGGTTGAACGCGCTCAACGCGCCCGGATATGAGACGATGCCGCCAAAATCCGCGCGCGCCATCGCCGCACATCTGCGCCGCAATGCGGCCTACCCACGGGTGAAAGTTGGCGCGGTCCGTGATTTCGACCTTGGGCCGCTGCGGGCACGGCACTATCGGCCATTCACCACGCAGGCCGGTGGCGCGCCTACGCTGGTGTTCTTCCACGGTGGCGGGTGGACGCTGGGTGATCTCGATACGATGGATCATCTGTGCCGGTCGCTTGTCCGTCAGGCCGGGATTGATGTGGTGTCGGTCGATTACCCGCTGTCGCCCGAAAGCCGGTTCGCGGCGACCGTCGGCGCCTGCGCGGAGGCAGTGCGCGCGGTTTTTGAGGCGGCCGGGGCGCTTGGACTGGACCCTGACCGCATCGCACTCGGCGGTGACAGCGCGGGCGGCAACCTTGCTGCCGTGTTGGCACTGATGGCCCGGGACGGGGATTTGCCCCGCATCCGGGCGCAGTGCCTGATCTATCCCGCATTGGATTTGCGGCCCGGCAATCCACCTGCTGGGGCGGCAACCAGCACCATGTTCATGCGGCCAGAGACGATGGACTGGTTCACCCACAACTATCTCGGCCCAGAGGGTGATGCCGGGGACTGGCGCGCCTCGCCGCTGCTGGCACCCGACCTGACCGGATTGCCGGCAAGCTATGTCCTGACCGCCGGGCATGACGTGCTGCGCGCCCAAGGGTTGAACTATGTGGACCGTCTCAAACGTGCCGGCGTCACTGTCGTCGGGCGTGATTATCCGGGGCAGATCCACAATTTTGTCGCCATGCCCTACGCCATACCGACCGCCCACGCGGCCATCGCCGACATCGCAGAGTTCCTGATCGATCATCTTTGTGGCGACCCGGGCGTGTAGCATATTCAAGGACGGGGGAGCGTGACAAAGCCGCGCTTCAGGCACCACCCCGCCACCAGCACCCATGTCAAAGCCAGACCGGCGATGGCGACGAGCAGCCCATCCGTTGGCCCCAGCAGCGCACGCTCCCCTGCGCTCAGGATCAAACCCGCGAAGCAGAGCAGCGAAAGCACGGTTGCAGGCAGCAGCGCCTTGATCGCCGCCCAAGCCGATATCTTCAGCGAGGGGAAGATCACTGCAATCGACAAGACTGCCGAAACGACGGACATCACAACATGGGCCTCTGCGGCCTGTGGTGCGCCAAACCGGCCAAAGGTGCCGAGTGCCACCAGAAACGCGGCAAGCGCGGCCCCCCGCACCCACATCTGCGTCGTGCTTTTGCCTTGGCAGACCATCGACGGTTCCAGCAGGACCGACAGAAAACCTACGCCACGGGACAGGCAGAGGATGACGATCACGGGTGCTGCGGGCAGCCATGTCTTGTCGAACAGGAACACGACCAGATCGTTGGCCAAGACAGCAAAGGACACGAGAACCGGCCAAAGCAACAAGGCGCCGAACCCCATCCCCTCTAGCCAAACCGACCCCAGCTCATTGTGACGCCCGGCCTTTTCGACCTGCGACATCCGGGACCAGGCGATCATGTTCATTGGCTGAAACACAAGGTCCGCCGCTGTTTGCGAAATGCGCGCGCCGCCGCGAAAGGCCCCGACAGCCGCCGTGTTCATGAACGCGCCGAGGATCAGGTCAGCCCCATAATTTGCAGACATCCCCATCGCTGAGGTGCCCCAAAGCGGAAACGCTGTCAGCCGCAACCTGCTGAACGCGGCACCAGTGAATCGCAATTTCGGCAAGCTGCGGCTGGCCGTCAGGGCCACGCCCAAATCCACGGCAAGGGCGGCATATCGCCCACAAACCAGCGCAAAGATCCCCAGTCCCGGCGTCAGGCACAGCCATGTCACAACCAGCGCCACGGTTTCCGACAGCAACCCGTAGGTGCTGACCAGCCGCACCCGCCGATCACGGATCAGATGCAGCTCGCTCCATGCGGCGAGTGCGCGCAGCAGCGGGATCGGGGCCAGCGCAAGGAAACACGGTCGCCATCGTGGCATCCGACCCGTTCAGGATCAGACCCACCGCACCCATCACCACCGCGCCGCCCGCACCGATGGCAGCCATCGACCAGAAGCCGGTATGACGCTCTGAATCAAAATCCGGACTGCGCAGCAACGCCTGATAGAACCCGGTATAGACCAGACTGACAAAGATCACGCAGGAGGCCCAGCCCAGCGCATAGGTGCCAAATCCCGATATGTCGATGTACCTTGCGGCGATCATGATCTGCGCGAAGGCGAGGATCTGAATCGCCATCCGCGACATGACGCCGATCACGAAGGGCGACAAGAGCACCGACACGACCCGCATGGGCGCAACCGCAGGCCCGTCGCCGCGCGACGCGGATTGCGGCGAACCACGCCACCCCCGGTACACTCTGATCAAAAGTCCCATTCGATACTCATCTCACAAATCAGTCATTTTACAGCGGCCTTGCCCAGCCGAACTCGCACCGTGTGGAGGCGTGTCCCCAACCCCGTGTTGCACCTGTTGGTCAGTCCGTCCGCTGCAGCAGATATCCGCGGCTGACGCTGCGCCCCAGTTCCGGATGGGTGTCGATGACATGGCCCAGCGACGGGATCTGCCATTGGTCAGCGATCCGGTATCCGGCTTCGGCCAGTTGCGTCTCAAACTCAGCACGACAGCGGATCTGATAGGGCACGCGGGCCGGGCCGATCCTCTCAAGCGTCGTCACCGAAGGCCCTTCGCGCGTCGCCACCTTGTTCAGAATGATGTGGCGCGGTCGGTTGGGCAGCCGCGCCAAGAGGTCTGGAAACGGAATGTCGAGGTACTGCAGCAGCCCTGAGGCGAGCAGCAGGTCGGTCTGCGGGGCATCGGCCAGATCATCGATGAAACCGACTTCGTCAGGCACCTCGCCGCGCTTTTGGGCGGTTCGGGCGGCCTGCACCGTCTCTGGCAGGTCATAGACTGTCCACGCGACCTCTGTCAGCGCAAGATGATCGCGAAAGGCAATATATTTGGTCCCGAAGTGGCCACCGGCATCAAGAATCCGCATGCCCGGCGTGTGTAGTTTTTCCAGCCAGAACATCACCGGGTAATCCCAAACCCGGACGGCGCACATCACTTGGAAATTCACCACCGCCACGTCAGCATGGTCATAGGTCGCAATCGATTGACGCGGAACGCCTGCGAGTGCCGCTGCGCGGTCAGGAAACGCCCCCAGCATCGCAGGTTGCCGTGGGCTCCAACGCTTCAGGCGCGACAGGCCAGTGATGGCTGGAGACAGGACATGTCGGCTGAACCCAGCCTCAATATCCTTGAGATGAGCCTTGGCTTTTTGGCCCAGACCGACGGTGGACTGCGTGGTTTTGGTACGGCTCGTCATATGCGGCTTTGTACCCCGCGAAAGTGGCTTTTTTGGGAACAATTCATGCTCTTTTCACCCGTGCGGCGCGGTCGGCGACCCTTGGGCCGGTCGACCCGCTTCAGAACCGCGCGGCCACGGCATAGGCAACGATCCCGACATATTCCTTCACCGCGCGATTCAAATAATAGAGGTTCAGCGCCAAATCCCAAGTCCGCCCGCGCCCACCCGGTGGCGTCGTGAAATCGACAGGCCAGGCGGTGATCCCGGTCCAGCCCGCGCGTTCAAACGCCGCCATCGCGCGGGGCATGTGCGAGGCGCTGGTGACCAGAAGCCAACGCTCACCCGGTTTCGGTTTGGCGGCGATCAGTGACAGTTCGGCGTTCCCGGCTGTGTTGCGCGACTGTTCCTCCAGCACCAGCCGCGTCGGGTTCACCCCAAGTTCGGTCAGCAGAGCAGCCATCGCCGCCGCCTCAGACGGGACGGCGCCGCCGATTGGCCCCAGCGTCGCACCTCCACCCGTCAACACGACACGCGCAGTCGGAAAGCGCAGGGCCAGCACCGCACCCTCAGTGACACGCTCTGCCTGATCGTTCAGATGCACCTGCCCGGTCGCCCGCCACTTCGCCGTCTCTACAGCACCGCCCAGTATGATGATCCCATCGGGCGGCCCGGAAAGCGGCGGATTGACCGGATAGCGTGTTTCCAGTGGCCTCAGCGCCCAGTCGCCCACCGGCACCGCCGTAAGGGTCACCAACGCGGCCAGCACAAGGACAGTACAAGTCGTGGCCAACCGGTGAAACCCGCGCCACCGTGCGACCAGCGCCACGATCAGCCCGACGATCAACCAAGTTTCCCCGACAATCACGAGGCCCACCAGCTTCGAAATCACGAAGAAGATTGTCGATGTCATCGCGCCTCTCTTTCGATGGCCCCGCCAGCAATCTCACCCGCGCGCTCGACCTTGAACATAGTGCGGACCAAGGGACGGCGCCATTCCCGGTGCCAGAACAGACTGTTTCCACCCGGCTTGCAAAGGCGGCATGGGTTTTGAGCCCTCTGATTGCTGGCTGTTCCGTTTCAAGGGTTGCGCCAGTCCGTCGCTATTCAGCCGTCTGCGCCATAAACGTCGTCCAAACCGCGATGAACATCGCCGCCACGACCGGGCCCGTGATGAACCCCTGCATCCCAAAGGTGCCGATCCCGCCGATGGTAGAGATCAGAACCACATAATCCGGCATTCGTGTCGCCTGCCCGACAAGCCATGGCCGGGCGATGTTGTCGATCAGACTGATAACCATAACGCCGTATATGACCAGAACTATGCCCTGCCAGATCATCCCATTCGCCAGCAGGTAGATCGCAGCCGGTCCCCAGACCAAGGCCGCGCCGAATACCGGGAATAGCGATAGGAACGACATCAGGACCGTCCACAGGATCACCGCGTGGATCCCCAGCACCCAAAAGCCAAATCCCCCCAGACAGCCCTGCAACAGCGCCACCAGAATGTCGCCGCGCACCGTGGCCCGCACGACCAAGGTAAAGGTGTGCAACAGATTCTCCAGGATCACCGCTTTCATCGGGATCGCCGCCTCAATCCGCGCAAGGATTTCATCGCCATCGCGGAACAGGAAAAACATCAGGTAGAGCATGACCCCGACCGAAACAAAGCCCCCGATGGTGTTCTGACCCAAGGACAGCATCGTCGGCGCACTCGCCCCGATCCAGTCGCTGACCGAGGCCGTGATCGCGGCCTGAACCGCCGTCAGATCGCCCAAACCCAACTGCACCAGAACCGCTTTTGGCCACTCAGGCAAACCGTCAAGCAAGCTCTGAAACGTCTGGTGCAGGTCGATGGAGCCGGACCGCACGGCAGTTATCAGGTTGGTGGCCTCTGACAAAACGGCGGTCACGATCAGCAAGGTCGGCAGGATGATCAGCAGCAGAAAGCCGAAAACCATGATCAATGCTGACAGATTGCGACGTTGGCCCAAATATTGCGTCAAACGACGGGAAACCGGGTCCAGCACAATCACGAAGGCCACCGCCCAGAACACCGCGCCGAACAATGGCCAAAGAACCCAGCCGAAGGCCAGGCTCACAAGGGCAATCAAGGCGACAAAGGTCCAGTTTTGTGCCACTTGGGCAATGCTCCCATTCTGCATGTCGCAAAAGCATTGGCAGGTTAGCCGACGATTGCCAGTGCAAACCTGACTCAAATCAAGGCACTGGCGTTATTTCTGGGGCTTGGTGACAATGAACTATGCGGCGATCCTGCCAAACCGCGATGAAGAAAGTGCACGATGACCGGCAATTCCGCTCAGGACGCCCCCCAAACGGGCCTGACCACAGCTGAAGCCGCCCGCAGGCTGGCCGCGCAGGGGGCCAATGAACTGGCGCCGTACCAAGGGCCGATCGCCTTTCCGCATCATGTTTGAGGTGATGAAAGAGCCGATGCTGGCGCTGCTTCTCGGCGGCGGCCTCGTCTATCTGCTTCTCGGCAGCCGGGTTGAGGCGGTGATCCTGCTGGTATTCGCCTGCCTGTCCATCGGCATCACCGTAATCCAAGAGGCACGGACAGAGCGGGTGATGGCGGCGCTGCGCGATCTGACCAGCCCCCGCGCTTTGGTCATCCGCGACGGCCAGCGCCTGCGGATCGCCGGACGCGAGGTGGTGATGGGCGATCTGATCGTGCTGTCTGAGGGTGACCGTGTGCCCGCCGATGCCACGTTGATCGAGGCCACGGGCCTGACAGCCGACGAGTCCCTGCTGACTGGCGAGGCGGTGCCGGTTCGCAAAACCGCCCAAGCGACCCCGGCCACCGACCCGACCTCAGCCCGGGCAGGTGGCGAGGATTTGCCGCAGGTATTCTCCGGCACACTGATCGTTGGCGGAGCGGGCATTGCTGTCGTTACGGCCACCGGACAGCGCAGCGAATTGGGCAAGATCGGCGCCTCTCTCGCCGCTCTGGACACTGAGACCCCGCAATTGCAGCGTCAGGTCCGACGTCTGGTTGTGGCAATGGGTATCACGGGCGGCTTGGTCAGCCTTGTGGTCGTGCTGTTGTTCGGCCTGTTGCGCGGCGGTTGGCTGGAGGCGGTTCTCGCGGGCATCGCGGTCGGCATGTCGATGCTGCCGGAAGAGTTTCCGATGGTTCTTGCGGTTTTCATGGCGATGGGGGCGTGGCGCATTTCCAAGGCGCGGGTCCTGACGCGCCGCGCCTCGGCGATTGAAACCCTCGGCGCGGCGACGGTTCTGTGTACCGACAAGACTGGCACCCTGACTGAAAACCGGATGCGGGTGGCCCAATTGCGGATGGCCAATGGTCAGTCGCTGACTGTGGGCAACACGCCGCTGGCCGAACCCTTCCTCGATCTGGCTGAGGTCGGCACCATGGCCTCAGCCCCGCAACCCTTTGACCCGATGGAGAAAGCCTTTCACGACCTTTACCCGTTGGATAAGGGGCAAAGCCTGATCCGGTCCTATCCATTGTCCCAAGACCTGCTGGCCATGACGCAGGTCTGGCAAACTGGCACCCTGATGATCGCCACCGCCAAGGGTGCCCCAGAGGCGATTGCTGGCCTGTGCAACCTTGGCCCCGTCGCCCGCAAGGCCGTCGCCTCACAGGTCAACGAGATGGCCGAACAGGGGCTGCGCGTTCTGGCGCTGGCTGTTGCAGAAACCACGGCACTTCCAGAGGCGCAGACCGGTTTCGCCTTTCAGTATCTGGGTCTGGTGGGCCTCGCCGACCCCCTGCGCGCGCAGGTTCCCGAGGCCGTGGCGGAATGTCAGGCGGCGGGCATCAAGGTGGTGATGATAACCGGCGACTATCCCGCCACCGCCCGCGCCATCGCCGCCGAGGCCGGGTTGCTGGGCGACACCGTGATCACCGGCCCCGATCTGGAGGCGATGACGGATAAGGCCCTCGCCGAAGCGGTCAAGACCGCCACCATATTTGCCCGCATCCAGCCCGAACAGAAACTGCGCATCGTCAACGCCTTCAAGGCGGGCGGCGAAGTGGTCGCGATGACCGGCGATGGGGTGAACGATGCACCCTCGCTGAAGGCCGCGCATATCGGCGTGGCCATGGGCGAGCGCGGCACCGATGTCGCGCGCGAGGCGGCTTCGATGGTGCTGCTGGACGACGACTTCGGCTCCATCGTCACCACAATCCGCCTTGGCCGCCGCATCTACGACAACCTGCGCAAAGCGATGAGCTTCATTCTCGCCGTTCACGTCCCCATCGCGGGACTTGCCCTGTTGCCGCTGCTGTTCGGCATGCCCCTCCTCTTCGCGCCGGTTCACATCGCCTTTCTGGAGATGGTGATCGACCCCGTTTGCTCCTTGGTGTTCGAGGCCGAACGTGCCGAACCCGGCCTGATGCGCCGCCGCCCCCGTCCGGCAAAAGAGCCGCTATTCTCAGGCCCCACCGTGATCTGGAGCCTGTTTCAAGGCCTGTTGGTCTTTGTCACGGTCGGTGCCATCGCATGGTTCGCGCCGCTCTATGGCATGACAGAGGGCCAGACCCGCGCCTTGGGCTTTACCTCTCTCGTCCTGTCCATTGTGGCGCTGATCTTCGTGGACCGGGCCACCACCTCTTCGATCATCAAGGCGGTTCTGCGGCCCAATCGGGCCTTGGCCGTGGTTCTGCCGATCGTGGCCGTCACTTTGGCCATCGCAACCTTCTGGCCCCCGGCACAGGCAATCTTCGGCTTTTCAGCGTTGCCAACCCTGTGGCTCGCCCTGCCGCCGGCGGCGGGCTTGACCGTTCTGGCCGTGCTGGAATTGGTGAAACCGCTCTGGCGCCATGCCGTTGGCATCAAATAGACTGGCGCGGTGAGCCTACGGGCCACATGTCACCAATCGCGCCGGCGACATGTCCAGAATCGCGTTCAGGCCACAGTTGCCCTTCACCAGATCGGCCAGAGTGACCATATCAAGCTCATGGTAAAACGCTTCGACCGCACGCGCGATATAGTCCCGCAGACGGCAAGTCTCTGTCAGCGGGCAGGTGTTTGTCTCGGCATCAAAGCATTCGGCAAACGGCACACCCGCCTCAAACACCCGAAAGACCCGCCCGATAGAGATCTCTTCCATCGGCCGCATCAACCGCAACCCGCCGCTACGCCCGCGCAAGGTTTCCACAAATCCGTTGATTTGCAACAGGTTTACGACCTGAAGCAGGTGGTTGACCGACGCATTGCACTTCGCGGCAATCTCCGCCGTGCGCACTGTCTCGCCAGCATTGACGGCACAGGTCATCAAGACGCGGGTGGCAAGATTGGTCCGGGTGGTCAGGCGCATGGGGGTCTCAATTGGAAACGGGGCTACGATACCATAGTTGCACCTCAGGCCCTTGTGGTTGATCCAGATCACGTTAGGTCGGGGCCGTTGCAGTTATCTGACATCACAGAATCGAGTTTAAGGCAGGCGTCGTGGCACATCACAAGGATCCAACCACCAGCGCCACGACAGAGACCGGCAATCCGCTTTCCCTTTTGCTGCAACCGGGGCACGCCGCCTTGCGACGCGCCGCCATTCTGTCCGTTCTTGCTGCGGCGGTTTGGCCTTTGCAGGCGGCACTGGTGGCCTATGCCATAGGCGGGTTGGTGTCAGGGGTGACGGTTTCAGCCACCTTTGCCGCGCTGGGGTTCATCGGCTTGGGGGCAATGCGCGCCACGCTCGTATTGTTATCCGAGGCGCAGACCGACGCCGCCGCCGAAACGATCATCCAAACCACCCGGGCGCGTATCGTGGCAACCGAGGCCGGACGCGCCAGCGATAGCCCGTTTGGCGGCGCAGGCAGCATCTCGACCCTCGCGGGAGAGAAGCTTGACCTGATCGCGCCCTATGTTGCCCGGTACGCCCCGGCACGCGCCCGTGTGATGGTGCTGCCCCTTGTCATCCTCGCGCTGTCCTTGTGGCAGTCCTGGATCGTGGCGCTGATCCTGATGATTACCGGTCCCTTGATCCCGGTTTTCATGGCTCTGGTCGGGATGGCCGCCAAAGAGGCCAGCCGTCGCCAGATGGCCGAAATCGGCACCTTGAATGACCTTCTGATTGATCGCCTTTCGGCCTTGGTCGACATTCGCCTGCTTGGGGCCAGTCAGACCGTTATGGCAGGATTTTCCAGACAGGCTGAGGAATTGCGCGAGCGGACAATGGCCACCCTGAAGGTCGCCTTCCTGTCCTCAACCGTGCTGGAGTTATTTGCCGCCATCGGTGTGGCCATGGTCGCGGTCTATGTTGGGTTTTCGCTGCTTGGCACGTTGAATTTTGGCGCATGGGACAGCGGCCTGTCGCCAAGTGCGGGGATATTCCTGCTGCTGCTGGCACCCGAGTTTTACCAACCCTTGCGCGATCTTTCGGCTGCTTGGCACGACAAAGCCGCGGCAGAGGCCGTCGCGGCGGAAGTGGCCGCCTATTCATCAACCGAACCTCTGCCACTGATGGGCCAAGGGGCGCCAGCACTTGCCCTGTCTGGACCCGCGACGATCTGCCTGCGCGGTTGCGCCCTGCCCAATGGTGAGATTTTGCAGGACATCACCATCGCCGCCGGCGAAAGCGTGGCTTTGGTCGGGCCAAGCGGGGTTGGCAAAACCTCTGCCCTTCGGCTGATCGCCGGGTTGCTGACCCCGCTCTCAGGCAGCGTGGAGGTGGCGGGCCAAACCCTGAATGCCCAAACCGCTGACCCGTGGCGCGCGCGTCTGGGTTGGATGCCGCAAGCGCCCCATTTCTTCAACGCCAGCATCAGGCATAACCTCATGCTGGGCAGAGCGGGCAGCCCGGATGAGGCTTTGGCACAGGCTGCGGTTCTGGATGTCGTGACAGCGATGCCGCGCGGCCTGAACACGCGGCTGGGGGAGACTGGCGGCGGGCTGTCCGGTGGTGAGGCGCGACGCCTAACCCTTGCCCGGGCGATTGTGGGCACATCCCGATGTTGTCCTCGCCGATGAACCCACCGCCGATCTGGATGAGGCCACGGCACAGGCGGTGACCGATGGCCTGCTCGCCCAAGTGGCCCGTGGTGCCACGCTGATCGTTGCCACCCATGACCCGGCCCTCGCTGCCCGCATGGGCCGGATCATCCGCCTTGGGGTGCCGATATGACGGCGCTATGGCGGATATTTGCGTTGATCGTACAGGATCAGCGCACGGCGTTGGTGCGCGGTGCGCTGCTCAGCGTTGTCGTCCTTGCGATGGGGGTGTCGTTGCTTGGCCTGTCGGGGTGGTTCATCACGGCGGCAGCGGCGGCAGGTCTGGTCGGCATCGGCGCGGAATTCGACGTGTTCCGCCCCTCGGCAATGGTCCGCTTCTTTGCATTGGGCCGCGCGGCCGCCCGTTACGGCGAGCGTATCCTGACCCATGACGCCACGCTACGCGCGCTTGAGACCCTGCGTGCCGCCCTGTTGCGCAGTCTTTTGTTTGCACCCCATGCCAGAATGATCCGCATTCGCGGGGCGCAGGCGCTGAACCGGCTGACCTCTGACATCGACGCGCTGGACGGTGTGTCTCTGCGACTGGTCATTCCGCTGCTCGCCGGGGCTACGGCGCTTGTGGGGACATTTGCGGCGCTTTGGGCCTTGGTCGATCTGCGCATCGCTTTGTGGGTCGTGCTGGGCAACAGCATTGGCGCTGCGGTCTTGATGTGGCGCGCCACCCGCAAAATGGCCCCGCTGTCGCGGCAGGCCGAGGCAGCGGCGCAGGCCTTCCGGACGCGGCTGATCGACCTGATCCAAGGGCGGCGTGACCTTGCCGTGCTGGGGCAGCTTGTGGCGCAACGCAGCACTGTTGTCGCCGCCGATGCCCGCAGGATCGCGCTGCGTCGGCAGCAAGACCGGGCGAGCCGCCGGGTTGGCGCCGGGCTGCATATGCTCGGTTCAGTTGTCGCCGGTGGGACGCTGTGGCTGGGGGTCTCATTGGCGCAGGCCCAGACCATCGCCCCCGCTCTTGCCGCACTTGGCTTCTTCGCGGCTCTGGCCTTGGCCGAGGCCATCGCGCCCCTGCGCCGTGCCGCCAGCGATCTGGGCCGGATGGTTGAGGCCGCCCGCCGTGTTTCCCGCGATATCGCCCGCCCCTTGCCTCTGGCGCAAACTGGTCAAGTCAGCGCAGGCCCGTTGCGGATAGAGGCGGTAACCCTGCTGCGCCCACAGTCCGGCAGCTTGATCGTCAAGGATTTCAGCCTGACGGTTTCACCGGGCGAAACCGTCGCCTTGACCGGGGCAAGCGGCGCGGGGAAATCAACGCTACTGCTTGCCATTGCAGGCCTGCACCCGCTGGCCAACGGGCGGATTGTTCTCGGCGGCACGGACATCGCCACATGGAGCGAAACCGCACTCCGCACGGCAGTCACGCTGCTACCCCAACGCAGCGCATTGATGGCAGGGACCGTCGCCGAGGCCCTGCGTCTTGCCGCCCCTGACAGCGATGACAGCGCTCTGCGCGAGGTGTTAGAGGTGGTGCAGTTGACCCAGACACTCGCCCCTCGTGGCGGGTTGGCGGCCAAGATCGGCCCGCGCGGCGAAACCCTGTCGGGTGGTGAGGCCCGCCGCCTTGCCCTCGCCCGCGCCCTGCTGCGCCGCCCCGACCTGTTGTTGCTGGATGAACCGACCGAAGGGCTGGATGAACCCACCGCCGCCGCCGTCCTGCACGGGGTCCGCCGCTATCTTCCGGGCGCCGCCATCCTGATCGCCGCCCATCGCCCGATTGAGAAACAGTTCGCGGATCGGGTCGCATCGCTTCAATAAGTCACATTGAAGATGCAAGTTTCTTGATCCAGATCAAGGAGACTTGGGCCACCTTCCGCGATACATTCCATAATTGGAATTTATATCAGAAGGATTCGCCTTCTGGTACTTGGAGCACAAGCTATGGAATTCGGTATCGTTGAACTGTCACGGCTGCAATTTGCCGTGACTGTTATGTATCACTTCCTCTTCGTGCCGCTGACCTTGGGTCTGTCGATCCTCGTCGCGATCATGGAGACGGTCTATGTCATGACAAACCGCCCGATCTGGCGGCAAATGACCAAATTTTGGGGCATGCTTTTCGGGATCAACTTCGCCCTCGGCGTGGCGACCGGCATCACGATGGAGTTTCAGTTCGGCATGAACTGGAGCTATTACAGCCACTATGTCGGCGACATTTTCGGCGCGCCACTCGCCATAGAAGGGCTGATGGCGTTCTTCCTTGAGGCCACCTTTGTCGGCCTGTTCTTCTTTGGATGGGACAAACTCAGCAAGGTCGGCCACCTGACCGTCGCTTGGCTGGTTGCCATCGGGTCGAACTTTTCGGCGCTATGGATCCTGATCGCGAATGGCTGGATGCAGAACCCGGTCGGCGCAGAATTCAACCCGATGACCATGCGGATGGAGATGACCGACTTCTTCGCCGTCCTCTTCAACGAGGTGGCGCAGGCGAAATTCGTTCATACCGTGTCGGCAGGCTATGTCACCGCGTCGGTCTTTGTGATCGGGGTTTCGGCTTGGTATCTGCTGCGCGACCGCCATGTCGAACTCGCCCGCCGGTCCATCACCGTGGCGGCGGCCTTCGGTCTGGCCTCGGCCTTTTCGGTCGTACTGCTGGGCGACGAATCCGGTTACAACGCCACTCACAGCCAAAAGATGAAACTCGCCGCGATAGAGGCGATGTGGGACACCCAAAAGGCCCCCGCCTCGTTCAACCTGTTCGGCATTCCGGATCAGGCCGCCCGCGAAACCCATTACGCGATTGAGATTCCGTGGGCGATGGGCCTGATCGGCACAAGGTCGCTGACAACCGAAATTCCGGGCATCAACGATCTGGTCGCGCAGGCCGAAACCCGCATCCGCTCTGGCATCATCGCCTATGATGCCCTGTTGCAGGTCCGTGAACAGCGCGACGCGGTTGACCCTGCGGTCATGAACAACCTTCGAGGCCCATTCCGCCGACCTTGGCTTTGCCTTTCTGCTGAAGAAATACGTCGATGACCCGCGCACGGCGACAGAGGCGCAGATCAAGGCCGCCTCCAATGACACGGTGCCCACGGTCTGGCCGCTGTTCTGGGGCTTTCGCATCATGGTGGCGCTGGGGTTCAGCTTTATTGGCACGATGGCCTACTTCTTCTACCGGGCCTCTTTCAAAGGCATGCACTATCCGCGCCCGGCCCTGTGGCTCGCGGTCATCATGATCCCGGCCCCGTGGATTGCCGCCGAATTGGGCTGGGTTGTCGCCGAATTCGGCCGCCAGCCCTGGACAGTCGACGGCGTGCTGCCCACCGCCATGTCAGTCTCGGCGCTGTCGATCACTGAGGTTGCGATGACCCTTGCCGGCTTTGTGCTGTTTTACACGGTGCTGTTCATCGTCGAGATGGGCCTGATGCTGAAATACATCCGCAAAGGTCCGTTCCAGGATGTGGACGAAACCAACGCTTGGAACATCCGTCACCATGATCGTCTGGCCGGTCGGCGCAATGCAGATGCCATTGCCCTGCCCGATCAAGCCCCTGCGGAGTAAAGACAATGATCTTGCATGAACTGTTAAGCTACGAGTTGCTGCGCGTGATCTGGTGGGGCTTGCTCGGGGTGCTGTTGATCGGCTTTGCCCTGACGGATGGCTTTGACATGGGGGTCGGCGCGCTGCTGCCCTTTGTCGGCAAGACCGACGCCGAACGCCGCGTGGCGATCAACACCGTCGGCCCGGTCTGGGAGGGCAACCAAGTGTGGTTCATCCTTGGCGGCGGTGCGATCTTCGCCGCTTGGCCGCCGCTCTATGCCGTCAGCTTCTCGGGGTTCTACCTCGCGATGTTCGTCATTCTGGCGGCCTTCATCGTGCGGCCCGTCGCGTTCAAATACCGCTCCAAACGTGACGACCCGCGTTGGCGTTCGACTTGGGACTGGGCGCTGTTCGTCAGCGGTGCGGTGCCTGCGCTGCTGTTCGGTGTGGCGGTCGGCAACGTGATGCAGGGCGTGCCCTTCCACTTTACCGACGACCTTCACTCCATCTACGAGGGCGCTTGGTATATGAAGTTCATCGGACTGCTTGACCCCTTCTCGCTGCTGGCCGGGGTTGTCTCGTTGGCCATGCTGGTCATGCACGGTGGTGCTTGGCTGACCTTGAAGGCCGACGGCATTGTCCAAACCCGGGCCCGCGCCATCGGCTCTGTCGCGGCTTTGGTCGCTGTCGGGGCCTATGTTCTGGCGGGACTGTGGCTGGCTGTCGGGGTCGAAGGCTACCGGATCGTCGGCGACTATGTCACCAACGGCCCCTCCAACCCGCTGCACTTTGAGGTGGAGCGCACGTCAAGCTGGCTGTCAGCCTATGCCGACCGTCCCTGGATCGCCATCGCGCCCGATCTTGGGCATTGCAGGCGGCTTGCTGACCTTCCTCGGCCTGCGCGCCGGGCGTGAGGTTTCGACCCTGCTGTTTTCCAAAATGGCGATCCTTGGTGTGATCTCTTCGGTGGGGCTGACGATGTTCCCCTTCATCATGCCTTCGTCCAGCGATCCGCGGTCATCCTTGACCGTCTGGAACAGCTCTTCCTCACACCTGACGCTGTTCATCATGCTGGTGGCCACGGCGATCTTCATGCCGCTGATCCTGATGTACACCGCTTGGGTCTACAAAGTCCTCTGGGGCAAGGTGACCGAAGCTGACGTGTCTGAAAACTCCCACTCCCTCTACTAAGGAAAGGTCCTAAAATGTGGTATTTCGCATGGCTACTCGGACTTCCATTGGCAGCCATCTTTGCGGTGATGAATGCAATGTGGCTTGAACTGAAGGAAGACGAAAAGATGATCGCGGCAGGCAGTCGGTCACAGCCCGCTCCGCCCGATCATAAACGCAACTTGGCCGGGCAATGGGTAGCCATCCCATTGCCCGGCCAAGACTTGTTAGCGCAAAAGGTGCTCAGTTCTCTTCCAGCACCATCTCAATCGCTCCGCAGGGGCATTCGGCCGCGCAGATCCCGCACCCCTTGCAGTAGTCCAGATCAATCGTAAAACCGCTTCCCCGAGCCCAGTTTGATCACCGCATTGTCCGGGCAGACGCCGTAGCAATTGTCGCATTCAAAGCAGTTGCCGCAGCTCAGACAGCGGCGCGCTTCGAACAGGGCCGTGTCCTCGGTCAACCCGCCCTGCACCTCATCAAAGCTGGAGGTGCGCCGGGCGAGGTCCAGCTGCGGCTGCACGGTTTTCGGTGCATCGGCATAGTACCAGGTGTTCAGATGCTCAAAACCTGCGAGCACTTGCAGCCGGTTTGGCGTCCAGCGTCGCGCCATGCAGCCAGGCATCGATATGGCGGGCGGCCTTCTTGCCGTGACCGATGGCGATGGTGACGTTGCGCTCACCCGGTGCCATGTCGCCGCCGGCAAACAGGCCGGGATGGCCGGTCATCATCGTCTCGGGATCGACCTGCACCACGCCGTCTTCGGTCAGCAGGCCGGGAATGCCGGACAGCAGCGACATGTCCACATCCTGCCCCAGCGCCAGAACCAGCGAATCCGCGTCCAGCGTTTCGAACTCGCCGGTCGGCTGCGGTTTGCCGTCGGCATCCAGCACCATCTTTTCAATGGTCAGATGCCCGCCCTCCGCCCCGGTGATGGTGGACAGCCATTTGACTTTGACGCCTTCCTCCAGCGCCTCTTCGAGTTCGAAATCATGCGCCGGCATCTTCTCGCGGGTGCGGCGGTAGACGATGATGGCATCGGTCGCCCCCAGCCGGCGGGCGGTGCGGGCCACGTCAATGGCGGTGTTGCCGCCGCCGTAGACCACGACACGGCGGCCCAGCATCGGCTTGTCCTCGCCCTCCATCGACCGCAGCACCGAAACCGCATCCAGAATGCGCGAGCCGTCCTTGGCCGGGATGAAGGCGCGTTTGGCGATATGCGCCCCGATGGCGAGGAAGGCGGCATCCGCGCCCGTCGCGGCCATGGTCTCGGCGATGTCAGTCACCTTCTCGCCATAGCGAAAGGTCACCCCCATCGCGGCAATGCGGGCCACTTCGCCGTCCAGAACCTCACGCGGCAGGCGGTATTTCGGGATGCCAAAGCGCATCATGCCGCCGGGCTTGTCGCCCGCCTCGATCACCGTGACCGCATGACCCATGCGCCGCAAATGATAGGCCGCCGACAGCCCCGAGGGCCCGGCGCCCACGACCAGCACCGTCTTGCCGGTCTCGGCCTCGGGCGCAGCAAAGGCCCAGGCCTGCGTCAACGCCTCATCGCCCAGAAACCGCTCGACCGAGTTGATCCCCACGGCGCGTATCGAGTTTGGCCCGGTTGCAGGCGCTTTCGCAGGTATGATAGCAGACCCGCCCCATGATCGCCGGGAAACGGGTTGTCGCGGGTCAGATGGCGCCAGGCCGCCTCGTAGCCACCGCTTTCGGCGTGATAAAGCCAGCCCTGAATATCCTCACCCGCCGGGCATTGGTGGTTGCAGGGCGGCAGGCGGTCCACATAGACCGGACGTTCGGTGCGCCACGAGCCGGTCTTGTTGGCGAGCGATGATCCGGGGTCGAGCGTGATGGCAAAGGGCTTTTTCATCGTCATGCCGCCTTCCTCCAACAGATTGAACCGCTTGATGTTCTTGTCCGCCAAGGCCTGCAACCGGGCCACGATATCGGGCCGCGGATGGCTGCCGAACAGATGGGCATAGCGCTTTTGCAGCCGCAGATAGTCGTCAACCGGCTGCGCGGCGGCGGATTTTGGAGACGGCGGTGATCTCGCCATCGCTCGGCCTCGAACACCGGAAAGATGCCGGTTTCATGCGCCAGACGCGCGAGCTTGATGGTGTCGCAACTCGCGGCCCCCCAGCCGAGCGGGCAGGGCACGAACACCTGCAAATACCGCGCGCCGCGCATCGACATGGCCTTTTCGACCTTGGCCTCAAGGTCGCGCAGATCGGCCACGGTCGCGGTGGCCACATAGGGGATCTCATGCGCCATGGCGATCAGCGGCACGTTCTTGCCCTTGCCGAATTCGGCACCCGGGTTCCGGGCCAAGCGGCATGGTTGTGGCGGTGCGGGCGGCGGGCGGGGTCGCCGAGGACCGCTGCACCCCGGTGTTCATGTAGCCTTCGTTGTCGTAGCAGATGTACAGCACGTCATCGTTGCGCTCGAACATGCCGGACAGGCAGCCAAAGCCGATATCGGTGGTGCCGCCATCGCCGCCTTGCGCGATGACGCGCACCTCGCTTTGCTCCAGCCCGGCCTTGCGCGCCTTCACCTTCAGCGCCGCCGCGATGCCCGATCCGACCGCCGCCGCATTGCCGAACAGCGCTGTGCATCCACGGCAGCTTCCAGCTCGTCTCGGGATAGGGGGTCGAGAACACCTCAAGACAGCCCGTCGCATTGGCGGCGATCAACTGGCCTTTGGTCGCCCGCATCGCGGCATCGACGGCATAGCGCGCACCCAAAGCCTCGCCGCAGCCCTGACAGGCGCGGTGGCCCGAGGTCAGCGAATTGTCCCGCGCAATCGACGACTGAACGGTCCGTTGGTCGGGGTCCAGCAGGCGGTTGCCAACGGTGAAGGTGCCGGTTTGATAGAACTTGATCTCTTGGGTCATGCTGTCACCTCGGACTTTGCCGCCAATATCGCGCAGCAGGTTCTCGGCAATCGGCCCGCTGCGCCGCATCGAGGCCTCACGGGCAAGCTGGCGGTTGACGATGTCGTGGTTGAGGTCAAGAAACGTCAGCGGCGCCAGCTTGTCGGCAATCGCCTCGGTCAGCATCGCGGTCAGCGAGGCTTGGGTGATCGCCCGCCCGCCAAGTCCCGCCACCACGGTGTAGCCGTGCAAATGCAAGCCCGACAGCGCCATCCGCACATCCGCCGAAACCACGCCGCCCAGGCCGACCGAGAAGCTTTTCTCCAGCACGACAACCCGTTTGGCGCCTTGCAAGGCGGCGCGCACCGCAGCCAAGGGGAACGGGCGGTACGAGCGGATCGACAACAGGCCGATCTTCTCGCCCGCCTCGCCGCATCGCATCCACGGTTTCCTCCAGCGTGCCCACGACCGAGCCCAGCGCCACGACGATCGTCTCGGCATCCTCGATCCGGTAGCCGCGCACCAAGCCGCCCGGCCGCGCGGCCAAAGGCCGCCTCAAACTCGCCGGCAATCTCGGGGATCAGGTCCAGCGCCATGGTCTGCTTGGCATGGGCCAGATAGCGCACCTCCATGAAGGCCTCGGGCCCGACCATCGCGCCAATCGACACCGGCTCGGCCGGGTCGAGCACCTGACGCGGGTCATAGGGCGGCAGAAACCCGTCGACCTGCGCCTGCGACGGGATATCCAGCCGCTCATAGGCATGGGTCAGGATGAAGCCATCCATGCAGACCATCACCGGCATCGACAGCTCTTCGGCCAGCCGGAACGCCTGAATGTGCAGGTCCACCGCCTCCTGGTTGCTTTCCGCGAAAAGCTGCAGCCAGCCGCAATCGCGCTGGCTCATGCTATCCGAATGATCGTTCCATATGTTGATCGGCGCACCGATGGCCCGGTTGGCCACCGTCATCACGATCGGCAAACCAAGGCCCGAGGCGTTGTAGATCGCCTCGACCATGAACAGCAGACCCTGACTCGCGGTGGCCGTATAGCTGCGCGCCCCGGTCGCCGAGGCGCCAATCGCCACGCTCATCGCGGCAAACTCGCTTTCGACGTTCAGGAATTCGCAGGGGCTAAGCTGACCAGCCCTTCACCAAGCGCCCCAAGCCCCTCGACGATATGGGTCTGCGGCGAAATCGGATAGGCGCAGATCACGTCGGGCCGGCACAATGCCACCGACTGTGCGACGGCCTGCGATCCTTCCATTTGCGAAATCATAGCGTCTCCTTAACGGTCAGCATGTCATAGGCCTCGGTCGCGGCGGCGGCGTTGCTGTCGGCGATCTTGGCCTTGAACTTGTCGTGGAGGGCGTGGATCGACCGCCTCCAGCGTGATCATCCCGGTCAGCGCCGCAAACCCGCCCAGCAGCACCGCGTTCGGCAAGGGGCGGCCCAGATGCTTCATGGCAATCTCGGTCGCGGGCAGCGTGATGATCCGGCCCGGCAACAGCCGCGCCGCAACCTCATCCAGCCCCAGTTCTGAAACCGTGCGGCCAGAGTTGATCAGCACATAGCCATCCGGCACCAGCCCCTGAAACACATCCACATGATGCAGCAAATGCGCGTCCTGAATGATCAGCGCATCCGGCGCGCTGATCGGCTCGCGTGAGCGGATGGGCCGGTCATCAATCCGGCAAAACGACACCACCGGCGCGCCCGTGCGTTCCGAGCCAAAGCTGGGAAAGGCCTGCGCGTGGCGGCCCTGCTCAAACGCCGCGATCGACAGCACCTCTGCCGCCGTCACGACACCCTGTCCCCCGCGGCCATGAATCCTGATCTGAAGCATGATTGTCCTTCCCCAAAGCGCCATGCCCGACCCATGCCCCCAACCGGGGCACAGACCAGACCGACACTATGCCTTTGCAGGCCACGCTATCACCCGACGAGGTTTTGGCTTTGATCTGGATCATGTCGGCGTTTGTGGTTGCAAGGCACGCTCTAGATCAACCGCAATCACGGGTGGCCGAAATCACCCCCATCTGGGCTTTGCGCGGCGAAAGGGGCTGGAATTGGGTATCCATCGGTACTGCTCGGCACAACTGACGGGCGCTATGAACCGCTTCGGTCTCGGCCCATCAATGCCCTGCCTGACCCATGGTCAAAGGTCGCCCGCCAACAGCATTGCCCGAAACATCAAAACTGCTCTAGACTTGCCAATATACGCCGGGTTGGCCCAGACCATCCCATACCTTGAGGATTGCTTGGGGACCGCACGCACATGACAGCTGTAACGAAGGCTCCCCCACCAGACGCTGAAATCACCGCGATTTGTGCCAAGTTCGGCAATGATCACCACCGGATGCTGGACATCCTTCTGGAAATCCAAGCGCTGCGCCGCTGGATCAGCCCGTCCACGATGGAAACGGTCGCGCAACTGGTCGGCCTCACACGTATTGCCGTCGAAGGCGTCGCCAGCTTCTATTCCTTTCTGTCCCTCACCCCAAAGGGCCGCGTCACGATCCGGCTTTGCGACGACATTGTCGACCGGTTCAGCGGTCTGGATGCCGTCGTGGCGGCCTTTGAGGCCGAGCTTGGCATCAAACTGGGCGAGACTTCTGCGGATCAGGCGTTCTCACTGGAACTGACGCCCTGCATCGGGATGTGCGATCAGGCCCCGGCGGCGATGATCAACGACCTCGTGGCGACCAGATTGACGGTGGAACGCGCCACCGAGATCGCCCGCGGCCTGAAGCAGGGTCTAACCCCCGCTGAGGCTATTGGTCGCGGGCTTTGACAAGCTCTCACCCATCCAGCGCGTCCAAGGCGCAGGTCGAAAACAACATTCGCCTGACCGGCGACGTGCTTTTGGGGCCGGTGCCGCAAGATGCTGGCCTGAGCTGCCGCTGTGGCCCTTGCACCCTGCGGCGATCATCGACGCGGTTGAGGCGAGCGGCCTGCGTGGCTGCGGCGGCGCGGGCTTTGGCACCGGGCGGAAATGGCGCTTTGCGGCAAATGCCCCCTCAGACCAACGCTATCATCATGTGCAACGCCGATGAGGGTGAGCCGGGCACGTTCAAGGACCGGGTGATGCTGACCGAACGCGCCGATCTGGTGTTCGAAGGCATGACCATCGCGGCACGGGCCGTGGGCGCGCGCGAAGGCATCCTCTATCTGCGCGGCGAATATGCCTATCTGCGCGACCATCTGGAGGCGGTCTTGACCGCACGGCGCGCGCGCGGCGTCTTGGGGCAGACGATCCTCGGCCAACCCGGCTATGACTTCGATATCCGCATCCAGATGGGCGCAGGCGCCTATATCTGCGGCGAGGAAGGCGCGCTGATCAGTTCCTGCGAGGGGCTGCCGGGTGAGCCGAAGACCCGCCCGCCCTTCCCGGTGACGCGCGGCTATCTCGGCCACCCGACCGTGGTCAACAACGTCGAAACCTTTGCCCATGTCGGCCCGCATCCTCGACCGCGGGGCCGCGTGGTTCCACGCCATCGGCACGGACAAAAGCCACGGCACCAAGCTGTTCTCCATCTCTGGCGACTGTGCGCGGCCGGGGGTTTACGAACTGCCCTATGGCGTACCGCTGCGCGAGCTGCTGGCGCTCGCCGGGGCCGCAGGATGCGGCGGCCGTTCAGGTCGGCGGCCCCAGCGGCACGATGATCGGGCGGGACAGCTTTGACCGCCGGATGACCTTTGACGATCTGGCCACCGGCGGCGCGGTGATCGTGTTCAACTCGCATCGCAACATTCTGGAGATCGTCGACTATTACATGTCGTTCTTCGTCCACGAAAGCTGCGGCTATTGCACGCCCTGCCGGGTCGGCAATGTGTTCCTGAAAAAGGCGATCGAGAAATTCCGCAAGGGTCAGGCCAGTGACGACGACATCGCCTATCTGAAGGACCTGTCCGCCACGATCATCGAGACCAGCCGCTGCGGCCTTGGCATGACCTCGCCCAATCCGGTGCTGACCAGCCTTGCCAACTTCCCGCTGGTCTATGCCGCGCTGACCAAACCCAGCAAGGACGGCATCAAGGCGACCTTCTCGATCCAGTCCGCCATTGACGGCGCGCGCGGCATCGCCAAGCGGCGTTCGTACATCTACGACAAGGATTTCACCAAATGAGTGAGACCGACCTTCCAGTTCCGCATCGATGGTGTCGCGCGTCACGGCCCAGCCCGGCCAGACGATCATGGAGGCCGCCGATGCTGCGGGCATCTACATCCCGCGGCTCTGCGATGTCGAGGGGTTGCGGCATCAGGGCGGCTGCCGGGTCTGCACCGTCAAATCGGCGGGCCGCTCCGTCGTCGGCCTGCACCCAGCCCGCCGAACCGGGGCTTGAGGTCGAAAACGACACCGACGCCCGCAACCGTGTGCGCCGCGATCTGGTCGAGATGCTGTTTCACGAGGGCAACCACCTCTGCCCGATCTGCGAGAAAAGCGGCAATTGCGAATTGCAGGCGATGGCCTACCGGCTGGACATGACCGCGCCCACCCGCCTTCCCTATCTGGAGCCGTGCCGCGACCTTGACGCCTCGCACCCCGATATCGCGCTGGACACCAACCGCTGCATTTCCTGCGGGCGCTGCATCCGCGCCTCGCAGGATATGGATGGCAAGGGCGTGTTCGGCTATGTCGGGCGCGGCATCCACCGCCGGGTTGCGGTGAACGGGGCCGATCTGGCCCATACCGATGCCGCGCGTCGACCGATCACGCGATTTCGCGTCTGCCCGGTCGGCTGCATCATCCGCAAGGGCGAAGGGTTTTCGCCAGCCGATCGGCGAACGGCACTTCGACCACGGCCTGATCGGGCATGAGATCGAGGTGGCCAAAGGCGAACCAAATGACCGAACCGCGCAAAGCCCGCGTCGCCACCGTCTCGCTGGCCGGATGTTTCGGCTGCCACATGGCGATTCTGGACATCGACGAGCGGCTGATCGCCCTGATGGAGCGGGTCGAGTTCGACCGCTCGCCGCTGACCGACATCAAGACCTTTACCCAGCGCTGCGATATCGGCATCATCGAAGGCGGCTGCTGCAACGAGGAAAACGTCCACACCCTGATCGACTTCCGCAAGAACTGCGATGTGCTGATCGCCCTGGGGCAATGCGCCATCATGGGCGGCCTGCCCGCCATGCGAAACGCCATCATGCACGCGCAGGAACCGCTGCGGGAATGTCTGGAAGAGGCCTATATTTCAGGGCCTTACCTGCGCAACACCACGCGTCAGATCCCCAATGACCCGGTGCTGCCGCTGGTTCTGGACCGGGTCTATCCCTGTTCGGAAATCGTCGATATCGACTACCAGATCCCCGGCTGCGCGCCCTCGGGCGACATCATCTTTACCACGCTCGTCGCCCTGCTGGACGGCAAGTTCAAAGGGTTCGACGCGCGAGAACCTTCGCTTCGACTGACAAGGGACGCACCCGACATGACCGAAACCAGACTGATCGAAATCTCGCCCGTCACCCGGGTCGAAGGGCATGGCAAGGTCACGATCCACCTTGACGAAAACAACAAGGTCGACGAGGCGCGCCTGCATATCGTCGAGTTTCGCGGCTTTGAACGCTTCATCCGCGGCCGGCTTTTGTGGGAGGTGCCGGTGATCGTGCAGCGCCTCTGCGGCATCTGTCCGGTCAGCCACCATCTTGCGGCGGCCAAGGCGATGGACCAGATCGTCGGCGTCGATACCCTGCCGCCCACCGCCGAAAAGATGCGCCGCCTGATGCATTACGGTCAGGTCATGCAAAGCCATGTCCTGCATTTCTTCCACCTGTCCGCCCCCGATCTGCTGTTCGGCTTCGGCGCCCCCGCCGCCAAGCGCAATATCTTCGAGGTGATCCGCGAGAACCCCGAACTGGGCCTGCGCGCCGTCCTGATGCGCAAATTCGGCCAGGAGATCATCGAGGCGACGGCGGGCAAGAAGATCCACGGCACCGGCGCCATCCCCGGCGGCATCAACCGCAATCTGGACATCGCCACCCGCGACCGGCTGCTGGCGCAGGTCGATCAGATGCTGGACTGGTCGCAGGACGCCCTCGCCATCGCGCGCAACTATGTGCAGGACCACAAGGCGATGGTCGACAGTTTCGGCAGCTTCCCGTCCAGCCACATGTCGCTGGTCCGCGAAGGCGATGGGGCGCTGGACCTCTATCACGGCAGGATGCGGGCGCTGGACGCCACGCGGCGCGCCGATCTTCGACATGCTCGACTACAACGACTATCACAAGGTGCTGATCGAGGATGTCCGCAGTTGGTCCTACATGAAGTTCCCCTTCATCAGCGCGCTTGGGCCGGATGACGGCTGGTACCGGGTCGGCCCACTCGCCCGGATGAACACCGCCAGCTTCATCGACACGCCCTTGGCCAATGCCGCGCACTCGTGCACTGCGGGCGTTCTCGGGCGGGCATGAACCACAGCACGCTGGCCAACCACTGGGCGCGGATGATCGAGGTGGTGCATTGCGTCGAAAAGATCCGCGAGTTGCTGCATGACCCCGATCTGCAAGGCACCGATCTGGTCGCCAAGGGCGAGCGCCGCTTCGAAGGCATTGGCGTGATCGAGGCGCCGCGCGGCAACCTGATCCACCATTACAAGGTCGATGAGAACGATCAGGTCACCTATCTGCAACCTGATCGTCTCGACCACCCACAACAACGAAGGCATGAACCGCGCCGTCAAGGATGTGGCGGTCACCCATCTGTCGGGTCAGGCGAAGATCACCGAAGGCATGCTCAACCACGTCGAGGTGGCGATCCGCGCCTATGACCCCTGCCTGTCCTGCGCCACCCATGCCCTGGGCCAGATGCCGCTGCAGGTTGAGGTGTACGACGCCGCAGGATCAGTTGGTGGACCGGGCCGGGCAATGCATGTGACCGCCCTCGGTGCGGCCCACCGGATCCTGCTGATCGGCTATGGCAATCCGGGCCGCGGCGATGACGGGCTCGGTCCGGCCCTGGCTGCCGCGATTGAGGCGCTGGGTCTGGGCGGTGTCACGGTGGATATCGACTATCAACTGACCGTCGATCACGCCGCCCTGATCGCCGCCCATGATCTTGTGGTCTTTGCCGATGCGATGATCGGCCTTGCCGAACCCTTTCGCCTGACGGAAATCAGCGACCCAGCGCCAGCCGCCCTCGGCAGCCATCAGGTCAGCCCCGAGGCGGCGCTGACGCTGGCCAAACTGCTGTTCGGTCATGCGCCACCCGGCTGGATGCTGGCCATCGCGGGGGAGGAGTTTGGTGAGGTCAAGGAAGGGCTTAGCGCCCCGGCCCGCACCAACCTCTCAGCCGCTTTGGCCTTTTTGACCGGCTGGATCGCCAACAAGCGGGCCACCGATCCCGCCAGATCTTCACATGTAAACGCATGACCACAGGCCGTCGCATCCGGGTGCGCGGTCAGGTGCAAGGCGTCGGCTTTCGCCCATTTGTCTGGCAACTCGCCACCCGGATGGGGCTGAACGGCGAGGTTCTGAATGACCCTGAGGGTGTGCTGATCCATGTGACAGGCGCCGACCTTGATGCCTTTGCGGCAGCCCTGCGGACCGAGGCCCCGCCGCTGTGCCCGCGTCGATGCCGTCGAGTCCCACCCGCACCAGTTTCCGCGCCCGCCGCAGGGCTTCGTCATCGCGGCGAGCATTGGCACAGGCGCACAAACCCGCGTCACGCCCGATGCGGCCACCTGCCCCGACTGTCTGGCGGAAATCCTCGACCCCACCCAGCGTCGCTTTGGCTATGCCTTCGCCAATTGCACCCAATGCGGCCCGCGCTTTTCGATCCTGCGCGGTCTGCCCTATGACCGCAGCCAGACCTCGATGGCGGCGTTCCAGATGTGCGCCGACTGCGCCGCCGAATACGGCAATCCGGCCGACCGTCGGTTTCACGCCCAACCCATCGCCTGCCCGAACTGCGGCCCAAGGCTGTGGTTGGAGGTTGGCGGGCGCAAGAGATGCGCCGGAGACGCCAGTCTTGCGGCAGCAACGCAGTTGCAGGCCGGAAACATTCTGGCAATCAAGGGTTTGGGCGGATTTCACCTGGCCTGCGATGCCCGCAACCCTACCGCCATCGCCCGGTTGCGGCACCGCAAGCACCGCCCCACCAAACCCTTTGCCCTGATGGGAACGCCAGCGATGGTCGCGGCCCACGCCCGCGTATCCGAAGCCGACCGCCGCTTGATGGCCGATCCCGCCGCCCCGATCGTCCTGCTGACCCCTCACGGATCGCCACTGCCCGAAACCATCGCGCCCGGCATGGCAACCCACGGCTGGATGCTGCCCTATACGCCCCTGCACCACCTGCTGCTGGCGGCATTCGGCGGGCCCTTGGTGATGACCAGCGGCAACCTGTCCGGTGAGCCGCAGGTGATCGGCAATGACGAGGCGCGCCAGAAACTGAGGCGCTTTGCCGACGCCTTTCTGCTGCACGACCGCGACATCCAGCGCCGGCTCGACGATGGTGTGGAACGGATCCTGCCCTCGGGCCCGATGGTCCTGCGCGCGCGGGCGTGGCCGCGTCCCTGCCACCCTGCCCCTGCCGCCGGGGTTTGACGGCACGCGCCAGATCCTGGCCTTTGGCGGGCAGATGAAATCGGCGATCTGCCTGATCAAGGACGGTCGCGCCCTGCTGTCGCATCATCTCGGCGATCTCGACGATGCCTTGGCGTGGCAAGAGTTTCAGAGGGCCGACGCCGACTATGCCCGTCTGTTTGACCACGCCCCCGAGATCATCGCCTGCGACCGCCATCCGGGCTACCGGGCCAGCGTTCATGCCGGCAGCGCGCCGAAGACCTGCCGCTGGTGGAGGTGCAGCACCACCACGCCCACCTCGCGGCGGCCATGGGGGACGCGGGTTGGCCGCGTGACGCTGGGCCGGTGGCCGGGATCATTCTTGACGGCACGGGCTGGGGCGACGACGGCACGATCTGGGGCGGTGAATTGCTGCTCGGCGACTATCAGCGGCGACCCGTGTGGCCCATCTGGCTGCCCGCAGCGCTGCCCGGGGGCGACGCCGCCAACCGCGCACCGTGGCGCAACCTTCTCGCCCGGCTGGATGCGGCGGGCCTCGGCAGACCTTGCGAACGCGCCTGCTGCCAGACCTGCCGCTTGCCACCCTGCGGCAGGCAATCGCCTCGGGTGTCAACGCCCCGATGTCATCCTCCGCCGGGCGGCTGTTCGATGCGGTGGCGGCGGCGCTGGGGCTCGTGACCGGCACACAGTCTTTTGAGGGGGAAGCGGCAATGAGGCTGGAGGCACTCGCGACGGGGATAGATGCAGAACCCTATCCGTTTTCGCAAACTGACGCCGGGATCGACCCTGCCCCGATGTTTCATGCCTTGGCGCGTGACCTGGCAGACCGAAACCGCCCCGGCGATGATCGCAGCGCGCTTTCACGCCGGGCTTGCCCGCGCCTTCACAACACCCGCCCGCAAACTGGTCGAAACGGGTCGCGCCCAAGCGGTGGCCTTGTCGGGGGGCTGCTTTCAGAACGCGATCTTGCTACAGTTTTGCCTGCAAGATCTGTCGGGGTTGCCCGTGCTCATCCACCACCAAACACCCGCCAACGACGGCGGGCTCGCCTTCGGGCAGGCCTTGGTCGCTGCGGCACGCGATGCCGCAGGGTCGGTGACTTTGACGCAGGTCATGGACAAGGCCCGCGATCATGCATGAAATGGCTCTCGCCGAAAGCATTCGCGGCATCATCGAGGATCAGGCCCGCACGCATGGCTTCACAGCCGTCCGGCGGTTGCGGATGGAGATCGGGCGCTTTGCCGGTGTGGAAAAATCGGCGCTTGAGTTTTGTTTTGAGGCGGTGATGCAGGGTTGCGTCGCAGAGGGTGCGGTGATCGAGTTCATTGACCTGCCCGGCTTTGCGACCTGCTATGACTGCATGAAGACGGTCGAGATCGCGGATCGTTTCGATCCCTGCCCGATTTGCGGCGGTGAGCGGCTGATGCCAATGGCGGGCAATGAGTTGCGGATCAAGGATATGGAGGTCATCTGATGTGCACGACATGCGGTTGCGGCGATGTGCCGACGTTCGGGGCGGCCAAGGGCCATACCCATCCGCACAGCCATCTGCATTTTGGAACGGGTGCCGCAGGGGTCACGGTCGCGGGCATGTCTCAGGCCCGGCTGATCGAGGTGGAGACGGATATTCTTGCCAAGAACGACGCCTATGCCGCTGACCAACCGCGCCCGGATTGCGGCGCTCGGGGCCTATGCCGTCAATCTGGTGTCCTCACCCGGGCTCGGGCAAGACCACGCTGTTGTGCCGGACGATCGACAGCGCTTGGGCAAGGCGCCGCTTGCGGTGATCGAGGGCGATCAGCAAACCTCCAACGATGCCGAGCGCATTCGCGCGACGGGCGCGCAGGCGGTGCAGGTCAACACCGGCAAGGGCTGTCATCTCGACGGCCATATGGTGCGAACATGCGATGGACCATCTTGACCTGCGGCCCGGCAGCCTGCTGTTCATCGAGAACGTCGGCAACCTCGTCTGCCCCGCCGCCTTCGATCTGGGCGAGGATGCCAAGGTGGCGATCCTGTCGGTGACCGAAGGCGAGGACAAGCCGCTGAAATACCCCGACATGTTCACCGCCGCCTCGCTTGCGATCCTGAACAAGATCGACCTTGCGCCCCATTGTGACGCCGATCTTGACGCCTATGAAGCCAACCTGCGCCGGGTCAATCCGATGATCGACGATCCTGCGCGTCTCGGCCCGCACGGGCGAGGGGATGGCGGATTGGCTGCGCTGGTTGCGCCGCCAGCACGCGACCAAGACGCTGACGATGGCAAGCTGACCGCTCGTGAAAGGACGCAACCCCATGTGCCTTGGCATCCCCGGCCAGATCATCGCCATCACCGACGCCGGCCGCCATGATGGCGATGGCCGAAATCTCGGGCGTCCGGCGCGAGGTCAACGTCGCCTGCGTCGCCGATGGCCCGCTGGAGGGGCTGATCGGGCAATGGGTGCTGATCCATGTCGGCTTCGCGATGAGCTGTGATTGACGAAGAAGAGGCCGCCAAGACGCTGGAGGCCCTGCGCGATCTGGGCGAAGTGCAGGAAACCATGGCAGCGCTGGCCGCGGGTCAGGACGCATTGGCCGGGGGCACGCGCATGAAATACGCCACCGAATTCCGCGACCCCAAAGCCGCCCGCGCCGTGCTTGCCGCCATCGCGCAAACGGTGGACCAGATCGGCGCCACCAAGCGAAAAGCCCCTGCACATCATGGAGATCTGTGGCGGCCACACCCATGCGATCTTTCGCTATGGTCTGGACAAACTGGTGCATGAAGGCGTCGAGTTCATCCACGGCCCCGGCTGTCCGGTCTGCGTCCTGCCGATGAGCCGGGTCGATGAGGCGGTCGCAGATCGCCGAGCGTCCCGGCGTCATCTTCACCACCTTTGGCGATGCGATGCGCGTGCCCGGCACCAAACGCAGCCTGCTGCAGGCCAAGGCGGCGGGCTGCGACATCCGCATGGTCTATTCGCCGCTCGACGCGCTGGAACTGGCGCGGCGCAACCCGGACCGGGAGGTGGTGTTCTTCGGCCTCGGCTTTGAGACGACCACGCCCTCGACCGCGCTGACCATCCTGCAGGCCGCGCGTGAGGGCCTGACCAACTTCAGCCTGTTTTGCAACCACATCACCGTGCCGGAACCGATCCGCGCCCTGCTGAGCGACCCCGACATGAGGCTCGACGGCTTTATCGGCCCCGGCCATGTCTCGATGGTGATCGGCACGCATCCCTATGATTTCATCGCCGCAGACTTCGGCAAACCGATCGTCGTGGCGGGCTTTGAACCGGTGGATCTGCTGCAATCGGTGCTGATGGTGCTGCGCCAGATCGCCGAGGGCCGGGCCGAGGTGGAAAACCAATATGCCCGCGTGGTGCCCGAACATGGCAACCCCGTCAGCCTCGCCGCGATTGCCGAGGTGTATGAACGCCGCCCCTCGTTCGAATGGCGCGGTCTGGGTGAGATTGACGCCTCTGGCCTGCGGATCCGCCCAAAATACGCGGCCTTTGATGCCGAAGAGAAATTCGGCATCGGCTACGGTGCCGGGCCGCGCAGCGTGGCCGAGCCTGACGGTTGCGCCTGTGGCGCGGTGATGACCGGCCGGATCAAGCCCACCGCCTGCCCGCAATTCGGACGCGGCTGCACGCCCGAAACGCCGCTTGGGCGCGCTGATGGTGTCCTCCGAAGGCGCCTGTGCCGCCTACTGGCAATATGGTGGCGCACGGGCGGCGGCGGAATGAGGCCTCTGCGCGATACCCACGTCACCCTGTCACACGGCGGCGGCGGTACCGCGATGCGGGCGCTGATCGAAAACGTCTTTACCGCCGTTTTCCAACCGCCCGGGATGGAGGATCAGGCCCGGCTGATGACGGCGGCCTTGCAGGAACCCGGCGCGCGGCTTGCCTTCACCACCGACAGTTTCGTCGTCACCCCGCTGGAGTTTCCGGGCGGCGATATCGGCACGCTCGCCGTCTGCGGCACCGTCAATGATCTTGCTGTCGGCGGCGCCCGTCCCCTGTGGCTGTCAGCGGCCTTCATCATCGAAGAGGGGTGTGAGGTGGCCCTGCTGCGCCGCATCGTCGCCTCTATGGCGCGCGAGGCGGCAGGCGGCGGGCGTGACCATCGTGACGGGCGACACCAAGGTTGTCGGGCGCGGCTCGGCGGACAAGCTCTTCGTGACAACCTCCGGCATCGGCGTGATCCCCCCGGGTCGCAACCTCGGCGCAGACCAAATTCGCCCCGGCGATGTGGCGATTGTGAATGGCGCGCTGGGCGATCATGGCGCGGCCATCCTTGCGGCGCGTGGCGACATGGCGCTGTCCACTGACCTGCAATCCGACTGCAAAAGCCTCGGCCATCTGATGGAGGCGGTGCTCCAAGCCGCCCCCGGCATCAAAGCGGCCCGCGATGCGACGCGCGGTGGTCTGGCGGCGGCGTTGAACGAGATGGCGGATGCAGCGACGGTCGGTATCGAAATCGACGAGGAAGCCGTCCCCATGCGCGCCGAAGTGCGCGGCATGTGCGAAATTCTGGGCCTCGACCCGCTCTATCTGGCGAATGAGGGCACGCTGGTACTGTTCGCCCCCGCCGACCAAGCAAACGCGGCCCTTGCGGCGATGCGCGGCATGGCAGCAGGGCAGGACGCCGCAATCATCGGGCGCGCTGTGGCCGATCACCCCGGAATGGTCACCATGCGGACGAGTTTTGGCGGCAGCCGGATCGTCGACATGCTCGTGGGTGAGCAGCTTCCGCGCATCTGCTAGGCCCCGCCAAGCCATCCCGCTACGGCTTGGCGATGCACTCGGCATCGTCACATCCATGCCGCGCCGCAGGACGCCCAGAACCGCCAACACTCTACAATGATTGACATTTTGGGCGCTTGCCTAGAGGTGAGGCCAGCAGTAGCCCAATTGCCGCTTTGACTCTGTCGGTCTGGAGGTGTCGGCGGTAACGCGTGGAGATGAAAGTTGAAGATAGAGTTTCTGTTGGCTGGCAGCCCGAATGACGCGTTCTATTCGCAGGTCGCGATGTTCAGGCTGGCGCTCGATGCCTTGGGCAGCCTCTACCACGACGCCAAGGTGCTGCTCCTCCTCACCTCAGACGACGGCCCTACACCGGTTCCGCAGCGATGGCTGCCGTGGTTTGAACGTATAGAGATCCGCTGGGCCGACCCGAGCTATGCCTTCCTCCTGAATCACGGGCGGGAACTCTACGGCATGGCCGACACAGAGGCGGATCTTTCGATCATTTGCGACGCGGACACGATGTTTCTGCGCCCCCTGCCAGAAGACCTCTTGCGTGAGACGATATCGACCCCGACGATTTGCGGGGTCGTCGCCCACCAACCGCCGCTCCTGAACAATTTCGATGACTTTGAACCTCCGAGCACCCCAACAGAAATGTGGGAGAGGATGGGGGCTGCTCTCGGCTGCGCTATCGACCTGACAGTCCCCTACTCCATGAAAAGCGACGGCAGCCTCGGGCCATCGTTCTACGTCAATCTTGGCTTTCTGCTGGCCCCGCCCGACCTCATCCGCAGATTGGGCGTGCTTCAAGAGGAGGTGCGTCCGGCTCTGGAATCCGTGCTGACCAACAGGTTCGACGACCAAATTGCCATCGCGCTTGCGGTGGAGGTGGGAAAGCTGCCGCATCGTCGGCTGCCGTTTCGCTACAACTATCGCAACGACATGTTCGTTGACCGCATGTACCCCGACGAAATGGACAACATCATCCTTCTGCACTATCAGACCCGAAGGAATTTCGACCGCCACGTTATCTTCGCCACCAAAGACGCCTTCGACGAATTCATGGCGATGTCACTGAAAGGCAGCGACATGGTGTTTCAAGATACTGTGCGCCGGCTGACCCAAGGCATTTATCCGTTCGACGCTGAATGAGCGACGCCGAGTCATTGCGGTGCCCGCGCATTGGAAAAACAATGGAAAAGAGAACCAATGGTCGAATACCCCTTCCTCTCCAAACGTTCGGTGGATCGCTGGTTTCTTGATGAATACGCCCGGTTGTTGCCCGGCGACGGGCATTCCCCAGCCGCCGCATCCCCGTTCAAAGGCATCGACAAGAAAATTCGTAATCGCATTCACGCCCCGCGTCGGCAGCACGCTCTTGTGTCAAAACCTGTTCAAATACGGTGTCTTCGTCGCAGAGTTCTTCAATCCGCTGCATTTGGAGGCAGAGACCCACACGCCCCGCACCTCGGACAGCGGGACGCTGTGCAAAACGCTGGTCGATCGCCACGCCCTGAACGGCGCTTGGGGGTTGAAGGCGCATGTTCAATCGGTGGTCCCGCTGTTTCTTGCTGGTGAGTTTCCGGCAAATATCCCTGACTGGCGCTTTGTTTACCTCTCACGCGACAACGACGTGCGGCAGGCCATTTCGCTGGTGATCGCCGAAATCCGCCAATCGTGGTCGTCGTGGACCGAAACCAAGCGTGAGGTCACGGACGCCGACTATTCCCATGCCGCCATCGCCCAAGCGCTCCGCAGCAACCGGTTGTCGCAAGAGTCGTGGGAGAGGTTTTTTGCCCTCTATGCCATCAAACCGCTGCGGCTGTCCTACGAGCAAATCGTCGCCGACCCAGCCGCAGCCGCAGCGCAGGTCGCCACCTATTGCGGGCTTGAACCCGGCGGTCAGGAACGCGTTCAGGAATTCGACGACCCGCCCCTCAGGTCGCAAAGCACAGAATTGAACGCCATCTGGGAATCCCGCTTCCGGGCAGAGCTTACAACCGGCTAAAGCCACCCGCGCTCAGGCCCCCGGCGTCACACGGTATTGGCCAAGGATTTCGGCCAAGGCATCAGCACTTTCGTTCATCATCGTATCAAGGACCGACAGATGAGGCAGCCCACCCTGTCGCGGCTCGGCCAAGGTCTCAAGAAATCCAAGCGTGATACCACGCTCGCCGAACGCCTCTGCCGCGTAGAGTTCAGTGCCACCGATGGAGTTGACATAGCGCGTGGCCCCCATCTTCTCGCAGATCGCGATGACGCGCGCTTGCCCGGTCAAACCGTTCAGCCCGTCAATCGTCGAAGACCGCACGAAGCGCGGGCCAAGGCGCATGTAATCTGCAAGCTCCTGCAACAGGTTGATGTTGAACGCGGCGACATTGGCGTCTGAAAACGCCATGATCCTTTGGATGATCGGAAAGACCGCGTCGAACTGCGGTGCCCGGCGATAGGCATTCTCAATCCTGCGCAAAATCCGCCCCGCGTTCTCTGCGTGCAGATAGGTGCGGGCGTTGATAGGCAGCTTGTGGCCTGCCGTGGCGACCGGAAAGGTCAGCCAAACCGCCTCGCCATTCGGACCAAGAATGCGGTTCCGATTGACCCAACCGCCTTTGATATACTGCACCTCATCGTGAAACACGAACACGTCGCTTTGGGCGATCAGTTGCAGATAGCCGACATAGGGAAAGAAATAGGGCTGCATGATAGAGACGATCACAGACGCGCCCCCTCAGGTCCAAACCATCATGACGCCGGGGCCCCGAACCACCCATCGAGGAAACCGCGAAAGACCTCTGGGTCGATGGTGTAATCCATGTCCTGCGAACGACCGCGCCGAACGCCCGCCTCTGGTCCGGTGATGATCGTCAGTTCGATGCCCTTTTCCTCATTCCCGCCGTTGTACCCAACGACCCCCTCAATCTGCTGATGGTTGAGAATACAGACCTTGGCTCCCCCGGCCAAAAAGTAGCCGAGGAACAAAGACGACCCCTCAGGCGCGACGACATGGCGCGCGCGGCGCAGCAGCCGCACCTGTTCGATGAAATCGTATTCCTCAGTGTAGACCACCGCAAAGCCATGCGCCTCGGCAATCGCCTCAATCTCGTCGGCGTTGACGATTTTGCGATGCCGGAACCCCTTGCGCGCCAGAAACACCCGCTCGGGACTTGGATCGCTGCCAAGCTTCAAATCCGCCCGCCGCGCCATTTCGTCCTCAATCGGCAGGAACCGCGCGGGTGAGCTCATCACGTAATCCCACTTGAAACGTTCATTCAGCTTTTGGTGGAAGGCCATGTAACCGATGCTCGGCGCCATCCACAGCCGCCGCACCTGAACAGGTTCAAACGCGGCGATTTCAATGATCTTGGTGCCCGGCACCAACATCAGTTCAAGCGCTTGGCGGTGCGACGTGTTCATGTCAGCGTCGATCAGCACGGGTACGGGCGGCAAATGCCCGGACAGCGTCGCCGCAACGTATTTCGGAACAGACTCGCACAGCCAATCGCCAAAGAAATCCGTCCGGCTGCCCAGCAACGAAAACGCCTCTTCAACCACTTGGGACGGCCCATCCGATGCGATCATCCAGACATCATCACCATCGCGGTGGAAGATCGCAGCGTCGAACTCCAATTCGTCGTCGATCCGCGCCAGCTCATCATCCTGAAAATCACCCAAGGCCAGACCGCCCGCTTCGATGACGGACGACCGGCCGCGCACCAAAGCATCGTCAACACAGGCGACATAAAACGACCGCGTCACGTTCTTCAGCGGGCGATGGTCGCCTTCCCCGATGACAGTTGGCGGCATGATCGTGAACGCCTCGCCCGCGGGGACGGTTTCGACGAAAGATCGGCCCTGCACCTTGGCATAGGGGCGCTGCCCCTCCAACCGCCGCAGAACCAGACGCCGGTCGCTCTGCTTGGCGACCGTCTCCTGGTACAATTCAAACCCGCGCTCAACGCCATGCGCCTGCACCAACAGGTGCTTAAGGTTCATCAGCATGAACAGATTCGGCTTGCCCGGCGCATAGTCAAACGTATCACACCCGGTGGCCGAGCGGTCCCCAAAGCGCAGCGGCTGGCCCGCCGCCAACAAAGTCGTCAAATCATAGGCTGCCAATGGGTTACCACTGCGCCGGGGTTTTGCTGAGACACGCGCGCGGCTCTTTGCGCACCAGCGTCGAAACCTCCCACAGACCATAGTCGAGGTTGAACGCGGTATGCCGGCTCAAATGGTCTTTGCAAAACGCCATGATGTCATCGAGGGGCCAATGGAACAGGTCCTCGCGCTCCCAGTCGACATGCTTGGACATCGAATTGAAGGACAGCCCGTGATTGACCGCAGGCCAGACCGCCGACAGCGTGCTTTGCGCCAGTGCCACCTCGGCGCCATAGCTGTTGCCCTGCTTCACGGTGAATATCCCGCATATGATGCAGAAGTCGAAACTGCCCTCAGGATAGGGTTCGTCCCGCACGTCGCGATGGTCAAATCTGTGGTTGGGCCAACGGTGGCGGACCTTGTAGAGAATCGGTTCAACAAGGTCGACACCGGTGTAATCCACCCTGTCGAGCAGGCCATTCTCGGCCAGATAATCCAGCAGCAAGCCCAACCCGCAGCCAACATCAAGCAGCTTTAGCGGCCGCTCCTTCGAATAGGCATCGAAATCTACCATAGAAAGCAGGGTTTCGTATCGTTTCGCAATGTCTTCGGCGTTGGGCCAGTTCAATAGGTCGACATCCCGGTCCGTAGCGGCATTCGGATTTGGGAAAAATTCAGACAGTCGTGCAACGTCCTTTCGGATTGGTTTGAAATTTGTTTCGAAGTTCATTTTACCTTGAATTCCAGTCATTTAAGCTAATGGTTGGACCAGATGTTGCATATCAAAAGGTTAACGGTCAAGTGCGCTTGCCGTTCAGCGACCCTCTATTTATACGGAAGTTCAATGTGCAAAACCGCGACTGGGCGCTTGTGACGTGGCCGACGAGCGCGAACAAAGGATTTCTGCAATAGTGCGACCATCTCCCCTGCAAAATAGCCCAGATTTCCCGCCTTCCGGCCCTGAAACGACTTCGCCATTCCTGCCTGTCCTGCGCCCAATGCTGCCGGGCACCGATGACCTCATCGGCTATCTGCGGCGCATTGATTCGTCTCGGATCTACACCAACCGCGGTCCGCTCGTAGAAGAACTGGAGGGTCGCCTGGAAGCGCGGCTGAAACTGCCCGAGGGCGGGCTTATCACCGCCAGTTCCGGCACCGCCGCAATGATCGGCGCGATCCTCGCCAGCGCTGGTCGGGCGACGGCGGAACGTCCCTTGGCAATGATGCCCGCATACACCTTCGTCGCAACCGCAGTTGCGGCCGAACAATGCGGCTTCCGTCCCTATATCGTCGACGTCGACCCGGAAACATGGATGCTTGCGCCAGAGTTGCTCGCCAATCATGAGTTCATTGCCCAAGTCGGGGTGATACTTCCGGTCGCCGCCTATGGCAGCCCGGTCCCGCAGGCGCCGTGGCAGGCGTTTCAGGCCACCACCGGGATTCCGGTGGTGATCGACGGTGCCGCCAGCTTTGACCGCATCCTGACCGCGCCCGAAACCTATCTGGGGCCTATTCCCGTAGCCCTCAGCCTGCACGCGACCAAGGCCTATGCCACCGGCGAAGGCGGTGCCGTTGCCTCGACCGATCTGGAACTCGTCCAGCGAACGCTCCAGTCCCTCAACTTCGGCTTCCGCGGCTCCCGCGACAGCCAGATGCCCAGCATTAACGGCAAGTTGAGCGAATACCACGCCGCAGTTGGTTTGGCCGAGGATGACGGCTGGGCCGTCAAATCTGCCGCGCTGCAACTTGTGGTCGACACCTACCGCCTTGCCCTTGGCGACCGCTTCTTCGGCGCCCCCAACGTCGGGCTTAGCTATGGCTTGCTGCTGTGCCGCAATCTGGCCGAGACGGCTGCTGTTGAGGCCGCCCTCCAACGCGCGGATATCGGTAGCCGCCTCTGGTACGGCGATGGCCTGCACGGTCAGACCTACTACGCAGGTGCGGCGCGCGACACACTGGGCGTCACCGAAGACCTCGCACCCCGCCTCATCGGCCTGCCCATGGCCCCGGATCTGACCGAACAAGAGATTGCGCGCGTGGCCGCAGCGGTCTTTGAAGGCATAAACAACGCCGCCCACCCGCACTGATCCGATAGCGTCGGCGGGCCTTTCAGCCCGACTTCGCTACCGTCCAATCGAACGCTGCTACTGGCATCCACCCTTGGCCCAAGCCCGCAACGTCAATTTGAAGCTAAGGCCCAGCGGGTGCTAAATCGCAAGCGAGCGCGCCGCCGTCTCACCGCTATCGCCCAACAAGACCGTCGCTTGGTCGCACAGGATCTTCTTCGTCCACTCGTGACAACTGCCGCATTTCTGGCCCTTCCAGACCTCTTCCGGCAGGCCTTCGAACGGTGGATAAAGCGGCGTCCCGGCTGAGATCAGCTCATCCAGCGTGCGCCCCACCAGTTCCGCCGATCCGACAACCAAGGGCGTGTCAAAGGCGACCTTCACATCGTCATAGGCAGCAGGGTCTTCAACATCCTGCGGCGGTTCCGCGGATATCGCCAAACCCTTCTCAGCCACCTTTTCCGGCGCGGCCACTTCCGGCACTGCAGGCAAAGAGCTGATTTCCTGATTGGCGGCCTCAACCAGCACGCTGTTTGGAAATTGCGCGATGAAATCCTCATAGGCGGCACGGGTGGCCGCGACCCGCGCAGCATCGAACGCCGCCATTTCAGCAGCACTCGGCCCCTCAGTGGTCTTGGCCACGTCAGCGGCAGCGTCGGGTTCAGGCGTCAACATCGCTTCCAACTGCGCTTTCAGCAAGGTCCGCGCCTCGGCGGCATGGGGGCTGTTGGGATAGGCCTTGAGGAACAGCGACATTTGCAGCGGGTCGTTGGCATTCACAACGGCCTGCCACAACTGGCGCTCAGCCTCTTCCTCGGGTGTGCGCGCCTTGACCGGCACGAAAGAGAAATCCGTGGCGAGTGACGACGTATCCCACGGCGTCTGCGTGCTTGCGGTTTCCTGCATCACATAGCGCCGGACGTTCTTGAACACCTCTTCCAGCGTCTGACCCGGTTTGGGGATCTCGATGGACAGGGCAAGGCTGAATGGGCTGTTGGACCCGGCTCCATCCACCGCCGTCTGACCGGGGCCAGTGGCATAGGCCAGAAAGGTACCCGGCGGCGCATTCATTTCCGCCAGACCATTTTCGCCCAGATCAAGGATCGCCTTGAACGGATTGTTCCGGCAGGCGTCGAGGATCACGATATTCGTGCTATTCCCGGCAGAGCGCATCTGTTGCAGCACAGAATCCGCCTCAATCGCCACAAGGCCAAGATCGGCCGCATTGGTCAGCGCTGCATCCACCGGCAACAGATAATTGCGCCCAAAACTCTGCACCCCGTGCCCGGCGTAATAGAACAGCCCGACCGAGTCTTTGCCGAACTCTCGCAGCCGCGCGCCGAACTTGCCAATGGCAATACGCATCGCCTGATAAGAGCCGTCTGAAACCAGCGTGACGTCAAATCCGCTCGCGGTCAGCGTGTCGGCCATCAACTGCGCGTCACGGGTCGGATTGGGCAGTTTGCCGACTGTCTGATAACCGCCGTTGCCAATGACCAAGGCAATACGATCCTGCGCAACCGCATGGACCACACTGCAAACCCACACCAGCAGCACCATCAATATTTTGCGCTGCATGGGTTCCTCCCTATTCAATTTGACACAAGGCCAACATCAGCTGACCAAAGGGCCGCCGCGACACAAAAGATAGCCCTAACTTGCCGGTTTCAGACGCAAGTGCAAAGTGAAAAGCTCTGCCGGGCTCGTTTCTGTTGCTCTTTAGGGGGATCAGGAATATCCCAGATACTCAAGCATTTTCAGAAACTGGCAGGAAAAATCGGAGTATTTTTGACATGATCCATCAATTCCTCAAAATATGGCTGATATGTCTCGGGCTGATTGTACCGGGATTTTCCTTTGCGCAGACCGCTCCATTTGCAACCGGATGGTTGCTGCAACCGGACGAGTCGCGCTTCAACTTTCAATCGATCAAACAGACAGACAAGGGCGGCACGATCCTTGAGCTGAGCTCGTTTGCAAAGTTCGTGGGCGGCATCGGTGAGGATGGCTCCGCCTCAATGAAGATCTTTCTGGACTCGGTCGACACCAAGGTTGACCTCAGAAATGTGCGGATGCGTTTCCTGCTGATGGAGACTTTCAAGTTCCCCGAAGCGGTGATTTCCGTGCAGCTTGATCCCGCCGCCTTGGCCGATCTGCCCACCTCCCGGCGGACTACGATGACCCTGCCCTACAAACTTGACCTGCATGGCATCAAGAATGAAGGGACGGTTGAGGTCACCGCAACCCTGTTGTCCGACGATGCGGTTGCCGTGACTTCGGTGGCACCAGTGCCGGTCGTCGTCGCCGACTACGGTCTGGCCGAGGGCATCGTAAAGCTGGAAGAGGCGTCAGGCGCCAAGATCGTGCCGACGGGCTGGGTTTCCTTCGATCTGGTGTTCCGCCGCATCGGCACCTCAGGCACAACCGCCGCAGCCGAACCGACCACCAAGACCGTCGATGAACCAACCGGCAACCTGTCGGCAGAGGCCTGCACCGGCCGGATGGAGATTTTGTCACGGTCCGGCAACATCAACTTCAGTTCCGGCAGCGCCCGTCTTGATGTCGCCGGCAGCGCCCTGCTTGACGACCTCTACGACGTCGTCAAACGCTGCCCGGATCTGCGGATCGAAGTGGGTGGCCACACCGACTCTGACGGCGATGACACGACCAATCTGGTCCTGTCGGAACGCCGCGCCAAATCGGTGATCGACTACCTCGTGGCCCGCGGCATTTCCCCCGGGCGCTTTGGTCTCATGGGCTACGGTGAGGCCAAGCCGATCGTTGCCAACGACAGCGCCGAGAACAAGCGCCGCAACCGCCGGATCGAATTCACGGTGATCGGCAACTGACAACCCCGCCCGCTGCGGTGACAATTTCCCGGCCCTGACCAACCTCAGGGCCGGAAAGCTGCTATCGCCCGCGCGGGAAAATCGCTTGCGGCATATGCAGGCGGCCCAAGATTGCCTCGTAAAACGCTTCAAACAGCGCCCAATACTTCAGCCGCACATCCACGGACCGCACCACGGCAACACAAAGCCCCGCCAGAACCGCACCGCCAAGCATATCAGACGGATAGTGGACGCCAAGAAACACCCGCCCCCACGACACCCCGACTGCCAACAGCAGCAGAACGCTGCCAGCGCGGTACAGAAGCACACCAGACAAAAGGCTGATCGCCAGCGCAAACATCAGCGTGGCATGGTCGCTGGGGAACGAATTCTCCGGCAAATGGTTCAGCAAGTTCGCGCCCAGACCAGCCTCAAACGGGCGTGGCCGATAGTGCAGCAGGCCAATCACCTGAACCGCAACCAACCCCAACATGGCGGCCGCGACGGCGTCCAGCAAGACAGGCCGCCAACCAGCACGCGCCCGGACCCAACCAATCACAAAGGCAACCCCAACCAAGGGCGCAATGTCGCTGGCAAGGAATTTGGCCAGCGCAATCAGCCAACCCGGCGATTGCAGACTGCCGGTCAACCAAAGAAACAATGTCGTGTCGATTGCCTGCATCTTGCCCCCTCAAAAACCCGGCTCCCCCGGATCGACCAGCCACTGTATTGCACAGGACGGCCCTTGGTGAAAACCGGCGGGGCTCGCCTGCCCCGCCGCATTGAAACCTACTGCACGACCGCCAACTCTTCCCCGTCACGCGTGACAGTCATATAGGCGACGATTGCCATGATGGCCCCCAGAAACACGGCGCTGGTGATGACCGTGCCAAGACCAAAGCCGCCATATTCGCCCGGCTGTGACAACAGATCGCCGAACGACGCGCCCAATGGACGTGTCAGGATATAGGCCAGCCAAAACCCAAGGATCGCATCCAGCCCCAAGAAGAAATAGCCGATGCCCAGCGACAGGATGATCATGCCAAACAAAATCCCGGTGCTGAAATACCCAAGCCCGAACTTCTCGGCCACCAGATCGCCCGCAGCCGTCCCCAGCGCAAAGGTGAACAGGATCGCCAACCAATACCACGCCTCACGCCGGGTGGTCTGGATGGAGTGGATCGACAACGTCCCCTCCGCCCCGTACCACAGGACAAATGTCGCCGCCAAAGCAATGGTGAACCCAATCGTCGTCGCGATCAGCGGCACACCAAAGTTGTCCACCAGATTGTCGGTGACCAAGGTGCCCACAACCGAAATCAGCACCACGGCCAGCCAATAGCTCCACGGCACATAACGCTTTTGTTTGAATTGCAGGACCAGTGCGACGATCAGCACAGCGGTCATGATAAGCGAGGTGTTGGTCAACCCGATCCCGAGGTTGACGTTCAGATAGTCGGCAGCCGTCTCGCCCATCGTGACGGCCATCAGTTTGATAAGCCAGAAATCAGCGGTCACCTTGGGCACCCGGTTCAGCGGCGCGGCACCAATCGCAGGAATAATTGTCATAGGCTCAGTCCTTGCTGGGGCGTTCATTTGCTGGTGGGATTTTCAAGGGCCGCCATGAGGGCGTCCAAAGCGGGTGTCACGACATCGGCACTCGGCGTGCCACGGCGCAGCGATTTCAACGCACCGTCCGACGCCGCATCGATCTTGCCCCAGGCATCGGGGTTCAACGGGCGCATCCCGGCTTCGGCATCGTCCCACGCAGTCTCCCAATCCGTAATCCGGGTGGACGCCGCCGCAAAGTCGCCCGTCGCGGCGATCTTTTGCACATCGGCAACGATGGCTTTCATGGGCGACAGATCGCCCAACGACGCATCCGCCTGCGCCGCGCCGACAAAGGTGATCTGAAAGGCGGTGAAAGCGCCGACAGGCGCAAGGATAAGCGCCGTGGCCAGCAAGATCTGCTTCATTCGTAGTCTCCAGGGTGATCGGGGCCGCAGTGGCCCATCAAGATTTCGCCTGATAGAAGGGTCGCCATACCGCCAGATGTCGGCCACCTTACAAATCTGTAAGCTGGGCGTGAGATTGCTGGTATGCTCGGGTGTCATCCTCAACATCCCTGACCTAGGACGGAAAACCGCCGATGCGCCTGTTGATGATCGAAGATGACCCCGCCGTGTCGGCCTACGTCGCGCGCGGCCTGTCAGAGGCTGGGCATGTTTGCGATGTGCTGGCCGACGGGCGGGACGGCCTGTTTCAGGCGACGCGTGAAAGCTATGACGTGCTGGTTGTGGACCGGATGCTGCCGGGGTTGGACGGGCTGTCGCTGGTCCGCGCGCTCCGGGCTGCCGGGGTGCGGGTGCCGGTATTGTTCCTGACCGCGCTTGGCGGCATTGATGACCGGGTCGAGGGGTTGGAGGCTGGCGCTGACGATTACCTGACCAAGCCCTTCGCCTTTGCCGAGTTGATGGCGCGGGTCAATGCGCTCGCCCGACGCCCGCCTGCCCAAGACGTGCAAACCGTGCTGCGGGTGGCGGATCTGGAACTGGACATGATGCGCCGGATGGCGCGGCGCGGCGGGCAGGTGATTGACCTGCTGCCCAAGGAATTCACCCTGCTAGAGGTGCTGATGGCTCTGTTGCACAAATCGGGTGAGGGATTCATCTTGTGAATCCAGCATGGTAGCTGAGCGGCATGAGCAGACCCACGCCCCCCGCCTACAAGACCAGGAACTGGCCCGCCTATAACAAAGCGCTGAAGCGTCGCGGCTCGCTGACGATTTGGTTCGACCCCACTATGACCTGGGAGGCCGTGCCGACCGGCAAACGAGGGCGGCAGCCCAGCTACAGTGATACAGCGATCCAGGCCTGCCTGACGATGAAGGTGCTGTTCGGCATGGCGCTGAGGCAGACGACTGGGTTCGTCGAAAGCCTGTTGCAACTGATCGGTCTGGACTGGGAGGTGCCGAATTTCAGCACCCTCAGCCGTCGCCAGAAGAGCTTGGAGGTCAACATACCCTTTCGTGGTTCGCAGGGCCCGCTGCATCTTTTGATCGACAGCACGGGCATCAAGGTCGAGGGTGAAGGGGAGTGGAATGCGCGCAAGCATGGCGGCACAAAACGTCGTGTCTGGCGCAAGATCCACATCGGGATCGACGAGCAAACGCTGGAAATCCGGGCTGCCGGGTTCACCACCAGCGATGTCGGCGACGCGCCCATGCTGCCCGAACTGCTCGACCAGATCCCGCCCGATCAGGAGATCGCCAGCGTCACCGCCGACGGCGCCTTCGACACCCGCAAATGCCATGACGCAATCGCCGAACGCGGTGCGGCTGCGATCATCCCGCCCCGCAAGAACGCCAAACCGTGGAAGCCCGACACCGCCGGCGCGATCGCGCGCAACGAGGCCTTGCGCGCCTCACGGCGCTTCGGTCGGACCATCTGGCGACGATGGAGCGGCTATCACCGTCGAAGCCGCGTCGAGACAAAGATGCACTGCCTCAAACTGCTGGGTCAGCGCCTCATGGCGCGAGACTTTGACCGTCAGGTCGCCGAGTTCCAGGTCCGTGTTGCCGTACTGAACGGCTTCACAGCGCTCGGAATACCCGTCACTGAAGCCATGGCATAGGTCTGTCCGGGGAAAGGGGAGATCCGACTGTCACCCGCACGCGGATCAGTTTGCGGGTCAGGGGGTTCATGGCGGTGTCTTTCAGGTCTTTGGCGTCCATCTCGCCCAGGCCTTTGAAGCGTTGCACGTCAATTTTACCTTTGCCGCCGAGGCCTTTGGCCAACCACAGCTCTTTTTCGGCATCGTCGGCGACATAGAGACGCCGCGCGCCTTGGGTCAGGCGGTAGAGCGGCGGGCAGGCGAGGTAGAGGTGGCCTTTGTCGATCAGCGGGCGCATTTGGGTGAAGAAGGTCATCAGCAGGCTGGCGATATGCGCGCCGTCGACGTCAGCGTCGGTCATGATGACGATTTTATCGTAGCGCAGGTCATCGACTTTGAAGCGGGTGCCCATTTGCACGCCCAGAGCCTCACATATGTCGCGGATTTCGGAGTTGTCGTTGAGTTTATTGGAGGCGGCGCCGAGGACGTTCAGGATCTTGCCTTTTAGCGGCAGCAGGGCTTGGGTTTCGCGGTTGCGGGCGGCTTTGGCGGAACCACCGGCGCTATCCCCCTCAACGATAAACAATTCGGTGCCCTCGCGGTTTTTAGCGGAGCAGTCGGTGAGTTTACCGGGCAGGCGGAGTTTCTTGGTGGCGGTTTTACGCTGGGTCTCTTTTTCCTGACGGCGTTCTAGGCGTTCTTCGGCGCGCAGGATCAGGAAATCGAGGATGGCCCCGGCGGATTTGGTATCGCCCGCCAGCCAGTTGTCGAAATGGTCACGGACGGCGCCTTCGACATATTTGGACGCCTCCTCAGTGGCGAGGCGGTCCTTGGTTTGGCCGACGAATTGCGGTTCGCGGATGAAGACGGAAATCAGCGCGCAGCCGCCGGACAGCATATCCTCACGCGAGATCTGCTCAGCCTTTTTGTTCTTTACCCGCTCACCATAGGCTTTGATGCCGCGCAGGATGGCATTCCAGAAGCCGGTTTCGTGGGTGCCGCCTTCGGGCGTGGGCACCGTGTTGCAGTTGCAAAAAGCCGTCGCGGGCCGGGGTCCAGTTGATCGCCCATTCGACGGAGCCGGGAACGCCGAATTTCTCCTGAAATGTGACTTTACCGGCGAAGGGGCGGTCCGCGTAGGTGGTGGCTTTTTCAAGCTGATCGGCGAGGAAGTCGGCGAGGCCGCCGGGAAGTGGAAGACCGCCTCCATCGGGGTGTCGCCGTCCGGGATGGCGGATTTCCAGCGGATTTCACGCCTGAAGATGTAGGCCTTGGAGCGGGCCATGCGCAGCAGGCGCGAGGGGCGGAATTGCTGGCTGCCGAATATCTGCGGATCGGGGTGGAAGGTGATGGTGGTGCCGCGACGGTTGGGGGTCGGGCCAATCTTGGCAATGGGGGCGAAGGGTTTGCCGCGCGAGAAGTTCTGGGGCGTACAGCTCTTTATTCTTGGCGACCTCAACATCCATGCGGTCTGACAGCGCGTTGACGACCGAAGAGCCGACGCCATGCAGACCGCCAGAGGTTTCATAGGCCTTGCCGTTGAACTTGCCGCCGGAGTGCAGGGTGCACAGGATCACCTCCAGCGCGGATTTGTCGGGGAATTTGGGGTGGGGGTCGATCGGGATGCCACGGCCGTTGTCGCGGACCGTCAGGGCGCCGTCGGCATGCATCCATTCCAGTGCGGTTGGCGTGGCCGGCGACGGCCTCGTCCATCGAGTTGTCCAGGATTTCGGCGGC
>CAWAEL010000018.1:0-36561 GCA_963781185.1 uncultured Alphaproteobacteria bacterium
TCATGGTCGCCGCCGATCACCTCCAGCAACTGTTCCAGAGCCGAGGCATCGAATTCCGCGGTTTCGTCTTGCATGGTGACCTCGGAGGGCGAGGAGGGGCGGGTCACACGGTACGGATCGCCTGAATCAAGGCTTCGACCCGAATGGGTTTGGAGACATACTCGCTCATCCCGGCCGCGATGAACCGCTCTCGGTCGCCGGCCATCGCATTGGCGGTGACGGCGATGATCTTGGGGCGGGTGGCAGGGGGATAGAGGTGCTGGATTTGCCGCGTGGCTTCAATTTCGTCCATTTCGGGCATCTCAATGTCCATCAGGATCTGGTCATAGGGCTCGCGCTCCAAAGCTTGCAGAACCGCAACCCCGTTGGCGGCGACATCTGGGGCATATCCCAGCCGTTTCAAGATCATACGGCCCAGTTTCTGATTGTCGGGTGGTCGTCGGCCAGCAGGATGCGGGCGGGAACCTCGGTGGCAAAGCTGTCGTCGAACTGGTTCGATTGCGCCGACTTGCGCTGCAACACCCGCACGGGCTCTCCCGATGCTATGGTCATCAGGGCGTTCAGCAGGGCAGAGGGTTTGACGGGCTTGGCAAGCACGTGGGCGAACCCGGCCGGCATTAACGCATCCTGATCATGGTCGGCTGAATGGCCCAGAGAGGACAACAGGATCAACGGCAGACCGGAAAAAGCCGATTGGCTGCGGATATAGGTCGCCAGTTGCACGCCGTTCATGTCGGGCATGTTCATGTCCAGAATGGCCACATCAAAGCGTTGGTCGTTCAGCACACGGATCGCCTCTGCCGGGGTGGCGATGGCGGTGGGGATCATCGACCAGATTTCTGCCTGACGCGACAGGATCTTGCGGTTTGTCGCGTTGTCATCGACGATCGGGACGCGGGTGTTGTTGAGGTCTGGCCGGATGTCCGACATCTGGACGGCACGGATATCCGGGGCCACCGGCAGATCAAGCGCAAAGCTGAACGTGGACCCTATGCCGACCTCGCTATCAATGCTGATCCGCCCGCCCATCAGGCCGACCAATCGTTGGCTGATGGCCAGACCCAGCCCGGTGCCACCAAAGTGCCGGGTCGTGGAGGCATCGGCCAGAGTGAAGGATTGAAACAGGTTGATCTGACGATCCGGTGGGATGCCGACGCCCGTATCACGGACTGCGAAGGTCAGGGTGCAATGTCTTGCGGGGCATCGTTGGCCCCGGGCTAGCATGACCTCGCCCTTTTCGGTGAATTTGATCGCGTTGTTCAACAGGTTCAGCAGGATTTGCCGCATTCGGGTCGGGTCGGAAGTCACCCGTGCAGGCCCTTTGGGGTCAATGAAATAGGCCAAATCCAGCCCCTTTTTACCCGCGGCCATTGCCACAAGGTCCAAGGCACCTTCGACGTATTCGCGCAGATCAAACGGTTCACGCTCCAGATCCAGCTTGCCAGCCTCAACCTTCGAAAAGTCCAGGATGTCGTTCAGGATGGTCAGCAGGCTTTCGGCGCTGTCGTTGATGGTACGGGCGAAGTCGGCCTGATCCCCCAGAAGTGCGGTGTGCAGCAGCAGGTTGCTCATCCCGATGATGCCATTCATCGTCGTGCGGATTTCGTGGCTCATACTGACGAGGAATTGGTTCTTGGCGGTGGTGGCGCGCATCGCCTCATCCCGCGCTTCGGCCAGACTGCCCACCAACTCGCCCAGCCGAGCCTCGCGGGCCCGCGCCTCGGTGATGTCGGAATAGACGCCCACGACGCCACCATCCTCGGTGCGCCGCTCACTAATCCTGATCCTGGTGCCGTCGCTGCGTTTTTGATCGAAGGGCTTGTCCGGGGCGCGGTGTCGGGCCAGCCGCGCGTCCAGCCATGTATCCCCTTCGCCCGCGATCATCCGGGCCGCTGCCAACGCCGCCGCAATCTGCGCAAAGGGGATGCCGGGGGCGATAGTCAGATCAAGTGCGCGGTACATCTCGCGAAATCGACTGTTGCAGATCACCAGCCGGTCGTCAGCATCGAACAGGGCAAAGCCCTCGGAAATGGCCTCAATCGCCTCGGTCAATTGGCGCGCCGCAAGGCGCTCGCGCTCTGACAAACTGTCGCGGAACAGTTGTAAGGTCGTGTTCATGGTGCCGATTTCATCAGTGCCGCCGGTGGGAACCGGGATGGTCAGATCGCCCGCCGACAGCGTCTGCATGGCCGCCACGGTCCGGCGCAACGGGCGGGTGATCGACCCGATGATGACTAGGGTCAAAAGGATGCCACCAAGTCCCGCCCCGACCGAAATCAACGTGGCCCGGCTGAACGCCGTTTCGGCAGACGCCAAAGCCTGATCGCCTTGTTGAACCGCCTCAGCCTCCAGCCGAGTGCCCAAAGCGCTGAGTTCGGCGTCGACGGCGCGGATATGGACCTGACCCTGTGCCATCAGAGAATTGCCAAGCACCCGCTGATCATTGGAATAGGCATCGACGGCCTGAAGCGACAGATCGGCCAGAAGCGCGTCATGCGCGGCATTGGCGTTGTTTTCGGATAGCATCAGCAGGCTGACCGCCAGATCGGACAGCCAGTTTTTTCAGGTCGCCGAACTTGGTGGCAGCGGCATTGGCCTGACGCAATTGGGTGACGACCTGCACTTCGGTCGCAATGGCGCGCTTGTTGTCTTACAGCCGGGTCGCCAGATAGGCGTTGGACGCGATGGTCACGGAAAGCATGGCAATCGCCAGAATTGCCAACCGGGCAAAGATGGAGAGGCGGCTCGGCATGTCAGCTCATCGGTCCGGCATCACTGGAACAGTGTTATGCTGATGACACCGCCCAGATCGCCCACCTTGCCACCCTCTTTGGGATAGCCGGTGATATCGACCTCGCCCCTGGGTGCGCCGTGGCAGGCCATGCAGCCCTCGCTATAGTATTCCGGCACCATCGCCTGAAAGGCTGGACGGCCCTGCACTTCAGTCTCCTCGGAATAGACCTCTCCCTTGACCCAGTCGGGCGACAACAGATGATCTTTGATCACCCGCGCCTCCCATTCATCGGGCCGGGACTTGCGGTTGCGCACCAGATCCAGCGGCGCTGTCGCCTTGACCACGGCCAAATCCCCAGCCGCAACGCCGAAATGTTCGTTGACCAAACGGGCAAAGACCGCCGGGACAAGGCCCTTGAAGCCGATACCTTGGTGATTGATGGTTGCCGCATTCTCATCCATGACCTGCCGCACGGCCTGACTCATGGCTGCCAGAAGCTTCCCGTTGACTGAGTCCGCAGGTATGGCGGCCAGATCGGTCCCGGTCCGTTTCAGATAACCCGCTGTCGCGCGGCTTAGAACTACATCGCCTGACAGGCCCTTGTCTGCGATGTTGGCGTCATTGATGTGGCCTTGTTCGGTTGCCACTACCTACCTGGCCGATTGCAGCAAAGAGACGAGTTGCAGCGCCCATTCCATGTCCGGGTTGGCTTTGCTGTCTGCAAGGCTTGGTGTGATCCAACAGCACGTAAACCAGATCGCAACGAAGACGGTCCTCGAAAACATACCCTCAATTCCCACAGTCAATTCAAATGGCAATCCTCATAACCGATATCGGGAAAGGCTGCGCTTCACCCTTCGTTTCGTCAAGGAGATTTAGGTCTGGCGGGGTCTGCTGGTGATTTGCCGACCGCACGCGATGCCTGATGAACTTGATCTCAACGACGGATTATCTTTGCGTATTGCCGATAAGATGCGCCACTCTGGCGGTGGGAGAACTTGAGGGAGGATACCCATGCTCGATACCACAACGGCCGATCAGGTCGCTGCGTTCCTGACTGATTTCGGCGATGCGTTGGCCGCAGGTGAAATCGATCGCGCTGCTGCGATGTTTCAGGACGACTGCTATTGGCGCGATCTTGTCATCTTCACCTGGAACATTAAGACCGTCGAAGGCCGCGCCGAAGTGGTCGACATGTTGCGCCATCAACTGACCACGACGAAACCATCGAACTGGCGGATTGCCGAAGGCGAAACCGCGACCGAGGCTGACGGCGTGACGACTGCCTGGATCAGTTTTGAAACGGAGATTGCGCGTGGCTATGGTCTGATCCGGCTGAAGAACGGCAAGATATGGACGCTGCTGACCTCAATGGTGGAATTGAAGGGACATGAGGAGCCCCTCGGTTTTGACCGCCCGTTGGGTGCCAAGCATGGGGCCGACAAACACCATCCCACATGGCTGGAAGAGCGCGAGGCTGAGGCCCGGGAACTGGGCTACACCAAGCAGCCCTATGTCCTGATCATTGGGGGAGGGCAGGGTGGTATCGCTCTTGGCGCGCGGTTGCGACAACTGGGTGTCCCCACCATCATCGTCGAAAAGAACGCCCGACCGGGTGACAGCTGGCGGAACCGGTACAAGTCGCTGTGTCTGCATGACCCGGTCTGGTATGACCATCTGCCCTATCTGCCGTTCCCGCCGAACTGGCCCGTGTTCGCGCCGAAGGACAAGATCGGTGATTGGCTGGAAATGTACACCAAGATCATGGAGCTGAACTACTGGACGAAAACCACCTGCAAGCACGCCGAATACGACGAGTCCACGCAGGAATGGACGGTGGTGGTGGACCGCGACGGGCAAGAAGTCACGCTGAATCCCAAGCAATTGGTGCTTGCGACGGGCATGGCAGCCAAGGCCAACCTACCGAAATATCCTGGAATGGAGCGGTTCAAGGGCGATCAGCACCACTCCTCCAAACATCCCGGCCCTGATGCCTTCAAGGGCAAGCGGGCGGTGGTGATCGGGTCCAACAACTCTGCCCATGATATCTGTGCCGCCCTTTGGGAGAATGATGTCGATGTGACTATGGTGCAGCGGTCCTCAACCCTCGTCGTGAAGTCCGACACGCTGATGGATATCGGGATGGCCAAGCTCTACTCTGAACAGGCGGTTCAGGGCGGGATGACCACCAACAAGGCCGACATGATCTCGGCCAGCCTGCCGTACCGTCTGCTACATGAGTTCGAGACGCCGCTGGCTGAGAAGATGCGCGAGAGGGATGCCGAGTTCTATGCGGCGCTCGAAAAGGCGGGGTTTTGGCTGGATTGGGGCGATGACAACTCTGGCCTGACGATGAAATACCTGCGGCGCGGATCGGGGTACTATATTGATGTGGGCGCCAGCCAGTTGATCATCGACGGCAAGATCAAGCTGGCGCATGGCAATGTGAAAGAGATCACAGAGGATGCGGTGGTGCTGGAAGATGGCACGGTGCTGCCCGCCGATGTGATTGTCTATGCCACAGGCTATGGCTCGATGAACGGCTGGGCGGCGGACCTTATCGGGCAGGACGTGGCCGACAAAGTAGGCAAGTGCTGGGGCCTCGGGTCCAACACCACCAAGGATCCCGGCCCTTGGGTGGGTGAGCAGCGAAACATGTGGAAGCCTACAAAACAGGACGGCCTGTGGTTCCACGGCGGCAATCTGCACCAATCGCGCCACTATTCGCAGTTTCTATCCCTGCAACTGAAGGCCCGGATGGAAGGCATCCCGACGCCTGTCTATGGCATCCCTGAAACCCATCTTCTGGGGTGATCCGGTTTCGGCCCCCAAGTGTCATCGCTTGGGGGCTTTGCTGGAAAGGAGCCCGTGCGGCGCGGTACTTGAAATTCCCGCAGGCAAAGTCTTGTCGCGTGTTGGGCGGGCGCGCGGTGAGGTCTGAGGCTGGCACCGAGGTCGAAACCGTCATAGCGGAATATCTGGCCGCCCGTCCCGCAAAGGTGGATGAAGCAATAACGCAAACGCTGTCGGTCGAGGCTTTGAAGATCGCCTTATCCAAATTAGACACCCTGCCACCAGGTGCGGGGGGCGCCGTCAACCCGGACGCCCATGGCCGGATGAACGCCGTCTATTTGCTCGGCTATTACCTTGCCGCCGCGTTTGGATCGGCGGTTGGCCTAGCGGTCATCGTACTGGAGCATCACCTTCTGCGACACGGCCGCGCGAACCGGTGTTGCGCGTCGCCCAGATTGCTCTGAGGTCAGAAAGGCTCCACTGGCAGGGTCTAAGTTTCGACGGAAACCGGATGGGCCAGCGTTATTACTTAACCATGATCGACATGCAGAAGGATTGAGGATGGGTTTGGTGGACTGGAAGATCGCTCGGCGCGACGCGACACGGGCCTTGGTTTGCGCGGTGGCAATTGGATCGGCGCCTGCGATGGTGCACGCGCACGAAGACGAAACCCATTGTGCGGCAGTTGCAAAATCCATTGCCGAAGCCGGGTTTGGCGACAAGGTGACCGTTACCTGCAAGGACGGGCAGGCGCTGATCGCGTCGAGCACCTATCCCGATCACCCTATGATGACGGGTATTGTGGGCACCAACGAACAGATGCCGGTCCCGGCCAAAGACTATGTCTCGCCTATCCCGTTGCAGCCTGTTTTGGGCACTGAGCCCCATAGCCGCGATGCAGCGCTTGGCGTGGCGGTAAACGGCGTGCCGATCTATGATTATACCGGCGGCGGAGAGATGAGCGTGGCAGACCTGTCGGTTCATCAGGCCGCGCAAGACACCGTGCTGACCCAGCAGCTTGATATCTGTGGCGGCCATGCGGGTCGCGGTGATGACTACCACTATCACGCAACGCCCACCTGCATGATCGCGCAGATGCCCAATGCGGGACCGGATGCGATTATTGGTTGGGCCTTCGACGGCTATCCCATCTACGGCGACACCAATCCCGATGGCACGGCGATCAATCCCGGTGATCTGGACGTGTGCAACGGGCAGCCTGACCCCGTCTACGGCTATCGCTATCACACGTCCAAGGGCGTGCCCTATATCATCCAATGCCTGCGCGGACAGACTGCCGCCATGGACGATCTTCCGCGGGTTCCGCCACTCAAATCATCTGGCTGGTGGGGTGATATGGAGCCCGGCAAGCCGCCGCAGGGCGGTGTTGAAAACCTTGTCTTCACCCAAGACGCTGAGGGTTTACGCAGCATGACCTACAGCTATGAAGGCGAGGCGTATTACATGAAGTACACCCCTTCAAAGACGGCCAATTGTTATGATTTTGAAACCCGCAGGGTGACAGATGGTGGCGAGGTCTTCACAGGCGAGCTGTGCAGATGAGCGGTCTTTCCCTGCAGCGCATCGCTGGCGTCCTATCCCTTCTTGCCGCACTTAGTGGTCCCGCAATGGCACAACAGGCTTTCACCCTGACCAGTCCTGAATTGGTCGATGGCGCGCCTCTGCCCGCCGACCTGAAATGCTCTCGCGATGGCGGTGACGGGGTTTCACCGCCGATCAGCTGGACCAACCCGCCGGAAGGCACCAAGGGCTTTGCGATCATCATGCATCACTATCCGCGCGGTCGCGTCGAAGGTGTCGATGCGCCCAGCCAGTATTGGCTGTTGTGGAATATCCCAGTTAGCGCCACTGGCCTGGCGCGCGGCAATCCAACTTCGATTGGCGATGAAGGCGCGGATAAGGATATGCACGGCACCGGATACACGCCGCCTTGTGCGCCAGCGGGGCAGCAGGACGGGCCGCCGCATCGCTATACGATCACGGTCTACGCACTCAGCCAGCCGCTCGCGACTTTGCCGGACCATGATGATGGCGCGGTCGATTGGAAGGCGATGACGGCTGCGATGAATAGTCTGGTGTTGGGGTCATCCTCGCTCAGCTTCACGAATTGACATAAAGGCCCGGTTGGGCAGAAAGAACTTATCATGCGCATTCTACTTGCCGCCGCTTTGACGCTGACCGCTGGCATGGCCACGGCAGAAACCCAGACGCTGAAGGCGGACATCTGGGTCGACAATTGGTTTGTGATGTATGCCAATGGCAATCTCGTGGTCGAGGACTTTGTGCCGATCACGACCGAAAAATCGTTCAACTCCGAAACCGCAACCTTTACGGCAGAACTGCCGATGACAATCGCGTTTGAGGTCAAGGATTTCAAACAGGATGACACGGGGTTGGAGTATATCGGGACCAATCGACAGCAGATGGGCGACGGCGGCATGATCGCGCAGTTTCTGGACGCGGCGACAGGCAAAACTGTGGCGGTGACAAATTCATCGGTGCGCTGTTTGGTGATCCACCGCGCGCCGATTGACCGGACCTGTGCCAATGAAACCAACCCTGTGGCGGGCGTGGGCGCCTGCGGGTTTGTGGCGACAGATGCCCCGGAAAACTGGACAGCCCCCGGTTTTGACGACAGCAGTTGGCCTGCCGCAACGGAACACTCCACCCGCGAGGTCGGCCCAAAAGGCGGCTATGACAGCATCACCTGGGACACGTCTGCGCAACTGATCTGGAGTGAAGATCTGGTGCAGGACAACACGCTTTTGTGCCGGATGAAGATCGGCGCCTAGGTCACCAAAGTTGAGGTCGATTGGTGGTTGGGCAAAGTCACTTGCTAGCGCCAGGCGGCGGCAAACGGTGGTTTGCGAGATATTGAACCACGCTGGGTGCGCCGGAGCCAAATTCTTCCGTATTGTGCGACCATGTCGAGCGTATTCAGATTTGGGATGAACGTCTTCTCTGCTTCGGCAGGCGGGGTGTTTCTGGCGGGCTGAAGTCGTCGGTTGTCGTTGAACCGGGCAGTTCTCTAGGGTCATGTGGCTCAGTTTTCAGCGGCAACTATAAGCCCACCTGTCCTCGCTGTTCGAATTTCTCCGGCCAACTCTGAGAAAACCCATCAGCTTCGGCGGCACACACGGACAGGAACTTTCTGATGTCGACGCCCGACAGGGCTTTCCTTCGCCACCACTTCACCGTCCAGTTCGATCTGGTATCCGGCAATTGCAGTGGCGACGGCTTGTTTGAGAACGACCAATGACAGCCCGGCGCCCGGGCAGCGGTGCGGTCCAGCGCCGAAGGTCAGGTCGCTGACGTCGCGGCCTTCCGGGATCAGCTTTTCTGACTCGGCGAATTGAGACGGATCTCGGTTGGCACTGCGGATGTCGCAGAGGAATTGTGATCCGGCGGGCAATTCGCGGCCGTCTGAAAGCGTGACTGCTGCCTCGGCTCTTGTCGGCTTGGTGTATCGCAGGGGAGGTTCAAGGCGCAGGGTTTCGCGCAAGTAGGGACCGATCGCCTGGGTGTCTGCGCGCATGACTGGCAACAGCGCGGGTTGGCAGATCAGATGGAGCAGGGTCGTGGTCAGCGCCTCTGCCAGAAGTGGTAGGGCGGGTATCGTCACCAAGGCGGCCAGCATGGGTAGATCGTCGGCGTCTATCTCTCGGCCTTTGAACTGCGGGCCAGCCATGGTCTGGATGATCGCCGCGGCCTTGTCGGCCTGCTCGGCCAGACGTAGGAAATCGGCCAAGCGAAGACCGGGCATGAAGTTGGATTCGAAAATCGGCACGGTCTGGTGTTGAAGCTCCAACACACTTGCCGGCGCAAGCCCGAGTCGTGAGCCGATGATGCTACAGACCAGTTCGATCGACAGGTCCTGATGCAGGTCCGCGCGACCAGCCGCTACAGCACGGTCCAGAAGTTCAGTGACCAGCTTGTCGACTGCTGGCCCGTCCCACATTGCGGCAATTTCCGCAATCAGTCGCAAGGCAAAGCGCCGCTTCTGCCGATGGGGCGGGCCGTCTTCGTTCAACAGGTTCAACCGGCTTATCCCCACCAAGGCTGATCCATCACGGCCCACGGCCTTTAACACACCGGTTATCATGGCCGTCCGCGTCTCTCGTCGGCAGGAGGCGTGATTTAACAGGCGCAGTGCGTCGGCGTGACCACAGATGGCCACATTGCCAAGGCTGGCTTTCGGGCCAAGTGGTCCGACAGGCGAGGCTGCATCATGGGGAGTGACCCGTTCTGTCATGATCGGTAGATGATCTTCTGGCCAAGCCGCAGCACGGCAGCGTGGCGGCGCATGGCGTCCGGGTGCATCAGGCCCTCGGGCGGCTGTTCCAACTCATACACTCCTTGGTTTTGGCCCGCGACCAAGGTGGCACTTCCACCGCGGCCATCGGTTTGGGCATTGTCGGCGGCAATGAAGCGCATGGCAAAGCCGATACGGCTCCAGTCCGCTTGGTTTGGGGCGGAGCCGTGCAAAACGAGGGCGTGGTGGACCGACATTTCCCCAGGGCGAAGTTCCAGAGGGACAATCTGATCTTCGGCGATTTCCGCGCGGACCACCTCTTTGCGGCCAAGCATGTTCAGCGGATCATCAGGATGGTCGTGTTCGACGGTGGCGTGATGGGTCCCGGGGGCCACAAGCACACACCCGCTTTCGAGGGTACTGGGGGTCAACGCCAACCACGCGGTGACCGCGTCGGGCCGCTGCAATCCCCAATGGGTTGCGTCCTGATGCCACGACACATGCAGGTCCGAGGCCGCGGGCTTCCAGATCAGGCTGGTGCCGAAGCACAGCACATTTGGGCCCAGAAATGCACATACAGGGCCGAGGACGGCGGGATGGATCACAAGGTCCCAAAGCTGCGGCACCAGAAGATGGGGTTTTGGTGCGCGCAGCAGAGGTGGCAGGTCGCCGCCCCGGCGGGCGGTCAGATCGGTCAACAGCGACGTGATTTGGGCGACTTCTGGCGGCGACAGCACCTGATAGGGCGAGATCACCCCGGTTTCGCGGAACCGTTGCGCGTCTTCGGCATAAGTCCCGCCAGGCGACAGGTCCGGTCTATTCATCCGCGGCCTCTTGCGCGGTAATCAGGTCTCGTACGGCGAAACGGCGAATTTTGCCACTGGTGGTGCGCGGCAGCTCCCATGAGGCGAAGAACCAGACCCGGGTTTCGATACCAAAAAGTTCAGCCAGCTTGTCGGTCAATTGGCGGCTGAGCGCGTCGCGTTCGGCTCGCGGGAACCGTCTGTCGTTCACTTCAATCGCCAAGCGGACGACGTAAGAGCCCGGTTTTGCATCGGGCACAGCGGCAGCGGCCTCAATTCGTTCATCCACAGCGCAGGCGGCCTGTTCCACCTCTGTCGGGCCAAGTGCGCCCCCTCGCACTGGCAAGATATCCTTCAGACGATCAAGGATCACCAGTTCGGTCCCCGACATGATGCCAAGATCGCCGGTCGGCACAAAACAAGTGCCATCGGCGTCCACCTCAACCCCATCAAAGGGCCGCAAGCTGCTCGGCTCATCCGGATCCCATATGCCCGGCGAAACATGATCCCCTGCGATCAAGACTTCGCCAGCATCGGCTGGGGCTTCTGCGACGGCGCGCAGCCGGATCCTGTTTCCTTCCACCGATGCCCCGCAGGTCACGCGCTCGCCCACCGCGCGCAGGGGGCCGGATGTGCACAACAGGGTTGCTTCAGCAAGACCATAGCAACTGCGAAATGCTGCGGGGCGAAAACCTGCGGGCTCCGTTGCGGCTGCAAAGGCTTCCAGCGTCGCGGGCAGGGTGGGTTCCGCGCCGATGCATGCGATCCGCCAGCCCGACAGGTCCAACTCCGCCATATCAGCCGGATTGGCCCGGCGGGCGGCCAAGGCATAGCCAAAGTTCGGTGCGGTGGAATGGGTGCCGCCATGGACGCTGATCGCGCGCAGCCAACGGGTGGGGCGGCGCAGAAAGGCCTGCGGTGGCATCAGCACGGCGGTACTGTCGTTCCACAGTGGCGCGAGGATTGTGCCAAAAAGGCCCATGTCATGGCTGTGCGGCAACCAACTGACCGAGACGCACCCCGGCTGCCCCTCCATCGCCAGTCGCATCATGGCTAGGTTGGCGGCAATGTTGCCGTGGGTCAGCACAATCCCGCGCGGCTCTGCGGTTGAGCCTGAGGAATATTGGACCACCGCCGGATCACCCGGTGCCGGACGGCGGAGCATGCCGGCAGGTGCAGGCTCTTCTTCCCGATCCAGACAGATTATAGGTTCCGCCCGCCCGGACAACGCTGGCAAAGCTGCAATCTCGGCTGTCGTCAAGATCGCAGCGGCACGCAAATTGGACAAGGCGCTGGTGACCCTGTTCACCGACAGCGGCTGGCGCGGTACGGTCAGAGGCGACACGATGACGCCAGCCATGAGGCACGCCACCAAAACCTCAACAAACAGCGCGCCCGGTTCCAGTATCAGCGCCACCGCACGCCCGGACAGCCCCGCCGCTGCCAGACGGTTTGCGCGGATCAGGGACTGTTCGGCGAGTGCACCGTAGGTCAGCCGCTCTGTCACGTCCTCGCCATGCGCCAGAAAGCGTAGGGCATCGCGGTCGGGGATATTGCCTGCCGTCCGCAGGATTGCGTCATGTACCAGCATCGGGGGCCTCTGTATTTCGGTGGCTGGCGATTTCACGCTGGATGATGGCATTGACCTTGCGCAGGATTGTAGCGTGGCGGCGCAGCGCGGCGGGGTCCATATCCGACAGAGGCATCTCCTCCATCTGAAAACCGCCGAAGTCACGGCCATGCACCAGCGTCGCGAAGCTGTTGTCCGCACGCAGTCCCTTCAAATCCCCGGCGATATATCGGATGGCAAAACCCATGCGCCGCTGCGTCCCGGTGTTGGGGCGCGAGCCGTGGATCAGCCGTTGATGATGCAGCGACATCTGACCGGGGGCGAGCGCCACATCCACCACCTGCGCCTCGTCCACCGCATCTGCCAGAGCTTCGCCGCCGGCCAACATGTTCGAAGGGTCCTGGGCGGCGACATGGCGCAACTGGTCGTGGTGGGTTCCGGGAACCACGCGCAGACAGCCATTCGTGACGTCAGACGGCGTAAAGGCGACCCAAGCGGTCAGGGCGTCAGGACGCTCCAGCCCCCAGTAGGTCGAATCCTGATGCCAGTGAACAAGATGCGGGGTGCCCGGGGCCTTGTCAAAGAAGCTGCTGCCCCAACACAGCACATCCGGTCCCAAAAGATCAACCGCCGGTCCGACCAAGCGCCGATCATGCACCAAATCCCATAGTGCGGGCACCAGAAGATGCGCTTTCATATTCAGGGCGGGCGGAAGCCTGCCTTCCCGCGCAGCGCCCAACCGAAAGACCCGGTCGCGGATCTCGACCGTTTCGGCATCGGTCAGGGCCGTCAGTGGGGCAAGGTAACCGTCGCGCCGATAGGTTGCACACTGCTCGGATGTCAGGCGGATCGGTGCTGCTGCGGTCATTGCGGCCTCACTGGGCTAGGGAACAAGACGCTGGCTTTACGCACCGGCTGGAGCGGGCGACCACGCAGGCGGTAATACTTGCGGCTGGATTGCTGCAGAGCCAGAGCGGCTTGAATACTGTCAGTGGTCGTTACCCCACCATGATATTGGTGAAATGTACCCTCGTCTGCGATACGGATCAGGCGTGCATCCGGCAGGGCGCATGCCCGGATAAGCATGTCGGGATTGGCCACCCCGCCACCCGCCTCGTCAAAGGCCGTATCGTAACCATGCAGGGCATCCCACGCTGCCCGGCGCAGGAATAGCGCGTTTGACTCCAGCAAAGGCCCCATCGGATCGGGCGTTTCGCAGGTAGAGGCTGCAAACAACCCATAAGGTGTCTCGGGCCAGCCTGTCTGGGCAAGGATTTGGTCTTCGGCCGTCTGATCATAGCCCATGGCGGCGGACAGATGCTGCCTTTGCGGACCGAGATGCCAGTTGAGCGGCGCTATGACAGGACATTCCAGACCCTTCGCAGCCGCATACACCGATGCCAGAAGTCCGGGAGAGGCCAGCCGCGCCCCGTCAATCCAAGCACCGATTAAGTCGGCTCTGGCACGAGCCAGACCCTCATTCAACGCAAAAACCGGCGACGAGCGAACGATTTCAGGCTGAAGCAGGGTTAGGTTTAGTTCAAGATCCGCAAAGTCCTTGGCATCGGGCGGCGGACTGCTGCCGTTGTCGACGACGATCACCTCATACTTCAGGTCCGGGTCAATCCGCTGATACGGGCGCGACAAGGACAACAGGGTGCGCGGCAGCTCTCGCGTCATCTGGTGGCTGACGATCACGATCGAGATGTCGGGGCGCGCTTCCAACGGCTTTAGTCTTTCCGGCAGTTTGCTGCCGCGAAAAGATCGATCGACGGAGAGACGAACAGCAATGCCGGCTCAACCTGGGTGCTGAATTCCTCCTCCATGATGCCAGCCATCACGACCGCCTCAATGGAATCAATCCCAAAGGCGTCGAAGCGGGCAGAGGTGTCCATGCCAGCCGGATCAAGCGCCAGAAGGCGAGAGAGGTACTGCGTCATCCAATCCTTCAACTCGGCCTCTGTCATTGGGAGACTGATCGGTTCGGGGGGCACAAATTCATTCGCTAAAGGTTCCATCAGCGTCGATCCTTTCGTTTTACATGCATAGGAGCGGTCAGCCATCCGGGGCCCAAGCGGTGCGTCCCTTGCAACGCATAACGACGCAACAAGGCGTCACCGCGCTCTGCCACATTGGCCTTGCTGGACAAAACAGTGACAATCCGGGCCCAGTGGGCGTCCAGCGCCGCGCCAATCTGTGCTGGCAGCGGGCGACGGGCGGGTTGCGTCATCAAGGTGGCCGCTCGGTCAAAGGCGAGGTCCCAGTCGCGACACAAGTCTTCCGGCCATCCCGCGTGTTCAACAAAGCCCTGGAACTTGCCGTAGGCCGGTCGGGCGACCAAGGCGCCTGGAACACCGTAGGAGGCCGCCGCGATATAGCCGTGCAGCGAGGCCCCCATGTAGATCCTTGCGGCGGCTGATATAGCGGCGACCTCTTGCAGGCTGACTGGCTTGTCAAGAATGGCGTGGGGACAGGACAGATGATGAGCAACGCTTCTGGCAACGGCACCGTCGTCATGTGCCTGACCCATGGCCAGCAGCACCGGAAACAGCCCCTGAGCAACTGCAAATTCGCCAATACGTTGGGCAAGTCGTTCTGCCCCATAGCCCGACAGGCTTCGGTCGCGGATGTGGAGCGCCAGAATGCTGGCCTCGGACGGGATGAGCAGGCGTTGGCGACAGGCCTGCTCTACGCCCTGCAACATCGGGCGCGGCCAGAACCGAGACAGCTCTGCGATGGGATCAGGAACGATGCTGACATCAAGCTGGCCATGCGGGTCCAACAGATCGGCGCTGCTGCGGTCACGGACCGAAAGATACCCAGCCGCCTGGGCAACACTGGCCACCAAGGGTTGCTGGCCCGTGGAAAACGGAAAAGGCACGCCGGGCGCATTCCATGCCACCGGGATGCCACGCGCAGCTGCCGCCAGCGTCGCCCCAGCCCAGCATTCCACCAACTCCGGTGGTGTTTCTTGGGCGGGCACACTCGGTTGTTCCAGATGAACGATCCGCGAGACCGCTTGGGTATGGATGATATAGCCTCCGCCGATCAGTACCCCGTCCAAAGCCCAATCAAGATCAGACAGCGCAGAAGATGGCCGTGGTCGCCCCAGCCCCATGCCGGGATCGCTATCGGTCGGCGCTACGGCTGTCACGGTGAACCCAAGGGGCGTCAACCGCTCTCTCGCAAGCACCGGGAACATCAGATCCCCGAAATTCTGCATGTCAAAGGCACCGCAAATGGCGATCTGGCGATCAGTGACGCCCATCAACCCGAAGTCCGGAGGCCCAGAAGCGAGTCTAGCGAACGCTCGAATTCCCCGGACTCGATCGCGGGAAGCAGGGTGTCATGGTCAAACACGTCAGCCTGTGGGTGCAGCGTGACGCCGGGCCGGTCGGCGAGCCGCTCAGCATGGGCACGGTCTGCCGTCATACTGGTTCCGTAGTGCAGGTGGGCTCGAAGATACTTGTCTGCCGTCCAGTTCGTAAGCACATCTTTCTGCTCAGGCGCAAGTCGCCGGAAGCGGGGCAATTCGCGTTCCACGGCATGATCCGGGCAATTGGCGGCAGGTCGCCCGATGATTGTTTTTGCGCTGTAGACCAGACTTTCGTCGGCACCAAGCGCCAACCCCACCGCCAACGCGTCAAATCCCCCCACCGAGAGGCCAAGCGTCGCCACCCGACTGGCCGCGTCCACTTCCGGCATTCGGCCCAAGTGCTGGGCAATTCCGGCTAGATTGTCGGCAATGCCGGGTTGACCAAACAAGAACTGCATACCGCTATGGTCAACGCAGTAGATCGCCGTAGCGCCGCGCTCTTCCAGAAAACGGTCAAACATGGAAATCGGCAGGCCATACGCCGCATGGCCGTTCCCCGCGAGGAATGCCAGAACCACCGGACCACCCCGATCTCCACGGGCAATATTAAAGCCGCTGCCGAGAATGTCGTCGCCCAGCCGGTCAGATGACGTCAGACCGCCGCGCAACAGCATGCGGGCCAAGGGGTCGCTGTCAGCCATCGCCGCAGCCAGATCCATTGCCCGATCGTGACGTCCCACGCTCAATGCAAGACGCAGGATGACCCTAGAGGCGATCGGCGTCACCAACGATTGCGTTGCGGCAACTGGCAGGGCGTCAAAAATCTGTGCCTTTTCCCCCTTTGAAAACGGAAGACGCCAAAGGGTGGGCAGGATGGTCGAAAGGTCTTGGTTCTGGGTCAGAAGGGGCAGTGTCGCCCGTAAACAAGCCGCGCTGCCTTCGGTACGGTACAGCAGGCCAATCCGTCGTGCCAGCATCAGAATCGAGTTCGGATTCCGTTGCAGTTCGCGCTCCACCAATGCCAAAGCCGGTGCAAGCTGGCCTTCAAAATCGTTGTGGTCCGTCAACCGAGCAACCACTTCGCGACGGATCGTTTCGGGCACTTCTCGGGGCGGTGTCCCGAATTCGTCCGCTTGCAAGGCTGCCAGTAGTTCAAGTGCCCTCGTTTGGTCACCCGACGAAAGCAGCGCGAAGGCATAATCCATCACGCAGCGCAGGTTCATGCCTGACAGGCCATAGCGCCTAGCATGACTGCGCAATTGGGCATCAGCCTCGGCCTTTTTACCCATTCGGTTCAGCGCACTGCACAATGTTGCCAAGGTGAATTCGTCAGGTGGCGCCGTGTCAGGAACGCGGCGAAAGGCCGCGACAGCTTCAGCAGACCTGCCCAGTCTGGCAAGCCAAATGCAACCGAGCCATGCTCGCAACTGTTCCGCCCACGGCGCGCCGACAAAGGCGGTCTCTAGGACGCGCTGCACATCGGTAGCACCGGAAGCGGCCGCAAACAGGGCCACGGGGCGAAAGCGGGCGGCCACCTCCTCAGCTTTGAGGGAGAGGATCGCCTTTTTTGATTTCAACAGCGCGGCGGGCTGGAGTGCAGCCTTTTGAATTTCTGAGAAGCTGTCGCCATGTGCCGCCACCAGCAGGTCCATATCACCCGTCAGGCCAGCCCGACCCAAAGCCAAAGCAAGCGTGCCGAGCTTGACCCCGGTCCAGCCTTCGGGAAGCTGCGTCACGTCGGATTGGCCCGGAGCGAACAGATGCAGAGCCTGAGGGCAGGGTCCAATTTGGACTTCGGCTGGCCCGAAAAGGCTTGTCACGCCAGCAGACGTCGGAATTGTTGTGACCACACCAAACCCCTTCGATTGCCTCGGCTTCGCTGCCAAGGGTAAGGGGTTCTCCTTCCGGTTGTCAAGGAAGGCAACTTTTGGGGACGTTGTGCCCCACCGAAAGTGCCAGAGTTCTTTGGGGTAGGTTGGATCAATACTCCGGTAGGCCGAAGCTGTTCGGTCGGAAATGTGCCGTTGGGAATATGTCGGAGCTTTTGGCAAAGATTGAGGTGCAGGTCAGGAAATTCGCGCCGGGGACCAAGCCCCAGAAAGGGATTTGGAAAAAGCCAGCCTCCTGCAGAATGTCATAGGCCGCGTCGTAATCGCTCCGGTTGGAATTATCGAGAATGATGAAACCGCGTTCCGTCAAGCAATCAACCGCGAACTCGGCGCAGAGCCTTCGCGCCATGCCGTCGATGATGATGACGTCATAGTTCAGCTGGCTTTCTTGCACCAATGCCGCATAGGCGAGGAAACTGTCATCCTCCAAACCCCGGCGCACGACGCGTTCCGGCGGATAGTCCCAAACCGTCCGGCGGGGCCTCTTTTTGTATTTCTCAAGGACAGGTTCCGCCGAAGAGGGGGCCGCAGCGCCTTGTTCAATCAACTTCAGCGTCACGTTCGCGCCAAGCTTCGGACGAAGCTCTGCCACCCAAGCCGGATCGTGGTCGACTGAATGGACTAGTGCAGCGCGATGCCACCATATGGTGCTGTACCCTGCACCGTATTCGAACACCCGCATCCCGCCATCCACAACCCGGTTGAGGAATTCAATCGCGCCATAGGTGAACCACGGCAAAGCGCTACCATCCGCGCGGACCGGGCGTAGCTCCTGGCGTGAACGGTCCCAACCCGATGGCGTCAAGAACTGTTGTCCAAGCTTCTTCACAGCGTCTGGTTCGGGCGCAGCGCCGACCCGGTTCCGATTGCCGAGGCTCCCAGGAAGGGCGTAGCCGAAGCGGTCACAATACCATCTGATACCCTCTACCGCCTCGGGCGATAGCTTTGACCAATCTCCATCGGCGATCTCGGGTTTGGGACGCCGCACCCCCTGATATGGTTTGTTCGCATTCACCGGAGCGGTCGGCAAATCGTAGGTCTTATTCCCATCGAGTAGGTCGCGCGACACCAGAAAGCGCGGCAAGCCCTCATGCGCATCCTCAAGCCGGAACCAGCAGTCAGGTTTCATCTCTAGGATCATGCGGCTCCAGTTGACGAGCGATAGGACGGCCCGTTCGAAATTCGCCTCATAGGTGTCCAGATCGAGACCTGTTTGTTTGAGAATATGCTCGCGGCGGAACTGATAAGACAGGGGTGCCCAGATATTGTCGCGCATGATCGAGGCAACGGCAGTGGCGGGGTCTCGGACGACATGCAAAAGGACATTCCAGTGCAAGCTGCTCCGACGCGCCGCAACTTTGTCCTTGGCGTAGGGATAGCGGTCCGCATCTGCCGCGAACATCCAGGAACTCAGTCCATCCGCTCCGGCCTTTTCGTGCCCGACGTCGAATCCGAGCCCGCGGAGCAGTGACGCCATATAGCCAGTTCCAGTTCGCGGATGGCCGGTCACCAGAAACTTGCGGTGGTACATGTGCTTTGGATGTGCCAGCACGCTGGCACGCTCCTTTGCCGCTGCGTCGAACTCTCCTTGTGCCTCAAGATAGTCCGCACGGATTTTCTTTGGGTGGATCAGGGAAGCGAGTTGGCCTGTAGACCAAGACAACTCTGATGCAATTGGCGGAAATACCGTAAACGCCTGACCGGGTTCGGGAAGCCGTTGATGGAAATACACGTCAGGTGTGGTTTGAACCCTTTTGAATTGCGATACCGCCCTAGCGGCATAAGCTGAGGTGACCGCGAAGCAAGGATTGGACATTCTGACCGTATTCTCGACCCGAACTGGTCCAGCCTGATCGTGATCACTCCCCAAGGCCCATCCCATCCGCAATAGACAAGGATTTTCAGCCTGAAATGGGATTTCTCCCGATGCAATCTTCATTTTAAGATCTGGTAGTACATCGCGCCAAGATTGATGCAGGCGAACATCGTCTTCGACAACAAGTACGCGTTCATTCCTCGCCGCAATTTTCTTCCAAAGGTCCAAATACGTCATGAAGGTTGCCACCTGCACGGGAAGCAAAACGTTGTTACAATTCTCGCGCCCACATTCGGTCTTGCCGCACCGGAAACACGGAGGATATTGGTGGATCAATCCCTGATCGTATATTTCAGTCACCTGCGGATGTTTCGGATCAAAAGCGTCATGCCATTCGAATTCAGAAATCCCATTGGCATTCAAATGCCCGGCAACATATTCTCTCCGATCAGAAGAAGCTGGCAGGCTGACAACATATATGCGATCAAAGAGGTCATTCCACATATTCAACACAGGAATACTCCTCAGTATATTAAATGGGCCGATGCCAATTTTAGCAGTTTCCCTTTTCCACCCTTGGGCACGATATCTAGTCATAACGCACGATGTGAAGCCGGTCCATCGGGAAGGCGTTTTGTCAGGAAAACGTGCGTGAGAATGTGCGATCTGCTTCAACAACGAGCGCTCTTGGTTCTTGATATACCCTAGATTTGTAGAGGCCTTGCTTGGTCGTTTCGGAAGCAAGGAGGACGTGATGTCCGGACGAAGTTCGCCGCCGAATTCAACGCGATGTGATCGTCCAGTTGGAGGATCGGGGTTACCTTGTGCGCGAAGTGGCCGATCAGATGGGGCCCATTTCGTCTGAACGATGCTCAATCTGGGGTCACGGGTCCATTTGCAGTCGTGAGTTCAAAATGCAAAGCTGAATAGCCCTGCTCCACCTCAGCCAATTCTGAAATGCCAAACTGCTTTATGATGCTTTTCAACGCTTCGGGGTCTGGATGGCAGAGGCAAACCTTTTGAAACGTGCCACCAAGGTTTTGTCGCCCGGTGTTGGGGGGCGGGGGGCCATTCGATGAAGGCTGGCAGGAAACCACGCATTGGCAGTCTTCCGTCTCTTGGCACAGTGAGACGCCATGACCGATCGCCCCGCGTGAACAGTACCACCTCGCCCAGATCGACCGGGCTGTTGGCAATCACCGCGTCAAGGTCATCGGTTCCCACGGCACAGCACAGCGCGCGGTATGGCTCCGGGTCATTGGCCAGCAGCTCAAAGAAGCTCTCATGGCCGGCCTGCATCACACAGTTATGCGTGCTCATCGCGGCGTGTTTGCCGCCGCGTGGCACCTCGACCCCCAAGGTTGGCAGCAAAGCGGCAACGCCCGCGTCAAGCGAGGCTGTGCCGATGGCGAAGTGGTCAATCTTATTTCTCATGGGTCAGTCCTGAAGGGCAAGAAGGGAAGGGCCGCAGCAAGATCGGCCTTGAGTGTTTCCACATCATCCAGCCCGATATTGAAACGGATCAGGGCTCCTTGGCGCGTGTTGGGGCAGGCGGTGCGGGGCGGCTCCATCGGGAGAACAAGGCTTTCATAGCCGCCCCAACTGACGCCGATCCCAAAGTGATGCAGACCATCGACAAAGGCGCGCACCGACGGTGGCGACGCGGGCCGCAGCACCACGGCAAACAACCCCGCAGCCCCCTGAAAATCGCGCCGCCATTCGGCATGACCGGGGCTGGCTTCAAGTGCGGGGTGCAGCACGGTTTCCACCTCGGGCCGCGCCGCAAGCCAGACCGCGATCTCGCGCCCTGCCGCATCAATCGCTGCCATGCGCGGCTTTAGCGTGCGCAGACCGCGCAGCGTCAGGAAAATCTCTTGTGCGCCGGGCTTGTCGCCGATGGCCATGACGGTTTTGCGGATCTGCGTGTGGTAGGTCGCAGTGGCCGCGATCATGCCCATCATGCAATCGGAATGACCGCTAAGGTATTTGGAGCAGGACGCCAGCGAGACATCGCACCCCAAATCCAGCGGCTTGCAAAACAGCGGTGTGGCCCAGGTGTTATCTATGATGGACGGCACCCCCGCCGCGCGCGCCGCTGCGGCAATCGCGGGGATGTCGGGCACCTCGAAGGTGCCGGAGCCGGGGGCCTCGAACATCACCGCACAGGTGGTCTTGCGCAGCAGATCCGCCAGCCCCGCACCGATCATCGGGTCGTAGTATTCGACCTCGACCTGCATCGGTTTCAGGATCGCATCGCAAAACGCGCGGGTGTTGCCATAGACGTTATCGGCCACCAACAGATGCGTACCGGGGCGCGCAAACGTCAAAAGGCAGGTTGAAATCGCGGCGACGCCCGATGAGGTCAGCGTCACCCCTTCGGCATTTTCCAGCGCCGCCAGCATGGTTTCCAACTGGAAGCTCGCTTCGGTGCCATAGCGGCCATAGTATAGAGTGCCGTTGTCATAGCGTGCATCGCGGGCGGCCTCGAACGCCGCCAGCGTGTCAAACAGGAAGGTCGAGCCAAGCTCGATCGGCAAGTTGACATGCCGTCCTTCGGCCTTTTTGGGGCGCCCCATCTGCACCAGAATGTCAGCTTGGCTGTTCGAGGATTTCATTGCACGCCCCACTCTTTATGTGTTTCTTATGGTGACATTCCGCGGTAATCGTGTCAATATGTGGAATTATCAGTACTGCATAGCGGCACAAATGAGGATGCAATGTCTGATCTGATCCAGAAGCCGACATCCAGTCATTGGGGCTTGGGCCGCGCGATCATTCAATCGGGGCGCCTCATTCGGGTCGACGCGCATCCCGATGACCCTGCGGCCTCGCCGATCAATGACAATATTGCGAGCAGCCTGAACGGTCGCGCGCGTATTCTGCGGCCCGCGATCCGCCGGAGCTGGTTGGAAAACAGTCCTTTGGCGCAGGGGAAGGGCGCCGAGCGCGGACGTGATGCCTTCGTCGAGGTAGGCTGGGACCAAGCCTTGGATCTTCTGGAGTCCGAAATCACCCGGATCAAACAGGCCCACGGCAACTCGGCAATCTTTGCAGGGTCTTATGGCTGGTCGAGTGCGGGGCGTTTTCATCATGCCGAGAGCCAACTCATGCGGTTCTTGAACACGCAAGGCGGCTTTGTGAAGTCCGAAGGCAACTACAGCTATAACGCTGCTCTTGGTCTGATGCCTCATATCGTGGGCAGTTATCGCTCACATGTCCAGCAAGCGACGCGCTGGTCGGTGATTGCCGAACACGGCGAGCTGGTCGTGCTGTTTGGCGGCATGGCCGAGCGCAACACCCAAGTCAGCGGGCGGTATTTCAAAGCACCGTTTTGCGGGTAATATGGCAGCCTGTGCGGCGAAGGGGCTGCACTTCGTCAACCTGAGCCCATTGCGCAGTGATCTGTCAGAGGTGGTACGGGCGGACTGGCTGCCGCCCAAACCCGGCACCGATACGGCTGTGATGATGGGCCTTGCGCATACGCTTTTGACCGAAGGGTTGCAGGACGGCGCATTTCTGGCGCGCCATACGGTTGGATGGGACAAGGTGGAGCCTTACCTCTTGGGCCAAACCGACGGGCAGCCAAAAGATGCAGACTGGGCGGCCGGGCTGTCGGGTATCGCGGCGGACACTATACGCCAGCTGGCGCTGCGCATGGCAAAATCCCGCACGATGATCGGTGTGGCCGCAGGTGTGCAGCGCGGCGATTATGGGGAACAGCCCATGTGGATGGCAATGACCCTGGCCGCAATGCTGGGCCAGATTGGCCTGCCCGGTGGCGGATTTATGATCGGTTACGGCGTGAACGGCAACATTGGCAGCGCCGATCGACCGTTCCGCTGGGGAACCATGTCTCAGGGTCGCAATCCGGTGACAGAGGTGATCCCGGTTGCGATGATTTCCGAGATGTTGCTCAACCCGAATGGGGCCTATCCCTATCAGGGCGCGACCCGCCACTTCCCCGACATTCGCATGGCCTGGTGGGCCGGCGGCAATCCGTTCCACCATCACCAGGACCTGAACCGCCTGCATCAGGCATTCCAACGCCCCGAAACCGTGGTGGTGAATGAGCTGAACTGGACGGCAACGGCGCGTCATGCCGATATCGTGCTGCCGATTGCTGCGGCCCAGGAACGCTGCGACTTTGGTGCGGGCAAATCCGACAACGCGCTGGTGCCGATGCCGCAATTGACGCGGCCGCCGGGCGAGGCGCGGGCAGAGTATGAGATCTATGCGGACTTGGCGGCGCGGCTTGGCAATGCCGAGGCCTTCACCGAGGGCCGCAGCAGCGGGGATTGGCTGCGCGACATTTGGGCCAAAACCCAGAAGGGCGCCGAGGGCGTTGGCCTGTCCTTGCCGGATTGGGACCAGTTCATTGCAGGCGATGTGCTGCATTTGCCCGACCCCGCGCCAGATCAGGTCTTTCTGGCGGAGTTCCGGCGAGACCCCGTTGCCAATCCGCTGCCGACCCCCAGCGGAAAGCTGGAGCTGTTCTCGGAAACCATCGCCGGGTTTGGCCTTGCCGACTGCCCAGGCCATGCCGCCTGGTTCCCGATGCGGGATCTGTCGTTGCCGGAAAACCAAGGCTCAGATCGGTTTTTCCTGCTGTCTGGCCAGCCGCAAACCCGGTTGCACAGCCAGCTTGATAACGGCGACTATTCGAAAAGCTTCAAGATTCAGGGGCGGGAACCCGTGCAGATCCACCCCACGGATGCGGCCCGTCTGGGCATTGTCGATGGCGGCTTGGTGGAGTTGTTCAACGCGCGCGGCGTCTGTATCGCGGGCGCCAAAGTGACGGACGCAATTGCGCCGGGCTGTTTGTTTCTGTGGACCGGCGCCTGGTATGACCCCGAGTTTGGCGCTCCCCAAGACCGGGACCGCCACGGCAACCCCAATGTGTTGACCCATGATCTGCGCAGCTCGTCCCTGACGCAAAGCCCGGCGGCGCATTCGGCCATGGTCGGGGTCAGGCCGTTCAAAGGGGCTCCGCCACCTGTGCTGGCGCATGAACCACCTGACTTCCTAACGCTGGTATGAACTGCTAAACACCCTAAAACAGAGAGTGTTTCAGCATGTCATCAGACGAGGCAAAAGAACCAAAGGTCGACTCCACCTTGTCCAAAGGGTTGGCCATTTTGGAATGTCTGGCCACGTCGCCAACCGGGCGGGGGGTGACAGAGCTGTCCAAGGAAATGGGCCTGACCAAGTCCAACACGTTCCGGCTTTTGCAGACGCTTTCGACGCTGGGCTATGTAAAGCATGGCGCAGATAAAACCTATCGTGCGACGCTGAAAACTTGGCAAGTCGGTCGGGCAATGCTGGACAATTTGAACTTGCGCGAACTTGCAGCGCCGGAGATGTCTTTCCTGTCCAAGAATACGGGAGAAACCATATATCTTGCGGTCCCTGAGGGACTATCGGTGGTCTATATCGATAAGGTGGAGAGTGAAAAACCTATCCGGTCGTGGAACCGGGTCGGAGGCATGGCGCCGATGCATTGCGTTGGTACCGGCAAGGCAATTATCGCGCAAAATTATGCTGCTATGCGAGATATGCTCAAGGGCAGTCTGACGAAAAACACGGACTTGACGCTGACCAACATCGCGGCGCTGGATGAGGATGTCGCGCAAACTCTTGCTCAGGGCTATGCCTATGACCGGGGGGAGTTCCGCGACCAGATCGTTAGTTTTGGTGCCGCAATCATATTGCCCGGCGGCGAAGCGATTGCGGCGCTTGGCGTGTCGTTGCCCCGGATCAACCTACCCGAAGGTGGACATGAAAGCATCGGAGCGCTGGTGCAAGAGGCCGCAAAACGGGTTACGGTCAAGTTGGAACGGGTTTAGTCCCTCTTTTCAGCATGCTCTACGGGATAGCCCTGCTTTTCCCAGGCTGAGAAACCTTCGCGCAGATGGGCTGCCTCAAACCCCATATCCTGAAGTGTCGCGGTGGTCAGCGCAGATCGCCAGCCCGAAGCACAGTGGAATACAAACTTTTTGTCCTCGCCAAAGATCGGCTTGAAATAGGGGCTGTCCGGGTCGATCCAGAATTCAATCATGCCCCGCGGTGCGTGAAAGCTGCCGGGAATGAAGCCGCTGCGTTGGCGTTCGCGAATATCGCGCAGATCGACAATCACCAGATCTGGATCGTTGATCTGTGCAGCAAGATCAGCCACCTCGACTTCTTTGATCCGAGAACGGGCCGTGGCAACCATCTCTGCGACGCCAGTCTTCAGCTTCTTCATTAAGTCCTCATGTGCTGGTATAAAATACTGTTAAATCATATATTGATACAATTCCTGCGCTGGGGCAAGCTTTGTCTAAGCCGCGGATTCGGTGGATGACCGCGCAATACCCTGTCTCGCTTTGGGACGCCTCGGCGCTGGAGCAGGACTATCAATCCGGCTTTAGCGGTGAACGCACTGTTGATTTGGCGATTGTCGGTGGCAGGTATATAGGGCTGTCCACGGCTTTGCCTGCGGTCCAAAAGGGACTGTCGGCGCTCGTGATTGAAGCCGAGCAGGTTGGCTTTGGCGGTTTTGGCCGAAATTGCGGGCTGGGGAATGCGGCGCTTTGGGTGCCCCCACAAACGGTTCGCGCAAAGTTGGGGCAAACCTACGGCCCGCGCTTTCTAGAGATTTTCGGCATGGGCCCGGAATATGTCTTCTCTTTGATCGAGCAGCACCAAATCCGCTGTGAGGCGATCAAGACCGGCACCATTCATGCAGCCCATGCGCCGAACGGATTTCGCGACTTGCAATCGCGCCATGCCGAATTGCAGCGGATGGGGGAACCCGTCGATTTGTTGAGCCGCGACGAGGTTGCAGAAAGAACCGGGACGCTTGTTTTTCACGGCGGGCTGTTGGATCACCGCGCGGGCACCATCAACCCAATGGCCTATTGCCGTTGTCTCGCGCGCGTAGCAGTGGCAGTCAGGGCTAGGATCAGCACCGGTTTGCGCGCAACCAAGCTGCGCCGGGATGGCAATTTGTGGACGGTCGAAACCACGGCAGGCGTGATCACCGCGAACTCCGTGGTATTGGGTACCAATGCCTATACGGATGCCCTGTGGCCGGACCTGAACCGCATCTTCACCAAAATCCACTATTTCCAGTTTGCCACCAAACCGATGAGGGCAAATGCCACACGTATCCTGCCCGGCCGCGAAGGTGTGTGGGATACCGGCCAAATCATGTTCAACGTGCGCCGTGACAGCTATGATCGCTTGTTGATCGGTAGCGTGGGCACAGTGATCGGTGGGCGGGATGGTGGCCTGTCGAACCTTTGGGCTCGGCGGCAGATCAAGCGGCTGTTTCCGTCTATGGGGCCGTTGGAGTTTGAAGAAGCGTGGCATGGCCAGATCGCGGTGACGCCGGACCATTTGCCGCGGATCTATGAGTTGGATCAAGGCCTGTTCATTGCCATCGGCCACAACGGGCGCCATCACCACAGGGGCGCTGTTTGGTCGGGTATTGGCTAATCTACTGACGGGCATGCCGTGTTCCGATTTGCCATTGCCGATAACGAAAATGGCTGCGGTTGCATCGGCCCCAATCATGTCGCGGCTGTATCAAACGGCCTTCACCGCAAATCAGCTTCTGAAGAGCCTGTCTGACGTCAGCGCCCGTGGTTCTGATTTGAGGATTTGAACAACGGAGGCTTTCTGGTTCATTTTATCGATTAGGAGATCGAGATGATGAAGAAACCTGAAGCTTTGAAGGACGCAGAGGACAAGTTGGTCAAGATCATTCGCCGCAAGACCCGGCAAACGTATTCAGCGGAGGACTAGGGCCTGTGGACATTCAGGATTCCCATTGGGCCTGATTTCTGATTCAAACTTCCAAAATGGAGGTTTGAATGAACGAGCAGCGGTTTGTGGTGTCGGACGTCTTGTGGCAGCGGCTTGAGCCGCATCTTCCGGGTAAGGTCAGCGATGCCGGAGCCACGGCAAAGGACAATCGCCTATTTCTGGAAGCGGTCTTCTGGCGGGTGCGCACCGGGTCGCCGTGGCGCGACCTGCCGCCTGCCTTTGGCCACTGGAACAGCCAGTTCCGGCGGTTTCGCCGGTGGGCCAGGTCCGGAGTATTCGAGAGTCTTTTCAATGCTATGAGCCGATGACTCGACCTCGAATATGCACTCATCGACGGCACCATCGTTCAGGTTCACCAGAAGGCAACCGGCGCAAAAGGGGGACTCAAGCATCAGGCCATTGGGCGCTCGCGCGGCGGACTGACGACTAAAATCGTGGCATTGGTGGATGCGCTCGGCAATCTGGTGCGCTTCCTGCTGCTGCCGGGACAAGCGCATGATATGAAAGGTGTCGCGCCGTTGATCAGGGGCGTTTCTTTTGACGCACTGCTCGCGGACAAGGCGTTCGATGCGGACTGGCTGTTGCAAGACCTCAACCAGCGCGGTGCAACCGCCGTGATCCCGCCCAAAGCCAACCGCAAAATCCAGCGCGATTATGACGTCGGAGGTCTACAAGTGGCGGCATCTGGTGGAGAATTACTTCGCAAAGATCAAAGAGTTCAGAGGGATAGCCACAAGATACGACAAAACGGATTGCAGCTACGCAGCGTGTTGGAACCTCGTAGCAGCACTCATAGCCTCAAGATGATTGTCCACAGGCCCTAGATCCGCATCGTCTTGGCTGGGTTGCGTGGTGAGGAGACCATCTCGGTGCTGTGCCGTCGCGAGGGCATTGCCGAAATCTTGCATTACAGTCGGTCAAAGCGTTGCCCTCTCGGCCAATGCGCAGCAATCGGCCGAGAGGCGCATTCCACAAGACAGGCGCAATGATCTGATCGAGTTTGCGCTGGAGCATGAGGCGCTGACCACGTGGGAGCTTGCGGCCAAATACACGGATGAGAAGCGGCATCTTCTATCTGAATCATCAGCTTACCGTATTCTGAAAGCGGCAGATCTGATCACCGCACCCGATTATGTGGTGATCAAAGCGGCCCCCTCTCATCGATACTTTGTATCGATTGCCGGGCAACGGCAGAGTTCCCCGACAAAACGACGGCCATCAACGAGGTGTCCCTCTCATGCATGTAAACATGCACTGACGGGCAACGGGCAAACCGATTTCACCTACTTCAAGATCATTGGATGAGTTGGTATTGCCTAAGCACGATCTTGGATGACTACAGCCGCTACATCATCGCCTGGAAACTCTGCACAAACATGCGTGCCGAGGACCTCACCGACACGATCGAACTGGCCCTGACTGAATCCGGTTGCGATCAAGCGGTCGTGCGTCACAAACCGCGCCTGCTGAGTGACAACGTCCTAGCTGGGGAACGTCTGGTGGCAAGTCACGAGATGAGCGAACGGCGGGCGTGCCGGGTGATCGGCTGTTGCCGGATGACCATGCGCTATGAGGCGATCCGGCAGGACGACCCTGTGCTGCGCGAGCGGCTGAAAGACTTGGCCAAGGTCCGACGCCGGTTCGGCTATCGTCGGCTGCATGTATTCCTGCGGCGCGAGGGCCATGCGGTGAACCATAAGCGCCTGTTCCGCATCTACCGCGAGGAACAGTTGCATGTGCGCCGTCGCGGTGGGCGCAAGCGGGTCATGGGCACACGGGCCCCGATGGTGCTGCCATTGATGCCAAACCAGCGTTGGTCACTGGATTTTGTATCCGACCAGCTGACGGACGGTCGCCGCTTCCGGATCATGACTGTAGTCGATGATTGCACGCGGGAATGCCTTGCACTGATCGCCGACACCTCACTGTCGGCGGCTCGGGTCGCGCGTGAGCTGGCGACGCTGTTCGACGCCCGCGGCAAGCCACAGACGGTCGTCAGCGATAACGGGACCGAGTTCACCTCGAACGCGATCCTGAAGTTCGTGGATGACCGCAAGTTTGACTGGCACTACATCGCACCCCGCTGCCCGGCAGCGGTTTGCCTGCAAACTGCGAGAGGGGGAAAGCCGACCCAGAATGCCTTTATCGAGAGCTTCAACGGCCGCCTGCGGGACGAGTTGCTGAATGAAACTCTGTTCCCGTCCCTGCACCATGCCCGCGCAACGCTGGCCGCGTGGCGCACCGACTATAACACAGAACGGCCCCACTCCCGCCTCGGCTGGCAGACCCCAGCCGAGTTTGCCCGAACCTTCGCCCCGCAACGGGGCCTGACGCTGCGCAATCCGCAAAGCTCCGCGCCAGCCCCCGTTGCCCAACCCGCCCAAATGGGCAAAACTCAGTCCCGGAGGCTCGCTCACGCTGGATAAAAGTTGGGGGCAACGTCATCATCACCAGCGGTGCTGAGGCTTCGGCTAATTCCTCTAGACGGTTCACCGTTCGGCTAAAAACGCAATCTCCGGACACAAACGCGTTTAAGTTTGACATCTCATGGAGTTGTCGTTCGCCCGAGCCCCTCCGACCATGTACATTGAGTGTCGAAATCACCAGCATCGGGATGCTGTCTCCGTGCGATTGCTCCATCGCGTTGACAATATTGGTTATGCCGGAGCCGGAGATAGTGAAACAGACACCGGGTCTGCGGCGGGTCCCTTCTTAGTAGCCGGCCATGAACTCCGCACCTTGTCCATGGCGCGGCGTGATATGGCGCTGCCCGTCAGCCCCCGGTACAGCTTGAGCGTGTGAACTCAGGGGATGCCGAAAACAATCTCGCCGTTAAAGGTTTTAGGAAATTGGGGCGGGTAAACGGAGTGCAGCACCTCATTTGTGCTGGGTTCCAGTGCGGCGCTGCAGCGCGGTTTTGGTCAGGATCACGACAACTACGATGGCTATGAGGATGACTGAAATTGCCGCGATCGCCGGGTCGATATTGTCGCGCAATCCCATCCACATCAGCCGTGGCAGTGTGACGGCATTGACCGAGGTGATGAACAGGGTGACGCCGATTTCCTCCCATGACAGCACGAATGTCAAAAGTAGGGCCGAGATCACGCCAAAACGGATGTTGGGCAGAATGATACTGCGGACGCGCAGCAACAGCCCCGCACTCATCCCGCGTGCAGCAAGATCAACCCTGCGGTCCACCTGCGCCAAGGCCACCGAGATCAAAACGACGGCATAGGGGGCGATCATTACCGAATGCGCGAGTGCCACGCCTGCCCAAGTATCATAGGCAACGAAGCTGTTGAATTTACTCAGCGTTATCAGAAAGAAGTAGAGGGTTAGCGCCGAAACTACCGGCGGTGCCACCATCGGCAGCAGGGCGATGCCGACCAAGATCCCGGAGAAGCGCGGCTGCATAATCCAGATACCAAGGCTGAACGCCAGTGCAAGGCTTGTGGCCAGCACTGAACTGACCGCCCCAATGCCGATCGACAGGCCAACACCTTTGATCCATGCCGGGTTTTCAAGCAAAGCGCGATAATGGCGCAATGACCATTCACCATCGGGCAGCGAAAGATAGCGGTTCGGGGTGAAGGAGACTGGGATCACAGCGATCAGCGGCATCAGCAGGAACACCGCGATCAATGCGGCAATACAGGTGGCTAGGCGGCCAGGGCGGGTGATCATCGGGGACCTGCCGGGCGGACTTCCGCATCAGCAGGGCCAAAAGACCGCCAACCCCCACCATCATGATAACAGAGATCGCAGCCCCCAAGCCCCAATTCGGGCTTTGGAAAATGCGCAGGTAAATCAACTCAGCCGCCATCACGCTGCGCCCTCCGCCCAAGATTGCCGGGGTAACGAAAAAGCCCAACGCGAAGACAAACACCACCAAAGCCGCCCCCAGAATGCCCGGAGCCGTCATTGGAACAAAGACTTGCGCAAACACGCGTGCCCGCCCAGCGCCCATGCCGCGGGCGGCCAGCAAGGTGCGTTCATCCACCGTGCGCATCGCCGACGCCAACGGGAAAGCGGCAAAAGGGATCAGGAAATGCACCATACCCACCACAACGCCAAATTCATTGCGCACCATAGTCAGCGGCTCTGACAAAATGCCGAGTGTTTGCATCCAGGTGTTGAGGATGCCCTTTGTTGACAGCAATGCCAGCCAACCAAAGGAACGGGTCAACACCGAGATCCAGAAAGGGATCAGAATGCAGAACTCGATCAACAGCCTTTGCACTGGGCTGCCGCGCACCCACAAGAGTGTGATCATATAGGCCGCGCAGATCGTCACCACCGTAACGATCAGACAGACCCGAAAAGTGCGCATGAATACCGACAAAACCAATGGATCGGTAAGGGCTGACTGGTATTGGCCAAACCCGGGTTCAGGTAGCGTCACGCTCCATTCGGCGACACCGAGAAAGGGCAACAGATAGGCAAACAGCATGAAGCCCAGCGAGGGTGCCAACAAAAGGGCAGGGCGGGGAATGGCGGGCATGTCGGCCATCTTTCATAGGGCTGTGCCCCCCGGGAATCTTCCGGGGGGCCGAGGGGCATCAGGCCGAGACGATTGCGAGATAGGCGTCCAATGCCGCGCCGTAATTCGCTTCATACCACTCCATATTCAGCGGAATTTGCAGGGCGTAGTTGGCCGGGTCAACCGGGTTGAAACGCGCATCCTCTGGCGGCACAAGCGCATCTGTGGCGGGGTTTGCCGGGCCCTGCGCCAACATGTTGAACATGACCAGCTGCCGGGCCGGATCCTGCGCCGCGGCAATGAACTTCATCGCAGCGTCGGCGCCGCCGGGATTGCCCTTGATCACCGCCATCGCGCCGGGCGAGATCAGCCCCTCATTCCAGATGAACTTGATACCTCCGGTTCGAGTCAGCCTCTAGGATCTTGGCACGCGTCGACCAGATCAGCGCCATCGAGGCATCGCCGTTCATCAGCAACGCCTGGCTTTCCGCGCCACCGCCCCAATAGGCCACGACATTGTCCTTGAATTCGGTGAGCTTCTTGTGTGCCCGCTCCATGTCGAGCGGATAGAGGTTTGCCGGCGCCACACCGTCGCCCATCGACAGAGCCTCCCACATGCCCGCGCCCCACTTGTACATGCCTCGCTTGCCGGGGAATTTTTCGACATCAAAGAAGTCCGCCATGCTCTTGGGCGGGTTGTCGCCGAACTTCTTGGCGTCATAGGCTATGATATAGCTGTAGAAATAGCTCGATGCGGCATATTCCAGCCAAATCCCTCACGGGTTTTTGCTTTGTCCACGATGGTATAGTCGATCGGTTCCATCATGCCCTTCTTGCCCAAGGTCTGGGCCGAGAACGGGTCAGCATCGACAATATCCCAAGCGGGCTTGCCGCTTTCGAACTGCGCCTAAATCGCCCCCTCGCTGGGCCCCGAGCCGTCTTGCTTGACAGTAATCCCGGTTTCGGCAAGGAAAGGTTCGCCATAGGCGGCGTTGTAAGCCGTAATCGCATCACCGCCCCAGTTGACAAAGACCAACTCGCCAGAAGCGGCAAGCACTGGAGTGCCGCGCAGGCCAACTGCGGCAGTGCCCATCAACATCACGGCAAGTTGGGTAAAGCGACGGCGTGAAATCTGGCCGCCGCGCGCCTTGTCGGCGAGTATCTCGATCTGGTCGGCTTCAAAGTGTGTGTTCATGTTCAGTCTCCCTTGTTGGTTTTTTGTACGGAAAATTTGGACAGATCCGGGTTGGGAAGTCACAAGAAGATACCCCGGTCGGACGGCCAGGTGACCCAGAGCGATGCACCCGCAGCCAAATCCTGCGGAAGAGTGGACGTCGGCATTGAAAGCAGCAAAGCAACGCCACCGGGTGTTATCAGAGACAACTGTGTTTCCGCCCCCAGATAGGTCAGATCCCGCAATGTGGCTTGGATCGCATTGCCGGTTTGAGGTTCGCTCAGGCTAAGCGACATGTATTCGGGGCGCACGGCAAGCGTCTTGCTTGGCGACCCGAGGCAGGGTGCCATTTGCAGGTTTTGGCCTTCGCACGACCCATGCACGCCATCGGACGATGCTGTTAGGTCAGTCAAAGGCAAAATATTGATCTCGCCCAGAAATTCGGCAACAAAGCGGTTCGCCGGGCGTTCGTAGACGTCTTTCGGCGGGGCAATCTGCTGCAACTTGCCGTGGTCGAAAATCGCGACCCGGCTGGACAGGGCCAGCGCCTCGGATTGGTCATGGGTCACAAAGACAAAGGTGGTGCCAAGATCGCGGTGCAGACGGCGCACCTCGTCCTGCATCTGGCCGCGCAGGTTTTTGTCCAGCGCCGAAAACGGCTCGTCCAGCAGCAGAACCGGCGGATCATAGGCCAGCGCCCGCGCCAGGGCGACGCGCTGCTGCTGCCCGCCCGACAGGCCCGAGGGGCGTTTGTGACCATGCCCGCCCAGGCCCACCATCTCGACCATCTCGGCCACGCGGCGTTTTATGTCACCAGCCGACCGCCCTTGCACCTTCAGCGGGAAGGCGATGTTGTCCTCGACTGTCATGTGCGGGAACAGGGCATAGCCCTGAAACACCATGCCAAAGGCGCGTGCCTCCGCCGGAGTGTTGGGTCATGTCGGCACCGTCCAGCGTCAGGCGCCCCCGCGTTGCCGCCTCGAACCCTGCCAGGATCATCAGGAAGGTGGTCTTGCCCGACCCTGAGGGCCCAAGCAGCGTCAGGAACTCGCCACGTCCAATGGTAAGGCTGACATCGGTCAGGGCCGCAAAAGCCCCAAAGGACTTGCCGATTGCCTCGGCGCCTATCTCCGCTGCCCTAGTCTTTGTCACCCGGCCCCCCCCCCGACTTTCGGGAAATCCTAAGAGAGCAAGCCAAAGCCGCGCAAACGATAGTTTTTCCTCTTAATGGCAAAGAAAATTTGTCGTTAGGGGTCACGCCCTCACTCTGGCAAGGGGAAAGCCCTGGGCGCGCTCCGCCCGCAACCAATTGCGAAAGGCAACAACAGTGGGACTGTCGATCATGGCATAGGGCACGGCCATATAATACGCCTTGGGAGAGCGCACCTCTTGATCGAAGGGACGCACCAACTGTCCGCTGTTCATGGCATCTTCAGACAAGACAACGTCGCCCAAGGCAACGCCCTGCCCGGCGAGTGCCGCAGAATAGACCAGGTGCATGTCCGAAAACACCACCCCGGTTGCGGCAAGACCGGGGTCAAGGCCGACCGAGGAAAACCAAAGCGCCCAGTCATTATAGTCCGACAGATGCAACAGCCCCAGGCGCAACACGTCCAGCGGTTCCGGCATCCCGCCCAGTCGGTTGACCATCGCCGGACTGCAAACGGGCGAGGTGACCACGTCCAGAATGTGTTCACTGTCCATCTCGGCAAATTCACCGCTGCCATAGGTTATAAAGACATCGACATCGGGATTTGAGACTTCGCCCAAGCGACGCGGCGTTATGATCGACAGGGCGACATCGGGGTAGGTCGAGACAAAACGTGCGATCTTGTTGCAGAGCCAGGACGAGGCGAAACCGGGCGCGCAACTGACCGTCAGGCTGCCGGTCACGCCGCGCCCGATGTTGCGGGCTGCCGATCCCGAAATCGCCAGCAGCGCCTGGCGGACATCATCGGCATAGGCCCGCCCTGCGGCGTCAATTCGACCCGCGTGCCGACCCGGTTCAGCATATGGAAATCCAGATCGCGCTCCAGCATCCGCAACTGATGGCTTACAGCGGAGCGGGTCAGGTTCAGCTCATCCGCCGCCTGCCAGACCGTGCCGTGGCGGGCAAAGCTTACCAGCGCCCGCAGCGCCTGAGTTGATGGAATGCGCATATCCGCTTGCTCCCTCTTTGACGATAGGCCCTGACGGTTTTGCCCGGCAAGAGCTTAGGTGAAAATGATTTGCCGATCGCTGAAAAAGGTTTCACTTCCCACAGCTTGTGCCGGGCGTTTAGGCTTCGTCAAAGGAGCGGTTCATGCCCCTGAGTCCAGCCCAGATTTTCGCCCTCGATGACGTCGCCGCGCGCGCCAGTGATCTGTCGGAGTGGACCGCCACGATCTTCGGCTATGGCGAAACTGCGTGGCGCGAATACCGCTCGGCGGCGTGGTATGTCGAACGGCTGCGGGCCGAGGGATTCACTGTCGAGGAAGGCTCTGCCGGCATGCCCACCGCCTTTTGTGCGGACTGGAGCAACGGCGACGGCCCGGTCATCGGGCTTACGCCGAATATGATGCCGTGCCGGGCAACTGTCAGGCGGCCTCGACGCGGCGCGAACCCCGCGGCGGGGCTTGGGTTTTCAGGCAGGCGGTCACACCGACCCGCATTCGGGTCTTGGCATGGCCGGGCTCGGCGGCGCTCCTGGCGATCAAGGCGGCGATGGACCGGCACGGTATCAAGGGTGGCCTGCGCTTTACTGGCGAGCCTGCCGAAAAGGTGCGCGGGTCCAAGCCCATTCACGCCGCCGCGGGCTACTATGACGGGCTGGCGGCAATTCTGTCGTTCCATCCGTTCTACATGCTGCCGATGTGCAACACCGTGCGGTGGGACACCCACTGCGGTGCTGCCTATGCGATGGTCTACCGCTTCATCTGCGATGCGCCCGAAACATGGGGCGTCATGATGGCGCGCCGATCCCGCAATCGCATTCCGCCGTGCGCGCGCCCGGCGCGAATGATGCGCTCATGCTGATGTATCAGTCCTCGAAATGGCTGCGCGATTCCATGCTGCCCCATCAGGGCGGCTGGTCGGTTTCCGAGGCGATCTTGACCGCCGGACAAGCCACCGCCGACAATCTCCCTGCCGGCCTCGCCGAAGTGCAGTACATGATCCGCGTGCCCACAATTGCCATGGCCGATCAGGTCACCGCCGTGCTGGATCGCAATGCCGCCGCAGCCGCCGCCATCACCGGCTGCCGGTATGAGCGGCACTGGGTCTGCAAATCGCGGCACGGCCTTGCCAATCTCGCCCGCGATTGCCACCACCGTCTGGCAGGCAATGCAAGCGGTAGGCGCGCCGGTGTGGAACGAGAACGCCAAGGCGGTGGCGCGCGAGATCCAGATCGGCCTCGGTATGGACCCGATGTCTGAACCCTTTATCGACGAGATGAGCCGGTTGATCGACCCGCAAGAGGCCGAGGCGATCCTGCGCCGCGACCTGCCGCCCTCGCAACTGAACTCCACCTCGGATGACTACACCGATATGACGTGGCATGCACCAACGGCGCGGTTCTACGTCGCAAGGCCCGCGCTCAGGGCCCCCGCCGGGCAAGCCTATCCGGCCTGGGTGATGAACGCGCTTGGCGGAATTCCCGCGACCATTGACCCGATGGTGCAAACCGCCGCCAAGATCCCTGGCGCTGTCGACCTTGCGCCTGCTGGAAGATCCAGTCGCCCGCGACGCGGCCATGGACGAGTTCAAGACGCGCACCGGAGGCGGGATCGGCGGCAGCCAATGGACCCCACCTTTGTGCGACTATCCCGCCCCCATCCATTTTCGCTGGCCTGAATACATCACAACCCCACGCGGGGTGGATTGGTGGATCCCGTCCGCCATGCCCGACGCTTGAAACAGGAGTTCT
>CAWAEL010000019.1:0-172017 GCA_963781185.1 uncultured Alphaproteobacteria bacterium
CGCCTGTCTCCAAGCGTTTGAGCGGCTGCAAAATGCTGAGAAACCAACACACCACCGATCAGCAGCGCCGTGGCCCCAGCAACAAGAGCCGCAATCACAATCGCCCGCTGCACCTGATCCAGGAGAGCTTGCTCGGCTGGGCCAACGGAAGATTGCGTTGTGCTGGGCATGAGCACGGCAGCAATCCCATTGCCAACCTCTATCGGTGCGCCCAAAGCCAGTTGTTCTATGGAGACTTGGGGTAGTTTGTCATCTGCTAGGGGCTGTCCGCTTTGTGCGTCGACCAGCACAAAGCGGGTCGATGTTTGTGGAGGGTCTGCCTGCGCCGGTGCTCCATGGCCCCGCTGGCCTTGTCCAAAGCCCATGCCGGGCATGAACAAGGTGGAAGCCTCGCTATCGAGCCACTGTTGCACGGTGATCCAGGAGTCGCCTTCTGTGTAGCGACTCCCTGCTTCTTGGGCCAGTCTGGCGAGCTGCATCTTCTCGTAGCCCCGAAGGTAGCCCTGATAGGCGCTGCTTGTTCCGCGTTCGATGAGGAGGCTAGCGGTCGCGAGTGCGATGGCAATGACGAGGACAAAGGTCAAAAAGACCTTGGTAGTGAGATTCATGATCACTCCGCCCCATGTGTGTCTGGCGTGCGCCCCATGCGGTGCACAACTAAAATTATACATTCATAGAATGGAAAGGTTTTGGGGAGCATCGTGCGAGGGATCGACCCGCCGCCGACACTCGGCTGACGGGCCTTGGCGTGCCAGAGTTTCTGGTAAGCGGCGTTGTCCACGGAGAGTTGGGGCAGGCCTAGCAGCTCGCCCCCTGTCCGGCTTGCTGCAAGTCGGGCTATCGCCCAACCTACGGCTCGCTTATTTCAATACTTGTCAGGACCATCCCCAACCCGCATCCTACCGCCATGATCCGCACAATCATACTCGCCGCGCTATGCAACTCTGTATCACCCGCTTTCGCTGGTGGCGTGGATCTGGTGAGCCAAGTCGACAATTTGATGGTTGTCGCCTTGGACCACCTGCCATCGAATCCTGCAGGTCCAGTTGATCCCACCGATTGCACACCGGTCGTCGTAAATCCGCGCACGCCTGAAGGTCAGGGAATCGCCCAAAAGGGATGGGGCGTGACCTCTGAAATCGTGCTGAACGGTCTGAGCATTGTCAGTTTTGCGGGCCACGTTTCGCCCGGCACCAGCGGGTCCTGTGAGATCACTGACGGCAACATAGCAATCTTCCGCGCCGGACGGATGGAGGGGTTAATTTATGCCGAACCCAATTCCCGGCGTGGGATCGGTTCCATTTCTGAAACCGAAGGCGGGTTGAGGGTCTGGGACGGCAGCTATCCCTACCGACCATGGGCCGACCTGCGCCTGCATGGGCCTGATCTGGTCATCGTCATCTGGTCATCGTCTCGGCTGTCGCCAGTCGCGACTCGTTTTGCAATGGAACAGTCAGCCTTCCGAATATCTACGACATTCCAATCCACCTTGCCCGCCGTGTGCTGTTGGCGGAAGGTTGGATGCCCGAACCTGCTGCGCGATTGAGGTCCACTGCCTGCCCCGCATCGGTTCCATGAAGCCAAGGGTTGTATGATTTGGCCACGGGACCGCCCACACTCCATTTCTAGGGTTGCATGGCAGGCCAGCGATCGGCAACACTTCCACCATGACCCGCGCCATCGTCAACGCCCATGCGGCCAGTCTGCCCGGTGCCACCCATTCTGATCCGTGGGGCGGTGGGCATGATGCGTGGAAGGTGGGCGGCAAGATGTTTGCCGTGGTTGGCGCGTCGGATGACAACGGGTTGAATGTGAAATGCCCGGATGTGGACACCGCGCAACTGCTGATCGACATGGGGCGGGCGTTTCGGGCGCCGTATTTCCACCGCAGCTGGGTTCGTATTCCGTTTGGCACGGTTGAGGAGGCGGAGCTGCGGGAGAGGATCACGACCTCATATCTCATCATCCGGGGTGGGCTGACCAAGAAGGTGCAGGCGGGCCTCGGTCCGGTTGAGGGTTAAGGCGGGGTTAATTTTGCGAAACTAACCCTGTTGTTTTGGCAGTATTCCTGAAACCGTCCAGATCTGGACGCCCCAGTCGGAGACCGAGATGCCCCTGCAAAATCGCGTCCTGCCGACTGGAGAGATCGTCGCCGATCCGGCACGGGGGCTGTTCACCGGCAACCGGGGCTGTCTGCATGACGACCAGAAACGGCTGGGACGGGCGCGGTGGAAGGGCCGCGCGTGGATCATCTGCGCGTTGGAGTACAAGGGCTGGCAGCGGCAGGTGATGACGCCGCGCACATGGACAGAGCTGTTCTTTCTCGATGAGGCGGTGGCCCTATCCGCCGGTCACCGCCCCTGCGCGCTGTGCCGCAGAACCGCCTACAACGCCTATCGTGCGGCTTGGGGGGACGCGCCCTCTGCCCCTGAGATGGACGCGGCCCTGCATCTGGCCCGGATCGGACCCGGCGGCACCCAGCAGAGGTTTGAGGCTGAGGCGGGTGCTCTGCCAGAGGGGACGTTCATCCTGCTGGGGGGCACGGCTTGTCTGATCCACGGTGGGCAGGCCTTTCCCTATGCGCCGGCTGGGTATGGTGCGCCGGGCGCGCTGCCGGACGGCATGGTCACGGTCCTGACGCCGCGCCCAACGGTTGCAGTGCTGCGGGCTGGCTACCGGCCCGTGGTCAAGCTGGGCGGCTGAAATGGCAAAGGACAGGGCAGCTTGCGCTACCCTGTCCCTTTGACGGTCTGGTTTCAGATCAGAAGCGGGCTTCAGATCAGAACTTGTAGCCGACCTTCATTTCCAGCGAGGTGTCTTTCAGATTGACGCCGCTGTTGTTGAAGTTGTCGTAGCGGTGCGACTGGATCTCACCACCCACGGTCCATTTGTCAGTCAGGGCGTAGTCCATGCCGATGCCGCCGAAATAGCCGTTGTCGGTGGCCGTGACGCCGCCGATTTGGGCCTCTGCCTGCGACGCGCCGATCGATGCATAGACCAAGGTCTTGCCCATATCGACACCCGCCAGCAACTTCACGCCGGCAGTGCTGTTGATCTGGTCGTTGGCGCTGTTTTCGCCGAGGTTGTTCTTGTCATAGCTCAGTTCGGCACCGACAACGGCCATGCCGAAGTCATGACGGTAGCCAAGGTCAATCCCGGCCAAGGAGGATTGGCCGTCATTGCCACCGGTGAACTTGCCATAGCCGAGCGAGACGCCCGAATAGAAGCCGGACCAGTCCATGCTGGGGGCATAGATCACCGGGGCGACCGGTGCGACGATTGCGGGTTCCATGGTGGCAACTGCAGGGCCACCAGCCATGGCGGTCATCGGGACGAGGGCGAGGGCGAAAGTCAGAAGTCCGGCGTTTTTCATTTAGTGTCTCCAGTGTCAGGTCTATCATCCCGCAGGATCAGCCTGCGTGGTGTATGACCGCTAGATGTGCCACCTGAGCCCGCACTTCCAGTGCTGCACCGCACACAAGAATTTGATGGAACAAATCCAGGGCCACTCTCGGCCATTTTCGGCCAACCGACTGGAATTACTAGGCTAAACGCCGCCGATTACCCTGCGGAACGTGCGTCCAGCGTCATCCATTCTTCCTCTGCTGCCGCCAGTTGGGCCTGACGTTGGGCCACGGCCTCGGTGGTGCGGCGGAAGGTTCCGGGGTCGCGGACGAACAGATTGGGATCGCTGAGCAGGTCGGACAGCTTGCCGATTTCAGCCTCCAGCTTTTCGATCTGGTCGGGCAGTTGCGCGAGCCGGTTGCGCTCACTGAAGGTCAGGGCGGTGGCGGGCTTCTTCTTCGGCTCAGGGGCCGACCGGGTTTCGGTCTTGGCGGTCGGCTTTTCCAGAACGGCCTGACCGTTGGCGGTGCGCTGGGCGGCATAGTCGGACCAGCCGCCGGGATAGACGGTGGCGACGCCGTTGCCTTCGAGTGCCACGGTAGAGGTCGCCACGCGGTCGATGAAATCGCGGTCGTGGCTGACCAGCAGCACGGTGCCGTCATATTCACCGAGGATGTCTTGCAGAAGGTCCAGCGTTTCGACGTCAAGATCGTTGGTCGGCTCGTCGAGGATCAGCAGGTTCGACGGCTTGGCCATCAGCTTGGCCAGCAGCAGACGGGCCTTTTCGCCACCGGACAGCGATTTCACGGCGGCGCGGGCTTGGCGTTCGTCAAACAGGAAGTCTTTCAGATAGGCGACCACATGTTTGGGCATGCCGCGCACCATGACCTGATCGGAATTGCCGCTGACCGCCATTGACGGATCGCCCGTCAGGTTGTCCCACAGCGTCGCCTCTGGGTTCAGTTGCGCGCGGGTCTGGTCGAACACCGCGATTTCGAGGTTGGTGCCGAGGGTGACGCGGCCCTCGTCCGGGGCAATCTCACCTGTCAGCATTTTCAAGAGCGTGGTCTTGCCGACGCCGTTCGGGCCGACAAAGGCCACCCGGTCGCGGCGCAACACGCGCAGGTCGAAATCCTTGATGATGACCTTGCCGTCATAGATCTTGGTCAGACCGACAGCCTCAATCACGCGCTTGCCTGAAGTCACCTCTGACGACAAGTCCATCGCGGCGGTGCCCTGACGGCGGATTTGGGAGGAGCGTTCAGAGCGCAAGTCGGCCAAAGCGCGGACCCGGCCCTGGTTACGCTTGCGGCGGGCCGAGATGCCCTCTACCGCCCATTTCGCCTCATGCTTGATTTTGCGGTCCAGCTTGTGGCGGGCGTCGTCTTCTTCGGACCAGATCGTGTCGCGCCAATCCTCAAACCCTTCAAAGCCCGAATCACGGCGGCGGACAGCGCCACGGTCGATCCACAGGGTTGCCTTGGACAGGGACCGCAGGAAGGCGCGGTCGTGAGAGATCATCACAAAAGCGGTGCGGGTTTCGGACAGCTCTTTTTCCAGCCATTCGATGGCGTGAATGTCGAGGTGGTTGGTCGGCTCATCCAGCAGCATCAGTTCGGGCGCCTCTGCCATCAGCTTGGCAAGGGCGGCGCGGCGGCGTTCACCACCTGAGGCGGTCGCAACCGGGGTGTCGGGGTTGAAATGCAGGCCCTCGGCGGCCATCGCAACCTTGTAGGACTCTTCCTCTGGCAGACGCGAGGCGGCGTATTCGCCAAGGGTTTCAAAGCCGGACAGGTCGGGGTCCTGCTCCATATAGCCCACCGTCACACCGGGCGAGACGACACGTTGGCCGTGATCCGCCTCGGCCAGACCGGCCATCACCTTCATCAGCGTGGACTTGCCAGAGCCGTTGCGCCCGACAAGGGCCACACGGTCACCGGGCTGGATCGTCATGTCCAGTTCCGCGAAAAGGGGATTGCCGCCGAAAGTCAGCGAGATTTGCGATAGTTGGAGAAGGGGTGCGCGTGCCATGGGCGGGCATTATGGCGGCGCGTGTACAAGGTCAACTGCCCGCGTGCGGCATGGCGCTGCCAAGTGAGCGCAGCGCACGGGCGCGGTGGGCGGGAACGGCGGCAATCTCTAGCCCGGTAAAGACCAGCAGCGTGTTCAGATCGCGGTCAATCACCGCATGGTCAGACACCCAGCCGCCCATGCCCAGATAGGTCCGCAACAGCGAGGGCATCGCGGGCATCTTCGCGGGGGCTTGGACGGCAAGCGGGCGGAGGTCGCAGGTTAGTGCTGCGCAGGGCTTTGGCCCCTGAGGTACAAGGTGATTGCGGGCGAGATAGGCAAGCGCCGCTTGGTGCAGGTCCGGGTCCGCGCCATCGAAGCTGGAGCAGCCGAACAGCAGGGCAATGCGGTGTTGATCGACAAGTCCGGTCAGCATGGCCCAAGCGAGGCGCAGGATATCGGGATCGGCATGGTCGGGGTGCAGGCAAAACCGGCCCAACTCCATCAGCGGGCCTGAGGTGGCTTGCAGGGCGGACAGGTCATAGAACTGGGCGGCGTAGCTGTTGGCGGTGGACCGGAGGTCAGCAAACAGCATCAGCCGAAAGCAGCATACCACGCGGTTGGTCCGGTTATCGGTCAGCAGGATATGCTGGCACAGATCGTCGAACCGGTCGGCGTCACTCGCCACCGCCTGCCCGCGCCGCAGCCGAAAGCACAGCAGCCGCAGCGCCAAGGCCTGCGCCACATCTTCAGGCGTTTCGGCCAGACGTGCCGTGTAAATACCCCGGGTCAGCGGTTGCACTTCATCTCTCCGTGTCCGGGCTTGGTGATTGCGTGGCGAATGCCTAAGTTTGGCGCATTGTGTGGGGGTGGCGCAAGCTGATAGCCCCCTTGGGGTGAATGGAGGGACGAATGGAAAAAGTGGTGAAAACTGACGCTGAATGGCGCAGCCAATTGGATGAGCTGGCCTATAAGGTGACGCGCAAACACGGGACCGAGCGGGCGTTCACCCATGACGATTTCCCGAAAGGGCCGGGCAAGTATCATTGTATCTGCTGCGACACGGTGGTGTTCGATCAGAAAACCAAGTTCGACAGCGGCACCGGCTGGCCGTCGTTCTATGCCCCGGTGGATGGCGACGTGGTCGGCGAAACCACCGACCGCAGCTTTTTCATGAAGCGGACAGAGGTGCATTGCAACGTCTGCGACGCCCATCTGGGCCATGTGTTCCCGGACGGCCCTGCCCCGACCGGCCTGCGCTATTGCCTGAACGGCGTGGCGTTGGAGTTTGAAGCAGACGAGTAGGTGCGACGCGCCCCGGACCAAGTTCGGGGCGCTGCTTTGCCAGCCCGCTATTTGAACAGATTGTCGGTGTTCAGCTTGCCGATATTGCCGAAGATCTGGGCAATGATGCCCTTGCCGCGGATGTTGGTCGTCGTCACCCGGCGTGAGATCGGGACGATTCGCCCATGATCCAGCCCGAAGCGTTCGATGTTTTCCACCTTGCCATCGGGACTGAAGCTGATCGCCAGAACCTCACGGGTAATCTCTACCGGTTCGGCGGCACCAACGGTCCGGTAGCGGCTTTGCACGTAATACCAGGCGTCATCGCCCAACAAACCCTCAATCGTTGGGCGGCCGATGGTGACACCGACAGAATCACGGTCATCCACGCCGACCTTGATAACGCTAAGGTCTTCGTCCGTCGGCACATAGCCGTGGTTGGTAAAGATCGGCACACAGGCCGCTATCGCCAAAGTCATCGCCATGGCGAATGTCGCAAGCCACGACAGGCCCCTGCGTTGACCCCGACCTTCTGCTTTGCCGCGCACCATACTTGACCCTGCCCCTGCCTGAACCGTCACCTTTTGATGGCGGACACGGCGGGCATCACGCTGATACACTCAGCCTTGACCACCCCCCGCCGGGCCATTCTTCATGGTCCCTGAGCCAATGGATTACAGAAGGTTGCGCCACGGTTCAAGAAAGGAACGCTTGACGGGCTTTTGCGGGCGGTTCAAAGCCGCAACAAGGAGATCTGACATGACCGACACCACACCGCAGCCTGACAGCGCCACGCTGCCCAGCCTGACTTTCCGCGTGGCCGCCATTGCCGGACGCAAAGCGACCCATGTGAAATTCACCCCCGACGCCAAAGCACGCGCCGCCATCGCGCAGGCGCTGGACCTGATCGACCTGCCGCATATGGTGTTTGAGGGCGACATCCGCTCCAGCGGCAAGCGCGACATGGAACTGACCGGAACATTGCAGGCCACCGCCGTCCAGCCCTGCTCTGTGACGATGGAGCCGGTCAAGACCAAGATCGAAGACCCGGTCCGTCGGCTGTTTGTCGCCGACTATGAGGTGCCCAAGGGCGAAGAGGTCGAGATTCCAGAGGATGACACGATCGAACCGCTGGAAGAGGTGATTGACGCCGCCGCCGTGGCGATCGAGGCGTTGGCGCTTGCCCTGCCGCTCTACCCCCGTGCGCCGGGCGTGGAACTGGGCAAATTGACCATCACACCACCTAATGCCGAACCAATCGACGATGCCGACCTAAAACCCTTTGCCAATCTGGCAAAACTGATCCAAAAGGGCACCGAGAGCGAAGGCAAGGATTGACACCCTGCGCGGACAGAATAGGGCTTGCACATGGCGCAAATCCGGTTATGTTCCGCGCCTCATTCACAGGCTGGAAATGGGCATTTTCCTTAGGGATTGTTCATAATAAAGCTCAGGAAATCAGGGGCATGTCCCCAAAACTTTAGGTGAGACATGGCTGTCCCGCAGAATCGCACGACCTCTTCCAAAACCGGCATGCGCCGCGCTCATGACGCGCTGGTGGCTGCAAATCCGGGTGAATGCCCGAATTGTGGTGAACTGAAACGCCCGCACCACGTCTGTGGCGCTTGTGGCCATTATGATGCCCGCGAAGTCGTGGCATCGGTCAAAGCATCGGATCTTGACGAGGACGCGGCGTAAGCCGCGCTACAGGCGCGCTGCCCCATGGCCAGTACGAGCGACAGTTCACCTGCCCTCGGAGCTTCGCGCCCCTCAGCTGACGGCCTTTCAAGGATCGTCATTTCGGTTGACGCCATGGGCGGCGACCGTGGACCGGCGGCAGTTGTCGCCGGTTTGGCTATTTGTACCAAGACCATGCCCGACGCCACCTTCATCCTCCACGGGGATGAGGCTGAGCTGACCAAACTGCTGGCCAAACAAAAAGAACTGACGGGCCGCGTCCTGATCCGCCACGCCCCGCGCGTGGTGACGATGGCGGATAAGCCCAGTCAGGTGATGCGCCATGGTGCTGGCACCTCGATGTGGTCAGCGATTGATTCGGTCAAGGATGCTGAGGCCAAGGTTGCCGTCAGCTGCGGCAACACGGGCGCGCTGATGGCCGTTTCCATGATCCGCCTGCGCAAGATTGCCGGCGTGAACCGTCCCGCCATCGCCTGTCTGTGGCCCAGCCGCAATCCGGGCGGGTTCAACCTGATGTTGGACGCTGGCGGCGACATCAAGGCCGATGCCGGCGACCTTTTGCAATACGCGCTGATGGGCACCTCTTATGCCCGCAATGGCATGGGCATCAAAAACCCCCGCGTCGGCCTGCTGAATGTGGGCACTGAAGAGCATAAGGGCAGCGCCGAGTTGAAGCTGGCCTTTGACCAGATTTCCGCCGCAGCCAGCCTTGGCGATTACGAATTCGTCGGTTTTGTGGAGGGCGTCGATCTGCCCTCAGACCGGGTGGATGTGATCGTGACGGACGGATTTACCGGCAATGTGGCGCTGAAAACGGCTGAGGGCACCGCCCGGCTGATCGGCGACTTCCTGAAAGAGGCGTTCAGCGCGACGCTGCTGTCGAAACTGGCCGCTGTCCTCGCCCTCGCCTCGCTGAACCGCCTGCAACGCCGGATGGACCCGCGACGGTCGAACGGCGGGGTGTTTCTCGGGCTGAACGGCATTGTGGTGAAATCGCACGGCTCAGCCGATGCCACCGGCGTCGCCTCGGCGATTGCGATGGCCTATCAACTGGCAAAATCCGGCTTTCAAGAACGGCTTGCAGCGCGGGTTGCATCCGGTCTGGCCGCGGGGCAAAGTGCCGCAGCAACAGAAATACAAGCAGGGCAGCCAGAATGACAATTCGCGCCGTGGTCAAAGGCGTCGGGCATTACCTGCCGGAACGCGTGGTGCCCAATTCGGAATTTGAGGCCCTGATCGAAACCTCGGATGAGTGGATCAGAACCCGCTCTGGCATCGAGCGGCGCCATTTCGCGGCTGAGGGGCAGACCACATCGGATCTGGCAACCCGTGCCGCCAAGGCCGCCCTTGCGGATGCCGGGCTGCTGCCCAGCGACATTGACGCGATCATCCTGGCGACCTCTACCGCCGATCTGACCTTTCCGTCTGCTGCGACGATGGTGCAGGCCAATCTTGGCATGACCAGCGGCTTCGCCTTTGACCTGCAAGCGGTCTGCGCGGGGTTTGTCTACGCCTTGACCACCGCCAACGCGCTGATCGTGGCCGGTTCGGCCAAGCGGGTTCTGGTCATCGGGGCTGAGACGTTTTCAAAACTGATGGACTGGACCGACCGCTCTACCTGCGTGCTGTTCGGCGACGGTGCTGGTGCGCTGGTGCTGGAGGCGACAGAATCGGCAGGCACCTCGGCTGACCGTGGGATTCTTGCGACCGATCTGCATAGCGATGGGCAGCTCAAAGACTTGCTTTATGTCGACGGCGGCGTGTCCACTGGCACCACCGGCCATCTCAAGATGCAGGGCAAGGAAGTCTTCCGCCATGCAGTTGAAAAGCTGGCAGAGACCGCCCACACCGCACTAGAGCGGGCCGGGCTGACGGCGGATGAGGTCGACTGGATCGTCCCCCATCAAGCCAATATCCGCATCATCGAATCGACAGCCAAGCGGATGCAAATCGGCATGGACCGGGTCGTGGTGACGGTCCAGGATCATGGCAATACCTCTGCCGCATCGATTCCCCTCGCCCTGTCCGTTGGTCGGGATCGTGGCCAGATCAAGCCCGGCGACCTGCTGGTGACAGAGGCGATTGGCGGCGGAATGGCCTGGGGATCGGTCATTCTGCGCTGGTGACGGCCCGCAAGGCCCCCAACCATACGAATTATCAGCGAAGACTTGGTGGAAAGAACGCTTTCCAAGCCCCTGTTATTGACTCGCAATTTGATACCGCGCATCCTTTCCCGAAAGCCAAAGGAAAACTTTGGAATGGTAGCCAGGGGGATACGATGAGTGAAAAGACACTGACGCGGATGGACCTCAGCGAATCTGTTTTCCGCGAGGTCGGGTTGTCGCGCAACGAATCCGCCACCTTGGTGGAAAGCGTGTTGCAGCATGTCTCTGATGCGCTTGCCGCAGGTGAGACGGTCAAGATTTCTTCGTTCGGCACATTCTCGCTGCGGTCGAAAACCGCACGGGTCGGCCGCAACCCCAAGACGGGGGATGAGGTTCCGATTTCGCCCCGACGCGTCTTGACGTTCCGGCCCTCGCATCTGATGAAAGATCGCGTGGCGGCTGGCAAAAAGAAGTAAGGGGTGGATCAGCGGATGGACAAGTCGCCAGAGGCCTTCCGCACGATTTCCGAAGTGGCCGAGTCGCTGGAAACCCCGGCCCATGTTCTGCGGTTCTGGGAAAGCCGGTTTCCGCAGATCAAACCCGTGAAACGCGCGGGCGGGCGGCGGTATTACCGGCCTGCCGACGTGGCGCTGCTGGGCGGCATTCGGCATCTGCTGCATGAAGAGGGCATGACAATCCGGGGCGTGCAGAAGATTCTGCGCGAACAGGGTGTGCGTCATGTCGCGGCCATGGTCGCGGGCGGCGCAGAGGCGGACTTTGACATGGACGCCGCCGATGATGACCTCGACCTGCCGGTACGCGTTGATCCAGATCTGGAAGAGGCCGAGAAGCCGGAAACCGCACGGGTCTTTGCCCTCGGCACCGCCGTACGCCGCATGACAAAGCCATCCGAGGGCGCTGCCGATGTCGTGGCCCTGCGCGCGCCCGTAGAGCCGCCTGCGCCTGACAGCCCCGCTGAGACGGTGGACGATGGCGCTGCGGATCAACCCAATGACGGCATCCCGATGCGGCAGGGCGTCCTGACCCGCCCCTATCCGATTGATGAGACGGTGCCCGAAGCTGACCATGTGTTTGTTGAGGAAGACACCGAGGAGCCCGACACCGCCCCAGCGGCAATCTTTGGCACGCCTGAGATCCCGTCTGAGCAGCCGCCCGAACCGCCGACCGAAGTTCCGGGTGATGCGCCGCCAATGGCCCCGGTAGAGATTCCCGACACCGAAACACCGGAACTGCCGTTTGATGAACCGACTGAGTCCCCGGCAGAGGAACCAGCCGATGATCCGCTGGACCCGGATTCGGAGCCGGATTCGGAACAGCTGGCCCAGATTGGCAATGGCAGCATCGCCGCACGTCTGCGCGCCCTGCCCCGTCCGGTGTCGGCTGCAACCGCCGAATCCCTGACCGAATTGCACAACCGCATGGGTCTGCTGCACGCCCAGATCGTCGAAGCGCAGCGTCTGCGTCGATAGCCGACAAAGAATGCACTTCGCACCTTGCCCTCGCCCGGAATTTCGTTATGTATCCGGCCATTCGTCGGGCCATAGCGCAGCCTGGTTAGCGCGTCCGTCTGGGGGGCGGGAGGTCGAGAGTTCAAATCTCTCTGGCCCGACCAATATCGAAACCGCCCGCTTGGCCCATGGCCGTGCGGGCGGTTGCGTTTCCAGCCTAAGCTTTCTGAGCGGCGGCGCTGCCAAAGGAACTGACTGATGCGGCTTGGCGTTCTGCCTGCACAAACCCTGCGCGTGATGATTGCGGACGGCGCCATCGCGGCCTCTGACCCGATTCTGCCCGCGCAAATCCAACCCGCTTCGCTGGACCTGCGGCTGGGCACCGTCGCCTACCGGGTGCGCGCGTCGTTTCTGGCCGGTGCCGGGCGGACGGTGGCGGACCGGCTGACCGAATTCACCATGCACAAGGTTGATCTGCGCGAAGGTGCGGTGCTGGAAAAGGGCTGCGTCTATCTGGTGCCGCTGATGGAGCATCTGGCCCTGCCCATGGGCCTGACTGCCGTCGCCAATGCCAAATCATCGACCGGGCGGCTGGATCTGCTGACCCGGACCATCACCGATGGCGGGACTGAGTTTGACCGGATTGCCGAGGGCTACCACGGCCCGCTTTATGCTGAGGTTTGCCCGCGCAGTTTCTCGGTCCTCGTCCGCGCCGGGCAGCGGTTGAACCAGATCAGGTTCCGCTCCGGTCAGGCGGTTCTGTCGGACGCCGATCTGACCGCGCTGAACCGGGTGGAGCCGCTGGTGTCAGGCACCGCCGTCATTTCCGAGGGCTTGGGCTTTTCGGTCGACCTGCGCCCTGCTGAGGGCGATCTGCTGGGCTACCGCGCCAAACCGCACACTGGCGTGATTGATCTGGACCGCATCGGCCACTATCCGGCCCGTGATTTCTGGGAAGAGGTCCGGTCCACCGAGGGTCAGATCATCCTCGACCCCGGCGCGTTCTATATCCTCGTCAGCCGAGAGGCTGTGACGATCCCGCCCGACTATGCCGCCGAAATGGCGCCATATCTGGCCATGGTCGGCGAATTCCGGGTGCATTACGCGGGCTTCTTTGACCCCGGCTTTGGCTATGCCGCCGCAGGTGGGGCCGGGTCGCGCGGCGTGCTAGAGGTGCGCTGCCATGAGGCGCCCTTTGTGCTGGAGCATGGGCAGGTCGTCGGGCGGCTGGTCTATGAACGCATGACAGAACGGCCCGATACGTTGTATGGTATGGGCATCGCGTCCAATTATCAGGGTCAGGGGTTGAAGTTGGCCAAGCAATTCAGACTGGGGTGAACCATGTGGCGACAGGCCTGCGTCCTGTCGTTAGGCCTGCTGCCCCAAGCAGCCCACACCGATGTCCTGACCTTTGCCATCGCCCCCAGTTCCAACCCTGCCAGTGGCGTGTCCTGCCGAATCGAGGTCAAGGACGGTCATGTGATCGTGGTAGAGGTCGCAGGCTCCGGAATGCCGCCCCATCGCCCACTACGCTGGCCCGTCCGGCGGGCAGAGCATTTGGCGCTGCTGCGGGCCTTGCAGGCGTTTCTAAGCGGCGATCTGCCGAGTGTAGAGCCCTACACCGCACGTCTGCCAGCCGCACCCTATGTCACGGTGATGTGGTCCACCAAGTTGAACGATAGCCCCATCATGGGCCGCTATATGCAACCCGGCCTGACCCTGCCGCCCGTGCTGGCACAGGTCATTGACGCGACCATGCCGGGCAGCGCCTGTCAGACGGTGACACAGTGACGGGGATCAGCGACCCATCCGACGCGCCAGATTGGCGGCTTGGCGGGCACGTTTGGCGACAGCGGCGGCGTCTTGGGCCTGCGCGCTTTCGCCCGAGGTCATCTGCGACTTGGGCTTGGCCTTGCCAGCCGCATAGTCGATCCCGGTTTTCACCCCGCGATTGACCACCTGCCGGATCACGGCGTTGATAATCATCTGGATCATTCGGTCCATTTTCCAATCCTCACAGCACTAATCCTCAAAAAGTTCACTCTGCCCGGTCTGGGCCTCTTCTTCATCTGGGGACAAATCCGTGCCGGGCAAGGGGCGGCTGTCCAGAAGTCCTGCCGCACGCAACTCTTTCAGGCCCGGCAGGTCGCGGGTCGTCTCTAGTCCGAAATGGTCGAGGAAGTGGTCGGTCACCACAAAAGTCACCGGGCGGCCCGGCGTCATGCGGCGGCGGCCAAAGCGAATCCAGTCGAGTTCGATCAGCTGATCCACCGTGCCCCGGCTGACGGCAACGCCCCTGATCTCCTCTATCTCAGCCCGGGTGACGGGCTGGTGATAGGCGATGATGGCAAGGGTTTCGATCGCGGCGCGCGACAGTTTCCGCGTCTCCACGCTTTCCTTGTACATCAGGTGCCCAAGGTCGGGCGCGGTGCGGAAGGCGTAGGCGTTGCCAACCTTGGTCAGGTGGACGCCCCGCCCCTCATACCGCCGCCGCAGGGTCATCAGCGCCTCTGCCGGATCGCAGCCCTCTGGCAGGCGGTGGATCAGTTCGGCCAAGGTCACAGGCTCAGCCGAGGCGAACAGAACCGCCTCAACCATGCGTTCCTGCTCGCCCATCGGCGGCGCTTCAAAGAGAGAGGGTTCGACGGGGTCCACTTCGTTCATGGGTCACTCCGGCGGATTTCGACGGGGCCGAAGGTGTCGGTCTGGCGGAGCAGGACTTGGCCACGCTTCGCCATCTCCAGCACGGCGGCGAAATGGGCGGCGGTGGCAGAGCGGCGGCGGGCGGGGCTGATATCCCAGCCATCGGGCATGAAAGAGGTCAGGTCGGCCCAGTTGCCGACATAGCCGATCAGCCCGCGCATCCGCTCCAGCGCCTGTTCCATGGTGAAGACATTCTGGCGGTCAAAGGCATAGGGCCGGAAATCGTCACGGGTGCGGATGCGGGCATAGGCGCGCATCAGGTCCAGAAGCGTCGCCTCATAGCGCACGTCGCGGCGGCGGGTCACCTCTTCCGGCACGCCACGCGCAAACACCTCACGGCCCAACTGATCCAACGCCATCAACCGCGACGCCGCCTCTCGCATCGCAGCAAGGCGTTCCAGCTGGAATGACAGGTGGGCGGCCAGATCCTCAGCCGATGGCCCCGCGTCACCGGGTTCGGGCGGCAACAGCAGGCGCGATTTCAGATAGGCGAGCCATGCCGCCATCACCAGATAATCGGCGGCGAGTTCGATGCGCAACTGATAGGCTTGCGCGACGAACAACAGATATTGCTCAGCCAGTTGCAGGACAGAGATTTTCCGCAGATCAACCTTCTGACTGCGCGACAGGGTCAGCAGCAGGTCCAGCGGCCCCTCATACCCATCGACATCGACGATCAGCGCCTCGGCGACCATGCGATCAGCGGTGCCAAGGCGGTCGCTTTGGTCCCAGGTTTCGGTCTCAGCCATCGGTCGCGTCCGCCATCATGGCGGAAAGGTCGTCTTGAAGCTGCTTGATGTCAACCAAATCAGGTGTGCGGCGGGCAGCAAGCGCAGCAGAGGCGCGGGTTTGGGTCGCCGCAGACATCTCACCAGCGGCCCCGGCGACCATCTGCATCTCGGCAAAGTCACCTTTGCAATGCAGCGCAAGGTCGCAACCCGCGGCGATCGACAGCGCGGTACGTTCGGCCAGATCACCCGACAGCGCCTGCATGTTCAGATCGTCGGTCATCAGCAGACCCTCAAAGCCGATCTCACGCCGGATCACGTCGATCATCACCGGCGATTGTGTGGCGGGCCGCGTGTCATAGGCGGAGAAGATCAGATGCCCGGTCATCGCCATCGGCAGACCCGCCAACGCACGGAACGGCGCAAAATCCTGCGCGGCGAGTTCTTCGCGGCTGGCAGTGACGGTGGGCAGGTTCAGATGCGTGTCCACTTCGGAGCGCCCATGGCCCGGCATATGCTTGACCACCGGCAACACGCCTTCGACCAGATGCGCCTCGGCCACGGCAGCGGCAATCGCGGAAACCTCAGCCGGATCAGCACCATAGCAGCGGTTCTTCAGGAACGGATGGGTGTGCGGGGTTATCAGATCACCGACCGGGGCGCAGTTGGCGTCAATGCCGACCGACATCAACTCACGCGCGATCAGCCGGTAGCGCAGCGCCATGGCCTTGGCGGCATTCGCCCCGGCGGCCTGCACGAAATCGAGCGGCGGGGTCCATTCCATCCAATGCGGCGCGCGCAGACGCTGTACGCGGCCGCCCTCTTGATCCACCAGAATCGGCGCATTGCGGCCCACAGAGTCGCGCAAATCGCCCGTCAGGCGGCGCAACTGGTCGGGGTTTTCCACATTGCGGGCGAACAGAATGAAGCCGAAGGGCGCAAAATCCCGATAGAACGCGCGTCTCCTCAGGCAGCAGCGCCGGTCCGGCACAGCCGAAAATGGCTGCCCCGCGACCAATGCTCATCTTTGCGCGACCGGGATGCAATCGGCGATTTCGGCCTGCAACACCGCGCAGAAGCGGCGGGCATCGTCGTCGCCCTCAAACCCATGGGCGCGCAGGCGGTAGAAGGTGCGGCCACCCGACTGGGCAGATTCGATCACCATCGCCTTGCCCGACATCAGATCGCCAAACTCCGATTGCAGTTCGGCAAAGCGGACCTTGGCAAGCTCTGGCGTGTCAAACGCGCCGAGCTGGGCCAGACGGGTGCCGATCTGCAAGGTCGCCGCGTCAATCACAGTCGCGGGCGGCGGGGCAGATACGGTGCGGACATTTTTCAGGCGTCTTGGACGACGAGGTCATGCTGGACGGACGCGCCATCGGACGCAGGCTGACGGCCACGGCGGGTGACGATGTGGAGGTTGAGGCTGCCGGGACAATCTCTGGATCGGCATTGGCCACGTCGACCACAGCGCCCGTCGTTTCATCCACCAGATCGCCGCCGCCGTCTTCCAAAGTGGGCGCTTCGCCCAATTGAATGTTCGCCGGCGTGCCGGATTTGGCCTGACCAGAAACCGAGATGCTGGAGACAAGCGTCACACCCGCAGCCTTGATCGGCTGGTTGGAGGTCAGGATCGCCAAGCCAGACAAGTCATCAGATTGCAGCGACACCGAACGCGGCGCCAAGGTCACCTCATCGGCGACCGGGCCCGAGCTGCCCGTCGCCGCGATCGTGTTGACCGACAAGCCTTGGTTAGACGCCTGATCGCCGCCCGGATCGGCTGGCGCCACCCGCATCGGACCGGCCAAGGCCCGCATGACCGGAACCCCCGCCACATCACGCACCGCAAGCCTATAGCCCCAGAACCCCAGCCCCAACACAAGTGCCACCGAGCAAACCGCCCCGGCCATGCTGACAATCCGACGCGCCCGCTCTAGCCGGGCGTCGGACATGGGCGTGCCGTAATTACCTTCGAAATCTTCGAATTCCAGATCTGCCATTATGCCTCTCATGCAAGGGCGATACATGCCACCCCCGCTTTCTTTGCCTGCTCGTGCCGGTCAGTTAGGTCGAATGCTGTTTATCAGCGCATTTCTTCGACCGGCGTTACCCCAAGAATACCCAATCCTGCCGAAATCACAACGCCCGTGGCGCGCACCATGGCGATTTTCGCCAAAGATGTGGCCTGATTGCCTTCCTGAAGGAACCGAAGAGAGGGGTCATCATTGCCCTTGTTCCACAATCCATGGAATTCAGACGCCAATTCGTAGAGGTAAAACGCGATCCGGTGGGGTTCGTGGCCCTTGGCCGCAATCTCAACCTCACGCGGCCATTCCGCGATCTGCTGGGCCATGTCGATTTCAGCCGGATGCGAAAGCTGGCTCAGGTCGGCACCCGCAAGGGCCGCGTCAGACACATCCATCCCCGCCTCACGCGCCTTGCGCAGGATAGAGTTGATCCGGGCATTGGCGTATTGCACATAGAACACCGGGTTGTCCTTGGACTGTTCCAGCACCTTGGCAAAGTCGAAATCCAGCGCCACGTCGTTCTTGCGGGTCAGCATCATGAACCGCGTCACGTCCGGCCCGACCTCATCGACCACATCGCGCAGGGTGACAAAGGTGCCAGCCCGCTTGGACATCTTGAACGGCTCACCGTTCTTATACAGCTTCACCAACTGCACCAGCTTGATGTCCAGTGGCACCCGGCCACCCGACAGCGCCGAGACAGCCGCCTTCATCCGTTTGACATAGCCCGCGTGATCCGCGCCGAAAATGTCGATCAGCGCATCAAACCCGCGCTGCACCTTGTTGTAGTGATAGGCGATGTCGGGGGCGAAATAGGTCCATGCCCCGTCGGACTTCATCACCGGACGGTCAACATCATCGCCATGCGCGGTGGACCGGAACAGGGTCTGCACCCGAGGCTCCCAATCTTCCAGCGTCTTGCCCTTTGGCGGCTCCAACGTGCCTTCATAGATCAGGCCCTGCTCGCGCAGCGTGTTGATCGCGGCCTCAATCTGCCCGGTGCCGTACAGCGCCTTTTCAGAGGAGTAGACATCCATCTTCACCCCCAACTGGGCGAGATCGGCACGGATCATCTCCATCATCATGTCAGAGGCGAACAGCCGCAGGTCGGTCAGCCAGACAGATTCGGGCTGATCGAGCAGGCTGGTGCCGTATTTGGCCTTCAGCGCCTCACCCACCGGGATCAGGTAATCGCCGGGATACAGCCCCTCACGGATTTCCGGTTCCAGCCCGTTGGCCTCGCGGTAACGCTCATAGGCCGACCGCGCCAGCACATCGACCTGCGCGCCGGCGTCGTTGATGTAATACTCCCGCGTCACGTTCCAGCCGGCAAAGGCCAGCAGGTTGGACAGGGCGTCGCCCACCACCGCACCGCGCACATGGCCGACATGCATCGGGCCGGTCGGGTTGGCGGACACAAATTCCACATTGATCTTGGCACCCTGACCAAGGGTCGAACGGCCAAAATCCTTGCCATCCGTCAGCGCGGCCTTGACCACGCCCTGCCAGACCACATTCGACAGCCGCAGGTTCAGGAAGCCCGGCCCCGCCACCTCAGCCGATTTGATGCGCGGATCGCGCGCCAAACGGGTGGCAAGCGCGTCGGCAATCGCGCGGGGCGGCAAGGCGGCGGGCTTGGCCAACACCATCGCGGCATTGGTCGCCATATCGCCATGCGCCTCATCACGGGGCGGCTCTACCGCGACATTGGTAAGGTCGAGGCCCTGCGGCAAGGTGCCGTCATTGGCCATAGCGGTCAGTTCGGCCACGACAAGGCTGCGGATATCGGCAAAGAGGTTCATCTGATCAAATCCTGTCTCATTGCCTTGGGGGATGCCAGAGCGGCGGCATTTGGTCAAGCAGGCCAAGGAAAAGCGCGCGCCCCTTGGGGACGCGCGCGGTGGATTTTTCAGGAATTGGCACCGTTCAGGATTTTCGGGGGGTCTTTTCGCGCAGGTAATGGGTTTCCCGCGCCCCAAAGAAGAAGGTGATGATGGCCCCGATGATCCACCACATCGGCTCTGGCACCAGCGCCAGGGCCTGCATCCGCGCCTCAAACCACGGCGGGTTGAGGCCCGCGACAATGAACGCGGCGAGCGTCAACAGCGCCATCAGCGGACGCGGCAGGCGGTTCATCGCGTCGATCAGATGGTTGTAACCCAAGGAACCTTGCGGCGTGGTCGGCTTGTATTCCGGCAGCGGGGCCGTTTTGCGTTTCGATGTCCTGTACGACAGCGCCGATATCTTCGACAATCTTGGTCATGTCCATGTTGGGTTCCTAGCTCCAGTCGGCAATGCGGGCGTGGTGCTGCGCGTCGGTCAGCCACAGGCTCTGCGGCAAAAACGCCTCAGCGCGGAGGATCCAGCCGCCTTTGCCACCATCGCGCCTGCGGGCATATTTGCGGCTGGCCGGGCGGGCATCGGCGAGGGCGTAGTAATAGTCGCGGCGGGCGACACCGTAGGCCGCGTTCAACTGGCCGGGCATTTGCGCGGCCATCGCGGCGGCGGCGGCAATCGTGGCTGGTCCAATCGCGCCATCATCCACGCAGCGAAAGCCTTTGCGCGACAGCAGCCGTTGCAGCACCTTCACCGCATTGGCCCCGGCATTGACATACATGTCGAACACCGCCGGCTGCACTTCGGCAGGCAGGGCGGCAATGCCGGGGCGGTTGAAATAATGGCGGATGTAGATGTCGACGGCCTCAGCGCGGGTCAGACCTTTGACATCGGCCTCATCAACCCGGCCATCGTGGTTGATATCCCGCTTCAGCGCCCGCAGCGTGCCGATTGTGACACCATGATTGGTGGCACCGCCGGGGTCAGCGCGGTCATTCACATAGCCACCCTCACGGGTGACAATCTCTTCTGCGATCTGGCGAACCGATTTCATCCGGCACCTCATGTTTTACATGGGTGCAGGATGCGGTGGCCCGGTTAAGGTGTTGGAAAGCCTGCGTACGGCGCTGGAGTCAAGAAGGCGGGCGGGTCAAGAGCCGGGCTTGGTGTCCGGGCTGTAAACACCCTGCGCCTTCAAGGCGTCAATCACCTCTTTGGGCATGTATTTTTCATCATGCTTGGCCAGAACTTCGCTGGCGATGAAGGTGTCCCCCTCCATCTTGCCCAAAGCGACCATACCAGCCCCTTCAGAGAACAGATCAGGCAAGATGCCGGTATAGCGCACCGGAACAACCGTCTTGGTATCGGTCACCGAAAACATCACGGTATCGCCCTGCCCGCGCACCAGCGACCCGGTTTCGACCAGCCCGCCAATGCGGAACATCTCGCCGTCATGCGGCGGCTCAGTCGTCACCTGGGTGGGTGAGCGGAAATAGTTGATACCGTCGCGCATCGCATAGCCGATCAAGGCGGTGGACAGGGCCAAGGCCCCAAAGGCCACCGCAATGATCTGAATGCGCCGGGTCTTCTTGAGGTTCTTCAGTCCAGCCATTTTGTTCCCTTACCCACCACGCTCACGGGAAGATCGGGGCCAGCATCAGCCCCATGGTTTCCGGCAGACCCAGCATCAGATTGGCGTTTTGCAGCGCCTGACCGGACGACCCTTTGTTCAGATTGTCCAATACCGCAACCACAATCGCGCGTCCCGAAATCCGGTCCGCCGTCACGCCGATGTGACAGAAGTTCGATCCGGCGATATCGCGGGTCGAAGGCAGGCTGCCCATCGGCAGAACCACAAGAAAGGGTTCGTTCGCATAGGCGTCAACCAGCGTCTGATGCACCGCAGCCGGATCACCCTTGACGTAGACGGTCGCCAGAATGCCCCGGTTCATCGGCAACAGATGCGGGGTGAACTGCACCTGAATAGGACGGCCCGCGATCTTGGAAAACTCCTGATCGAACTCTCCCAGATGGCGGTGCTTGCCACCGGCGGAATAGGTATGGGTGCCGCCCGACAGTTCGGCATGCAGCAGGTTTTCCTTGGGCGACCGCCCTGCCCCGGAAACGCCAGCCTTCAGGTCAATGATGATGTTGTCCAGATCAATCACCTTGGCCGCAATCAGGGGCCGCAGGGCAAACTGCCCGGTGGCCGCATTACAACCGGTGCCCGCGACCAGCCGCGCCTTGGCGATGTCGTCCCGGTAAAACTCGGTCAGCCCGTAAACCGCCTCGGCCTGCAAGTCCGGATGGACATGCGCGGCGCCGTACCATTTTTCATAAACCGCCGGATCGCGCAGCCGGAACCCGGCGGACAGATCCACGATTTTCAGCGTCGGCGGCAGGGCGGCAATCACCTCTTGGCTGGTGCCATGCGGCAGCGCGCAGAAACACAGGTCGATCTTGGAGAAGTCGATATCCTCAATCTTTTGCAGGCGCGGCAGGTCCAGATGGCGCAGGAACGGGAACACCTCGGCCATCGTCATCCCGGCCTTGCGGTCGGCAGACAGGGCCGCAACCTCCATCTCGGGATGGGTGGCGATCAGGCGAACGAGTTCAGCCCCGGTATAGCCCGAAGCCCCCAAAATGGCGATCTGATAGGACATGCTGCCCCCTTTTCCTGACGGTTCTGTGACTCTCTATCTGGTCATGCCACCGTCAGATGCAAGAGGAAATGACGCCGCAGGCCAGAGATGCCCCGGTTCCCGCCGTCAAAACCGCGCCTCAGCTCACCACGATATCACCGGCAATGTCGGCCAATGTGATGCCGCGCAGGGTCAGGTCGCCCGCAAGGCCAAAGTCGAACACCACATCGTCGCCGACCATGCTGCCATGCGCCATGACATCGGCAACCGAACTGATCCCGTCAATCTGGCGAAACACCAGCCGGTCCTCACCGCTGAAATCCACGATCAGATCGTGACCCATGTTCGCCGTGAAGACGAAGCGGTCGGCACCGTCCCCGCCGATCAGCTTGTCGTCTCCGGCACCGCCCAGCAACACATCCCGCCCCGCGCCGCCCGACAAAACATCATTGCCAGCACCGCCCGTCAGCACATTGTTCAGGTCGTTGCCCGTCCCGCGGAAATCGCCATCCCCGATGTAATTCAGGTTTTCGATATTGGCGTATTGCGTGGCATTGCCACTCGCCAACGACAGAAAGCGCATCGTGGTGTTGACCTGATCCACGCCGTCATTGGCAAACTCTTTGATCATGTCACGCCCGGTCCGCACGATATACAGATCATCGCCCGCGCCGCCCACCATCAGATTTGACCCCTTCCCGGCATCGAGCGTGTCATTGCCCCTGCCGCCGAACAGATGGTCAAACCCGGTGCCGCCCTTCAGCAGATCATCGTCGTCCTGACCAAACAGAAAGTCATCGCCCCCGGTGGCCCGCAACACGTCATTGCCGGTCCCGCCATAAAGGAAATCGTTCGACTTCAGCGTGCCCTGCAACGTGTCCTGCCCGCCAAAGCCAAAGGCGGTGCCCATCTTGGTCAGCGGGTCAAACCAGTCTTCGCCCTTGGCCACCTCATAGGCCTCATTCTTCAACCGGGCATCGACGAGGTCGGTCACAATCCTTTCGTCGCCGTCATGCAGCGGCTGCACCTCACCCAGCGAATAGGCGTCGAGCGCATGGGCCAGCGAATGCTGATGCCGCAATGTGATAGAGCCATCATTTTCGACATAGATCAGATGCGACGACCCGGTCTGCACCCCCGGATACCAGCCGATCCCGATGCCATTGTCCGAAAACCACTCATACGCCGCGGCGAACAGGTCGGAATAGTCGATCGCCTGATCCTGATCGTCGACCGATCCATCCATGTTGGTTTCGGTCACCAGCACATCATCGCCGCTCAACACGGAATAGATCTGGTCCAGCCGGTCCAACAGCGCACTGGGATCAGACAGCAGATTGGTGCCCATCCAGCCGGGATACAGATGCGCCGACCACACCAGATCAGGCCCAACCGCCGCCCGCAGAAAATCCAGCGCCGACACATCGCCGATCTTGGTATTGGCGAGCGTCAGAAAGTCGCCGTTATACCCCCAGCCGCCGACCAGAATATGCCCGTCGGCCCGCGACTGAATCATCTGGGCCAGTTCGGCGCAATGACTGGCGTAAAGCGCCACAAAGTCGCTGGCGCTGTGGTTGGCGTCCGACCCGTTGGCCCGCACCGTGTTGCGGTAGCTGGCGGGCTCATTCATCAACTCCCACCCATAGACCGCCTTGGCGGTGCTGGCGTGGCCGTCCATCCAGTCCATCATGCTGGACCAGGCGCCCTGCACATTGGCGAAATTCGCGCTCACGGCGTCATAGGTTTCGGCATTGGTCAGACGCGGATGGATCGCATCGCCGAGCCCGATATTCTGCGCCTCACCCCCGCCATAGGCCAGCGTGACCTGATAGCCCTGCGCCGCCGCCGCCGCCAAAAAGCGTTCAAACTGCGGGTTCATCGACCCATCGGCATTGAAGGAATATTCGTTGAACAGCACCCGCAGATTGTTGACCAGCGGCAACCCGGCCTTGATCGCGGCGACAAAAGCCTCGGGGTTGCCGTTCATCCCGACCGGAATCATCTGCGTCGGGTCTTGCCACACCTGACCAGAGCCATCGGCGGCAATCAAAGCGATGTTGATCATATGCACGTCGGCGGTAGTGGAACCGATAGCCATGGTGGGCCCTATTCAAACTCGGGCGGCACGCCTGACAGCGACATCCGCGAACACTGGAACAGAGGCACTTCCCACCACGGCAGCCCCTGCGGCGGGGCTTCTGCCACGCTGCTGGGTCCAAAAGACAGGAATCGGGCGGCAAAATTCGGGCAGAAGCCGGACTTAATTGCGGCCTGCCGGAAAAACTATCGGGGGTGTTGGGCTAGCCCAAGGCCAGTTCGCCAGCCCTGATCGCGAAGGGCAGGATGTTTTCGCGCGGGGGCAGCGGGCAGATGGCAAAGTCGGTGAAGGCACAAGGCGGATTGTGCGCCTTGTTGAAATCAAGGGTAATTTCGCCCCCAGTCACCGCTTCGCCAATCAGGAAACGAGAGGCGGCATAGGTCTCACGCCCCGAGGTCTGGTCACGGACCACGAACATCGGCTGGCCAGATTTCCAATGGGTCGCCAGCAAAGTCACGTCGCGGCCATCATGTCTAAAATGCGCGCGATGGGTCAGCGTGACAGAGGTTGGCCCCGCGCCCTTTTGTTCGACCGTCTGGGCGCGCGGATCGGCCAAAGCCTCCCACCGGGCGCGGATCTTCCACGCCGGGTCATAGGGAAAATACCGCAGATCGGCACGGCGCGGCAGGGTCATGTCGCGCACCCGCAGTGCGGGCTGGCCCTCTACCGTGTGGATTTCCAGCAGGAACGGCGGCACCCGCAGCACCGGGTTGCCGCCCTCGGCGCGGAATTCCTGCTGCACAGCGCCGGTGTCAAACCTGAACCCCGGCAACAGCGTGCCAAGGTGATCCGGTCCGTGCGACAGGATCAGGTCATTGTCCGCCGCAGCCCCCACCCTTTGCGGGCCGTCAGGGATCTCCAGCCGGTCGGTCAGGTTCAGCCAGCCATCCTCGGCACTCAACGCAGCCAAGCGGTCAGCCTGCCACAGCACATACTCCGCCGGAGCCGTCATACCCTGACCCTCGCTTCCAGGTCTTGCAGATCCACCCGGCCGACATAGCGCGGAATATTGGCCCAGATCGGGTGGAACCCGTAACCACCGTCAATCAACTCGGCCAAGGCCGCCTCTCGCGTCCAGCCTTGGCTCAGGATGCGGTAAAGCGCCACGATCAACCCGGTCCGGTCCGCGCCGTGGTGACAGTGGATCAGCGTCGGCCCCTGCTCCATCCCGGCATAGACCGCCCGCAAAGACCGCACGACCCGCCAACCACCATTCTCGGCAACATAGCGCGACTTCATCGGGATACGGGCAAAGGCGATCCCGGTATCCTTGCCATGCGGGACATCGTTCACCGTCTGGCGGACAGAGACGACCGTCTGCACCCCCGCCGCCGCCAACGCCTTGAACCCCGCCGCATTGGGCTGGGCGGACCGGTACAGGTTGTCTGTGACCTGATAAAGGTTCGGCACCCCCTCCAACGCAACCGGCTGCGCCCAGGTCAGCGGGCGTTGCGATTGGGTCAGGCCGGGGGTCGGAAAGAACGACGTCGGCAACGCTGCCAACAGCGTCTTTCGCGTCAAGGAGGCAGCAGTACGGGTCAGAGCCATAGGGCCTCCTTTCCCGCCCAAGATGCAGGGAAATCAACTTTTCGGCAAGAGGGGGCCAAGCGTGCAGCACATGCCCCCCCGCCAAACGTCAGGAAATCTCAAAATCCCCGGCCACGATGACCGTATGCAACGGCACCACGGCAAACACCACCGCCGCATGGGCGCCATTGCCATCGGCATCATACCACAGCTTGCCCTTGGCCGCGTCGTACACAATGCGGTCGCTGCTGTCCTGCGCCACCGTGCCCAGCACAAAATCGGCCGCAGACAGCGGGCCGGTGTGCAGGGCGGCAAAGGCCTTGGCCCCCAGATGGAAATGGTCCACCCCGCTGGTAAAATCGGTGATCCGGTCATAACCCGCCGACTTCAGCTTGGCGGTAAACTCAAACACATCGGCCCCCGCGCCGCCGGTCAGAACATCGCCCCCGGCACCGCCGTCGAGATGATCCGCCCCGCTGCCCCCGGTCAGGCTGTCACGCCCACCACCGCCCGCCATATCCTGCGCCTGCGTGCTGTAGCTGACCAATCGGTCCTTGCCGCCGCCGCCCGACATCACATTCGCGCCCTCGGTGTCGATCAGCGAGTCATTGCCCGCCCCCCCGATCAACGTGTCATTCCCCGCGCCGCCCGTCAGCTCATCCCTGCCGCCCTGCCCCTTCAGCAGATCGTCGCCAGCCTCGCCGCGCAGCACGTCATCAAACCGCCCGCCCGTCAGCCGGTCGCCAAATTTGGACCCGGACAGCTGCATCCGCTCAAACCCGCCCAGCGTGGCACCACTGTCCAGATGGTAGCTGCCCTTCAACTCTGCCACCGACAGCGTGACGGCCACCTTGCTAGAGGCCAGCGTCCATTGCAGCAGATCGACACCCTTGCCGCCGTCAAACACCTCACCACCATGGAAATCGCCGTAAAAGGTTAGCGTGTCATTGCCCGGTCCCACCCATCATCGTCGCATCGCCGCCGATACCCCGATTGTTCATCTGGACCCGCAGACTGTCATCGCCGCCCTTGCCGTCCAGAAAATCCTTGCCGGAATCACCGTCGATGCTGTCGGCGTATCTTCCGCCTGTGATACGGTCAGCCCCCGCCGTGCCCTCAAAGCTCAACCGCTCGACCCCTTCGACGGTGGTGCCATCCGGCAAGACAAAAGAATTTGAAACAGTCAGCGTCAGGTTGCGGGACGCGGCAAAGGTCGAATTGTAAAAACTTTACCGCGTCAATCCCGGCGCCCCCATAGATCACATCGCCGCCAAGGTTGTCATAGACCACAAACGTGTCGTTGCCACTTCCGCCATAGAGCGTGTCCAGCCCCGCACCGCCCGACAGCCAGTCATCGCCGCCCGCCCCGGACAAGAGGTCATCGCCATCATTGCCCAGCATGCCATCATTATAGGCCCCGCCCGTGATGGTATCGGCAAAGCGGCTGGCATAGATCGAAATCGCCTCAATCCCAGTGAACTGCGTGCCGCCGGTCAGGGTGATCGTGGCATCCGGGTCCGCCATGGAAAAGCTCAAGGCCTTGGTCGCCTCATACTGAAACAGCAGCAGGTCAATCCCAGCCCCACCAAAGATGTGGTTTGGCCCGGCGATCTCGGCATAGATCGTGTCGTCGCCCGCCCCGCCATTCAGCGTGTTGGCACCACCCCCGCCATACAGGATGTCATTTCCGGCACCGCCATCCAGGTAGTCACCCCCAGCGCCGCCATACAGATTGTCGGCGTCACCTGCCGGGCCGAAATCCCCAGCCCCGTTGAGACTGTCCCACCCCAAGAGCGTGTCACCCCCGGCACTGGCGCTCAGATCATCCGCAAAATTGGTCCCGTAAATCGTCGACATGACAGCCCCTCACACACCACCTAAGCCCTTTGGCAAAAACGGCTTTATGTGATTGCGACGGGCCCTGTCCACAACAATCTTGGGTGGGGAAATTTGGGGGCATGGTGGGCGATGACGGGCTCGAACCGCCGACATTCTCGGTGTAAACGAGACGCTCTACCAACTGAGCTAATCGCCCCCGCACGCCGTCTAGCGCCGCATTCGCGCCGATGCAAGCCTGCGCCTGCGAAATCATCGCAAATTTTCACTTACCGCACCGCAGCCCGCGAAATGTGGCAAATCCCGGCCCCAACACTGGGGCCATAAGTTGCAAATACTACCATAAGTGCCCCCAGACCCCTCAAAAAAGGTTGATCCATGCAAAAAATGGCGGCACGATCTTGCTTGGGTGCTCCATTTCAGGACCGTCCTTTTCGCCGCTCTGCTTAGCAAAGAGCGATTTTGGTTGCGGCTGTAAGCCTTTTGGAAAGAAATAACATGAATTCCCTATCAAGCGCTCAGCGCGAATTCCTCGTCAATACCTACACTGATGACGTGCAAAAATCGGCCGCCATCGACGCGAATCCGGTCACGGGCGGGTTTCAGATCGTCTGGCAAAGTGACGGTCAGGATGGTGATGGCTGGGGTGTGTTCGGGCAAAACTTCACCCGCAACGGCACCGCCTCAGGCGATGAATTCAGCATCGCCGACATGACGGTTGGCGATCAGGAAAACCCGGACGTCGCCTTCAACGAAGATGGCAACGGGATGCATGTCTGGCAAACTACGGCAATTTATTTCTCTGCCGCGTCAAACGCCGACGAACCCTCAGTCGCCTATCAGTATCCGGCGGCCAACTACCGGACCAGCTCCAAGACCTTCGGGTTTGAAACGCCGGACGGCGGCACCGAAATCTATCACAACTACGAACGCCTACGCGATGGCGCCTGGGATGATGATCCGATCGGCAAGGATGCCATCGAGCCCACGGTCATCAGCATCGGCGGCGACATGTTCATCAATGGCTGGTATCGCAAAGACGAAGACCGCGCCGAATTCCGCTATACGCTGGATCAGGTCAGCGCCGATTTCAGCCAAGTGACTTCGGCGAATGGCGACTATTCGCGCGGCTTTGCCGAGGCCGAATCGTCCGGTCGCATCTACACCAACTTCGGCGATGTCGCCCTGTTCCGCACCATCGACGACCGCCGCTTTGGCGACCTGCGCGAAATGCTGGTCGTCACCACGCTGTCCAGCGACCTTGCGGCAGCGGACGGCGTCATCCAGTTCCAGATCTTTCAGGAAAGCCATACCGCAGGATTGGCCTTTCTCTACGGCACCCGCCTCCAGACCGATTACAACGGGCGCTATGTGCTGGATGCGTCGGGCCAGACCGGCGACGCCTCGCGCCCCCGGGTCGCGATCCTGGACGATGGCGGCTTTGCGATCTCATGGCAGGAAGAGAACCAGAAGAACGCCAATTCGGACAAATGGCAGTCTGACGTCTATGTGCAGGTCTTCAACGCCGATATGACCGCCCGCACCCCCGCCGTTGTCGTCGACAACAAGAGCGGCAGCGACCAGACCTCTGCCGAAATCACCGCGCTCAAGGATGGCGGCTTTGCGATCACCTGGACCGATAGTGCAGGCGGCGATGGTGACGACGTCATGCTGCAACGCTTCAACGCCGATGGCCAGAAGCTGGGCGATGCGGTCCGCGTCAACAACACCAACGACGGCCATCAGGGCGAGTCGTCGCTGACCACCCTGAACAACGGCGACATTGCCATCACCTGGGAATCCGACAACGGCGGCAACACCGACGTCATGGGCCGGATTTTCGATGTGAACGCCTATGGCAACCAGAAGGCCCAAAAGATCACCGGCACGGATGCCGATGAAACGATCAAAACCGGGGCCAACAATGACACCATCGACGGCGGCGGCGGCAAGGATAAGCTCTTTGGCGGCGGCGACAACGATGTGGTCAAAGGCAGCGGCGGCAATGACGTCGTCAAGGGCGACGGCGGCAAGGACAAGGTCTATGGCGGCAACGGCAATGACAAGGTCTACGGCAACGCAGGTCTCGACAAGCTGTTCGGTGACGCTGGCAACGACACCCTGCTGGGCGGTGGCGGCAAAGACGTTATGGACGGCGGCGCCGGCAACGACACAATGACCGGCGGCGGCGGCAAGGACATCTTCATCTTCAAGGCGGGCAAAGACGTGATCACCGACTTTGTCGACGACGTGGACACGGTGAAATTCTCCGCCTCGCTGCTCAATGGCCTGACCGAGGCAAAGCTGGCCAACCATGTCACCGAAGGCCCGGATTCGCTGATCTTCGCCCTCGGCAACAAGACCACGCTGACCGTTCAGGGGATCTCCAGCTACGACGACTTCGTCAATGATCTCCTCATCGTCTGATCTGCGCGGGCGAACAGGTTAGGCAACCAATCCCACCACAAAGGGCGCTCCATCGGGGCGCCCTTCTGCATCCGGGAACTGCCGTGCCAATGGCCCGAGGGTTCACAACCTGACCAAATGCAAAAAGCGCGCCCATTCTAGGGCGCGCTTTTCAAACATGGTGGGCGATAAGGGATTTGAACCCCTGACATCATCGATGTGAACGATGCGCTCTACCGCTGAGCTAATCGCCCGAACTGTTAATTCGGTCGGCGGTTCTTAGTCTTGATCGGCGTCGTCTGCAATAGGCTCTGCGTCAGAATTTTCCTTGCCCGTGCCCGGTGTCGGCTGGCGCAGTTTCAGCGTCAGCGCCCCACCCTCTTCGGCAGGCTGGCGCACAACGCGCATTTTGCCCAGACCCGGCAGGTTCAGCGTTTCACCGGCCTTCAGCGCGGTCCCCATCTGAACCAGAGTGGCCTCAACAACCTCTTTGACGCCCTTCTTCTTGACGCCGGTGCTCGCCACGACCTGATCAACCAGCCATTTCAGCCGCAGACCGTTTGCCCCTTTTCCCGCACCCTCGGCCCCGCCTTCAACGGGATCCGCGCCGTCTGCGCTTTGCACAGGCTTGGGTCTGGCAACCCTGGGCGAAGTTCTGACCGGTGATTTAGGTGTCGTTGTTTTGGTGGGCATAATCCGCCGCTCCGTAATTGTTGCGAGTTTGGAAACGAGCCTAGCTGACAAGCCCTCACAAGGAAACTGTCGATTGCGAACAATCAAACATTTCCACAGGCTTAGAAACCCCGGCGCATCTTTCTGATGCGCCGGGGCTCTGGTCAGGTCAGTGGGCGGTGGCCGAAGCCCCGGTCCCCTGTGCCGCAGCGCGCGCCGCCGCAGCCGCCTCTTCCGCCGCCTCGTCCCAGACGATGGGCTCCGGCTGGCGCACGAGTGCGATCTTCAGCACTTCACGGACATGGCTCACCGGGATGATCTCCATCCCCTGTTTCACGTTGTCCGGGATCTCGATCAGATCCTTGGCGTTCTCTTCGGGGATGATCACGGTCTTGATCCCGCCCCGCAGCGCCGCCAGCAGCTTTTCCTTCAAGCCACCGATCGGCAGCGCATTGCCACGCAGCGTCACCTCGCCGGTCATCGCCACGTCCTTGCGGACCGGAATGCCCGTCATCACCGACACGATCGAGGTCACCATCGCCAGACCAGCCGACGGCCCGTCCTTGGGCGTCGCCCCTTCGGGCAGGTGCAGGTGGATGTCGACAGTCTCGAACTTGGTGGGCTTCACCCCCAATTCCGGTGCGATCGAACGGACAAACGAGGCCGCCGCATCAATCGACTTCTTTCATCACATCGCCGAGCTTGCCGGTCGTCTTCATCCGCCCCTTGCCGGGCAGCTTCAACGCCTCGATGTGCAGCAACTCGCCACCCACCGAAGTCCAGGCCAGACCGGTGACAACACCCACCTGATCCTCTTTCTCGGCCAAGCCCCAACGGTGCCGCTTGACCCCCAGATAGCTTTCCAGCGTTCTCTGGCGTGATGACGACCATTTTGGCGGTCTTCTTCACGATCTCGGTCACGGCCTTACGGGCCAGCTTGGCAATCTCGCGCTCAAGGTTACGCACCCCGGCTTCCCGCGTATAGCTGCGGATCACCTCGGTCAGCGCCTCATCGGTGATCTGGAACTCACCCTTTTTCAGGGCGTGGCCCTTGATCTGCTTGTCGATCAGGTGGCCCTTGGCGATCTCGCGCTTTTCGTCCTCGGTGTAGCCCGCCAGCGGGATGATCTCCATCCGGTCGAGCAGCGGCCCCGGCATGTTGTAGGTGTTGGCCGTGGTGATGAACATCACGTTGGACAGGTCGTATTCCACCTCAAGATAGTGGTCGGTGAAGGTCGCGTTCTGTTCCGGGTCCAGCACCTCCAAGCATGGCCGACGCCGGGTCACCCCGGAAATCCTGCCCCATCTTGTCGATTTCATCGAGCAGGATCAGCGGGTTGGTCGTCTTGGCCTTCTTCAGCGCCTGGATGATCTTACCGGGCATCGACCCGATATAGGTCCGCCGGTGACCGCGAATCTCGCTTTCGTCCCGCACACCACCCAAGCGAAATCCGGATGAACTCACGCCCGGTGGCCTTCGCCACCGACCGCCCCAAAGACGTCTTACCAACGCCCGGAGGTCCAACCAGACACAGGATCGGCCCCTTCAGCTTGGCCGACCGCGCCTGAACCGCAAGATACTCGACGATCCGCTCTTTGACCTTCTCAAGCCCGTAGTGATCGGCGTCCAGCACCTTCTGTGCCGCAGCCAGATCCTTCTTGACGCGCGACTTCACGCCCCACGGCACCGACAACAGCCAGTCGAGGTAGTTGCGCACCACCGTCGCCTCGGCCGACATCGGCGACATCGACTTCAGCTTCTTCAGCTCAGCCTCAGCCTTGTCGCGCGCCTCTTTGGAGAACGCAGTCTTGGCGATCCGGTCTTCCAGTTCGGCGACCTCATTCTGGCCCTCTTCGCCATCGCCGAGTTCCTTCTGAATGGCCTTCATCTGCTCATTCAAATAGTACTCGCGCTGGGTCCGCTCCATCTGAGACTTCACACGGGTCTTGATCTTCTTCTCGACCTGCATGACCGACAGTTCGCCCTGCATGTGGCCGAAAATCTTCTCCAGCCGCTCAGCGACGTTCAACGTCTCCAGCAGGTCTTGCTTGACCGAGACCTCAACCCCCAGATGCCCTGCGACCAGATCGGCCAGACGGGCAGGCTCATGCGTGTCCGCAACCGCCGACAGCGCCTCTTCGGGGATGTTCTTCTTGATCTTGGCGTATTTCTCAAACTCATCGCCGACCGACCGCAGCATGACTGCCACGACATCCTTGTCGCCCGCCGTTTCCGTCAGCGTCGCAGCGCGCGCCTCAAAGAAGGACGGGTTGTCGACGAATTCGGTGATCTGCACGCGGGCCTTGCCTTCGACCAGCACCTTCACGGTGCCATCGGGCAGCTTCAACAGCTGCAGCACATTGGCCAGCACGCCAACCTTGTAGATGCCGTCGGTGGCAGGGTCGTCCACGGAAGGGTCGATCTGGCTGGACAGCAGGATCTGCTTGTCGTCCGCCATAACCTCTTCCAACGCCCGCACAGACTTTTCCCGTCCCACAAACAGCGGCACGATCATATGTGGGAACACCACAATGTCGCGCAGCGGCAGGACTGGGTAGCTTTGGGACAATTTCTCAGACATGCGACTTCCTTTCTGGCAGGAAAACCGGCGTCCCGTTAATCGGCAACATTGCGGTCTTCCCCTCTTCGGAGTGTATATCTGTGGTTGCCGGACCCGACTGTCAACCACATCAACCGTCGGATCATGCGTCTAGGCGCGGTCGGGGGCAAGATGTGATCTGTGAACGTCGAAACAGAGAGTTTTGGTTTCGGATTCGACCGACTTGGCAAGAATCTGTCGCCTGCAAACCCTGCTACCACAATACCCGGCAGCCGCAACACCGCCTGCCCGGCAGCCGTGGAATCGTCCGAGAGCTCGCCCATCCGTGCCGCACTTGCCCGCCATAAAGCCTTGAGCCAAGGAGGTAACCATGTTTCGCGCTATCTGGCGTCAACGCCGCCTTAGCTTGTTTGCGACCTTCTTTCTGCCGTTGTACGTCTTCATGCTGTTTGGCGGCGAGGTGTCCCAGACGGCGCGACCGGGGCTCTCGCAGCCCGTTGCAATTGCGATCACGGCAGCGACGTTCCTGATACTTGCCTTGGGGCAGGCGATCATCCTTTCGGCTTTGATCCTGCTGCTCCCCAGTCTGCGCGCTGAGGTTGAGGTTTTGGCCCTGACCCTGTTCTGCTTTGCCACGGTGATGTTGGCCGTCCCGGCTTCGGTGGTTGCGGCGGTCCCGTTGCTGAATTTCCTGATCATCATCATGCTGGCCTTCACGCTGCCGCAACTGCTCTAAGGCACCAAACTCGACAGGCTCGCGTGGCGTCTGCGCTCTGACAGCCGCCGCAGCTTTGTCTCACCGAAATCCGTGGCCGAGTTGGTGCCCGCGACGCGCCACACCATTGCATTTATCGCAGTTCCGGCGATGTCACCGCCAAGAATGCAGCGACCAGCACCGAACGGGTAGAGATCACGATCTCTGATGCCGGAAACGGTCGCACCCGCGTCACCTACACCGAATGCCCCGACGCCATGTTGCCCCGCCTCGCGATCAGAGGCTGGATGAATGACCTGACGGGCGACATGAGCGATCACATCCGCGCCAAACATTATGGCACTGGGACTGGACCCGCACCGGCCATCTCCTGCGCGAGATAGAGCGTCTGGCCTAAGCCAAGCCCGTTTAACCCCGCGCCGCCAGTTGCGAACCATTCGCAACGTGCTTTCGGCCTGGTTAACAGAAATTTGCAACCCATTGATTTAGCATAGAAACACCTAGTGTCGCGCAGTCGGACGCTTTCAGAAAATCCCCCTCAAATCGGCTCGATATCGCCCCTGCCCTGCATGTCCTGAAACACCGCCGCAAAGGCCGACAGCCGCCCCGCCGCGATCGACTCCCGCAGCGACTGCATCAACTCCTGAAAGTAATGCAGGTTATGCCAGGTCAGCAGCATCGAGCAGATGATCTCCTGCGACCGGAACACATGATGCAGATAGGCGCGGCAATAGCCCCGGCAGGTCGGGCAGGTGCAATCCTCATCCAAGCGGGCGCGGGTCGTCCTGATGGCGGGCGTTCTTGATGTTGACCTGCCCCCAGCGCGTCCAGGCCTGCCCGGTGCGGCCCGACCGCGACGGGCAGCACGCAGTCCATCATGTCGATCCCACGCTGCGACCGCGCCCACAATATCGGCGGGCTTGCCCACCCCCATCAGATAGCGCGGCTTGTCCTCAGGCAGCATCCCCGGCGCATAGTCCAGCACCGAAAACATCGCCTCCTGCCCCTCACCCACCGCAAGCCCGCCCACCGCATAGCCATCAAACCCAATCGCCCGCAACGCCTCGGCACTCTCGCCGCGCAGATCCTGATTGACCCCGCCCTGCTGGATGCCGAACAGCGCATGCCCCGGCCGGTCGCCAAAGGCATCGCGCGACCGCTGCGCCCACCGCATCGACATCCGCATCGACTTCGCCACCACCTCATCCGTGGCAGGCAAGGCCGGGCATTCATCGAAACACATCACGATGTCAGACCCCAGCAGCTTCTGAATCTCCATGCTGCGCTCCGGGCTCAGCATGTGCTTGGACCCGTCGATATGGGAGGAAAACTGCACCCCCTCCTCGGTCATCTTGCGCAGGGCCGACCAGCGACATCACCTGAAACCCACCGCTGTCCGTCAGGATCGGCCGGTCCCAGTTCATGAACTTGTGCAAGCCCCCCAGCCGCGCAATCCGCTCGGCCGTGGGGCGCAGCATCAGATGATAGGTGTTGCCCAGCAGAATATCCGCCCCCGTGGCCCGCACCGACTTTCCGGCAGCATCGCCTTGACCGTGGCCGCCGTGCCGACCGGCATGAAGGCGGGCGTGCGGATCTCGCCCCGCGTGGTGTGGATCACCCCGGTCCGCGCCGCCCCATCGGTGGCCTGCAAGGTAAAGCCAAATCCCGTCTGCCATGATACTCTCCGCGTTTCGGTTGCCCTTCTGCGGGAAACCGGCCAAAAAGCCAAGAGGCCAGCGTTGGACCCCCAGTCATGGACCCCCAAGACCCGCCCGAAATCCACCGACCGCAAGCGCAGACCTCGCCGCCGCCGCCCTGCGCTGCCTGCAACGCGACGGCTACGCCAGCCCTGACCGCCCGCAAGATCGCCGCCGAGGCTGGCATGTCGCTGGGCCACATCACCTATCACTTACGCCTCCATGGACGCCCTCTTGGCCGCCGCCTACGCCCTCGCCTCCGACCAACTGCGCGAGGCCGGGCAAGCCAGCATCTGACCGACAAGGCCACCCCGCTGGACCGGCTGGACGCCTTCCTCCTCGCGGGCTTTACCCCCGAATTCCTGACCCCCGCCCATCTGCGAATGCGGATCGACCTGTGGTCCGCCGCCCTGACCCACCCCGCCATCGCCGACACCGAACGCGCCCTTTACGACCGCTACCGCGACCGAGCTGAACACCCTGCTCGCCGCCCTCGCCACCCCGGAAATCCGGCCGAAAACCTGCCGCAAGTCTCAGACCTGATCATGGCCACGCTCGACGGCATCTGGCTCGACTGGATGCGCCGCCGCGATGCCACATCAGTCCAGAACGCCCTGCTGGCCTGCCTGACCTACGCTCAAACCCGCCTGACCTGACCCTTACAAATTGGCCCAAATATCCCACGGAGGATGGCGCATTGGGGAACCCAATGCGCCAAGGGGGTGTGAAACCCCCGGCTACCTGGCCAACAGAAACCGCCGCACATCCGGCAACACCCGCTCCGTCGCCTCGATGAAGATGGCGTGCTTCAGCCCCTCCAGCATCACCAACTCCGACCCCGGCAGCGCCGCCGGATCAGCCGGTTCAGACGCGGATTGCAGCCGCCGTCCAACTCCCCGGTGATGATCTGGCCGGGTGCCTTCACCTCATGCAGCCACGGCGCCATCTCGGTCTCGGCATAGATGTCGAAGACGTTCAGAAACACCTCCGGGTCGGTGTCCATCACCTGCGCCTTGCGCCACGCAATCACCTCGGGCCGGGCCGCACAAAACGCATCGGTGAACCAGCGCGCCGTCAGCGTGTCCAGCACCGGCCCAATCCCCTCGGCCCGCATCGCCGCCACGACACCACGCACCTTGGCGCCGCCATCCGCCTCGGTCCGAAACGCCGCCGTTGACCACAGGCCCAGCGACAGCACCCGGTCGGGATAGCGCAGCGCATAGCGCGGCCCGATCATGCCGCCCAGCGAATGCCCGGCAAAATGCGCCTGCTCGATCCCCAGCCGGTCCCGCAGCTCCTCCAGATCATCGACCAGATCATCCAGCCCGAACCGCCCCTCCGGCAGCGGCGACAGCCCATGCCCGCGCAGATCATAAGATGATGCAGGTGAACCGGTCCCGCAGCCCCGCCACCATGCCGTCAAACGTCGCCCGCCGCGCCCCGATGCCGTGGATCAGGAACAGCGCCGGGCCCTCCCCCGCCACCGAATAGCGCGCTGTCCACGACCTGGTCCTTGGGATCACAGGCCAGCCTGCCCGCCGTCGCCCAGTCCTGCTTGGCGACATCGGTGAACACCACCGTGCACCATCGCGGGCGTGCCGCCACAGGTGTCGCACCACGCCTTGGTCACCGCCTCGGCGCAGGCGCGCTTTTGCTCGACCGTGCGGCCCTCGAACATCTCAATCCGGATTATCGGCATTCTGCCCTCGCTGCTTTGCCTCGCTGAAATGCGGCATCACCTCGGCCGCAAACCGCTCCATCATCGCCAAAGTCTCGGCCTGCGGCTGGCCGAAGTTCGAGGTGACGATCACATCATCTATCCCCAGTCCTGCATAATCCGCCAGCCGGTCAATCATCTCGTCCCGCTCGCAGATCAGGATGTTCGCGCCCAGTTCCTCGACCGTCTGCTCCCGCGGCAAAGGCCGGATGATGCCCTGATCGACAATCCCCGGCCCGCCAAACACGTTGTCGAAACTTTTGTAATATTGATAGGCCGGCTTCGACCATGCGCTGCCGCTCAGCCGCATCCCGCACCAGATACACCCCGCGCTGCAGACGACAGCCGGTTGGCCCGCCCGGCCCTGCCGCCCGGCCCCGGTGAAAGGCCGACACCTGCGCCTCCAGCACGCCATGCGTCGCACCCAGCGGCGTGGTCTGCACGTGATAGCCCTTGCGCGCCGCCGCCTCGATCCCCGGCGGGGCCATCACGCCCAGCATCAACGGTATCGGATCCTCAGGCCGTGGCATGATGGTCAGCGCGTCGAACTTGTACCGCGCCCCGTCCCACGACACGTCCGCCCGCGTCAGCAGCGCCTGCAACACCGCCAAAGCCTCTTCAAACCGCGCCTTGGTCTCTGCCATCGGCACGCCGATGCAGCCCGGTCTCAAACCCGAACGCCCCCTTGCCAACCCCCAGCATCAACCGCCCGTCGCACAGCGCCTGCGCCTGAACCACCTCGCCCGCAAACACCCGCATGTCGCGCAGCGGCAGTTGGCAGATCGAGGTCATCAGCTTGATCCGGCTGGTATGCGCCGCGATCTTGACCGCCATCTGCAAGGGCGACGGGATCAGCAGGATGTTGACCAGATGATGCTCCGGTATCCCGACGCCGAGATACCCCAACGCCTCGGCCTGCACGGCCTGTTCGACCATGTCACGGTACAGCGCCTTGCCGCCCAAAGTCGGGTCGAGCATGTGGCTGGACAGGAAGTGCACAAAATCCATCAAGATCCCTCGCTTTGCGCAAATCTGTACATGCGTACAGAAATCGGTCAAGCGAATGTTGCACTCAGCGGCGGTTACGCAGCATCGATGTGGTGTAGATGATCAGCGCCGCCCAGATCATCGCAAAGGCCACCAACTGGCCCTGCCCCAACGGCTCGTGGAACACAAAGGTTGCGGTCAGGAAAATCATCGTGGGCGCGATGTATTGCAGGATGCCAATGGTCGACAGCCGCAACCGCTTGGCCCCGTTGGCATAAATCATCATCGGCGTCGCCGTCACCACACCACACAGCAGCAACAGCCAAGTATCCCGGCTCGGCCCCGTCAGGAAATGGCTGTCCCCCGTCGACCCGAGGTAGGCGGCATACAGAATGGCCGGGATCAGCAGCAGCAACACCTCCAGCATGAACCCCTGATTGGCCCCGATCGGCAGAGAGCGTTTGAAATAGGCATAGAACCCCCAAGACACCGTCAGCCCCAAGGCGACCAGCGGCAGGCTGCCGGTCTGCCAGGTCATCAGCGCCACCGCCGTCGCCGCCAGGGCAATGGCGACAGTCTGCACCCGGGTCAGCCGCTCTCCCAGCAGGACACGGCCCAGAAAGATGCTGAACAGCGGGTTGATGTAATAGCCCAAAGCCGCTTCCAAGGTGTGCCCCGTGCCAATGGCCCAGACATAAAGCCCCCAGTTGACCGAGATCAGCGTGGCGGTAATCGCCCCCATGACCAACATCCGCGGCGTGCGAAACACCACCTTCAGGTCACGCAACTGCCCGGTAATCCCCAACACCACCGCCGCAATCGGCACCGACCAGATCACGCGGTGCGCGATCACCTCGGCGGGTGAGATATGGGCCAACTGCTTCATGAACATCGGCAGAAAGCCCCACAGCAGATAGGCGGCAAGCGCAAAGCCAAATCCGGGCAGGGTGTCGACATTCTGCGGCGTGGTCTTTTTCATGCCGCATGACTAAGTCCCGCCCACCAGAACCGCCACGGCAAACTTGTATCGGTCACAAATCACCCTACTACCGACGACCCTCCGACGACCCATTGTGCGATTTCCGCCCAGCCCGTAAACTCCGCCCGGCATCAACAGGAGCGGCCATGAGTGACCCCAACTTCCCCCGCCGCCGATCCGTCGGCAGCATCCTGCGGTCCAGCTTCCTCACCGGTCTTATTGTGGTGCTGCCCATCAGCTTGACGATCTATCTGATCTGGTCGGTGATCGGCTGGCTCGACGGCTGGATATTGCCCCTGTTGCCAGTGGCTTACCACCCCGAGGCGCTGATGCGCGACATCTTCGGCCCCAACCACGGCTTCCCGCTGCGCGGTGTCGGTGTGGTCGTGTTTCTTGTGTTCACCACCGTCATCGGCTGGATCGCCAAGGGCCTGATCGGCCGCACCATCCTGACCCGGCTCGACCGTCTGGTCGACCGGATGCCAGTCGTCCGCTCACTCTACGGCGCGCTGAAGCAAGTGGCCGAGACGGTGTTCAACAAGACCGAAGCCTCCTTCAACAAGACCTGCCTCGTCGAATTCCCCCGCCACGGCGTCTGGACCGTCGGCCTGATCTCTGCCCGCCCCAAGGGCGAAATAGCCGAGAAACTCGGCACCGAAATGATCGCCGTTTTCATCGGCCTGACCCCCTTCACCTCTGGCTTTGTGGTCTATGTGCCCAAGGCCGACGTGATCCCCCTCGACCTGACCCCCGAAGACGCCGCCAAACTGGTGGCCTCTGGCGGGCTGGTCTATCCGGTGCCCAAGGACTGATCGGTAATTTGCATCAGGCGTACCGGATGGCCGACCGCCTGCATCAGCCTTGGCTTGACCCCAACACAGACCGCAGATCATAACGGTCAAACGGTCCAAACCCCGCCGCATAACCCGCGAAATCGACATTGTATGAGGTCGCCATGATTCAGGCCATGCTGCCCCTGCTGCTCTGCCAACTGGCGGGTGAGGCGATCAGCCGTGCGCTGCACTTGCCCTTGCCGGGGCCGGTTCTGGGGCTGATCCTGATTCTGATCGGCTTCACGCTCTGGCCGCCGCTGATTGCGCGGGTCAGGGACACCGCACAGGGCTTTCTCAACCATCTGTCGCTGTTGTTCGTGCCGGCGGGTGTCGGTGTGGTCGGCCATCTCGATGAACTCGGCAAGACTGGCCCGCGTTTGCTGGTGGCCTTGGTCGTCTCTACCATTCTGGCGATTGCCGTGGGGGCGTTGACCTTTGCCGCCGTGGCGCGGCTGACCGGGTCCAAGGCCGACCCCGAATGACGGATTTCACCGACTTCTGGACCTATCTGTCCCAAGGCCCGCTGTTGTGGCTGACCGCGACCATCGCCGCCTATGCGATTGGCGACGCCGCCTTCCGCCGCTCTGGCCGCAAACCATGGGTCAATCCGGTGCTGATTGCGGTGGTGCTGCTGGGCAGCCTGCTTTGGCTGACCGCCACGCCCTATGCGCGGTATTTTGAGGGCGCACAGTTCGTCCACTTCATGCTCGGCCCCGCCACCGTGGCCTTGGCCCTGCCGATCTGGGACAGCCGCCGCCACGTCCGCCGCGCCCTGCTGCCGATCCTCGCGGCGCTGCTGGCAGGCTCAGCCACGGCAGTGCTGTCCGCCCTCGGCATCGCCTACGCCCTTGGCATAAAGGGAGAGATCCTGATCTCCCTCGCCCCCAAATCCGCCACCGCCCCGGTCGCCTTGGGCATATCCGAGGCGCTCGGCGGTTCCCCAACCCTGACCGCCGTGCTGGTGATCCTGACCGGCATCACCGGCGCCATCGTGGCGACCCCGCTGCTGAACCTGCTCGGGCTAACCGACTGGCGCGCCCGTGGCTTCGCCGTCGGCGTCGCAGCCCACGGCATCGGCACCGCCCGCGCCTTGCAGGTCCACCCCATCGCCGGGGCGTTTGCGGGCCTTGGCATGGGGCTGAATGCGGTGCTGACCGCCTTCCTCGCCCCCGCCATCCTGCACCTGTTCCTCTAAAGCGCCGTCCAGCCGCCATCGACGCTGATGGTGGTCCCGGTCACCTGATCCGCAGCAGGCGAGCACAGATAGACCACCGTCCCGCCAATCTGCTCCACCGTGGCAAACTGCCGTGAGGGTTGCCGCAACAGCATCACCTCCCGGATCACGGTTTCCCGGTCCATGCCATGCACCTTCATCTGATCGGGGATCTGCGCCTCAACCAGCGGGGTCAGCACATAGCCCGGGACAGACCGCATTGGCCGTGATCCCCATGCCCGCCACCTCAAGCGCCGTGGTCTTGGAAAAGCCCACCACGCCATGCTTGGCCGCCACATAGGCCGACTTGAACGGCGAAGCGGTCAACCCATGCGCCGAAGCGATGTTGACGACCCGCCCCCAGCCCCTCGCCTTCATCGCAGGCAAAGCGGCTGCGGTCGTATGGAACGCCGACGACAGGTTGATCGCGATGATCCGGTCCCACATCGCCACCGGGAATTCCTCAATCGGGGCCACATGCTGGATGCCCGCATTGTTCACCAGAATGTCACAATGCCCGGCCTTGGCGATCAGATCACGGCACGCCTGCCCGTCCGACATATCCGCCGCAATATAGCGCGCCTGCACCCCGTGCCGCGCCCCCAGATCCGCCGCCATCTGGTGATCCTCCGCCCGATCGGTGAACGAATTCAGCACCACATCCGCACCAGCCCGGGCCAGCTCTTCCGCCACGCCCAGCCCGATCCCCGAATTGGACCCCGTGATAACCGCCGTCTTGCCCTTAAGGATCATTCCCGCCCCCATCATGCTGCAACTGCATCATCATGCGGCGAAACAAGCCCGCCCTGCAAGTCAGCCATTCGCAAGTGAAAAAAACGCGGGCGCCAATGAAAAAAACGCCGGCGCAAGGCCGGCGTTAAGTTATTGAGGCAGGTTTCATACAGGCAAGAAACCTATCGAGCAGTGGGGTTGTTATACGCCGTTTGGCCGCGCGGATCAAGTTAAAGGTTTGAAATGGCAGTAAAGAGGCCGTAGGTTCACGGCAACCACATTGGGCAGCAGGGGACCGCACCACAATGAAACCGCAACTTTTCCAAGCTCTAAAGGCCGGAACCGCTATTCTGACCCTCGTTTTCATCGGCCAAATCGCGCTTGCCGAGCCGAAACACGGCATTGCAATGTACGGCGAACCCGACCTTCCGGCTGATTTCACCTCTCTGCCGCAGGCCAATCCGGACGCCCCCAAGGGTGGCAGAGATCACTTTTGGCGAGGCGGGCAGCTTCGATTCGCTCAACCCGTTCATCACCAAAGGTCAATCGCCCGGGTGCCATTTCTGCCCTGACAGTAGAGACACTTATGGGCCGTTCCTATGATGAGCCCTTCACGCTTTATGGCCTGCTGGCCGAATCGATTGATACCGATGACGCCCGCTCTTACGTCGCCTTCACCCTGCGCGAGGGGGCCAAATTCTCGGATGGCAACCCCGTGACCGTTGACGATGTCTTGTGGTCGTTCCAGACCCTCGGCGAAGACGGCAACCCGCGCTACGCCACCGCCTGGAAGAAGATCGCGAGTGCTGAGGCGACCGGCCCGCGTACCGTCAAGTTCACCTTCACCGAAAAAGACCGTGAGATGCCGCTGCTGCTCGGCCTGCGACCGATCCTCGAAAAGAAACAATGGGACGGCAAGGATTTCACCGTCACCTCACTGGAACCGCCGATCGGCTCTGGCCCCTATGTCGTGGCCGAGGTCAAACCCGGCTCCAGCCTGACGCTGAAGAAGAACCCCGACTGGTGGGGCAAGGATCTGGCCTTCAACAAGGGCCTCTTCAACTTTGACGAAATCAAATACGAATACTTCTCCGACCCCTCGGTGATCTTCGAGGCGTTCAAGGCCGGCGAGATTGACACCTACCGCGAGAGCAACCCCGCCAAGTGGAAGTCGCATCTTTGACATTCCGCCCGTCCAATCCGGTGAGATCGTCAAGGACGAAATCGTCGCACCAGCGCCCCTCGGGCATCGACGGTCTGGTGTTCAACACCCGCAAACCGATGTTCGCCGACTGGCGCGTGCGTGAGGCGCTGATTGACGCCTTCAACTTTGAACTGGTCAACCAGACCCTGAACGACAGCGTCAATCCGCGCATCACCAGCTATTTCTCCAACTCCGAACTGTCGGGCGATGTGGCCAACCCCGCCTCCCCGGCCGTTGCGGCCCTGCTGGAGCCGTTCAAGGACAGCCTGCTGCCCGGCGCATTGGAGGGCTACACCCTGCCCGTGTCTGACGGATCAGAGGCGAACCGCGCCGACATCCGCGCGGCCACCAAACTGCTGGAAGAGGCGGGCTGGACCGTCGACAATGGCGTCCTGAAAAATGCCGCTGGCGAACCCTTCGCCTTTGAAATCCTGCTGGCCAATGGCGAGGCCGACACCATCTCTGCCGCCGAAATCTATATCGAGTCGCTGAAGCGTCTGGGCATCGACGCCAAGATCACCAAGGTCGACTCGGCCCAGTATAAAGAGCGCACGACGAACTACGACTTCGACATGACCCACTATATCCGCTCGCTGTCGCTGTCAGCCCCGGCAATGAACAGACGCTGTATTGGGGCCATGAGGGCGTTGAAAAGCCCGGCACCCGCAACTGGATGGGCATGAACTCCCCAGCGGCTGAGGCGATGGTCAAGGATATGGTCAGCGCCACCACCCGCGCCGACTTTGTCACCGCCACGCAGGCGCTCGACCGGGTGTTGACCTCGGGTCGCTATGTCATTCCGTTCTGGTATTCCAACGTCTCGCGGATGGCGCATAAGTCGGAATTGCACTATCCTGAGCATCTGCCGATCTATGGTGACTGGCTGGGCTTCTTGCCGGACACTTGGTGGTATCAGAAGTAAGTCGGAACAAGAAACGACGAGATAAGAAAAGACGAGGCAAGGCATGAAAAGAACACTGATGATGGTGGCGGTCCTCGCCGCCCTCGCGGGATGCAATACCATTTCGGGCGTTGGACAAGACATCTCTGGCAGCGCCAACCGCGTAGCAGGCTGGATGGGCGGCTGACGCCCAATCCGATCCCCCAAACACCGCGCCGCCCCCGCACAAGCGGGGGCCTCGGGTCTTTCAGACTCCCGACCCAAAGCAACCGCCTGCCCTACTTGGCAGATAGATAGACCGCACCAGCCCAACCGCCTTTTGCCTAGCGCTTGCGCGCTGCGGCAACGGAACCGGTGGACGCCCCACAGGGGCCTCCATCAGACGGTTCCGGGGCATCCAGTTGCCAGGTCAGCCTGCCAGTTTCTTGGTGATTCCCAGTTGCGAACGATTCGCAACGTGCTTTCATTCTGGTTAACAGAAAATCCCAATGCCTTGATATATAACAATAACCACCAGTGTCGCGCACACGGACACTCTCAGGTCAGGCCAGCGAAGTGACCCACAAAATCGTCGCATCCTCATCCGACAGGCTGATCACATTGTGCCCCATCGTGGCGTCATAATAAGCGGAATCACCGCGCCGCAATTCAACCGGCTCATAGAATTCCGTGTAAAGCCGGATCACCCCGGTCAGGACATAGAGGAACTCTTCCCCCTCATGCCGGACCCAGCCATCAAACTCAGCCATATCCCGCGCCCGGATCGTGGCCCTATAGGGCAGCATAACCTTCTGGGTCAGCCCGCCTGCCAGCAATTCATGCTCATAAGTGGCCGTGACATGGCCCAGCCCGGTCCCGGTCTTCGTGACCGCCATCCGCCCCGAAACCTGCGCCCGCCCCGCTGGGGTGAACAACTGCGGCACGGTGATCTTCAACCCCTCCGCCAGCTTCTTGACGGCATCATAGGTGGGCGACATCTGGCCGTTTTCAATCTTCGACAGGGTAGACCGCGCCAACCCGGCCTGCTGGGCCGCCTGATCCAAGGTCCACCCCTTGGCCTTGCGAAGCTCTCTTACCCGCTGCCCCAGATCCAAAGGCTCCGCCACGGCCTCAACACCGTTCTCGCGGGCAATCCGGATCAGTTTCTTGGGGTCGCTGCTCAACATGCCCCCCCATACCCAACCCCGCGATGCCTTGCAATCGAGTGGCAGCGCCCAGCCGCACAGATATTTGCCGGGTTTAGCGATAACGGGCGTTGCCAGCACCGCCCCGGCACAGGATAACGATGGCATCATTTCAAAAGGAGCAGCTTGATGCGCACCACCAAGATCGTCCAGAAAATCCTGTCGAACTATGAGGGAGAGACCCCCGGCGTGAAAGCCAACCTCGCCCGCATCCTGATGGAAGGCAAGCTGGGCGGCACTGGCAAGGTCATCATCCTGCCGGTGGATCAGGGTTTCGAACACGGCCCCGCACGGTCCTTCTCGGTCAACCCGGCCGCCTACGACCCGCATTATCACTACCAGATCGCTATCGACGCCGGCCTCAACGCCTACGCCGCCCCCCTCGGCCCGCTGGAAGCCGGGGCTGACACCTTTGCCGGCCAGATCCCGACGATCCTGAAGGTGAACTCCGCCAACTCCTTGCTGCCCAAGGTCGCGCCGAAGACCCAAGCGATCACCGCCTCAGTCGACGACGCCCTGCGTCTGGGCTGCTCGGCCATCGGCTTCACCATCTATCCCGGCTCCTCGATGAGCCTTGAGATGTTCTCTGACATCGCCGAGATGCGCCGCGAAGCCGCCGCCAAGGGGATCGCGTCGGTCATCTGGTCCTACCCGCGCGGCGAAGACCTCGACAAAGACGGCGAGACTGCCGCTGACGTGACGGCCTACGCGGCCCATATCGCCGCCCTGCTCGGCGCCCATGTCATCAAGGTCAAGCTGGCCACCGATCACCTGAGCCAGCCCGAGGCAAAGAAGGCGTTTGAGGCGGGCCACATCCCGCTGGCAACCCAAGCTGACCGGGTACGGGAATGCGTCCGCTCCGTCTTCAACGGCCGCCGGATCATCGTATTCTCGGGCGGTGCTGCCAAGGGCACAGACTCAGTCCTCGACGATGCCCGCGCGATCCGCGACGGCGGCGGCAACGGTTCGATCATCGGGCGGAACTGCTTCCAGCGCCCACGGGCAGAGGCGCTGGAACTGCTGCAAACCTTGGTAGAGATCTACAAAGGCAAGGCATGATAAAAGCCGGGTTGGTCGGGTTGGTCTTGGGATCACTGGCCGGATGCGTCGGAACAACGACAGACACCTCTGTCCCTGACGGCACCGTGCTGGAAATCCACCCAACCCCTCCACCCGGCTATCCACCCAGGATTGGAGCCGTGCAGGCCGAATTGGACGGCAAGGCCATCAAGTGGGAGACCTACGACTACTCGATCGGGGCCTTTGACGCTGCGGTTCAAATTCTGGGCTACAACGACGAATTGCAGTTCCGGCTGTACGGCGTGCCCCCCGGTCAACCCAACCCACGGTCGGGCGCGCTCTACATCAAGGCAGTCATGAAGACGCCCATGCAGACCGGCTCGCTGACCGACGTTGTGATCGAAATTCCGCAAAGCCAAACTGACCATGGCCTTAGACTGACCTCGGTTGGCTCGCCGGTCGATTTCCGTCTGGACAGCGTCACGCAGAGTGATTTCGGCTATGGACATGTACAGGGCCATTTCAACGCGTTGTTGTGCATGGCCACGGGAGAGCCTGCGCGGATCAACTCGGAGAATTGCCAGCTGTTCAAAGGCAGTTTTGACTCAGACATGCAATTTGATGATGTGGAACGCTTCCGCTAGCTGCATAGTACTTTGCAACTCCCTGATCTTGTGCCAATGTAACTGAAATACCCCCAGCAGAGGGGTTCGGACGAGGCACAGCATGAATACCATGATTCAGCGCCCCAAGATGGGCGGAATGTTTTACTTGGCCTTGGCGGCGACGCTTGGGGCCTACTTCATTTTTGCCGCCGTTCAGGGCGACTATGGCGTGCTGCGTCAGGTTCAGATCGCCGGTGAAGTTGAAACGCTGAAGGCCGAACGCGACAAGTTGGCGATGAACTTGGCCGAGTTGAAAAACCTCACCCATCGGATGTCGGACAGCTATCTGGACCTCGACCTTTTGGACGAACAGGTCCGCGACGTGCTGGGCTATGTGCGGGCCGACGAGATCGTTATCCGCTGAGGTTTGACGTCACTGCATGACTGCCATGTGTGCGACTATCCGCCGCAAATAAGATTTTGCGTTTAAACGCCGATGCGGTAAGAGTAGTTTAATGCTGAACTATTCTTTGCCAACGACGGGAGGATGCGCCCTTGGCCGCCAAGAAAGAGCCTGAGAAGTCAAACGTCTCTAAGGACGAATTGCTGCACTACTATCGTGAGATGCTGCAAATCCGTCGAATTCGAGGAAAAAGCCGGCCAGCTATATGGCATGGGTCTGATTGGCGGTTTCTGCCACCTGTATATCGGTCAGGAAGCCGTTGTTGTCGGGCTTGAGGCCTGCGCCAAAGAGGGTGACAAGCGGCTGACGTCGTACCGTGACCACGGCCATATGCTCGCCTGCGGGATGGATCCCAAGGGCGTTATGGCGGAGTTGACCGGGCGTGCCGATGGCTATTCCAAAGGCAAGGGCGGCTCGATGCACATGTTCAGCAAAGAGAAGCACTTCTACGGCGGCCACGGGATCGTGGGCGCGCAGGTGCCGCTGGGCGCTGGTCTGGCCTTTGCCGACAAGTATCTCGGCAATGATAATGTGACCTTCGCTTATTTCGGTGACGGCGCAGCGAACCAGGGTCAGGTCTATGAGACCTATAACATGGCCGAGTTGTGGAACCTGCCGGTGGTTTTCGTGATCGAGAACAACCAATATGCGATGGGCACCTCAGTCAAACGCTCGACCAAGTCGACCACGCTGTTCGGGCGCGGATTGGCCTATGGTATCAAGGGTGAGGCTGTTGACGGCATGGACGTGATGGCGGTCAAAGCTGCTGGTGAGAAGGCCGTGGCGGCCTGTCGCGCCGGCGAAGGCCCCTATATTCTGGAAATGATGACCTATCGCTACCGCGGGCATTCGATGTCCGACCCGGCCAAGTACCGGACGCGCGAAGAGGTTGAAAAGATGCGGACCGAGAAGGACGCCATCGAGCATATCCGCGACATGCTGGTGAACTCTGGCCTCGCCTCTGATGAGGAGTTGAAGGCCATCGACAAGGAAATCAAGGAAATCGTGAACGCCTCTGCCGAGTTCGCGAAAGAAAGCCCGGAGCCGGATCTGTCCGAGCTTTGGACAGACATTTACGCCTGAGGGGGGAAACCATGGCAACTGAAGTATTGATGCCCGCGCTTTCGCCCACGATGGAAGAAGGCACGCTGGCCAAATGGCTGGTCAAAGAGGGGGATAAGGTCAAATCTGGCCAGATCCTCGCTGAAATTGAGACCGACAAGGCGACGATGGAGTTTGAGGCGGTCGATGAAGGTATCGTCGGCAAGCTGCTGGTCGCCGAGGGCACTGCGAATGTGAAGGTGAACACACCTATCGCCGTGCTGGTTGAGGAAGGCGAAAGCGTTGACGCCGCCCCTGCCCCGGCAGCCAAGGCACCTGTTGCCGCAGCGGCGGCTCCGGCTGAGGCAGCACCGGTTGCGGCACCGGCTGCGATTGTGTCCAAGGCCTCGGCGGATTGGCCCGAAGGCACGCCGATGAAGACGATGACCGTCCGCGAAGCCCTGCGCGAAGCGATGGCCGAAGAGATGCGCGCCGACCCGACTGTCATGCTGATGGGCGAAGAAGTTGGCGAATATCAGGGCGCTTACAAGATCAGCCAAGGCCTGCTGGATGAGTTCGGGCCGAAACGTGTGGTTGACACGCCGATCACCGAACATGGGTTTACCGGGATTGCCGTCGGCGCCTCTTGGGGTGGTTTGAAGCCGATTGTGGAGTTCATGACCTGGAACTTTGCCATGCAGGCGATTGACCACATCATCAACTCTGCCGCCAAGACCAACTACATGTCGGGTGGCCAGATGGGTGCGCCGATGGTGTTCCGTGGGACGAACGGGGCTGCGGCGCGGGTCGGCGCCCAGCATTCGCAGGACTATGCCGCATGGTACTCGGCCATTCCGGGTCTGAAGGTGGTGATGCCCTATTCGGCAGCGGACGCCAAAGGCTTGCTGAAAACCGCTATCCGTGACGCGAACCCGGTGATCTTCCTTGAGAATGAGATCCTTTACGGTCAGTCGTTTGAGGTGCCCGATCTACCCGATCTGGCCATCCCATTCGGCAAGGCCCGGATCTGGCGCGAAGGCACGGATGTGACCATCGTCTCCTTCGGGATCGGGATGCGCTATGCGTTGGAGGCGGCGGACTTGCTTGCCAAGGACGGCATCAACGCCGAAGTCGTCGACCTGCGGACGCTGCGCCCGCTGGACTATGACACAGTGCTCGCCTCGGTGATGAAGACCAACCGCTGTGTGACGGTGGAAGAGGGTTTCCCGGTCGGTTCGATCGGCAACCATCTGTCGGCCACGATCATGGAACGGGCGTTCGACTACCTCGATGCGCCGGTGATCAACTGCACAGGCAAGGACGTACCGATGCCCTATGCGGCCAATCTTGAGAAACACGCGCTGCTTACGACCGCTGAAGTGGTCGCTGCAGTCAAATCCGTCTGCTACCGGTGAGGTGAGCCATGGCAATTGAGATCCTGATGCCCGCGCTGTCCCCGACGATGGAGGAAGGGACACTCGCAAAGTGGCTGGTTAAGACCGGAGACAAGGTGAAGTCCGGTCAAATTCTGGCTGAAATTGAAACTGACAAAGCGACGATGGAGTTTGAGGCCGTCGACGAGGGCGTGATGGGCCAGCTTCTGGTGGCTGAGGGCACTGCCGGCGTCAAAGTCAACGCAGCTATTGCCGTGTTGCTTGAAGATGGCGATTCCGCTGATGCAGTACCGGAAGCGTCCAAACCGGCTGCATCTGCTGCTCCGACCGCGGCGGCACCCGCCGCCACGGCTGCTGCAGTTGTTGCGCCACCTGCGGCCAAGAGCGGAAGTGCCCGGGTCTTTGCGTCGCCTTTGGCGCGGAGACTGGCAGCTGAAAAAGGATTGGATCTGACCAAGGTCTCAGGATCAGGGCCACATGGCCGCATCGTCAGAGCTGATATCGACAGTGCCAAGCCGACGGCAGCCACCCCCGCCGCCGCGAGTACAACCGCTGCAAGCCCTGCTGCCGCGCCTGCCAAGAGCAGCGCACCGAGTGGGATGAGCGCGGAAACTGTGATGAAGATGTATGCTGATCGCAGCTACGTCGAGGTGCCGCTGGATGGCATGCGTCGTACAATCGCTGCGCGCCTGACAGAAGCCAAGCAGACCATTCCGCATTTCTATTTGCGTCGCTCGGTCCGACTGGATGCGCTGATGGCGTTCCGCGAGCAACTGAACAAAGGGCTGGAAAGCCGTGGCGTCAAGTTGAGCGTCAACGATTTCATCATCAAGGCCTGTGCGGCGGCCCTGCAAAGCGTTCCCGATGCGAATGCGGTGTGGGCTGGTGACAGGATCTTGAAGCTGAAGCCATCTGACGTTGCGGTTGCCGTGGCGGTGGAGGGCGGACTTTTCACGCCAGTTCTGCGCGACGCCGACAAGAAGACGCTTTCGACCTTGTCCGCCGAGATGAAGGATTTGGCTGGACGCGCGAAGACCAAAAAGCTCGCCCCGCACGAATACCAAGGCGGCAGTTTTGCGATTTCCAACTTGGGGATGATGGGGGTCGAAAACTTCGATGCCGTGATCAACCCGCCTCATGGCGCCATTTTGGCGGTTGGCGCAGGACTGAAGCAGCCTGTGGTGATGAAAGACGGCACTATTGGCGTTGCGACTGTCATGTCGATGACACTCTCGGTCGATCACCGGGTCATTGACGGGGCATTGGGCGCACAATTCCTGAAGGTTGTCGTGGACCTTCTGGAAAACCCGATAGCGATGCTGGCGTAACAAAAGGCCCGGTGCACATGTGCACCGGGCCTTTTTCGTAGAGCTATTCCGTGGTTGCGATCAGAGTTCGCCGTTGATCAATTGATCCATCGTCACAGAGGGTTGCGAACATCCGGCTTCACCAATGACCTTTGCCGGAACACCGGCAACCGTCTTGTTGTGGGGTACGTCATGCAGGACAACAGATCCCGCCGCGATGCGGCTGCAATGACCCACATGAATGTTTCCCAGCACCTTGGCACCACTGCCGATCAGCACGCCGTCGCCGATCTTGGGATGGCGGTCACCATCCTCTTTGCCAGTGCCGCCAAGCGTAACACCTTGCATGACGGATACATTGTCACCAACCACTGCCGTCTCACCGATGACGAGTGCGTGTGCGTGGTCCAGAAATAGCCCCCTGCCGATCCGCGCGGCGGGATGGATGTCGACCGTGAACAGTTCCGACATGCGCATCTGCACAAAATACGCCAGATCGCGCCGACCGTTGGTCCACAGCCAATGGCCCACACGGTAGGCTTGTGCGGCCTGAAAGCCCTTGAAGAACAGGATCGGCTGGATGAATCGGTGGCAAGCAGGATCGCGGTCAAAAACGGCCATGATGTCGGCCCGCGCGGCCTGGCCGAGACCGATGTCCTCGGAATAGGCTTCGTCGGCAATTTCCCGAAGGATTTGTTCACTCATCTCACTGGAGGCAAGCTTCATCGAAAAGCGGTAGGCGAGCGCCCGCTCCAGTGACCGGTGGTGCAACAGACTTGAGTGGATCAATCCGCCGAGGAGCGGCTCCACGCGAACAGCTTCCGCCGCCTCTCCGCGAACGCGTTCCCACACCGGGTCGACAGACGACAACATCGTTCTAATCTCAGCCAAGACCATATCTCCAATCGTCGAGCGTACCTAGACGGTAAACATAGCACTTTCTCACCCGGGAAAAAGAGCGATTGCTGAGAAATCATTGAAGTGCGGCACCAGTTGGTTGTGACCAAGCGGCACCGCGTCTTGCGAAAATGGCAGCGACGGCAGGCACGACGATTCAGAAATCGGGCGCAAGCCCTTGATCGCCCGGTCGCGCTGCCTTCAGGTTCCGAAGCTCGTGACGTTGAACAAGGCGGCACAGGTGCGGGCCTCGTCGATTTTCATTTCCGGGCCGACTGGGGTGGCCGACATGCCGATCCGCTGTAGCCATCTGCGGAACACCGCAGGAACAATGCCGATAACCTGTGTTGCGCCGACTTCACGGGCTGTCCGTGCCATTGTGGTCATTAGCAGACTTTGGACATGGGCGCGTCGGCTCGCTTGAACATTCTGCGAGACGAACAGCCTCGACGCCTCCCAAATCTGATCATGGACCGGGGCCGGAAAGAACAGGACATCCAATGGCAAGTCCTTCAACAAACCCATTTGAGCGTCGCGGATCATGTAGCTGTGAAGCCCGACTTTGGCAGTCGTCGGGGTCAACCGAATCCCAGCAAGTATCTCGCCGTATTCGTGAATCACAATGAAACGCGCCAATGGCGTGTCATATTGATCGAACTCCATGCCATCGACTTCCGGCAAGGTTCCATCCCCGCTGATCGATGAACACGTCGTGCCGGGCTTTGAGGTAGCTGACGAAAAGCTCACCGTAATGGTGCATATTGCGGTAGCTCAGGACCGATGCCCGCAGATGACCCACGGCCGTCGCCGGGCTCTTGGCAGGCGCTACTTTGGAGTCGCCATGGCTCTCAGGGATTTCTGCTGGTGCCAGCACTGGAAACACCATATTTGCTCGCGACATGCGAACCTGTTCAATCGTTCCCATTTCCACCTCAAGGACCCTCAGCTATCTACAAGTACAACTTAAGCGCGAATGCCGCAATAACGCCATGAAATTGCCATCATTAGCTGCTATTCTGGAAACAGTGGCTAAACTCCAACACCTATCGTCAGAACCTGACCAAAACCGCACAGAATCCACCAGATTTCACTGCGCCATGACAAGAAAGCAGAAGACAAATGGCGGTTGTAGAGAGTGCCCAGCATGACATAGGCGCGAATCGGCGCGAGGAGACCTTGTTCCAGCAGATGCGGGACTACGCGACTGTCGGTCGGAACCTGTTCTGGCAACGGCAGATGACTTTCGCGGCCGCGCTGATTCTGGCAGGTTTCTACTACAGCGGCTACTTCGCGCTACTGAACTGCGGATTGATCGTCATCTCCGAGAGCTATGACTTCGTGGTGTTCCGCCGCATTCTGGCTGCCAAGAGCCCCGGGAAGAAACAAATAAGACAGATGATGGCCACGATCTACATTGGCACCTTGGCCAGTGCCGGGATCATCTCGTTCTATGCAATCTGGATTTCGCTGCTTCAGCACAACGACAACCACTTCATGGCCTTGTTCTTCCTGTTTGCGGCCGCGCTTTTTGCCGCCATGAACAACCATCACCTTCTGTCTGTGCTGGTTCTGCGCCTGTCGATCTATGGGATCACGTTCCTGTTCATTCCAATTTGGGACATTGTTCGCACAGGTGCGGATTTCCACTCTGAACAATGGGCGCAGTTGTTCACCAGCGTCTTCGTCGCCTATTTCATCATTGACTGCTCGAGGATCTATCTGAACTTCTATCGTCTGACCAAGAAGCAGATGGCCGATCTGAACAAGGAACACGAAGTGACCAAGGCTGCACTGCGGTCCAAGTCCGAGTTCCTTTCAACGATGAGCCATGAATTGCGCACGCCGTTGACTGCAATCAAGGCGTCGGTGGACATGGCGCATTCCGGAAAACTGGGTGCGGTGACGGACAAGACGAAGTCGGTTCTGCTGATTGCGCAACGAAACTGCACCCAGTTGGTTTCGTCTGATCAACGAAGTTCTGGACCTGCAAAAGATCGAGTCCGGCAAGATGGACTTCCATCTTGCGCCTTGCGATGTAGAGACACTGCTGTCCGAAGCGGTCGAGGCGAACAAGCCCTTCGCCGACAGGTTCAACGTGAAAACTCCATCTAGACCCGCTGGACAACCCGCTCCATGTCAATGGTGACAAGCAGCGCCTGATGCAGGTGCTGGCAAACATGTTGTCCAATGCGGCGAAGTTTTCTCCCGCCGGGTCTGAGGTGACGGTCAGGGCAGGAATCCACAACGGCAAGATCCGTGTTCAGGTCATTGATCAGGGAATTGGCGTGGCCGAAAAGGATCAGGAACTGGTATTTGACCGCTTCTCGCAACTGGTCGCGTCCGACAATCGAAAGGCTGAAGGCACTGGTCTTGGGCATGAATATCTCAAAACAGATTGTCGATGCCCACGGCGGAACCATCGGCTATTTCCGCAACACTGGCCCTGGAACGACATTCTTCTTCGATCTGGATCAGGTTATACCCACTGACCAAAGCGAACTCATGAACGCTTCTCGACCGAATGACGGACGGAGCATCGCCGCAGCGTAGTTATCGTTGAGGCTGTCTTTTCAGATTGATCGTATCCTAGGAATGCCACCCTGCAGGTGAGCCAGCCGGGGGGTTAGCCCGAACGCAGCAGGATCACTCGATAGACGGCCCCAGTTGCATCATTGAATTGGAACAGGTCAACGATGATCGCTTTTCCGGCGGGGACAAAGGTTTGGATCGCTGCGGGTGTGACGGACATGCGCTGCGGGATGAACAGCCTGACTCTAAAGGATCAAGCCGGGCTTGGGCGTGATCCGTGTGGTGGCGAGATCTACTGCTTTCGCGGCCGCAAGGCTGACACGGTGAAGCTGATCTGGCATGACGGCGTGGGCATGTCGCTTTGTGCCAAGCGGCTGGAGGCGGGGAAATTCATCTGGCCGCCATCAGCGGCAAGTGAGGCAGTGGCGATCTCGGCGGCGCAACTGGGATACCTGCTGGACGGGATCGATTGGCGTAATCCCCGCTGGACCCAGCGTCCGGAAAAGATGGGTTGATCATCCAGAAACGCCTGTTTTTATTGACTTTATCAGGGTGCCATGGTAGACTTTGCCGTGCCCGATCCGGCCTCCGAACTCACCCTTTTACGCGCGGCTCTCGACGCTGCCGAAGCACATGCAACGGCAGTCGAGGCTGAGCTTTCGACAACGAAGATGGTGCTCGCCCAGCACCGTGCCGTGGTCTCGACCTCGGAGGCGGTGATCGCAGCCCTTAAGCTGGAAATCGCCCTGCTGAAGCGCGAGCAATATGGCCGCAGTGCCGAACGCACCGCCCGGCTCATTGATCAACTGGAGCTTCATCTCGAGGAATTGGAGACCGCCGCCACCGAGGATGCTATCCAAGCGGACCAAGCTGTGGCCAAAACCAGCAAGGTGGCGGGCTTTGACCGATGTCATCCAGTGAAGAAGCCATTCCCCGCCCATCCGCTGCCCGGCAGCGGTTTGCCTTCAAACCGCGAGAGGGGGCCGCGCGAGCGCGTGGTGATCGAGGCTCCCGCTGCCTGCACTTGGCTCGTGGGTCGGCCGAGATCGTGAAGATGGGCGAGGACATCACCGAGACGCTGGAGGTGGTGCCCCGGCAGTGGAAGGTGATCCAGCCCCTCTTTCTCAAGGCGGTCCGCGAGAAGTTCACCTGCCGGGACTGCGAGAAGATCAGCCAGCCGCCCGCACCGTTCCACCCGGTATCGCGGGGTTGGGCAGGGCCGAACCTGCTGGCCATGATCGCCTTTGAAAAGTTCGGCCAGCACCAACCCCTGAACCGCCAGGCCGAACGCTATGCCCGTGAGGCCGTGGATCTCAGCCTCTCGACCCTGGCCGACCAACTCGGCGCCGTGACTGAGTTGCTGATGCCACTGCATCGGCTGATCGAGGCCCATGTGCTGGCCGCGAGCAGGTTGCATGGTGATGATACGACCGTTCCCCTGCTGGCGCGTGGCGGCACGAAGACAGCCCGCCTCTGGACCTACCTGCGCGACGACCGCCCGTTTGCCGGCACCACGCCATCGGCGGTGATCTTCAAGTTCTCCCGCGACCGGGGCGGAGAGCACCCGACCGGGCATCTGAAGAGCTGGACGGGCATCCTGCAGGCTGACGCTTATGCCGGTTACAACCAACTTTACGACCCGAAGCGAAGCCCCGCGTCCGTCACCTCCGCGCTCTGCTGGAGCCACGCCCGCCGCAAATTCTTCGAACTGGCCGATGTCGAAGGCAATATTTGAAAGGGCAAGGCGGACAAGAAAATCTCACCCATCGCTTTCGAGGCTGTCAGGCGCATCAATGCGCTGTTCGATATCGAGCGCGACATCAACGGATTTGCACCCGCCGATCGGCTGGAGGCCCGACAGCGCCTCTCGGCCCCGTTGATCGAGGATCTGGAGACTTGGCTGCGCGGGCAACGCGCGCTCCTGTCCAAACATGCCAAGGCTGCCAAAGCCATCGACTACCTCCTGTCGCCTGACCATTGGCCGGGCTTCACGCAGTTCCTTCGCGATGGACGCGTTTGCCTGACGAACAATGGCGCCGAACGAGCCCTGCGTGGCGTGGCACTGGGACGAAAGTCCTGGCTCTTCGCCGGGTCAGAACGCGGCGGGCACCGCGCCGCCTTCATGTATTCCATGATCGGCACCGCCAAGCTCAACGGCATCGACCCAAAAGCCTGGCTCGCCGACATCATCGCCAGCATATCCGACCTGCCAGTCTCAAAGCTGCCTGACCTGCTGGCCGAACGCGGATGTGATCGCAGTTCTTGCTGTAGGGTCGACCTCAGTTGGCCCGGGTTTCAGACATCGGTCCACGCCAAAATACGTCAGGGCGTCGCCTGCCCCGCGTCGCCCATCGCCCGATCCCAAGTTGTGACGATATGATCCGAGACGGTCATCGGGTCAAACGGCTTGGTAATCACGTCCAGCGCCCCAAGCGCCATCAGATCGACGATGTCCTCAGGGCGCGCCTTGGCCGTCAGGAAAATGACGGGCGTGTTCGCGAACAGGGGGATTTCGCGAAGGTGTAGCAATGTCTCAGGTCCGGTCAAGCCGGGCATCATCACGTCGAGCAAGAAGAGATCGGGCTTGAAGGACAGCGCCACGGTAAGAGCCTCTGCCCCTGAACTGCACTGTGCGACTTCAAGGCCGCCAATTGTTTCCAGCGCAATCATGACGATTTCCCGCATGTCGTCACTGTCGTCGACGTGAAGGATTCTCGGTGCCATGGAACTCTCCTCATTTCTGGAAATTCGTTTCTCTGTGGTCCCGATACGAATTCGATGCCGAGCAAATGATGCTTCGTCTGAATGTGCTGTGGCGTAACTTGTTGCGGACATTGGTTGTTGACTAGATGCGAAGTGGACACAGTAGACCCACGCTGGCCCATTGTGACTGGTCCCCATGTTAGGCGAACCTTTGTTCGAAAGCCATGGGGAATATTCAACCCAAAGGTGACCGCCTTCTGCGTGAATGGCCATTCGACCCTGCAAAAATGCAATAGAAAACAGGACCATTGTCGCGGCATTGGACGCGGCGTCACTCTACTAAAAGGGGAACCGCTTTGGGTGAAGCTTGCAGGATGAAGGTGTGTTCGGGACGAGCTTGCGTCAGAACTGCCTAAAAGAAAGGGTGCATGATGGAACGACATTGGTGACACAGGTTACTCGGCAAGGCCATCCGCTCGGCGATTTCGCGCATCTGCTTGCTGCCAGTCAGGCAAGTCCTAGTCGGCCATTCACACCAGCCATTCATGCCAACCCGGGCTCAGGCGCAGATAGCGGATGGCGCGGCGGTGGAAGGTGTAGGCCACGTGCAGGCTTCCGTCTCGGGTTTCGAGCACCCATGGATAAGACAGTTCGCGGTTCATGCCATCCAGTGAATTATTGCTGAGGCAGGTACCCGCGCCATCCTCAATGACGTAGCGCCGCGGGAAGGTTCGCCCGCCATCCTGAGACAGACACAGCGTGACCGGTGCCCTCGGCACACCCCAGATCGGCGCGCAGCCCCCGGTCGGGTCGGCATCGGGGCGGGTGTCATCGGCACCCAACTCATCATATAGCGAGGCGCGGCGAGCCTCTGACATGTCGGCATTGACCGGGTTGCAGATTAGCGCGATTTCGCCGGATGCGAGGCGCGTGGCCGCAATGGATGAATTGTTGTTCGGCACATCTGTAGGCGCAGGTGGCGACCAAGAGATCCCACCGTCCCCACTCTCTGACCGATAGACCTGATCGGCTTGGCGTCGCCGAAAGAAAGCAACCAGCCGATCCCCCACCGCGACCGGCGACATGTGAACCGACCCGGTGGAACCTGCGATTTCGTGGTAGTCCCAGTTGATCCCCTCGTCGGCCGTCAGGGCGAAGGCCGCCACATCGTGGCTGCCGGTCCATTTCTGTCCGGGGCGTTGCAGGCAGCGAAAGATCGGCAACAACCAGCGGCCGTCCGGCAAAACTTGCAGGGGCGCACGGATGAAACAGCCGCGCGGCAAGTCTAGCAAGCGGCCCGGCTCGGCCTTCAGCCCCTGACCATCGCGGGTCACTTCTGCCATTCGCACCCGGCACTCGTCCTGATTTCCTGCGGGTTGCGAGGTGTGCAACACCCACAACACACCGTTTGGGGCACGAAATAGCACCGGGTTTTGTTCGGAGTGGTCGGGATCATCGCTTAACGTCGCGACCGGGCCCCAGCAATCGGCCCCCGGCAAAAGCACACTTGCCCGGATCGCGATGTCAGATTTGCCCTCCAGCGAGCCGCCAAACCATGCGCAAATCACCGCGCCATCGGGTTCCTCATGCAGAAAGGCTGCATGGTTCTGTACTGCGGGCGATGGCAGAAAGGCCTCGGCACGACCTGGGCTGACCGTTGCAACCTGCCCCGTCATTCGCTGTTCAATTTCATCGACGCGCATTGTGGCCCCCGTGCTGCACCTGTCTTGGTCCGGCCACCTACAACCGGTTAGGTTATTTGTTATCTTGTAATGTAGTTGTCAACTTATCCTTTGATGCAATTTCGCCCTAGGCGGGTATTTTATTGACCCTCGACCCATAAGGATAGATGAGGTCGCCGGATGCCCTTATCGTCTAGGTTGCAGCACTGCCCTAAATAGCATTGACCACCGCCGACCCCGAGGATCAGAGTTTTTGTCCGCCAGAGTGCAGATCGCAGCCCAAAACCAAACTGCGGCCTCTGATCCGGGGCCGCGACTGTTGCTGATTGCTCTGGCGGGTGTCCTGCTGTTCCACGGCGGCCTGTTGCCGTTCACCCACGCCAACACCTACGACGCCTTCATCCACATGTTCTTTGGCGACCACTACCACCGCAGCTGGTTCGACCCGTGGGAGCCGCGTTGGTACACAGGCTTTGCCACGACTTCCTACCCACCCGGCACACATATGATGATTGGGGCGCTGATGCATGTGATGCCGCTTCGCGCGGCATTCGTGGTGGTGCAATTGCTCGGCCTGATCCTGCTCACGATTGGCACCTACCGCTTTTCGCTGCTGTGGGTGCCATCGCGGGCGGCGGGCTATGCGGCGATCACGCTGGTCCTGTCGTCCTCCATTGCCGAGACCGTGCATCTGTTCGGCCAGTTGCCCACGATCTTTTCGCTGGGCGTTTTCCTGAACGGGATGCCCTATGTCTACCGTTGGATCGTGCTGGGTGGCTGGCGAAACTTTCTCGCGGCGGTCATTTTCGGGGCGGCGACGACAGCGGCGCATCACGTGACGACGCTTTTTGGAGCAGTATTGTTCATCGTCCCCCTTGCCCTGCAGGCATTGCGGGCCGTGGCGGAATTGAACCCTGTCAAGGTTGCCAATCCGTCGGGCTCGCAGGGGCTCGATCACCTGAGGGCGGTGGTGAAGGGCAAAGGCAAGTGGGCGCTTCGCTTGCGAACGATGACGAGGTTCGGTTGGCCCTTTGCCCGCGGCATCCTGCTGGCCGTGGCGCTGGTGGGGGCAATGGTCACGACGATCTTCCCCTACTGGTACTGGTCCATCACCGATCCGATCACTCAGGTTGCGATCCCACACGGCAGTCGCGAAAGCTTCATCGCCCGGCCTGACCTTGGCTTTGTCTTCTTCCTGCTGCCTTGGGGAACAAGCCTGCTGCTGCTGCCCTATGCGCTGTACAAAGGAATGACCTCACGGCTGTGGCCATTGGGGGCGTCGCTGTTCTTGTGCTTTGTGCTCGGCACGGGCGGCACCACTCCGATCCCGCGCATAATCCTGCGCGGGGCGTTCGACATCCTGACGCTGGACCGGTTTACGTTTTGGGCCTCGATACTGATCCTGCCATTCATCGGGTTGATGTTCGACGGGTTGCTGCATGGCAGGTCGGGGCGGCTTGTAACCGCAGCTTTGGGGCGCGGTGTGCTGCGACTGCTGGTTGGCGGGCTGTTCACTTCCTACGTCGCGGTAGCGGTGTTCTGTGCCGTGCTGCCGGTGATACGGCCGACGCAGCCCCCGCTATTGGACCCCGCACCGCTCGTCAGTTTTCTGGATCAGGACAGCCATGATCGCTGGCGCTATCTGACCTTGGGATTTGGCGACCAGTTTGCCTACATCTCCGCCCTGACCACGGCCCAATCGGTGGACGGCGACTATCATTCGGCACGGCGCCTGCCCGACATGATGCGCTTTTCGGTTGAGCGGTTGGAGAATGCCAAATACCTCGGCGTTCCGGGCCTTGGCTCGTTGCAGCAGTTCCTGGTCAACACGGACCGCTATCATTTGAAATACGTCTTTTCGAATGATGCCTTCTACGACCCGCTGCTGACGTTTTCCGGCTGGAACCAGCTAAACCGGCTGCAAAATGGCGTTGTCGTCTGGGAGAAGCCTGATGTAGCGCCCCTGCCCCGTCTGCAGCCCCGCCGCGCCCTCGGGCATGTGCAATCGCTGATGTGGGGCATTCTGCCGCCTCTGGCGCTGATCCTTGCGGCGTTGATATTCCTTGGCAGCGTGCTGCGGCGCGGATTTGCCCAGTCTCACATGGAATACCGCCCGATCGCCCAGCCAGAGGTGAGCTTTGTGCGCCCCGCCAAAGTGCGGCTTGTGGTGTTGATCCTCGCAGGACTGGCGCTTGGGGTGGGCATGGGGTTGGGGGTAAAGCTGTGGCAACGGACGACCGCGCCCCTGACCGCCGACAAGGTGATTGAGGCCTATTTCGACGACCTCGATTTCCGGCGCTACGATGCCGCCTATGCCCGGCTTGATCCGAAGACGCGCGCCAGTTTGGCCGACACGATGTTCCAATGGCGTTGGCAAGGTGGCCTTGTCGCGTCCTATGGCAAATTGGCAGGGCTGACCGTCAAGCCGGTTCAGACCAAGGTCGACATCATCGACTGGCAGGTTTCGCTTGACTGGCTGACCTCGCTCGACACCCGGCATATCCTGCGCGACGTCCGCACGGTCCGGCGGGATGGCCAGTGGTATGTTGTCCCCACCGTATTGCGGCCGACGCAAACCCCAGTCCGACTGCAACGCCAGCCCGATGAGGCATGGAATGTCACCGGCCGCCGGCAGCCCCGCCCCGAATCCGACCTGCACCGCGATAAGCTGGACCGTCCGCGCATCAGCCTGTCGGGCGCCCGACTGGTTCGGCATGACGGGCTCTATTCTGTCGTCGGGCTGGCATTCAACGGTGACGCCGATCCGGCCTATGTGACACTGGAAGCGGGCCTCAATTCTGGGACCGGTCAGGTTCTCAGCACGCAAGAAGCCTTCTTGATCAACGGTCAACGCTTGCTTCCGGCTGAGAGCACGGGTTTCCGGATTGCCTTTGAGGGGGTGTTGTCGCTGCAAGATGCCGCCGCGACGCAGGGATTTGACCCCAAGCTGTTCGTCCCACCCATACTCTCGGCCACCCCGACTACAGCCACCGTTGCAGCGCGCGCGCTTGTTTCGGCCGCCAACCTGTACCATGGCATCGCCCTGAATGGCGTCAGCGAAACCGAGACGGCTGATGGGCTGGTGATCTCGGGCATGGCGGCCAATACTGGGACCAAGACGGCCTCTGTCATCCGCATTGTGGCTTTGGTCTATGATGCACAGGGCAAGCCGGTCTGGGCTGATGCCGGATTTGTGGACAGCAATATCCTGCCGGGTCAGTCCAACCCTTTCACCATGACCCTGCCCAAACGCAACACGGTTGAGGTTCTGGGGGACATTGCCGCCGATGCGACAGAAATCAACGGCCTGTCCGCCGCACCCACGCCCGGTGAGGCCACTCCCCCCACAGCCGCGACCGGCACCATCGACCTGCACGGTCTGGCGGGCTACTCAACCCTGCGCCTCCACGTCTCGACCATGACCTATGAGCCGGAGTTTTGAACATGCGCCTGTTTCCTGCCCTGATCATTCTGGCCGCATCGCCTGCTTTGGCTGACCCGCAGCTTGTGACCGACGCCTTCGGGGTTGCTGCGACCGACGACATCGCGCGCGCTGGTTGGTCGGGGTACCGGGAGACCCTTTCGGGGGTTGGCGAGATTATCGCGCCAGAGGATGGCGCCTCGGTCCAGTTCTATCTAGGTGAGAAAAGTCTCGTGGCAGGGGTTGGGCGCGGACTGGCGATGGCGCTGGTCATGGACGCCAAAGGCAATCTCGTGGCGGACGGTACCGGCGCCACGTTTACCCTAGATTCGGTCATCTATCCCGCGATCACGCACAACGGCATTGCAGCTGCTACTTTCGGCCCGTTCCAAGCTGCGGGTCAATTCCATGCGGGCGCTGCCATCGCTGGTCAGCAAAGCGCGCGGGCCGAATATGTCGTGACCGCCGACCTCGCCTCAGTGAAACCAGTGCTCGCCGAAACCGCCGGTCCGATGTTGCCCGAGGATTTTCACGAATTCGCAACGTCGCCGCTGGCTGACCGTTTCGGCAATGCTGTCAGTGACGGCTCCGGTCTGACGGTCGAACTGCGCGGAGACGATGGCCGCACAACGATCCTGCCTGCCATCACGGTCGGCGGCGTCGCCCGTGCGATACTTCTTGCCCGCGATTTGGGCCCTAAGGGAACAGTGCGGGCCACGCTGGCGGCCAATGAGTCTGTCGGGCAGCCGTTCCGCATTGCCTCACTGCTTCCTGCCGCGGATTTAGCGGTCACGGCGATGGCTTTACCCGACATCGCCGCCACATCGTTGAAACTTGGCCCTTTCCTGACCGATGCTGGCCACCTGCTCAATGATGGGGCATTGATCACCGTTGCGATCACGACCGTCTCTGGGGCCACACAAGTACAGTCAGGCTGGGTCCTCGACGGCAGCGCCAGCTTTTTACTGCTGCTGGACCGACCAGATTTCCCGCTCTCTCTGACCATCTCCTCGCCTCTGGGGACGGTATCGCGCAACATTCCGCAGTTGGAGGTTGGACAATGACCGCCGTCCTGCGAATGCGATGGGTTCTGCCCTTGGTGGCCCTGATTGCCATGCTGGCCCTGACTGCCGTGGCCGGTCTCGGCTTTGCCAAGGCGCTACAGCGCCCGGTTGAATATCGCTACTTTGACGAAGCCCTGACCAAATCCCCCGACCTCGCCCTTTCCGTCAACTGGCACCCCGGCCCGACCCTTGATCGCAACTTTGGCACGGTTGAGGCGTTTGAGGCTGGCCGTGCGCTGACTGAGGCGTGGGCCCTGCACGCTGCCGCCCTCGCCACCCAGAACACTGACTATCTTGCCGACCGGTTTTCGGGCACCGCCCTGACCCGCGCCATAACCTCAGCTTCGCAAAAGGACATCCGCATGGTCGTCCTGCACCATGAGGCGCAACCGATTGTCTTTCACCGCGACGGATCGGTCCTGCAGATTGCGGATCGCGCCCTGACGGTACGTTTCGTGCTGCATGACAGGGCGCTGCAGGACATACGGATCACCAACGACGCCAACATCACCACCTTGGTCAACGAGTTCGACTGGCTGGCACATCGTCTCTCATGAACGCCGCGCGGCAGAGCCGCTGCCAATAGTCCCGGCCGCTTACCATGGCCCGAAATCCCTTGCCGGAATCAACTACTACCCCGCCGCCACCCCTTGGCGTCAGTTCTGGCCGCAGTTCGACGCCACTATCCTACACCGCGATCTGGCCCTGATCCGCGGTCTTGGCGCCAATTCCATCCGCATCTTTCTGCCCCGTAACGATTTCCTCGACCCGGCGACCACTCAGGCCAACCTGCAAAATCTGACCCTTTTGCTGCAAGCGGCGCAGGATCAGGGCCTCTACGTCGTCCCTACCCTGTTTGACCTGCGCGGCGGATATGAGCCGAGCTTGTGGGCCGATGACTACCTGGAACTGCAATCAATCCTGCCGATCCTCGCTGCCGCCCCCAATGTCGCCTTCGTCGACCTGAAAAATGAGGCCGATCTGGATTACGCGGCGAATGGCAAGGGCACGGTTCAGGCCTGGATTGCCGCGATGGCGGCGGCCAGCCGGGTCATTGCGCCGAACCTGCCCCTTACGGTTGGCTGGTCCTCTGCTGAGGCCGCGGCAGGTCTTGTCGATATGGTCGATGTCGTCACCTACCATGACTATGCCCCTGTAACAGGCGCAGCCGATCGCCTTGCTGCCTTGCAAGGGGTCGCTGGTGGCAAGCCGATCTTCGTCACGGAAATCGGGGCCAGTTCCTTTTCGGCAGTGATGGGATTTCCCGCATCGCCCGATGCCCAGGCCGAGGCGCTGACCAAACGGGCAGCCGCTTTGCAGGGCGCAGCAGGGATCTTTCTGTGGACCCTTCACGATTTCCCACAACCCGACACATCTGTTATCGGCCGCTCTCCCTGGAATAAGGCGCTGCAAGCCAATTTCGGACTGTATGACGCCGCTGGAAACGAAAAGCCTGCCGCTGCCGCCGCCCGCAGCCTGTTCTCTGATCTTGTCAAAGGTAACCAACCATGACCCAACGCCGCATCGCCCTCGTCTCTGCCTTCCCTCCCGGCCAGCTGTCGCTGAACGAATACGGGCTGCATTTCGCCCGCCATTTAGCCGAGCATCCCGATGTGGCCGAAGTGGTTGTTCTGGCCGACATCCTGCCCGCCCCACTGGCTGAACTGGACCTTGGCCCTAAGATCAGGGTTCGGCGGGTTTGGCGGTTCAATGCGGCGGGTACGGCGGTGACGCTGGTCCGGGCTCTGCGCGCCGAAAAGGTCGATGCGGCGATCTTCAACCTGCAAACCACCAGCTTTGGGGACGGCGAGGTCTCTGCCGCTCTTGGACTTACCACCCCGATGCTGGCGCGTCTGGCGGGGGTGCCGAGTGGGGTGATCGCGCATAACCTGATCTCGGGGATTGATCTGGAAAACACCATCCTCAAGGGCCAACGCCTGCGCCAGATGGTGGTTCGGACTGGGGGTGCCGTGGTCACTGCGATGATGGTGCGGGCCAGCTATTTGACAACCACGCTGCAAGGCTATGTCGATATCCTTCGAAAGGCCTACCCGAAGGCGGACATCTCACTTGTCCCGCATGGCACCTTTGACACCACGCAACGCGACTGGCGCCCCCATGCCGACCGGCCCCGCCGTATCGTCACGATGGGCAAGTTTGGCACCTATAAACGATTGGAGACCCTGCTGTCGGCCTTTGACATCCTGCGTGAGAACCCGACCTATGGCGATGTGCAACTGGTGATCGGCGGCACGGATCACCCCAACACGCCGGGCTATGTCGCGGGCATTGCAGCGGATCGCAAGGCGGATACCGGGGTGATCTTCAGTGGATATGTGGCGGAAGAGGCGGTGCCGGATTTCTTCGAAAACGCCTTGATCAGCGTCTTTGACTATGAATCCACCACCGGCAGCTCGGGCGTTTTGCACCAGACCGCCAGCTACGGCGCGACCCCAATCTTCCCTCATATCGGGGATTTCGTTGACGTCTGCCGGGATGAGGGGCTGGAGGGGTATCACTACGCCCCCGGCGACGCCCGCGACATGGCGCGGGTCATCGCGGCGGCCCTGTCCAACCCCGAGGCCGCCGAAACGATGGCACGCGCAAACCGCGACGCCGCCCAAGGCATGCCATTCTCGGATGTGATCGGCTTCCACATGAAGAAGCTTGCCACCATTTGGGCGGGCAAGGCGCGATGACGCCAATGGACGCCCCGTCGAATCCATCCAAAGGGATAGGTGGTGCTACCTGATTTCCCCCGCAGGTCCCGTTCGGGTGGCAATTTAAGCCTTTGTAAACCAACAACTACCCCAGTGCCAAAAAGCAATTCTGCGGCACCTATGCGATGAAAGCTCAACCCAAGTGAGGATCCGCCATGAGCTTTCAACCCCGCCTTCTGCCACTCGCCGCTACCTCCACCGCTATCCCGGCGATCCAGTCGATCTCCCTCGTCATGCCCTGCTATAATGAGGAAAAGCGACTGGATGCTGCGAAGATCGTCACCTTTCTGCAATCCAATGCCCACATCCACCTGATCCTGGTGAACGACGGCAGCACGGATTTGACCCTAGATCTGTTGCTGGAAATGCAAGACTTGGCCCCGCGCCAGATTACCGTGGTCGATCTGGCCCAGAATTCCGGTAAGGCCGAGGCGGTGCGTCACGGTCTGCTGCACGCTGTGCAAAGCGGCGCGGACCTGACCGGCTACTGGGACGCCGACCTTGCCACCCCGCTCGAAGCCATCGCCGATTTCGCCCGGATCGCGGCCCGCTTTGGCGATGTCGACGTCATTTTCGGATCGCGTCGCCAGATGCTCGGCCACCGGATTGAGCGTAGCTTCAAGCGCCGTGCCGTGTCGCGGCTTTGCGCCCAGATGGCCCGTGTGGCCCTGAGCATGCCGATCGGCGACACCCAATGTGGCGCCAAGATTCTGCGCAACACCGCTGCCCTGCGCGGCGCCGTCGCCCAGCCCTTCACCGCTGGTTGGTTGTTCGATGTCGAACTGTTCTCCCGCATCGCCTCTGCCACTGCCGCGCCGCGCCATGCCTTCTACGAACTGCCGCTGAGTGAGTGGGACGAGATTGCCGGCTCCAAGGTTTCTGGCCGCGCCATCCTGCGTGCCGGGGTTCGGATGTTGGCTCTGATCGCGCAGAACCGTCTGGGTCTGGTCATTGGTACTGCCAAGGCGACCGCAACCAAGGCCCGCGTTCTGGTGGCGCCCACCTTCAAATTGGCGGCCTGAACCATGTCCAGCCTCACCATGCAAACGCCGCGCAGCACCCGGATCTGGCTAACCCTGATTGGCCCGGCCGCCGCCATGTTCCTCGCAACCAATGTCGCCAATGCTGGCAACCTTGTGTTCAACATGCTGTTCAGCCGCTGGATGGGGCCAGAGTTGTTTGCCGATCTCGCGACGCTGCTGACGTTGAAGCTGTCGCTGCTGGCGCTACTGAATGCCGTCCAGATGGCCGTCAGCCAGATCACATCGGCAGAGGATGACACGGGCGTTGCACAAACCATGGTGTGGTTGAACCGCGCAGTCTTTGTGGGTCTGGGTTTGGCCCTGCCGTTTCTAATTCCCGCGTCTCTCAGTGGCGCGTTGTCGGCCAGCCTCGGCCTGACGTCGGCCACCTCTCTGACGATCCTGCTGTTCGCCCTTCCCGTCACCGCCCCGCTTTGCATCGCCCGCGGAGCGGCTCTTGGTCAGATGGAAGTGCGCCGCATGGTGATGTCGTCCAATCTGGAGATGGTTGTCCGTCTCGGTGGGGCAATCATCCTGTGGCAGGCGGGTTTCGGTCTGCCGGGTGTCGTTCTGGCTCTGGCCGCGTCGCTGGTGGCTGGCTGGTTGCCTGTGCGCGGTGCCCTTCGGGGTACTGCCAAGGCCTCAGCCCCGGTTCTGCGTCGCGTGGCTGCCCTCGCCCTGCCCTTCGCCGTTCTGCAAGCCGCTCAGGTGGCCCATCTGGACGGTGACGTTCTGGTGTCCAACCTCTTGTTGTCGCGTGAGGAAACCGGATTGATGGCCGTTCTGTCACTGTTCCAGCGCATACAGTTTTTCGCCTGTTTTGGCATGGCTGCCGTATTGTTGCCCTCTGTAACCGCTGCCGTCACGGCCGGCCGGTCTGGTTTGACCGAATTGCGCCCGGTTGCCCTGTTGTTTGCCGGGTTGAGCGTACCATTGATGTTGGTCTTGTCTCTGGCCCCGGGCCTTGTCATCAACCTGCTGTCTGGTCCGGCTTTCGCCGCTGCGGCCCCGGAACTCACCAAAGTCGGACTGTCTGCCGTCCTGTTCACGTTCAGCTATCTCGCCGCGACTTTTCTTGCCGCCACTGGTGACCGCCGTGGCATCTGGTTGATCGCGGGCTTTGTGCCGGTTCAGATCGGAAGCTACATCCTCACCGACCGCGCGGGGCTTGACCTGACGACGATGGTCGGCATCAAGGTTCTGGTCCAGTCTGCCCTTGCCCTGTTGATCCTGATTTTGACGACCTACCGGATCATTCGGCATCGGCGAGTACAACTGTCAGTTGGGAGTTGAGGCACGCGTCCTGCCCCCAAATCTGTCCGCGTCATCAAATACAACACTCGCTCTGCACTGAATCAAGACCGCTTGCTTTGAGGCGAGGTCAAATCTAAAGGTCGACTTCAGGTTGTGGCAAGTGGCGCAGTTGGGATCGAAATGAAGATATTGATTGCAGACGATCAGGAACTGGTGCGCGACGCGATTGCCGCGTTTTTGCGGATGGAGCCGGATTTCATCGTCGAATCGACGCCTGACTTCGCCACGGCAGCCGAGGCGGTAAAGCGCAACGGGGCCTACGACCTTGTTCTACTTGACTACATGATGCCGGGGATGAACGGATTGACCGGGCTTGCCGCGATGAAAAAGCTGCAACAGGGTAAGCCAGTGGCCATTTTGTCCGGCACCGCCCCCCGCGCCGTTGCTGAACAGGCCCTTGCCGAGGGTGCAGCAGGCTTCCTGCCCAAAACCATGTCCACCAAATCGCTTGTCGCCGCTGCCCGTTTCATGGCGGCAGGGGAAATCTATGCCCCGCTCAGCATGATGACGGAACGCGACACTGGCCCGACCACCGTCGCCGGCGCCCAGCTAACGTCGCGTGAGCATGAGGTGTTGAAGTTGCTGTGCCGCGGCCTTGCCAACAAGGAAATCGCCCGCGAGCTGGATTTACAGGAGCCGACCGTAAAACTTCACGTCAAAACGCTCTACCGCAAGATCGATGCCAAGAACCGCACCCAAGCGGCCATGATTGGCAAGGAATCCGGTTTGTTCTGACACCTATCCATTCGGGTAGATCAGTATTCCGATGCACTTAAGCAAATCTCAGCCCGTGGTGCTAATATCCTAGGCAGATATTGCAGAGCCTGAGATTCAGATCACGGAGCGGAGTTAAGAATATGTCGTACATGTTTGCCCTGATGAAATCCACAGCACGCGCCGCCGCCACCTTTGCCGCCCTCGCCACAACGGCTGGCGCACAGGATTTCGCAGCCCCGACCAGTGCTGTCATTCTGACAATTTCGGGCAGCATTGCCAAAACCAACGGCGACAGCATGCTCAAACTTGATGTCGCCCAGTTTGCAGCCCTGCCCCAGCATGAATTTTCAACGTCAACGACCTGGACCGAAGGCACGTCGAGCTTCGAGGGTGTGTTGCTGAAGGATCTGATCGCCGAAGTCGGTGCCACGGGCAGCGAAATCGAACTCAGCGCCCTGAACGACTACAAGATCACCATCCCGACGGCAGACATCCGCGACGACGGCCCTCTGCTTGCTTACAAGATGGATGGCAAAACCATGTCCCTGCGTGAAAAGGGACCGATCTGGTTGGTCTATCCCTATGATGCGAATTCCGATTACCGAACGGAACAGACCTATACCCGGTCCATCTGGCAACTTGCCCGTATAAAGTTTGCGGACTGAACAAACCCCGCCAGATGACCAATCCCATCGCCTCTGAACCCTTTCTCACAACGGTCGCGCGCTGGGCCCGCGCCCTGCGCCCGGCACTTCTGATCGTCGCAGGGCTCGCCTTTGCTGCGTTGTGGGCAATGGCATTGCAGTTGCGCACCGAACTGAGGACGTTTCAGGAAGAACCAATGGACAACATCCATTGGACCATCACCCAACTGGAAGTCGATATCGTCCGACTGGAATCTCAGGTTCAGGTGCAGATCCTGGATCCGGGCGCGGACATGAAGGAGCTGCGGCTGCGCTATGACCTGTTCTACAGCCGCGCTCAGGCGGTTCTGCAGGGAAAGATGTTCGCCCAGTTGGGCCTTACCGACATCATTGGCCCTTTGAACCAAAGGCTGCAGGGATTTCTCAACTCCACCACCCCGCTGATCGACAGTGATGATGCATCCCTGCGTCAAAACCTGCCCGCGATGCTGCCCGATGTTGCAGCACTCCGCGACGATCTGCGCAGCAAGTCGGTGGACCTGATCGACAAATATGCTGCCCTTGCCGACACGCGCCGGGCGGCCTTTGCCGATCTGCTGCAACAGGTCGCATGGGCCTCGGCTGTCCTGTTGGCGGTCCTTGTTCTGCTGCTGGTGCTTGTCCTGTGGCTGAACCGTCAGGCCGCGCGCAACATACGCGTGACACGACGGGTGTCGGCCCGGTTGGCAGCTACGGTCGATACCTCGCTGGATGCCATCATCGTTGCGGGCCGGGATGGCCATATTATCGACTTCAACAGTGCCGCCGAACGTACTTTCGGCTTCTCCCGAGCCGAGGCAATCGGCGTGTCGTTGGCCGACCTGATAGTTCCGCCGCAGCACCGAGACGCCCATATTGCCGGTCTGACCCGCATGAACCGCACGGGTGAGATGCGGCTGAGCAACTCTGGCCGCTTCCGGATCACCGCGCTTCACAAGGACGGCCGAGAGTTTCCGATCGAGATGTCGTTGGCGAGCACCGAAGAGGCCGGCGACACGCTGTTCATCTCCTATCTGCGTGACATTTCCCACCGTGTCGCCGCCGAAGAGGCCGTGATCTCGGCACGCGACAAGGCCCTGGCCGCCGAGCAGGCCAAGATCAACTTCATGGCGGTCATGAGCCATGAAATGCGCACCCCCCTCAATGGCGTCATGGCCGCACTCGAAATCGCATCGCGTGAAACCGTCGACGCCAAACAGGCCCGCTTTCTCGAACTTGCCCGCAGTTCCGCCCGACAATTGTTGCGCCATGCCAATGAGGTGCTGGATATTTCCAAGATTGACGCCGGGCGGCTGGAGCTGACCGATGAGAATTTCGACCTTGCCGAGCTGATCGACACCTTGGTCGGCACATTGATGCATGTCGCGGCCCAGAACAACACGACCATCTCGGTCTCTGCCCTGTCGGAAATCCCACTGCTGCATGGGGACCCGTTCCGCCTCGGGCAGATCGTCCAGAACTTCCTGTCCAATGCGATCAAGTTCACCACCGGCGGCAAGATCACCATTGAATACGAGATACAGAGTGAGACCGCCAACCAAGTCGTCATCGAATTGCGGGTCAGCGACACCGGGATCGGCATTGCAGAGGCAGATCAGGAGCGGGTGTTTGAAGATTTTGTGATGATCGACCCCTCCTACGGGCGCAGCTCAGGCGGCACCGGCCTTGGACTGGCGATTTCGCAGCGTCTCGCGACCGCGATGGGCGGGGAAATCGGCGTCGAAAGCGATCTGGGTCAGGGCAGTTGTTTCTGGGTTAGCGTCCCGTTCAGACGTGCCGTCCTCACCCCCTCAGAACCGACCGATGCAAAGCCCGGGCTGGCGGGCACCTCCAAGGACATTTTGGTTGTCGAAGACAACGCGACCAACCGGATCGTTCTGGACGAGATGCTGCGCCATCTTGGCCACCGGGTCACGCTTGCCACGGATGGCGGCGACGGAATGTCCAAGGCACGCGACCACGCTTTTGACGTCATCCTGATGGATATTTCGATGCCGATCATGGATGGTGTGACGGCCACGGAAATGATCCGGTGGGAGGGTGCGTCAAAATTCTCTCGCATCTTCGCCATCACCGCCCATTCGATGCCGGAGGATCGCGACAGGTTCACCGCCGCTGGGATGGACGGCTACCTGACCAAACCGATTTCCGAAGCTGACTTGTCCCGCGCCCTGTCTGACGACCCAGAACTGATCGCGCCAGTTGTTGCTGACAAGGGTATCGTGGACCTTGACCGTATCGCTGATTTGCGGTTGGCCATGGGGGAAGCCGGTGTTCGGCGTGTGCTGGACCAATTCCTGCGCGATTTGCCAGGGGTACGAGAGCGGCTGGATGTTGCGGCCGCCGACCAGCAACTAGCCGCCCTGATGCAGGCCGCGCATGATGGGGCGGGTGCCTGTGCAATGGTTGGCGCCGCCACGCTAGGCCATCGCCTTGCGGCTATCGAACAAGCCTGCCGCCAAACCGAACTTGCAGCGGCCTGCCAGATCCTGGCCGATACGGCCCCACTCTGGCAGCCCACGACGGCGATCCTTGCAGCCCGCAAGGCCGGATCGTAACAGCATCTACTGCCCGATACCTTCTGCCCAGATTACTTAAGCCGAACCATAGCTGGCTGTGTGCGATTGGCACGTCGCCCGTTCAACGGGATTTGCGAATGCCTGCTCCCTCGGCAAGGATCTAGCTCTGGGCCCGACGTAGACATAGCACATGCCTTTAGCCACATGGCCGACCTCACCACAGGTTCCAACGGCGTTTTGCTGATCAACGGTATAGAAGCGCAAAAGCCCCCCAGATCACCGGACCAGAATGACAGGCCGTGATGCAAATCAAAGCGCTGGTTGCCAAGATGGTGTTCTGTGTCGGCAAACAGCCCATCAAAGGACTTCGACATGCAGGTTCACAACTCGGCGGTCCCGATCTTGCCAGAGGACGGACAAGAGGCACTGCAAAGCCTTCCCGCCTTCATGATCGATGCGGTGCAACGCAGCGTCCTTTTTCTGGACCTCATGCGCCGACGCGGCGATGCGGAAATTGCGATCACATCCCACCCCTTGGCCACGGTATTGCGGTTCCGCCATGAAGTCCTGATCAACGGGCTGACGCTGAAGCGCCCAATCAACTACTCGCTTTTGCGTCTTCTGCCTTTAGATGGCATTCCGACCGACCCAAAGAAGCGGCCCGTCGTGGTAATTGACCCGCGGGCAGGTCAGGGCCCCGGCATCGGCGGTTTCAAGACTGAAAGCGAGATTGGCGATGCCTTGTCAGAGGGGCACCCGGTCTATTTCATAGGCTTTGGCGCGACACCTGCCCCCGGCCAGCAGTTTCTCGACGTGGTCGAGGGGCAAGTGACGTTTTTCGAACATGTCGTAGCCCTACATCCCGACGCGCCACGCCCCTTCGCCGTTGGCAATTGTCAGGCGGGGTATCAGACCCTGATGGTGGCGATGCTGCGTCCCGATCTGTTCGGCCCCTGCCTCGTGGTCGGCTCGCCAATGTCCTATTGGCAGGGCACGCACGGCAAGAACCCGATGCGCTATTCGGGTGGTCTGTTGGGCGGCAGTTGGCTGACGGCCCTGACCAGTGATCTTGGCAATGGCAGCTTTGACGGCACCAATCTGGTGCTGAACTTTGACCTGCTGAACCCGGCGAACTGGTTGTGGGGCAAGCAATATGAGGTCTATGCCAATATCGACAGCGACGCCGCCCGCTATCTGGCGTTTGAGAAATGGTGGGGCGATTTCATCGCGCTGGGTGGTGACGAAATCCAGTATCTGGTCGACAACCTGTTCATCGGCGACAAGCTGGCCCGGGGTGAGTTGACGGCCACGGATGGAACGGTATTTGACCTGAAGAATATCTCCTCGCCGATCATCGTCTTTGCGTCAGAAGGCGACAACATCAGCCCGCCACCGCAATCGGTGGGATGGATTGCGGATGTCTATGAAGATGAGGCGGCGATCCGCGCGGCCGGGCGCACAATTGTCTATTGTGTGAACCAGAAGGTCGGGCATCTGGGGCTGTTCGTTTCATCCAAGGTAGGGGCGAAAGAGGACGAGGAGTTTGTCCAGATGGTCGAAGTAATCGACGCCCTGCCCCCGGGTCTTTACGAAATGGTCATCACGCCCCGCACAGCTGCGATGGATCCGGCGGACATGAAACCCGATGACTGGACCACAACCTTTGAGGTCCGCACCATGGCCGACATCCGCGCCTTGGGCCGAAACAGCGCTGAGGACGACCGCGCCTTTGCAGCCGTGGCCCGCCTGTCAGACGTCAACCTCGCAACCTATCGTTCAACGCTGCAACCGATGGTCCAGGCGCTTTCGACCGAGGCCGGGGCCAAGCTCACCCGGGCGCTGAACCCCCTGCGTCTTGGCTATACGATGTTTGCGAGCACCAATCCATTCATGGCTGGCGTCGCGGCTTTGGCGGGCTCTGCTGCCAAACATCGCGCACCAGTGGCCACGGACAACCCCTATCTCGCCGCCCAGACCCATGTCTCAGACCAGATCACCGCCGCGCTGAACCACTACCAGACCCTGCGCGACCGGATGACCGAGGTTGCCTTCTTTGGCATATATGGCTCGCCCTTCGTGCAGGCCGCCTTGGGCATTGGCCCCCAAACCAAAGTACGCCCCGACCCCGCCTCTGCCAAGGTTCCCGTGACGCGGCAAATCGGTGTGTCACCCAACTCCACGCGGAAAGCCAAAGCCCAACCCCGCAAACCCAAAGAAGCGGAGCCTGTAAAGTGATGCATCTCGTCAACAAGACATTCGATGAACTTGAGATCGGCTTGACCGCCTCTACCTCGCGGAAGCTGAGCATCAGCGACCTGGATGCCTGGGAAGCGGCGTTTGGCTACACTGGCGGATTGGCCGCCCCTCGGCAAAGCCGGGATACCGTCGGCATTGTCACCGCCCTGATGGCAGCCGCAGTCGGCGCGGTCCTGCCCGGACCGGGAAGCGCCATCTTGTCATCGGCAGTACAGATCAAGAGCGCGCTTTTGGTGGCCGGAGAGATGACCATACAACTGACGGTCCGCGAAAAGCGCGCGGCTGTGGGGATCGTGGTGCTGGATGCAACCTGCAGTTCGGGCAGCGGTCAGACCATCGCCACCGCAAGTCTTGAGGTTTTGGCCCCAGTGGCCCGACAGACCCGCGACGTCGCAGATCATCGGCTCGACGGGTTGATTGACCGATGCAAACTGCTGAAGCCAATGCTGACGGGCGTGGTTTATCCCTGCAGCGCCGATGCGTTGGGCGGGGCAGTCGCGGCCGGCAAGGCAGGGCTTATTATCCCAGTTCTCTATGGGCCGAACGAAATCCTCCAACGCATCGCACAGGACGCGAAGCTTGATCTGTCTTGCTGCCAGATCGTGCAAGCCGACGGGCCGGACGACGCGGCGCTCAAGGCCGCGATGGCGGCGGGTGCGGGCGACCTCGCGGCCCTGATGAAGGGCAGTCTGCACAGCGGTGAGTTCCTGCATCCGATCCTGCAAAAAGAGACTCGCCTGCGCGCCGCCCGCACACTCAGCCATTGCGCCCTGATGTCGGTGCCGACCTATGCCCGGCAGTTCATCGTCACTGACGTGGCCCTCAACATCGCCCCCACAACTGACCAGAAACGCGACATCTGCCAGAACGCCATCGGATTTGCCCGCGCCATGGGGATCGAATTGCCGAAAGTCGCCGTTCTGGCCGCGGTAGAGATGGTAGAGACCAGAATGCAGGCCACGATTGACGGCGCCATCCTCGCGAAGATGGCCGACCGGGGTCAGATTGTGGGGGGCATCGTCGATGGCCCGCTCGACCTTGACGCCGCCGTCAATGCCGAGGCGGCGCGGATCAAGGGCATCAACTCACCCATCGCAGGACAGGCCGACGTGCTGCTGGTGCCAACGATTGAGGCTGGCAACATGGTCTACAAAAACCTCAGCTTCATGTCCGACGCGCAGATGGCCGGCGTTGTGGTCGGTGCCAAGGTGCCGGTGATCCTGTCCAGCCGCGCCGACACTATTGAGGCCCGGCTGTATTCTGCGGCCGCCGCAGCACTTTACGCCGAGGCCCTGACAAGCGATCCAACGATCCTGACACCAAACGTGGCGGGTTGAACGATGGCGGGCGCAATCATCGTCATCAACTCCGGCTCGACCAGTCTGAAGTTTGCGATCTACCCGGCCGGGATTGAAGAGCCTGCGGCCCCGCTGTGCCACGGCGCTGTCAGTGGCATGCGGGACGACCCGAAATTCGCCGTCAAAAGCGCGGACAAGGCGCTTGTCGACCGACATGACTGGGGCTTGGGCCATGAAGTGGATCACCGCACGGCGTTGGAGTTTGTTCTGACCTGGATTGCCACCCACATGAAGGATACGACCATCGTCGGTGCGGGCCACCGTGTGGTGTTGGGTGGTGAGTTGTACCAAGGGCCGGTGCTGATTACGCCAGAGGTTCTGACCGAACTTGACGCACTCACCGCGATGGAGCCGTCGCATCAGGCTTTCAACATCCGTGGTGCGCGCGCCTTTGCCGAAGCCTACCCTGGCTTGCCGCAGGTCGCGAGCTTTGACAGCGCCTTTCACCGCACCATGCCCGAAGTCGCCCAGACCTACGCGCTGCCGCAATCGGTGCGTGATGCGGGCGTCCGGCACTGGGGTTATCATGGCATTTCCTACGACTACATCAGCCGGCAGGTGCCGAAATTTGCACCGAAGGCCCGCCGTGTGATCGCGGCGCATCTGGGCGGCGGGGCCAGCATCTGCGCCATGCTGGATGGCAAGAGCATAGACACCTCGATGGGGTTTGCCGCCATCTCTGGCCTGCCGATGGCCACGCGGGTCGGCGACGTGCCCGCAGGTGCGCTATTCTATCTGCTGCGAAAGGGGCTGTATGACGTGGAGGCGCTGGAAAAGATGCTCTACGAACAGTCGGGCCTGCTGGGCCTGTCGGGCATCAGCGACGATATGCAAGTGCTGCAAGACAGCCCCGATCCTAGGGCCGCTGCCGCCATCGCCAACTTCTGCTATGCCATTGCGAAGTATACCGGTGCCTACACTGTGGCCCTCGGCGGGCTTGATGCTTTGGTGTTCACAGCCGGAATTGGCGAGAACTCAGCCCGGGTGCGCGCCGAGGTTTGCGCGCAGTTGTCGTGCCTTGGGGTCCACCTGGACGCCAGGGCGAATGAGGCGGGCGGGCCTTGCATTTCCTCCCCAGACAGCAAGGTCTCGGTTTGGGTCATTCCAACCGACGAAGAAGCGATGATTGCACAGCAAACCCTGTCCCTGATCCAATCTTGAAAGGAGAAGCGAAATGTTCAAGGCAATTGAAGGTCTGCCAAAAGATGTTCTCGGTGTAGAGGCCAGTGGCGAAGTCACCCATGCCGACTACCACGATTGGCTGATCCCCCGGGCCGAGGCAATGATGGGACGCGGGCCAGTCCGCATGTTTTATGTGATAGGCAAAGACTTTACCGGGTTCGACCTGCGCGCTTTGGCTGACGACGCTGGCTTCGGCATTGCCCATCTGCGCGATTTCAGCCGGATCGCCGTGGTTTCCGACCACGTGGCCCTGAATGCGGCGGTGTCCCTCTTCAAGCCATTCTTTCACGGCGAGGCCCGGGCGTTCCGGCTGGCAGACATCGACAAGGCCCGAGACTGGATCACGGCGGCATCGCCCCAAGGATAGCGCGGAGGCCCTCTTTGGACCGGGGATGGCGCATCCTTCCCCCGGGGCACCATCCCAAGACAATGCCGGCCTTGACGTGGCTTTGGCTCATCAACTTGAGCACGGGCTCGCCCATTTCCTCTAGGTGCCGATTTGTCGGTAGACCCCAACTTCAGGCCGGAACGTCCGCATGTGTAAAGCTATGTGGAATGGGTTGAACCAACTCGACCTATCGGCCCGCAAGCTTGTCCTGAACGGCCGTGCAGGCCTCTTCCCAGGCTGCCAAAGCGCCCCGCGTTTCCAGCACGCCCAAGCCGCGTTCGGTGATGCCGCCCGGCGTCACCAATTCCTTCAGAAGCTGCTCCATCGACATGTCGCTGCCAGCGACGTTGCGCCCCGCCGCGACAGCGGTCTGCGCGGCCAGTTGTCGGGCTGAGGATTCGGGCAAACCCTGCGCCACCGACCAGTCCGCCGTAACCTGCACCAGCTTCTGCACCCAGCCGTAGACGGCGGCGCAAACAGTCGCGGTCTCGAACTCGGCCTCTGACCCCAACGGCAGCACGGGCCCGAAAGCCTCCAACAGACGCTCAAGCCCCGCATCAGCGGGGAACAGCGTGGTCGGGCTTGCCTGCTGCGCTGCAGCGGTAACCGGCATGATGCGGTGAACCGTCACGCCCTCCGGCAGCCCCGCCGCCAAGGCCCCGACGGTCACCCCAGCGCAGGCAGATGCGATCTTTTGTCCCGCCCGCCAAGGCAAACCCGCCACCGCAGCGACCGCATCCTTGGGCCGTACCACCAAGATCACGATGTCCGATGCCGCCACCAATGCAGCATTGTCCTTAGCCAAGGCGAGACCATGCCGCACGGCCAGTTCCCCCGCTTTGCCGCGTGGCGACAAGAGCAAATCCCTGTGCCCCGCCGCCAGCAATGCCTCCACCAGGATCTTTCCCAGATGCCCCACGCCCAAAATGCCAATCACTGCGCCGTCCTCTCACTTGTCTTGCGCAGTCAAGCGGTTGGGGGCTACGCTGTCCATAGCATTCTGCCGCCGCCGTGGGGACTTATGGACAATCTGCCACATCTGCCCGACCTCGTGCCTCCCCACCTGCGCCCCGGTGCCGCCCTGCTGGCGGAAGGTCGCGCCTTGGCAAAGGACTGGCACCTTGGCACCTCGGCCTTCATGCGCGCCACGGGTTTTGCATCAGAGGTTGCTTACAAAGCCAGCATCACCACCCGCATCATGCAACACGCCCACATCGGTTTTCGCAGCGTTGACCGCACACTAGAGGCGCTGCGGCAGGTCCACGGCACCTGCGCCGAACGGGGCGTCACGGTGGACCGTTTCGGCATCACGCTCGACTGGTCGATGGGCTATCCACAAGCCCACCGCGCCAAGGCCGCCCGCGCCACTGGCATCGTCCTGTCCGGCCCCGAGGATTTCGCCCGCATCACCGGCGCTGTCGCCGCCCCCATGCATTTCGGTGACTTCATGCTGGGCCTGCCCGGCGCGCTCGACAACACCAAGGCCGCAATTGCCGCAGGGGCCACCTCGCTCGGCAACCTTGGCCAGTACTTTACCTTCCGCCTGCCCGGTTGGGACGATGACGTTGCAACGACCGAGGCTACCGTGACGGCCCTCGGCCTGATCGCCGCCCAAAATGGCGCGGTACTGGTCCATTCCAACCTTGATGACGGCTTTGCGGGCCTGTTTCAGGATATGTGCTGCAGCCTTGGCATGGTCTTGGTCGAAAAGCATATAGTCGAGGGGCTGATCGGCGCCCCCCTTGCCCATTGCTATGGCCACCACTTCTCTGACCCGCTGTCGCGCATGGCCTTCCATGCCGCCCTCGCCACCGTCAGCACCACCCCCGGCACGATGATCTTTGGCAACACCGTCAGCTATCAATCGACCGAGGCCGGGAATTACGCCAGCCTCGCCAGCTATCTGCTGCCCGACATGATGGCGCTGGGCCGTTGGCCGACGGGTCACGCCGTCAACCCGGTTCCCGTCACCGAAAACCAACGCATCCCGGATGTGGACGAAATCATCGACGCCCAAACCTTCGCCCACCGCCTCGGCCAGCACGCGCCGATGCACGCCGCCCTTGTTGACTGGCCCGTGGTCGAAGACATGGCCGCCCGCATGGTCGCCGGGGGCCGCCGCTTTGCCGCAGCACTGCTGGCGGGGTTGGCTGAGATGGGGGTGGATATGACCGACCCCGCGCAAATCCTGCTTGCCATTCGCCGACTTGGCCCCCGCAGGCTAGAGGCGGCCTTCGGTCCCGGCCCGCTTATGGACACCCGCCGCAGCCCAGAAATCCCCGCCGAATGGGCACGGGAGTTGGATCAAAAGGCCGCCGATTGGGTCAACTCGCACAGCGATGCCTCCGCGATCCGCGGGGCCACGCTGAAGGTCTGCGTTGGCACCACTGACGTCCACGAACACGGCAAGTATCTGGTTGAACGCGCTTTGACTGGGCTTGGGGTGCAGGTATTGGACGGCGGCGTTTCGGTCGATCCAGAGGTTCTGGTGGACCGCGCTCTTGCCCTCGGCGCCGATGCCCTCGCCATTTCGACCTACAACGGCGTCGCCCGCCGCTATGTGAAAGCCGTGCTCGCCGCCCTGGAAGCAAAGGGCGCCAAACTGCCCGTCCTCGTCGGCGGCAAGTTGAATGAGGTTCCGGCAGATTCCAACACCGGTCTGCCCGTCGATGTCACTGCCGAGATTGCCGCCATGGGAGCCAATCCTTGCGCCAATCTGGACGACATGCTGGTGACCCTCAATTCCTTGGCAACGGCCTAAACTGCCCACCAATTGCGGGTTTGCCCGAGCGCACTGACAGATGATGGGCCTCCATTGCAGCGATGACGTGCCGACCTTCCAAGAACAGGAAGCCATTGGCTTTGTGCGACACGCCTCGCCTGCGATACTGCGCCTCACCGAAGCCGGGTTCAGCTATGGGTTCGCAGCTTTTCAGGGTCATAAACCGGGCTGGGCACCACCGTCGCAGAGGCCTCAAACCCGTCACCGGCCACTTTCAGAACCGTCCCGACAGCGATGCCCGGTCTGATATGGGCCAACGCAAGCGACTTGTTCATGCGATGAGAGAAGCACGGACTGTTAACGACACCAATCTCTGCCCCTGCAAGCGACAATGTTTCACCCCCTGCCAGCATCTCAGACCGATCAACCTCAAGACAGACATTGGTCACCGCTTCCTTGCCCTTGGCTGCCAGAACAGCCTGCTTGCCACGGAAATCGCCCTTATTCTTGCTGACGGTAAAGCCCAGACCAACCTCCCACGGCGTGTTGGCTTCAGACATGTCATAGCCATAGAACAACAGCCCGGCCTCAATCCGCACCTTGTCGAGGGCGGCAAACGAACAAGGCATGACGCCTGCCGCCACCAGCTTGTCCCAAATGTCGCCAATGACGGTGGCATCGGCGAAAATCTCATAGCCACGCTCACCGGAATAGCCGGTGCGCGACAGGCGGCACGGATGGCCGAACAGCTTGGCCGGGGCGTGCTGAAAGTAGCCAAGGGTCGCAAGGTCAATGTCGCAATGCGCGTTCAGGATCTCAAGCGCCTTCGGCCCCTGAACCGACACATCGTGCAGGGCGTCGGTGAAGGCGATCTGCACGTCACGGCCCTTGGCGGACGCCTCAAGCAGCGCCAGCGTGTCGCCGGAACCGTGAACGATCATCCACTCATCCCCGCCATTGTTCGACACAATCGCATCGTCGGCAATCCCGCCAGTCTCCGTCAGAACACACAAATACGCCGCCGATCCCGGGGCAATCGCCGAAATATCACGGGTGGTCAGATGGTCCAGCGTTGCGGCAGCATCAGGGCCACGCACCATGATTTTCTTCAGCGGCGACATGTCGAACATGCCGGCCCGCTCGCGCACCGCGTCATGTTCATCCTTGGCGTCGGTCGTATAGCTCCACGCCGTGCCCATGCCGTTCCAATCCTCAAGGCCGGAGCCGAGGGCGGTGTGGCGGGCAGCAAGCGCCGAGGTGCGGCTGAGTGTGTTGGTCATGGAAGGTCCTTTCTAGTACCATTCATCGGGCATCGACGCCTTGCGCGCGGCCACGAAATCCGTAAGGGCGGCGCGAATGTCATCGGCCATTGGGGGGGGTTGGTAATCGGCCAGCATGCGTTTCCACCGCACGGTTGCGCGCTGCGCAGCGGTCGGGCTGCCGTTTTCAACCCAGGTTTCATAGGGGCCAGCCTCGACGATATCGGGCTGGAAATTCGCCGTCGCATAGTGGCGCAGGGTGTGCTGGGTCGACAGAAAGTTCTGGCCCGGCCCGGTTTCATGGTAGGCATCACGGCCAAACGCCTCAAGGTCGGTGCCAAAGCCCTGCAGCAAGGTCATCATCGCCCCGCAGTGATCAAGGTCCATGACGAATTTCTCATAGGACATGACCAGCCCGCCCTCGAGCCAGCCCGCCGCATGCCAGACCTGATGCGCGCCCGACAAAAGCGTCGACCACATCGCATCGGTGCTGTCCTGCATCGCCTGCCCATCCGCGGCATTCGAGGCCGAGATCTGCCCGCCACCCGAGCGCACAGGAACATTCAACCGCCGCCCCAGCTGCGACAGGGCCATCGTGACCAGATTGGCCTCGGGCGAGCCAAAGGTCAGCGCGCCGGATTTGAGGTTCATCGTGGAATGAAAGCTGCCAAACACCACCGGACAGCCCGGCCGCACCAGTTGGGTCAGGGCAATGCCCACCATCCCCTCGGCCAGAGTTTGTGCGGCGACAGCGGCGGGCGACAAGGGCCCCATCGCCCCGGCAAAGATCGCCGGCGAGACGCAGACGCATTGGTTGGCCGCCGCATAGACCCTCAGCGCGCCCGACATCGTCTCGTCATAGATCAAGCGGTGAGTTGACGTTGATATTGCCCTGCATGACCGCATGGGTTTCCATAAACTCCGCCCCAAAGACCAGCCGCGCCATGTCGATACTGTCTTGCGCCCGCGACGGCGAGGTCACGCCGCCCATGAACGGCTTGCTCGACAGGGTCAGATGGGCCAGGACCATATCCAGATGCCGCTTGTTGACCGGCACATCGGTCGGCTCGCACACCGTTCCGCCGGAATGATGCAACCACGGCGACAGATAGCTCAGTTTCACGAAATTCTGGAAATCCTGCAGGGTCGAATAGCGGCGGCCCTTCTCCAGATCACTGACAAAGGGCGAGCCATAGCCCGGCATCAGAACGACGTTGTCGCCGCCCAGCGTCACGGTATTGGCCGGATCGCGGGCATGCAGTTGGAACTCCGCCGGAGCGGTGGCGCACAGCTGCCGGGCAAGGCCGCGCTTGAACGTCACCCGCTCGCCAATCACGGTGGCGCCTGCCGCCGCAAACAATGCAAGCGCCGTTGCGTCGCCGCGAAACTCCATGCCAATCGTCTCAAGGATCCAGTCGGCCTGATCCTCGATGGCGCACAGGGCGGCATCGTTCAAAAGCGCATAGGCGGGAATTTTGCGGGCGCGGGGCGAGACGACAACCGGTGCTGTCGCCTGCCGCAAAGCACGGCCCCGCCGCGCCGCGCTGCGCAGTTCGGGCTGTATCGATACGTCCAGATTTTCCAACTTCAATGTCCCGGCACAGCTGTGTGCCGCAACTTTGACGCCTCACGCCCAAACGACAATCGAATTTATCTGTACACTTCGTTCAAAATATTCGTACGATCATGTTATGACCATCCCCTTCAAACACCACGACACCCTGCGCCTGTTCGTTGAGATCGCGCAGCACCGCAGCTTTTCAGAGGCTGCTGAATCCCTGAATATGACTAAAGGCGCGGTCAGTTATCAGATCGCGACGCTGGAGTCTGATCTGAACCTCAAACTCTTCGAACGCGAACCCCGTGGCGTCAGTCTGACCCACGAGGGGCAAGAGCTTTTGAACGCCAGTCAGTCGCACTACCGCGAGATTGAGGCGGCGCTGAACCGTCTGAAAGGCGGCGGTGACCCTACGCTGACCGTCGGCATGTCCAGCTATTTCGCCTCTCGTTGGCTGTCGCCGCGCCTGATGACCTTCATGCAAAAGCATCCAGACATCCAACTTCGCATTCAGCCGATGACGCAGCTGTATGACCTTGAACGGCAGGGTGTCGACCTCGCCATCCGCTGGGGCAACGGGGTGTGGGATGATGTCGATATTCAACCGTTCATGCCGATGCCCGCTTGGCCCGTCGGCAACCCTGAGGCGGCAGCGCGCGTCCGCGAAGTCGGCCTGAAGCGCGCGTTTTCCGAATTCACCCTGCTGCGCGATCATGACAACAGCAATGCTTGGTCTGATTGGCTGAACGCCGCCGGACTGCCCGCCCAAACCCGCAAAGACACCCTGATCATCCCCGACCCGAACGTCCGGGTGCAGGCCGTCATTGATGGTCAGGGGATCGCCCTGAACGATGCACTGGTGTCACGGGAATTGGCGGACGGGCAACTGGTGCGCCTGTCCGAGGTGGAACTTTCATCCTACGGGTATTTCATTGCACGACCACGAACGCCCTACCGCGCAAAAGCCATTGATGCGTTTATCTATTGGTTGCGGACGATGCATGTCCCCGAATGGGCACCTCAGTCTCAGGACCAACACGGCGAGCCATGAAAAATCACGTCCCGGCGGTCGGATTTACATGTGCAATTGGCTTAAGCAAGACGGCAATGTAGCCGACTTCCAGACCCGAAGATCGAAGGGCGACATTAGCCCTGACGATACGCTTCCTGCGCTTCGTCGGGATCACAAAACAGGCCTTTCAGAAGCTTCAACGTCTCAAGCACCTTCTTGTCGAGAATCGAATAGTAGATCGCCTGCCCCTCACGACGCGCAACAACCAGCCCCTCAAGGCGCAATCGGGCAAGTTGCTGGCTGACGATGGCCTGCCGGGATGACAGCAGATATTCGAGCTCTGTCACGCTCTTCGCGCCCGAGCACAAATGACACAGGATCATCAACCGCCCGTCATGCCCAAGCGCCTTCAGGAAGGTTGCCACATCACCGGCATGCGCGGCCAATGCGGCTGCGTCCAATGCCTGACCGTCAGCTTCTGACAAAGACATACCCCGACCTTCCATATCGCGTCGAAACCTCATTCAGGTGCCCGCTCTCTATATCAAAGTCGCCAGAGCGCCAAGCGCAGACACCTGCCGCCCGACGATTAACCGTTGATTTCGGACGCCTTTCGCTCTGCAATCAGTTGGCCCAACAGCGCCCAGAAGAAATCCTCACCCGGGTAGCCTTCAATCCGTCCCTGCTCAACCCCGTCATCCACCAGCACGAATGTTGGCGTGAAGGCGATCCCTCGGTCGAAGATCATTCCCTCTGGCAATGGCGCGTGCAATTGGATGCGGGTCAGAGGGGCTGCCTTACCTTCGTCGGTCAACGGGTACTTTGCGGCGATCTCATTGTCCCACTTGCGGCAGTAGATGCAGCCGGGCTGCTCAACCATCACCAGCGCAATTTCGGCCTGCGCGACCGAAGGCAGCCCCGTCATAGCGAGCACAGCCAATAGTGCCGAATGGACAAACCGCATGATTGACGGCCCCCAATGAATACATATATATATTCCTATATTACTTGCCTTTTGGCAAGGTTCAGATTTCTGAGGGGGAGCGATTGCTGGACATGTCATATGGCGGCGCGGCGCTTGCGGGGCTTTTGTCCTTTTTGTCGCCCTGCATTCTGCCCATGGTTCCCTTCTATCTGTGCTATATGGCGGGCCTGTCGATGCAGGAACTGCGCGCCGAAGGCGGCATCGCCCCGGGTGCTCAGCGTCGCCTCGTCATTCAGGCCATGGCCTTTGCCATAGGTGTGACCACCATTTTCGTCCTTCTTGGCCTTGGGGCGACGGCGATGGGCCGATTGTTCTTACAATGGAAAGAGACACTGTCCTGGGTCGCAGGCGGCGTTCTGATCATCTTTGGACTGCATTTTCTGGGTGTGCTGCGCATCGGTTTTCTGTACCGCGAAGCCCGCATCGAAACACAATCCAAACCCACAACGATCATCGGGGCCTATGTCATGGGCCTAGCTTTCGGGTTTGGCTGGACGCCCTGTGTCGGCCCGCCGCTAGCCGCCATTCTGATGGTGGCTTCTGGCATGGGCGATCTGTGGCGCGGCGGTGCGCTATTGATGGTCTATGGTCTGGCGATGACTTTGCCCTTTGTGGTCGCCGCCCTTTTCGCCGCCCCCTTCCTAAGTTGGGTTGCACGCCATCGCAGCCTTCTCGGCTACGTTGAAAAGGCAATGGGCGTGATGATGATCGTCTTTGGCCTGCTGATCGCGACCAACTCTGTTAACCTGATCGCCGACTGGCTTATCCGCCACTTCGACTTTTCCGCAGTCCTGTCCTGATAGGAGATACCCAGATGGGCCGAATTTTTGCCTTAGCTGCCGCAGTTCTGATCGCCGCCACACCGCTTGGGGCGGTTGTGCTGGGGGATGACGGGCTCCACAAACCTGATTGGCTGCGTGAAACCTTCAAAGACATGCGCGAGGACCTTGAGCAGGCCAATTCCGAGGGCAAACGCCTTCTGGTGATCGTGGAACAGCGCGGCTGTATCTATTGCACGGAAATGCACGAAAAGGTCTTCCCCGATCCGAAGATCGACGCTCTGATCCGCGAAAGCTATTTCGTGGTGCAGATGAACCTGTTCGGCGATGTCGAAGTGACCGATTTCGACGGCAAGGTGCTGTCGGAAAAGGACATGGCGGTGCGCTGGGGCGTGATGTTCACACCGACGATGCTGTTCCTGCCAGAAGAGGTGCCAGAGGGTAAAACCGCAGCCGAAGCCGCCGTTGTGGCGATGCCGGGCGCGTTTGGCGTCGGGACGACAGAGGCGCTTTTGATTTGGGTTCGCGACCACGGATACGAAAATGGTGAGCATTTTCAGAAGTTTCTGGCCGCTCGCATCGCTGCAGGGAACTGATGGCGCCAAGCCGAAGTATAGAAATATTCCAAATCTGCTATATTTCAATTGCATGCTAGGGTAGCAGAACGTAACTTTGCTATCAGGGAGAGTCGAGGGAGGAACAAATGATGCGCCATTACCTATTGGCGGCGACGCTGATTGGCTTTTCCGCATTGCCTGCGGCAAGCGAAATAGCCCCGAAAGAAGTTGTCTTTGAAGATGGGGCGGTTGCCACCTCTTTGACGGGCACACCGGGCAACGCCGAAGAAGGCGCCAAGGTGATTTCTACGAAGTCACTAGGCAACTGTGTGGCGTGCCACGTGGTTTCAGCAATGCCCAAAGTCTCGTTTCAGGGCAACATCGGTCCCGCCTTGGATGGCGCCGGATCCCGGTGGACAGAAGCCCAACTGCGCGGGCTGGTCGCCAATGCGAAGATGACGTTCGACGGAACGCGGATGCCCGCCTTCTACAAGGTGGATGGATATATCCGCCCCGGCGAAGGTTATACGTCCAAGCCCGCAACCGAACCGCTTCCGCCCATTCTGACCGGGCAGGAAATTGAGGATGTGGTCGCCTATCTGATGACGCTCAAAGAATGATGGCGTCTGACAAGAACTGCGAGGAGTAATCATGAAAATCACACGACGCGAAAGCCTGTGGATCGGTCTGGGTGGCTTTGCTGCTGTGGCCCTACCCTCGGCTGCGATGGCCAACACGGTCGAAGAACTGACTGCCGCCTTCACCGGTGGGGCCACGCCAGGCACAACGGGCATCACGCTGACCGCCCCGGAAATCGCCGAGAATGGCAACACCGTCCCGATCCAGGTGAGCGCGCCAGGTGCTGTGTCGATCATGCTGCTGGCAACTGGCAACCCAGAGCCTGCGGTGGCCACATTCAACTTCGGGCCTGCCGCCGGGTCGCAGTCGGCTTCGACGCGAATTCGTTTGGCCAAGACTCAGGACGTGGTCGCAATGGCCAAGATGGCCGATGGCAGCATCGTTCAGGCCATGGCGACCGTTAAGGTCACCATCGGCGGCTGCGGCGGCTGAGATCAGGATCAGGAGAGCACAATGGCAGACGATGCAAAACCCCGCGTAAAAGTGCCCAAGTCCGCCAAGGCGGGCGAGGTGGTGACGATCAAGACCCTGATCAGTCACAAGATGGAATCCGGCCAACGCAAAGATGGTGACGGCAAGATCATCCCACGTTCGATCATCAACCGTTTTACCTGTGATTTCAACGGCGCGAACGTCATCGACGTGACACTGGAGCCCGCGATTTCGACCAACCCGTACTTCGAATTCGACGCAAAAGTCGATGCTGCGGGTGAGTTCAAATTCACATGGTACGACGACGACGGCTCTGTCTACGAAGACAAAAAGTCCATCGAAATCGCCTGATGGCCCCGGCGCCACTGGGCGCCATCGAAGGACCGGTTGCCCGCCAAATCAGCGGGCAGCCCCACTCAGGGAGGAATGAACATGCGCCTGCAAAAAGGCAAAACTCTGATAGCGGCTTCGGTTCTTGCCCTTGCGGCCGCAGGGACGGCCTATGCCGACCCGGACACCGAAGCCAAGCTGGTCATCAATGGCGAGATCGAACTCGCCACTGTCGCCCCAGCGCCCAAAGCGATGGAGGGGATCTTTGACACGGTCTACTCTGGCTGGACTTTCCGCACCGAAGACACCCGCGCCATGCAGGCCGATGACTTCGACAATCCGGGCCTCCTGTTTGTGGATAAGGGGATCGACTTGTGGAACGAAGTTGACGGCACTGAGGGCAAAAGCTGCGCTTCGTGTCACGACGGGATAGAAAGCATGGCTGGTGTTCGGGCCTCTATGCCCAAGATGAACAAGGCCGGCGACGATCTTTGGTCGATGGAAAACTTCGTCAATGATTGCCGCACCACGCGGATGGGTGCTGAAGAGTGGAAATGGAACTCCAATGACATGAAGTTCCTGACTGCGGCCATCTCCATGCAGTCGCGCGGCATGCCGCAGACGCAGGTCTTCGATGGCGCGGCGCAAAGCTGGTACGACAAGGGTAAAGAGATTTACTACACCCGCTACGGCCAGTTGGAACTGTCTTGCGCCAGCTGCCACGAAGAAAGCATGGGCCTGAACATCCGGGCTGATCACCTGAGCCAGGGTCAGATCAACGGCTTCCCGACCTACCGGACCGGCGATGCCACGATCATTTCGGTCCATCAGCGTTTTACCGGCTGTATCCGCGATACAAGGGCTGAACCGTTCAAGCCCGGCTCTGCCGAGTTCCGCGCGTTGGAGCTTTACGTCGCCGCACGCGGGGCCACCCTGCCGATCGAAGGCGTGGGTGTGCGCCAATAGCACGCCGGGGTGTGCGGGAAATGACCCGCGCACCCCACCCAAATTACTGCCGCCTCGGAATTGAGTAACTGAAATCACCCCCGGCGCGCCTCGGCGCGTTTCGTTGACGTATGAGTAAAGCGCTAAGGAGAAACGCCATGATTACCCGCCGTGAGTTTTTACAGGCATCCGTTGCGGCCTCGGCAATCGTGGGCATTTCAGGGTACGGAAACTGGTCCAAACTCGCCGCACAGCAGATGCTGACGCAGGACCAACTGCTGCAATTCGACGATTTCGGCAATGTCACCCTGATCCACATCACCGACATCCACGCGCAAGTGAAGCCGATCTGGTTCCGCGAGCCGGAGGTCAATCTTGGCGTCGGCGATGCGTTCGGCAAACCGCCGCATGTGACGGGCACCGATTTCATCAAGATGTTCAACCTGACGCCCGCCAGCCCGGAAGCCTATGCGCTGACCTATGAGGATTTCACCGCGTTGGGGAAAACCTACGGCAAGATGGGCGGCATGGACCGCGTGGCGACGGTGGTCAAATCCATCCGCGCCGCACGGCCCGACAGCATCTTGCTCGATGGTGGCGACACGTGGCACGGCTCGATGACCTCGCTGCTGACCAAGGGGCAGGACATGGTCAACGTGATGAACCAGCTTGGGGTTGAGGCGATGACCAGCCATTGGGAATGGACCTATGGCACCGACCGCGTGAAAGAGATTGTCGACGCCCTGCCCTTCCCTTTCCTCGGCGCCAATATCTTTGACGCCGAATGGAATGAGCCCGCGTTTGAGCCCTACAAGATCTTTGAAAAGGGCGGTCTGCGGATCGCCGTGATCGGGCAGGCCTTCCCCTATATGCCCATCGCCAATCCGAAATGGATGTTCCCCGAATATTCCTTCGGTATCCGCGAAGAGCGTATGCAAGAGGTCGTGGACGAGGTCCGCGCCGAAGGTGTCGATCTGGTGGTTTGCCTGTCGCACAACGGCTTTGATGTGGACCGCAAGATGGCGGGCCGCGTCAAGGGCATCGACGTGATCCTGACTGGCCACACCCATGACGCCGTACCAGAGCCTATTCTGATCGGTGACACGATCATGATCGCCTCTGGCTCCAACGGCAAATTCGTCAGTCGCATTGATCTGGATGTGCGCGACGGCAAGATGATGGGCTTCCGCCACAAACTGATCCCGATCTTCTCAGACGTGATCACGCCAGATCCCGACATGGCCGCCCTGATCGACGCCGAACGCGCGCCCTACAAGGCCCAGTTGGAGGAGAAGATCGGCACCACCGAAAGCCTGCTTTACCGTCGTGGCAACTTCAACGGCACGTGGGATGATCTGATCTGCAACGCCATCCGCTCTGAACGCGACGCGCAGATTGCCATGTCGCCCGGCGTGCGTTGGGGCACCAGCCTGATGCCCGGCGATGCGATCACCCGCGAGGATATCCACAACGTCACCTCGATGACCTATGGCAAATGCTACCGGACTGAGATGACGGGCGACACGATCCACACGATCCTTGAGGATGTGGCCGACAACCTGTTCAACACTGACCCCTATTATCAGCAGGGCGGCGACATGGTGCGCGTGGGTGGTCTTGGCTACCACATCGACGTCTCCAAACCGATTGGTGAGCGGATCACCAAGATGACGCTGGTGGAGACTGGCGAAACCATCGACGCCGCAAAATCCTATACTGTGGCCGGCTGGGCCTCAGTCAACGAAGATACCGAAGGGCCGCAGATCTGGGATGTGCTCGAAGCGCATATCAAGAAGATCGGCACCGTAACGCTGGAACCCAACACCTCGGTCACCGTAACCGGGGCCTGACAGACAGAAGGAGAGTTCGGCCATGTCTGACACTCAGATACCTGACGAACCGATTACTGGCCCGGTAAACGGGCCCAGCCGCCGCGGCTTCTTGCGGACGACCGCCCTTGCCGGGGCTGGCTTGGTCACAGGGGCCGTGGCCGCGCGGGCTGAGGACGCTGATCCGCTTATCACCGAAGTGCAACCTTGGGCGCAGGGTTTCGGTGACGGCGTCGATGCCACGCCTTACGGCCTGCCCATCCGGTTTGAATCCGATGTGATCCGCCGCAATGTGCCTTGGCTGACGGCTGACGTCGATCAGCTCAATCAACTTCACGCCGATCCATGCGCTTGACGGCACCATCACGCCACAGGGCTGCGGGTTCGAACGCCACCATTCCGGTGCAATCGAACTGTCAAAGGACGATTACCGCCTGATGATCAACGGCTTGGTCGATACGCCGCTGGTCTTCACCTATGCCGATCTGGAACGTTTCCCGCGCGAGTCCCATGTCTACTTTCTGGAATGTGCCGCGAATACCGGCATGGAATGGGCGGGCGCGCAGTTGAACGGCGCACAGTTCACCCACGGCATGATCCACAACATGGAATACACTGGCGTCAGCCTGCGGACCCTGCTGAATGAGGCCGGGATCAAGCCAGAGGGTAAGTGGATCTATGTCGAGGGTGCAGATGCCTCGTCAAACGGGCGGTCCATCCCGCTTGAAAAGGCGCTGGATGACGTGCTGGTGGCCTTCAAAGCCAATGGTGAGGCGCTGCGGAAAGAGCACGGCTACCCGGTCCGCCTGTGCGTTCCCGGTTGGGAAGGCAACATGTGGGTCAAATGGCTCCGCCGGGTTGAAGTGACTGCCGCCCCCGTCGAAAGCCGCGAAGAGACGTCGAAATACACCGACACACTGGCCGATGGCACCTCACGCAAATTTACTTGGGTGATGGATGCGAAATCCGTGGTCACCAGCCCCAGCCCGCAATCGCCGATCAAACACGGACCCGGCCCCTTGGTCATCACCGGTTTGGCATGGTCTGGCCGCGGCAACATTGACCGCGTCGATGTGACGGTGGATGGCGGCAAGACCTGGCATACTGCCCGGCTCGTACCCAGCGCCCATGACAAGGCGCTGCACCGCTTCTACTTTGATCACATCTGGGATGGCACGGAAATGTTGCTGCAAAGTCGCGCCATCGACAGCACGGGCTATGTTCAGCCCACCAAGACCGAACTGCGCGAGGTGCGTGGGTTGAATTCGGTCTATCATAACAACGGCATCCAGACCTGGTGGGTCAAGCCGAACGGGGAGGCCGAAAATGTCGAGATTTCGTGAACTGGTAATCGGCACCGCCCTTCTGACTGTCGTCGCGACCGCCCCGGCCTTTGCCGACAAACTTGGCCTTGGTCGCCCGGCGCTGGATGAAGAGGTAGCCGCGTGGAACCTTGACGTCTCGCCCGACGGCACCGGTCTGCCCGAAGGGTCAGGCGACGTCCTGACGGGGGAAGAGTTGTTCTCTGATAACTGCGCCTCGTGTCATGGGGAGTTTGGCGAGGGGTCGGGCAACTGGCCGAAACTGGCGGGCGGCATGGATACGCTGGACCATGAAAACCCGACCAAGACCGTGGGCAGTTATTGGCCCCATCTTTCGACCACCTTCGACTATGTGAACCGCTCCATGCCCTTCGGCAACGCGCAGTCGCTGACGCCGGATCAGGTTTACGCGATCACCGCCTATATCCTGTACAACAACTTTCTGGTCGACGAAGACTTCGTGCTGTCGAAAGAGAACTTCACCAGCGTGGTTCTGCCCAACGCAGACGGCTTCATCATGGATGACCGCGACACGACCGAAGTGCCGATCTTCACCCGCGAACCCTGCATGGAAAACTGCAAGGAAAGCGTCGAGATTACCGCCCATGCCACCGTGCTGGACGTGACACCGACAGCGGGCACCGCAGACACCCCGGCTGCTGAGCCAGCGGCCGAACCGGCCGCCACCGCTCCCGCCGAACCCGAGCCTGCGGCCGAACCGACGCCAGAACCGGTTGCTGGAACCCGCCGCAGCCGCAGCCGACCCGGAACTCATCGCTGCGGGTGAAAAGGTGTTCAAGAGATGCGCCGCCTGCCACAAGGTCGGTGAGGGTGCCAAGAACGGCGTCGGCCCCCTGTTGAATGGCATCGTAGGGCGTGCTGCGGCTTCGGTTGAGGGCTACAAATACTCCGGCGCGATGATCGCGATGGGAGAAGGCGGTCTGGTCTGGGATGACGCCGCCCTGCACACCTACCTCGAAAACCCGAGGGGCTTCGTCAAAGGCACCAAGATGACCTTTGCTGGCCTGAAAAAACTCGAAGACCGCGACGCCGTGATCGCCTATCTCGCGAGCCTCACGCCATGACCAAGGGGCGAGGCCGCCTGTTTCCCGGCCTTGCCCTGCTCGCCACACTAAGCCTTGGCTCTGGTGTGGCGGCAGATACCATCGGGGATGCAACCCATGGCGCGCAGGTGTTCCAGAGCCAATGCGCCATCTGCCACGACATCGGCAACGGTGCCAAAAACCGCATTGGCCCGCTGTTGAACGGCATCTACGGACGCCGCGCCGCCATGTCGCCCGGTTTTGACTATTCCAAATCCATGCAGCGCATGGGCAACGACGGCCTGACGTGGACGCTAGAAACCCTCGATCCCTATCTCGCCAACCCCAAGGCGTTGGTCTCCGGCACCAAAATGGCGTATAAAGGGGTAAAGGATGATGCCGCGCGTCAGGATCTGCTGGCCTTTCTGCGCGACTGGTCCGACCGGCCCAGTGACATACCAGAGGCCGAACCCACCGCCCGGCGCAGCCTTCCCGCGCTGACACCTGAGATCCTCGCCATCAAAGGCGACCGTGACTATGGCCAATATCTGTCGGCGGAATGCGCGACCTGCCACCAGCGCGACGGCAGCGATCAGGGGTATCCCCTCGATCACCCACTGGCCGGTCGAAGATTTCGTTGCGGCCATGCATGCCTACAAGGTGAAGCTGCGCCCGCATCCCGTGATGCAGATGATGGCAGGTCGCCTGTCCAACGAAGAGATTGCCGCCCTCGCCGCCTATTTCGCGACGATCAACTAACCGAAACCCCTAACGTGAGGATACCGAGATGGCCTTGAACAGACGGATCTTCCTGCAAACAACCCTCGCATCCGGCGCGTTGCTGGCCGCCCCCATGGTGCGTGCCCAGTCCAAACCGCGTGTCGTCGTGATCGGCGGCGGCCCCGGTGGTGCCACGGCGGCGCGCTATCTGGCCAAGGACAGTGCAGGCGCATTGGATGTGGTGCTGGTTGAGGCGAACCCGGTCTATACCACCTGCTTCTTTTCCAACCTCTACCTTGGCGGCTTTCGCGAATTCGACAGCCTGCAACATGGCTATGACAAGATCGGTGCCGGTGTCACGCGTGATCAACGACATGGCCACCGCCGTTGACCGCACGGCGCGTACCGTCACGCTGGCGGGTGGCCAAGTGCTGCCCTATGACCGGTTGGTGCTGTCACCCGGCATCGACTTTCGCGACGGATCGGTCCCCGGCTGGTCTTTGGATGCCGCTGAGGTCATGCCTCATGCCTACAAGGCCGGGCCGCAAACCCAACTGCTCAAGGCGATGGTCGAGGCGATGCCGCAGGGTGGCACCTTTGCTCTGGTCGCCCCACCCAACCCCTACCGCTGCCCGCCCGGCCCCTATGAACGGGTCTGCATGGTCGCCCATTTCCTGACCCAAACCAACCCCACCGCCAAGATCCTGATCCTCGATCCCAAAGACAAATTCTCAAAACAGACGTTGTTTGAGAATGCCTGGGGCAAATATTACAACGGCATGGTCGAATGGATCGGCCCGGAATTCGGCGGCACTGATGTGCAAGTGCGCCCCGACACGATGGAGATCGTGATTGAGGGTGAGGCGCAAAAGGTCGATGTCTGCAACGTCATACCCGGCCAGATTGCGGGCAAGATCGCGGCGCTTGCGGGCGTCACCGATGACACCGGCTGGGCCCCCGTTCATGCCGAAAACATGAAGTCCCGGTTGGATGACAACGTCTATGTGCTAGGCGACAGCTCCACCCAAGGTGACATGCCAAAATCGGCCTTTGCGGCCAACAGTCAGGCCAAATCCGCAAGCATGGCGATCCGGGGTGAGTTGACGGGGGCCAAGGTGTTCCCCGCAAAATACTCCAACACCTGCTGGTCGCTTTTGGCCCCCGATGATGGCGTCAAGCTCGGCGCGTCTTATGAACCGACCCCCGAAAAGATCGCCTCGGTCGACAGCTTTATCTCAGCCGCGAACGAAGACGCCGCCCTGCGCAAGGCGACCTATGAGGAAAGCCTTGGTTGGTACGCGGGCATCACCGCTGACATCTTTGGCTGAACACTTCCAAACCGCCCCTTTGCACACAGGTATCCCATGCTGACCCGCCGCCACATCCTGACCGCCGCCCTCGCCCTGCCCTTCGCGCCCCAACGCCTGTGGGCGGCCACGACGCTGACCATGGGCACCATGCAGATCGACAGCTTGTCCGATGGCAACCTCGTCCTGCCCGCCGATTTCGTGCTGGCCGGAATGCCACCGGATGAGATGGCAGCGGTTATCGCGAAATACAACCTGCCCACCGACCAGTCGACACCGCCCTGCAACCTGACCCTGATGCGCGATGGCACCAACACCGTGCTGTTTGACGCAGGCGCAGGCGCCGATTTTCAACCGACGGCAGGCAAACTGGCCGACGCGTTTTCGGCGCTTGGCATTACCCCCGACGACATCACCCATGTCATCTTCACCCACGGCCACCCCGATCACCTGTGGGGCGTGCTCGATGACTTTGATGAGCCGGTTTTCACCAATGCCACCCATATGATCGGTCAGGCAGAGTTCGACTATTGGACCAACCCCGACACCGTGGCGACCATCGACAGCGGCCGCACCACCTTTGCCGTCGGTGCCGCCCGCAGACTGACCGCGATGGCTGAACGGCTGGAAATGCTGACCGATGGGCAAGAGGTCTTGCCCGGAGTCGCCGCACGTCTGACCCCCGGCCATACGCCGGGCCATATGTCCTTTGAACTGCGAAACGGCAGCAGCTCGTTGATGGTCCTTGGCGATGCGATTGCCAATGATTACGTGGCCTTCGGTCGCCCCGACTGGGCCTCAGGTGCGGATCAGGATGGCCCGATGGCCGCCAAAACCCGTGTCAGTTTTCTGGATCAGATCGCCAGTGAACAGATGCACCTGCTCGGCTTTCACCTGCCAGACGGTGGCATTGGTCGGGCCGAGCGCGCAGATGGCGCCTATCGCTATGTGGCCGCGTAAGATGCGCGCCCTCGCCCTCCTGCTCATCGCCAGCCCCGCCTTCGCGTCAGAGGATATCCCGGATCAATACCCGCAATCGGTCCTCTACGCCAAACCGGTGGAGTTTATCCCCCATGTCTTTACCGCCACCGGTGCCACCGCCCCGCCAACCTACGAAAACGCGGGCCATAACAACAACTTGTCCTTCATCGTGACCGGCGACGGCGTGATTGTGATCAACGCCGGTGCCTCAACCCTGCTGGCCCACGCCCTGCATGATGAGATCAAGGCCGTCACCGATCAGCCGGTCAAACTGGTCATCGATGAAAACGGTCAAGGCCATGCAATGCTCGGCAATGGCTATTGGGCGGGTCTCGGCGTGCCAATCCTCGCCCATGTCGATGCGGCGGCAGAGTTTGAAGATACCGCCGCCCAAAGCCTGAACGCGCTGAAATCCTACGCCCGCGAAAACGCCGAGGGCACCGTCATCACCCCACCGACTGAGACATTTACCGACAGCAAAACCATCACCATGGGCGATGTCACGGTAGAGGTGTTGCACCTCGGCCCCGCCCATTCACCGGGCGACACGCAGGTCTGGATACCGCAATGGTCGATGATGATCTCAGGTGACATCGCCTTTCACGAACGCCTGCCGCCGATCTTTGAAGGCACCTGCACCGCCTGTTGGCTTGAGACATGGGAGACCAAGTTCGCCCCCCTGAACCCGACCTATGTGATCCCCGGCCATGGCCATCCGACCAACCTCGCCCAAGTCACGCGCTATACCCACGATTATCTCGTGGATCTGCGCGCCAAGATCGGCGCCCATATCGAAGCGGGCGGTGATTTGGCGGGGGCCTATTATGTCGATCAATCCGAATGGGCACATCTGGACACCTTCGAAGAACTCGCCACCAAAAACGCGGGCGTGGTCTATGCAGAGATGGAGTTTGAATAGCCCTAGGCCAGCACCTGCGCCCCGGCTTGATCCACCACGAAATCGGTGATCACGGCGCCGATCCACATACACAGCAGCGCAAGCCAAGCGGTCGCCACAAAGATCGACCCACCGGTCACACCGGCCCCAATTGCACAACCACCGGCCAGCATCGCGCCAAACCCCATCAGCGCCGCGCCGGTCATGGACCGGCGCATCTGGCCCTCACCCTCAAACCCCTGAAATTGCAACTCTCCACTCAGGGCGGCGGCCACGAACGCACCAACAAACACCCCCGGCACAAGGCCGATGTCAAACCCCAACACCGCATCCGGCACCAAAAAGTACATCAAAGTATTGGCCGACGGACCTGAGAATGTGGCAGAGGTCACGCTGACCGGCTCAAACGCCACCTGCGCCAACGAGAACGTCAGCACCCAGCCCAAAGCCACCGCAAACCCCACGCCCGAGGCAAAGATCAACCCAGACGCCCCAAGCCGATTGCGTCGTGCCAGCACCAACGCCAGCCCGGCAATCGCCACCCCAAGCACCAACCCAGACCCCTGCGGCAGCGCCAACGCCGCCAGCAGATCAACATTTCGCCCGCCCGGCGTGGTCCACAGCGCAGCGAGATAGCCCCGCAGCGGTGACAACCAACCATGCAGGCTCATCTGCGCCACAACCGCGAAAATCAGCCCTGCGATCAACGACCGCAGGTTGCCCGATGCCGCAAGCACCAACAGACGCCCCGAACACCCCCGCGCCAACACCATCCCGGCACCAAACAGCAACCCGCCAATCACCGCGCCAGACCACGACCCGGTGACAGCCATCATCCGCGCATCGTCAGGCCGGAACAGACCCAAGAATCGCGCGCCCTGCACCCAGACGAGTGCGGTTGAAAACGTCAGCAACCAGACCGACATCCGTGGACCCAACTGCCCGCGCGCAAACTCTACCGTGGCCGCCCGCAGGCAGAACGACGACCGCTGCGCCGCCACGCCGAAAACAATGCCCGTCAACAGCCCAAAGACCGCCGCAAGCGTGGCTTCGTCGACATAATCAAGCAAAAATCCCAGATCCATGTTCCCCCCGCAGCTTCAGGCTTTAGCCTGCACCAAATCCCGACTTTCCGCCTTGATCTGGATCACGACACCCATAAACGCCGCCACAATACTTTCCTGCAACGGCACCACATAGCTGCCCGATGAAGTCCCCGTTCGGGCCGAGGGGCTATCTCAGCAATCTGGCCCGCAGTAAGTCTCATACAGTGCTTCAAGGATCGAGCGCACCTCGTCGCTGGCCAGACTGTAGTAGATCGTCTGGCCATGTCGCCGGGTTCCGACCATACGCAGGGCCCGCATCTTGCCCAGATGCTGCGACAGGGCCGCCGGGGTCAGTTGCACGATCTCTGCCAGATCGCCCACCGATCGCTCGCCCCGCAGCAGCGTACACAAAACCACCAGCCGTTTGGGGTTGGCCAAAGCGGCAAGCGTTTCCGAAATAACCTCAGCTTTGGCCTCAAGGGCAGAGATGGTAGCGCCAGATATGTTGTCTTGCATGATTGACACTTTAGAACTTTCGAATATATGCACTAACAACAGAACGCATACAGGAACAATCATGGCATATCCAGAAATAAGTGATCTCTTCCTGCAACGGCCGGATCAGCGTCTGCCGATCCCAACAACCGCAGCCATCCACCCAGTCAACGCCTGACTTTACCTCACGACTGCAAACCAACCCAAACGATGCAGTGTCTTGTCCGACCCCAAAATACCGGAGCCGCCCAAACAATGACTACCGAATTTACCCCCTATGCGTCGCTTTTTGGCGGCGCTCTGATCGGCCTCGCAGCCGTTATCCTGATGGCCTTCAACGGCAGAATCGCTGGCATGACCGCCATGCTTGGCGGCGTGCTAGAGCCTTTTCAGCCCGACAGCCGCTGGCGTCTGGCATTTCTTGCCGGCTCAATTGCAGCCCCGTTCATTGCCACCCTGATGGGGGCAGAATTCAGCTTTGCTTCACCGACGACCGGGGTGACCCTGGTGCTCGGCGGTCTGATCGTTGGCGTTGGCGTGACCTATGGGTCCGGCTGCACCTCGGGTCATGGCGTCTGCGGCATGGCCCGGCTTTCACCCAGATCGCTTGTCGCGACCGCGACCTTCATGGCGACCACTTTTGTCACCGTGACCCTGATCCGTCACGGCTTTGGAGGATAAACTCATGAAAAGCATCCTTTCTGCCCTGTCAGCGGGCATCGTCTTTGGTCTCGGCATTGCCGTCTCGGGCATGGGCAACCCCGCGAAAGTTTTGAACTTCTTTGATGTGTTCGGAACCTGGGATCCCAGCCTGGCGCTGGTGATGGGGGCGGCGCTAGCCGTGGCTGCCGTCGGCTACCGCGTCATCTTTGGCCGCAGGACCAAGCCGGTCTTTGACACCAAATTCCACCTGCCCACGTCCAAGGTCATCGATATTCGCTTGATTGGCGGATCGGCGCTGTTCGGCGTCGGCTGGGGCATCTCGGGCTTTTGCCCCGGCGGTGCGATCCCGGCACTAGGGTTTCGCGCCATGGCCCACCGCGCTGTTCCTGATCGCCATGGGCGGCGGCATCGTGCTGGCCCGCTGGCTGCAAACCATCCCGCGACTGCAATCCGCCTGATCACCTCAAACAGGAGAGTCCCATGTCTAACTTTGTCACGATCCCGCATCCGGTTGACCTGTCGGTTAAGCCTGAGGTCACCGCCTTCTTCGATGCCCCCACCAACACGGTCACCTATGTTGTCCGCGATCCTGCCAGCACCGCCTGCGCTGTGATCGACAGCGTGATGGACATCGACTATGCCGCCGGGCGCATCAGCTATGCTTCGGCCGATGCCGTCATCGACTTCATCAAGTCGAACGGCCTGACGCTGGAATGGCTGATCGAAACCCATGTCCATGCCGACCACCTGTCAGGCGCGCCCTATATTCAGGGCAAACTGGGCGGCAAGATCGGCATTGGTGAGAACATCAGAATGGTGCAGGACACCTTCGGCAAGGTGTTCAACGAAGGCACCGAGTTTCAGCGCGACGGCTCGCAGTTCGACCGCTTGTTCAAGGATGGCGACACCTATCAGATCGGCGGCATGACCGCCTTTGCCATGCACACGCCGGGCCACACGCCGGCCTGTATGACGCATGTCGTGGGCGACGCGGCCTTTGTCGGTGACACCTTGTTCATGCCGGACGGCGGATCGGCCCGCGCCGACTTTCCGGGCGGCGATGCCCGCACTCTGTACCGCTCGACCAAGCGGGTGCTGTCGTTGCCGAACGAAACGCGCCTGTTCATGTGCCACGACTACGGCCCGAATGGCCGCGAAATCCGCTGGGAAACCACGGTGGCCGAACAGAAAGCCCACAACATCCATGTGAAAGACGGCATCACCGAGGATGAGTTCGTGGCTGTCCGCGAGGCCCGCGATGCCACCCTCGCGATGCCGAGACTGATAATCCCATCGCTGCAAGTGAACATGCGCGGCGGCGACCTGCCAGAGCCGGACCAAAGCGGCAAACGCTTCCTCAAAGTCCCGATCAACACCCTTTGAACCGCTTGGTCGCCAAGGAATAATCTGATGCCCCCAAAGGCGGTCAATCCCACACAGCCCGTCTGGGAACACCTGCTCTCTTAAGGCATCACCGGATGGGCGGCTGTCGGGCTCCGGGTAAGGCACCGGACCAACCCACCGACGTCAAACTCAACGAGGCGCGCCCGGCCGTCTGGTCCGTCTCCTGAAGGAAAATCTGCCGCCAATCCTCTGGCAAGCCCGACTGCACGGCCGCGAATGGAAGGCCAAGCTACGTTCCATTGCCATACTCCGACTGACAAAGGCCTAGTTCATGAAATCCCTGAAATCCTTCTTGCCGATCCTGACCTGGGCCCCGGCCTATACCCGAACCGAGGCGCAAAGTGACCTGATCGCCGCCGTGATCGTGACGATCATGCTGGTGCCACAAAGCCTTGCCTATGCCATGCTCGCAGGTTTGCCACCGCAGGTCGGGCTCTATGCCTCAATCCTGCCCCTCATCGCCTATGCGATCTTTGGCACCAGTCGGGCGCTTGCGGTGGGGCCGGTCGCGGTGGTCTCATTGATGACGGCGGCGGCGGTAAGCCAAGTGGCGGCCCCCGGCAGTCCAGAGTATCTGACGGCGGCCATCACGCTGGCCTTTCTGTCCGGCCTTGCCTTGATCGCGATGTCGCTGTTGCGTTTGGGGTTCCTCGCCAACTTCCTCAGCCATCCGGTGATCTCGGGCTTTATCACCGCATCCGGTGCGTTGATCGCGATCAGCCAGTTGAAGCATCTGCTGGGCATCAAGGCAGAGGGCGACACCCTGCCAGACCTGCTGACGTCAATCTTTCATGGGTTGACCGGGATGAACCCCTATACACTTGCCATCGGCCTCGCCGCGACCGGCTTTCTGTTCTGGGTCCGCAAACGATTGAAACCGCTGCTCCTGTCGCGTGGGATCAAGCCCCGGCTGGCCGATCTGCTGGCCAAGGCCGGGCCGGTTGCCGCCATTGTGGTGTCTATCCTCGTCGTGCTTGGCTTTGGTCTGGTGGATAAGGGCGTCAAGATCGTGGGTGACATTCCTGCGGGCCTGCCCCCCTTCGCCCTGCCCTCGTTTGATCTGGGCCTGTGGCAACAGCTTTTGGTACCTGCCGTGCTTATCAGCCTTGTGGGCTTTGTGGAATCGATCTCGGTTGCGCAGACGCTGGCCGCCAAACGCCGCCAGACGGATCGTGCCCAATCAAGAGCTGGTGGCGCTCGGTGCCTCCAACGTCGCGTCGGCGCTGTCGGGGGGCTTTCCGGTGACGGGCGGGTTTTCGCGATCGGTCGTGAACTTTGATGCCGGCGCCGAAACCCCGTTCGCGGGCGCCTTTACGGCAGCCGGCATCTTGGCCGCCACCGTATTCCTGACCCCGTTGTTCCGGTTCCTGCCGCAAGCCGTCTTGGCCGCAACGATCATCGTGGCCGTGCTGTCGCTGGTCGATATCGCCGCGATCAAACGCACCTACGCCTATTCCAAGGGCGATTTCGCCGCCATGGCCGTGACAATCCTGACCGTGCTGCTGGTCGGTGTTGAGGCTGGCATCACGGCGGGCGTCTCATTGTCGCTGCTGTTGTTCCTGTGGCGCTCTTCGCGGCCCCACATGGCCATCGTGGGTCAGGTGCCCGGCACCGAGCACTTCCGCAACGTGGACCGCCATCAGGTCATCACCGATCCCTCGATCCTGTCGATCCGGGTGGACGAGAGCCTGTATTTCGCCAATGCCCGCGCGCTGGAAGATGCCATCTACGACCGGATCTCCGATCAACCCACGATCAAGAACGTCATCCTGATGTGCCCCGCCGTGAACGCCATCGACGCCAGTGCGCTGGAAAGCCTTGAGGCGATTGCCCACCGGCTTCAGTCTGCCGGGGTCGGGTTCCATATGTCAGAGGTCAAGGGTCCGGTGATGGATGCCCTCAAACGTTCGGACTTCATGGCACACTTCAAAGGCCGGATTTTCCTGTCGCAGTTTGAGGCCGTCACCGCCTTGTCGCCCAGCGGCGCTGCACGGCAAACCGAACCTGCCCCCGTGAAGGGCGCAGGCCGCGCCAGCCACACCGCCAAATGAGACCGGGTTCGGCCCAGCCGCAACCTCCATCATCGGGCAAAGGAAAGCCGGACCTTACGGAATGGCCGTCTTGAAATCCGTGCCTGCCTGTTTGGCAGGTACCACAGTGTCCCAAACTGACGGCGACATCCCACTTGCCTGTCCCTCCACACACTCCAAGAAAGCGAAATAATGGCCTATTCTCCGAAGTTCCAAGCGCTTGCCGACGCGGCCCAGACCAAGGTCAAACCCGTCCAACCCGAAGACGTCGCGGCGCTGCTGGCAAACGGCGCTATCGCCCTCGATATCCGCGACAAGGAAGAGCATGACGCCGGGCACATCCCCGGCTCCCTGAACATCAGCCGCGGCAAGCTGGAGATGAATGTCGAAGCCGCCCTGCCCGACCTAGAGACCACGATCCTATGCTACTGCAACGCCTTCAACCGCGGTGCGCTGTCCGCCGCGACATTGCAGGACATGGGTTACAAGAACGCCCGGTTCATCGCCGGGGGGCTGAACGCCTACCGCAAACTGCCGTAACTCATTGCTGCGGTCGACAAGGCCGCATCATCCTTTGAGAGCGCCGGCCGTCAAACCAGACTGGAAGCGGCGCGTCATCACCAGATAGGCGATGATAACTGGCAGGGTTGAGATGACGACGCTCGCAAAAACCAACCCCCACTCGGTCGAATAAGAGCCGATGAAAGAGACGATGCCAACCGGCATGGTTTGTGCAGCAGGCTTGAATGCCAGGATCAGCGGGATGAAGAACTCATTCCACATCCAGACGCCATTTAGAATGGCCACCGAAATCAGGCCCGGACGGATCAATGGCAATACGACGCGCCAGAAGATCTGCCACTCGCCCGCGCCGTCCATCCGTGCGGCATGGACCAGATCACGCGGCAGCGCTGCGGCAATCGGCGTCAGCACCAAAACGCCCAGCGGCAAGCCCATCGCAATATAGGGAACGATCAATGCGAGCAGAGTGCCGAACAACCCCATCGCCTTGAGCAAGATGAACAGCGGCAGAATGATTGCATGCACCGGGATCAGCAGGCCGGAGACGAAAAGCGTGTAAAGGCCCATCGCAAACCGCTTTTCCTTGCGGCTGAGTCCATAGGCGATCATCGCGGCCAACAGCGTAGAGATGGTGACCGAAACTGTCGTCACCAACACGGTATTGGGCAGGGTGATCGACAGATGCGCGTCCTTCCACGCCCGACTGTAATTGGTCAGCGCCCACTCTTCCGGCATCCCGAACGGGTTGCCGAAGAACTCTGGCACCGATTTGAACGACGCGATGACCATGAAAAACAAGGGCAACAAGACGATCAGCGTGGCCACCACCAGAAACGCCGTGCGAAAAGCGATGCCTGCCCGACGTTCAAAGCTGGTCTGACGCCGGCGGGTTTGCGGGGCGTGGGCGGTCATGTCTCAATCTCCCGATTGCGCAGAATTCGTATCAGGGCCCAAGAGATCACGGCCATGACGACCAGAACCAAGATAGATATCGCCACACCAAAACTGAAGCGGATGTCAGACGACGAGAAGGATGAAGAGCCAAACGCCGTGCGGTAGATCAGGGTACCCAGCACATCCGTGCTGAAATTCGGCGCCCCAATCGGACCGGCCAATACATACACGATGTCGAACGTGCGGAACGTGCCAATAAAGGTCAGCACCGTCAGCGCAGTGAAGGACGGCGACAATTGCGGAAAGACCACCCGCCAGAAGACCTGACGCGAATTGGCACCATCCATCTCTGCCGCCTGTTTCAATTCAACCGGAACGCTTTGCAGTCCGGACAAATAGATGATGATTGCCCAGCCCAGACTGTTCCATGCCGTGACAACGATGACAGTCGGCAGCGCAAAGGCGGGGTCGCTAAGCCACTGTTTCGCCAGAAAACCAAGCCCAATGCTGCGCAGAACCGGATTGATCAACCCGATGTTGGGCGACAGCATCAGCGTCCAGATAAAGCCCGTGGTCACCAGCGACATGATGACCGGCAAGAACAGGATGGTTCGGTAAACCTCCATGAAGCGCGGCTTTTCATTCAGCAGAACGGCGATATAAAGCCCGACGCTGTGCTGAAAGGCCAGGATCGCCACAAAGATGGCTGCGTTATGCATTGCCGCACGATAGAACGGCCAATAGCCTAAGATCTCGACATAGTTGCCAAGCCCGATGAAGTTGTAATCGGTGCCAAGCCCGGACCAGTCGGTCAGGCTCATCGCAACGGCAAAAGCCAGCGGCAACAACAGGATGCCAAGGAAAAACACAAGGCCCGGCAGGACAAACCACAAATGGTCATAGCTGCCGCCAAAGGTCGACGCGTTGCGCAATCGACTTGTCGCTGTATCGGCCATGCCGCCGTCTCCTGATTGGGGTTTGACGGGCGGCGGGTTACTCTCCCGCCGCCTGTCCAGATATCACTGGTTCGACGGAACGACCGCAGCCTGCATCTTGGCCGCGAACTCTTCAGGGGTGATTTCCTTGAGGAACAGCGCCGAGGTGCTTTGCTGGGCCACCGACCAGACGTTGCTGGTTTCGGGAAGCTCGTACCAGACACGGGTGTCGTTGTTGTGCGAGGCTTCGATCATCTCCTTCATGATCCGGTTGTCCGACGGCAAGATGTTCTTGTTGGTGGACATCGTGATCGTATCGACCACCATCTGCTGCGGCACCTCGCCCATCATCCATTGGATGAACGTCGCAGCAGCCTCCTTGTGGGCAGATTTGGCGTTGATCACGTCGATGTATTCCATACCGGTCACAGTGCCCGGCTTGCCACCGTCGACGGCGGGAAACGGGACCACGCCCAGATCGACCTTGGGGTTGATCTCAAGATAACCGCCGTAATCGGCCGAACCACCCGGCATCATCGCCCCCCGGCCCATTGCCGCCAAAGCCTTGCCCTCGACATAGGGCGTCGACAGCGAGCCGTCCTGATAGCAGTCGTAGCTTTGCTGCAAGAATTCGGCGGCTTTGACAAGGTCGGGATCGGTGAACTTGCGCTTACCGGCGCGCAGATCGGCAAAACCGTCCGGCCCCAACACGCTGGCAACCATCATCATGTACATGAAGGACGGCACGATTCCGTCCTGCGCAGGAACCACGAGCGTCGCCATCCCCTGATCTTTCAGCGTCTTGCACATCGCGAGGAATTCCGACTGCGTGGTGGGCGGCGTTAACCCGAGTTTGGCAAGGATGTCGCGGTGATAATAGAGCGCCACGGTGTATGACCCAAGGATCGGAACCCCATAGACATGACCGTCGTTGTTGATCGCGTCCTTGGCAGAGGTGGTCAGGCTGGAGAAATCCAGCTTATCCGTCAGGTCTTCCAGATATCCCGCCTTTGCCGCCGCAGCGGTTTCCGGGCCAGCCGGCAGACCGAAGATGTCAGGCGCCTCGCCAGCCGCAAGCGCCGTGTTCAGGCGCGCGGAGTAGTTGGTGCCCGAGATTTCCTCAAGCTGGATGTCGATCGTGGGATTTGCCTCTTCAAACTTGGCGATGATAGCCTCGGCCCGGTCTTTCCATTCCGGGTGCTGGTGCCACATCGTCACCACAGTTTTGTCTTCCGCCACTGCTGAAATCGCTGTCGTCATCAGCAAAGCAGCGCCGAGAAGTCCGGTTTTAAATGAAGTCTTCATGGTTTCCTCCCTGTTATTGCAGCCGCCCGCTTGTTGCGAAGGGCCGCGAATTGGTGTCTTGTGGTCAAGTAAGGGCCTGACCCGTGGCCGGGTCGAAGAAATGCAGCGCATCGCAACTGACAGCCGCACGAACGGTTTCACCGGCACGACAGCGCGACAAAGCCCCGAACCGCGCGATACAAACGGCCGTTTCGGCCTGTCCTGACCCGGAGTCGAAGGCGATCTGCTCCATCTGATCGGCATCGTCAGAGGCAACCGTGGCTGACTTGGCAGGCACGACCAGATGCGCCATGCGGTCCGAGCCGAGCGATTCCACCAGCCGCAGCGGCAGCGTCATGATCTGATCCGCCGGATGGTTCGGAACAAGCGTCAGATCGTTGATATTTTCCGGGCGAATTCCAACGATCACAGGCGCGCCATTCCGACCCGCCAGACCGGGATGACGGTTCTGCGCGGCAGACGTCACCCGCAGCGACTGTTCCCCGAATTTGACGGTCAGACCCGTCGCATCTTGCACAAGATTGGCGTGAAACAGGTTCATCGCAGGTGAACCAATAAACGACGCCACAAAGGTGTTGGCTGGGTTGTGATAGATCGCGTCGGGTGTATCGATCTGCTGCAACACGCCGTCCCTCATCAAGGCAACCCGGTCACCCATCGTCATCGCTTCGACCTGATCGTGGGTCACATAGACAGTCGTGACCTTCAGCCGACGTTGGATCTGCGCAATTTCCGACCGCATCTGCACGCGAAGTTTGGCGTCGAGGTTGGAAAGCGGCTCATCCATCAGAAACACAGCCGGTCGCCGGATGATCGCCCGACCCATCGCCACCCGCTGACGTTGCCCCCCCGACAGCCCGCCGGGTTTGCGCTTTAGGTAGTTTTCCAGCTGCAGGATTTTGGCGACGTCATGCACCCTTTCAGCGATCTCGGCTTTGGGGCGGCGCGCGATCTGCAGCGGGAAAGCGATGTTGTCGAACACGCTGAGATGGGGGTAAAGCGCGTAGCTTTGAAACACCATCGCGATGTCGCGGTCGCGAGAGGCCAGATCGTTGATGACCTCACTTCCGATCATCACCTCGCCCTCGGAAATCGATTCCAGACCAGCGATCATCTTCAAAGCGGTAGACTTTCCGCATCCAGATGGGCCGACCAAGACCAGAAATTCGCCATCTGCAATCTCAACGCTGAAACCGCGCAATGAATATGTTTCGCTGCCTTCGTAGCGTTTGCTCAATTGCCTAAGTGTGACTGTCGCCACCGAATTCCCCCCAGAAATGACTATGACGATTGCACCTGGACGAACGCCCGGCCGAAATCAACTCGCTGATTCTACTATATGAAAGTGCCTTCTTAATATATGATCTGTCAACCATCATGGCATGATATTGACCGAAAGATATGCCCCTACGCGGCAAATTCCCGGCCCTTGCCAACCTGTTGGCCTGCGCTGACTGAATTTTCAGGGAGCCTGCGCCGCAAGTTCGCTCGCCGCGCAGACACAGTACCGCGCCAAATTACGACGCCTGCAAGAATGTAAAACTAGCCGGTTCTCCGTCCCATAGGTGCGGAATCGGCCCCCAAGACTTGGCAACCGTCGCCTCCACCAATGCGAAAAGATCATCAGGATCGGCGGCCTGAGCGGGTTAGTCTTGGGGTTTACCAGCCCGAATCCATGCGCCGCTCAAAGACATCAGCTGAGCAGGATCACGTTCTGAGGTGCGCGATTTGCTGCAAACCCCTCATACACAAGGGATTTCCGTACTTCACAGGGTATTTCTGGATAATAAAATGGTGCCCCCAGCAGGATTTGAACCCGCGACCCCCTGATTACAAATCAGGTGCTCTACCAGCTGAGCTATAAGGGCACGCGCCTGCAATACCGTCCCTTTGATCCGCGCGCAAGGGATCAGTCGCGGTTCGTGCGGGCCATGAGCGCGACGGCGGCGAGGCTGACGGCGATGACCAGCAGGGCTGAGGGGGCGGCTTCACCGATCCGCTCCAGACTGGCCAGATCGTAGGCACGGGTGGACAGGGTGTTGAAGTTGAACGGACGCAGCAGCAGCGTGGCGGGCAGTTCCTTGACGCAATCGACAAACACCACCAGCAACGCTGTGCTGACCGATCCGCGCATCAGGGGTAGGTAGACCGCCGCCAAAGTCTCGCCACTCGTGCGGCCCAGCGAGCGCGCCGCCATCGGCAACGACGGCGACACCCGGCCAAAGGCGCTATCCACCGCACTTTGCGCGATGCCAAAGAACCGCACGGCATAGGCAAAGATCAGCGCCACCACGGTCCCGGTCAGCAACAGCCCCGGATCATAGCCGGTCAGCGCCAGCACCGCATCAGCCAGCATGTGGTCCAGCGCGGCCAATGGGATCAGGATGCCCACCGCCATCACGGCCCCCGGCGCAGCATAGCCCAGCGCCGTCACCGGCAGCAGCACCCGCGCCAACGAGCGGTCGGCCAGACGCACGCCATAGACCAGAAACAGCGCTGCCCCGACGGTCAACCCGGCCGCAATGCCACCCACCAGCAGCGTATTGCCCACCGCCGCCGCCAATCCGGGGGCGAGCCACGCGGCCGGTTGGCGCAGCGCGTGCCACCCCATCACCGCCACCGGCAGCACAAAACCCATGACCACCGGCACCAGACACAGCCCGAATGCCACCCAGCCCCGGACACCGCCCAGCACCACCGGTGCCACTGGCCGGGTCGCCCGCGCCATCCGGTGAAACCGCGCATGCCGCCTGCCCTGCCGCTCGACCCACAGCAGCACCACGATCAGCGTCAGGATCACCAATGCAATCTGCGCCGCACCACCCGCGTTATTGTCGTTCAGCCAGGTCGAAAACACCCCGGTCGTCAGGGTCTGCACCCCGAAATGCTGCACCGTGCCAAAGTCCGCCACCGTCTCCATCAGCACCAGCGCCAAGCCAGCCGCAATCGCCGGTCGCGCCAAGGGCAAACCGACCCGCAGGAACAGCCCCATCGGCCCCAGCCCCAAGGTCCGCGCCACCTCATATGACGCGCCTGATTGCTCACGGAACGCCGCACGGGCCAGCATATAGACATAGGGATAAAACGCCGCCGCCAGCACGACCACGGCGAACCCCATCGAGTGGATCTCTGGAAACGCATAATCCCGCGCCGATTTCCACCCCATCGCGAGCCTCAGCCCACCCTGCACCGGCCCGGAATAGTTCAGGAAATCCACCAAGGCATAGGCGCCGATATAGGCCGGGTTCGCCAAGGGAAACAGCAGCGCATAGGTCAACCACCGCCGCCCCGGAAAGCGGTACATCACCACCAGCCAGGCCGCCCCCGTCCCCACCGCAGCCGCCAGCACCCCAACGCCCGCCATCAGCATCAGCGTATTGCGGATATAGCGCGGCAACACTGTCGCGATCAGATGCGGCCAGATGTTCTCGGTCGGATGGAACGCCAGCCACACCACCGCCAGCATCGGCGCCACCACCACAGCCGCAATCAGCAGCGCCGTCACCGACCACATATCCGGCCCGCGCCATCGCCAACCGGCGGTTCTTACCTGAGTGTTTTGCTCGGTCATATCGGCGTCCTAACGGAAACCGGTTTCGCTGTCCAGAAAAGCCCGTATACTGCCGCGAAAGAACAAGAGCATGAGTCAGGCCACCTGAATGCGGATAGTCTATCACCTGGGTGCCCATTGCACCGACGAAGAGCGCTTGCTGCGTTGCCTGCTGAAAAATCGCGGCGTCTTGGCCGAACAGGGCATCGTGGTGCCCGGCCCCACCCGCTACCGTGGCCTGCTGCGCGAAACTGCCGTCGCCCTAAAGGGTCAACCCGCCAGCCACGACACCCAGGCCCTCGTGCTGGATCAGATCATGGAGGCGGACAGCGCCGAACGTCTGGTGCTCAGCTGGGATAGCTTTTTGTCCTTCGCGCCTTGGGCGATGGAGGGCGGGCTTTACCGCGCTGCCGGCGAACGTGTCCGCGCCTTCTCGCTGATCTTCCCGGAGATCGAGGCAGAGTTCTTCTTGGCGCTGCGCAACCCCGCCACCTTCCTGCCCGCGATCTTTGAAAAGCAGAAGAACGTCAAAGGCGGCACCCGCGACTTTGCCACCTTCCTGAAGAACCGCGACGCTTTCGATGTCCGCTGGTCCGATGTCATCGACCGTATCCGCGAGTTGAACCCCGATGTGCCGCTGACGATCTGGTGCGACGAGGACACCCCGCTGATCTGGCCAGAGGTGTTGCAGGCCGTGTCAGGCCATGCGCCCGGCACCCAGCTGGAGGACACGCATGAACTGCTGGCCCAGATCATGTCGGCGGACGGTCTGAAACGGATGCAGGCCTATCTGTCCAGCCATGTCGTCAGCACGCCGGAACTGCGCCGCAAGGTCTACAGCGCGTTTCTGGACAAATTCGCGGTGCCGGACCGGATTTCCGTGGATGTTGAGGTGCCGGGCTGGACGGCAGAGACCGTGGCCGAGCTGACCCGGCTCTACGATCAGGATGTCGCGAAGATCCGCGCGACACCCGGTGTTACCTTCATAGACCCGTAGATCAGGCCATCCCAAGCGCGGTCTTGTACATTTCCATGATCGCCTCTTCTTCGGCAATCTCATCGGGCTTGCGCTTGCGCAGGGCGATGACCTTACGCATCACCTTGGTGTCATAGCCCCGGCCCTTGGCCTCGGCCATCAGCTCTTTCTGCTGCTCGGCCACGTCGGCCTTTTCGGCCTCCAACTGTTCGAAACGCTCGATGAACTGGCGCAGCTCATCGGCGGTGACGCTATAGGCATCGATTGGGTCGCTCATCTTGGCCTCATTGGTTTGGTTTTCCTCTCCCTACCCTTTGCGCGGCGTCCGATGCAAGCCCTCACCCTGACAGCCTTGCCAGACCGGCACAGGCAGGCTAGGTGCGCGGGGACCAAGGTTGGAGGCGTGAATGCAATACATGATCTGGGGCGGGGCCGCCGTCACCTTCATCGGTGTCCTGATGCTGATGGGCTGCGTTCTGCTGGCCGCCCGCGTCCGCCGCTCTGGCATGGCCGAAGACGCCGCCCGCGCCGCCCTGCAAAAGGTGCTGATCCTGAACATGGGCGGGCTGTTTGTCGCAGCCCTTGGCCTGATGGCGGTTGTTGTCGGCCTCATCCTCGCCTAAGCAATGGCTGGCCTGACCTTCAACGCCCGTTCAGACTGGCAAAGTTCTGCCCCTCAGCGATCAGGTCATCCATGATCTCGGCTGGCAGGAATACCGGCGCCACTTCGGCAAGGTCCAGCATCTGCTTGCGCATCACCAGCAGCCCGCGCTGATCGGCGTGAAACATCGGCCCGCCGGACCAACGCGGCATCAACCCCGTCATCAACGCCACCGCGTCAATGTCGAGAGGGCGGCGCGCCCTGCCCTCTTGCAACATCCGCGCGCCCTCGGCCGCCATGGCCAGCAGACAGGCGGCAACCACCGTATCGCCACCCGCCGGCATCGGCGGCAGAACGTTCTGCGGTCCCGTGCCAATACCGTAAGAGGCCAGGGCCTGCGTTATCAGATCGCCCGACACACCTGCGCTGTGCAAATAGTCCACCGCGCCCGCCAAGGCCAGCCGCAGGTTCAACTCGATCGGACCACCCGGCCCGGCAAAAACCACCCGCCAACTGACCCGCCGCGCCAACGCCACCAGCGCCGCCACCGCATCGACTGAGGCATCGCGCAGCATCGACACCTCTGCCATGCCGCCCGAAGCAAAGGGCACCGTGATCGCCAGCTTCGGCTCACCACCGATCTGGGCAGCCCCCATCGCGGCCTGTAGCACCGTGGCAAGGCTCTCCGGCAACGGCGGCGCCTCTGCCGTGGTCAACAGCAGTTCCACCCCCGCCAGCGTTTCGGGCGTCAGGGAAGTGACCAGCCGCGCCCAATCGGCGTCGCGGGTGTCTTCCGTCATCAGACCCGCCACCACGGCCTGCTCTTGCCGCCCGGCCGTCCGCTCCAATGCCCCGATAAGTGCGGCGCGGTCGTCAGCCGCCCAGACCACCCGCATCCCCGCCGTCAGCGCCTGAAACGCCACATCGGCGGCCATGTCATCAACGCCCCAAATGCCGATGGTACCAATCGGGCTGATCCCCTTGGCCGCCACCGCCTGCGGCGGCAGCGAGGCCCGCCGCTCCGTAAAAAACGCATAACGCAGGCCCGCCGCCTCTGGCGTGTGGACCAGATCGGCAAAGGCCGATTCTTCCATATACAGACCCTGCCGGATCGGCAGCAGCGCCGCCGCTTCCACGCAGTCGATGATCCGCGCCGGGGCTGGCAAGCGCGTGCCCTTATGCGCCGCCCGCGCCGCCGCAACGGCCGCCTGATAGCCCGCCATATCCTTCAACCCGCGCCGCATATCGCAGGTCCGCCGGGGCGACAGCCCCTCAGCAGCCATCGCAAGCGCCGCCTCCAGCAACCCATGCTCAACCACCCGGTCCACCAGACCCAGCGCAATCGCCTCAGCGGCCTTGATCGGCGCGCCGTCCAGCATCATCCGCAACGCCTGCTCGGCGCCGACCAACCGTGGCAACCGTTGGGTGCCGCCCGCCCCGGGCAACAGCCCCAGATTAACCTCAGGCAGACCCAGAAACGCCCCAGCATTGGCAATCCGGTAATGCGCGGCCAAGGCTATTTCCAGCCCGCCACCCAGCGCCATGCCATGAATAGCCGCAATCACCGGCTTGGGAGAGGCCTCAATCTGGAAACACAACTCACCCAGCCGCTCTGTCGGGCTGGCCTTGCCGAACTCAGCAATATCGGCCCCGGCGGAAAAGCCCTTGCCCTCGCCCAGGATCACGATGGTCTTGATATCCGGGTCGGCCACCGCCTCAACCAGACCCGCGCTCAGCGCTTGCCGCACCGCTGCTGACAACGCATTGACGGGCGGATGCGTGATGACCAGCACCATCACATCGCCCTGCCGGTCCAACCGGACCACCGAAGTCTCGGTCATTCCCTGCACGCCACCCTCCACACACTTCTTGTCGCGCAGTTAAGGACAGCAACGCACCAATTGGCAACAGCCAAGGCGCTCAAACCGGCATGTTGTCGAAACCCTCGTCAGTTTCGTCCTCTGCCTTCTTCTTTTCTGCCTCGGTCTTCGGGGTCGGTTTCGCCAATCCCTGCATCTCACGCAGCAGCCGCGCCTCTTCCTCGGCGACCGCCTCTGCCATCTCGCCCGCAATGCGGGCGAGGTCCAATGGTCCGGGGATAGGATGTGTCATGGGGCATGATCCTTGCAAAATGGGGTGAAGGGCAACAGATCGAGCCGCGCAGGCTCTATCTCGGCACCACAGGTCACGCAAAAGCCGTAAGAGCCGTCCTCAATCCGCGCCATCGCCGCGTTGATCGCGCGGATTTCCTGAACCGCGCCAAGGCTCATCTCCTCCATCACCTCATCGCCTTCGCGTTCAACCGCGGCATCATCCCAGTCCTTGGTCTGATGCGACTGAAGCTCATCCTCGATCGAGTCGATGCGCTGGGTCAAAGCCCCCAACCGATTCTGCAACTGCTCTTTGCGCTGCGCCAAAGTTGTCATGTCATCCTCCAATTACTATGTCACAATAGACCAACGCCCCAACCCGAACATTGATCCGAGTCAAAGGCGATTTGTTTCTGTCGTGTATAGTGTCGACTTTCGACCAACTCAGCGAGGCAATCATGTCCCCCACCGTTCAGGCCTTCTTTGACGAGGCCACCAATACCATAACCTATGTCGTGTCCGACCCGCAGGGCTCTGCCTGCGCCGTCATCGATTCCGTGCTGGATTTCGACTATGCCTCCGGGCACACCGACACCCGGACCGCCGACACCGTGATCGCCTATATCCGCGAGCATGGCCTGAAGCTGGAATGGATCCTCGAAACCCATGTCCACGCCGACCACCTCTCTGCCGCGCCCTACCTGCAAGAGGCGCTGGGCGGCAAGCTTGGCATCGGCGACCGGATCACCGTCGTGCAGGACACTTTCGGCAAGGTCTTCAATGAGGGCACACGCTTCGCCCGCGACGGCTCGCAGTTCGACAAGCTGTTCAAGGACGGCGACACCTTCATGATCGGCCAGATGCGCGGTGACGTCCTGCACACGCCCGGCCACACCCCCGCCTGCATGACCTATGTCATTGGCGACGCGGCTTTTGTCGGCGACACCCTCTTCATGCCCGACTATGGCACGGCGCGCTGCGATTTCCCCGGCGGCTCGGCGGCAACCATGTATGACAGCATCCAGCGCATCCTAGCCCTGCCCGACGAAACCCGCATCTTCGTCTGCCACGACTACAAGGCACCTGGGCGTGAGGATTATGCTTGGGAAACCACCGTCGGCGCACAAAAGGCCATGAACCTGCATGTCGGCGCCGGTCGCCCGAAAGAGGAATTCGTCGCCATGCGTGAGGCGCGCGACGCCACCCTCGGCATGCCGCGCCTGATAATCCCCTCCTTGCAAGTCAATATGCGGGCAGGTCATATGCCCGAGCCTGAGGACAACGGCACCACCTACCTGAAGGTGCCAGTCAACGGGCTCTGAAAAGGGGTCTAGGATGCCGATATCATGGCTGTTGGGTTTGGCGGGGGGGCTGATGATCGGCCTTGCCGCCTCAATGTATCTGTTGATGAATGGCCGAATTCTCGGCATCTCAGGCATTTTGGGCGGGTTGTTTGACGGCACCGGCTGGTCCAGTTGGGCCGACCGCGCCGTCTTTGTCGCGGGCACTGTAACCGTGCCCGCCGGTCTCGCCTTGCTGATCCCCGGCACCGCGACGCATCTGACCTCCAACTGGCTGGTCATCGTGGCTGCGGGCCTTCTGGTCGGCATCGGCACAAGGCTCGCCAATGGCTGCACCTCTGGCCACGGCGTCTGCGGCATCTCGCGGCTGTCGCTGCGCGGGATCGTGGCGACGGTGTTCTATGTGCTGGCAGGGGGCATCACCATCGCCGTCTTCCGCCATCTTCTGGGGGTGATCTGACATGCAGCGCCTTCTGTTCGGCTTTCTCGCCGGGGGCATCTTTGGCGCCGGTCTGCTGATTTCCGGCATGACCGACACGCTGAAGGTGCAGGGCTGGCTTGACGTGTTCGGCGATTGGGACCCCACGCTGGCCTTTGTGATGGGCGGCGCGATCCTGCCCATGGCCGTTGCATGGCGTGTCGCCGCCCGCCGTCAGACCTCTTACCTCGGCTTTGCCCTGCCCGAACCGCCCAAGCGTGAGGTCGGCCCCAACATCATCATCGGCTCTGTCCTGTTCGGCATGGGCTGGGCTTTGGCCGGTCTCTGCCCCGGCCCCTCTGTCGCGTCGCTCAGTTTTGGTGGCTGGGGCGGGGTGGTCTTTCTAATCGCATTGGGTTTGGGTATGTTCATCGCACCCGCAATCCGCAACCGCATCGACGCCGCCGCAATTCCGAGGAATATCATGGAAATCCGCGCCCTGACCCCAACCTATGCCGTCTCGCCCCAGATCGAGGCCACTGACCTGCCAGCCATCAAGGCCGCAGGCTACACCACCATCATCGACAACCGCCCTGATGGCTGAGATCACCGAGACTCTGCAATCTCAGCAGATGAAAAAAGCGGCAGAGGCTTTGGGCCTGACCTTCGTGGCCAACCCGGTGACGCCCGGCAATCTGACGCCCGCCAATATCGACCTGCAACGCAGCACTGTTGCTGCCGCCTCCGGCCCGGTCTTCGCCTATTGCGCCTCTGGCAATCGCTCTTCGATCGTCTGGGCGATGATGAACGCGGGCACCATGTCCGCCGATGATCTGATCGGCATCCCGGCCCGCTTCGGCTACCGCCTCGACCAACTGCGCCCGACGTTAGAGGCGCTTGCGGTCAAGTAACCGCAATGCCGCCCCGGACCTGATCCGGGGCTTGCGGCCTAGCGAACGTCACTCAGTCCCCGTCGCCTGAAACAGCGACGGGTCCATTTCCAGTGACGGAAACCCACTGCCGAGATCGCCCAAATCCAGCGGCGGCGCGACCGTCCCCCGCAGCCCAAACCCGCCCGCCACCGGTCGCCCAACCGTTGAGGATGCACTCGCCGCGTCGCTCATCCGCACCGCCCGCATCCCACGGTTCTGCCCCAGCCGCCCTTCGGCAACCCTGCGGCCATCCAACCCCTCAAGGCTGATCTGGTCCAGCGTCGCCTGTGGCAGCGGCAGCACCGCGCCCTCAACCAATGCCATGACCGCGCTCAGCGGCATCACCACCCGCGCCAGCACCGCCTCCAACCGGCTGGTCGATCCATTGATCCGCTCAGTCAGCGCCTGAATGAAGGCGTGGCCATGGTCCACCGGTGCCGCCATATCGACCTTGGACGCCGGGCCCTGCCCCCGCCCCTCCGCTGGCAATATCAGCAACACCTCCCCACTGCGCGCGCCACCAGCCAGATCGACCTCAGACCGCAGCACGCGGTAAGGAATATCCTCCAGCAACAACCCCAATGGGCGCGGATCGTCCAGAAAACTCGCATAGCGAAACCCGCCCGCCCAGGTCAGATCGGCCTCCTCGATCAAGGCAGCCTCCAACCCCTGCAACGCCGCCTCCAGCACCCCCGCGACCATCGCCGCATCGGTACGGGTCGGCCTACGCGGCACCAGTTCAGTCGATTTCACCCGGCCCATCGTCTGCGCCTCAATGAACCCCGCCATCACGGCTGGCCCAAGAATGATCGCGCCCAGCCCCTCCTCCGGCCCGTCCAGCACCGCGATCAACGCCCGGTCCGGCGGCAATTCCAATATCTCAGCCAGCGACAACCGCTCCAGACTGGTCGACCGAAAGTCGAGTTGCAGTTTCAACTTATCGCGCGCCGCCCGGGCGAGCGCCAACCGCCAGCCGCGATCTGCCCCCGGCCCGCCCTCTGCCGCCTGCGTCTTCATCGCAGCCACCTTGCGGCGCAAGATGCTATTGCTAGCGTCAGCCATGCCCAACCTCTGCCTTCTGTCCCCTTCACCTTGCCCCGCAAGCCGTTAGCAAAGCGTTGATTTACCATGACCCACAAAATAAAAGCGCGCCCGGTTGCCCGGACGCGCGTCAGTCATATCGCCCAGGTAGCTACAGTGCCGTGATTACTGCAGCGCCTTGTCGGTGATCACATGGGTCCAGGCGCCTTCCGGCTGCTTGGTGATGACCGGGTCCGACCCGCCTGCCAGCAGCGTGGCGACGGTACGGGTGTAATCCGCCTCATCCAGCGCGCCATTCGACCCTGCGGTCAGCTTGGCAACCTCTTCCATCATGGTCTTCTGATGGCCCTCAGTCTGCGCGCCGGTGGTGTCCGCTTCCAGCACGATGCCAGCCGCTTCATCCGGGTTTGCCTCAGCATCCTTCCAGCCCTTCATCGAGGCGCGCACGAACCGCACCATCTTATCCTCGAACGCCGGGTCTTTCAGGCTGTCTTCCAGCACATAAAGCCCGTCCTCCAGGGTCGCGACACCCATATCCTCATACTTGAACGTCACCAGATCGTCCGGGCTGATCCCAGCCTCCAGCACCTGATGGTATTCGTTATAGGTCATGGTCGAGATACAAGCCGCCTGCTTTTGCAACAGCGGATCGACGTTGAAGCCCTGCTTCAGCACCGTCACGCCGCCCTCAGACCCATCGGTCTTCAGCCCAAGCTGGCTCATCCAGGCGAGGAACGGATATTCGTTGCCATAGAACCAGACACCCAGCGTCTTGCCGGGGAAATCGGTCGGCGCGGTGATGCCGGTCTCTTTCAGACAGGTCAGCATCAGCCCCGAATGCTTGAACGGCTGTGCGATGTTGACCAGCGGCAGACCCTTCTCACGGGCAGCCAAAGCCGACGGCATCCAGTCGACGATCACATCGGCACCGCCGCCTGCAATCACCTGCTCAGGTGCCGCGTCCGGGCCGCCCGGCAGAATGGTGACGTCCAGCCCCTCATCCTTGTAGTAGCCCTTCGCCGCGGCCACGTAATAGCCCGCAAACTGCGCCTGCGTGACCCATTTCAGCTGCAACTTCACGAAATCTTCCGCATGTGCCGCCCCTGCCGCCATTGCGGCCAACACAGCCCCCGTCAGTAGTTTCTTCATCATCAACCTCCAAGTTGATCTTGCAGGGGCTGCCACCATGGCGCCCCCATTCTCACTTCACACGTTGCGACGGGTGCCAGAACGTCACCCCCCGCTCAATCATCGCCACGACGCCATAGAACGCCGATCCGGCCAAAGCTGCGACTGCAATCTCGGCCCAAACCATGTCGAGGCCAAGCTTCCCCACCTCAGTCGAAATCCGAAAGCCCATTCCCACAACAGGACTGCCGAAAAATTCAGCGACAATCGCGCCAATCATCGCCAAGGTTGTCGCAATCTTCAGCCCGTTGAAAATAAACGGCATCGCCGCAGGCAGCCGCAGCTTGAACAGGCTCTGCCAATAGCTCGCGCCCCAGGTCGCCATCAGGTCGCGCTGCATCCGCTCAGACGCCGCCAACCCCGCCACCGTGTTCACCAAGACCGGAAAGAACACCATGATCACGACCACCGCCGCCTTGCGACTGCCAGTCAAAGCCGAACCACATCACCAGGATCGGCGCGATGCCCACAATCGGCAGCGCCGCCACAAAATTCCCGATCGGCAGCAAGCCCGCGCTGCAAAAACTCCGACCGGTCAATCGCAATCGCCGTCAGGAACGCCGCCCCACAGCCCATCACATAGCCGGTCAGCGCGCCCTTGACGAAGGTCTGGTAGAAATCCTTGCCCAGCAGATCAAGGCTGCCCAAGATCCGCGTCCAGATCGCCGACGGCGGTGGCAAGATCACCCCCGGCACCTTCAGCCCCAGCACGACAAACTCCCACACCACCAGCACCGTGACGCCGAACATCGCCGGCACCAGCAACCGCCCGACCCGCGACTGCACCATGCGCGAATGCGACAGCCAGACGTTCAGCGCCCATGCCCCCAGCCACACGACCAATGCCGCGACCAGCCAGATCATCGTGCCATCCCCATCCGCCGCAGCGTCGACCTTCTCAACCCCGCCGACGATCATCACCAGCCCCGCCGCCACCATCGCCGCCGCAAACAAGCGCGGCCCAGATCTGCACGGTCTGCCCGTAATAGCTGCCCGACAACAGCCGCGCGCCCAGCCCCGCAATCGCCCCCGTCGGCATCTCACCCACAATCGCCCCGACCAGTGAGGCGGCAATCCCCACCTTCAGCGAGGTGAACAGATAGGGCATCGACGACGGCAACCGCAGCTTCCAGAACATCTGCGCCTTGCTGGCATTGTAGGTCGCCAGCTGGTCCAACTGCATCTGATCCGGGCTCCGCAACCCCTTCACCATCCCCACCAACACCGGAAAGAACGACAGAAAGGCCGAGATGATCGCTTTCGGCAGCAACCCCGTCACCCCGACCGAGGACAGCACCACAATGATCATCGGCGCAATCGCCAGAATCGGCACCGTCTGCGACGCAATCGCCCAAGGCATCACCGACATATCCATCGCCCGGTTGTGAATGATCCCGACCGCCAGCAATATCCCGAACACCGTGCCGATCGCAAAGCCCAGCAGCGTGGCCGAGATCGTCACCCAGCCATGATAGACCAGCGACCGTTTCGACGTGATCGCCATGCCAAACACCGACTTGCCCAACTCGGCAAACACCTGATGCGGCGCAGGCAGCACTGGCCGGGTCCAGGTTCATCGTCTCCCCGACCATCTGACCAAACGACACCTCCACCTTGGCCCGCGCCGCCTGATCATAGACCCATTGCGCAGTTCATCCAGACCACCGCCGCATACCACAGCACCACGATCACCGCCAAAACCGTCAGAATCGGGGCCACAGCCTTCATGCCCCGCCCCCCTGCGGCCAGATGATCATCGACACCGCCACCACCCCCAGCGCCAACCCGGCCATCTGCAACGCCGCTCGGTCGCTCACCAAACACCACAAAGGCCATCGCGGTAATCGCGATCAGCTGGAATATCAGCGACAGCGCAATCGCGAGGCCCAAGCCCGTTCTCCCGCATCACCCGCACCATCAGGTAATTGCCCAGACAGAACAGCGCCAACGCCCCGATCAACACCCAAGGCCCGCCTTTCACCGCATAGGTCTTCAGCGTCGCATTGGCGGCCATGAACACCGCCGTCGACCCCGCGAGATAGGCCAGCACGATTCCGTTCATACCCCATCCCCATGTCCAGCCCTGCAGCCCCTCACGCACGCGGTGGGCAATCTCGATGAACTCCGGACTGTCACGAATGTCCAACGGCCGCTCCTTCGGCAGCGGGCTGTCAATCACATCGGTAATCCGCCCCGGCCGCGGGCTCATCACCACGATCTTGGTCGACAGATACACCGCCTCAGGGATGGAGTGGGTGACAAAGCAAATCGTCTTGCCCGTCCGCCCCCACAGCTTCAACACTTCCTCATTCAGCCGGTCGCGGACAATCTCGTCCAACGCGCCAAACGGCTCATCCATCAGCAGACATGATCGGCATCAAACGCCAAGCGCCCGCGCAATCGAGGCCCGCTGCTGCATCCCCCCCGACAACTGCCACGGAAACTTGTTGCCAAAGCCCGCAAGCTCCACCAACTCCAACACCCGGTCGACCCGCTCCGCCTGCTCGGCCCGCGAAAACCCCATGATTTCAAGCGGAAGCGAGATGTTCTTCGCAATCGTCCGCCACGGATACAACCCCGCCGCCTGAAAGACATAGCCATAGGCCCGCTTCAACCGCGCCTCCTCCGGCGTCATCCCGTTGACGGTCAGCGTGCCCCCCGTCGGATGCTCCAACGCCGCAATCGCCCGCAGAAACGTGGTCTTGCCACAGCCCGACGGCCCGATGAACGAAACAAACTCGCCCCGCTCAACGACGAGGTTCACATCCTTCAACGCCTGCACCGGCCCATCGCCGGTCTCAAACACCAGATCAACGCCCTTGGCCTCGATCACCGGGGTGGACAATGTATCCTTCATCAAACCCCCGTCGCCGGAACACCCGTCCGCACCACCGGACGTGGAGAGGTCATCTCTTTCCAGGCAGACAGCGCCCGGTTGACCGCAGGCCGCGCCTCACGGGCCACGAACTTGCCATGACCCTCCTGCGTTTTCACCGCCCCATCGTCAATCGCCACATGCCCCCGCGTCAGAGTATAGCGTGGCAGGCCCTTCGACAGCTTTGCCCTCGAACACATTGTAATCAATGGCAGATTGCTGCGAGCCCGCCGAGATCACCTTTTCCTTCTTCGGATCCCACACCACCAGATCAGCGTCCGCCCCAACCAGAACCGCACCCTTTTTCGGATAGCAATTCAATATCTTGGCGATGTTTGTTGATGTGACCGCGACAAACTCGTTCATCGTCAACCGACCCGTCTCCACCCCATAGGTCCACAGCATCGGCATCCGGTCCTCAAGCCCGCCAGTCCCGTTCGGGATCTTGCTGAAATCCCCCAAACCAAACCGCTTCTGCGCCGTGGTGAACGCGCAATGGTCCGTCGCCACCACCGACAGACGAGCCGCTCTGCAACCCCGCCCACAGTGAATCCTGATGCACCTTGGCCCGGAACGGCGGCGACATGACCCGCCGCGCCGCGTGGTCCCAATCGGGGTTGAAATACTCAGCTCTCATCCAGCGTCAGATGCTGGATCAACGGCTCACCATAGACCCGCTTGCCCGCCATCCGCGCGCGTCTTATCGCCTCATGCGAATCCTCGCAGGACGTATGCACGACATACAGCGGCACCCCCGCCATATCGGCAATCATGATCGCCCGGTTGGTCGCCTCACCCTCAACCTGCGGCGGCCGCGAATAGGCATGCGCCTCTGGCCCGGTATTTCCCTCAGCCAGCAGCTTCGCCGTCAACTCCGCCACCACATCGCCATTCTCGGCATGGACCATCGCGAGCCCGCCCAGGTCGCCCACCCGCTTGAACGACTGATACATCTCATCATCGTTGACCATCAACGCGCCCTTGTAGGCCATGAAATGCTTGAAAGAGGTCATGCCGGCCTTGACCGACAACTCCATGTCCGCCCAAACCTTCTCCCCCCACCACGTAATCGCCATGTGGTAAGAGTAGTCGCAATTCGCCCGGCCCGACTTGTTGTGCCACATCTGCGCGGCATCCATCAGCCCCTGACCCTGCCCCGGCAGGACAAAGTCGACAACCATCGTCGTCCCCCCCGCCAAAGCCGCCCGCGTCCCGCTCTCAAAATCATCGGTGGAGTAGGTGCCCATGAACGGCATCTCCAGATGGGTATGCGGATCAATCCCGCCGGGCATGACATAGCAGCCAGTGGCATCGAGTTCCGTCCCGCCCTTGAGGTTCGGCCCGATCTCGGTAATCACCCCGCCCTCAATGCGGACATCGGCCTTGTAGGTCAGGTCAGCGGTAACGATGGTGCCGTTCTTGATGATGGTGGCTGTCATGCGTTCGGTCCTTGATCTTGAGTTTATGCTGATACCAATCAGGGTAGAGCAGTGAATTCATAGCCTTCACAGGGGGTTGCGATCTGTTCTGCAAGCAGTTTCGCAAGCCCCAACACATAGTCTGGCGAGCTTTCAGCAGTCGGCTTAGGCCCACCTTTGCCATCGGTAGCAGGCGATTCCTGCAATTTCACCAGCGTGTCGACGATCGCCGGATCCCAGCCTGCACCCTCGGCGTAAACGCGCATTCTTCCGGCCGCAATGCTGACCCGCGCCAGCGACAGCATCAACTTGCCACCCCCGGCCTGCATCGGCTCATACCGCTCTGCCACGATGTCAAATACGCCCGAGGCGGCGTCACAAGCCGGGTTTTCAGCGGCCCACACAGGTGCGGCAACCATCAAACCGATCAACCCGCAGACGAGGGGCAGTTTCATTCCACCACCTCAAGCACTGCGCGCATCAGGCCCACGCTTGCCGCCGCCCATTCCTCAGCAATCACCCCGCCCTCAATGCGGACATCGGCCTTGTAGGTCAGGCCCGGGGCGGCGTGGGTATGTGGGACAGGCCTCACCCCACCACCTCCGCCACTTCCAGCACCGCGTGCAGCATCACGTCCACGCCTGCCGCCGCCCATTCCTCGGAAATCTCCTCGGCCTCGTTGTGGGACAGGCCGCCGACACAGGGGCACATGATCATCACCGTCGGCGCCACCCGGTTGATCCAGCAGGCGTCGTGCCCGGCACCGGAGACGATATCCATATGGGCATAGCCCAGCTTTTCGGCCGCGCCGCCGCACCACCTTCACCAGCCCCGGGTCGAACGTCACCGGGTCGAAATGGCCGACCTCTTCGATCTCACAGCCCAAGCCCCAACTCCGCCGCCACCGCATGGGCGGCGCGGATCGACCTCAGCCCTCATCGCGTCCAGCTTGGCCTGTTCGGGCGAGCGGATATCGACGGTGAACACCACCTTGCCGGGAATGACATTGCGCGAGTTCGGGAAGACCTTGACCTGCCCCACCGCCCCCACCGCATTCGGCTGATGGCTCATGGCGATCTGATGCACCCGCTCGGTGATCCGCGCCATGCCGAGGCCCGCATTGACCCGCATCTCCATCGGCGTCGACCCGGTATGGGCATCCTTGCCGGTCAGCGTGATCTCCAGCCACCACAGGCCCTGCCCATGGGTCACCACGCCAATCGTGCTTGCCCTCGGCCTCCAGGATCGGCCCCTGCTCGATGTGCAGTTCGATCATCGCGTGCATCTTGCGCGCGCCGACCTTCTCATCGCCAACCCAGCCGATCCGCGCCAGTTCATCGCCAAACGCCAGCCCGTCCAGATCCTTGCGCGCCTTGGCATAGTCCTCGGTATGCAGCCCCGCGAACACGCCCGAGGCCAGCATCGCAGGCGCAAACCGCGCGCCTTCCTCATTGGTCCAGTTGGTCACCACGATCGGATGCCGGGTCTTGACCCCAAGGTCGTTCATCGTCCGCACCACCTCCAGCGCGCCCAGCACCCCCAGCACGCCGTCATACTTGCCGCCCGTCGGCTGGGTATCCAGATGCGAGCCCATATAGACCGGCAGCAAATCCTCGGTCCCCGCACGGGTCGCGAACATGTTGCCCATGGTGTCGACGCCCATGGTCATGCCCGCCGCCTCGCACCAGCGCTGGAACAGATGCCGCCCCTCGCTGTCGGCATCGGTCAGGGTCTGGCGGTTGTTGCCGCCCGCCACCCCCGGCCCGATCTTGGCCATCTCCATCAGGCTGTCCCACAGCCGCGCGGAATTGATCCGCAGGTTTTCACCTGTCAGCCATCGTTCATCTCCCCAGCCATCAGGACGCTTGCCGCGACTCATTTCCTGACCGTATGGTCAGACAGAAGGCTACAGAACCTGACCAAGCGGTCAACAAAAATCTGAGGCAGACCAGTGACCGCAACCCGCCCGCCCGCCCCGCCGCCTCGAAATCAGGCAGCAGAACGAAACCCTGATCCTGCAAGCCGCCGAGAAGGTGTTTGCCGAGGCCGGGTTTGGCGGTGCCACCATGCAGCTGATCGCCGACCTGGCGGGCCTGCCCAAAGCCAACCTGCACTACTATTTCGCCACCAAAGAGGATCTTTACCGCCAGGTCGTGCAGAACATCTTCGAAATCTGGCTGCACGCCGCCGACAGCATGGACAATGCCGCCAGGCCCGGTCGAGGGCATCGGCGCCTATATCGACGCCAAGATGGAAATCTCGCGCCGCCATCCCGACGGGTCGAAGGTCTGGGCGTCCGAGGTGATGCACGGCGCGCCGGTCATTCAGGACTATCTGGAAACCACGCTGCGCGACTGGACCACCGGCCGCGCCAAACTGATCCAGGGCTGGATCGACGCAGGGCAAGATGCAGCCGCGTCGACCCTGAACACCTGCTTTACATGCTCTGGGCCACCACCCAGCACTATGCCGATTTCGGCCACCAGATCGAAACCCTGAACGGCGGCAAACCCCTGACTGACGCACAATGGCGGGCGGCCAAGGACTGGGTCAAGACCATGATCCTGCGCGGCATCGGGGCGATCTAGGTCACAACCACCAGTTTGCCGCCTCAATACCCCCAAGCGTTTGACATGGCACGGCGGCCTGCCATAGTGACGCCGATCTCGAACATAGGACCCGCCTCATGACACTCACCATCCCGGATCTGGAGGCTGAAGAGGCCCATCTCATCCTGCCGCGCTTTGATGAGGCGACAGCGCTGCTGCTGGGCCATATCCTCGTCGATCTGGCCAAGGGTCTGCCGGTCGTCATCAACATCCGCAACGCCCACCGCACGTTCTTTCACGCCGCCCTGCCCGGCGCGCAGGCCAACAACGACAACTGGGCGCGGCGCAAAAGCAATACCGCGCTGATGATGGGCCGCGCTTCGATGCTGATTGGTCTAAAGGGGGCAGAGCGTCAACGCACCCTTGCCACCGATGGGTTGTCAGAGGCGGACTATGCCGATCACGGCGGCGCGGTTCCGGTCCGGGTTCACGGTGTCGGCATGGTCGCCGTCGCCACGGTGTCCGGCCTGCCGCAAGAAGATGACCACCGCCTTGTCGTCAGCGGCCTGAAGGCGCTGATCGCCAAATCCGATTAGACACCATGGCCGCGCCGCCAAAGCCCGTCAAACTGCTGTCCAGCGGCAATCCGCAAATCCCGCTGGGCTATGGCGACGGCCCGGTGCAGGACTATATCGCCGCGATGCCCGGCTGGAAACAGGCCGTGGGTGCTCGGCTTGACGCGCTGATTGCCACCACGGTCCCCGACCTGCACAAGGCGGTCAAATGGAACACGCCGCTTTATGGCAGCGACGACCACAGCTATTTCCTCAGCTTTTACTGCTACAAGACCTATATCAGCGTCAGCTTCTTTCGCGGGCAATCCCTGACCCCGGTGCCGCCTGTCACCTCCAAGCAACCAGAGGTCCGCTATCTGCATATCCGTGAAGCGGACCCGTTGGATGAGGCGCAGTTGACCGATTGGATCGCGCAGGCCAGCCGCCTGCCCGGCACCCGCCTCTAACCGCCTACCACGGCACATTGCGCGAAACCCGCCCCGCTGTCATTGTGGGACAGTCGGCAGTCTGTGCCGGAATAGGGGTGCCATGCGTTCCATCGTCCTTGCCACATTCGTCAGCCTCGGCCTGTCGGCCTGCGTGCTGCAATCCTCCGAACCGCAATTCAGCGATGCCGACGCCCAGCTGCTGTTCGGCGCAAGGCCCGTCACCCTCGCCCTGTCGGGTCCAGACCAATCCGGCCTGCACCTGCCCGCCAGCCTGACCGCCACGCCAGAGGGCAACCACTACCGCCTGACCCCCGGCGATTCCCGCGCCTATCTCGTTCCGCTCAATCCCGGCACCTATGTCGTGCAATTGGTCGATTCTGACCTCAGCAGCTATGCGGTCGCCACAGGCTCCGCCGCTGGCCTGACGCTACGCCGCCTCGACTGCGCCCGGATCAAGACCGATCTGCGGACCAATCTGCTGGTTGGGATGCGGAACAACAGTTGTAGCCTGCGGCCAACCGACGCGCCCAAGGCGGCCTTTCAGACCCTGCTGGAGGCCACTCCCGACACCTCACCCCCGCTGCGCCTGACGCCCAATCGGTAAAGTGGCGCTAGGGATGCAACGACGCAGTTCCCGGCGCAGGCGGTGCGCCGTGCCCGATGGATCACCCTAGGTATTCGCATTCAGGTAAAGACCCGCGTCAATGCGGGACATTTTGACCAGGCACTACGCCAAAGCCAAACGCTACTTCAACTCCACCTCGACAAAGCTCATCGGGACAGCGCCGTCGTTCACCACATTATGCTCTACCCCGGAATCGCGGCGATAGGCGGTGCCAGCCGTCACCAGAACCCGCCGCACCCCGCCGCCCGGCTCTTCTATCAACATCGGGCAATCGGTGATCGCAGTAATCACATAGTCATGGCCATGCCGATGCCAGCCCGTCTCGGCCCCGGGGGCAAAGTCAAACCGGGCGACCCGGACACGGGCATCATCAACCAAGGTGGTGGCGGTACAACTGGGGCGCATCTGGTCCTCCTGTCTTTGCGCCAACCAACCACATCGCGGCGCGTTTCGCCAGTCTTAGAACCGCTTCGGATCAGGCCACCAACCCCGTTCAAACGGGCCGGATTTGCGCCAAAATACTCCCGCGTGCCCCCGCAGAACGGCCATCCCGCCGCCAGTTGCCCCCACGTAATCACCTCTTAAAATGTGGTTAACATAAAAATTCAACCCATTGAAATTGCATATATAATGACTAGTGTCGCGCAAACGGACACTTTCTCGCGGGGCCGCCAGAAAGCAGATTTTTCGCCAGCCCCGACATGCGCGTTTGCATGGCATCTGAATTTGCGGCAATGATACCCTCCCAGAGCAGACGTGCAGGCCACCATGCAAAAACCGAAGACGCGGATTCAGGAGCGCAACTCCAAGGCTATTCTGGAGGCAGGTCTGGACGTGTTTTCCCAACATGGCTTCAAAGGGGCCACGTTGGATGAGATCGCGGATGCAGCGGGCCTGTCGAAACCCAACCTGCTGTATTACTTCCCCTCCAAGGACGCGGTTTATCTGACCCTCTTGGACCAACTGCTGAAAACCTGGCTCGACCCGCTGCGCCACATGAACCCCAAGGGCGAACCCGTGGCCGAGATTCTGGGCTACGTCCGCCGAAAGCTGCAACTCAGCCGCGATTTCCCGCGTGAAAGCCGGCTGTTCGCCAACGAAATCCTGCAAGGCGCACCTAGGGTGCTGTCAGAGATTGAGGGGCCGCTGAAGTCGCTGGTGGATGAGGTGTCCCTAGTTCTGACCCGCTGGATGGACGAGGGCCGGATCACCCGGATGCCCCCCATCCACCTGATCTTCTCTATCTGGGCGCTGACCCAACACTACGCCGACTTTGAAGTGCAGGTCCGCGCCGTGCTGGGCCGCGGCCACGATCCCTACGCCGAGGCGCAAGAGTTTCTCGACCTGCTGTTCCGCCGCCTGCTCACCCCCGCCCCATAGCCACACTTCTGCGGCGCAGAAGAACCATCGCTGGACGTTCAGGTCTTCCCAGTGTACCTAGCACGCCACATTGTTCCACGGCCAAAGGTCATGAGCGAAACAAGCACCCCCAGTGACGCCGGCCCACTCAAGGCCGAAACCGCCCCCCCAACTCCCCCAACCCCGGCACATGGCACCCCACAAAACCTGTGGAAGCTGGTGCTGGGCTGCGTCGGGGTCGTCTATGGCGACATCGGCACCAGCCCGCTGTATGCGCTGCGGGAATCACTCCATGCAGCCGAGGGGGCCGTTGGCCAACGACTCGAAGTGATCGGCGTGGTGTCCCTGCTTTTGTGGACGCTGGTCCTGATCGTGACCGTGAAATACGTCGCCCTCGTGATGCGCGCCGATAACCGGGGTGAGGGGGGAACCCTGTCACTGGTGGCGCTGGTCCAGCAGGCGCTGAAAAAGCGGCCGGGCTGGTTGATCGCGATCGGGGTGGTGGGCATCTCGCTGTTCTTCGGCGACGCAATGATCACCCCCGCGATGTCGGTCCTGTCAGCGGTCGAAGGCATGGCCATCGTCGCCCCCAGCTTTGAGCCCTTCGTGGTGCTGACCACGCTGGTCATCATCGTCGGCCTGTTCCTGTTTCAGGCACAGGGGACTGAACGGGTGTCGATCCTGTTCGGGCCGATCATGCTGCTGTGGTTCGTGGTGCTGGGCGGGATGGGCATTGCCCACCTCGCCGATGATTGGACGATCCTGCACGCCCTGAACCCGGTCAACGCGGCCTCTTTCCTTGCCCGCCACAAGCTCGGCTCGTTCTTCGTGCTCGGCTCGATCTTCCTCGCCGTGACCGGCGGTGAGGCGCTTTATGCAGACATGGGCCACTTTGGCCGCCGCCCCATCCGGTTCGCCTGGGGTTTGATCGTGTTCCCGGCCCTCGCCCTCAGCTATCTCGGCCAAGGGGCCTTCGTGTTGAAGAACCCTGAGGCGGCGGTTGACCCGTTCTTCCTGATGGCCCCGGCGGGCTGGTTGCTGCCCCTCGTCGTCCTCGCAACGGCTGCCGCTGTGATCGCCAGCCAGGCTGTGATTTCGGGCGCGTTCTCGATGATGCAACAGGCTGTTCAGATGGGGCTGCTGCCGCGCCTCGAAATTCGCCACACTTCGGAAACCCAGCACGGCCAGATCTACTTGCCCAAGGTCAACATGATCCTGATGACGGCGGTTATCATTCTGGTGATCGCGTTCGAGAGCTCCACCAGCCTCGCCTCGGCCTACGGGATCGCGGTGTCTGGTGACATGTTGATCACCTCGATCCTCGCCTCTGTCTTGTTCGTGAAGGCGTGGAAATGGCCGGTTCCGGTGGTGGTGGCGATCATTGCGCCGATCATTGTGGTAGAGTTGATGTTCTTCGGGGCCAACCTGACCAAACTGGCTGACGGTGGTTTTGTCCCGATCCTGATCGCGGCGACGATGTGTATCCTGATCTGGACATGGGTGAAGGGCACCAATCACGTCAAGGTCAAGGCGGCGGACAGTGCGATTTCGCTGATGAAGCTGATCTCGATGCTGGCCAAATCGCAGCCTATTGCGGTGCCCGGCACGGCGGTTTTCCTGACGCAGGACCCTGACACCGCCCCCTCTGCCTTGCTGCACAATCTGAAACACAACCGGGTTTTGCACAGCCAGAACTTCATCGTGACCGTGACTGTCGCCCCCACCCCCACCGTTTCCGACGCCAATCGGGTTTCACTGGAGCGGTTGTCGGATAACTTCCTGCGGGTCATCCTGACCTTTGGTTATATGGAGACCCCGAACGTGCCCAAGGGGCTGTCGGTGGCCCGTAAGAGGGGGGAGAAGTTTGACATCATGACCACCTCTTTCTTCCTGAACCGCCGCAGCTTCCGGTCGGCCCGGCATCAGGGGCTGCCGTTTTGGCAAGAGAGGATTTTCATCGCCATGTCGAAGTCGGCTGCCGATGCGACGGCCTTCTATTGCCTGCCCTCTAACCGGGTGGTTGAGATGGGTCAGCAGATGGCGATCTGAGGGTGGGTGCAGCTTGGCCGGAAAAATGTCCGACTGCGCGACACTCACTTTTACCTTTTAAAACCAGCGGGTTAGATTTTTTTGTTAACCCGCTGGCAATATCGTTTAGAATGACTCTAAGCGTCGACTACCCCAGATCCCGCATCGCATCAGCTGCGATTTCAAAGCTGCGAAGACGCGCCTTGTGGTTGTGGATCATACCCGTCAGCATGATTTCGTCGGGCTTGTAGCGGGCAATCAGGCCCGCAAGCTGGGTCTTGACGGTTGTGGGTGAACCTACGGCGGCGCAGGACAGCGCCTCTTCCACGCCCGCCATCACCTGCGGCGGAACCTCTGACAGGTCGTGTTGCGGCGGTGGCAGCCTGCCGGGGCGACCTGTACGAAGGCGGGCAAAGGCCAAGACCTGCGACGACCGCAGATACGCCGCCTCAGCATCGGTATCGGCGGCGGCGACCCCGGCGGCCAGCATGAAGTAGGGCTGGTCGAGGGTGGCTGAGGGGCGGAAGGTGGCGCGGTAGGTCGCAATCGCCTCTTCCAGCATGGCGGGGGCGAAATGGCTGGCAAAGGCGTAGGGCAGACCGAGATAGGCGGCCAGTTGGGCGCCATAGAGGCTGGAGCCGAGAATCCAGACCGGGACATTGGTGTCCTGCCCCGGGAAGGCGTGGACCCGGGCGTCTGGCTGTGCCGGGCCAAAATAGGACATCAATTCCACCACATCCTCGGGGAATTGATCCGAGCTTTCCATATGGCGGCGCAGCGCCCGCGCCGTGGCCATGTCAGTGCCCGGCGCGCGACCAAGGCCAAGGTCGATGCGACCCGGAAACAGGGTGGCGAGGGTGCCGAACTGTTCGGCAATGACCAGCGGCGCGTGGTTGGGCAGCATGATGCCCCCGGCCCCGACACGGATGGTCTTGGTACCCGCTGCGATATGGCCAATCACGACCGAAGTCGCGGCTGAGGCAATGCCGGGCATGTTGTGATGTTCGGCCAACCAGAAACGGTGATAACCCTGCGCCTCGGCATGGCGGGCGAGGTCCAGAGAGTTGGCAAGGGCGTCGGCTGCGGTTGAGCCTTCGGCGACGGGGGCGAGATCGAGGAGGGAGTATTTCATCCGTCCTATCTAATGCGCCACCGCCGCTTTTCAAAGGGCGGGGATGCCCGGAACCTTGTCCAGTTCCGGGAAATGAAAAATCTTCATGCGAAGATTTTTGGGCCTGGATCTATGGCCCTGCCCGCGCGCTATTCGGCTGCCTTAGCGCTGGGATTGTTGGGATGGGTCGTCCAGTTGGCATAGGTGCCAACCTTGCGACCAGTCCGCTCATCCATGGCACCCAAGGGCAGTTCGACCATCGTGATGCAATCCTCAACCGGGCAGACGTTGACGCAGAGGTTGCAGGCGACGCATTCGTCATCCATGACAGTGAACTTGCGGTCCGGCGACATTGCGATGGCCTGATGGCTGGTATCCTCACAGGCGGCAAAGCAGCGGCCACAGCTGATGCAGGCGTCCTGATTGATCAGGGCTTTGGTCACGTAGTTGAGGTTCAGGAACTGCCAGTCGGTGACATTGGGCGTGGCGCGACCGGTGAGGTCAGACAGGCTCATATCCTTTTCGTCGAGATATTGCGACAGGCCAGAGATCATTTCCTGCACGACCTTGAAACCATAGGTCATCGCGGCGGTGCAAACCTGCACATTGCCTGCGCCCAGCGCCAAGAACTCTGCCGCATCGCGCCAAGTGGTGATGCCGCCGATGCCAGAGATCGGGATGCCTGCGGTGGCACGGCTGCGGGCGATTTCGGCGACCATGTTCAGGGCGATCGGCTTGACAGCCGGGCCGCAATAGCCGCCGTGGGTGCCCTTGCCGTCAATCATCGGTTCCGGGCTGAAGCTGTCGAGATTGACCGAGGTGATTGAGTTGATGGTGTTTATCAGGCTGACCGCATCGGCGCCGCCCTTCTTGGCGGCCTCGGCTGGACCGAGGATGCTGGTGATATTCGGGGTCAGCTTGACGATGCAGGGCATGCGAGAGTGTTTCTTGACCCAGCGCGTCACCATCTCGATATATTCCGGCACTTGGCCCACGGCAGAGCCCATGCCGCGTTCGGCCATGCCATGCGGGCAGCCGAAGTTGAGTTCGACGCCGTCCGCCTCAGTATCCTCAATGCGGGCGAGGATGTCTTTCCAGCTATCCTCATCACAGGGGACCATCAGGGAAATGATCAGGGCCCGGTCACGCCATTTGCGTTTGACCATCTTGATTTCATCGAGATTGGTCTGCAGAGGCCGGTCGGTGATGAGTTCGATGTTGTTGAGGCCCAACAGGCGGCGGTCGGCGCCGAAGATCGCGCCATAGCGCGGGCCGTTCACGTTGACGACCGGCGGGCCTTCGGAGCCGAGGGTCTTCCAGACGACGCCACCCCAGCCCGCCTCATAGGCGCGCTCGACGTTATAGGCTTTGTCGGTAGGCGGGGCAGAGGCCAGCCAGAACGGGTTGGGGGATTTGATGCCAGCGAATTCTGAGGTGAGGTTTGCCATGTTTGATCCTTTGCTGGTCGGGCCTAGCCCGCCACCCCCATCAAAAATCCGTTGATTTCTTCGGCTGCGTCGCGACCTTCGGCCACGGCGGTCACGGTCAGGTCTTCGCCACCTGCCGCGCAGTCGCCGCCAGCCCAGACCTTGCCAGCCCGATTGACCAGTTTGTTGCCGTCCTTGGCGATGGGGGGGGCGGTGAGGGTTTGGCCGATGGCCTTGAACACCTGATCGGCCTTGAGCGTGAAATTGTCGCCGCCAGCGTAGGTGAACTCGACCGCCTCAACCGCGCCGTTGCCCAACATGCGCTGAGGGGCGGCGCCGTAGATGATCTTCACGCCGGACGCCGTGGCGTGGTCCTGTTCGTAGACAGAGGCGCTCATCTTCTCTTTGCCGCGACGGTAGACCATCGTGACGTTCTGCGCGCCGAGGAGTTTGGACTGTACGGCGGCATCGACGGCGGTCATGCCGCCGCCGATGACCACCACATCGCGCCCGACGGGGAGGGAGGACTTATCCGCCGCCTGACGCAATTCAGCAATGAAATCAACCGCGTTCCGGACGCCCATCATGTCGTCGCCCGGCGCGTTCAATGTGTTGACACCAGCCAGACCGATGCCGAGGAAGACGGCGTCATAACTCGCCTCTAGTTCGGCAAGGCTGATTTCCCGCCCCAGTTCCTGACCGTAGCGGATCGAGATGCCACCGATCTTCAGCAACCACTCGACCTCACGCGCGGCGAAGTTGTCGGCGGTTTTGTAGGCGGCGATGCCGTATTCGTTGAGGCCACCGGCCTTGGGGCGGCGTTCATAGACCGTCACCTCATGGCCGTGCAGGGCGAGACGGTGGGCGCAGGACAGACCGGCGGGCCCTGCCCCGACCACGGCGACCGTCTTGCCGGTTGGCGCGGCACGGGTGAAGGGGTGCACCCCCTTGTCCATCAGCGTGTCGGTGGCAAAGCGTTGCAGGCGGCCGATCTCGACCGGCTTACCCTCAGCCACTTCGCGCACGCAGACCTCTTCGCACAGGGTCTCTGTCGGGCAGACGCGGGCGCACATGCCGCCCATGATGTTCTGGGCGAAGATGGTTTTGGCCGCAGCTTCCGGCGTGCCGGTGGCGATCTGGCGGATGAACAGCGGGATGTCGATCGAGGTCGGACAGGCCGTCATGCAGGGCGCGTCGTGGCAGAAATAGCAGCGGTCGGCGGCGACCAAAGCCTCATGCCGGTCGAACCTCGGGGCCATGTCGGTGAAGTTCCGGGCCAGTTCGGCATGAGACAGCCGCTCTGCCGCGATGCCGGGGGTCATGGGGGAATTGGTCAATCGGTCCTCCAAATGCTGTTCGTTTCAGGCTGCCACAGCTTCAATTTTTTATCAAATGGTAAATTTATGCCGCAGAAGATTTTACCCTAACACAGGCATTCGAACTTCCCGGCTTTTCCTTGAGACCCGTCTCAGCTATATAAGGCCAACAAAATCGCCGGGCCCGGCCCGCCCGGCCTGAAAAGCAACGACGCCAACAGAGGACGGCATGAGCAAAATTTCCCCCGAAGCAGACGTGGCATTCATCTCGGCCTTGGCCGAGTTGTTGAACAAGAACGATCTGACCGAGCTGTCGGTGAAGCGTGAATATGGCGGCAATGACAGTCTGGAGGTCAAAGTCGTCAAGCAGAGCAACATCGTGCAGATGACTGCGGCTGCCCCGGCAATGACCTATGCACCGGCGTCCGCTGGCCCTGCCCCCGCAGCAGCAGCGGCCCCAGTGACCAATGAAGACCCGGCCCAACATCCGGGGGCAGTCACCTCACCCATGGTCGGCACGGTCTATCTGTCGGCAGAGCCGGGCGCGGCCGCCTTCGTTTCGGTCGGGACCGTGGTCACGGAAGGCCAGACGGTCCTGATTATTGAGGCGATGAAGACAATGAACCATATCCCAGCGCCGCGGGCCGGGACGGTGAAACGGATCGTCGTATCCGATGGTCAGGCTGTGGAATTCGGCGCCCCTCTGTTGATCATTGAGTGAGGCGCTGAACCTTGACCCAACCGATTTTTGACAAAATCCTGATCGCCAACCGGGGTGAGATTGCCCTGCGTGTCATCCGTGCCTGCCGTGAGATGGGCATCAAGTCTGTGGCCGTGCATTCGACGGCGGATGCCGATGCGATGCATGTGCGGATGGCGGATGAAAGCGTGTGCATCGGGCCGGCGTCGTCGACGCTGTCCTATCTGAACAAGGCGGCGATCATCTCTGCCTGTGAGATTACCGGCGCGCAAGCTGTGCATCCGGGCTATGGCTTCCTGTCGGAAAACGCGGCTTTCGCGCAGGCGTTGCAGGATCATGGGATCGCCTTCATCGGCCCGACCGCCGAGCATATTCGCGTCATGGGCGACAAGATCACCGCCAAAGTCACCGCCAAAGAGCTGGGAATTCCAGTCGTGCCGGGGTCAGACGGCGGTGTGCCGGATTATGAGACGGCGATTGGCGTGGCCAAGGGCATCGGCTTTCCGGTGATCATCAAGGCGACTGCCGGTGGCGGCGGGCGCGGCATGAAGGTCGCCAAGAACCCCGAAGAGCTTGAGATCGCCTTCCGCACCGCCCGCTCTGAGAGCAAGGCCGCGTTTGGCAATGACGAGGTCTATATCGAGAAATACCTGCAAAAGCCGCGCCACATCGAGATTCAGGTCTTTGGCGATGGCAAAGGCCGCGCGGTGCATCTGGGAGAGCGGGACTGCTCGTTGCAGCGCCGCCACCAGAAGGTGTTTGAAGAGGCGCCGGGTCCGGTGATCACGCCTGCCATGCGGGCAAAGATCGGCAAGGTCTGCGCCGATGCCGTGGCCAAGATCAACTATATCGGCGCGGGGACGATCGAGTTTCTGTATGAAGACGGTGAGTTCTTCTTCATCGAGATGAACACGCGGTTGCAGGTCGAACATCCGGTGACCGAGGCGATCTTTGGCGTCGATCTGGTGCGCGAACAGATCCGCGTGGCCGCTGGCCTGCCGATGTCGTTCACGCAGGACGAGTTGGAAATCAACGGACACGCCATCGAGGTGCGGATCAACGCCGAACGGATGCCGGATTTCGCGCCGCGTCCGGGCAAGGTGAAGGTGTTCCATGCGCCCGGCGGACTTGGTGTGCGGATGGATTCGGCGCTCTATGGCGGCTATTCGATCCCGCCCTACTACGACAGCCTGATCGGCAAGCTGATCGTCCATGGCCGGGACCGGCCAGAGGCATTGGCGCGCCTGCACCGGGCGCTCGGGGAGTTGATCATCGATGGGATCGAAACCACGATCCCGCTGTTCGATGCGTTGCTGGCCGAACCGGACATTCAGAATGGCGAATACAACATCCACTGGCTGGAAAAATGGCTCGCGGCCAAGTTCGGCGCGTAGTCATGGGTAGGATGGGCCATCCGGCCCATCCTACCCGTGGCAGGGTCGCACTTGCTCAAGAGGTGACTGAGTGAGCGTGACGCCGGAACTGCTGCTGAAGGCCTACGCGCAGGGCGTGTTTCCGATGGCCGAAAGCCGCGACGCGACTGAAATGCATTGGGTGGACCCGCGACGGCGGGGCATCATCCCGCTGGACGGATTTCACATCTCTCGCAGTCTGCGCGGCCCGATCTTGCGGGCAACCGTCACGCTGGACCGCGATTTTGACGGGGTGGTTCAGGGTTGTGCGGATCGGCCGGAAACCTGGATCAACGCGGAGATCTTTGCACTGTACCGTGCGCTTCACGCGATGGGCCATGCCCATTCCCTTGAGGTCTGGCAAGACGGGCAACTGGTTGGCGGGGTTTACGGTGTTGTGCTGGGTGCTGCTTTTTTCGGTGAAAGCATGTTCTCGCGGGTGACAGACGCGTCAAAGGTGGCACTGGCCTATCTGGTGCATCTGTCTGCGTGCGGGGGGCTTTACCCTATTTGACACACAATTCCTGACGTCACATCTGGCAAGCTTGGGTGGGGTGGAAATCCCGCGGGCTGAATATCAGCGCAGGCTGGCCACTGCTCTGGCCACCCCGGCGCGGTTTCTGACCGATTATCCGTTCGACCCGTCAGCCGTCGCGGGCACGTCGCAGCGCAAGACCCAGACATCATAGCGCGCATGGTCGAGCGCGTTCAGCGCGGGCGATGAGGCGATCATCCAGCCTTTGAACACCGGCTCTGCCGAGCCCGCGTCCGATATGGTCAGATGGGCATAGGCCTCACCCGAGGGCATGTCGGAAGGATAGCGGCATTCATCCATCTGGACTGTCAGTTTGCCTTCGACCTGCGCCTGTCCGGTGCCGAGGACGTAGTCAGTCACGCTCCCGGTCATCTTGTCGAGAACGCGCACCTGTGCCCCCTTGGCCTTGACGATATCCGCCGACGCCATGGGGACCATCGCGACCAGCAGCATCGCGGCAAGGAGGCCGCGCCACATCATGGGTTCGCGTCAGGTTTTGCGGGATCAGACTTGGTGCCCACAAATTTCAAAAGCAATTGCACAAGGCTGACAGCGCCTTGGGTGTCCTCGATCTCATCACCGGGGGCGAGGTTGTCGGGCATGCCGCCTGGCACCAGTTCAACGAAATTGCCGCCCAGCAGACCTTCGGATGAGATCAGGATGGCGCTGTCGGTCGGCAGTTGGATGTGCTTGTCGAGGTCCACCACCACATCGGCGAAATAGGTCTGCGGGTTCAACGTCAGCGAGGCGATGCGGCCCACCTTCACCCCAGCGAGCTTCACATCGGAGCCGGCAGAGATGCCCTGAACCGAACGGAAGCTGGCCTTGAGCGGATAGGTTGACGCGCTCGCGCCGAAGCCGGCGTTTTGCCCGGCATAGACCACAAAAGCGGCGGCGGCGACGAGGACGATGGCCCCCGTCAGAATTTCCATGCGATTTTCAGCCATTATTCTGGGGCCCACGCCTCATAATCGGCCCGCGCCACCGGTGCTGCCAAGCGAATCGAGCCGGGCGGCGCATAGGCGGCGGGTGTGCCGGTCAGGTTTTCCAGATGGGGCTTTTCCCACACCTTATGCTTCAAAGGTGCCTTGGTCGGCGGCTGATCCCGGGACCGCAAAAATGATCGCCAGCGCCAAGCCGGCTGAAACCCTACGTGAAGTTTTCACAACTGAACTCCATTGGACCTTCGCCTGATGCGCAGCCTATGGGGATGAGTTCGTAACTCGTGCCCAAAAGGTTACGTCGCACTAAACATGGCGGGTCATTGAGGGCGCCAAGAAGCCGCCCCTTCTTTGTCAGGCCGAACTACAATTACGGCCTTGCACGCCTTCTTTCCACAAGCAGAGCCTCCAGCTCTGCGATGCGAGCATCTCTCGAGGCCAGAGCGCGACTGACGTCATCCGCCTCGAAGCGCTGAGGGATGTGCTGGGGGCAGTTGGAGTCCCAGGCCTCCAGCTTGAAGATAATCACCTGATCGGGCCTCGCGCTGTAGTCGGCCGGCATCAGGCTCGCGAGGAGCGTGGGGTCGACTTCCACGATCTCGGCGCGGCCCCAGATCTTGATGCGCCGACGGTGCGCATAGTCGATCAGGAAGATAAAGGCTCTCGGGTTTTCCTCCAGGTTGCCCTGGGTGATGAATTGCCGATTGCCCTTGAAATCGGCGAAGGCCAGGGTCTTTTCATCTAGCACTTTGAGAAAGCCCGGAGGGCCGCCGCGGTGCTGGATATAGGGCTGGCCTTCGCTGTTGGCCGTCGCGATGAAGAAGCTGCGCACTTCAGAGATAAAGGCTGCAAGGTCAGAGGTAATTGTCGTTTCCCAGCCGCCAGCTGCTTCCATTCTCGCGTAAGCGGTGCGCGAGCCTTTGCGGCTCTGGATGGTCTTGACGGTCGGCGTGAAGGCGATGTCGCTTGAGGGGGCTGTTTGCATGCGCGCCTCACAGGCCAAGTTCTGCCAGTCCGGGATGGTCATCCGGACGACGGCCGAGGGGCCAGTGGAACATCCTTTGGTCTGGTGCGATGGCCAGATCGTTTATCGAGGCGATACGCCGGCTCATCAGGCCGCTGGGGTCAAACTCCCAGTTTTCATTGCCGTAGCTGCGGAACCACTGTCCCGCCGTATCGTGCCACTCATAGGCAAAGCGGACGGCGATGCGACTGTCCTCGAACGCCCAGACCTCCTTGGCCAGACGGTACTCGGCCTCGCGCGCCCACTTCTGCGTCAGGAAAGCGATGATCGCCGGGCGGCCTGCAATGAACTCCGCGCGGTTCCGCCATGCGCTGTCTGGCGTATAGGCCAGCGCGACGCGGTGCGGGTCGCGGCTGTTCCAGGCGTCTTCCGCCAGTCTGGCCTTCTGCGCCGCGCTTGCCGCGGTGAATGGCGGCAAAGGCGGGCGCATTTCATCTGTCTGAATCACGATTTGTCCTCCTCATGCGCAGGGGAGAGGCGCCGTGCGGCGCCCCTCACAATGCGATCGTCAAGCGGCGAGCATCACGGGCACGACGGGGAAATCGACTTCGGTCTGGAACACCTCGTTGATGTAGTTGGTGAGGGTGTTCAGCGCGACATGGGCGACGATCTCGACGATCTCGGCGTCAGAGTATCCGGCAGCGCGCACCTGATTGAAGTCTGCGTCGGTGATCGCGCCGCGATCCTTGGCCACAGCGACGGCGAAGGCCACGGCTGCGTTTGCCTTGGGGTCTTCGGACCGGCCGCTGCGGTTGGCGATCAGCTCAGCGTCACTCAGCTTGGCAACGTTGCTGCCGATATAGGAGTGCGCGGCAAGGCAATAGCCGCAGCCATTGATCTGTGCGACGGCGAGGGCAATCCGCTCGCGGGTGGCGGCGTTCAGCGCGCCCTTTGCCAAGGCGCCGTTGAGCCCGAGATAGCCTTCAAGCGCGGCCGGGCTGGTGGCCGTGATGCGGAACAGGTTGGGCGCGGAACCGATCTGCTTCTTGACGGCGTCGAGAAACGGCTGGGCCGCTGCGGGGGCTGCGGCAATGGTCGGCGGGGTGGGGATACGGGACATGGGATGAACTCCTGAGGGCGCTTGGCACTTGCCGCGCTGACAGGTCGTAATCTGGTCTCTTCCACCAGGAATGATAATATGCCAACAATGGTACTTACTATTGCAAAAATCGGGACAATGACATGGATCGCTTTGACGCTATGGCGGCCTTCATCGCGGTGACCGACCTCAACGGCTTTGCGCCGGCGGCACGCAAGCTCGGGCTCTCGACCTCGGCGGTCACGCGGCACGTTGCGGCGCTGGAGGACCGGCTGGGCGTGCGCCTCCTCAATCGCACCACGCGTGCGGTGAGCCTTACCGATGCGGGACTGCGCTACCTCGAAAGAAGCCGGCGGATCCTTGCCGATCTCGATGATGCCGATCAGATGGCGGCGAGTGAGCGGGGCGAACCCATGGGTCGACTGGTGGTGTCTGCCCCGCAGGTCTTTGGGCGACTGCACGTCGCGCCGCTGGTCTGCGCGTTCATGACCCGCCATCCCAAGATCACGGCCGAACTGCTGCTTTCAGATCGGATGGTCAACCTGGTCGAAGACGGTGTGGACCTGGCCGTCCGCATCGGCAACCTCACCGACTCGAGCGATATTGCGCGCAAGGTCGGCGCCGTGCGACGCGTCCTTGTTGCGTCACCGGACTATCTCGCGGCCCAGGGTGCGCCCAAGTCGCCAGCGGAGCTGAGGCGATCATCACCTGATCGCCTTCACCGCGCTCGCACGGCCGGATCGCTGGAGTTTCTGGAGCGGTGACATGCTGCATGAGGTGCAAGTGCGGCCGCGGTTGGTCACAAACAGTGCGGATGCCGCGATCTGGCATGCCTCGCAAGGCGGGGGGCTGACGCTGGCGCTGAGCTATCAGGTCGCCGATCAGGTGCGAGAGGGCAGACTGAGTGTGGTTCTGCAGGACTTTGAGCCTCAGCCCTATCCCGTCCAGATCGTCTACCCGACTTCCCGCCTGCTCTCCCTCAAGGTCCGCGCTTTTCTGGAGCAGGCGGTGGCGACGCAAGACTGGAACTTCCTCGATCTCGCCGCGGCTGCCTAGTTCCGCTACTGGGCGAAGTAGGGTTCGACTTCCACTGGACGGGCCTGGACGACGTAGTGGCAATGCAGTGTCTTGGGTCAGCGATAGCTACTAGCGCATAGCGGACTTCAGCGAGCGGCTGCTAGGCCCAAGGCGGACCTCAGAATCGACGGGAGCCGAGGCGAGCAGGGGATGCCCCCAGCGTAGCGTCGCGTGGCGACAGCTCTGGACACGAGAGAAACGGTAGAGGCAGCGTCCCCGAAGTCGAGTGCAAGCGGACGACTAGAGCGGTAATCGCATTAGGAGGGCCGATCCGAACTGGGTCTCAGCAGGTCCAATATCGACGAACCCGACGGTACGATAAAATCCTAACGCGTGAGGATTTGCGACTACATTGAGGCAATGGGACCCCGTGCGGCGGGCGAGCTCACACGCCCGAGTGACCAACACGCGGCCGACGCCGCCCCGCCAGAGATTTGGCTCGACGAAAAGGCCATCGAGTTCGGAACCACCGTCGGCACGAGGCAGGACTACGGCAAACCCGACGGCAACGCCATCCAGTTCAGCGATGCAGGTGGCATCTGCGTGCAATTGATCCTCGGGCACATCCACGGCCTCTGGATGCGCTAGCAACGCCTCACGGTCGCCAGGATTTGCAAGAGACGCCCGACGCATCAGCGCAATTAAGGTGTCGCGGTCGCCAGGGCAGGCGGACCTAATGGTGACCTCGGTCATTGGCTGGAACCTGACACAAGTCGGGAGCGATCAAGCCTCAAGTGGAGCAAGGGATACGCCCTGCCATCACCGTCGAGCGCTGATCGTCCTGTTTGAATGAAGCCAAGATGGAGATAGAACCCTACGGCTTGAGCATTCTGCTCATTGACGTCTGTTGTCAGCGCGGAGTGCATCGTCAAAGCGTGCTCGATAAGGGTGCGCCCTACGCCCATACCGCGTACGTCGGAATGGATGAACAGCGCGTCCATGTGGACCCTGCCAACCCCATGAAGCCCACGGGTAGATCCCGACCGTCAACCGCCAGCCAGAGCGGACTATCGGGCAGAAAATCCTGGACCTGAAGGTCAATTGACTGACGATCCTCCGTTGAAAGGAAGTGATGCGTCGCGTCGACGGAAGCGCGCCAAATCGAAACGAGTTTGTCGCCATCTTCCCGCCGAGACTCACGAATTCTCAGGACAGACGAAAGACCTTTCAGCAGCGGCAGTGAGGCTGGCGATAGACGCCCGACGGTAGTTGCGGGAGGGGATTTTGCGAAGGATTTCACGACAAACTCTGAAGCTGCTTTTAACATGGTGGGTCTAGCGCCTAGGTTGCTGAAATCGCAACAAGGTCGATTACCCAGATTGGCATCGATTTTACCTATATTGGGCCAAACCGCTCTATCTGCTACCGGCGCGAAGTGGACAGATGGGATGGCGGAGCCGAAGCCCATCTTCCGAGGATTTTGTTATCCATTGATTCCGGCCGAGAAGCTGATCGCCTCGGAGACGCGCCTCTGGATACCGATGTTAAGGACGAAGCGCGATGGAGACCCGGGCCCCGGTTGGCGGATGCTAGACTTCAGCTCTCGCGGCCACAGCGAACGGAGCGGCAAAGACTTGAGGGAGCCCGCGAGGCTAGCGCCTACTGGCGAGACCTCTGGTAAGCCTCACCGCATGCTGTCCTCGCGGGTCTCATCGAAAAGAGTTCTGAAGTACGCGGCGTCAGTTGCCCTGTGCCTTTGGCAGGTAAGGGAGCGTGCCCGCTAGATCGGTGTCATCGATGAGTTGGAAGCGGCTGTCGCTACCAGCACGCCGTGCGGCGACATAATTTGCATAGTCGGGGTCGTCGACAAACGCTTTTGCCGCCTCGGAGGTGGGGAACTCCATGATGGCGATCAGTGTCGTGTCCAGAGGACTGCCCTCGAGGGTCGTCACGTTGCCGCTGCGCGAGAGATACTTTCCACCGTGCTTGTGGACGAAGTCGTGGACGGCCGCGGCGTAGGCCGGCACCCAGCCGCTGTCGGTTACTTTGATATCTGCGATGATGTAAGACGTCATTGTGGACTTTCTGAACTGGCGTCGCACCGTTGCGAAGCGGCGTGTTCATAAGGCGGGCCTAGCGTGCCTGGAATGATCGATCGTCTTCGGTTCTTGACATGCCGTCCTAGAATACGTCCGCGTCCATCGCGGAAAGCTATGCTGGTGAGAAAATGACCGTCGATGTGCTTTCGGATGTGCTGAGAACGGTTAGGCTCACCGGAGCGGTTTTCTATGATTGTGTGGCTCGGGCGCCGTGGGTCGCGGAATCTCCCCGGCCGAGGCCATCCTGGAGAAGATACTCCCAGGAGCCGAGCACCTCATTGCATATCACGTCATTGTTGAGGGGCGCTGCTTCGCAAACGTAATCGGCGGACGGCCTATTCCGCTCGAAGCTGGAGACGTAATCGTTCTTCGTTCACGGCGATCCGCACATCGTGTCGAGCCACCCCGGTATGCTTCCGGACCCGTCGGTTCCGAAAGCACCTAGCTCGGGTGCCTTCGAACAACTGCCGTTCTTTCTTAGCTACGGCGCTGAGGGGCCCATGTCGGCCAAGTTCGTTTGCGGCTATCTCGCCTGCGACTTAAGGCCATTCAACCTACTTCTCACCAACCTTCCGCAAGTCATCAAGGTTGCTGATAGGCAGGGCAGCGACCAGGGGGCGCTTGGGCAGTTTGTCCGTCTGGCGATGACCGAGGCTGGCACAAAGCGGGCAGGTGGTGAGAGTGTTCTGGCTAAGCTGAGCGAACTAATGTTCATCGAAGTCGTGAGGCGCCACGTCGAAGAACGTCAACCGCAAGACACTGGATGGCTCAGTGCGCTGCGTGATCCATTTGTAGGCAAGGCCCTTGCCTTGTTGCATCAGAACCCAAGTCACCATTGGACTATCGCGGAACTCGCTAAAAAGGTTGGCGTTTCCCGCTCCGTCCTGGCGAAGCGCTTCGGCTTGATTGTAGGCACGCCGCCGATCCAGTATCTGGCGAACTGGCGAATGCAGATCGCAGCAGGGCTTCTGCTATCCGGAACGGACTCATTGGATAGTATTGCGAGTTCAGTGGGCTACGATTCCGCAGCAGCGTTCAGTCGTGCGTTCAGCAAGATGCTGGGTGTTCCACCTTCCGACTGGCGTCAGCGAAGCCCGACGACCGCAGTACGCTCGCAAAGCTTGTAGCTGGCAGTGAAACCAGGAAAACTCGCGGGCGACGTGAGGGTCGCATCCTTGTGCCGTTTTGCCTGTGAGCCCGCTTTTGGCGCGAAGTGGACATACGAATGGCTACTTGCAGAGAGGCGCGTCTATTGGGCCCGCACCGCCAGACGGCACTACGCGGCTGACCCGCTCACCGGCCTGCCCCTTGGGGGTATTATCAGTTCCCCGGTGGCGCACGGTGGACTCTGGCCGCGAGCGGCTTGGCCCAATGCGGACGTTCACGGGCGCAATGAGCAGGAAATGGCTTACTTAAAAGTCACTTGCACGCCGTTGTCAGCTAGCCATCTGGCGACGTCGGAGTGGCCGACGGCGGTGTAGATGCCGCCACCGCCGCAGGGTACGTCGGGCAGGTTCTGGACCCCGGCGAGGCCCCGGGAGGTTATGCCGACAAGCGCATAGACGGGGGGTCCGGCCTCCTCAGGCCGTGCCACGAAGATCGGTCCGCCGCTGTCCCCGGAGCAGGTGTCGGTTGGTTTGACGCCGGGCACGATGACGTTCGAGAGCGAGAATTCGCGGAAAGATGCGCATGCCGAGCGTGCGGCCCGTCCGGTGGAGCAAAAATAGGAGAGGATGTTGATGTCCGCCTGCTGGCGCCTGACGGGAAAGTCGCCGGCCTCGGTTTTGCCATAGCCCACAGCGCGCAGGCGCACGGCGTTCGTCATGTAGACCACGAGCATGCTCGTCATGGTGACCGGGCGGGCGCCGAACTCTCCGCCGGTCGCGAGTTCGGCAATGGAAACCGCGTGGCCGTCGGTCGAGCGGAAATCGCGCTCGATGTCGATGGTCAGGAGGGCTAGGTCCCGGCCGGGTTGTTCACCGGCGGCGCGGGCACAGTCGAACGAGCGGTAGAGAATGGGCGGCGCGGCTATGGGGCCGCGGAAGCGGTGCAGCGCGTCGTCCTTGAGCAGGGTGAACTCGACCGAATAAGTGCTCCGTCGGGCGCAGCCGCAATGTCCCGCCGTTAGGATGTGCCCCGGGTCGACTAGCACGCCCGTGCAGACGCTCCGTTCGCCATAACGTACCTTCACCGTCTCGGCGAAGGCGTCCGTGTCATTGCCGAAGGTGATGGACGCCTCGTCGTCGTCTGCCGGCTCCTCCTCCGGGGCCACGACGAATGGCGCCTGGAGCATCTGGTCCTGTAGCCAGGCGGCCGGGTCCGTCTCCTGGGCGAGGGCGGACCAGCTACCCAGCAACATGCTTACACAAACGGCGAAGCGCAGTGCGGAGCGCCACGGGGTCACAGCTTGTTCTCGATGATCGCGGCACAGGTGACGTCGGGAGAGGGAAGCGTGGTGACGAACTCGTTGCCGAGGCACTCATCCATGGTGGAATTCACCGTGGGCGAAAGAGTGTCCGCTGGTCCAACCGGCGCTAGGCCGCTCCGCTCGGCCTGGTCGGCATTCACCGTGGCGTCGAACTTGGCGAGATTGTCGAGGAGCAGCGCGTTCGCCTGGATCAGCCGGATCTGGTTCTCGTACTGGGCCTTCTTGTACGCACGGGTATTGATTGGAACGGACAGGGCGGCCCGGATAGCGGCGCCGGGGATCTCAACGACAGCGTTGAACTCGCTCTGCTTTGAGAGCTGGATATCGTAGGGCGTACCGGCGTCAAAGCTGATCACTGCCTTGGAGTCGCCGATCCAGGCCCGGTCGATGTGGAGCAGGAAGGCAGGCGAAGCGTTGGGCAATTCGAAGTAGCGCGATTCCGCCAGCTCCCAGGCGCGGCCGGCCTTACGCATCACGACCATCTTGTGGGTCAGCAGTGGGCGATAGAGCACGCCGCTGCCCTGGAAGCGGGTGAGATCGACCGCGCCATCCACCGCATGGGCAGCACCGGCGGCGCGGACCACCTGGGGAGAGCCGGTCTGTTCGCACATCTGGTTGGACGCGGGCGGCACGAACGGATCGTCCTTGGCTTCGAGGAACACGCAATAGCCAGCATCGGCGAGCCGCAAGTTGATCTGGGACATGGTCGACAGGTCGAACGGATCGACGAAAAACGGCCCGGCTTCGAGCAACAGCTTCTCGTCCTCTTCGGCGGCCCGCTGTGCCGATATGGCGGCGGCCGCATCGGCGAGCGCATTGATCAGCTGCAGCGCCACATCGACCGTCTGGTCGTCGGCGTTGAAGGCAATGGATTGCAGCAGGCTCGTTTCGGGATCGACGTCCACCTTGACCTTGTCGGCGGCAAACGCCGAACCCTCGTAGCCCAGGCAGAAGGGGCCGCGGCTCCGGTCTGCCGTGGCGACAATGTCGGGCACCGTTGTCCCCGAGCGGGCAACGGTGGTGTAGCCGACCTCAAGGACCCCCGCCTTCAGAGTGATCTGCAACAACCGTGTCGGCAGGTAGTAGGCCGACTGGCCGTTCGAACAGCCGGTGGAGCGACCCCCGCTCGTCATGAGCGAGGTCTTGATCACCGCGGCGCTGCAGGCCCCGACAACGAGAAGGAGCAGGAAGGCCGAGAGGATGCGGATCACGCGCTGCGAGGTTGATGCCCTGCTCATGAGACGTTCGCTTCTGTGCAGATCGCATCGCGATTGCTGAAACTGGGCAGTGCGGCGGCGGGACCAGCCTCGATCGCCGCCGTCAGGTTGATCGGGGGGAGCGGTGTCTTGGGCACCTGCAGGTTGGGTGGCAGCGCAAGGTTCGGGTCCGACAGCTTGGCCTTCTGATAGGCTGCGAAGGCATTCTGGACCTGGATCAGCTCATTCAGCTTGGCGACGACATCGGCTTCGCCGGTGGTGGCACTGATCCGGGCTTCAGCGGCGCGGCGCGGCGCGGCCCCGATGCCGTTCAGGATACGGATCGGGATGCTGATGAACCCGGCTGCCTCGCTGCCCTTTACCGCGCAGAACTTGTCGAGAGTGCCATCGCGAAACACGAAAGCCATCTTCACTTCCGTGAAGGCGGCGCGATCGACGGAGACCTGGATCAGCGGGGACAGGTTTTCGAGGCTCAGCGGCTTGGTTTTCTGAAGCCGCCAACCCTTTTTTTCGAGCGCGTAGACGCGCATCTCATAGCTGGCGCGGACCCGGATGTAGAGGCCCGGTTCGTTGATCGAGGGCGCCTCCGCGATGCGGGTGCGTACTTCCAAAGCCTGCCGGCCACTCGCTGCGAGGCCTGCCGGATCGTCGCAGTAGCGCTGGTCGCTTGCAGCGCTGTCGTCGTAGGAATAGCCGGCCAGGACGAGGCAGAGCTTGTACGCCCGCAGGGCCTGGTTGACGGTCGCCAAATCGGCCGCGTCGAACGGATCGACCTCGAAGTGACTCTTCTTGTCGGGCTGAGCCGCCTCTTCGCCTTCTCGATTGGTGTTGGCGAGAACGGTGAAAATGGCGTCGATGATCTTGTTGAGGATGAGGGCGGTCTCATCGATGCTGGTCGAATGCACCGCCTGCAGGAACGGGGTAGCGCTCTGGCCCGATGCGCCGCCCATGCTGACGGTAATTGTCTCCGCCGCTGTCGGGGACCCCGTGAAGTCGAGGCAGTACCACCTGTCGGGCTTTCGGGTCACGTCGACGGCCACCGAACTCGACGCCGGCGGTGCGAGCGGCATCGACCAGCAACACCGCCTTCGGAACGGCGTAGCTCGCCATGTTCGAGGCGCAACGTGGCTTGCTGAGGCCGGCGCTGACCGGACCGATCTCGATCGGTCGGGAGGAGACCATGCTGCACGCCGTCAGGAGCAACGCCACGCATGTTACCGCTGCTACAAGAATGAAACTGGCCGTTCTCAAGCGCGCCCCCGCGAATTGAGTTGAGTTTCGATATATGTTGGGTCTGCGACGACTGTCGCTCTACCATACAGCTCGCATTGCCTTTGTAAACCAAATTGACAAATTCGTTCATTAGTGCGCTTTATTATATTCGGGTAAAAGATAGAAATGTTGCGGTTTCAGAAGTTTTCGCATGTTTGCGAACGACTTAGCTATGCTTGCCGCTCATACCCCACATAGTTGGTAAGCTATCAGTTGGCTCAATCCGGGAGTGGGCTAATGTCGTGTGTTCTGCCTACGGGAAAGGCAAGCAAAGTTGCCGTGCCGCCGCGATCAGCCGGCCTAAGCCGCGTCAGCCGCCGAACGCTGCTGGCAGCGCTTGCGGCATTTGTGACCTCAGCCAATGGTGTCACGGGCGTGCGCCCGAGTTGGGCCCAGGGAACGGGCGGCACGGTCGACGTCCACTGCCACGTGTTCAACGCCTCCGACCTGCCGGTGCGCGGCTTCCTGCAGCGGGTGGTCTTCGAGGATTATGGCGAGCAGGCGACGGACTTCGCTCTGCCCAGCCCGCTCGCCGCGTTGATCGCGGTGCTGGTCGATTTCCTGCAGGTCGGAGTGCCGTCGGCGGAGGAAGAGCTGGCCGATCTAGGAGAGGGCGCGGGCGATCTTGCGCTGCCGTTCGATCCTACCGGAGGCGACGCCGTGGATGCGCTCGCTTCGGCCCTCGAGCGAGTCTTCGGATCGGGTGACGCGTCGGCGCTATCGGCGGATCCCGATGCGGTCTCGCTCAGCGAGCAGGATGTCGAGGCTTTCCGTACCGCCGTGCAGCTCGAACTGGCACTGGAAGGGGAGTCGAGCGAGTCGAACGAGTTCCTGTCCGAGTTCGGAGGCCTTGCGCTGGCGTTGTTCGACAGCGATGGCGCGATCGGCCGCACCATCCGCTGGGCGGGCTGGCTGCGTGCACCGCGCATGCAGATCGTCGAGGAGTACCTGCGGCTCTATTCATCCGACGGCGAGATCGCGCTGCTCACACCGGCGCTGGTCGATTTCAGCGCGTGGCTGGACGACGAGCCGGACTCGTCGATCGCAAGCCAGATCCTGACCATGGAAGCGGTGCAGAGGCAGTGTCTGGCACAGCACGGCACGCTGCTCCATTGCTATGCCCCCTTCGATCCGTGGCGCCAGCTTGCGCATACCGGTGCCGGCCGATCGCCACTGGAGCTTGTCCAGGACGCCGTCGAACAGCGCGGGTTCATCGGCGTGAAGCTCTACCCGCCGATGGGGTTCAGACCAGCCGGCAATCGAAGCGGCAACCTCACGTTTCCGGCCGGGAGCGCGGCGATCGCGGATTTTGCCGGCAAACTCGATGGTGCGCTCGAGCAGCTCTTCGCGTGGGCGGCCGATCACGATGTACCGATCCTCGCCCATGCAGCCAACGGCAATGGCAGCGGGCCGATGTACTCGGAGCGCGCCAATCCGGCGAACTGGCGCGCCGTGCTCGAAGCCCATCCCGGCCTTCGCATCTGCCTCGCGCATTTCGGCGACTTCGATCCTGTGCCCGACGTTGGCTGGGAGCAGCAGACAACGGACCTGATGCGGGATTTCGGCAACGTCCACGCCGACATCAGTTTCCTGCACAGCGTACTCGCCGGTGGCCGCCACGAGGACGAGGCCGTCGAAAAGCTTGCCACGGCCCTGGGCAACAGCGCGGTGCTAGCCCAACGGCTGGTCTACGGCACCGACTGGAACATGCTCGGTCGCGAGGCGGGGCATGAGCGCTATTTCGAGAGCACAATGCGCGCGCTGCGCCGTGCGGGTTTGCAGGACGCCGGGCTTCGCGCCGTCCGCCGCAATAACGCGGTGCATTTCTTCGGCCTGAGCAGTGGCAGCAGGACGCGGGAGCGGCTTGCCGCATGGTACCAGAGGCACGGTCTCGATGGATCGGGCCTCGACAAGCTGGCGGGGGTCTAGGTCGATGAAGAAACGCTACACGGTTTCGGCAATTGCCGTTCTATTCGCCGTTGCGATCGTGACCTCGGTGGCGGTCAGTCCCTGGGCAAGGGGCGATGGGACAGAAGCGGATCCCTTCATTGCGGCGCTGGCCGCGGCCAATGCCGAGTTGAAGGCGGGACGCGCGGGACCGGCTTTCGACGCCTTTCTCACCATGCTGCCCCAGGATGAGGGGAGCTACCTCATCGAGGGCGATCTGACCATGTCGAAGGCCGAGGTCATCGACTGGGTAACCCGCTACGCCGAGGGCAGTGCCGTCATTGTCGCCAACCCTGAGGCGAAGGTGAACGTCCTCGGGGATGGCAGCCCCGACCTTTATCAGGAGGGCAAGCGTCACCTACGCTACGGCATCGACGCCGCCTCGTTCACGCCGGAGCGCTATGACGAGATGGTGCAACTCATGGCAGCGGCGGCCAGCGCGTGGGAGGCGGGATGCAAAGGGTGCGGGCTCGACTTCGAGCATGACGTGAGCCTCGACACCGCGGCGGTTGCGCCAGAAAACAGCTTCATCGTCCGGTTTCGCAACGCGGGGGGGAAGTTCATCGCCCGTGCCTTCTTTCCGCACCAGCTGGGTGAGGAGCGGGTGCTCACTATCGATCCGGTTTTCTACAAGCCAACGGGCTACGAAAAGACCGGGGTGCTCACCCATGAGCTCGGCCACGTGCTGGGATTGCGACACGAGCATATTGCCGGCGTGCCCGGGTGCAAAACGGAGCAGGGCAGCTGGATCGAGGTCACCCGGTACGATGGCAAGTCGGTAATGCACTACTTCTGCGGGGGTGGCGGCGGCAAGGTCATGAAGCTCAGCGCCTGCGACGAGGTGGGCATCACGCTGGCCTACACTGGCGTCGTCGACGTCGAGAGGAGGAAGATATGCGAAGCGGCATAATGGCCTTACTCGCGCTCGTGTTGGCGCCAGGAACGGCGTCAGCGCAGGGATGGGTGGGCCAGACTTTGGAGCCGTTGTCGGCGCAACTGATCGGCAAACCCCTGTACAGCGCCTATGATCGCGACACGGCGCCGATCGGGGACATTGTGGATCTCACCGTCTCGCCCGATGGCACGGTGAATGGGCTCGTCGTCAATACCGACGCAGGCGGTGGGAGCAACCAGATTCTCGTCGATATCGGCCAGACGTTCATTGCGCCCAATGCGGGCGACAACCAGGTGTGGGCAGGCATCGGTGTCGACGATGCCGCCAAGGTTGGCGCCTTCGTCGAGGACGCCAACAACCGGCTGTGGACGACATACAAGGACGTGCAGGCCGTCACTGAGGAACGCACGGAGCTGATTGTCGAGGCTGGTGGCAAGAAGGTCGCAAGCGACATTGCGAACCTCTTCGCAAGCATGCGCGCGACCTACGGCGAGAGGGCCTTTCCGACTAAGCCCTACACAGTCCAGGCCGGGGACACCTATTGCTCTATCCTCGAAGAGCAACTGTCCATACCGACATCGGGAGGCTGCGACGTCCAGTCGAAGCTGGGCGACATGCTGAACCCTGCGGGCATCAGCGCACTCAAGGAGAAGGCCACCATCTTAATTCCGGACATTCAGGTCACCTCGAAGCTTGCCGATATCTGGACCGGCAAGCAGTTCGAACCGCAAACGATCTACGAGGTGGGTGTCAGCCTTGATGGGCTGATCGCCCGTGGCACAGTGGACGATCTCCTTCCGTCACTCGGCGCGAGTAACATCACTGCCTACACGGTGGATAGCGGTGCTGGCGTCGACAAGGCACCGCAGTCATGGAGATCGGTCCCCAAGGAAGCCGAGGCCTGCACGCCGGCGCCGGCCAGTTCCGCTGAGGAGAGCTCTTTCTACTACCTGTTTCCGTGGCTCGAGGCCTCGCACTGGACTCCGTCCGAGGAGATCATTCAGTGCGCGTTCCACTGCAACGAGGCCGGCGGACCGGGGAGTGCCTGTGCCGACCTGATCCTGGTGGATAGTCTGCCGAACCAGACCGCCGACCTCGGCAAGTTCGGCGTCCTCGGTGCTGACGGCGTTACGCAGTTACCAGCCGAAGCGAACCCGCAAAGCATGTGCACCGCCGAGTCGCTCGATGTCGATCGGGACCACGGCGCACATCTCGCCGCACTCCTGGCAAGCAAAGCCGACGGCCTTGGTTATGTCGGCATGGCTCCGGGGCTGGATCTGTTCAGCTTCGAATGGACCCGGCGGACGCGGAACGGTCCCCTGCAGAACCTGCTCGACGCGCAACGCGAAAACTTCGGCGAAACCGGGCCGCAGATTTACGTCTTCGCCAGTCGGTTTCCGGGGCCGGGTTCGCAAAATCGTTACAGCTATCCGCTGGGCGACGTCGCCCACGAGGAGCTCACCTCCGATCGCGCCATCGAGGGTCCGGCAATCGTCCAGCGCGTCAGGGATTCCAATCGCAAGGCAATGTGGATCGTGGCAGCCATGCAGGGCGGTGGCGATCTCGGAAGCGCAAGGGAAATCAAGGATATCCTGCCGTACGCCCCCGCCAACCTGGGCGAACGGTTTTCCAATGTTATCGTGGTGACGGCCTGCAGCAAGTGCGGCGATGGCGATGCTGAGATCATGGCGGACACATTCTGGAGCCAAGACCACGTCCACGTCGCGGCTCCCGGCGATGCGATCGTCGCGCCGGTGGGCGAGAACCGGCTGGCCTATGCGTCGGGCACCTCGCAGGCGACTGCGCTCGTTGCAGGGCTGGTTGGGGCCATGACCAACTGCTACCGCAATCACTATCAGGAAAGCGGTGGCGATGGCGCGCTCGAGACGCATCTGATCAAGCAGCGGCTGCTCTATACGTCCCGACCGGTGTTTCGTGGCGATGACCTCAAAAAGCTGGAGGCGGGTGTCGTCGATCCAGCCGCCGCCCTGCTCGACCCGGAGGTGAACTGGATCAAGTGGAGAGGGGAGAAGGACTACGAAAAGCTCGATTTCGCCCATTGGTGCAGCCCCAAGATCATAACCGCGGACAATAGCGAGGAGGAGAAGTCGTTCACCTCGAAGAACGTGCTGCGCATGGTGCGGACAAAGGTGCCGGGCGGCATCCAGGGCGATGAGAGTCCGTGGGTGTTCTACTCGCATCTCGACGAGGACTCGGTCATCCGCTTCGACCCGCGCGTGTTCGTCGGCGATGGCGACGAAACGCCGATATTTGCTACCAAGAGTGGCCAGATGGTCAGCCCCGCCGACTTCGAGGACCTGATCCTCGACGGGACCGTCAGCACGTTCAAGCCATGCTGAGACGACGCGCAGCGGCGCGCAGCGTGTCTCTGAGGGTCGCGGCCCTGGCGCTTTGCCTCCATGCTGTCGCCGTCGGCGCGGCCGAGCCGTGTGGCAGTCCGGAGTCGGGCATGTTCGGGGACTGGCGGTCGATCGCCGGCCTGAAGACGGCGCGTCTGCAGAGTAGCGGCAGGACGTTCCTCGAGATCGCGGACGACACACGCTATGTGCGCCTGTTTGTAGAGCGTCCGGCGCAGGCAACTTCCGGATGGTCGCTGACCATTCGTGACCGGGACGGGCGGGTGATGCAGGTGCTCGGGCCCAACGATTTCGGCGAAAGCAATGTGACGTTCACCCGGCGGCTTGCCAATGCGGAGGGCCAGCAGACGATCGAGCTCGAGCTTGCGGCGATCGGGGAGAGGCCGCAGCTGCAGCTGCGCCAAAAGATCGAGATGCCGGAATCGGGGGTGATCGGCGAGCCCTATTACTCCAAGCGAGGCGACTACCCGTGGTCGGCGCTCTACGCGGCCGATGTGTCCTATCGCTCGTGGGGCGACGACGTGGCCTTCATCATGGTTGGCCTTGCCGAGGGGCAGGCACCGAGCACCTGTTCCGGCCTAGCTATCCCGCCGGACCTGCTGCTGACCAACTGGCATTGCGGCCCCGTCTTTGGGCTGGATCGGAAGCCGATTGTCGAACGCCAATGGGAGCAGGCGATCTGCGACCGCACGACGATCGACCTGTCGTGGGACGATGATGGCATCAGCCGCGAATTCATCTGCGACCGGGTGCTGAGTTCGAACCAGCAGCGCGACTATGCGCTGCTGCGCATCCGCCCGCTCGATGGCATATCGACCATCGCTCCGGTGCGCTTCGGTCCGCCCGTCAGCGACGGAAAGGTGACGATCGTCCACCACCCCTCGGCGATGAAAAAGCAAATCAGCATAGAGTGCGATGTGCTGCAACAGAAGCGGGACAAGGACGGGTTCGCCGGCATCGCGTTCGGCCACGCCTGCGACACGGAGAAAGGCAGCAGCGGTGCGCCGGTGTTCGATTCAAGCGGCAAAGTCGTCGGCCTGCACTATAGCGGTTTCGAGTTCGACGCGGTCGGGGTGTGCGACCGAGTCAACAAGGCGCTCTGGATCGCGCCGATCCTGCAGCACATCAAAGACCAAATTGCTGCCACCCCGGAGAGATTCAACGTTCCAGAGGCTCGGGAGATAGCGGCCGCGGCAAGCAGTGCATCGTAACGCTGCCCGCTGCTGTGTCGCAGATGAGGAATGTCGGCTTTGGGGCGCAAAGCGGACGTTAAGGCATAAATCCCAAATCACGACGTTGTGTTACCCCGGTGTTACCCGGGCGAGCCAAGCCCAAACCGGCCTGAATAACCGGCATTTCAAGTTATTGATTTTGTTGAGGTAATTGGTGCACCCGGAGAGAATTCGAACCCCCGGCCTCTGCCTTCGGAGGGCAGCTTGGTTTGGGTTCGATCTGGCCACGCCATTGCTCTACTAAATGATGCGAGCTGCAAAAATCCTCTAGAGAACAGCTAGTTACAACCCTACAGCTATGAGCAAGCGGACCCTTGGTCAAGCTGCAAATCCAACCCTGCCGCTCTGTTGAAGTGTGACCGTGCTGTGGCAGCCGAGGGGAGGCAGGGGGACATCGGTGAATCTGTAGAGTGAGATACCCCCAAGCAAAATTGTGCCGAAAATAACCTTTTCTATCCGGCTGCTTGTTGGTCCGATGCCGCAGACTACCGTCATGGCGTCCTTCGATCCGCGCACAGATGCCGAGGGCCACCAGTGCTGATGCAGGGCACCCAAAGTCGCTCAATTGCACATCACGAAGGTACTGATAGTCCGTGGACTCATAGTCATCATCGCCTGATGATCGCAAAATGGCGAACAAGTCAGATGATTCTGCAGCATTTGGTGCGGCAGTACGCAGCCTAAGAGCACAGATGGGGCTGACTCAAGAGGAGTTGGCCGATAGATCTGGTATTGATCGAAGCTACATAGGCGGCGTCGAACGGGGTGAACGTAACCCGACTATCGTTGTCGTTGTTCGTATCGCAAGGGGATTCGGGCTTACACTTAGTGAATTGTTTGCTTATGATAACAGGCGAGGCAAATAGATGCTTCGCTTCCCTAATCCGGGCTCGACGACCCACAACTTCGTTCAGGTTTACACCTCCGCATTTAATGCGTTGAACGGCCGCGTAGTTGGCTTGGATGATATTGTTGAAGCCGTGGTCCGCGCTAACTTAGCGACCTCGTCTGGCTACATGGGCGCTGAAGCCGTTTCGCGATCCACCCGCGACGACCGCAGTCGTGACCCGCTGTACAACCAAATTAAGATGTACGCCGAGCTGTTCAGAACGATGGGATGGCTGCACCCCACTGCGGCAAGCAGTCTCAATTTCACCTTTACGCTTCTTGGCGAGCAGCTAGTGGCAGCTGGCCGGGAGTATTGGCCGCTCCTTGAAGAATGCATTCTGGGGATAGCCTACCCAACTCGCGTCTTATCCGTGAAAGGCGATTTCGAGCTTCGTCCTTTTGCCTTTGTTCTTCGGGTCATGTCAGCCTCCGGAGCGTACCTGTCCCGAGATGAGATGATCATTGGCCCACTCAGCGCACCTAGCGATAGGGACGCGAACTCGCTGAAATCCGTCGTGAACAAGATTGCGGCTGCCAGGAAAAGTCCTGATGCCATGAATGCCGAGCTATCGGCCCTTGCCAGTGCGCGCCAAACGCAAGTGAACACCCTCCAAAACTATACTAGGTGGCCAATTGCTGTTTTGCGCGATTCCGGCTGGGTGGAACAAGGCACCGCGCGGTTTGGGAACGGCAAGAAGTATCCCGTGTGGGGCCTAACAAAGAGGGGTATCGAGATAGTTGGGCGCATAGAAAACGCTCAGGATATTCGTGTGTCTGACGTTGAAAGCCTTACAGCAGAGCAACGAAACGCGGTCGCACTTGTCTCGCACTACCAAATGCTTGACCGCGCGGGCTTTGACGTTGGTCCCATGAAGGAGCGCCTTGACGAGGCCACTGCAGTAGCAGCACCAATTGTCGCGGCATCGTCAGGCTCCAGCGGGAGTCTGTTGTTTTCGCCGTTTCAGTCCATGTCCCTGCAAGCGATCGAGTCAGCATTCCCTGCCCGGGTTCAGGCCGCGCGCGTAGAAAAGGCGGGGATGGGGGGAAAGGCCGGACAAGCCGGTAGAGATGACCGTACGCACTTGTTCGTCGCACCAAGGCTCGTCGCGGCAAAGGCAAGAGCGGGGGCCGAAGCAGATGGAGTTCGCGCTGAGTTGATCCATCAATTCGAGAAGCATGGTTCTGTGCGAACAGCCGCAGCCGCCTTTTCAGCCAATCATTCGACCGACACTAAACTGGCCTTCTATCCTCTCATTACACACCTGTTTCAGCTTTTAGGATACCGAAGTGATTTCTCGCGTGCGGGGGTGAACTATCAGCGATGGGACGCCTGTGTATGGGTAGGAGAAGATGCGCTTCCCGTTGAGATAAAGTCCCCTACCGAAGAGCAGTTCCTTTCAACCAAGGCGGTTAGGCAGGCGCTAGAAGAACAAGATCGTGTTGCTTTCGCGCGGCGGGCTAAAGACTCGAAAGGACGTTAGCAGCCTGGTCGTTGGCTACCGGGTGCCGAATGAGCGGGGCGACATGTCGAACCTAATTGACGACGTGTTTGCCGCTTACGGCCTTAGGTTGGGTGTGCTGGACCTGACTAGCCTCGCCCATATGGCACTTCAGTCTGTGACCGAAGGCGTGACGATCGAGCCTGAGCAGCTCCTGCAGTTGCGAGGTTTCCTCGATGTCTGATTTTGTCATTCACAAAGGGAAGAGACCTGCCGATGGCTTCGCGCGCCACTACGGATCGGAACCCGCTGCGATCCGCTATGCGCCGTCGCAAAACACTACCGTCCTACTCGCGGACCATAGGCAAGGTGCGGGAAGCTGCCTTGGTTGTGGACATGCACCTTGTATGGAGAAGGACCCGGCGGAGTTGGCGCTTGCGGCAGCCTTGGAAGAATATCCCGGCGACCCTAGCCTGAGCGTCTGCCCTACGGACGCGATAACGTGGGACAACGAACAGGCTGTAATTCAAATCGACCCTGGTGCTTGCATTGGCTGCGGCCTTTGTGTTGTCCGTTGCCCATACGGGGCAATCTCCCTCGCTGATATGACCCGTGCCGCGGTCACTGTGCACGACCCAGACCGTCTGACTGTCGCCCGCCAAACCACCGGTGCGCATCCCAAGCCGCCAAGGACCGGCGCGGTAGCGGCGATGAGTGCTCCTGCGATCTGCAATATGCCCGAGGCCATAGCAAAACTGAGTGATTCCAGAGCAACCCTGCTAATCAGGAACCTCCTGCACGAACTCGGGATGAACGCTAGGGTCAGGCGACGTGGAGACACGAATATGCGCATCGACGCAGTTGGTTACAGCCGCAGTGAGCGTCCGTTCGTTGCTGAGATAGAACTGACTGAAGCTGTGCTTGAGTCGCCCCGCGCCCTCCTAGAGGATGTGGCGATAATGCATTCTCGTTATGGCTTCGCAGTGCATGATATAGATGCCATCAGTATCATCCTTACACTCCCGAACGTTCGCTCCGAGTATTATCAGGTCATTCGAGATATTGAGAGCGTATTGGAGGTTCGGTGCAGGACTCTCACGGTTGGCGCTATGATTGCGTTGGTCTGGAAGGGCCTGACGCTTGACGGTTTCCGTGATGCCGAATTTGCCGTGACGGCAGATGGGATTGATCTTGGACGTAGCGCAGCATTGAGAAATTCACCAGAGCCCTATCTTGGAGCCTTCAGACCGGCAAAGTGAGCAGGTCACCGGCGGCGGCGTTTTTCACAGCAGTAAGGCGATCTTGGGCTATCTGAACGTAGGCCGGATTCAGCTCAAAGCCGACGTATCCTCGTCCCTCCATGCTGGCGGCTACGCACTCACTCCCGCTACCGACGAATGGCACCAGGACCGAGTCTCCCACATTAGAGAAGTGCTTGACGATGCGTCGCGATATACTGAGTGGTTTCTGAGTAGGATGGTCAACCTTCTCATCGCGGAAGGCTCGGCCAGCCAACGTAGGAAATGACCAAATATCGCCTGCCATTCGACCCTCAGGGTTTGGCTCCCAGACTTTTCCGTTCTTGATGATCTTGTGCTTAAGCCGCTCTTGGCTTTTGTAAGGCTCTCTTATTGGATTGTATATGTAATTGGTCGACTTAGAGAACCACAACAGCGGCTCGTACGTCGCATTTAGGGATCGCTTGCCATATCCGGCGAATCCATTCTCGTAGTTCCAAATGATCTGCCTGCGGTAGACCAACCCGAGATCGTACATCATACATTGTACCCAGCACATATGATGGTGGATACCGTAGACGAAGATGTTTCCCTCGTCAGAAAGGACACGCTTTGCTTCAGTTAACCAATCACGCGTCCAATCGCGCCACTCTGCCTTTCGTTCAGTTTCTTTCCAAGGGCCGAAATCCTTGTCTAGATTGTATGGTGGGTCAGCAACGATCAGATTGAAGGAACCATCCTGCAATTTCTTCATACCGGCAATGCAGTCACCAACTTCGATTTCTTCGATCAAGACGCAACCTTCTTTCGGCCTGGAGTACGTTTCACTTTCGGCTCAACAATTTTCGGCTTCTGCAGAATCATGATGTACTGATTGTGAATGTTGGGGACGAACGAGTAGGGATAACCATAGGGAAACACTTTTTTGTGCCTCTGGTATAGGACGGTCAGTCCTCGCATCTCCAGTCCATACGCCTCAAGAGACTTGGCCAGATCGGAATGAAACATGATGTACCTAGATTTTTCACGAAAGTCACTTACGATAATAGCCATGTATTTTCCGAATTTGAGCGTCCTTGCGCATTCACCAAGTATCAATGCCAACTCATTCAGAAATTCTTCGTATTCATCAATTTGACCAAGATCCCTCTCGTCCTGTCCATAATCCTTTGCTAGCCCCTTCTCAATTCTCTCCTGCCGAACCTTATGATCTTGCTTTTTTAGGATCGACCAATACGGCGGACTTGTTACGACAAAGTCAATACTTTCCGAAGGTATAGTTGGAACGAGGGTGCGCGCGTCGCCCTCAAGTATCTTTTGCTCCCCAACTGATGAGAACATATCCCTGACCTCAGTTTCGAGGCGCTGACGGGTTAGCTCGGCGAATGTTGGGTTTAGTTCGATGCCAATGCCGTTCCGACCATCGATGGCGCACGCCTTCAGCGTTGACCCCACCCCCACGAACGGATCGAGCACCGTATGGCCCCGCTTCGTGAAGAAGCGGACCAGTCGCCCAACGTCGGTAAACGAGAATGGAGCCGGATGCTGACGCTCAATTTGCGCATCGGGATGGCCGGCTCCCAAGCCGCGTTGGTTCCAAACAGATACTGTTTCCGGAATCGACTCACGCGCAGTTAGGTCGTTTAGCTGGTTACGAGGATCGGCCGACGCCTCAAGTTCGTCGACTTCGACGGCAGCCATGTCCTGTTCATCGAGGTCGTCCTGGGTTTTCTTTGTAGCGACGGTCATTCAGTTCCTTCAATCTCATGCCTGAGCCGCTCGATTTCCTTGCGGTCGTACATGCGGTAGCCGTTAAGCGGATGCCGGTGGGGCTTTAGCTTTCCGAGTTTGTCCCAGTTGCGTAGCGTAGATGCAGAGACCCCCAGAAGCCGAGCGGCCTCTGCGATAGTGACTTGGCTATGCCCTGGCGACCGAATTGCGCTGATCATTATCAAACCTTATCAAGCCTTATTAGGCGTTATTCACGGCCCTTGGGTTGTCAACGGACAGGGATGCACAAGCCGCCTGTATCCACAGCTAAGGGTCGGCGACAACCATTCGGCAGTGACGGAACCTAACTCAGGATCAGTTTGAGCGTACCGGCACCTTGCTGGTAGTGGGGTCGAGACAGGACTGCAAAGCCTATTCTTGGCTTCCGGTCCCGATACAGATTCCCGGCAAGGCGGGAGCTAAGTGCCCCCGCCCTTCACCCTGTTTTGCCGCCGCCACAATGGCTGCAGGTTGGTGTAGTGGCACCGATTAAGCAGCTCTCCAAGGCTGGATGCGCCGGACAAGGGGACCGCGTGATCCACCTCCCACTGGCGGTAGTTATCCCAGCTCATACCAGGACCGAACCGATCTTCGATGTGAGCGATCAAGGAACTCATAGAGCCGCCCATGGCATGCGTTGGACTGGCTCTACCTTGCAAAGCCTGACCCGTTCTGCGCTGGACATTCCGGTAAAGCCTGTACGTTGGCTTAGCCAAGGACTTCGCCTGCTCGCGACCTCGTGCTTTGGCTGCATTGCACACTACGCATTGCCCATTGCTTGCAAAACGGTGAGCAAGGTGACCGGCCCTGCATTCCCTGCCGGTATAGAAACGTGAAAGACCGCATGCTTCGGCCTCTTTTCGACTGACGAGGGAGGCTGGTGTCGCCACCGGCCCCCCGAACTTGGTCACGCTAGACCTTCACGAAGTAGCTCTCACGGCCTCTTCCCACCGAGTTTACGAAGTGCACTCCTAACTTCCGAAGCTCCTCGTTGAAGGCCGACGGCACGCGTAAACGACCGACCATTTTCTCGAACGAGCGCAGCGACAACCCCACTGCCTCCATGACCTCTGCCTTGCGGTAACTCCCGGCCCCTGCCGCCTTGGCGAAGTCCAAGAATTGCTTCTGGGTGGGTATTGGGCGGGCCTTCTTCTTCGCGGCACTGACGTGCCAATCCTGAAACCACACGCCTGGCATCTGTTGCTGAATGACGTTGACTACCGCGTTGCCGATCTCGCCCGTTGGCAACAGGAGGAATACGTCGCAAGGCTCGCACTCACCATGTGGACCGATTGCTGCCCGGCATCGTATGCGGTTGATAGCTTGCACAACACTCTCAGCGATGTGTCCGCCGTTCAATAACAGCCGAACGTCGCCAAGCTCGCCGAACTCCCGGCCACCTGTAAGCCATTCATCCGACTGTTTTCCATTGTGCGCCATGAAGATGTTCGATGGCGTCACCTGGTCCAGATAGGGCAGCCCAACGACTGCCACGGCGTCGAACGCGGACCACTGATTTCGCCCGTGAATGCTTCCCCACGAGGCGACATCCATCTCGGCAAACGGGAAGGCAAACTTGCGGATAGTCGGTGCAACAGCCTTGTGGCAGCATACAAGCAGCTTCCGCTCTGGCGACAGGCAAGCGGAGAGTTCCGCAAGGATAGCAGGCCACTCGGTATCTGCCTTCGATGCCATGTAGCCCTTTCCGACCCTATGGCCTCTCGATACATGCACCACAACGTTGCTGTAGTCGCGCATCGCGGATGGTCGAGGTACCACCTCCATCAGGCCGTCCATTAGGTAGGCCGGATTCACCGATGCCGTGGCATCGAGGATGGTCGCTTGCGTACCTTCAATAAGGAGCACCATTGCTGAGTTCAGTTGCTCCGTCGGGCCTTGCTCGCTGATCCATGCCCAGTGCGAATTCGCAATGTGGGCGACTTCCTTAAAAGTCTCCAGGCACAGGGCTCGCAAGTCGCTGGACTCAACTAGATTTCCACGCGAAGTCGTAAATGCTGCCTTGTCCAAGAGACGCACCGCAACCTCCAGGCCGTCGAAATCCAGTTCCGCCATAAGCTGCAGATGGCTCTCGAAAATGTAACGATCCCCATCCCGTATTGCAGGGTCGAGCGCTACTCGGTCCACGCATGACATAACGGTATCGATGGTTGCTTGTTCGGTAGGCGCTAGCCATCCTCGAAGCGTTGCGGCACATACCCGAAGGGCCGCCATGTTGACCTGGTAGTGCCTAACCAGGTCGATCGCCTCATCAATAATGCAGAGCCGACGCGGACCAAACATCCAAGACGAAAGGTTCTCCCACCGGTCCTTACAGTCGGTAGTGAGGGCTTGCTCGACGGCGTTCCTATAGGCGCTATGTGTCACGATGAGCACGGGTGAGTTGTGAGCCTGCTGGTGTGTGGTCCGGCACTCAGAATGGTAAGCAGCCGCAACCTTGCCTTCAGCGCACTCATTGATCATTCGCGCCAGACTATCCGCCTCGGCGGTAAAGCGAGTAACGATCAAGACGCCGGGATGGTTGAGTAGAGGCAGCATGGAGCACAAGATGGCTGTTGCCTGCGTCTTGCCGGTGCCTGTCGGCAGCTGCAGGACTTGCCATTTTCTTTCAACAGTGGGGTCCAGCTGGCGCTCACAAGCGTCTACGATTTGCTTCCAGCCAGCTTCAAGTGGGCCAGAGGAAGTCAGGCCAAGGTTTTTTGTCCAGTGATTGCGCATTCGATCAATGAATGCATTTGCGGTGATCAAGTGATTGGTTTCCTTGTGTCCGGAATGGAAAAGGCCCACCGACGGGTTGTCGGCAGGCCCTAGATCGACGGAAAACCCCGCCACTTCGCTCTATAAGGAGGCTAAGCGAGAGAGTGGCGGGTTGAGGCACGCGCTTGTAAATACGTGCTTTGTCGGAAAAGCTTGGAACGCCAAAGTCGGCAATGAAAACTAATTCCATATAGGAAGGGTGAGGCCACCCGATCAGCTTTCCTTAATTCCATTTTCGGTGGGGTATTCACGTTGAGTGCAAGCGGCCGGCCCCAGAAGAGTCCGCGACGGCTCGCGTCATCGCGACAATCTTGGGGGTAAAAGCCATCAGAAAATCCATGTCGCTCGGCCCTCTTGGCAAAGCCATCGTCTCTCTGAAATGCAGCACGGGCACCTGCTCCCCGACTTCTTGGTAGAGGGCGATGTATAAGCGCGGCACACGACGCAGGAACGACTTCTGCAGCACCCCACGGAACATCAGGACGAGGGATAGGCCGGACTCATAGTCGAGCTGGAACCCCATCCCTTCAGCATCATCAATCTCCGGGTCCTGTCCCAGCCCTCTGAGCGACAACCTGATCAAGCGGCGCGTATCGTTCGAAAGCATCATGCCACCTCGACGCCGTTAATTGCCTTGGCATCGCGCAGCTTCAGGACCAAATCTTCCGCTCTCAGATGAGTATAGCGAAAGAGGCTCCTGAGGTCCCTATGTCCGCTGATAGTTGCCACTTCGGCCGTGTTCAGCCCCATTTCAAAGAACCGGCTTACGGCCTCATGACGTAGGTCGTGAAAGCGCAGCGACTTCACATCTGGAGAACCCTGCTTTGCCGCACGTCTTTTGCATCTCTCCCAACACTGCCTGAAAGCGTTCGCGGACACCGGGAAGATCACCTGCGCAGCCGCTCGCTCACCGGTGCGCTCCCGAAGAATTTCCACGGCCCGGTCCGTAAGTGGTATGCGTCGGGACTTATCGGTCTTGGTCACAGGGATACTCAGCACACCTGCGTTGAGGTCCACATCTCGCCATCGCATGTTGAGAAGCTCGCCGCGACGCATGCCCGTTTCGACTGCGAAATAGACCGCAGGCAGCAGCCACTCTGACCGGCCATCGGCGCAGGCAGAGACTATTGCGGCAAGCTCACCGGGCCGAAGTCGGCGGTCCCTACCCTCTGGCGCGCGTGGCTTCTTCAGGTTGGCGATAGGGTTCTGAACAAGAGGGTGCTCCCACTCTCGCATCGCAGTCTCGAAGATTGCACGCAGCAGGCCAAGTTCTCGCAATACCGTTCCGGGCTGAACCTGCTTGAGACGCTTGTCGCGGTAGTCGCTGAATATCGCAGGCGTTGCCTTGGACAGTGGCAGGGATGTCCACTTTGCCCGAAGGAACACTTCGATCCGCTTCAGCTCGGAAGCTGCGCCCCGCTTCTTCGGCGTGACCTCAAGCCTGTAGCGGTTCATCACGTCGGCAATGGTGCAGCTATCGAGCTGCCTCGTGTCGTTCGGGATTGCCGTGCGGTCTAGTTCGGCTTCCATGTGCCTAGCCCAGCGTTGAGCATCGGCTTTCGACAGGAAGGACATCGTTCGTGGCTTGTGACCAGCACGCCTTACCTGGGCCTGCCACTTTCCATTTCGGCTCCGTAGATTCGCCATAAGCGAAAACTCCTCTGAGTGTGACCAGTGTGTGACCGACTGATCCAGAGGGGTATTTCGGAGACCGCATCGACGGGACTAACCCGTTGATATAGAAGCGGAAAACAGTGGTGCACCCGGAGAGATTTCGAACCCCCGGCCTCTGCCTTCGGAGGGCAGCGCTCTATCCAGCTGAGCTACGGGTGCAGCAGAAAGAGGGAATAGGCGATTGGGCGGACAAGTGCAAGACGGTGCGCGGGGGGATTGGGGACAGTCCGCAGGCCGGCCGCCTTGCTGATTTTCGATTGCTGCGGTGAGGCGATCGGGTAACGAAATCCTGCCGCGAGCGGCCGATAGCCCGAAACCTCTGTCCGCAGTAGCGTCACCGGCATGTCGTGGGGGCGTCCCGCGCGAGAGCTTCGCCTGCAGGTTTCAGCGCCCCCGGCAGCGGCTGACGCTGCCCCACCAGTACACAGAGGCGCCGAAGCACGTGCCCGGACCGCTCTCCTCCCGGTTTCGGCCGCTCTCAGCGTTCGGCGCGGTGCCAGAGACGGTCGAGTTCGCCCAGAAGCTGGAAGGTGATAGAGTCGTCGGCTTCGGTGACATCATCCTCGTGCTCCTCGTCCTGGGCCTCCCGGGTTTCGGCATGAAGGCGGGCGAAGATGCTGGCGATGCCGTCTTCGATTGTGTCGAAGGGCTCATCGGCCTGCTCATCGTCAGACGCTAAGAGCGGCGGGCTGTCGCGATGCTCCGCGTGGGTGGGAATGGCCGATGGCGCCTCAGGAAGGGTAGCGAGAGGTCCGTCTCCTTCAGCTGCCGCACTCGTATCTTGTCCCGCTTCCAGTACCGGCTCGGTGATCGGCTCGGGCACGAACTCCGCGACCATTTCCTCGGGTGCGGCTTCTGCTTCCGGGCCAGCAGCGAGTTGCACGTCAGAGCCTGCCGCAATCGTGGTGCGGGCATCCTCGATTGGCTGCACTGGATCCTCTGGGAACGCGGCCAGCATGTCGAGGGCGGCCATCACCTCGTCGGGCGGCGTCTCTGGCGTCGAAGCCATGGTGGTTTCAGGCGCGTTAGCGGCTTCTGCCGCGGGGTTGAAGGGGTCGTCGTTGTGCAGACTGGTCTTGTCGTCCATGGGTCTGGGTCCCTTTCGTTACGCGTTTGACGCTAGGGACGGGTGGTGGCCCGTTTCGGACCCTCAGATGACTATTTCGTGACGATTTCAGGCCCGCAACTCAGTGAGCCTCAGAACGGGACCGGTGCGTGGAACTCCACCCAGTGGCCCTGCGGGTGGTTGAAGCCGAGTTCTTCGGCGTGGAGCTGCAGCCGGTCCGCGGCGGCCAGCGCCGCGCCGGTGGCGTAAAACACATCGCCGAGGATGGGGTGGCCGATGGCCAGCAGGTGGACGCGCAACTGGTGGGTGCGGCCGGTCAGCGGATAGAGCCGGACGCGGGTGATCCCCGGCTCTCGGGCCTCGACCCGCCAGTCGGTCTGGCTGGCCCGACCGCGCTCATAATCGACGCGCTGGCGAGGCTTGTGTTCCCAATCGGTGGCGAGCGGCAGGTCGACATGGCCGCTCTCGGCCTCGAGTTCCCCCCAGACCCGCGCCACGTAGGATTTCCTGGCCCGCCGCTGCTCGAACTCCTGGCCGACATGGCCGAGCGCCTTCTTGTTGAGGCACATGACGAGGACGCCCGAGGTGTCCTTGTCGAGCCGGTGCGCCATGGCGGCTGTGGGCCAGCGCTGTTTGACGCGCGCTTCAAGACAATCGGCGAGCGCCGGGTCCTTGCCGGCAACACTCAACAGGCCCGAGGGCTTGTCGAGCACCACGATATCATCGTCCGCATGGAGCACCGTAAGCCACGGCTCGGTGGGCGGGTGATACTCGAAGGTAGCGGGCATGGGGTTGAGGACGGGCGGCTGCATGGGCGGGGCATAGCAGCTTTATGGCGCGCCAGAAACAATGACTTACGTACGTCAGATCGCGCTGGTATTTGGCGGCGTTTGGCGTGAAAATGCATGCAACTCGAAGGCACACCCATCCGGGCCGGTGCCTCAGCAGCTTTCTTGGAGGAACAGCAATGAGCGCGAAGCGTCGTGTGGGTGTGGGGATTATTGGCTGCGGCAATATCTCGAGCCAGTATCTGAAAGCGATGCGGGACTTTCCCGTGCTCGACATCATCGCCATCGCCGACATGAAGCCGGAGGTCGCCGAAAAGAAGGCCGCCGAATTCGGCCTCAAGGCCGTGAGTGTCGAGGCGCTGCTGGCCGACCCCAAGGTCGATATCATCGTCAACCTCACCATCCCGCGCGCCCATGTGGAAGTCGGCCTCCGCGCCATCGCTGCCGGCAAGCATGTCTATAGCGAAAAGCCGCTCGGGGTGACCTATGCCGAGGGCAAGAAACTCGCGGCCGCAGCCAAGAAAGCCGGGCTCCGGATCGGCGCAGCGCCGGACACCTTCCTCGGCGGTTCGCACCAGACGGCGCGCGCGCTGCTCGATTCGGGCAAGGCGGGCGACATCGTTGGCGGCACCGCGATCTTTGCCTGCCCCGGGCACGAGCGCTGGCACCCCGATCCGGCGTTCTACTACGATGTCGGCGGCGGCCCGGTGCTCGACATGGGCCCCTATTACATCACCGACCTCGTCAATCTCCTCGGCCCGGTGAAATCGGTGCAGGCGATGAGCGCCACGCCGCAGAAGGAACGGCCGATCTATTCGGAGCCCAAGAAGGGCCAGATGATGCCGGTCAAGGTGTCGACCCATGTCGCCGGCCTCATGCAGTTCCACTCGGGCGCCATCATCCAGGTGACGCTGAGCTTTGACGTGCCGGCGCATGCGCACCTCCCCATCGAGCTTTATGGCACCAAGCAGAGCGTGCTGGTGCCCGATCCCAACATGTTCGGTGGCGAGGTGAAGGCGCGGGCGCCCTCGACCAAACGCTGGCGCAAGGTGCCGGTCACCCAGCCCTATGCCGATGCGAACTACCGCTCGCTGGGCGTTGCCGACATGGCGCACGCGATCCTCGAAGGCCGTCCGCATCGCGCCTCGGGGGATCTGGCCCTGCATGTCCTCGAAGTGATGGAAGCGTTCGAGACAGCGAGCCGCGAGGGCCGGGCGGTCGAGATCGTCACCCCGGTGGAGCGGCCGGCGCCGCTGGCCGACTCGATCAAGGACGGCAAGATCGGCTGAGATCTTGCTGTTGTGCCGGGTGGTTCCCCACGCGCTGGTCATCTGGTAAGAGAGGCCGATGCAACGGGCACCATCCCTCTGGCGCAACGCGCGCACCGTCATGGCAATTGCCGCCACGAGCAGCCTCGTTGCAGGCTGCTCGATGGCCGGCTTGCCCAATTTCAAGATGCAGCCCAAGCCGGCAGCCACCGCGCAACTGACCGGCGCGGCACCACGGCCGCAGATGCGGCCGGTATCGGAAGAAGCGTTTGTGCCCTTCGCCTTCACCGAGGCACCCCGCAGCAGTGGCGGCGGTAGCGTTGATGGGCTGATCGGCAAATATGCCGCGACCTATGATGTGCCGGAATCGCTGATCCGGCGCGTGGTGCAGCGCGAGAGCGGCTACAATCCCAAGGCGCGCAACGGCCCCTATCTGGGGCTGATGCAGATCCGGCACGATACGGCGCGTTCGATGGGCTATAGCGGGCCGCCCTCGGGGCTGCTCGACGCTGAAACCAACCTCAAGTACGCGGTGAAATACCTGCGCGGCGCCTATGTGGTGGCGGGCTACAATTCAGACCGCGCCATCCGGCTCTACGCGCGTGGGTACTACTATGATGCCAAGCGGGCAGGTCTGCTGGACGAGGCCGGGCTGAGGTAGGGCCGGCTCCCTCCTTCCTTCTCCCCTTGCGGGAGAAGGTGGCGCGCAGCGCCGGATGAGGGGGCCGCGCCACGAAGTGTCGCGCGATCGGAGCGAAGCGACGAGCGACTGGAGTGCGCGGAGACAACCCCCATCCGCCCTTCGGGCACCTTCTCCAGCAAGGGGAGATGGATAGGGAGCGTCTCGCCCGCGTCAGGAGCCGACAGCGAGCCGCACGAGGTCAGCGGCGTTGCGGGCGCCGGTCTTTTCCATGACGTGGCGGCGATGCACTTCCACGGTGCGGAAAGACAGGCCCAGTTCGGAGGCGATTTCCTTGTTGGTCCGGCCTTCGATGACGAACGCAAGAATCTGCCGCTCGCGCTTGGTGAGCGTGGCAAAGCCGGGGAGGTTGCTGGCAGCGGCGGCCGAGGACGACGCCTCGGCCTCTTCGGCCATACTGGCGGAAAGCCGCAGATCTTCGGCGAAGCTGCTGATGGCGGTATCGATGATGTCGTCGGCGCTATAGGGCGGGGAGAACACCCAGCTGGCACCGCGCTTGATGGTCTGCACCACCAGTTCGGCGCGCACGCCTTCGGGCGCCAGCAGCATGATCTGGGTCGCCGGATGCCGGGTGCGGATGACGCCAACGGCAGCCATGGTATCGACGATCGAATCGGATGCATCGGCCAGCGCCATCACCACCAGATGCGGCGGGCGCACATCCATGAGGCGGTGCAACTGCACGAAATCGGCAACCATGGCGCAGCGCATGTCGCGCGCCACCAGCGCCTCGAACAGCATCTGGCTGGCCGCCGTCTCTGGATGCGTCAGATAGACGACGAGATCGGCCGTGGTGTCCGTGTGGACGAGTGCTGGCCCGGAATCGCGTTCCAAACTGTCCTCCTGGTTGTGCTGTGCCGCAACGCTGGACCTGCCAGGGCCGGTCCATCGGTTGATCGCATTAGTCATACCGTAGCCCTCGTTGCTGGGTCAAACCTCGCCTTGGGCGGCAGCGGCAAATTCCCCGACTTTACCCATGGTAGCGCATGGGCGGGGGCGTGCATTAAGATTTCAGTAAGCACTAACCCTCGGTAACGGCGCCGTTATTGCCGGGGCAGCAGGCAGCACTCCGCCGTGATCACAATTTGCTGAAAACGCGGCCAAACGAGGGTGCGGGGCGACGTGATGACGGCAGGCGCCAAGATTTGCGCGGTGCAAAACCCGGCAAGGCCAGTTTCGCCCGAAGGCCTGACTTTTTAACACTGCGAGTCGTGGGAATCTTCTCTTTGGGGCTTTGAGATGTTCAGAAAACTTGCGGCCGAGGCATTCGGCACCTTTTGGCTGGTCTTCGGCGGCTGCGGCAGCGCGCTGCTCGCAGCAGGCGTACCCGATGTCGGCATCGGCTTCATGGGCGTGTCGTTTGCGTTCGGCCTGACCGTGCTGACCATGGCCTACGCCGTGGGCGGCATTTCCGGCGGCCACTTCAACCCGGCCGTGTCGCTCGGCCTCGCGATTGCGGGCCGCTTTGAATACAAGGATCTCGTCCCCTACTGGCTGGCCCAGCTGGTGGGCGGCGTTGCCGGTGCGGCGGTGCTCTATGTCATCGCCTCGGGCACAGCGGGCTTTGCAGCCGGCGGCTTTGCCTCGAACGGCTATGACGCACTGTCGCCGGGCGGCTATTCGATGATGGCGGCACTGGTTGCGGAAATCGTTCTGACCGCGTTCTTCCTGATCATCATCCTGGGGTCCACCAGCAAGGCGGCTCCGGTTGGGTTTGCGCCCATCGCCATCGGGCTCGGCCTGACGCTTATCCATCTGATCTCGATCCCGGTGACCAATACCTCGGTCAACCCGGCCCGCTCGATCGCTGCAGCGATCTTTGCGCAGAACGGGGCGCTGGGCCAGGTGTGGCTGTTCATCCTCGCCCCGCTGGTCGGCGGCGCGCTGGGTGCAGCGATCTGGAAGTATCTGCTGTCGCCGGGCGAAAGCGTCGGCAATGTCGGGCGCGAAAAGTAAGCGCCGACGGGAACTGCCAGACATCAAAGGGCCGGGAGACCGGCCCTTTTCATTTCAGCCCACCAGCCCGTCGAGCGGCGTCACGCCAATCGAATTCGGGAACACCGAGGTCGAAAGCGCCGTCTGGTCGATGCCGAGATGGTCCCGCAGCACGCCCTTCAGCACGGCGCGGAGGTCGGTGGTGGGCTTCAGGTCCCGATCTTCATAGAGATCGGCATCGCGAAGCCCCGGCCAGTCGGCGATGACGCGCCCGCCCTTGACCGCGCCGCCCAGGAGGAACGCCACCGTCGCCGTGCCATGGTCGGTGCCTTCGTTGCCATTGGCGCGGGCGGTACGGCCGAACTCGGTCATCACCACGACGACGGTATCTTTCCAGACCGGCGCCATTTCGGTCGCCAGCGCATCGAGCGCGCCATCGAGCGCACCCAGCAGATTGGCGAGCCGCCCCTCCTCAGCGCCCTCCTTGGTGTGGGTGTCCCAGCCGTCATAGCTCAGCGCCGCGAGGCGTGGGCCAGCCTGCTCCACGATCAGCCGTGCGGAGCCCGAGGCCAACGCCCGGAAGGACGCCGCAATTCCGGCGCCACCCGCCTCGCTGTCCATGCCCGCGGCCAGCGCGTCGAGATCGACGCCCTCGCCCAGGACCTTGGCCATCTCGGGGTCCTCGTGCGTATAGAGATCGAGCAGCCGCTTCAGCGTATCGGTCGAGGCCGCTTCCAGCCGCGGCGGAGTTCAGCTCAACGTTGGCGCATCGCCGCGCAGGATGAGCGGGATGGTCGGGCTGGCGGCGAGCCCGCTTACCGGCCTGACGCCCTCGGCGCTCGGGATCGCCGCGGCGGCGCGGTTGAGCCAGCCGCTCTCTTTCACGCCTGGGCCCGCGAGCCCGCTTTCCAGTACATCCTGTCCGTCGAAATGCGAGCGCTCGCGATAGGGCGTCGCCATGGCGTGCACCATCAGCGCCTCGCCCTTCTGATAGAGCGCATGGAGCTTGGGCATGGCGTTGTTGAGCCCGAAGAAGCCATCAAGCGGCAGCGTGGCCTCGGCCCCATCGGCGCCGATCGCCATATCACCGCGGAGCGCGCGATAGTTGGCATCGCCTACCGGCGGCACCACCGCGAGCCCATCCATGGCGCCGCGGAGGATCACCGCGACCAGACGCGGGTCACGGCTTGCCGCATAGGCCGGTTTGGGCAGGTTGGCCCAGCCAATGAAGGCGCCGGCTGAAGCCAGGAACACACGGCGTGATGGGCAGAGCAGCGCATCGGAAATCGACGGGGTTTTCATCATTTCATCTCCGCTGGAATTCGGGGCTCATCAGCATGAGCGCGAGGCCCTGGGCCGGGGATTTGCGCGGGCGATGGTTTGGGCCGTGGTCGGGGACAGCCGGCTGCCGAGCACAGACTTGGCGACGGCCCGTGGATCGACGTCCCCCGCTTCTGTCGCCAACGCCTGGGCAATATCGAGCCGGTTGGTCATGGCGTCGGGCGCGAGCCAGGTGGCGGTAGTATCGGAAAAGCCGGCCGGCGATGGCGGGTTCAGCAGCGGCTGGCCGAGGACACCCAGCGCCTGCAACAGGTCGGCCGGCTTGGGTGACACGTTCAGCGCCCGGAGGCTCGCGTAGAGGAACTCCTGCGGGGTGCGGAGTTTTCGTCTGCGGCGTGGTCCAGGCGGCATCCGCCTCAACCAGCGCCCGGGTCACCGCCTGCAGGTCACCCTCGGTATCGGTGAACACCTCGGCCAAAGCCGCGACCAGTTCGGGCGCCGGCACATCGGCGACAAAACTGCGCACCAGCTTGGTGGCAATATGGGTGGCGGTGGCGGGGTGCGTGGCGAGGAGGTGCAGTGCCGCAAGCCCTTGCGCCTCGCCCTCCTGATCGAAACTTTGTCCGAGCAGGGTGTGCGCGCCGGGCTCGTGTGCAGCGCCATTGAACTCGAAGGCGCCAAAGCCCTTAGGCCGCCTTTCCTTGCGCCCGGTGCTCCAGCCGGTGAGAATTTTGGCCAGGCTCGTCACGTCGGCCTGGGCGTGGAGCCGTGCGACGCCGAGAGTGCTGCAGCTCGATCAACTCGCGCGCGCACGGGCTCCTGTTCAGCCCGCGTTCGCTCCTTCCTTGCCCTCGAGGCGGTCGTATGCAGGTTGGATCGTCGAGGTAGATCAGCATCGCCTGGCGCCCGGTGCGGGCCAGCAGCAGATCCTCGAAGTCGGCGAGGATCATCAGGGTGTATCGCCTCACGCCTCGATGGGGCCGACGAGCGCCTTGAGGATCCTGCCGATCGTCGCTTCGATGGAAACGGTCGGCCTAGCACGGCGGCCGCCGGCCGAGCCCTATCGGGCGCTTCGGCGAGCGGCGCGACCGCGCCGGTAGTTGATCGCAGGGCATAGTGGCGCAGCTCTTCGGCGCTCGAAGGCATCGAGCCGTTGCCCTTGCCGGCTCTCTCCGGCTTGCCTTCTTGCCCGGCGTCGTCTGGCGTCGGGCCATCGCATCAGCGTCGATCGCACTTTAGCCGCCA
>CAWAEL010000020.1:0-38228 GCA_963781185.1 uncultured Alphaproteobacteria bacterium
TGTGATTGCAGAAACCGCTGATCGGCAAATCGCGCGCGAGGTGGGACGCGTCATGCTGATCGACAAAGCCCGTCACGGTTCCAGTGAACAACCCGGGCGCGCCAGTGCGGCGACCGGCCTGCGTAGTGCCGCCGTAAGAGAGGCGTTGCGTTTGATGGAGAATTCTCTGGAAACTCAGCTTCGCACCGCCGATATCGCGGCTAAAATCGGCATTTCGTCGCGGCAGTTGGAACGGTTGTTTGTGCAGCACTTTGGCGCTTCGCCACAAATGCACTTTCGCCGGATGCGGCTTGCCAAGGCGCGCATTCTTATCGAGGGCACTGGCATGAGCCTTTCAGAAATAGCTCTTGCTTGCGGCTTTGAGACTCATTCAAATTTTTCGAGCCGATTCAGAGACTTGTACGGTATGACGCCAACTCAATTGCGCTGCTTCAATTGAAGGCCTGGGGGCATCTGTCCGCCTCGGCGGGACCACCCCGACCGATCACTCATGGGCTGCGTCTATTCGCAGTCTTCCTTCCCCGAATTTGACCCGTTCCTCTGACATTTCGTGAGGCTCACTGTGCGAACGGCAACTTCTCGGCAATCATCTGTAGGAGGGCATCGGTCGCTTTGCTGCGGAAACGCTCTTTGTGGTGCAGGCAATAGAAAGGTCGAGGGCCGAGCGTGAGGGGCAGCGCGTAGAGCCTTCCCGCCTCGATCGACGGTGCGACCACCAGCGTCGACAATGCGGCAATTCCGGCGCCAGCCTCAACCGCACTGCGGACACTTTCGTTCGACGGAAGCACCAGCGCCACGTCAAGTGATGCGGGCTCCACGCCGATCCGGCGCAGCGTCTCGTCAAAGGTCGAACGGGTGCCAGATCCCTGTTCCCGCATGACCCAGCGCGCGCGCTGTAGCCATCGTGCATCGACCGTACCGCCAACGAACGGGGTCGATTGCACGATTACCAGCCGATCCTCGCCAAGGGGCCATTGCATCAGCAGGGGATCGCTGACCTCGCCCTCGACGATGCCCAGCTCGGCGTCGCCATCGCGGACACGGGCGGCGGCCTGTGCGGTGTTGCTGATGGCAAGTTCAATACCCAGCAAGGGATAGCGATTGCGCAGCGCTGCGAGAACCGGCGGCAGCCAATAGGCGGCGATGGTCTGGCTGGACACCACGCGAAGGGTGCCGCGCTTTAACCCGTCGAGGTCTTTCAGCATCTGTTCGGCTGCGGCGGTCCGGGCAACCACCGCACGCGCCTCTGCAAGGAACAACTGCCCCGCCTCAGTCAACGCGATGTTGCGGCCGACGCGGTGAAACAGCTTTACGTCATGGCGTTCCTCCAACGCTGCAATCGCCGCAGAGGCCGCCGATTGGGTGACGTTGAGTGCGCGAGCGCCCTCCGTCATGTGTTCGCGTTCAGCGACCGCGAGGAAGATGCGCAACTGTTCAAGGGTCATTGCGTATGCTTGGCATAATCAATCGGTTTTGGCGATTAGAATTACAATAATAATGCGTTGGATTGATTGATTGCGCGAGACTACCGAGAGGCCAGAAGGAAATATCATGGCCCATCTCTCTTTTTCGACGTCCACTCCATCCCGGTTTCACCTGTCCATGCCTCCGGTCCTGCCTGGTATGGTTCTATGCTTGGTGATCACCTTTGCCGCCTATGCAATCGAGGCTTTCGAGGCCGAGTTGCTGGGCAAGGCGTGGGTAGAGGCTCTGGTATTGGCCATTCTGATCGGCACCGCAGTGCGCAGCCTCTGGTCGCCCGGACCAAGATGGCGGTCCGGCATTGCCTTCAGCGCCAAATACCTGCTTGAAATCGCCGTCGTCCTGCTTGGGGCATCGGTCAGCACGTCGATGATTGCCAAAGCCGGGCCAGAGTTGCTGTTTGGGATCACCGCCGTGGTCACGGTGGCGATTCTACTCAGCTTCTGTATCGGCAAAATGTTGCGCTTGCCGACGCGCATGGCGCTGCTTATCGCCTGTGGCAACTCTATCTGCGGCAATTCCGCCATCGCTGCCGTGGCCCCGGTCATCGGGGCCGACAGCGACGATGTCGCGGCATCAATCGCCTTCACGGCGGTGCTTGGCGTGGTGGTTGTGCTGGGCTTGCCGGTTCTGGGTTTGGCGATGGGTCTGACGGGCGCGGCCTATGGCGCGTTTGCAGGGCTGACCGTCTATGCCGTCCCGCAAGTAATTGCGGCGGCGGCACCGATGGGGGTTGTGGCCGTCCAGATGGGCACGCTGGTGAAACTTGTGCGGGTGTTGATGCTGGGCCCGGTCTGCCTGATCCTGTCGCTGATCGCCCCACATCTCGGCCCAAGTGTCGGCACTGAAGTCGCGGCCGTCGCCGGGACAACCGTGCCTCGCCGCCGCCTGTCGCTGTCAAAACTGGTTCCGTGGTTCATCCTTGGTTTCATCGGGCTGGTGATCTGCCGCTCGCTTGGGCTTGTTCCCGATGGGGCCGTGGCACCTGTCGGACATCTGGCGACGCTACTGACGGTGATCTCAATGGCGGCCCTTGGGCTTGGCGTGGACCTGCGCACCATCGCCCATGCCGGTGGCAGGGTCACAACCGCTGTCGTACTGTCGCTGCTTTCACTCGGCGCGATCAGCCTCGCGCTCTTATGGGCCCTGAAATTGCAGTAGGGAACCTGCCAAGGGAAGCGGTGGATTTGCAGCGAACTTACACTTTGTCCGCACATCCGACGTGACGTCGCCGCACGGAAAATGCTGCGACATGCATGTACGACCGGTTTGGGGAGCACAACACGATGCGCAGTTGAGCCTGACGGGCCGCAAAGGGCCGAAAACGGCGCGGTCTGTGATCCCGCGCATTGGATGGCACCGATGGACTGGCTCAGGACAATGCCAAGGCGCGGACCTTTCGCCCGTCGAAATTCCCGCCGCACAGCAGAACGACGTTGCTCTGGCCGGACATTCCCATTTTGGCGCACGCAGCCATCGCAAGGGCTGCCGCGCCCTCGACCAGCATGTTCTCTTCCTGCGCCAACCCGCGCAGAGCCTGCAGAATTTCGGCCTCGTTGCACGTCACGATGTCGTCCGTCACGGCGCTGGCGAGCGGCAGGGTCAGGGTGCCTTCATCAATCCCGCCCGCAACCCCATCCGCCAGCGTATCGTGGTGCGAACATTCAACCACCCGTCCCGCCGCGATCGAAAGCGCAAGCGCCTGTGATGCTTCGGCGGCGGCACCGATGATGCGCGTGGCCGGGCTGAACGCCTTGAACACTGCGCCGATGCCGCTAATCAGCCCGCCGCCCCCCATGGCGATGAAGATGTTATCGATCTGCCCGGCCTGATCCAGCAGCTCCAGCCCGATAGTTCCCTGACCGGCGATGACGTCGAGGTCATTGTAGGGTGAGATGTAGCGCGCGCCCATCTCCCGCGCGAGGTGCTGGGCATGCTGTTCAGCCAGCCCGGCATCCGCGCCATGCAGCACCACCGCAACCCCGTATGCCCGAATTTTCGCCAGCTTTTCAGGCACGACGTTTTCTGGCAGTACAACAGTCAGGCGACGGCCAAGCGACTGCGCAGCGCGGGCCGACGCGATGCCGTGATTGCCGGACGAGGCGGTGATCAGCGGCTGCGACGTTTCGGTAGCGGTCATGACTGACGCCGCGCCCCGAATCTTGAACGACCCAGTCAGCTGGAAATTCTCGGCCTTGAAACTCAGATTGCCGCCGTGGCCGTTTCGCGCCGGCAGCAGGGGAGTTTCGTAGATATGCGCCCGGATACGCCGGCGGGCTTGGACGGACCTTGCGGCAGAGGCTGCGACGATGTCGTTCATGGATGGGTTCCTTTTGACTTGGCCGCCGCCAGAACGCAACGCGCCATGGCTATGTCCTGCGTAGCGACGCCGGTCAGGTCGGCTATGGTAATATCGTCGACCCGCCGCCGTCCGGCAACCGTGCCGCGCAGCACCGCGCCGAGTTCGATGCAATCTGCCGCCGCGATTAGTCCCGTCGCATGGGCATGGGCGAACTCGCCATGGTCCAGACATTGGGACAGCATGTCGGCCACGCGGAGATCCGCCTTGGCAACCAATGCCGTCTCCAATTCCTGCTTGCCTGGGCCGTCGGCGCCGATGGCGGTGATATGGCATCCGGGCTGCACCCACGCGGCCCGCACCAGCGGTTCAGTGGACGGCGTCGCGGTCACGATGACCTCGGCCTTGCGGCAGGCAGCCTCAAGGTCTGCAGCAGCCGAAGCGGTCACGCCGACTTGGGCCAGCCGTGCGACCAGTGCGGCCGCCCGATCCGCGTTGCGCCCCCAAACGGAGAGCCGGATGTCGGCGGGTGCGAGGGCCGAGAAGGCACGGGCCAGCCAGTAAGCTTGCGTCCCGCTGCCCACGATCAGCACCTCTTTGGCATCAGGTCGGCTCAGCGCAAGGCTCGCCACGGCACCGCCCAGCCCGGTGCGCAGGTCGGTCAGATAGCCCTCGTCATTCAGCATCGCCTGCATCTGCCCGGTCCGTGCCGAAAAGACCAGAACAACGCCCGTGCTGGAGGGCAGTCCAATCGCGGGATTGTCATAGAAGCCCGCCGCAATCTTGACCGCAAAAACGTCATCCCCCGCAATATGGCCGTATTTGATATGGCAGTCTCCGTTGGCTTGCGGGAAGCCCAGATATCCGACAGGCGGCAGATTGGCCCGCCCGTCGGCAATGGCGACATATGCGTCGCGCACGGCGTCGCCGGTTGTGGCGTCGACGGTAACGAGCCGTTCGATCTGGTCGCGGGAAAGTTGGAGCATCTGGAGTTCCTTGGTCAGGTCTGGCTGAGCGCCAGAAGTGCGGATTGCGCCAGCAGCATCGCACCGGGTGCTATGGCGGCATCGTTAAAGTCATATCTTGGCTGGTGCAGCCCGGCTTCGGGTTCCAGCAGACCATTGCCCAGAAACGCATAGGCACCCGGAACGCGGGTCAGAAACTCGCCGAAATCGTCCCCCGCCATGACCGGCGCCAGTGCGCTGATCGCGAGGCCAGCAGCCTGCGACGCCTGGCGCATGATGTCACGTTCTGCGGGCGTATTTGCGACCGGACTGCACAGCGCTGGATCGAAGTTTATCTCACAGCCACAGCCCGCCATTTCTGCTGCGGCCATTGCGACGGCGTCGACCCGTTCCCGCAGGTGGAACAGAGTTGCGCTGCGGAAGGCGCGAACGGTTCCTGTCAGTTCCGCCTCTTGCGGGATGATGTTCTGGGCATGGCCGCCCCGAAAGCTGCCTACGGTGACCACGGCGCTTTCCATCGGATCGACAGAGCGGGCGACCGCCTGCTGGATACCGGTCATGAAATGTCCCCCGGCCAACAGCGGATCGCCCGTCAGATGCGGGGTCGCGGCATGACCACCCGCCGCCGTGAAGCGCAAAGCAAACTCTGACGTACCAGCCATGACCGGGCCGTCATGCACGACCACCTCGCCTAAAGGCAAACCCGGCCAATTGTGCAGCCCGAAAATCTGCCGCATGGGAAAGCGCTCTAACAGCCCTTCGTCCAGCATCATCCTGGCCCCGCCAAAGCGCTCTTCGGCGTGCTGGAAGATCAAATGGACCTGTCCGGCAAACGTCTGCCGCTGCAATATCATTGCCGCGCCAAGCAGGATGGCCATGTGACCGTCGTGCCCGCAAGCATGCATCACATCAGGGTTCTGCGACTGATAGGGCAATTTGGTAAGCTCGGTGATCGCCAGCGCGTCCATGTCGGCGCGGAGACCCACTGCAGGGCCATTGCCTCGACCCTGGATGGTCGCCACGATTCCATGCCCTCCGATCCCGGTGACGACCGGTAGTCCCAGGTCGCGCAGCCGTTCCGCGATATAGTCCGCCGTCTGTACTTCGGCACAGGACAGTTCCGGATGCTGGTGAAGGTGGTGACGGACCGATATCAGCCAGTCGAGATCATTGTCGGAAAGCATCGACGTCCTCCTCCATAGATGGCAAACATGCGGCGACTTATAACTCGCGGATTTTGGAAATGGTATGGGCCGCGCGGGCGCCACTCTGCGCGCCGCAAGGCTGAGGAAGGACCGACAGATGGACTGGAAGACCGAAGGCACATGGGTCACCTTTGCCGGAGGCTGCCTAACGGCTGAGGCCGAGGTGGTGTTCGTGGCAAAGGGCGAAGACGGTTGGAACATCGTCACCGACCGCACCCCTTTTCACCCAACAAGCCTTTCCTGGCCTGATCAGCCGGGCGACCGGGGCGTGATGACATTGGTCGATGGCCGGCGTGTCGCGGTGTCGGACAGCCGCGAGGGGCTGTGGAACGCCGCAACCGGGACACTGGCCGATGCTTCGCAAAAGCGCAGCGATCCCGATATCCGCGCCATCGTGCTTCACGCGGTGGACGGCGATCCACCCATGGTCGGCGAGGTCGTGACGCTGGAGGTCGACAGGGTCTATCGCGACGCCCTGTCCTTGCAGCACACCGGCGTCCACTTGGCCGCCCTGGCGTTGAACCAGTGTGCGGCCAAGTTCTGGACCAAGGATCCGGATGACCCCGACACCCTCGGCGCGCCGAACCTGGACAAGATGGCGGTCACAGACTCGAAAATCGCTACCGATCATTCGACCGACAGTTATCGTCTCGGCAAGTCCCTGCGGAAGAAGGGTTTCGACCGTGAGGCCTTCCTGGCTGACCTCACAGACTGCAACCATCGTATCAATGTCGCGTTGCAAGGCATGCTGGTCGCCCCAGCGCCCATCGTCGTTGCCCCGTCCGAAGGGCCGCTGGGCAGTCGTCGTGGGTGGTCAACCGAACTGAATGGCGCCCAAGCGTCGATGCCCTGCGGCGGCACCCATGTCGCCCATCTGTCCAAGATCGCCGCCATCACCGTCAGACTGTCTGCGACAGAAGACGGATTCGTCATGGTGACCAGCGCTGCGGGAACGCCGTAGGGGGCGGTGGGTCATTCGATGGGCACCTCGAAAAATTGCAGTGGCTCTGCCGCTGGGGCGGGATGCGAATGTATTCGGCTGTTGGGGTATGACGTTGGCGCAGATGGGTTTCTTTGGTCTTTCAGACCGCTACGCGAGCCTGGTCGAGATCGATGCCGTCGTCCCGTGGGAGGGATTTCGTCCGACCCTTGAGCGGGTCTGGCGCAAACCTGATGCGGAGCGCAAGTCGTGTGCCGAGCGTAAGCCTATGGATGCCGTGCTGATGTTCAAGACGCTGGTGCTAAGCGCGCTCTACAATCTATCCGACGACCAGATCGAGTATCAGATGCGCAACCGGCTGTCGTTCTTGCGGTTTCTCGGTCTTGGGCTGGAAGGCAGGGTGTAAGCGCTGTTCAAGCAGTTCGACGGCTATCTGGCGCGGCGGGGCTACATCGCTCGGGGCGGACAGATCCTTGACGCGTCCATCGTGGCTGTGCCGCGCAACCACAACACCCGCGATGAAAACAAGGCGATCAAGAACGGCGAGGTGCCCAAGGATCGGGCGGGCAAGCCCGCCAAGCGGTCAGAGAAGGATACCGACGCGCGCAGGACCAAGAAGCATGGCAAGTCCCGCTACGGCTACAAGAAGCAAGTGAATGTGGATCACACGCACAAGGTGGTGCGGCGTTACACGTCAGCGATGCCGCCCTGCATGACAGCCAGGTGGTGGATCAGCAGCTGATGCAGGGCAATACCGGTTCTGGTGTATGGGCAGATGCGGCCCATCGCTCCGAGGAGATGGAGGCGAAGCTGTGCGCGCTAAAGTTCAAGAGCCACATTCACCGCTAAGGGAAACGCGGCAAGCCGCTGACCTAAAAGGCCAAGGGCAGCAACCGGACCAAATTCTCGGAGCGCGTGCGCGTCGAGAATGTCTTCGGCACGCAGACCAATGACATGGGTGGCACGTTGGTGCGCACGATCGGCATTGTGCGAGCCAAGGCCAAGATCGGGATGAAGAACATCGCCCACAACATGCGCCGCTTCGGCCAGTTCAGCCGACTGAACCCGCGCCCGGCCTGACCACCGGGATCGGCCTGACCACCGGGATCGGCAATCAGGCCACATGGCCCGAAAAGCCGGGCCCGGCCCCGCGGGCCTCGACTATCTCTTAGCCCGGCAGTGTCCCGATCGCGGTATCAGGCGCAGTTCACGCCGCTGAACTATCCCCGATCAGACGAAAATGTTGAATAATCGATGTGCCCCGATATAACTGAAGCGGCTTGATGATGACCCGGGCCATAGCGGGCCAAAGAACTGGCGTCTGGCCTTATGAACACGCTCAATCCATTCCCGTGAGCGCAAGCCGTGTTTGCAAGTTGGATGCGCCTGTCCAGCGGCATGCGCCCGCCCGCACCGTGAAACCGGCGAACAAGCCATCTGGTGACGGCAGGGCGTAGCACTGCTGGCTCGTCCGCTTTGATTTGGCGGGGCATCTGGGGGCGCTATTCGCCGCGTTCATAGGGTTGTCGCTCTCATTCATTGTCGCCCCCCCGTGCTGCAGGCTGCCTGCGATGAACGCAGCACCCGTGCGGTGATTAGAGGTCTAGCCGTTTGCATGGATGTCTCAAGCTCTGCGATGGCGGCGCAAGCGGAGCAACGGCAACGCAGATATCCTCTGGTCGAACCATTGCCCCCATCCGTGCCTTCAAAGTGATCGGACCTAGCCATTTGAGGTGGGGGCGATGTGACAGCCGGATTTCAGAATAGCTCCGAAATCCGGCTGTCGTTGTGGGGGCGGCGGATGGTGGCAGGGCGGGTGCCGTTGTGACTTGTTCATGTCGGGACGAGGGATTGCGGAGACGTCCCGCTATCCGACGCGGCGGATACTGTGGCGATGCCAGGGTTCAGCCGCGGCGGCCGGTGCGGACGCTGTCCTGAATCGTGCCACGGGTGATGCCCATGTCTCGCAAATAGTAGTCGTTGAGGCTTTCGAGCCTCTGAATGGCTCTGCGGTCACTCCATTCTTTGAGGAGCCACCGGACGAGGCCCCAGATCCAGGGGCGGCCGGTGCGGGTTGGGGTGAGAACGTCGATACTTTTCATTTTTCTCTCCATATAGGCGGATGCGAGGACCACGCCAATCGTGGCCTTGTCCGACTGTGCTGATGGCTCAGGAAGGCTTGGTGGACGGGTTGCAGGCTGAGCACGCGGGGCGGCGCTCTGGCCGTGAGATTTTCAGGGACGTCGGCGGGGGCAGGTTGCCTTGATCTCTGGTCAGCCCGATATCGCGCAGGACATGGTCATTCAGCATGTCGAAGCCATGCAGCACGGGGCGTTTGCGACTACGGGACTTGCTTGAAAAGGCCCATGCAAGAAGACGCGCTAGGCTGAACGTGCGCTCAGTTGGCTGGATTGGCAGGGACCGGACGTCGTCGCAGGCCCAAGGCGTTTGGCAGGAATGTCCGGGCATTCAGGCAACCTCCAGATCTGTCGCGACAGACCCCTGTGCAAGGTCATCGCTCGTCGCCACGACTTTGGCGAAACGGTCTGCGAGGGCGGCGAGGGTGGCGCGCTTGATCTCCTGCGCTGGGATGATCCCGGTGCCATGGGCGGACGGCAAATCCCGCGCGGCTGTCGCATCCGCCACGATGGTGCTGCGTAAGCCGATGTCGAGTGCGGCCCGGGCCGTGGCGCTGATGCACATGTGGGTGGCAAATCCTGCGAGGATCAGATTGGTCCGGCCGGTTTCGCGGATATGTGCCTCAAGGTCAGTTCCGGCGAAGCCATTCGGCAAACGCTTGATAACAATGGTTTCACCCGGCTTTGGTGCAAGATCCGGGATGAAATCAGCGTAGCGCCCTTCCGGGTTGAAGAGGGCGGCACCGGGCGCGGCATGGTGCAGCACATGGACGACCGGCGCCCCCGCTGCCCTTGCCATATCAAGCAGACGCCGCGTTTCGGCAACTGCGGCGGTGACCCCCTCAAGTGGCAGCGCCCCGTCTGTATATTCACGCTGCGGGTCAATGATGATGACGGTTGCGTCCTGCAACGAGGCCGCGCGGGCCGGGGCACCAGCGTGATCGAGCAATGTTCTTGGGACGGACATGGCGTAAAAACTCCTTTGTGTGAACAAAAGGTGCGCCAAGGCCGCCCGTGCGAGAATTCCAAAAAAACTCACCACCGCTGAGAAAAACTGCACAGGGGGGGCGGCGTTATCTGGGAGCTGGTTGCCGCGCCGATCCTCAGGTTCAGTGTGGCCCGCCGTCAGGTACGGTCTACGACCAGCCGGCTGCGCAACTGCCCCAGTTTGACCACCAGATGGTCCATGACGATGCGAACCCTTGGCACGTCAACCAGATCGGGCCGGGTCAGAATCGAGATCTCGCGATTTGGAGGGAGTGGGCCGAATGCGATTGGCGCCAGACCGGGCTGTGTGCGGGCCAGATAGTCCGGCAACAAAGCGACCCCGAGGCCGAAGGCGGCCGCGGCGGCCTGGACGGCGTTGCTGTTGGACCGCAGGCTATAAGTTTGGTTCGGCAGATGCGCCTGCATCCACTGGAATTCCAGCGCAAAACTGGTGTTCTCATCCCAGCCGATCAGGGGCAGTTTGCTGATATCCGTCTGGGCGTTGAGCAACTCCGGGGCGGCATAGTATCCGAAGGAATACTCGCAGACCTTCCGGCCGATAAGGTCAGAGGTTTGCGGGCGTCCGAGACGTAGGGCAATGTCCGCGGCACGCTGCGCAATACTGACAACACGGGTTTCGGCTGTCAGTTCAATCGTGATGCCGGGCGCCGTCTGGCGAATGTCGGCGAGCGCCTCGGTTACAATAAGGTCGGCAAAGGAGCGTGTGGCGGTAATTCGTACGATCCCGGTGGGAAGATCCGCCGACGCCAGCAGATCGCTGACAGCCAAGGCCGATCTTTCCATCTCTTCAGCTTTTTCGGCAACCCGCGTACCTGCAAGCGTCAGGGCATAGCCATCCGGGCGTCGGTCGAACAGCAGATGGCCCAGGGACTCTTCGACTGCGTCGATCCGGCGTGCCACGGTCGCATGGTTGACATGCAGGGCCCGGGCCGTCGCCGAAAGGCTTTTGCCGCGCGCCAGTGCCAGCACAAAGCGCAAGTCGTCCCAATCCAAAGCTGTGCGCAATTTATCGGCCATTGCGCGAAGTTATTGAATGTTCGTGCGTCCGACAACGGTCCATTTATTTGCCCATGCAAATGGCAGCGCCTTCGCTTTTGCAAGTGGACAGGCCTTGCCCGTCGGCGGGTTCTGCGCCCTCAACCTCAGATCAAGGAACACAGCAATGTCATACGAACCCCAGAATCCACCCCACCGATTGATGATCGTGACTGCCAGCACGCGTGAGGGTCGCAAGGGCCCCGCGATTGCCGATTGGATCGCCGCTGAGGCGACAAAAACCGGGAAATGGGTGATCGAACGGGTCGATCTGCGCGATCTTGCCCTGCCGATGCTGGACGAAGAGGCACATCCGGCGATGCGCGCCTATGCGAATGACCATACCATTGCATGGAGTGCCATGGTCGATGGGGCCGACGCCTTCATCTTTGTGACGCCTGAGTACAACTTCGGCTTTCCGGCCAGCCTGAAGAACGCGCTGGACTACTTGTTCCATGAATGGGCCTACAAGCCGCTTGGTTTTGTCAGCTACGGTGGCATCGCTGCGGGAACCCGCGCCGTACAGATGCTCAAACAAGTCGTGACCACGTTCAAGATCGTGCCCGTGCCAGAGTCGGTCAATATCCCGCATTTTTGGCAGTTCCTGTCGGGCGACGGCACCTTTGCGGCGGATACTGCGACGAAGGCGATGGCCGCCGATATGCTGGCCGAGTTGCACCGCTGGACCCCACCGCTTGCCGCGATGCGCCGGTCAAAAGCGATGGCCCTACAAGGCTGATTGAGGGGCGACAAAACGTAAGAGGGCCGCGCGCGGAGATCGTCCGGGGGCGGCCGCAATTTCCCTTCGCGTCAGACCGATTGTCAGGGCCAGCCGCACGGCTTTGGTCCTGTTTGCCATGGAAGTCCGCTTTGACTCGGCGGCTTCGCAGGTTTATGGCGGCTCAAACCGCTTTGGGAAAATGAAAGGCTGGGTCATGGAACATGTTGAGCAGTCGCTTGGGACATTGTTCGTGGATCTGCAGCTTTCGGGCCTGTGGGCCGATCAGAAGGCTATTGCGGATTCGGTCCTGCTGGCCCCGGCTGATGAGATCGTCGCGGCCTATGCCAAAGAAAAGGGCCGGGCGCATAATCACGGTGCGGTTGACCTGATGGCGTTCTACCACCGCTATTTCCGCCCGGCGAGGCAGCCGGAAGAGGGCTATCGCACCAACCCTGATCACGGGCCAAAAGCGCATCTGGCGGAGGTTTGGTCGCAACTTGTGCGCCCTGCTGATGACCCGGACGTGCGCTCGTCCCGCTTACCCTTGCCGCACCCCTACGTCGTGGTCGGTGGGCGGTTTCAGGAGGTCTATTATTGGGACAGCTATTTCACCCAGCTTGGCCTGCTGAAAACCGGGCAGTTCGGGCTGGTGCGGGGGATGCTGGACAACTTCGCCTATGTCATCGGCCTCATCGGTCATATCCCGAACGGCTGCCGGTCCTATTTCCTGACCCGGTCGCAACCGCCGTTTTTCGCTGCGATGGTGCGGGATTATGGGGTTGCGACGGGCGACTTGGCCGCAGCCTATGCGGCCTATCTGCCCGCGATGGAGGCAGAGCACCGCTATTTCACCACAACGGCCCACACTGTCGAAGGGCTTGCGCGCTATTGGGATGAAGCGTCGGGGCCGCGGGTTGAGATGTATGGCCACGATCTGGCTTGGGTCGATTTTGCGGTGGATCACCCGGATTATTTCCGCAACCTGCGGGCGGCTTGTGAAAGCGGGTGGGATTTCTCGTCACGCTGGCTGACCGATCCCATGGACATCGGCACCATCCGAACGACTGAGTTGTGGGCGGTCGATTTGAACTGTCTGCTGTTGCAACATGAAGAGATATTGGCTGAGGCCAGCGGCAACCCGGCCTATACCGCTGCAGCGGATGCCCGGCGGGCGGCAATAGCGGGTCGGTTCTTTGACGACCGGCTTGGCTTCTTTACAGATGTTGAAATAGCAGAGCGGTGTCTTGTCGCCGCGTATCACGGCTGCTGGGCTTTTCCCGTTGTATGTCGGGGCCGCGACACCGGAGCAGGCCGCGCGGGCGGTTGCGGTGATGCAGGACAGGCTGCTGGCGCCGGGCGGGTTGCTGACAACCGACATCACCTGTGGCCAGCAATGGGATGCGCCGAATGGCTGGGCTCCGTTGAACTGGATCGCAATTCAGGGCCTGCGCCGCTATGGCTATACTGAACTGGCGGACGACCTGCGGCGGCGCTGGTTGGCCACATGCGATGCGGTGTTTGAAGCCAGCGGCAAGTTTGTAGAGAAATACAACGTCATTGACCCTCTCGCCGCAAGCGGTGGCGGGGAGTATGGGTTGCAGGATGGGTTCGGCTGGTCGAATGGGGTCTATCTGGACTTGGTCGACTGACCCACTGGTTTCCAATATGTGATCTATGGGCTGGCGCACAGGACGATGGTTTGTCGGCTGGCGCTCAGCTCCGCGTTCGTTTTGACATGGCTTGGGGGCCATTGCATGGTTTCGTGCGGGTAGCGCGAATATCGTGGCGAGGTTAAATGCAAGCCTGGCACCGTCGCCGTGGACTGACAGGCAAGGTGCCAATGTCAGAATGGTCATTGATCACAGGGGGGATTTTTGCATGACGCGTCTGAACGGAAAAACCTGCATTGTGACTGGCGGCGGTCGCGGTATCGGTGCGGCAATCGCGCGGGCATTCGCGGCCGAGGGGGCAAGTGTTGTCGTAACCGACAAGGTGGAAGCCGCTGCTGCCTCGGTGGCGGAGGGTATTGGGGGGAGGTCGCTTCGCCTTGACGTGGCTTGCGAAGACGACTGGGCGGCATTGGCTAAAGCATGGCCTGCCTGCGATGTCCTTGTGAACAATGCGGGCATCACCGGGTTCGAAGATGGGATGCGCCCGCACGATCCGGAGCATGCATCGCTGTCTGACTGGCGGGCGGTCCATGCCGTAAATCTGGACGGCACGTTTCTGGGCTGTCGCTATGCGATTGGCGCGATGCGGGCGCGGGGGGCCGGGTCTATCATCAACATCTCTTCGCGGTCTGGGCTGGTCGGCATTCCGGCGGCGGCGGCCTATGCATCCTCCAAAGCTGCTGTGCGCAATCACACCAAATCGGTCGCGCTGTATTGCGCTGAGCAGGGGCTGAACATCCGCTGCAATTCGATACATCCCGCCGCAATTCTGACCCCGATGTGGGAGCCGATGTTGGGCGATGGGCCGGACCGCGCGGCCCGCATGGCCGCCTTTGTCGCAGACACGCCGATGCGCCGGTTCGGGACGCCCGAAGAGGTCGCGGCCATTGCGGTGCTGCTCGCCTCAGACGAGGCGGCCTATATGACCGGGACGGAGTTGACGATTGACGGGGGGCTGCTTGCCGGATCAGCCGCAGCGCCCAAGACGACATGACAGAATGGGTTTGCCTGTTGGTTTCGTCGTGCGGCCAGCTTTGGGGCCGTAGGCTTTCGGGTGTTGCTAGCTGCGGGTAGGTGCGGATTTTTGTCAGGTTTGGTCGCGGGTCTGATCGGTAGCGCTGGGCAGGGGGCTTGGTTTCTCTGGCATTTGCCCGGTGCGAAGCAAAACTGGGAGAACCGCGGACAGATGATCGGCCACGAGGCGGAGCATCGGTAACCTGCGCAGGTCGTCGTGCAACACCAGCCATGCGTCAAGAACCCAACCCACAACGTCGGGCAAGACAGGCTCCAACATGGGGTCGCGTGCGGCGATCCCGGCCTGCATCGGGCCGATGCCGAGACCGGCCCGAACGCTCGCGATCTGGGCGGCTTCGCTGTCGGTGCGGAGGCGAAGGTTTTGCCGCCCGAGGACCTCGCCAAAGACGCCAAAGCCAGCCAGTGCTGCCGGGTCGGCGTCTGGACCGATCAGGACATGTTCGATCAGGTCTTCTGGCTTGGCTGGCCGTCCGGCGCGATCAAGATAGGATCGGTGGGCGAACAGGCCCAGTGGCACGGGGCCCAGCCGACGCGCAACCAAGCTGCCCTGCGAGGGGCGGACCATCCTGACCGCAAGATCGGCCTCTCGGTGCAAGAGGTCCGCGCTGTCGTTGGACAGCACGAGTTCAACAGCGATGCCACGGTGTTTCGCCAAGAGTGGTGACAGAGCGATCGGCAGAACTTCACTGCCGACCATATGGCTCGCAGCTATGCGAACGGTGCCGACACCCGCCTCTGGGGCACTCGATGCGCGGCGCGCGAGACTATCGGCGGTCAGTTGCATCGCCTGCGCCTCTGGCACGAGGAAGGAAGCGGCGTCCGTGACATTCAGCCCCTGCGGTGTGCGCAGGAACAGGGTCTGGCCAACCGCCGCCTCTAACGCATCGATGTGACGACCGACTGTAGGCTGGGTCAGGCCGAGTGTCCGCGCAGCCGCAGACAGGCTACCGGTGTCCGCCACCGCGAGAAAGCTGCGCCACAGCGCCCAGTCGATCCTGTTGCTCATGTATTTTCGTATAGTTGATATCCATTGATATACAATTCCTTTGCTCACGAAGGGCAGGCAGAACGGGCCTATCACCGCATACCAAGGAGCTTTGCCATGACCCCGATTACCGAGCGTCCCGTTCTCATCCTTCTCCGACTGGAAGGGGTCGCCGCGTTTGTCGCGGGGGTTTTGGGCTATTTTACGCTGACCGATGGTTGGCTGACGCTGGCTGTTTTCGCGTTGGCACCCGATCTCGCCATGTTCGGTTATGCCTTCGGGCCGAGGGTCGGCGCCCAGCTTTATAACCTCGCCCATACCTATCTCATCCCCGCGCTGCTGGGGGCACTCGGTCTTTGGCTGCTGCCTGCGCTGCTCCCGGTGGCCTGCGTCTGGCTGGCGCATATCGGTATCGACCGGGCGCTGGGATATGGGCTGAAATCCGAAACCGGCTTTGGCCTCACCCACCTTGGGGTGGTCGGGCGTGTGGCCCAAGCGAAACGCATACAGCGAGAGTTCAGCGCCGACTGACCCGGCGCAATCAGTGGCGATAGGTCAGTCTTGGACGCTGGCAACCTTGTCGCAACGAAGCGGCGCCAAATACATGAAAGGGTAAGAAATTGACATATAAACTCACCAATCGTACCGCAACGATCCTTGCTGGCATTGGACTTGTTGCGGCCCTGCTGTCGGGTCAGACAGAGAGCATCAGTGCGGACACTGTACCGGCTTCAGCCGCCGGATCTTCGGCACTTATCATTATTCCTGACCCACATGAGGCGTCGCTGCTGCAATTGCACGGTTATACCCGTGTGGGCACGGCCCTGATCCAGATCAATGCAGTCCCTACCATAGTAAATTAGCGCAGGGGGCAAAGGTCGCGGCTGGTCGGACGCCTATCGGCAGGTGATAGTGGTGCCGCAAGTTGAGAAGTGTCAGGCACAGAAGAGGGGGCTTTCATCGACGACGGCACAAATACGACAACGGCCACTCCAGCCGCTCAGACCAGCGCCGGATCGCAGGTTCCGGCGGTGCGCCATCCTGTCCCGGAACCAGTGGCACGTCCGAGGCGTCGGCCTTGGCTGGTGGCGGCAGGTGGGTTGTTGGCTGTTGGGCTGGGGCTGGCACTCTATTTCCAACCTTGGGTCACCAGACCCACCGAAGTGGCGGTCGAAACGATGGTTCTGGCACCGGTGAGCCGTGTGCTGGCGGTGAATGGGCGGGTTGCTGCGGTGAAGACGGTGGAATTGCGGCCGCTTGTCAGTGGCACTTTGACCGATTTGCTGGTTGCCGAAGGCGATGTGGTCGTTGCCGGAGCAGAATTGGCTCAGCTGGACCCTGGTTCACAGCAAGCTGTTGTGCGGCAGGCGAAGGCGGGGCTTGATGCGGCACTGGTCGCACAGGACGCGGCCCAAGCGGCCCTTGCGCGGACCCGGTCGCTAGGGGCAACCGTCTCTCGGACAGCGCTGGAGGACGCCGCGCGCAACGAGCAATCGGCGGGGCAAGAGGTGGCGCGGATGACGGCGTTGCTGGATCAGGCCCAACTGCAACTGCGCAATTATACGATCCGCGCCCCAATGGGAGGCACGATTTTGGCCCTGACGCCCAGTCCGGGCCAGATCGTCGGCACCACGACTGCGCTGCTGACAATCGCAGATATGTCCGATCTCGTCGTCGAAACCGATGTGGATGAGGCCTATGCCACCCAGATCCGCCTGAATCAGACCGCCGACCTGCAACTTTCCGGCGAGACCGAGGTGCGAAGTGGTCATGTCAGCTTTGTGTCCCAGCAGGTGGATACTGCGTCAGGTGGCCTTGCGGTGAAACTGGCCTTTGATGCGCCAGTAACAGCGCCCATTGGTCTGACGGTCACGGCCAACATCGTCGTGGATAGCAGGGCAGAGGCCCTGACTGTGCCCCGGTCTGCTCTTGCGGCGACTGCGGCGGGGACCGCAGTCTTTGTGGTGGCGGGCGAGGTTGCTGAGCAGCGCTTGGTCACGGTCATCGACTGGCCCGCCACGCGTCTGATCGTGACAAAGGGTCTTGTGCCGGGGGACGTGGTTATCGTCGACGCCGCAGGCATCACCGAAGGACAGGCCGTGACAGCGGTGAAGCCCTGATGCTCTACGCTATCAAGATTGCCACCCGCTATCTGACGGCCAGCAAGGCCCAAACGGCACTTCTGGTTTTTGGCGTCGCCATCGGTGTTTTCATCTTCATTTTCATGTCGGCGCTGATCGGGGGATTGGCGGAATTCATCATGGCCCGCACGGCAGGCGACATGGCCCATATCACCATTCAGGCGGAAGAGGTTGACCCGCCGCTTCTGCTGCCCCGGACCGGTGAGACGGTCCTTTTGGTGCAGGAACCCTCTACCCTGACCTCTGCCACGTTGAAAAACACCGCGGCCCTGATGCCGTTGATTGAGGCGTTGCCGGGCGTGATTGCCACTTCGCAGGAAATCAACGGCTCGGGCTTTTTGACCCGTGGCGCGCAGGTCGCGCAGGTTTCAATCAACGGGCTGGAACCGGGCAAGGAATCCGCCATTGCCAATCTGGCTGGCTACATCACCCAAGGCAGCGCCAATCTGGCGGCTGGCGGGGTGCTGTTGGGCAAGACGTTGGCACAGGACCTGAACCTGCAATTGGGCCAGACCATCCGTCTGCAAAGCACGGTTGGGATTGAGGCGCTGCTGACCATCACCGGGATTTATGAGATGGGGTCGGGTGGGCCGGATCGGAGACAGGCCTATGTCAGTCTTGGCACGGCGCGCACGCTTTTTGCGATGCCGCAGGGCGTGACGCGGGTGGAAATCAAGCTGACCGACCTTTACGCCGCTGATGCCTTGACCCTGCGCGTCCGTGCCCTGACCGGGTTGGATGCCAAATCCTGGACAGAGCAGGCCGGTCAGCTCTTGGATGCGCTGAGTGCGCAGGCGCAGACGGGCTATATCCTCAAGGCCTTTGCGCTGCTGACCATCATCATCGGGGTAGCCTCGGCCCTGTTACTGTCGACATACCGCCGCCGACCTGAGATCGGGATCATGCGGGCGATGGGCGCGGGGCGCTGGTTTGTGATGGTGGTCTTTGTGTCGCAAGGGGCGCTGATCGGGTTGATGGGCGGGCTATTTGGGGCGGCGGCGGGATATGGCGTGCTGCTGGCATTTCCGGCGCGTGAGGCTTTTGGGCCAAGCCAAACCGGCCTGCCGATCGACATTGCACAGGGGGCCTATGGTCTCGCAATCGTGCTGACGACCCTTGGGGCGATCCTTGCGTCGATCCTGCCCGCGCGTTCCGCCGCCCGGCTGGACCCTGTGACGGCCATCGGCCAATGAGCGCCTTGCTGGAGGTCGGTGGTCTGGTCAAGACCTTTGGGTCGGGAGAGGCCGCAACCCGCGTTTTGCGTGGCCTCGATCTAAGGTTGGAACAGGGTGAGCTGGCGGCACTTCTTGGTCCGTCAGGGTCCGGGAAAAGCACGCTTTTGACCATTCTGGGTACCTTGATGCAACCGACTTCGGGAAGCCACAGCATGTTGGGCGTTGATCTGACGCGGGCCAACGACCATGCGTTGACAGAGTTTCGCAACCGTCACATCGGCTTTGTTTTTCAGTTTCACAACCTGCTGCCCGACTTTACCGCGCTGGAAAACGTGATCTTTCCGACCGCCGTGCGCGAGGGGCGCGAGACCGACGCTGCCCGTGCGCGGGGGCGCAGTCTGCTGACGCGGATGGGGTTGGCCGACCGGATCTATTTTCCGACCGCCAAGCTGTCGGGCGGGCAAAAGCAGCGTGTGGCGGTCGCCCGCGCCTTGATGAACAGCCCCGAGTTGGTGCTGGCGGATGAGCCGACCGGCAACCTCGACCGCGAGTCGGCCGGGCATGTGATGGACCTGATTGCCGAGATCAACCGTGAGGAAGGTACGACCTTCCTCATCTCAACCCATGACGAAAAGATCGCGGCCCGGTGCCGTCGGCAACTCGTCGTGGGGGATGGGTTGGTCACGGGGTAGGGTGCCGATTGACGTGCAGATAGACACGGACGGCGTCATCGGCCGCGTCTATCTGATCCCGTCAGTCAGATCTATTTGCGCGCCCATGCCTGTGCTGATGCCAAGCCGAAGTCATTTGGCCGCAGCGCCGGGGACCTGTCATTGATCGCGATGCCGCTGCGCAGTCCGAAGATCCGCTTGCCGTAGCAGATGAGATGTTCAAGCGATTGCATGGCAAAACTGGCGGCGGGCAGGAACGCCTTATATTCCGCCTCGGCCAGATCGTGTTGACCAGAGGTCCAGGCGCGATAACACGCAACGACGCCGGGCAGAACGTCCGGTGCGACGATGAACCCCTCGCACCCGGCTTTCAGGCAATCGGTCATCTCAAGCCCGCCGCGCCCGTTCAGGACGGTCAACTTGCTGCCGATGCGACCAACCAAGCCAGCCAGATCGATGGCCGAGGTCTCTGATTTGACTAGGGCGAAGTTGATGCACCTGTCGCGCAGCACGGCGATATCGTCGTCTGACAAGGATCGGCCCAGATATTGCGGGGCGTTTTGAATGGCGAAGGGCAGGCGGGTTTCGCGGCCGACCCGGGCGAAGAAGTCGATATATTCCGATGCCGGGTAGGCCCCGGCGAGCGGGGGTTGCAGGATCAGCCAGTCAGCATTTGCTGCTTCGGCATGGTGGATCAACGCCACCTGCTCTGCCACCGAATTCCCGGCGATGGTGACTGAAAGCGGCAGGCCATTGGCATCTTCGGCGGCCCAGTCGATCAGTTGGCATCTCTCGGCAAAGGTCAGTTTGCCGACTTCGGTGGCGAGGCCGAGGACGGTGATCCCGTTGGCCCCAGCCGTTCGGACATAATCAACTTGGGCCTTCATGGCGGCGCGGTCCAACTGTTCGTTCTCGTCGAACAGGGCGAACAGCACACAATGTACGCCTGAGAAATCGGTCAAAGCACGGGCTCCATCTTGAAATCGGTCAACACTTCGACCCCGGTGGCTGTGACAAGCAGCATGTGTTCGCAGCGCGCGCCGCCAACGCCGGGCACATAGCTGCCGGGTTCGACCATCAACACCATGTTCTCTTCAACCAAAGCCGGTTCATCAGGCACAAGTCGCGGCCATTCGTGAACCGAGGTGCCGATCCCGTGGCCGGAGTGGTGCGGGTAGCTGTAGCCTGCCGCTTGCATATGCGCCCGAAGGGTCGCGTCAAAAGCCGCCACTGAGATCCCCGGCCGCAAGGTGGCGATCGCGAGGTCCAGGGTTTCCTTGGCACGGGTGTATTGCGCCAGCCACGGATCGGTGGCGACGTCGAGGCAAAAGCTGGCGCAACTGTCGCCCCAATACCCAGCAATACGCGGTGCCAGATCGCAGATGACGGGGTCGCCGCGCATCAGTTTGCGTGATCCCGGGGGTGTGCCGAGCGTCGCGGTATGCTCCACCCCGGCCACATATTCGCCCGCCAAAGGACAACGCAGCCCGGCACCGTCTTCAATGACTGCGCGGATGCCGTTCAGGATCTCCAACTCTGACAGACCGGCGCGGGACAGGCGGCGCGTGGCGCGTTGCCCTTCGCTGGCGCTTGCCGCAGCCAAACGCAGGGCGGCAATCTCACCGGTTGTCTTGACCGCCCGAGCGCGGTTGAGAAGCGGGTCGATATTCGGGCCCACGGGAAGGATGTCAACCAAACTGGCGGGATGTGAGGCCAGTTGGACAGCGAGTTTTCCGCCGACACCAAGGGAGCGTGTCAGGCGTTGGACGGCGTGGCGATAGCCGGAAAGCTGATCTGTCACGATGCCCGCAAAGCCAGCGTAGGTCTCTAGCGTCACGCCCGCAATTGGGCCTGACGCCTCAACGTTTGAACAGACCAAACCCATGCCACCGGTCCGCCCGACGAATGCCAAGGCGGGGCCACCGGTGAATGGCGACGGGCCGGTTTCGATGGGAATGGGTTGGCCGGTGGCGTAGCAGACGGCATCCGGCCCGGATAATATCGCCCAGTCTGCGCCCAATTCCTTCAGGCAAAGGCGGATACGGTCTTCGTGTTCGGTGGTCATGCAGGCGTCCTCCATTCCGGGAATTCTTGCGCAATTCTTTCAGGCTCGGCGCGATCGGTGCGATCGTGTTCAACGGCCATCAGCGTTGCCGCATCACTCATCGATTTGCGCCGGGTGGGCGTTGCAGACCTACCATTCCGCAATCGACCCATCCTTGTGACGCCATTCGGGCGCGCGCCATTTGTGACCGGTTTTTGCGGCCTCAATCACGCGCTCTTCATCAACCTCGATGCCGAGGCCCGGACCTGTCGGGATTTGCAGGTGGCCGTTTGTCAGGGTGAACCCCTGTCCGGGGCGGGTATAGTCGGTCAGATCGCCGCCCTGATTGTAGTGGATGCCGAGGCTTTGCTCTTGGATGAACGCATTGTGGCACACCGCGTTGATCTGCAGGCAGGCGGCAAGGGCAATCGGGCCGAGCGGGCAGTGGGGGGCGAGGGCCACGTCATATGCCTCTGCCCAATGTCCGATCCGCACGGTTTCCGAAATGCCACCGACATGGGCCGGATCAGGGTTGATCACCTGCGCCGCGCGAAGTTCGAATACCCGTTTGAAATCATACCGAGAGTGCAATCTTTCGCCGATGCAAAGCGGGATCGACGTGGAGCGGGCCAGATCGGCCATGCTTTCCACCATCGACGAGACCACGGCATCCTCAACAAAGATCGGGCGCAGGGGTTCGAGTTCCTTCAGCAGAACCCGCGCCATCGGAAGGTGCACACGCCCGTGGAAATCAAAGGCGAGGTCCATGCTGGCGCCAACGGCTGCCCTCAATTCGAACAGCCGCTTGATGATGCCGTCGACCTTGGCGTAGGTGTCGACGATCTGCAGTTCCTCACAGATATTGAACTTTACCGCATCGAAGCCCTGATCGCGCAGTTTCAGCGCGCCTTCGATCAGGTCGCTGGGGCGGTCGCCGCCAATCCAGCAATAGCTGCGCACCGACTGGCGCACCGGACCGCCGAGCAGTTCATGCACCGGAACCCCAAGGGCGCGGCCCTTGATGTCCCATAGCGCGGTGTCGAGACCGGAAATCGCGCTCATCAAGACCGGACCGCCACGATAGCAGCCGTTGCGGTAGAGCATCTGCCAGATATCCTCAACATGGCGCGGGTCGCGGCCGATGACCACGTCAGCCAGTTCGGCGATTTTCGCGGCCAGCGTTTCGGCGTGACCCTCTAGCACAGGTTCGCCCCAGCCGGAAATGCCAACATCGGTTTCCACTTTCAGGAAAAGCCAACGTGGCGCGACGAGATAGGTTTTGAGTGCGGTGATTTTCATGTCAGTCTTGTGCCTCTATCACGATGCCATTGGCCACCAAGTCCGTGATCCGTGCATCGGACAGGCCTTGGGCCCGCAGAACCTCACGGGTATGTGCCCCAAAAGCCGGGGCTGTGGTCAAGTTTGGTGCGGGCTGGCCGGAAAAGCGGATGCCCGGTGCCACGGTTGAATAGCGTCCCCCTTTGGGGTGGTCGATTTCGATAAGCAGGGTTTGCGCCTGAGGATGGGCAAGGAAGGCCGCATAATCATTGGCGACAATGCACCAAACCCCCAAGGGGGCGAGCAGGTCATCCCAGTGTTGCGCGGGGGCGGTCAGCAGTTTGGCGGCCACACTTGCCACGATGGCATCGCGCCACTCCGTCACGGCGCGCGCATCGGATTGCGGCGGGCGGGATGTTTTCAACGCGGCCAGTTCGGGCAGGTTCAGTGCCTGTGCCAGAACATTCAGATCGGCCTGCGCGATTGAGAAATAGCCCTGTGCGCACTTGTAGATGCCGTAGGGCGGTTCTTGATAGATTGACACCTGCGGCTGGGCCCCGCGTTCCGGCGGTGCTTCGGCTGCCAGAAAGCTGGTGACTTCCTGACATTGCATTTCCATGATGGCACCCATCATCGACACTTTGACCTCTGCCCCTTTGCCGCTGACTGCGCGTCCGACCAAGGCGGCCAGCACGCCTTCGCAGACCATATGAGAGGCGGTGACGTCCACCATGTAAAGCGGCGATGGCTGCGGCAACCCGTCTTTGGTGCCGCCATTGAAGGTCAGCCCGGTAAAGCTTTGCAGCAGCAGATCCTGCCCGGGGCGATCTTTCAGCGGGCCGTCGTCGCCGTAGCCGGAGATCGACCCATAGACCAATCGGGGGTTGATTGCCGAAAGCGTGGCATAGTCAATCTTCAGCTTGGAGGCCGCGCGGGGACGGTAGTTCTGTACCAGCACGTCAGCGTTGCGCACGAGGTCTGCCAGAATCTCTTGGCCGTCCGCCGACTTCAGGTCGAGCACCAAGGACCGCTTGTTGCGGTTCAGCGTCACAAAGCAGATCGCGTCGCCAAACTTGGTGACCCCGGCCATCGGGGCGTGGCGGGCAAAATCGCCGCCGCCCGGGGCCTCAATCTTGATGACATCGGCCCCCATTTCGGCCAAGCGCTGCGTGCAAAGCGGCCCTGCCATCGCAATCGTCAGGTCCAGCACGCGGAGACCGGACAGTGGTCCAGCCGTTGGATCGGTCGCGCTCATCTCAGATAGTTCTTTCATTCTAAACCTCAGCGCCCCTTGAACACGGGTTCACGCTTTTCAACAAAGGCCGTCATGCCTTCACGGGCATCTTCGGTCATCATGCACATCGTGTAGCCGTCATTCTCCCACGCCAGCCCTTGGGCGATCGAGGTGCCCTGACTTTGCCGGATGATGTTCTTGGCCGACTGCACCGCGATGGGCGGGTTCTTTGCCAGCCGCTCTGCGATCTTTTGCGCCTCGGCCAGAAGCTGATCGCGTTCGACCAGTCGCTGCACGAAGCCGACGCGGTAAGCCTCATCGGCGGGAACCTTTTCACCCGTGAGGACCCACATGGCCGCGTTGCCATAGCCGATCAAGCGCGGCAGGATCGAGGTGTTGCCAGAGCCCGCGTGCCAGCCTCGCTGCACTTCGGGTGCGCCAAAGGTCGAGCTGGGTGTTGCAAGCCGGATGTCGCAGCAGGTCGCCACTTCCAGGCCGCCGCCAAGGCAGTAGCCATCTATCGCCGCGATGACTGGTTTGCGCAGGGCCAACAGCGGTGCGATGTAGTCACGGTCATATTCGGCCCGATTACGACCGTCCCACGGCGTGCCAAGATCGTCGAGCGCGCTGACATCCGACCCGGCCGAAAACGCGCGCCCGCCGGCACCTTGAATGATCAGGACCTTGATGTCCGGGTCGGTGTTGATCCGGCGCGACAGCCGGGCAATCTCACCCCCCATCGCGGCGGTGATCGCGTTAAGTTTACTGGGGCGGTTCAGGGTCAGGTAGGCGATGCCATCTTCGACGCGAAACAGGATGTGATCGTCGCTCATTGCAATGTCCTTTCTTCGGGGGCGGTCAGGGTCAGACGGACCGACCAGGCATGGGTATCGTTGGGGCCAAGCAGTCGGGCTTGCCGCATGGTTTCGGCTGTGGCCAAGTCATCGGCGGTGCCTGTGGTAGGCTCCAATGCGACCTGATGCGCCGGATTGCCCGCGGGCCAGCCGCCGTAGCACAGCCAAAGCCCCAAGGCCGGGACGTCATCCCAGTCAAGGCGAAGGCCGCCTTGCGCGCCGACAATCGCGGCCGAAGCAGCACCCGGCGTTTCGGCATAGGACTTGAGGGCGAAGCCTTCACTGATCGGGCCAATCTGACCAAGCTCACGGTCAGGACTATGGGGCCAATCAAAGTGGCGATCCCCAGCCAGCATTCTGCCTTGGCCCTGCAACACGATGTGATCGCCGGGAGTGGTGGCCAGCAGGCAATGCTGGCTCCACAAATAGGGCAGGGTGGTCGGGCCAAGATTGGTGACGCTGTAGGCGGCTGTCACCGTCGCATCATGGGCCGTCAGTCGCCGGGTGAAACGGAAAAGCGGCGTCTCAAACCGGGTTTCGATGCAGTCGGCTTGCGCCCGGTCGACAATCCACTCGCGGCCCCAAAGGTCGCCGTGATCGCGCAACCGCCCGGCCCAGGCCGGATGATCGCAGGCCAGGACGGTGGGGAAACATTCATCCCAACCAACGGCCTCAGCAGCGCCGTAGATCGCGTCTTGACCAGTCTGCGTGCTTTGTGAACCTGTCACCAGCCATTGCCGGCCCGTGTGGCGGTCGGTCAGTGCCACCACCCTTGCACCGTAGTCAGGTGTCACGGAAAGGCTTAGGCGGTCGTTGCCCATGGTCAACACGTTACGCGCCCCCCGTCGAAGTCAGTTTCGCCTGTTGCTTCTCAGACATTGCCATCCGCCACTGGCCGATTGCCACAGCGAGAATGAGCAAGAGCCCCTTGGCGACAAGTTGGTAGAACGTCGGGATGCCAAGCAGGTTCATCCCGTTGGACAATACCGCCAGCAGCAGCACCGCCAACATCGAACCGACAATGCTGCCCTTGCCCCCGGCGAGCAAAGCCCCACCCAGAAACACCGCCGTAATTGCCTCAAGTTCAAGCCCCTGAGTCCCTGAGGCGGGTTGCCCAGACGAGGTGCGCGCGGTGACGATCACCCCGGCCAACCCGGATAGTGCGCCAGAGATGGCATAGATCCATTGCCGCATCCGGTTGAGGTTGATCCCCGCCAGACGCGCGGCCGCCGGGTTGCCCCCCATCGAATAGATCGATCGGCCAAACACGGTTGATGACATTACGAAGTGGGCAACGATCGCCACGCCGAGCAGGATCGCAAATGCAATCGGCACACCCGGAAACTCGCCGATCTGGAAGAAACGACCTGATCCAAGCAGCGCAAAGGTCGGGTCGAGAACCCCAACCGGACGCCCTTCGGGAGCGATCAGAAATGCGACACCGCGAAAGGCCGACATGGTGGCCAAGGTTGCCACGACCGCATTGACCCGGAGGTAGTTGATGATCAGGGCGTTCACGAAACCCAACACGCCGCCGATGGCAATGCCACCCGCCACGCCGCCCGGGACATTTCCTGAACTGGTAACGATCAACGCGCAAACCACCGAAGCGCAGCCTGCAATCGAGCCAACCGAGATATCAAGGCCGTTTGAGACAATAACCAAGGTCATGCCCACGGCGATCAGCCCTACGACGGCCATGTTCTGGCCGATGTTGAACACGTTGCGTGATGAGAACAGGAATTCGGTCTGGCTCGACACCACCAGAACCAAAAGGATCAACGCAATTATCAGGGATAGGTTTTCGGCGCCGACAAAGCGGGTCACGCGGGCCAGGGTACTTTCTGGGGAACGGGTCGTCATATTCGGGTCTCCTGCGGTCATGCTGCCGCTCCGGTGCCAAGGGCGTAGGCGACGATGGCCTCTTCCGTGGCGTCCTGCTTTTCAATCGGGGGGGAAAGGCGTCCGTCGCGCATCACGACAATACGGTCGGACAGGGCCATCAGCTCGGGCATTTCAGATGAGATCATCATGATGGCCATGCCGTCCTTGGCGAGACTGTCGATCAGCCGGTAGATTTCGGCCTTTGCGCCAACGTCCACGGCGCGGGTCGGTTCATCGAGGATCAAAAGCCGTGGTCCGGCAGCCAGCCACCGTGCCAGCACGACCTTTTGTTGATTGCCACCTGAAAGCTTGCCGACTTCTTGCGAAAGCGATGGGGTCTTCACCTCTAACTGGCGGATGAAGGGGCCGACGGCTTCGACCATCTGGCCGGTTCGCAGGACACCCCAGCGCGCCAGTCGGGTGTAGATCGCCATTGCGGCGTTCTCGATGACCGACCGGACAAGGATAAGCCCCTCAGCCTTGCGGTTTTCGGGCGCAAAACCAATGCTGGCACGGATAGCTTCTGCTGGGGATCGGATGTCGCTGTCCTGTCCCAAAAGCGTGACCTTGCCGCCGTTGCGGCGGTACTCACCAAAGATCACCTTCGCCAATTCAGTGCGGCCAGCCCCGACGAGACCGGCAAATCCAAGGATCTCACCAGCGCGGATCTGGAACGAGATGTCGCGGTGCCAGCGGCTGGACAGGCCTTCGACCTGCAAAACCACCTCGTCACGCGTGGTCTCTTGACGCTTGAAGCCGTGGATCAACTCACGCCCGACCATCAGACGGACAATCTCATCCTCGGTGGTGTCGGCGGTGATGAGGTCGCCGGTTTGCTCACCATCTTTGAGGACGATCACCCGGTCAGAGATGACTTTGACCTCTTGCAGGCGGTGCGAAACGTAGATGACGCCAAGCCCTTCGGCTTTGAGCTTTCGGATGAGGTCGAACAGGCGGCTGACTTCATCCGAGGTCAGCGAAGAGGTCGGTTCATCAAAGGCCACAACCTTCACGCCGGGCTTTAGCGCCCGCATGATTTCGACCACATGCATCTGTGCGGGGGAAAGGCTGCGCCCCATCGCGTCAATGTTGATGAGGTCGGCAAAGCCATAGCGTTCAAGCAGTGCGGTCACTTCGGCCCGCATTGTGGCGAAATCTACCCGGCCGAAACTGCGGCTGGGGATTTCGCCGACGAAGATGTTTTCGGCAACTGAGATGTCGGGAACGATTTCAGGCTCTTGGCGCACAAGGCGAAACCCGGCGTTGCGGGCGGCCAGCGGTGATGCGTGCGAGACTTCGGCACCGTCCAGAAGAACCTGTCCCTGATCAAGCTGGTAGTCACCTGAGAGGATCTTCAACAAGGTCGACTTTCCGGCACCGTTTTCGCCGACGAATGCCACAACCTCACCTGATGCGACGGCCATAGACAGATTGTGCAGGGCCCGCACGCCGGGAAAGGATTTTCCAACCGCCCTGATATCAAGAATATTGCTGGTCATTTGACTTCCAAGGAAAGGGGCGGGCCCGGATCCGGGCCCGCCAAGTCAGGGAGCGATCAGTTGCAGGGCATGATGTCCATGTAGGTCGTCGGATCGACGATCGTGGTGTTGGCCACGGTCTTCTCGGGCAATGCCTCGTTCTTTTCGACCGCGTTGATCAGGGCGCGGGCAGCAGCGTCGCCTACATCCGTACCGGAAATGTAGAGGGCGGCTTTGAAGCCGGTGTCGATGCCTTCTTTCCACGGGCGGCACGCCTCATAGGCACCCAGACCCACGGCGATGACGTCAGTCGCAGCAAAACCAGCATTCTTCAGTGCGTTGGTCGCGCCAAGAACGCCTTCGTCATTGCAAGCATAGACAACCCATTTGTTCACACCGGGATTGGCGGTAATGACCGGCCCCGCTGCGGTAAGTGAGGCATCCGTGGTGCCGTCGTAAGAGACCGCCTTGAACGCATCCCCACCGACGCCAGCAGCTTTCAACTGCTCAGCCGCGGCATTGGTCCGGTCGTTGCACACGGAAAGGGTCTGCACCTCGACGCTGAGAACGCCGTAATCCGTCCCGTCGAGCCAGCCAGAAGCCGTCAGCAACTCTGCCGCGCGCTCACCAACCTTGGTGCCCATTGCCACGCCATCAAAGCCTGCAAAGGGCACGGGCTTGCCGTCACCGTCAGTCAAAGGGTCGTCGGTCGCGATCAGCGGAATACCCGCATCCGCTGCGGCCTTGGCGACCGCTGCGCCGATCGCCTGATCCGGTGCTGTGATGGCAATCGCCTTGGCGCCCGCAGCAATCGCGTCAGAGACGGCGCTGATGGCGAGGTTTGCATCCATTTCGACGTTGATGATCTGTGCCTTATAGCCCAGTTCCTCGGCCGCTTTGGCAAAGCCGTTGCCTGATCGATGAAGTATTGCTGCGTGCCGCTCTTGTAGATGGCGACAATCAGCTTGTCCTCGGCAAGGGCCGCACCTGCTGCCCAAGTGGCAGCAAACATGGCGGTCGCCGCAAGTGTCTTCTTGTAGTTCATTGTATCCTCCTCCAGTGGTCGTTTATGCTATTGTCACTTAAACTGTTTATCATACAAACTCAAGCGCGACGATCAGAGGAGAGAAAGATGAATAGACTCAGGGAAAAACGGCCATCGTTACCGGGGGAGGCCAGGGAATCGGCGCTGCCATCGCGACAAGATTCGCCCAAGAGGGCGCTTCCGTCATGATTGCAGAGCTATCCGAATCACGGGGCACCGCGACTGCGGCAGCGATTTCTGCGCAAACGGGTGCGCGGGTCGTCGCCTGTCAATGCGATGTCGCTGATCCTGAATCGGTGCGGGCGATGGTGCAGGCAACCAAAGCGCAACTCGGTTCGGCTGATGTTCTGGTCAACAATGCCGGCATCACGGTGTTCTGCGAACCGCTTGAAATGACGTCCGAAGATTGGCGGCGCTGCATGTCGGTTGATCTGGAAGGGGCGTGGAACTGTGCGCAGTCCGTTCTGCCGGATATGCTTGCGCGGGGCGATGGCGCGATCATCAACATCATCTCTAACCACGCCTTCACCGTCATCAAACACACCTTCCCCTATCCGGTAGCGAAACACGCCTTGTTGGGGCTGACACGTTCGCTGGGGCTGGAATATGCAGATCGCGGGATCGCGGTGAACGCGATTTCGCCCGGCTATACCGACACCCAGATCGCGCAGGATGACTTCAACCGCCACCCCGATCCAGCGCGCGCCCGCGCCGAGATTGAGGCCAAACAGCCGCCGGGTCGCTTGTGTCGTCCTGCGGAAGTTGCCGCTGTTGCAGCCCTGCTCGCGTCGGATGAGGCGCGGTTCATGATTGGCGAAAATATCGTCATCGACGGGGGCGTCAGCATTCGTATGTATGAATAAGGGCGCCTATCGGCGCCCTAAACCCTCAGCTCTTCCAGACCCGGCGTGCGGCGGCGGCGGTCAGAACCGGGCCTTGCCCCCAAGGTACAATCCGGTTCAGGGGCACATGCCAATAATGCTCTTGTACCAAGGCAGACATGACCGCAGCCGATACCCCCAGCAGGTTGCCATCCTGATCGAGATTGGCCTCCATCGCGCGATAGGCCCGTTCGGCCGGACCTGCGAATTCGGCGGCGGGCAGAATTCCCAGCGTCATACCCCGAAAGAAGGCGGTTGCCATGAAGGCTGCTGTCGAACTTTCGGGGCCGGACTCTTCTTCATGGACCATGCAGTGCCAGTTGCCGTCTGCTAGCTGGTAATCAAGCATGCGGCGGGCCAGACGCAGGGCCTCGGCACGGACGGCCTCGGCGCCAGTTTGACCATCGGGAAGATAGTCTGCCACATCGATCAGGCCAAGCAAGGCCCAACCTTGCCCACGGCCCCAGCCCTTCGTGTAGGACCGGCGCACCTTCTCTAGCCAGAAGTGGTTGTAAAGGCCGGTGTCTGCGTCCAGCAACAGATCCTTGTAGCCCAAAACCTCAGCCACGGCGGCCTCTGCCCAGCCCTGACCGGGATCAAGCCGGTCCAGATGGGCGAAAAAGGGCGGGTCGAAATGCATGCAGTCCAACCAGACGCCCGGCCCGGGGTTCTTCATCTGCTCGGTCTCGGCAGGCGACAGGGGCACGTCGCCATAGGGCAGGCGCAAGGAAAATAGCGAGTCCTCAAAGGTTACGGAAACCGGGCCGATCTTGCGGCGTTCGCGCAAATGCCGTGCCAAAGCAATGACCGACGTCAACAGGGCCGTGTCGCCGGTGCGCGCGACCACGGCACACATCACATGTCCCGGTGCCGTGTTGTCATCAGGTTGAAATGGCAGCATCCGCGCGGCCCATGCCCGAAAAAAGCCGTGGCTGAAATCGAACCAATGCGGGTCTTGCAGCATGTCGGACGCTGCAACCAACCCTTCAAATCCGACGGAGTTGCCATAAAACCAGCATTTGAAATCGTGGCCGCCCAAGCGTGCGGCAACCGCTCCGATCAAGGGATCGGTCAGCTTTCCTTCGTTCATGTCTCGAACCTTCAGAGTGTTTGTTGTTTGAAACCATCATGCGCATCGTGGATGGCACGTTCGATCAGGCGCCGCATTGCCGATTGGGCAGCTTCTGCATCCCCCCGCTCGAATTCATTAAAGACGGCGGCATGCAATTCCTGGCTTTCATCCATCCCGATCATCTGGGCGGTGTAGCCGCGCGCCGACATTTGCAGATCAAGCAGCAATCCAAGAGCCGCCTCAATCACCGCAAAAAGCTGTGACAGCAGGTCGGATTCCACGGCCGCCAGAAAGGCGCGGTGGAATTCCAGATCGGCAGAGATGAAGCGGCGACGGCCCTCGGCATAGTCCGGATCAGGGGTGCGGAAGACGTGTTCCTTGATCTCCCATGACCGACGGATACGCGCGCGCGCCTCTTCGGTCGCCATCATCGTCGCTGTGTGAACAACGCCGGGCTCCAGCACCAACCTGACTTGTAGCAAGTCGTTCAACAGCGACACGGTATCGCCTGCCTTGATCCGCCAATCCATGACATCTGGATCCAAGAGCCGCCATTCGCTGCGGGGCAATACCCGGGTGCCGTCCGAGGTGCGGCTTCTGATAAGCCCCTTTGCCCCGATGATGCGGAACGCCTCTCGGATAACCGAGCGGCTGACCCCCATTTCGTCGCAAAGATCGGCCTCTTTGGGAATAGCCTCTCCAGGTGCCCAAGTGCCGCCCACGATGCGGGTGCCAAGTTCGGTCACGGCAGCGCCGAGGATGCCGCGCACCTCAATGACGCCCGCCAGTGCGTCAGACTTCCGGCCCCCGAAGACGGGGTTGATAATCGTCGCCATGGCTCGCTCCACCCTTTCATCTGTTTATCATACTAACAGGTGGGGCATTCCTTGGCAACTGAAACACGACCGTGATTTGGGAGGGCAATCGTCGATCCGACTTTCCGGCATTGCCTAGGCTTTCACCCCGATCTTGAACAACCGCCCCGGCGCATCTGGCGCCACAGGTGCAGCGGTTGCGTGAGCGATATGCCAAGCGAGAACCTGATTGCTGCTGAGAACCGGAATACCCAGTTCGGATTCGAGGTCGTCAATAATATCAAGGGTGCGAAGGTTGGTGCAGGATAGGAACACCGCCTCTGCGCCTTTGGATGCTGCGCGTGCTGCGGTTTTGATCGAACTCTGGGGCGATCCGTGCCACACGCGCCTCGACCTGTTCGCCAAAGCTCAATGTCTGACCGAGCGTCAAGCCTGCCGCGACAAAGGCATCGCGCACGGGGCCCGCAATGCTTGCGACATAGGGGGTGACAAGGCCGAGCCGGTGCACGCCAAGAGTTTGAAGGGCAGCCAAGGCTGCGGTCAAGGGATCGGTGACCATTGGTGTGTCGACCCCTTGCCGCACCATCCGCGCCACCGCTTTGGCCCCGATCAGCGTGGTACCCGAGGTGCAACCATAGCCCACGGCATCAAAGCACGCGGCCCTAGGCAAAAGACGGGCAGCGCGCGGCAACTCAGCCTCCATTGCAGCAATCGAATCGGTTGTGAGTTCGTCACCGGAAGGGATGCGGCTGACATAGATCGCGACATCTCGGCCCGGGAACAGCCTGCGGAAGTCTTGCTCCAGCGTTTCATCGGCTTGTAGCACCACCAACCCCAGCGTTGCCTTCGACCCAATGGGGCCGGTCAGATCAAAGCCGATTTCTTTCATTCTGTGATCTCCGGCAATTCGGCGGGGGCGCGGCGTGACAACAGCTCAGGTCCATCTGCGCGCAGGACGATGTTCTCTTCATGCACAAGAATACGACCTGGTGCGATTTCAACACTCGGCTCCAAGGTCAGCACCATTCCTTCGCGCAGCTCAGTCGTATCAAGTGGCGTCAAAGAGGGCCATTCCGTCAGGGTCAGCCCCAGCCCATGCCCCAGCCGACCACCGCCCGCGACAGCACCCTCACGCTGCAAGGCTTCTGTCAAGATCCGGTGTGCATCGCGTGCCAGCATCCCGGGACGCAGGTTTGCCAAAGCTACATCTGTGGCTGCATACAGGGCTGCATGTGCGCGGCAAGTCTCAACCGCCGCCCGCCCAATGGCAAAGTTGCGGTCAAAGTCGCAGAAGTAGCCGTCGCGCACCGCACCTGTATCCAACATCAGCACATCGCCGGGCTGCAAAGGGCGGTCATCGGCAGGAGAGATCACATCGCCATATCCACCCTGACCTGCGCCGCCCGCGATGTAGCTGACCCAATCCGCCCCCTCTTGCAGCAAGGCCACCTGAAAATCGCGAAACACCTTTGACAAGGGCACGCCTTGGCGCACGAACTCTGGCACCCGGGCAAAGGCTGCATCCGCCACGCCACAGGTCGCGCGGATCTTGGCGATTTCGACCTCGGATTTGACCTCACGCACGCGGTAGACGGCGCTCGTGCCATCGACAATCTTGCGCGGGGCAACGCGGTCTTGCAGACGCAGGAAATCGGCAATCGGCATGCGGAGGTGGCTTTCCAGCCCCATCGGAATGCCTATTCTGCCCGATGCTGGGACCAAGGTGGTCAGAGTGTCGGTCAAAAGGCTGACCCCGTCATCGACAGGATCGGGCGCGTTCCAGGTTCGGATGTCCTTGATCCAGCATCGCCCCATAAGGTCGGCCCCGATTGCCGGAATAACCGCAATCGGATCGCCAGCCGCAGGCACGACGATGAACCACGGCCGCGCCGGGCTTTCCCAAAATCGGGTCAGGAATCCGGTGGTATAGAAGACGTCGGCGGGCGTGGTCAAAAGCAACGCGTCCAGCCCGCCGACGTCTTCTATACCACCGGATTCCTGACCCGATTCTGGGAAAGCCCGGCGCGGCCATATCGTCGTGCCTGCGGCTGGCGATCCGATTGCGGTTATTCCAGCAAGCCTATGGGGCGATGTGAGAGAGGACGTCCGAACCTGGACGCGCGTCATGACGGGGTCAGCCTTTTGACCGACACTACCCCGCACCTTGGTCCCAGCATCAGGCGGTCGTGGGGCTGAAAGCCCACCTGCAGTGCCGATAGCCGATTTCCTCGTCTGCAAGAGCCGCGTCCCGCGCAAGATATCGAAATAGGCGCCGAGCACCGCGCGTGCGTGAGGTCAAATCCGAGGTCGAAATCGCCAAGATCCGCGCGACCTGTGGCGTGGCGGATGCAGCTTGCCCGGGTGCCAGAGTTCGTGCGCCAAGGCGATGCCCTTGCTGCAAAGGTGTTCCGCGATTTTCAGGTGGCCTTGCTGCAAGAGGGGGCTGGGTCAGCTACATCGCGGGCGGCGCAGGTAGGGTGGATATGGCGATGTGATCTCTCCTGCCGATGACCGCCCTTGCAGCCCGGCGATGTGCTGATGTTGGATACAGGTGCGGTGCGCAACGGCTGCTTCTGCGACTTTGACCGCAACTTCCACTGGGCAGGCAGTTGAGAACTCGCCGCGCACATGCGGCCTATGCCGCCACAGATGTAGCTTTGGCAAACCTGCGTCCGGATGCTGGCACGCGACAATGCGCACCGGATCTTGACCGGCCACGTGAGGTGCTGTCACAGGCGGTGCGGCTGGGGCATGGGCTGGGGCTGACCCTGACGGGAATAGCCCTTTTTGACGCCACTTGATACGACTGAGCTGCGCGAAGGAATGGTGCTGACCTTGGAGCCGGGTGTGAAATCGCACCAGGTGTTCTTGTGCATGAAGAGAACATCGTCCTGCGCGCAAATGGACCTGAGCTGCAGCGGCAGGCGCCCCGCCGAATTGCCGGAGATCACAGAATGAAAGAAATCAGCTGGATCTGACCGGCCCCATTTTGGGTGAAGGCAACGCTGGGGTTGGTGGTGCTACAAGCCGATGAAACGCTGGAGCAAGACTTCCGCAGGCTGTTCCCGGGCCGAGATGTCGCAATCTGTGTCAGCCGCATCCTTTCCGGTGACGAACTCACAAGTGATTCGATTGCTGCAATGAAACTGAGTTGCCGCGCGCTGCCCGTCTTGCCTAGGGCCGCGTGCTTTGATGCCGTGGGCTATGAGTTACACCTCGGTCTGATCGGGGCCAAAAGCGGTGGCGCCAGGATGGTGCGCGGTCGACACACCAATGGTCACCGATCCCTTGACCGCAGCCTTGGTCGCCTTCAAACTCTTGGCGTGCGCGCCGCGGCTCGGCCTTGTCACCCCCTATGTCGCAAGCATTGCGGCCCCGTGCGCGATGCCTTTGTCGCGGCAGGCTTGACGCTCGGTCAGACATTGAGCTTTGGCGAACAGGTCGAGGCGCGTGTGGGCACGGATCGCCCCAAGTCAATAGAAACCGCAGCACGCGCAGCATCCAAAGGCGCGGAGGCGGTGTTCCTATCCTGGCACCAACCTTCGCACCCTTGATATTACTGACGACCCTCAAAATCCGAACTGGGTCTTCCCGGTTCTCAGCAGCGATCAGGTCTCGCTTGGCATATCGCTCACGCAACCGCTGCGCCTGTGGCGCCAGATGCACGGCGTGTCAAGATCGGGGTGAAAGCCTAGGGCAATGCCGGAAAGTCGGATGCGACGATGCCCCTCCGGTAGCCTTTCAGTTCAAGGACCACCTGTTAGTATGATAAACAGATGAAAAGGGTCGAGCGAGCCATCGCAACGAGTATCAACCGTCTTCGGGGGCCGGAAGTCTGACGCACTGGCGGGCGTCATTGAGGTGCGCGGCATCCTCGGCGCTGCCGTGACCGAACTTGGCACCCGCATCGTGGGCGGCACTGGGCACCTCGAAACTATGCCCAAAGAGTCCGATCTTCGACGAGATGGGGGTCCACTCGGTGGTAGTCCGAGAGGCGTTCATCATGGGGCAAAGGGGCTCGTCAGAAGCCGCACTTCGGACGGCACCCGGGTTTTGCCCGCGGCCAATGGCGGCTCTTGGATCCAGATGTCATGGAGTTCACGGCAGGCGAATGCCCTGTCGCTGTTGAACGACTTGCTGGTTGGTGCTGGAGCCCGGCGTTGTTCACACAGCGACGATGATGGCGACCGAAGAGGCGCGCGCGCGTATCCGTCGGTCATGGGAGATAGAGGAACACGTTCTCCGCACCCCTGATCCGGACTATGCCGAGGGCCGTCGCCGCTTCATCTCTGCCGATCTTGAATTCCACCGCGCCCTTCTGGCGGCCGTGGAATCCGACCTGCTGTCACAGCTTTGCCGGTGAGATTGAGGCGGCTCTTGGATTGCTGCTTGATTTAAATGTCGGGGCAGGGCGCCGGATACACCGCCCAGGATCGGATGGATGAAAGCCAGGGATCCCCGCCGTCTTTAATGAATTTGAGCGGGGGATGCAGAAGCTGCCCAATCGGTGATGCAAGCGCCCTGATCGAACATTGCAATCCACCGATGCCGCAGTGATGGTTTCAAACAACAAACACTCTGAAGGTTCGAGACATGAAGCGAAGGAAAGCTGACCGATCCCTTTAGATCAGAGAGCGCTACCGCTTGGGCGGCCACGTTGCAATCCTGGTTTTATGTGTCGGATTTGAAGGGTTGGTTGCAGCGTCCCGACATGCTGCAAGACCCGCATTAGTTCATTTTCAGCCACGGCTTTTTTCGGGCATGGGCCGCGCGGATGCTGCCATTTCAACCTGATGACAAGCGCCCCGGGACATGTGATGTGCGCCGTGGTCGCGCGCACCGGCGACGCGGCCCTGTCTGTGAGTCGGTCACTTCTTTGGCACGGCATTTGCGGCGAACGCCGCAAGATCGGCCCGGTTTCCGTAACCTTTAAGGAACTCGCTATTTTCCTTGCGCCTTATGGCGACGTGCCCCCCGAGACCGAGCCATGAAACCCCGGGCCGGGCGTCTGGTTGGACTGCATGCGAACCACCCTTTTCGCCCATCTGAGACCACTTGATCCAGTAGGCTGGGCAGAGGCCGCCGTGGCTGAGGTTTTGGGCTACAAGGATCTGTTGCTGGAACACAGACACCGGCCTTTACAACCACTTCTCGCTGAGAAGGTGCGCCGGTCCTACAGCAAAGGGCTGGGGCGTGGGCAAGGCTGGGCTTTGCTTGGCCTGATCGATGTGGCCGACTATCTTCCCGATGGCCAAACTGGCGCCAAGCCATCGTCGAGGCGCCCTGCGTCTCGCCGCATGCTTGATTACCAGCTAGCAGACGGCAACTGGCACTGCATGGTCCATGAAGAATTCCGGCCCCCCCCGAAGGTTCGACAGCAGCCTTCATGGCAACCGCCCCTTCTTCGGGGTATGACGCTGAATACTCCCCGCCGCCGAATTCGTGAGCCAAACGGCTTATCAGCGCGATGGAGTGGAGTCTTCGATCAGGATGGCAACCTGCTGGGGGTATCGGCTGCGGTCATGTCTGCCTTGGTACAAGAGCATTATTAGGGCATGTGCCCCTGAACCAAGAGAATATACCCTTCGGGGGCGAGGCCCGGTTCTGGACCGCCGCCCCGCCCGCACGCCCGGTCCTGGAAGGCTGAGTTTAGGCACATTAGGCGCCCTATTCATACATACGAATGCTGACGCCCCGTCGATGACAATATTTTTGCGCCAATCATGAACCGCGCCTCATCCGAGGCGAGCAGGGCTGCGACAGCGGCAACTTCCGCAGGACGACACAAGCGACCCGGCGGCTGTTTGGACCTGGTGTCGGCGCGGCACGCGCTGGATCGGGGTGGCGGTTGAAGTCATCTTGCGCGATCTGGGTGTCGGTGTAGCCGGGCGAAATCGCGTTTACCGCAATCCCGCGATCTGCATATTCCAGCCCCAGCGAACGTGTCAGCCAACAAGGCGTGTTTCGCGACCGGATAGGGGAAGGTGTGTTTGATGACGGTGAAGGCGTGGTTAGAGATGATGTTGATGATCGCGCCATCGCCCTGCGTATCCGAGCAGAACGGAGAATACGCACGCTCCACGCCCCTTCCAGTCAACCGACATGCAACGCCGCAATCTTCGGACGTCATTTCAAGCATCGCGGACGCCATTGATGCCGGCATTGTTGACCAA